>LM997412.1:0-1200000 GCA_000952975.1 Peptoniphilus sp. ING2-D1G | reverse complement strand
CAACATAGATAAGGTCATGATAAAAATAATAACTACAGATTATGTAAACATACTTGACGATTTAAACTTAACTGCTGTTTTAAACCCTTTGGATATTGCATCAAATATAATTATCAAAACATTAAACGGAGACAGGGGAATATCCACACATATGACCTTCAATGGTCAAGCGGAGGTCATGGAGCTTAAGATAAGGCAGGACAGCTCTACAATAGGAAAGCGTGTAAAAGAGGTTCAAATGCCCAAGGGAATTCTTATCGGAGGTATAGTTAGAAAAGATCAAAGCGTAGTAATTCCAAGAGGCAATACAATTTTTGAAGCGGGAGACACCTTGATTATTTTTTATAAAAAGGAAAATTCAAAGGAACTGGGACGATTTATAAAAGAGGAAAGCAAACAGGGATTTTTGCACAATTTGATTAAATGAGGCGATATTTTGATAAAATTCGGAAATAAGTGGGATGAATTGTTAAAAGATGAATTTAATAAACCATATTATCAAGAACTCAGAAAAATGCTCATAGAAGAATATAGAGACTTTCAGGTATTTCCACCTGCAAGAGATTTATTCAATGCCTTTAAGTACACGGATTATTGTGATGTAAAGGTGTTGATACTTGGACAAGATCCTTACCATAATTTGAATCAGGCGCATGGGCTCGCTTTTTCAGTTAAAGAAGGAGTAAAAATTCCACCTTCTCTTGTAAATATATTTAAGGAGTTAAATTCGGATTTAAATGTGTATATTCCGGAGAATGGATATCTTGTAAATTGGGCCAAACAGGGAATAATGCTTTTAAATACCACCCTTAGCGTAAGAGCTCACAGTCCCATGAGCCATTCAAAAATCGGATGGGAAATATTCACCGATAGAGTAATAGAGCTTCTTGCTCAAAGAGAAGAGCCTCTTGTATTTATACTTTGGGGCAATCATGCAAAATCCAAGGAAAAACTTATAAAAAATCCTAAACACTTGATAATAAAAGGAGTACACCCCTCACCCTTGTCGGCAAACAGAGGTTTTTTCGGGTCAAAGCCCTTTTCAAGAGCGAATAAATTTTTGGAAGATAACAATATAGAGCCGCCGAATTGGCAATTATAGGAGGTAAATGTGAAATATTTATTATCTGATTTTGTAGATTTTGAGAAAACATATGTGGATGATATTCCACTTTATGTACTAACTCCGAAGACTCAAGAAAAAACAAAAAAAACTATCATATTTTATCACGGGTGGTCAAGCGATGCAAAAAATCAAATTTTCAGAGGAAATATTTTAGCATCTTATGGGTATAGAGTTGTGCTTCCCGAATCAAGACTTCATGGCGAAAGAGGAACTCTGAGCTATGAAAAAGCAAAAACATTAAAAAACTATTTTCCGAGAGTTTTAATGCATAACGTTGAAGAGTTTCCCAAGATCTATAAATTTTTAATTGAAAATCTTGATGTAGATGAAGATAATATAGCTGTAGGAGGTCATTCCATGGGCGCTATTACAGCAGGTGGACTTTTTACCTTTAAGAAAAACTTAAAAGTCGCTCTCCTCTTTAACGGAACTATGGATTGGAGTTGGATTGCCAATAGTTTAATTGAAGGGGAAGAAGAGGTATCCTATGAAAGACTTAGAATGAACGATTTTTTAATTCAGATGAACCCTCTTGTGCAAGCTGATGATTTATCGGACAGGCCACTGATACTTTTCAACGGAGCAGAAGATAGCGTGGTTGATCCGAATTCCATGGAAAAATTTTACAATGAAGTCAAAGACAAGTACAAAAATAAGGAATTGATATATTTTAAAAAATTTGAGTATACTTATCATCAATTGACTACACAAATGCTTGAAGAGGCAATAAGGTTTATGAAAGAAAAAATATCCTTTTAAATGAAAATCGACAGATAGTTATAAATTATGACTGTCTGTTTTTTATTTTAAAACAACAGAGTTTTAAAATTTTAAGCGCAAAGAAAATAATTTTCGGTGCAGGTTGATAAAATTCTATATTATGTAAGAAAAATAACATTAAAACTTAAAAACTCACAAAGAGTTGACGAATTATTGTTTTAGATTATGGTATAATTTAGTTTCGAGAGGATTGAGGAAAATGAACAATAATGACATTAGAAATATAGCGATTGTAGCACATGTAGACCACGGAAAGACAACTCTTGTGGATGCGCTTTTAAAGCAGTCGGGAATTTTTAGAAAAAACCAAGTGGTAAAAGACAGAGTTATGGATTCAGGCGATATTGAACGTGAAAGAGGAATAACCATACTTTCAAAAAATACGGCTGTAAGATATAACGATATTAAAATAAATATCATTGATACTCCGGGACACGCTGATTTCGGCGGAGAGGTTGAGCGTGTTCTGAAGATGGTAAATGGAGTCTTGCTTTTGGTGGATGCCTTTGAAGGGCCTATGCCACAGACAAAGTTTGTATTAAAAAAGGCCTTTGAATTAAATCTTGATGTGATTGTATGTATAAATAAAATTGATAGGCCGGAAGCCAGACCTTCTGAGGTAATAGATGAAGTATTGGATTTATTTATAGAACTTGGAGCCAGTGAAAGAGTTCTTGAAAGTCCCTTCGTATTTACATCGGCTAAACAAGGAATTGCAAAACTTAACTTAGATGATGAAAGAAACGATATGAAGGATTTATTTGATACCATACTCAAGTATATTTCTCCTCCGAGTACAGATGAAAATCAACCCTTCGCTTTATTGATTTCTACAATTGATTACAATGAATATGTGGGAAGAATAGGGGTCGGCAGAGTTGAGAGCGGGGTTTATAAAGAGGGAGACAGCATAGTACTGAGCAACTTCAGAAGCGAGGCTGATCCTAAAAGGGTAAAGATTTCTCAAATCTATGAATATGAAGGACTTGAGAAGGTTCCCGTAGATGAAGCAAAAGCGGGTTCCATAGTAGCAGTATCCGGTATAGAGAATATAAACATAGGAGATACCCTATCATCTGCAGTTCATCCCATATCTTTGGAATTTGTAAAGATATCGGAACCTACAATTTCCATGAATTTTTCTGTAAATGATTCACCCTTTGCGGGCAGAGATGGTAAATTTTTAACATCCAGACAAATAAGGGCAAGACTTTATAAAGAACTGCAAACAGATGTGAGTTTAAGGGTTGAAGACACTGACACAACGGACAGTTTCAAGGTTTCAGGAAGAGGAGAACTTCATTTGTCGGTATTGATTGAAACTATGAGAAGAGAAGGGTATGAATTTCAAGTTTCAAAACCTCAAGTGCTTTTTAAATATGAAGGAGGAAAAAAACTTGAGCCCATGGAAAAGGTAACAATAGATGTATCTAATGAATTTGTCGGAAGTGTAATTGAAAAACTTGGCAACAGAAAGGGAGAACTTGTTTCAATTCAAGAACCCAATGGCGGATACACAAGACTTATTTTCAACATTCCGGCAAGAGGACTCATAGGTTATAGATCTGAATTTTTAACCGACACCAAGGGAAACGGAATACTTAATTCCACATTTGATTCCTATGAACCCTACAAGGGAGATATTCCCAAAAGGGTGGACGCTTCAATAATATCCTTTGATACAGGAACAGCTTCCGCCTATGGACTTCACAACGCTCAAGATAGAGGAGATCTTTTTGTTAAACCCGGAGAAGATGTATACGAAGGTCAAGTTGTAGGGGCATCTCCAAAGGGTGTGGAATTGGAAGTATCAATTACAAAGACAAAGAAGCAATCCAATGTAAGAGCATCGGGATCAGATGAAGCCCTTAAGCTTTCTCCCGTTAAGAACATGAGCCTTGAAGATGCACTTGAATTTATAGAAGATGACGAATTAATAGAAATTACACCCAAGCTTTTCAGAATTAGAAAGAAAATACTCAACACTCAAACGAGGTATAAATCAAAAAAATATAAATAATGAGGTGAAGGTTTGATAAAAGATTATTTAAGTGCAATAAATTGGTTTTTTAAATCCTATGCACTGCTCTTTGTCATAAATATTATATTCAGCATGATAATAATATTTGCTGAAAAAAGAAAACCCATATCTACTTTACTTTGGGTTATGGCAATAAATTTTCTTCCTATTTTTGGATTTATTCTCTATTTATTTATCGGACAAGACCTGTCCAAGAAAAGAATGTTTGACAAGAGAGGTTCTATAAAAGAAGATGTCGGGAAAATTTCCTCTGCACAATTGGATCTTATAAAAAGTGGAAAAAAGCCCATAAAAGAAAGAACAAAGAATTATTTAGACATTATTGAACTATTTAATAAGGGAGAACAGGAGCTCCTTTATTCAAGAAATTCAGTAATTAAGTACAACGACGGCAAGGATATGTTCAAACAATTATTTGAGGATATCAACAATGCAAAAACCGCTATTTATATTCAAACTTATATATTTAAATCCGATGAACTCGGTATGGAACTAATTGATCTTCTTAAGAAAAAAGCTCAAGAGGGGCTTGAGGTTATCTTGCTTGTAGACGGAATGGGCGGTAGAAAATTTAGAAACAGAGATAGAGAAGATTTAAAAAGAAACGGAGTGAAGGTAGAAATATTTTTCCCAGGGCTTTTTAAAACCATAAATACACGTATCAACTATAGAAATCACAGAAAGATAATAGTAATAGATCACATGATAGGATATGTGGGTGGGCTTAACATCGCAGATGAGTATGTATCCAGGGATAAAAAGTTCGGCTTTTGGAGAGATACTCATTTGAGAATAACAGGGGACGCCGTAGTGGGTTTGGAATTCAGATTTTTTCTTGATTACCGATATGCCTCAGGTAGAGAGGATGGAGGGTTTATATCCATTATCCCCGATGCTTTTAAAGAGGAAGAAAAACTCAACACCGAGATGTGCATAGTTACAAGTGGGCCCAATACTAAAGTAAATTCCATAAGAAACGGCTATGGGAAAATGATCACGCGCGCTAAAAAAAGCGTATACATTCAGACACCCTACTTCATACCTGATGATGGACTGTACAATGCAATCAAAACCGCTGTTTTGTCGGGAGTGGATGTCAATATAATGATCCCCAAAACCAGAGATCATATTTTTGTGCATTGGGCATCACTATCATTTTTAGGAGATTTGATTCAATGGGGTGTAAAGGCATATTTGTATGATGGGGGATTTTTGCACTCAAAGGTAATAACTTGCGATGATTATTTATCCAGTGTCGGAACGGCAAATTTCGACATAAGATCCTTTGAATTGAATTTTGAAGTAAATGCTTTCATATTTGATGAGCAATTAAATCGCTCTTTAGTTGAAGATTTCAAAGCCGATGTGGAAAAATCCATAGAAATCACCAAAGAATACTATGCAAGCAGAAGTGTTATGGTAAAGTTTAAAGAAGGAATAAGCAGACTTCTTTCCCCGTTATTATAGGAGGAAGTGATAAATTTGTCCTTTGAAAAAGTGAGAGAATTTTTTAAAAATAGAAATTTAGAAGACAGAGTAGTTGTGTTTGATACTTCAACAGCAACGGTAAAATTGGCGGCAGATAGACTTGGAGTAAGAGAGAGTCAAATAGCTAAGACCCTTGCCTTTAAAAATGAAAAAAACAATGAGGCTGTGCTCATAGTTGCCTTGGGCGATAGAAGAATAGACAATAAAAAATTCAAGGAAGTCTTTAGACAAAAGGCAAAAATGCTTGATAAAGATGAACTTTTGGAATTAGTAGGCCATGAAGCCGGCGGAGTATGCCCCTTTGCCGTAAAAGATAGCACAAAAATATATTTGGATAAATCTTTGAAGGAAGAGGAAATAATATATCCTGCAGCAGGATCCGAAAACTCCACAGTGAAGCTTTCTCTTTGTGAACTTGAAGAAATCCTCGGAGATTATCAATGGGTAGATGTGACTAAAAAGTAGAGTATTTTAAATATATAAATAACGCGAAAACTGCTTATTCAGGCAGTTTTTATTTTTTGTTTTAATAATAAATGTTATAATAAAAAAAATATTTAGAAAATATAACTTGAGGAGATAGATAAGATGTTAAAAAGTTTTAAATTCGATAAATTTAAAAGCCGATATGAGTATAAAAAAAGAGGAGAATTGGGAGATATTCTTGCAGAGCATCAAAGGATTTGTATAGAGGAAAACATACCTGTGATAATAATGATAGACGGGTGGGAGTCTTCGGGCAAAGGATATGTACTCAATGATTTAGTAAGGGATTTAGATGCAAAGCACTACAGAGTCTCCATATTTGAAGATTTTGACGAAACAGATGACTATTCCTATACTTCTCAATTTTGGGAAAAAATTCCTGCAAAGGGAGATTTTGCCATTTTTGACAGGAGTATGTACTATCATATGTTCAATGATTTAAAGAGCGATGACAAAATTCAAAGGTTGAGAATAAAACAAATCATGAATCTTGAAAAAATGCTCAATGATGACCATACAATACTGATAAAATTCTTTCTCCATGAAAGCAAAGATAGACAAAAAGAAGCAATAGATGACTATCTAAAGGATGAATATAGAAAATTTTTAGTTGGAAAGGAAGATATTGATCAAAACGAGCACTATGAAAAATATTTTGAACATTTCGACTTGATGATAAACAGTACGAATTTTTCTTTTTCTCCTTGGAATGTAGTATCGTCAGAAGACAGAAAAATTGCATCTAAACATGTCTTAGGAACTACCATAGAGATAATAGAAAGACAGATTCAGGATATAAGGCAAAGAAGAAACCTGGAAAATAATTGGAAACACCCGATATATAAAGCAGAGAATAGTTTAAAGGATTTTAAATTGAGCACGGAATTAGAACAGGAATATGACGAGCTTGATTCTCTGCAAAAAAAAGCAGGTGAGTTGGCATACGCTCTTCACACAAAGAATGTGCCGGTGGTTTTGGTATTTGAGGGGATGGATGCCGCAGGAAAGGGAGGAGCAATTCAAAGATTACTCGGAAGAATAGATGCGAGATCTTACAACATAAACCCCACTTCAGCTCCGTCGGATTTGGAGAAAGATCATCACTATCTTTGGAGGTTTTATAATAACTTTCCCAAGGATGGGTACATGACGATATTTGACAGAAGTTGGTATGGAAGAGTTATGGTTGAGAGGATTGAGGGCTTTGCCAACGAATACGAATGGTTGAGAGCCTATGGTGAAATCAACAATATGGAAAAAGAATTGGTTGATTATGGAACTCTTTTGATAAAATATCTTTTAATAATATCAAAGGATGAACAACAATCGAGATTTAAAGCCAGAGAATTGGAAAAACCCTATAAAATAACCGAAGAAGACTGGAGGAACAGAGAAAAGTGGGATGAATATATAGATGCCATGGATGAGATGCTCTATAAGACATCAACCGCTTATGCACCTTGGACGGTGGTTTCAGGAGAATCTAAAAAGCATGCGAGAATTCATGTACTCAAGGAATTTATATCAAGAGCTGAAGAATTTCTCGAAAAATTAGAAAATAAATAAAAATAATGGCTTATAAGCCATTATTTTTTTGCTAAAAGATCTTTATATTCTTCTTTTTTTTCAAATTCTCTTTGCACATAGGAGCAAACAGGAACTATTTTTACACCCTTTTCACGAGCTCTGTCTACAACTTCTTTTACGAGCATTGCCGCGATTCCCTGTCCGCCATATTCCGGATCTACTAAAGTATGTTCAACTATCCAATTGTTGTCAGATTTTGAATAGGTGCATTGTCCTACAAGTTTGTCACCGTCATAGGCTGCCGCTCTGTCCTTGTTTTCTTCATATACTATATTAATCATATTGCCCTCCTTATTTAAGATTTATTATTTCCTTAAATAAATCCTTGTTGTCATTTAATACCCCATCTCCGCAGATGGCACACATATAATTTTTATCCATGGCTTTTTTTAGTAGTGGAGCTAAGCTTCTTAAGTCTTCAAGCTTTGTATTTATGGCTTCATTTTTGAAATTGGATATTTCTTTCTCGGTTATTGATGACATATACCTGGTAAAACTTAAATTTCCCTTTCCTTGTGGTGAAAGCATGGGATCAAATACGTTCATAGTTCCGATTATAAAGTTTTTTATATCTTTTTCATCAAGATTTAAATTTTCAACAAATTTATCCATATTGTCATATACTTCTATGGTCTTTGTCAGATTGGGGTCTCTATAGGAGTAAGTTTCGACATCAGAAGACATTGAAAGCCTGATGCCCGCACCATAGGCTCCACCCTTTGCCCTTATGTTGTCGTGTAGATAGGTGGATGAAAGTATATTGGCAAGTACTGAAAAAGCTCCGTTGTACTCTGCCCCCAACTCCTTTAAATCATAACCTTTTGAAATGTATTGAACATTTGCGGGAAGAGAGAAGCCTTGATTTTTTTGTTGTTTTTTAAATTCATATTCCTGTTTCTTTATAGGTTCATCAGGTAGTTGACTTATAAAATTTTCTATGAATTTTGAATTTTCTTCATAGGATTTTCTTGATCCCGTAAAATGGACTATCAAATTCCTGCTGTTTATAAAACTTTTCATTAAACCCTCAAGAGATAACCTGAATTCATCCCATTTTTCTTCAAAGTTTGAAACTAAATCCCTAAGATAAAAATAATTTTCAAGTCCGCTTATCTTTGAAGCGTAGTCGGATTGTTTTAAGAAATAGCTTTTTACCGTTTCAATCATTATCACATGACCGTTTTGTAAAAGAGTGGATTCGTCTGCGGATTTTTCCATTTGTAGTATTTCTTTAATTCTGTTTTTATCATCGAGCTGTGTGTTTAAAAGTATTTCTTTAATCAGATTTAAGGATTTTTCAAAGTTTATATCCAGAGTTTTAAAGGAAACATTAAACCTGGGGTTTATTTCATCACTATTTTTATAGTTTGCGTATACTACGGGATTTAAAGAATAATTTCCCAAAACCTTGTAAATTTCCGAATCTAATTTTGCATAATCGAATTGATTTGTAGACAATTTGCCTATTAAGTCGGACAGCAAGGACAAATTTGCAACTTCATCTTTTTTGACATGAGAGGCGTCAAAGGAAAAGGTAACATAGCTTATTTCATTTGTGAATTGTTCACTGAATAGATAAGTCTTGTCTTCTTTTTTTGTTATCTCCATGGGTATATGGGTTATTTCTTTATTTATATCCGATATTTCAAGGGTGGGTATGGTCGATTTATCTTCAGGGCTGTCCTCGGAAAGTTGAAAATCAAAGAGCTTGTGTGTTTCATCAATCATGTCTTGGATTTCCCATGGCTCTAAAGAATTTTTATAGTCTTGCAATTTGTTTTTTGTTTTTTGATTTGTTTTTTTGTCTTTATCAATTTCAGGTTCGGCAATAAGAAGAAGGGCATAGTTGTTATTTAAAAGTTTTTCTTCTATATATTTTTCAAAAAAATCAGAGTTTATATTCTCTCTTAGTTCTTTGATCAAGTCATTTGTCTTTAAACCATCAATGGGCGACTTATCATATAACCAGGAATTCATCGCCCTTATGTTGTATATGATGGATTTCATAGTTCCGCCGCCTTCACGGAAAGAAAACTCAAATTTATTTAAAGTCGCTTCAAGTAAATCCTTATCCAGTCCTTCCTTGACTATGCTTTTTAAAGTGTCAAATATAGTTTTTTTAAACTCTTCGCTTCTGGAAGAATCGGTGTTTTTTGCAATTATGGAAATATCCAAAGCAAGAGAAGAGGAGCCTTCTGCGTAGACATCTTCTGCGAGATTTTTTTCAAGCAAAGCTCTTTTTATAGGAGCTGAATTTGAATTTACAAGGAGTTCAATTAAAAAGTTTTGCATGAAGGAATCCAGTTTGTCATCGCTTTTTCCGATGCACCAGCTATAAGCTAAATAGTCTTTGTGCTCATCATCTTTAATTTCAGATGCGCTAAAAGTTCCATGAACTGTCCTGGGTTCATCAAAGGGAATATTTAATTTTATTTGCGAGTCAATTTCCTTGTAATCAAAATCAGACAGATAATTTTCATCTATATACTCAAGAGCTTCTTCCATATCTAAATCTCCGTATAAATATATATAAGAATTTGAAGGATGGTAGAATTTTTTATGAAAGGCTAAAAAGTTTTCATAGCTCAGATTCGGAATGTCTTCGGGATTTCCTCCTGAATCCACACCGTAGGAAGAATTTTCATGTAGATTGAATGTTATTAAATCGGAAACAATATTTTGCTCATCGGAATAAACACCCTTCATTTCATTGTAGACTACTCCGTTGTAAGTCAACTCAGAATCTTTGTCCTCAAGCTCGTAATGCCAGCCCTCCTGTCTGAAAATTTCCTCCTTTTCATACATCAGCGGATAGAATACTGAGTCGAGATAGACGTCCATGAGATTGTAGAAGTCCTTTTTATTTCTGGAGCTGACAGGGTACATGGTCTTATCAGGATAAGTCATTGCATTTAAAAATGTCTGCATGCTGCCCTTTATCATGTCCATAAAAGGTTCTTTAGTTCTATATTTTCGAGAACCTGAAAGCACACAATGCTCCACGATATGAGGGACTCCTGTGGAGTCTTCGGGAACAGTTCTAAAGGAAATACTGAAGGCTTTATTTTCATCGTTATTTGAAAGTATAAGCACCTTGGCTTTGGTTTTTAAGTGTTCGTATATTTTTGCCGTGGAAGCTACATCATCTATATATTCTTCGGTAATTAATTTATATTTATTCATATGAACCTCCTTAATTATCTATTATACCCGTTTTATATTTATTTTTTACGAAAAGATGTCAAAGAAAAACTTTTATAACAACAAAGGAAGAAACTACATAATAGATTTAAAGTTTGGTATAATGTCTGTATGAAAAGGAGGTTAAAAAAATAATATGGAAAACAGTTTTTTTGAAAGGAAGTTTCGCTTAAAAGAAGCCAACTCCGATGTTAGAACAGAAATTATGGCGGGACTTACTACTTTTATGACGATGTCTTACATACTTATAGTAAACCCCAATATCCTTTCTGAAACAGGTATGGATAAGGGTGCGGTCTTTACTGCGACTATAATTTCATCGGTAATAGCTATGCTTGTCATGGGTCTGTATGCAAATCTGCCCTTCGGACTTGCGCCGGGCATGGGACTTAATGCATTTTTTACCTATACAGTTGTGTTGTCCTATGGACATACTTGGCAATATGCTCTTACAGCGGTATTTATCGAGGGTATTATATTTATTTTATTAAGTGCCTTTAGCATAAGAGAGGCGATATTCACATCGATTCCCGTAGCCATAAAGAATGCGGTGAGTGTGGGGATAGGATTATTTATATCCTTTATAGGATTTTCAAATGTGGGCATTGTAAAGCAGGGAGATGGAGTTATTCTTGCTCTTGGAGATCTGCTTACTCCAAATGCTGTGGTATTTTTCTTCGCCCTTGCCTTAATGGCATTTTTATTGGCAAAAAATGTAAAGGGAGCTCTTTTATTCGGAATCATAGGGGCTACAATCGTTGCAATTATTTTAGGTGTGTCACATTTACCCGAGACTTCAATTTTTACGATGCCGCCGTCTTTAAGCAGTATAGCTTTTAAACTGGAATTTGAGAAAATATTTACCTTTGAAATGTTTTCAGTAATGTTTACATTCTTATTTGTAGACATGTTTGACACCATAGGTACTCTTACGGGGGTTGCTACAAAAGCCGGAATGATAAACGAAAAGGGAGAACTTCCAAATGTAGGAAAAGCCTTGATGGCAGATGCTATAGGAACAGTAGCCGGAGCTCTTTTAGGAACAAGTACGGTCACCACCTTTGTAGAATCCGCAAGTGGAGTTGCAGACGGAGGAAGAACGGGATTAACCGCTCTTTCAACTGCATTTTTCTTTTTAATTTCACTATTTTTGTTCCCATTATTTGCAATAGTACCGGCGGAGGCTACATCAGCGGCTTTGGTAATGGTAGGTTTGTTTATGATGAGTCCCATAAAAGAAATCAATTTTGACGATTTCACCGAAGCTGTACCGGCATTTTTGACAATTACACTTATGCCCTTTGCCTATTCAATCGCTGAGGGGATAAGCTTCGGAATAATGTCCTTTGTGTTCTTGAAATTCATAACAGGAAAAAGAAAAGAACTTACACCGATGATTACAATACTTGCAGTAATATTCTTCCTTCGAATAGTAAGTCCTGTAATTGAAGCGGCATTTATGTAGAAATCAAGCGGTTTTTTAAAGCCGCTTTTTTATTGTAAAAAATTTGTAACGATAACTTAATAATATTTTAGCTTTTAATACAATATAATAAGACAAAGGGGTGATTTAATGAAAAAAATGTCCGGAATTACGTTATTTTTCTGCTTAATGCTATTATTTAGCTTGTTTATTACAAACACAAGCTATGCGGCGGAGGATATTTTAGTGGTTCTTGAACAACCTGCAGTATACAAGGCGAATAAGGGTGATGAATTAAATTATAGATTAAACGTGGAATTGCCTGAAGATTATCAAAGCAAGTACAGATCCTTTGCTGTAACGGTCTTAGTGGATGATAATTTAAAAGTAAATAATGCTGTATTTAGAGGAATTAAACCCATAGAGTCAAAGATAACATTAAACGTGACAGAGATTAAGGATAATACCCAAAATTTGGTTACTCTTTCAGTCAATGAAACGGAATTTCTTGGAGGAGTAAATAAATTCAGTGTGGATATCAGTGCTGAGGTAAGAGAAGATGCCGATGGCAATACCTTTGAAAATTCCTTTGTTCTAGCCTATGTGGACAGAAAGGGAGTTGAAAACTCCGTACAAAAAAATTTGACATCAAATACTAAGGTTGAGACGGGACAGCTCGTTTTAAACAGTATCTATTCAAATTTTAAATATATCTCCGGAAAAACTTCACCGGGAGCAGAGGTGAGTTTATTAAAGGGCGATGAAGTAATAAATACATCTAAAGCGACTGAAGATGGAAGTTTTCAAATCGCAATAAATCCTCAGGAAACAGGAACGAAATTAATTGTGAGAAGTAAGTATTTATTAGAGGGCAAAGAATATTTTGCCGAAGAAATCTCAGTGGTAAAAGATGCTGAAGATAAATATATATCAGCACCTATGATAGATGATTCGTTAAAATCAAATGCAAGAGAAAATATGCAAATGCTTGATGACTATGTCAGAATGTCCAAGTCGCTGAATACATCGAAATCCACAAGAGAGGACAGTGCCAGACTTGTGGCGGCAATTGCCAACGGTCAGTACATTCAAGTTAAGAGCGATGTAACAAATAGCGAGATAAGTGCTGCTATAAATGCAATAAAAGAAGCAGTTTCTTTTATAAGAAAACCCATCATGAAAGGATATGCAAACGGAACTTTCGGTCCGGAAAAAGACATGACCAGAGCTGAAGTTGCCTTTGTATTGGCAAAAATAGATTACGGCAAAGATCCCGTGGGATATTATTCCACCTTTAAAGATGTATCTCAAGATAAGTGGTATGCTGATGCCATAGGATATATGCAAAAGGAAGAAATATTCGGAGGATATTCCGATGACACTTTCAAACCTGAAAGCTCAATTACAAGGGCGGAATTTGCAAGTGTAATCTCAAAATTCACTAAATCGGAAAAAAATTATTCTGCAATTGAGTTTAAAGATGTCAAAAAGGATTTTTGGGGCAAAGAATACATTGACGCCGTGACATCCATGGGCTATATGAAGGGAAGAAGCGCAGATAAATTCTATCCCGAAGACCCTATAACGAGAACGGAAGTGGCTACTGTTTTAAACAAGATATTAAAAAGGGAACCGAATATTTTATTCATGAACAAGTACAGCCAAAAGGACATATTCAAAGATGTTGATGAAGATTTTTGGGGATATTATGAAATTTTGGAAATCAGTGGAAATTAAAAATTATATATTTTCTGTAGTTTTTTCATAAAAATGGGTAAACTAATAAGGTAATCAAAGATATTTAAAACTTTAGGAGGTTTTTTAAATTGAAAAAATTAACTGAATTAGTTCAATCAGGAGATTGGAAAAATGAAAAGCACGTACCTGTACTTCATGTAGAACAAAAGGAAGATTGTCTTTTAATAACTGCTCAAGTTGGAGAAGAAATTGAACATCCCAATACTTTAGAACATCATATCGGATGGATAAAAGTTTTCTTCCAACCGGAAGGATTTAAATTTCCAATAGAAGTTGGAGAATATAATTTTTCAGCTCATGGGGAAGAAGAAGTATTCTCCAAACCCTATGTACAAGCATGCGTAAAGACAGATAAAAAGGGTGTAGTTTATGCAATGAGTTACTGCAACATTCACGGTCTTTGGGAAAACTCAGAAGAAGTTAAATAATATTTAAAAACTCATATTAAAAACAGGCAATGTCTCAGAGCTATGTAAGATTTTGCCTGTTTTTTGTTTTATTATATTTGAGTTTTATGTTAAAAAACATCTTTAAAGAAGGTAAATATCGATCGTTCATTTAAATTTCATTTGGATGAAATAATTATTATATAAAATTTTAAAACAATAAATAAAAATATTTTTTTGAATAAGGGTGTAAATAAAAACATTTTCACAATCAAAGAAGCTGATTTAATAAAACTAAAAGGAAATTTTGCAATTCGTTTTCTTAATAAATTGTACAAAAATAAATCAAAATTTTACAAAAAAAGCACAAAAAAGTGACTTTTTATACTTTACAAGAGAAAATTATTATAGTATAATTCCTTTTAATATTTTAAAAACATAGGAAAAACAAGCAATTTAGCGTAGTTTTCAGAGAGTCATTGGCAGGTGTGAAATGACAAACAAAATTAAGTTGTATCATTTTCCGGTTTCAATTCCGAAATTCAGTAAGAGTTGACGGTCAGTTTCCGTTAGAAATCACAAGTGATTGAGTTTATTCAATAAGTTGGGTGGTATCGCGCACATTCGTCCCGAAGATTATCTTCGGGATTTTTTAATACCTTGCAAAGGATTGATCAGATGATTGAATTTAAAAATATATATTTCATAAGAAATGGAGATATTTTAATAGATGATGTCAGTTTTAAAATTAAGGACAAAGAAAACTGGGCTGTTCTCGGACCCAACGGGTCCGGTAAATCCACAATATTTTCCATGCTCATGGCGTACACTATCGCATCAAAGGGCAGTATAAAAGCCTTTGGAATTGGGTTCGGCAAGGGAAATTGGAACCATGTAAAATCAAAGATAGGTATAGTTTCATCAACTATGGACAAATTCAATGATGTCTTAGGAAAGGAGACGGTCTATGAGGTGGTGTTGTCAGGTTTAAAAAATAGAATAGGAATTTACGAAATGGAAAGTGATGAAGAAAAAAGTAAGACGGAGGATTTTCTTAAAGAATTCGATTTTTTCAACTACAGGGATAAAAAATATGGAAATTTATCAGCAGGTGAGAAGAAAAAAACCATGATACTCAGAAGTCTGATAAGTAAGCCTAAATTACTGATTTTGGATGAACCTTGTTCCAGTTTGGATCTCTATCAAAGAGAGCAGATTTTAAAGGTGCTGGAAGGTATAGAAAATACAAATTTGATTTATATAACTCACGATATTTCTGAAATTTGTTCGAAGATAACTCATGTGCTGCTTTTAAAAAACGGAAGAGTTTTAAAAGCGGGAAGGAAAAAAGATATTTTAACTGATGACAACTTAAAGGAATTGTACAACTTGGATGTAAATATAAGTTTCGGTCGCAATCAAAGACCTATGATTGAAATATTACAAAAATAAAGGTGGTAATATGAGAATAAGAGGAGCAGATATAATAATAAGAACTTTGATCGATGAAGGTGTGAAAACTGTTTTCGGGTATCCCGGCGGAGCGGTAATTGATATTTATGATGCACTTTACGATTATAAAGATCAAATAAGACATATAAGAACAAGTCATGAACAGGGAGCAACCCATGCTGCCGACGGATTTGCAAGATCTACAGGAAAGACGGGGGTTGTAATCGCTACATCGGGTCCGGGAGCTACAAATACTGTAACAGGTATTGCAACAGCCTATATGGATTCAATTCCCATGGTTGTAATAACAGGAAATGCCAGCAGAAGTTTAATAGGAAAGGATTCTTTTCAGGAAATAGATATAGTGGGAATTACAATGCCTATCACTAAGCACAATTTCATAATTAGAGATGTGAGATATCTTCAAGATACTATAAGACGTGCTTTTATGATTGCGGGATCAGGCAGAAAAGGACCTGTGCTAATTGATGTTCCCAAGGACATAATGTCCGAACTTTCCGAATACGAACCTAAAAAAACACTTGAATATGAAAAAAATTACGAAAATGTAAGTGAAAAAGAAATAAAGGAAATTGCGGAATGCATAAATAAATCCAAAAAGCCTATTTTATATTGCGGAGGCGGAGTAACGGCATCGGGAGGATTTAAAGAGCTTAGGGAATTGATTCACAAAAGCAACATCCCCGCCTGCAACACCATAATGGGCATTGGAGTATTGGGGTATGAAGATGATTTAAATCTTGGAATGCTTGGAATGCACGGGAGAGTAAGTTCAAATTTTGCAATAGCACAATGTGATTTGCTCATTGCCTGTGGAGTTAGATTTTCGGATAGAGTTGCTTTAAATACCAAGAAATTTGCAAAAAATGCGACGATTATTCATATGGACATAGATAAATCGGAAATAGATAAAAATGTAATAGCCGATTATGGATTAGTAGGGGACATTAAAGATATGCTGACAAGACTTGTTCCCTATATAGAGGAACAAAAAAGAGAAGCGTGGCTCAGTGAAATCAAAGAACTCAGAAAAGAAGATTATATTCCTGAAGATTCCGATGAAATTATAAAACCTCATAGTGTAATCCAACACATATCAAAAAGGCTTGGAGAAGATATGATATTTGTGACGGATGTAGGACAACATCAAATGTGGACTGCTCAGTACTGCGGAAGAACCAAACCGAGATCATTCTTGACAAGTGGAGGACTTGGAACCATGGGTTACGGATATGGAGCGGCAATAGGAGCCAAAATAGGAAATCCGGACAGACCTGTAGTTCATATAACAGGAGACGGTTCCTTCAATATGAATTTCAATGAAATACTGACAGCTATAAATAACGGTATAAAAATAATTACAGTAGTAATGGATAATTCGGCTCTTGGAATGGTAAGACAATGGCAACATCTTCTTTACAATGACAGATATTCCGCTACAGATGTAAAACAAACGACAGATTATGTAAAACTTGCTGAAGCCTTAGGAGCTCAAGGATATAGCTGTAAAACCTTTAAGGAATTCACAGAGGCCTTTGAAAAGGCAATTGCAGCACCTAAGTCTGTAGTGGTAGAAGTTAAGATAGATAATGATGAGCGAGTATTTCCTATGATTCCGGCGGGCGGAACAGTTGATGATATTATAGTGGAGTGATGATATGAAAAAATTAAATATTGTTAGCATACTGGTTGAGAACAATGCCGGTATTTTAGCAAGAATATCTTCAATGTTTGCAAGAAGAGGATTTAACATTGAAAGTTTAACCGTATCTTTTACTAAGGAAGAAGGGCTGTCGATGATCACATTGACTACCTTGGCGGATAAAAACGAATTAAAACAACTCATAAGTCAAACGGAAAAACTTGAAGAAGTAATAAAAATAGAAATACTTCAAGAAGACAACACCGTTATGCGTGAAATAGTGTTGATTAAAATAAATGTGGAAAAAATCGCCATTTCAGAGCTCAAACAAATAGCGGATATATATAAAGCGAGCATAGTAGATTTATCTCCGGAAAGCATAATCATGGAGATTACGGGGAAACCCATCAAGGTGGATGCTTTTTTAAATGTTCTTAAAAAGTATGATGTAGTAGAAGTTTGCAGAACCGGTATAACGGCAATGAAGAGAATCTAAGGAGTGTAAAAAATGATAAAAAAATATTATGACAAAGATTGTAACCTTGATGTTTTAAATGGAAAGACAATTGCAATAATCGGATTTGGCTCACAAGGACATGCTCATGCAATGAACTTAAAGGAAAGTGGAGTGAATGTAATAGTAGGTTTGGCGAAAAACTCCAAGTCAAAGGAAAAGGCTGAAGAGTTCGGAATTGAAGTTTTCGAAGTTTCCGAAGCTGCAAAAAGAGCCGATATTGTCATGATGCTTGTACCAGATGAGGTGTCGGCAGATGTTTATAATGAACAAGTAGCTCCTTACATGGAAAAGGGAAACACTTTGATGTATGCGCACGGATTCAATATCCATTACAATTTAGTTACACCGGCTGAAGATCTTGATGTGTGTATGGTTGCGCCTAAGGGTCCGGGACATACCGTCAGAAGTGAATATGAAAAAGGATACGGAGTTCCATCTTTGATAGCTATCCATCAAGACACAAGCGGAAATGCCAAAGAAGTCGCTCTTGCCTATGCTTCAGGAATTGGAGCCGGAAGAGCCGGAATACTTGAAACAACCTTTAAAGAAGAGACGGAAACGGACCTTTTCGGAGAACAAGCAGTACTTTGCGGAGGAGTAACCGAACTTATGAAAGCGGGATTTGAAACTCTTGTAGAAGCGGGATATGAACCTGAAATGGCTTATTTTGAGTGTATTCATGAAATGAAATTGATTGTAGACATGATAAATGCGGGTGGATTTGCAAGCATGAGAAATTCAATTTCAAACACTGCCGAATATGGAGATTACATCACCGGCAAAAAAATCATCGGAGAAGAAACAAGAGAGAATATGAAGGAAGTACTTGATGATATTCAAACAGGTAAATTTGCCAGCGGATTCATGAGCGAATTCAGCAGCGGACGAAAAATAAGATTTTTAACTACAAGAAAAAAAGAAGCACAACATCAACTTGAAAAGGTTGGAAAGGAACTTCGTTCTATGATGAGTTGGTTAAAGAAATAGGAGGCACTTATGAATTTAAAAAGCGATAACGTAGTGAGGGGTGTTGAAAGAGCACCCAACAGGTCGTTATTTTATGCTTTGGGATACACCAAGGAGCAATTGGAAAGGCCTCTTGTAGGAGTAATATCAGCATACAGTGAAATAGTTCCGGGACACATGTATCTCGATAAAATAACCGAATCGGTTAAAACAGGAATTCTCATGAACGGAGGAACGCCTATCACCATACCCTCCATAGGAGTATGCGATGGGATAGCTATGGGACATGTGGGAATGAAGTACTCTCTTCCCAGCAGAGAGTTGATTGCCGACAGCGTGGAAACCATGGCTATTGCTCACGGATTAGATGCACTTGTACTTGTCCCCAATTGCGACAAAATAGTTCCGGGCATGATAATGGGTGCATTAAGACTTAATCTTCCTACTATATTGGTCAGCGGAGGTCCCATGCTTGCAGGAGAAAAAAACGGAAAGTCATTGTCCTTATCAAGCATATTTGAAGCAGTTGGCGCTGCTAAGGCAAACTTGATAACAGAAGAAGAATTGTATGAAATGGAAAAAGCCGTATGTCCTTCCTGCGGTTCGTGTGCGGGAATGTACACTGCAAATTCCATGAACTGTTTATCTGAAGCCATAGGACTTGCGTTGCCGGGAAACGGATCAATACCTGCCGTGTATTCTGAAAGATACAGACTTGCAAAGGACACCGGATCTAAAATAATGGATCTTTTGAGAGAAGACATAAAAATCAAAGACATAATCAACGAAACTTCAATTAAAAATGCCATAGCTTGTGACATGGCTCTGGGATGTTCTACGAATACAGTCCTCCATTTATTGGCAATTGCAAGTGAAGCAAATATCGATGTGGATTTAAATTTATTTAATAAAATAAGTGAAAAAGTACCCAACCTCTGTCACTTGGCTCCTGCCGGACCGCATCACATGGAGGATTTATACTATAGCGGTGGAATTAAAGCCGTTCAAGCACAACTTGCAAGCAAAAATTTATTAAATACTGAAGTTATCACGGCAACAGCAAAAACTTTAGCGGAAAACATAAAGGATGCTCAAAATTGCAACGAAGAAGTAATAAGACCTATCGATAATCCCTATTCCGAGGTGGGGGGATTGGCAATACTTTTCGGGAATATTGCAAGAAAGGGAGCTGTAGTTAAAAGATCGGCGGTTTCATCTGAAATGCTCAGACACAGTGGGCCTGCCAGAGTATTTAACTCTGAAGATGAAGCTATAGAGGCAATTTATTCGGGAAAGATAAAAGAAAAAGATGTAGTTGTAATAAGATATGAGGGGCCCAAGGGAGGACCCGGAATGAGAGAAATGTTAAATCCCACATCTGCTCTTGCGGGTATGAAACTGGATAAAAGCGTAGCTCTCATAACGGATGGAAGATTTTCGGGAGCTTCAAGAGGTGCATCTATCGGTCACATTTCTCCTGAAGCGGCACTTGGTGGAGAAATCGGAATAATAGAAGAAGGAGATATAATAGAAATAGACATTCCCAATTATTCTCTGAATTTAAAAATTTCAGAAGAAGAATTGGAAAAGAGGATGGCAAATTTCGAACCTCTTGAAATAAACAAAGTCGGTGGCTGGTTAAACAGGTACAGAAGACTTGTAACAAGCTCTGACAAAGGGGCGGTGCTTAAATAATGGATAATAAGTTAACGTTGGATAAAGTTTATAGTGCATCCTTTAAACTCAATCCTGTAGTGAGAAGGACGGACTTAATTCACGCAAGAAATTTGGGGGAAAACATATACTTAAAAACAGAAAACTTACAAATCACAGGTTCTTTTAAGATAAGAGGAGCATATAACAAAATATCTCAACTTTCAAAGGATGAAAAAACCAAAGGAGTAGTTGCAACATCGGCAGGTAATCACGCTCAAGGAGTAGCTTTATCCTGTAGAGAATTAGGTGTTAAATGCACGATATTCATGCCGGAGAACGCACCCATATCAAAGGTTGAAGCTACCAAGGCCTTCGGGGCGGAAGTAATACTTAAAGGCAACAACTATGATGACGCATACAAAGCCTCTCAGGAATATAACGAAAAATACAACAAAACTTATATTCATGCCTTTAATGATATAGATGTGATTGCAGGACAAGGAACTATAGGGCTTGAAATTTTAAATCAACTTGTAGATGTTGACCAAGTGATTGTACCCATTGGCGGTGGCGGATTAATAAGCGGAATAGCCTTTGTAATCAAAACTCTTAAACCCGACACAAAAATAATAGGAGTTCAGGCAGCTAACGCTCCGTCTATGAAAGAGTCCATAGATTCAGGAGAAATTTCAGAACTGAAAATGGTCAATACCTTTGCTGACGGTATTGCCGTAAAAAAACCCGGAGACATAACCTATGGAATAATAAAGGAATATGTTGACGAGATAGTAACAGTCACAGAATCTGAAATAGCATCGGCAATTCTTGCGATACTTGAAAAACAAAAACTCATTTGCGAGGGATCGGGAGCAGTCTCCTTTGCAGCAACGATGCACAACAAAGTAGATGTAGAAAATAAAAAGACCGTGGCGATTTTGTCAGGCGGAAATATTGATGTAAACATACTTTCAAGAATAATAACAAAAGGTTTGATTTCAACAGGTAGAAACACGACTCTCAGCATAATACTTACGGACAAACCGGGAGAGCTTGCAGCGGTATCCAAAGTGATTTCCGATGAAGGAGCAAATGTAATAGGGGTTGAATACAATACTTTGGAAAGAACCAATGAAATTTTCAGTTGTGTTTTGAATATTAAAGCAGAAACCAGAAATGCAAATCATATTCAGCAAATTAAAAACAAACTGATAGAACATGGATTTACATTATACAGTTAAATATAAGGGGGTAAAGGATGGAAATAAAATTTGAAAAAAACAATAATCCCAAGGGAAAAATCACCGATTTAAATAAATTGGGATTTGGTAAACATTTCACGGATCACATGTTTATAATGGATTACAATAAAGATGAAGGATGGCATGATGCTCGAATCGTTCCATACGGCGATATTTGTCTTGACCCGTCGGCAATTGTATTTCATTATGGGCAAACTGTGTTTGAAGGATTAAAAGCTTATAAAAATGATGGAAAAGTATACCTATTCAGACCGGATGAAAATTTCAAGAGACTCAATATGTCCAGCGAAAGATTATGCATCCCTTTATTAGATGAAGAATTTGCACTTAAAGCTTTGATTAAATTAATAGACATTGAAAGGGATTGGGTGCCTGATGATCCGGGTGCGTCGCTCTATATAAGACCCTTTATAATTTCCACATCGGCATTCTTAGGAGTAAAACCAAGTTTGGAATATAAATTCATCATAATACTTTCACCTTCAGGACCTTACTATAAAGACGGGCTTAAGCCTGTAAAGATTTATGTTGAGGACAAATACGTAAGAGCTGTAAGAGGTGGAATGGGCATGGCAAAAACCGGAGGAAATTACGCAGTCAGCCTGAAAAGTCAAGTGGAAGCAGAAAAGAGCGAATATTCTCAAGTATTATGGCTTGATGGAATTGAGAGAAAATATATAGAAGAAGTAGGAGCTATGAATATATTTTTTGTTGTAAATAACAAAATAATAACTCCTGCATTAAACGGTTCAATTCTTCCTGGAATAACAAGGAAATCCATCATAGAACTCCTTAAGATAAAAGAAATGGATGTGGAAGAAAAAAGAATATCCATAGATGAGCTGGTAGAAGCCTATGATAAAGGGCAACTTACAGAGGTTTTCGGAACAGGAACAGCAGCAGTAATATCACCTGTAGGCGAGCTGAAATATGAAGACAAGATAATGAAGATAAATAATGGAGAAATAGGCAAAATCTCACAAGAGCTGTATGATACGCTTATAGACATACAATGGGGTAGAACGGAAGGCCCGGAAGGCTGGAGCTTAGAAGTTTAACAATTAAAAATCCAAGAATTAAAAAATCCAAGATAATATAACTATCTTGGATTTTATGTTTTTTACGAAATATTTAAATGTATCACTTTGGGAAGTAGCCTAATTTTTTAGAGACTGATAAGGTTTGAGCTTTAATAAAATTAATATTTTCTTCGGTTTTCAGCGAATCTATTCTTTGTGTGGGACCGGCAATACTGATGGCAAAATTAACACGATTGTTATAATCGAATATAGGGGCGGATATGCAACTCAATCCCTCCAAGTTTTCTTCATTATCAAAGGCGAAGCCCTTTAATTTTATTTTTTTACATTCTTCTATTAAAAGCTCTCTGGAAGTTATAGTATTTTCAGTTAGCTTTTTTAATTTTTCGGGAAAATGTTCTATTATATAATCTGTTCCTTTATAGGAAAGCATCATTTTACCTGTGCTTGTTGCGTAGGCGGGAACTCTTATTCCTATCTTTGTATATAACTGTAATTGCTTAGATGAATTTCTCTTGTCCAGATAAACTATATGATCTCTGTTTAATGTTGCTAAATGTATGGTTTCGTTAAATCTTTGTTGCAACGCATCTAAAGCGTCTGATGCAGATTTTACTATATCAAGGGATGATGATACTAAATTCCCGAGATATAGCAAATGGTAACCGAGACTGTATTTTCTGCTGGCAAGGTCTTGTTCAATAAATCCGTTTGACTTTAAAGATGCGAGCAAACTGTGTAAAGTGCTGGCATTTATCCCGGTTTCTTCTGAAATTTCCCCGAGGGCAAGTTCGGTTGTATTTTCGTCAAAACATTTAAATATATCGGAAACACGATCTATTGTCTGTATCCTTCTATCTGACATAATTCCTCCTTAATAACTAAAACCCTACACTTTTCATATTTAAAGGTGTAAGGGGTAAGTCCATTTATAAATTTTATAATTAACTATTTTTGAATAAAGACACTATAGTTAAATTAATTATAACACAAACAAAACTATTTAGTATAAATCGAGAGCTTTGACACATAAAACAAATATAGTTTGTTAATAACAAAAATTAAATTGCTATATAATCTCCTATATACTGCAATTCGTGAAAAATAGCTTTAAGTATTTACAGACTACTTTTTAATTGATATAATTATAACAAGAATTAACAAATTGAATTTGTTAATAACAAATGAGTGGAGGGATATGTTATGGCAAGAAAGACGGGAGCTCAGTACGAAGAAAGTATAAGGGCTCTAAACATGAACGTTTATATGTTCGGAGAGAAGATTGAAAAACCATTAGATCATCCTATATTAAGACCTTCTTTTAATTCTGTAAAAGCGACTTATGAGTTTGCAGATAGCAAAAGCAAGGATTTATTTGTTGCAAATTCTCCATTTATAGAGGGAGAAGTAAACAGATTTAATCACATTCATGAAAGCGCGGATGATTTAGTAAAAAAAGTCACTATGCAGAGATTTTTGGGACAAAAGACTGCGGCTTGTTTTCAAAGATGCGTTGGTATGGATGGAATGAATGCGGTATTCAGTACAACGTATGAAATCGATGACAAATACTCAACGAGATACCACGAAAGGTTTGTTAAATACTTGAAATATATTCAAGAAAACGATTTAGTTGTCGATGGAGCGATGACTGATCCGAAAGGCGATAGAGGAAAATCTCCAAGTGCTCAAGATGATCCGGATCTATATTTACACGTTGTAGAGAGAAGAGAAGATGGAATAGTAGTTAGAGGCGCTAAGGCTCATCAAACAGGTGCAACTAATTCTCATGAGATATTGGTTATGCCCACAGTATCCATGAAGCCTGAAGATAAGGATTACTCCGTTAGCTTTGCAGTTCCCGTAGATGCTCCGGGAATAGTAATGATAATAGGAAGACAAAGCTGCGATACAAGAAAGCTTGAAGATAGTCCTATGGATGTGGGGAATTTACGCTATGGCGGAATGGAAGCGCTGATAGTATTTGATGATGTGTTTGTTCCCAATGACAGAATATTCATGGATGGAGAAACGGATTTTTCCGGAATGTTAGTTGAGAGATTTGCAGGGTATCATCGTCAATCTTATGCTTGTAAGACGGGAGTAGGAGATGTACTTATAGGTGCAGCGGCATTGGCGGCAGATTATAATGGAGTGCCGAAGGCAAGTCATATAAAAGATAAGTTGATAGAAATGAATCATTTAAATGAAACTATTTGGTCAAGTGCTCTTGCGTGCTCATACTCAGGTTGGAAAACAAGCTCCGGGAACTATATGTGTGATTTGCTTTTAGCTAATGTATGTAAACAAAATGTCACAAGATTCCCCTATGAAATTTCAAGACTCGCTCA
Organism: Peptoniphilus sp. ING2-D1G; assembly: GCA_000952975.1. Lineage (GTDB taxonomy): Bacteria > Bacillota > Clostridia > Tissierellales > Peptoniphilaceae > Peptoniphilus_E. The sequence continues at coordinate 1,174,820 of LM997412.1, read as the reverse complement.
AGATATAGCGGGTGGAATGATGGTTACAACACCATCGGAAAAAGACTTCAAGAGCGAAGCGGTCGGCAAATATGTAGAAAAATATCTAAAGGGCGTATCGGATATTTCGACAGAAGATAGAATTAGAATAATGAGACTTATCGAAAACCTTTCCCTTGGAACAGCGGCGGTAGGATATTTAACAGAATCAATGCATGGAGCAGGAAGTCCTCAAGCGCAAAGGATTATGATTGCGCGTCAATCCAACATGGAAGAGAAAAAGAGGTTTGCAAAACACATTGCAATGATAAAAAAATCATAGTAATTAGGAAATAAAATGAATTTAAAAAAAGAATCGAAAGAGACATATGAAATAATCGAAAAATCTTTAGAACCGGTAAAAAAGTACATGCATTCACATGGAGGAGATATATTTATAAGAGATATATCCCAAAATAAAATTGAAGTTGAGCTCAGTGGAGCTTGTGCTTTTTGCCAAGGCGGAGCAGAAGAGATAAAAGAATTGATTAAGAATAATTTAAAGGATGAAATAAAAAACAATTATGAGATTGAAGTAGTATCCTATATTTCATCAGATTTGCTTGCTCAAGCTAAAAAGATTTTAAATAAATAGTATTATGATTTTAAGTTTAAATACAGGAAAAATATAAAGAAACCCGGTGAAAGTTATAGCTTTTAATGAGAAGTTTAGCTATAGGTAAATCAAAACAACAATAGTTACTGAAATTTATATTGAAGTTTTCATTAAAAAGAACTTTTATCTATAGTATTTTTGATTATTGAGTAAATGAAACAGTAAAAAATATTATTTAGGATACTGCTTTGATCTCTGAAAAAAATTAAGCAATAAAATTATAATAATTGTTCATATGTGAAGTAATTTCATAAACATACATTAATAAAATGAACTTTCTCGGGTTAAAAAATTAAATGGAGGGGAAGTATGAATAGAAAAACTATATTTTCTATACTTATGTTAGTATTGCTGATATCAACATTAACGGCTTGCAAAAAAAAGGGTGAAGATGAAAAATATACATTGCGAATAGGAACTACTTTAGCACCTAATCACGCTTTATCACAAGGGGCTGAATATTTTGCCAAAAGGATGGATGAGTTAACAGATGGAAAAGTAGAAGTGTGGACGTTTCCAGGGGCTTCATTAGGTGGAGAAAAACAAATGTTAGAGTCTATGATGGCAGGTGGTTTAGATTTTGCTATAATCACACAATCTCCGCTGACTAACTGGATTCCGGAAATGCGATTAGTTGACTTGCCATTTTTATTTCATACTGAAGAAGAAGTGGACTATATATTAGGTGGAGAAATCGGAAATCACTTGTTTAGTTATTTACCTGATTACGGTTTATACGGATATGGTTGGGCGGAAAACGGATTCAGACAAATTACCAACTCAAAACGTCCTGTTAAAGTTCCTGCAGATTTGGATGGAATGCTGATCAGAACGATGGAAAATCCTTTGATGATGGATGCGGTTTCCAGTTGGGGAGGAAGCCCTACGCCGTTGCCAACAGGAGAAATTTATACGGCGCTTCAACAAGGCACTGTAGATGGTCAAGAAAACCCTACTAACCAAATTATTTCGCAAAAATATTACGAAGCACAAAAATATTTGACTTATACCAATCACTTCTACAGTCCGTGTATTTTTTATGGTAGCAAAGCGAGAATAGATAAGCTTCCTGAAGATATACAAGAAGATATAAAAATAGCAGCTGCAGAAGCTTGTGAGTTTCAAAGAGAACTTTCAAGAAAACAGATGAGAGAAGCAGATGCGGAAATGGATCAATACTTAGAGTGCTATACGCCTACTCCGGAGGAGTTACAATTATGGATTGATGCCAGTGCTCCGACATATGAAAATTATGCTTCAGATATCGGAAAAGACGTAATCGATAGAACTCAAGAATTGTTAAAAGAATTTCGCGAGAACGGGGGTAAACAATGAAGCAAACACTATATAAATTAAGAAAAATAGAAAGAGCTTTGGTAGCTATTGGTCTTTTTGCTATGATGATTATAATATCTTATGCAGTATTTAATAGGTTTGTTCTCAAAAATCCATTGGCTTGGAATGAAGAGCTTACAAGATATATTTTCATTTGGGTTATAATACTGGGTACAAACATAGGAATTGAAGAAAATGCTCACGTAGGGATAGAATTTTTTAGAAATTTATTTCCTGAGAATATCACAAAATTTATTGAGAAATTTGCTATATTTGGATGTTTTGTTTTCTGTGTGTACATGGTAATGTCCGGAATTCAATTGACCTTTGCACAATCAAATCAATTGTCGGCATCTCTTGGGATGAGTATGGCATATGTGTATGTCGCTATTCCTGTGGGTTTTGCTTTAATGGGGATTACATATCTCGAAATATTAATTAAAATGATCAAAAATGAAGATCTCGAAATTTTTCACAATAAGAATAAAGCAATAAAATTTGAAGAAGATGAAGTAATAGTGGAAACTACCACTACGGGAAAATAGAAGGGGGATTTGTATGTTAGCGACAGCCGGAATTTTATTTATAGTTTTATTACTTTTAGGTCTTCCAATATTTATTTTATTGGGAGGAGCTACAATTATTCCTATGATTTTAGATGGTCTATATCCTTTACAGTATCCTGCTATGGCAACTGTTCAAAGTATCGATTCATTTACTTATATGGCAATTCCGTTTTTTATATTGTCGGGAGATTTAATGGGCAGAGGTGGAATTTCAAAAGGGTTAGTTAATTTTGTTTCTACTTTAGTTGGGTTTGTACCTGGAGGATTAGCTGTTGTTACAGTAGTATCCTGTACACTTTTCGGAGCTATCTCAGGAAGTGCTCCGGCTACCGTTGCCGCTATTGGCGGAATCATGATTCCCTTTATGGTTAAGGCCGGATATGGAGCAGGATTCTCTGCAGCGCTATCAGCGACTTCAGGATGTATTGGATTAATGATTCCTCCAAGTATTGGAATGATCACATATGGTGTAACAGCGGGCGCGTCAATAGCAGATTTGTTTTCTGCAGGTATATTCCCCGGTATTTTATCGATGATTTTACTTTGTATTTGGAGTATATATATTTCGAAAAAAAGAAATTATGGCGAAATAGTAAAATTCGATGCTAGTAAAATTTTCCCGGCATTTAAAGAGGCGATATGGTCACTGCTTATGCCAATAATAATATTGGGAGGAATTTATTCAGGAGTATTTACTCCTACAGAATCATCGGCGGTAGCGTGCCTTTATGCTTTAATCATAGGATTCTTAGTAACTAAAAAATTAAACGTGAAATCATTGTTAGATGGTTTAAAAGATTCTGCGGTTACTTGTGCTACAATTTTAATAATTATAGGTACGGCGGGTCTGTTTGGTCGTCTATTAACTATGGAAAGATTACCTCAAGTGTTGACAAGCTTTGTTGTAGAAAATGATGTTACTACTGTACAATTCTTACTATTCCTAAATATAGTTATGCTGTTCTTAGGTACATTTATGGAGTTAAATGCGACTATACTCATACTAACTCCGGTTGTATTGCCCATAGCTAAATCCTTAGGAATAGATCCTGTACACATGGGTGCAATTATGGTAGTAAATATGACTTATGGATTGATTACTCCTCCGCTGGGAATTAATTTATATGTAGCTTCAGGAATTACAAATATAAAGGTAGAAGAGACCATTAAAGAGATTTGGCCATTTATAATAACTGGAATAATGGTTATTTTGGCAACCACATTCTTGCCGGAATTAACATTGATGTTTGTTTGATATAGGAGGGGAGAAATAAATTATGAAGAAAATTACTGTAGTGGGAGCAGGCGGCAAAGTAGGAACAGCCATATCATATGCTTTAGTGAGCAGGAGTATTCCTACAGAACTTGTATTGATGGATATAAATGAGAAAAAAGCCAGAGGTGAAGCTGAAGATTTAAGACATTGTGCAGCTTTTACCGACACTATGAATATCAGATATGGAGATGTTGAAGAAACTGCTAATTCAGATATCATTATAATCAGTGCTGGAGCACCGCAAGAAGCTAATATCACCAGATTGACACCACTAAAGAAAAATGTAGCTATTTACAAATCCATGGTTCCGGATTTAGCAAAGAACAGCCCGGATGCTATTTTTCTAATTGTGACAAACCCGGTTGATATTTTAACAAGATTGACAATTGAACTCACAGGTTTTCCCAAAGAAAGAGTAATAGGCTCAGGTACTCTTCTCGATACTTCCAGATTGAAATATTATTTAGGTCAAACATTTAATATAAGTCCAAATAATATAGAGGGATATATGTTAGGAGAGCATGGTGATACACAATTTGCAGCTTGGTCTTTGTTAAGATTTGCAGGGATTGCCTTCGATGACTTTTTAGAAATGAAAGGAGAAAAATTTACCGATTCTGAAAGAAAGGAACTTGAAGACAAAATCAGAAAAGTTGCCTTTGAGATTGTAGCGTGCAAAGGAGGTACAGATTTAGCTATAGGGTTATCCATCGCAACTATAGTTGATTGCATTTTAAATGATAAAAAATTAGTTTATCCTCTTTCTTCTTTAATTGAGGACGCCTACGGTTATTCAAATATTTGTTTAAGTTTGCCCACTGTAATTGGAAGAGAAGGAGTTTTGGAAAAATGGGTTCCTAAACTCAATGATGAAGAAATTCAATTCTTTAAAGCATCTTGTGAAGCGATGAAAGAATATACGGATATAATGTTTGAAGAACTAAATAAGTAAATAAGATTAAACGATAATTATGAATATTAATAAAATAAGGGGATGTTTTATAAAATGAAGTTTAATAAAGATAGACGCAGAATGACCGTAGATGGGAATACGGCCGCCGCATATGTATCTTATGCCTTTAGTGATATTGCGGCAATTTATCCGATTACACCATCTTCTCCCATGGCTGAATTAATAGATGAATGGTCAGCTAACGGAAAAAAGAATTTATTTGGACAAAGGGTTGAAGTTACAGAAATGCAATCTGAAGGTGGAGCGGCAGGTGCAATTCACGGTGCTTTACACGGAGGAGCTTTGGCAACCACTTATACAGCATCACAAGGTCTGCTTTTAATGATTCCCAACATGTATAAAATTGCAGGAGAGCTGCTACCTGCTGTATTTCATGTTGCTGCAAGATCACTTGCCGCAAACAACCTTAGTATTTTCGGGGATCACCAAGACGTAATGGCTGCAAGACAAACAGGATTTACCATGCTTGCATCTTCGAATGTTCAACAAACTATGGATTTAGCTGCAGTTGCACACCTCGCAGCTATTAAGTCGAGTCTTCCGGTGCTTCATTTCTTTGATGGATTCAGGACATCACATGAAATTCAAAAAATTAAAGCCCTTGAATATGAAGAACTTGATGAGTTGCTTGATTACGAAGCTGTTGAAAAATTCAGAGCAAGAGCGAAAACTCCGAATAACCCTACAATGATAAATGTAACCACTAATGAAGATATAACTTTTCAAATGAGAGAAGCGGTAAATCCTTTCCATGACAGAGTTCCTGAAATAGTGCAGGATTACATGGATAAAATAGGTGAAATTCAAGGCGAAAATTATAAATTATACAATTATTACGGACATCCTGAGGCGGAAGATTTATTCGTAGTAATGGGAGCGGCGGCTGATACTATTCGTGGAGTTGTAGAAGCTCTTTGCAAAAATGGAGAAAAAGTCGGCTTAATAGATGTGCATTTGTTCCGTCCTTTTGCAGTTTCTCATTTTCTGAAGTCAGCTCCTGAAACTGTAAAAAGAGTTGCGGTTCTCGATAGAACAAAAGAGCCGGGTTCTGCAGGAGAACCCCTGTATTTAGAGGTTAGAAATGCTTTTTACACAAGAGAAAATTCCCCTCTTGTTGTAGGAGGCCGTTTTGGACTTGCTTCAAAGGAATTTGCACCTAATGATGTACTTGCCATATTGGAAAACTTAAGAAGAGAAGAACCTATTGACGGCTTTACTGTAGGTATAAATGATGACGTTACAAACAAGTCTCTTCCTCAAAAGGATTACGAATTCAATACAGTTCCTGAAGGTACTGTTGCTTGTAAATTCTGGGGTTACGGATCCGATGGAACCGTTGGAGCAAACAAGTCAACTATCAAAATAATAGGAAATAACACTGATAAATACGTTCAAGCTTATTTTGCATATGATGCTAAGAAATCAGGAGGTACGACTATTTCTCACTTGAGATTTGGTGATGAACCCATACGTGAACCTTACGGAGTAAATCAAGCGGATTTTATAGCTGTGCATAAACAGGCTTATGTACAAAAATATGATGTACTCAACGGCATTAAAAACGGCGGTATTTTTCTATTAAATACTATTTGGGGTGTTGATGAACTTGAAAAAGAAATTCCTGATTCCTTAAAAAAAGAAATAGCAGAAAAAAATGTTGAGTTTTATATTATAAACGCTGATGAGTTAGCTGAAGGAATAGGTCTTGCAGGAAGAACAAACATGATTATGCAATCTGCATTTTTTAAGCTTGCCAATGTAATTGAAATTGAAAAAGCAGTAGAGTATATGAATGCTGAAATAGTTAATAGCTATGGTTCCAAGGGAGAAGATATAGTAAACAAAAATAAGGAAGCTATACAGGTAGGACTTAACAATATAATCAAGGTAGAAGTTCTTGCTGAATGGAAGGATCTTGAAGCTAAAAGCTTAAAGACAGTATATGAAGGAGCATCGGATTTTGTCAATGAAGTTATTGAACCTATCAACAGACTTCAAGGAGATTCAATTCCCGTAAGTGCCTTTAAGGGAGTGGAATCGGGAGTATTCCCCACAGGTACTACAAAATACGAAAAACGTGAAGTTTCAAATCACGTATCTTGCTGGGATTCCGAAAAATGTATCCAATGTAATCAATGTTCCTTTGTATGTCCTCATGCAGTAATAAGACCTTTCTTATATGATGAAGAGGAAGCTGAGAATGCCCCCAACAAAGAAGAACTTTTAGATGCAAAGGGAAAACCTGGATACAAGTATGCGATTGTAGTCTCAGGGCAAGACTGTACAGGTTGTACAAACTGCGTAAACATTTGTCCTACCAAAGCTCTTGAAATGACGGAATTTAAAGATAAAAGAGAAGAGTATATAGATAGATGGAACTATGCTATAAACTTACCTGAAAGAGAAATTGAAGATAAGGAAAGATTTACACTGAAGGGAAGCCAGTTCTGCGTACCGCTACAAGAATTTTCAGGAGCTTGTGCAGGCTGTGGAGAAACGCCTTATGCAAAATTAGTTACGCAACTCTATGGTGATAGAATGATGATAACGAACTCAGCTGGATGTTCTACAGTATGGGGTGGTTCGGCACAGATGTCCTACACCTATAATCAAAAAGGACAAGGTCCGGCTTGGACATATTCACTATTTGAAGACAATGCTGAATTTGGTCTGGGTATTTATAAAGGTGTAAAAAAATTACGTGACATGACTTTAAGTAAGGTAAAATCCTTAGTTGAACAGGATGATATATCTGAATCATTAAAAGAAGCAGCACAAGATTGGATAAAGGGATTTGATGATTCTGAAGGAACAAGAAAACGTGCTGATGCCTTTGAAAAAGAGTTAAAGGAAGATGGAGGCGAAGCAGCTCTTGAAATTCTTAAGAGCAAAGATTATTTGATAAAAAGATCTCACTGGATATTTGGTGGAGATGGATGGGCTTACGATATCGGATATGGTGGATTAGACCACGTGCTTGCATCGGGAGAAAATGTAAATATATTGGTGTTTGATACGGAAGTTTATTCAAACACAGGAGGTCAATCTTCAAAGGCGACACCTACAGCTGCTGTTGCGAAATTTGCAGCAAATGGAAAGAGGACAAGAAAGAAAGATCTCGGACGTATGGCTATGACCTATGGTTATGTATATGTAGCTCAAATAGCGATGGGTGCAAATAGAAATCAAGCTCTTAAGGCGATAGTTGAAGCTGAAGCCTATGACGGACCAAGTATAGTTATCTGTTACAGTCCCTGCATTAATCACGGCATCAAGGGAGGACTCACAGACACTCAGGGACATCAAAAACTTGCTGTAGAATCAGGATATTGGAATTTGTACAGATACAATCCTAATTTGGAAAAAGAAGGCAAAAATCCTTTCCAACTTGATTCAAAAGCACCGACAAAATCCTTTAGAGATTTCATAATGTCAGAAAACAGATATTCTTCATTGACAAGAACATTCCCTGAAGTTGCAGAAGAACTTTTTGAACAAGCAGAAAAAGACGCAATTGAACGTTACAAAAAATATTCAGAATTATCAGAAGGATAAATATACTATAAAATTTTATGGTATTAAAAATTGAATAGAATCAATGTATATGTTAAAGATTTGATAAAAAAATCCGCTATTTATGTAGCGGATTTTCTTATTGAACCTATTTAGAAAATATTCGAAATAGAGTTGACTTTTATTTGAACTTTTCATATAATCTATTTAGAAAGATTTCGAAATAGATTTGGGAGGTGTTTCTTTGAATTTAGAAAAAACTTTTAAGGCTCTTGATGATAAAAACAGACGAGAGATTTTAAATATGCTTAGGGAGGGTCCATTAAGTGCAGGAGAGATAAGTGACAGATTTAACATGAGTAAGGCTACAACTTCTTATCACTTATCCATACTAAAGGAAGCAAATTTAATAATAGATAATAAAGAGAAAAATTTTATCATCTACAGTTTAAATGTTTCAATATTTGAAGAGGTCGTAGGATATATAATGAATTTTTTAGAGAGGGATTAGTTATGAAAAGAGATAAAGTTTTTAAAATAGGATTGGTTTTGTTTTTAATAAATTTTGTAATCGGAGTTTATTTTTTGAATAAAGTACCCGATGTTATGCCGATACATTTTGACGGCAATGATGTTGCGGATAAATATGCGGACAAATACTTTGCGCTTTTTGGAATTCCAATATTTATGCTAATTCTATATGTTGTGGCGTATTTTTTTACAAATAAGGATCCAAGGAGAAAATTTCAAGGGGATATGGCATTAAATGTAGTGCTTATGATCGCGCCTATTCTTTCCATAGCTACAACTTTTTTAAGCGTTTATTATTCTCTTGGCAAAACTGTAAAGATAGGATTTTGGATAAATATATTTTTGTCTATTATGTTCGTATTGGTAGGCAATTATCTGCCAAAGACAAAAAGAAATTACACCATAGGCATAAAAGTTCCGTGGACTTTGGACAATGATTATGTTTGGGAAAAGACTCACAGATTTGGAGGCTATGTCTATGTAATAGGAGGAATATTGCTGTTTTTAGGAAATATGTTTTTCTATAATTACATAGAAAACATAGCTATTATAGTGGTGGTTATAATAGCCTTTGCCCCGATGGTATATTCATATATCATATATAAAAATATAAGTGGGAATAATTGACTCCTTTTAAAGAAAACTTAATTATTTTTTAACATTTAATTTGCATAAAGAATATTTTTATATAGTATAATTGTTTCTACTAGGAGGTAGAAATGACTAAAATAAAAAATTTTTTTAACGGGCATAAAAAATTAATATTTATCTTAGCAGCAATTGTAGTTGCAGGCTTTGCTATAAAAAGTTTTTTCTTTAAATCTGAAGAAGGAATGCAAATTACGAAAGCGGATACTACGCTTTTAGAAAAAAAGGATTTTGAGATAGTAGTAACGGAAATAGGAGAAGCTGTAAGCGAGGACAGTTCAAAGGTCTATGCAGAAAAACAACTTCCCGTCAAGGAGATAAATGTTGAGGTTGGAGATGTAGTACAGAAGGACCAAGTCATAGCAAAACTCGACGACACTACTATAAAACAACAAATCGCATTGAAACAAGCTATGATTGCATCTACTTATAAAAGTGCATCAGCTCAGATAAAAAGTGCTAAAGACAGGCTTGATGATGCAAATAAAAACTTGGAAGATGGAACAAACTCCACACTCATTGCGGCGAATAATGCGGTAATATCCGCCTATGATCAATGGCAAAGTGCAGAAAAAGCCTACGATGATTATAGAAGATCCTTAAATATGGGCTATAATGACCAATTGGTTCAACAAGAATCTCTTACAAGTACGGCGCAAGATTCATTGAATTCTACACAATTAAATTACAATCAATCCTTGGAAAGATATAATAATCTCCAAAGAGATATTTCAGACAGCAGTATGAATTTAAGAAATGCGAATATGAGAGTAAGTAGCTTAAAGGATAAGGAAGCAAGAATAAGCAGTAGAATAAATGAACTGTCAAGTAAAGTGGAGGGGGCGAATTCATCTCAAGATGTAAGTGCATTGGAACAGCAATTATTGGATTTGGATTTAAAGCTAAATTCTATAGATAGAACAGCTCCGGGAGCTGACAGTTTAGTAAATAATCTTGAAAGTAGAAAAAAACAAATAGCAGATCAAATAAATAGCATAAAAAATTCGAATCAAGATAATTTTAATGCAAATATATATGCGCAAGAACTGGATTCTTTAAAGCAACAACTTAAAACTGTGCAAGAAGATTTAGTTTCGGCTCAAGGGGATGTCACAAAATACGAAAGTGAAATAGAAGCTTCAAAAAAACAGTTGGAATCAGGACAAATGGAGATAGAGCAGCAATCTTTGGCGCTTGACAAGGCTAAGAAGGATTTAGATCAAGCCAATGAACAAAAAGAAAAATCCAATCTTACAAGAAAGGATCAATTGGAAACCTATAGAAAAAGCGCAGAGGATTTAAAAAGTGCCTATGAAGGAGCCTTGAGAAATTTAGCTGTTGCGGAGGCTGCAGCTAAGAACGAAATCAATGCTCTTAAAAGCAATTTATCCATTGCAAATTCCGGAGCGGACAATGGAGTTAACAACGTAGATTTAAAAAATCTATATGAAGATTTGGAAAAAACCGTAGTTAAAGCTCCCATATCGGGTACTGTGACAGAACAAAATATGATTAAAGGCCAGGTTCCGACGAATTATTTGGCTAAAATAGATACGGTAGACAGAATAATTGTCAAGTCAAAGATAAAGGAATTTGATTTGAACAACTTAAAAGTCGGCATGAAAGCTGATATAACAAGTGATGCCATAGGAAAATCAAAAGTATTTAAAGGAACAATTGAATCGATAAATCCAACACCGGCACAACCTGAAAGTCAAATGGGCTCAAATTCCAACGAAGTATTTTATGAAGTAAAGCTCAGCATAGAAGACAGGGACAATTTAATAAAGCCCGGAATGACATTGAGGGTTAAATATATTTTTGAAAGACAAAAGGATGTATTTACAGTTCCGCTAAATGCAATTTATCAAAAAAACGGTAAAGATTTTATTCTCTATATTGAAGATTCCCAAGAAGTTACAGAAATTAAAGAAATGCCCATCATAGTAAAGGAAAATAATGACTATGAAGCTGTCGTTGCCTCTGAAAATAAACTCGAAGGAATAAGGGTATTAAATTCACCCGATAAGTTTACAACGGGCACAAAAGTAATCTTTTTGGAAGAAGAGAAGACAAATGAGTAATTCAAAAAAGATAATTGAAATGAGAGATATAGTAAAAAAATACTATATTGGGAAACCCAACGAGCTTGAAATTCTGCATAAAATTTCTTTGGATATCTATGATGGCGAATTTGTTTCGATTGTCGGAGCCAGCGGTTCGGGAAAATCCACTCTTATGAATATAATAGGGCTCCTTGACAGACCGACAAGCGGAGAATACTATTTAAACGGAATAGATATGAGTGATGCGCAAGATGCGGAGCTTTCCAAAATAAGGAACAAGAGGATAGGATTTGTATTTCAAAATTTTAACTTGATACCCAGAATTTCCGCCAAAGGAAATGTCGAACTTCCCATGCTTTATGGAAAAGTTCCAAAAAAAGAGAGATCTCAAAGAGCGGAGGAACTCCTTGAAATAGTGGATATGGCGGACAGAGCATCGCATAATCCCAATGAACTCTCCGGAGGTCAAAAACAAAGGGTGGCCATTGCAAGAGCCATGGCAAACGACCCGGACATCATTTTAGCCGATGAACCTACAGGAGCCTTGGATACAAAGACGAGCAGGATGGTAATGGATATTTTCCAAAAGCTTAACAGCGAAAGGAAAAAAACCATAGTATTGATAACTCACAATACAAAACTCGCTGAGGAAACCAAGAGAATATTCACCATGTCTGACGGAAGAATTGAGGTGAGCTGATGGGGATTTTTGAAAATATTAAAGTTGCTTTTTCGGGATTGCTTTTAAACAAAGTAAGAAGCTTTTTGACAATGCTTGGGATAATCATAGGAATATCTTCGGTAATAGGAATAGTCACCATAGGAAAATCATTATCGGAAACAGTGGCAGGCGGATTTGCTCAAATTAACAATGCAGCTATTTATGTAAATTTAGAGCCCAAGGAAGGGTACAACTACCCTGATATTGTAAATGATGATTGGATATCCGAAGAAAACATAAAAAAAGCAGAAGAACTGTATTCTTCACAAATAAAATCTATTGCTATTATAGGTCCCTTTGTTTCCGGAACGATTAACACTCAAAGAAACAATGTAAAAATAAAAATATCATCTTCACTTCCGGGAGAAATGGACTTGAGTAAGTTGAAAATTATCGCAGGAAGATTTTTAAGTTATGAAGATGTTGACAGAAGCAGAGAAGTTGCCGTAATTTCAGACAAGGTTGTGGAAAAAGTTTATGGGAATGACCTTGAAAAAGCCTTGGGATCTGAAATTGAAATAAATGCAAGTAATTCCTTTAGAGTATATAGAGTTGTGGGAGTCTATAAATATGAACCCTTCAACATGGGGGTTTTCGGAGGAGACGGAGAAGAACATCCCACAAATGTATATATCCCGCTTAGTGTTGGGAATGCACAGTTTTATGGGAACAATAAGTATTGGGATTTCTATGTATCCCCAAAGGAAAATACACAGGAAGCCATCGATAAATTATCAGAACAATTAAAGAGTTTTTTCAACGACGGAATTTACAAGGAAAATGAAAGAGCGCAAATCAATGCACGAAGCTTTCAATCTCAAATGTCTCAAATTGAAAGCGTAATGAGCAATGTAAAACTTGCCATAGGGGCTATTGCGGCAATTTCGTTGTTGGTAGGTGGAATAGGCGTAATGAACATACTTCTTGTATCAGTTACCGAAAGAACCAGAGAAATAGGCATAAGAAAGGCAATTGGTGCGACAAATGCCGATATAAGAGCACAATTTATAATTGAGAGCATAATCATCTGTGCAATAGGAGGTATCTTTGGAATAATATTGGGGACCGCAATAGGATATGCAGGCTCGGTTTTTATGAAACAACCCACTTTTCCATCGATTTCGTCAATTGTAATAGCTGTGGGCTTTTCCATGGCTGTGGGAGTTTTCTTCGGATACTATCCCGCAAACAAGGCGGCAAAACTCGACCCGATAGATGCATTGAGATATGAATAAAGAACCTGATTTGGGTTCTTTATATTTTTATCATAATGTATAATAAAAGGGGAGGGCGCATGATGAATAATATAAAAATAGTTTTAAATATGAATTTCGGGCTGGAATCCGTCGTAAAAAGAGAGCTTCTGGACATGGGATATGCGGATTTGGAAGTAAATGACGGGCAAATCAGTTTTCAAGGAAGCTTAAGGGATATAGCCATATTAAACCTACGCATAAGAAGTGCAGAGAGAGTTTTTATTGAACTTGCAAATTTTGAAGCGACGACTTTTGAAGAGTTGTTTGACAAGGTCTATTCCTTGCCCTGGCAAGATATAATATCTAAAGATGGAAATTTCATAATACAAGGTAGAAGTGCAAAATCAAAGCTTTTTTCCGTATCTGACTGTCAGAGAATAACAGAAAAAGCAATAATAAAAAAACTCCAAAGAACTTATGATATTTCGTATTTCAGCAAAAGTGAAGAAAGATATAAAATAGAAGTAATTCTATATAAAGACATCGCAAGAATTGTCCTTGATACTTCCGGAGAAGGTCTTCATAAGAGAGGATACAGAGAGGCATCTTACAAAGCTCCCCTTTCCGAAACCATAGCCGCAGGACTTGTACAGTTGTCCTATTGGAATAAGGACAGAATTTTCTGGGATCCCTTTTGCGGGTCGGGAACCATAGCCATAGAAGCCGCCATGATTGGCAATGACATTGCTCCCGGCCTGATGAGAAGCTTCGATTTTGAAAAATTTATGTTCATGGATGAAAAATACATCAAAGAAGAGAAAGCGAGATGTTATGGAGATATAAAGTACGACAATTCTCTTGAAATATATGGAACGGATATATCTTATAAAGCTATAGAAATCGCAAAAATGAATGCGGAGATACTTGGCATAGATGAAGATGTCAAGTTTTTCGTAAAGGACATCAAAGAATTGGATATTGCCGGAGATTATGGGGTTATAATAACAAATCCGCCCTATGGAGTAAGAATAGGAGAAGGTGAAGTGGAAGAGCTTGAAAGAGAATTGGGAAAACTTTACAAGTCTTTAGACACATGGTCTTTGTATGCGATTTCAGCAGATGAAAATTTTGAAAAGAGCTTCGGAAAAGGAGCAAATAGAAATAGGAAACTCTACAATGGACGAATAAAAACATATTACTATCAATACTTGGGACCGGCTCCCAAGCGTATATAAATTTGCATTTTATTATGTTATAATGCAGTAGAGGTGAATAATATGGTTTCAGTTTATAAAGACATGATATTTAATGAATCAAAACTGAATTATCAAATTCTCGATGCCATCGCAGATTTGGTCAGAGTTGTAGATGCAAACAATCAAGTCATATTTGTAAATGAAGCCATGAGCAGACAATTGGGATATGATGTAAAAACCCTTGTGTGCAGCATTTCTGAAAATGAAGTTCCTCTAAACATCGCAAAGAGAACCATTGAAACAGGCGAAACAATACAAAGAGAAGAAATAATAAAAGATTTTCACTATTCTGTAAAGTGTTCTCCCATTAAAGACTCCAAGGGTGATGTATTGGGAGCTGTGGAGGTATTCAGAAACACCTCAATAGAACATAAGCTTGTAACCGAAATTATTGATAAAAACAAAAAGCTTACCATTGAGATGGCAAAGGCGAAGAAAATTCAAACTTCTCTTTTACCAAAACAGGGATTTATGGAAAATATAAAGATCAATTATATATATGAACCCTATAGCATATTAAGCGGAGATATATTCGACATATTTAAAATAGATAAAGATAATTTTGCAATTTATATATCTGATACTGTGGGACACGGATTTGCATCTTCCATGGTGACTATGTTCGTAAGATTCATAATGAGAAACTTATCTCCGGAAACATTGAAAGTGCCATCTCAGACCTTAGGTGAACTTCAAGAAAAGTTTTCGGAATTGGATTTGGATTTGGAAACATATTTCACATGTTTTTATGGAATATATAACAGAAAAAAGGCGAAACTGATTTACTCAAATGCGGGACATTATCCTGCCCCCATACTCCTATCGGGAGAGAAAATCAATATCTTGGAAACTCCTGGATATCCTATAACTAAATTTTTAAATAAATTTAAATATGAAGATAAAACTGTCGATTTTAATATTTCCGATAAATTATTGCTGATGACTGACGGAGTTGTGGATGCAAAAAATTATCACAAGGATAACTATGGCATGAGCAGAGTTTTGGATATACTAAAGGGAAATGAAAATGGAGAATTGAGCGTTTTAAGGAAGAGCTTGAACGGTTTTATCTGGGGAGAACAAAAGGACGATATAACAGCATTGTTGCTAAAGGTATGGTAATGATTAAGTATTTAAATGAAGAATTAACGGAAATAAAGGAAATTGAAAAAAATAAATATATTCAAGAAATAGAATCTGCAAGAGATAAGTACAAAAATTATCTTGGGTTTGAAAAAATTGAAAGAAACTTAGAAGAATTGCCTAAAATACTTGAATGCAAAAAATATATCAAAGAAAATTTCAACCTGGTCTTAGTGTGTGGGATAGGAGGCTCCTACCTGGGCTCAAGAGCCGTAATCGAAGCTATAAAGGGTCAATACTTCAATCACAACTCAGATGTTAAAATTCTTTTTTTGGGAAATAATCTTTCGTCGAATCATATCAAGTATGTGATGGATATAGCTGAAAATTCAAACACCTGTGCAATAGCCATATCAAAATCGGGAAATACTATTGAAACTTTAATAAGCTTTCAAATTATCCGTAAATTTTTAATGAAAAAATATGATGATTACGAAGACAGAATTTTCTTGATTACAAATGACGAAAATGGCAGATTAAGGGATTTTAAAACTGAAAGAGACTGCGGATTTTTTAAAATACACGAAGATGTTGTAGGTAGATATAGTTTATTAAATAATGTGGGGCTTTTGCCCATGGCAATAGCCGATATAGACATTGAAAAGCTTTTAAAGGGCGCATTGGACTATAAAAAATACTTAGAGGATGTGAATTTAAAAGAGAATCCTTCTTTTTTGTATGCCCTTTCGAGGAAAAAATTTTTTGAAAAGGGAAAGACAATCGAGATACTATCTGCATCGGATCCTGCCCTTGAATATCTGCTTAAATGGTATGTGCAGCTATTTTCAGAATCTGAAGGTAAAAATAAAAATGTAATATACTCCAATTATCTAATTTACTCACAGGATCTACATTCAATGGGACAGTTTTTGCAAGAAGGACCAAGCAATATATTTGAAACTTCCATAAATTTTTTAAATTATGATGTCGATTACAAAGTGAATTTAGAAGAAATAAATCCAGTCTATTACAAAAACTTGAAAGAATATTCTTTAAATCTTTTAAATCAAAAGGTAATTAAAGCTACCAAGGATGCGCATTTAAAAAACGATATACATACATCGGGAGTTTTTTTAGATAGATTGGATGAGTATAACATAGGACAGCTGTTGTACTTTTTTATGGTAAGTTGTTCGATTTCATCAATGCTTTTTGGAGTTAATCCCTATGATCAACCCGGAGTAGAAGAGTATAAATCCATATTCAAAAAGATAATTCGTTGATTGCATTTCGGGAAAAATGATTGCATAGATTATGAAACAATCAAATCATGATAAACATCTGAAATTTAGTACAAAAATTAAACAATCATATATATTAAAATTATATAGTAAAAACGCTTGCAAACTTAAAAATGATGTGCTAGTATATAGCTATGAATATTTTCACTGTGTTGTTAATATTCTTCAATTATCTTTTTTCTTCCCAGCTATACAAGAAAGATACCGAGATGGTGTCTTTCTTGTATTTTTTTGTACAAATTGATCAGAGATAAAAATCTCCTTTTATGGAAATTTCTCCACTGGAGAGTTCTTTTTTATTTCCATTATCAAATTCGACCAATAAATTGCCTTTGTAGTTTATGTCAATGGCAGTCGCTTCGTATGTCACATCATTTTGTGTAAATTCAATTTTTTTGCCCAAAACAAGAGAATAACCTTTATAGGTTTTTAGAATATCCTCATCGGTTCTGTTGTAGCAGCAGCTATAGAATTCGTTTAATATTTTTGCGGCTAATTCGTTTCTATATATGTTTTTCGCATTTAGAGATCCGGCTTTTTTGTTTAATTCACCTTTAAAGTAGGAACTATTCGTATTAAAATTTATACCTATACCTACGACTATTGATTTAATTTGTCGTGACTCAAAATCAGAGTCCGCCTCTGAAAGTATTCCACAAATTTTTTTGCCATCTGTGAATATGTCGTTGACCCATTTGATTTTCGGTTCTTTTTCCGTATTTTTACTTATAGCCTCAGCCACCGCTACGGCAGCCTTTATGGTTATTAAATCCAAGGACTCCATGTTGAAATCGGACTTCGGGAACAGTATTATCGAAAAATAAATTCCCGTGTCTTCAGGAGATAGAAAAGTTCTGCCCCTTCTTCCGCGACCTTGAGTTTGTTCGTTTGCAATTAAGACTGTAAAGTCTTTGATTTCTTCAGAATAGAGAAGTCTTTTTGCTTCGGTATTTGTAGAATCTATGCTTTCATAAACTCGTATATCGATATTTTTAAGATCTTTGCCCAAGTAATTGATTATTCCGAAACGGGAAAGTTTATCGCAGTTCTCATCGATTTTATATCCCTTATTAGGTGTGCTGTTTATTATAAAACCTTCATTTTTTAGACTTTGCACGCCTTTCCATATCGCAGTTCTGCTGATATTTAAATATGAGCCCAGTTCCTCTCCTGAAATATACCTATCTCTATTTTCTTCAAGGCATTTTAATATTTTTTCCTTTGTATTCATTTAAACAACCCCTGTAAAAATTTAATTACTTATATATTATATCAAAACAAAAGGTAAGAAATATGGATAAATACAATGTTTTAAAATTATAAAAATTTACATTTCTTGACAAAGCGAATTAAAAAGGTTAGAATATTATTCTAAGTCAATAAGGAGAGATGTCCGAGCTGGTTGAAGGGGCTCGCCTGGAAAGCGAGTATATGGGAAACCGTATCGAGGGTTCGAATCCCTCTCTCTCCGCCACAGCCGTGATAGACGGGGAATTAGCGATGCCCTGTAACCTGCGATTCGCTACAGCGGGGTTGAATTCCCATCAGAGGGTGCATATTGTACAGTCTGCCCCAAGTGTGTGATGTTGATGGTAGGGTCCTGCGCAATATATGCTTGTGAACCGTGTCAGGTCTTGACGGAAGCAGCACTAAGCAAGATTTTATATGTGCCGTGGGAGCGCCTTATCTGAGTTAACTGCTTGGGTACCGTGTATGGTCTGGATTCGAAGACGGGTTCACGGTTACATAACAGCCACTTTTAACAGTGGCTTTTTTTATTGTGTAAAAACAAATTTCTGACTTTGAAATTATTAAAAAAGTTTGTATTTTTAAATATTATAGACAATATCTTTTTAAAATTCCAAAAAGATAAAAACATCAATTTTAATTGCTCTTGATAATCTGAAATTATATCTGAAAAAATTCAATAGAAAAACATATTCCGACAAAATTTGATAAAAATTATCATTAAGTCTTTATTTTTAAAAAAATAGTGATATAATGATATCAATAAATGATTTTAATTATCATTTAGAAACGGAATTGATAAATTTTATTTGTATTTTAGGTTTTAAAGGAAGAGGTGTTTTTATGAATTTGCTTATGGTACCGAAAAATGTTGAATTCGAAATACTTAAGATAAAAGACAAAAGATTTAAAGATGAAAAACATTTAAGACATATTGAAAACCTTGGATTTGTAAAGGGAGCAAAAATTAAAATAATAAATGAAAATGGTTCAAATTTAATAGTTAAGGTTAAGGATTCAAGAGTTGCCATAGGAAGCGATATTGCTTCAGCGATAATGATTAAGGGGGAAAGGGCGTGACTTTAAAGGAAGTTGAAGTTGGGAAGTATTACATAGTGGAAAAAATAAGAGGAACAGGACCTTTGAGAAGAAGAATAATGGACATGGGATTTACAAAGGGCACGGAAATTTATGTTAGAAAGGTAGCGCCTTTGGGAGATCCGGTTCAGATAAACATAAGAGATTACGAATTATCCATAAGACGTGCAGATGCTGAATTAATAGAGATTACAGATTTAGTAGAGGAGTGAGACGGTGAGTATACATATAGCCTTAGCGGGCAATCCCAATAGTGGTAAAACCACACTTTTCAACGCTTTAACAGGTTCTCACCAATATGTGGGCAACTGGCCGGGGGTAACGGTTGAAAAGAAAACAGGATCATACAAAAAAGATGAAGATATTAAATTTACAGACCTTCCAGGAATATATTCTCTATCACCCTATACTCTTGAAGAAGTTGTATCCAGGGACTTTTTATTGAATGGGGAAGCCGATGTAATAATCGACGTAATAGACGCATCAAATATTGAAAGAAATTTATATTTAGCCACTCAGTTGTCAGAACTGGGCATACCGCTTGTTTTGGCTTTTAATATGATGGATGTGGTCAGAAAGAACAAGGACAAAATAGATTGCTCCAAGATAGAAAGAGAATTAAATTGTAAAGTTGTGGAAATTTCGGCTTTAAAAAATGAAGGAATAGATAAATTAATAGAAGTTGCAAAATTAGAAGCTTTGAGAAGCAAAAAGGACATAAAGATAAATACTTTTTCTGAAAGAGTGGAGTCCTATTTAAAAGAAATTGAAGAAATTGTCGCATCTATTAAAGAAGATCCTGCAAAGAGATGGTTTGCAATAAAGCTTTTTGAAAAAGATGAAAAAATTTCTGACAATATTTACATAAGCAAAAAAGAAAAAGAATATGTAGATGCGATTATAAATAGAGCCGAAGAAGAGTTTGATGATGATACGGAGGGCATCATCACAGACGAAAGATATAATTTTGTAAGCGAAATAACGCAAAAATCTGTAAAAAAAGGAAGAAGGGGATTATCTACCAGTGACAAAATAGATAAAATAGTCACAAACAGAATCTTAGCCTTACCCATCTTTGTGGGAATAATGTTTTTAATTTACTATGTAGCCATGACCTATGTTGGAGGTCCTGTAACAGATTGGGTAAATGATAATTTCTTCGGAGAAGTAATCGGAGGAAATGTACAAGCGTTTTTAGAAGGAATAGGAACGGCGAATTGGCTGACATCACTCATAGTAGATGGAATCATAGGAGGAGTCGGCGGAGTTTTAGGGTTTTTGCCGGTAATCGCCACTTTGTTTTTGTTCATATCAATATTGGAAGATGTGGGATACATGGCAAGAATCGCCTTTATACTCGATAGAATTTTCAGAAGATTTGGACTTAGCGGAAAGAGTTTCATTCCGATTTTAATGGGGACAGGTTGCTCCGTTCCGGGAATAATGGGCACACGAACTATAGAAAGTGACAGGGACAGGAGAATGACCATAATTGTAGCTTCCTTTATGCCCTGTGGAGCTAAAACGGATATAATAGTCATGTTTTCGGCTGTTTTAGGAGGGCATTTCTGGTATGGACCTCTTTGGTACTTCGGAGGAATTGCTGCAGTTGTAATATCCGGGATAATTTTAAAGAAAACACGAAGGTTTAAGGGAGATCCTGCGCCCTTTGTAATGGAACTGCCCGAATACCATTTGCCTGCAGCTACAAATATCTTAAAGGCGACATGGCACAGATGTAAGGCATTTATCGTAAAAGCCGGAACTGTAATTTTGCTCTGCACAATAGTTATTTGGTTTTTGCAAAATATTTCAATAAATTTTGAATTCGTTGAATTTGCTGAGGCAAGCACCGATTCCATACTTTCTTTCATAGGTAAGAAACTCTCGTGGATATTTGTTCCTCTGGGTTTTGGAGATTGGATGGCAACTGTAGCCACGATACTGGGGCTTGTAGCCAAGGAAGTGGTGGTAGGAACTTACGGAGTCGTTGCGGGCATAGGCGAGGTCGGAGCTGATGATCCGGGACTTATACCTTTAATTCAACAAAATTTCACAACGGCATCCATACTGTCCTTTATGTTCTTCAATCAATTGACAATACCTTGTTTTGCAGCTCTGGGAGCCATAAAGGAAGAGATGGGAAGCAAAAAATGGTTTGGATTTGCAATAGGATATCAAGTAGTTTTCTCCTATACCATGGCTTTGATGATATACCAATTCGCAAGGGTGTTTATAGAGGGTCAGCCTGTAAATGCATGGACCTTTATAGCTGCAGTGGTTTTGATTATATATCTGTACTTGTTATTTAGACCTGCTGAGAAAAAAGACAGATTAAATGTGAGATCGGCGGAGGTGTAAAATGACTTTACCCACTCTAATTATACTTGCTTTGCTTGCAGTTGTCGTAGTTTTTGCAGTTAAGCACACCTTTAAGACAAAAGGTTGTGACTGTGGATGTCAATCGTGTAAATACGGAGCTTCATGTCATAAAGCTAAATAATTGAATATATGGGATAAGATCCGGTTCATAGATATAAATCCTTTGATTTGTTAATCAGTTGTGTATACTGAAGTACTAACTTATTCAAAGGATTATTTTTTGTAAGGTCCTCATATATAATTTAAACAAAGAAAATTTAAAATAAATTGAGAAAAAACGTCTAATAAACATCTAATAAACAGAACTATTAAATATTTTTCTTAAAATCGACAGATTGAAAAATCAAGGCGAACTTTAGTCGTTTATCAAGATGATAATTTTTTAAAAAAGGTTTTATTTGATTTTAATTAGATGAATTTAGATAATAATGTAAATAAAAAAGGAGGTAATTATTATGAACAATGAAAAAGTAAATTATTCATCAAGTGATATTGCAAAATTTGTGTTGTTTGCAGCTTTTGGTATTTTTATGTTTTTTATACCTATAAGTATAGGGGGAAAATCATCGATACCTATAGACCATATTGTAACCTTGGTTAAGATGATTCCCAATTACGGTCCGATATATGCAGGAGCCATAGTAATTATAGGAGCGGTACTGCCATTTATAAGAGGAACTTGGAACAATAGTACGACTGATATTATATTTTCATTTTTGAAATTATTGGGAATACCCTTTATAATTATGGCGATTACAAATAAGGGTCCGGAATTTTTAATGGCTAAGGATGTTATTCCATTTATTTACAATAGTATTGTAGTAACTGTTACGACAGTGGTGCCGATAGGTTCTGTATTCTTGGCATTTTTGGTAAATTTTGGACTTATGGAATTTGTAGGGGTATTCATGCAACCTGTAATGAAACCTATTTGGAAGACACCGGGAAGATCGGCGATAGATGCCGTGGCAAGTTTCGTAGGCTCTTACTCATTGGCGCTACTAATTACAGACAAGGTCTATCAAGACGGTAAATACACCGGAAAAGAGGCGGCTATTATAGCAACAGGATTTTCAACAGTGTCAGCTACATTTATGATAGTAGTGGCAAGAACACTTGATATAATGAATCATTGGCTTTTATATTTCTGGTTGACTTTAGTGATTACCTTTATAGTAACGGCTATTACAGCGAGAATATATCCTCTATCTAAAAAACCCGACACTTATTATAATGATCAAGAAGGATTTCCGGAAGAGGAAGTAACGGGAAACAGATTTAATATAGCAGTTCAAGAAGGAATGAAGGCATTTAAGAATGCTCCTACAGTATTTGAATCTGTAAAAGAAAACTTTATCAACGGTATCAATTTGGCCTTATCAATAGGACCGCTTTTGATGTCCATAGGCACGCTGGGAATAGTAGTGGCGAATCACACCCCTGTATTTGATATTATCGGATATATATTTTATCCCTTCACTATGATCACTCAAGTTCCTGAACCGCTACTTGCAGCAAAGGCGATGGCTTTAAGTATAGCGGAAATGTTTTTACCGGCTCTACTTGTAACAGATGCGGACATAATTACAAAATTCTTGATTGCAATAGCATCCGTATCTGAAATACTGTTTTTCTCAGCTTCAATTCCCTGTATAATGGCTACAAAGATCCCTTTGAAGATGTCCGACTACATCATAATTTGGATTGAAAGAGTAATATTGACAATTTTAATTACAACGCCGATATTACACCTTATATTTTAAATTATAAATTACTAAGGGCCCTCTAAAAGAGGGCTTTTTTAATTGTAACTATTTTTTGATTTTGAAACTTTATAATACTTAGTTGAAAGAATTTAAATAAAAGTATAGAATTTATACATAAAGAAAATCAATAAAAGAACCTATTTATATAATGTTTAGGAGGAACAATGGAAGAAGTAAGAGTTAGATTTGCTCCGAGTCCAACGGGATTTTTGCATATAGGGGGGCTTAGAACCGCCCTTTATAATTATTTGTTTTCAAAGAAAAACGGTGGAAAGTTCATACTTAGAATAGAAGATACCGACAGAACCAGATTCGTAGAAGGAGCCATTGAAAATTTAATCGATTCGCTCAACTGGGCAGGCATCGTCCACGATGAAGGTGTATTTGTAGAAGATGGCAAAATTGTTCAAAGGGGAGATTTCGGACCCTATATTCAATCGGAAAGACTGGATATTTATAGGAAGTATGTGGATGAACTGATTGAAAAGGACAAGGCATACTATTGTTTTTGTTCGAGGGAAAGACTTGACAATTTAAGAGAAGAGCAGAGAATTAAGGGGCAAGTTCCCAAGTACGACGGATTTTGCAGAGGAATTTCAAAGGAAGAAGCAAAGAAAAGAATTGAAGCGGGAGAAGAACATGTCGTAAGACTTAAGCTTC
Organism: Peptoniphilus sp. ING2-D1G; assembly: GCA_000952975.1. Classification (GTDB taxonomy): domain Bacteria; phylum Bacillota; class Clostridia; order Tissierellales; family Peptoniphilaceae; genus Peptoniphilus_E. The sequence goes on along the minus strand of LM997412.1, from coordinate 1,150,567 downwards.
CGAGAAATGAAGATATTGAATTTCACGATGCTGTTAGGGGAAGGGTGGTAATAAATTCAGATGAAATGGATGATCAAGTCCTAATGAAGTCAGACGGATTTCCGACATACCATTTAGCTGTAGTGGTGGACGACCATCTAATGGGAATAACTCATGTTGTAAGGGGAGAAGAATGGCTTCCCTCTACACCTAAACACGTCTATCTCTATCAAGCCTTCGGATGGGAAGCACCTGAATTCGTACACTTGCCCACAGTACTAAACAAGGACAGAAAAAAACTCTCAAAAAGACAAGGTGATGTATCTGTGGAAGATTTCAGAGAAAAGGGATACTTACCTGAAGGTATGATAAATTATCTGGCATTGGTCGGTTGGTCGCCTGAAGATGGAGAAGAAATCCTAAGTCTTAATGAAATGATCGATAAATTCAGCTTTGAAAGAGTTGGAAAAAGTGGCGGAATTTTCGATATTGAAAAACTCAATTGGGTTAATGCCCATTATATCAAGAAATACACTACAGAAAAAATCGCGGAATTATCCGTTGATTCAATGGTTAAATCGGGTTTAATGGCAGAAGAACAAATAAGATCCGATTGGGACAGATATGTCTACATGATGGAAACTGTAAAGGACAGCTTAAATACTGTAAATGAAGTTCCGGAAAAAGTGGATTTCTTATTTGGAGATTTGAAAATAACCGAAGAAGACGCTTTGGAACAGGTAAAATCAGAAAACATGAAGGCTCTAATAGAAGCCTTTGAGGGAGAACTTAACCAAGTTGATGAGGTGGACGAAGAATTTGCAAAAACGGTCATGAAGAAAATCCAAAAACAAACAGGAGTTAAGGGCAAAGGGCTCTACATGCCTGTGAGGGCTGCAATAACAGGAAATGTCCATGGACCGGAGCTGAGCAATATAATTGTAATATTGGGAAAGAAGAATCTTTTAAAAAGGTTTGAAAGCGTAAAGTCTTATATGTAAGAATAGACCCTTCCGGGTCTTTTTTATTGACAAAAATCAATGCTGTGATATATTTATTTAAGGAAGAATTGCATACTCAGTGGGAGCGAAGGCGCCTTGATGGGCTAAGTAGAAAAGAGGAGAAATATGAATGTTGAATTATTAAGTTCTTTTGTACCGGAATTTAGAGACATATTCATAAGAAGATACGAAATACTTGAATACCTTAACCGAGAAGGAACAGTAGGTAGAAGAACTCTCTCTCAAAAACTGAATATTTCCGAAAGAGTTATAAGAGATGAAATAGAAAAATTAAAGGAAATGGACTATGTTTACGTAAATTCTTCCGGTGCTACCATAAAAAAAGAAGGAAAAATAAATCTCAAAAGATTTTTGGAAGTTTACAGAGAACTCAACAATTTAACTGAATTAGGCAACAGAATAACATCTTTTTTGGGAGTGGAAGAAGTGGTAGTAGTTAAGGGAGACTCATCAAAGGATGATTATGCTTTCACAAATTTAGGATCCGCAACGGCAAGATTAATAAATGTCAGCATGTGTGACGGAGATTATATAGGAGTTACAGGAGGAAAGACGTTAAGCGCCATAGCTGATGTGTTATCTGAGAATAAAAGAGAATTGGATTTGACCATTATTCCGGCAAGGGGTGCCTTGGGTAAAAATGTTGAGTATCAGGCTAATTCGGTTGCATCTAAAATTGCGGAAAAGTTGAATTGCGACTACAGAATATTACCCGTTCCCGATGCTGCACCTGATAAAGCGATGAACATCTTGCTTGAGAACAAAGACATACACAGGACCTATGAGATGCTCAAGGAGTTGGACATGCTCATATTCGGCATAGGAAGAGCCGATGAAATGCTAACTCGAAAGGGAGCAGATGAATTGGAGAAGAAAAAAATTTTAGAAAAGGGAGCAGTTTCTGAAGTTATAGGTCATTATTTTGACATAAAGGGCAAAGAAGTATACGCATCTCAAAGCGTGGGAATATCCCTGGAAGATTTTTTAAATATACCGAGAATATTCTGCATAGCAGGTGGAGCTGAAAAGGCTGAGGCGATAATTTCCATATCCAAGTTGAGATCGGATATGGTTTTGGTGATAGATGAAAGTGCAGCAAATTGTATTATAAATAACAGGAGGTAAAAATGTCGGTTAATGTAGCAATAATGGGATTTGGAAGAATAGGTAGGGATTGTCTCAGAGCTTGGGCTCTTGAAGAAAATCCGGGGTTTGAAATAACTCATATTTGCAGCAGGAATTTAACTCAAAAAATAGAACCCTTTGCACATCTTTTTAAGTACGATACCATCTACAGAAAATTTCCGGGAGAGGTAAAAGCTCTTGAAGACGGATTTTTAATAAACGGCAAGAAAATAAAGGCAATAGATACTTTGGCTCCGGAAGATATGCATTATGATGAACTTGGAATTGATATAGTAATAGATTCAACGGGAGCATTCAGAGAAAGAGAAGCGGCTCTTGGACATATAAGAGGCGGAGCTAAAAAGGTAGTAGTTACAGCACCGGTAAAAGGTGAAGATGTAACCATAGTAATGGGTGTAAATGACGATAAATATGATCCTGAAAAGCACCAAATCATTTCAAATGCATCCTGTACTACTAATTGTCTTGCGCCTATAACAAAGGTAATACTTGAAAATTTTGGCATTGAAAGAGGTCTTATGACTACAATTCACGCATATACAAACGACCAAAAAATTCACGATGCCTTTCACAAGGATTTAAGACGTGCGAGAATGGCGGCGGAAAATATAATCCCCACAACTACAGGAGCTGCAAAGGCGGTAGGAAAGGTAATTCCGGAGGTAGAGGGAATACTTACAGGTATGGCTGTCAGAGTGCCGGTACCAACAGGATCTCTTGTGGATGTAACCTATGAAATTTCAAAAGATGCCTCTGTGGAAGAAATAAACAAAGCTATAAAGGATGCTTCAGAAAATGAGATGAAGTCTATAATCGAATATTCGGAAGAGGATTTGGTATCAACGGACATAATCGGCAACGAATATTCGGCGATTTTTGATTCAAAACTCACAATCGTAAAGGACAGACTTGTAAAATGTATAGCTTGGTATGACAATGAATGGGGATATTCTCAAAGAGTATTGGATCTTACAAGACTTGTTGCTCAAAAACTTTAAAAAATAAAGCGAGAACCTTTGGTTTTCGCTTATTTATTCGGAGGACTACATGAAAAAAAATTTAAAAAACTTTGATTTTGAAAATAAAAGAGTGCTTATAAGAGCTGATTTAAATGTTCCGATGAAAAACGGGGTAATTACAAATGATGTTAGAATAAGAAAGAGTGTGCCTACAATTAAATACGTTTTGGACAGAGGAGGTTCCTGTATAATCATCAGCCATCTTGGCAGACCTGAGGGCAAGTATGTTGCGGAAATGAGCTTGAAGCCGGTTGCTGAAAAATTACAGGCGCTTTTGGGATATGAAGTCAATTTTATTGCCGATAAAGAGGTGGTATCGCAAGAAGTTAAGGAAGAGATAGACAGATTAGAGGGGCAATTTGTAGTTTTACTTGAAAATACCAGATTCAATCCTGCAGAGGAATTAAAGGGTGAAGAATTTTCAAAAAAATTATGCGAACTTGCAGATATCTATGTAAATGACGCCTTTGGAACCAGCCACAGAGCCCATGCTTCAAACGTGGGGGTATCCGGTTGTCTGCCCTCCGCTATCGGTTTGTTAGTTGAAAAGGAAGTCGATTATCTACAAGAGGCGGTTAAAAATCCCAAGAGTCTCTTTGTAGTAATACTGGGTGGTTCAAAGGTTTCTGACAAAATAGGTGTTCTTGAAAACTTAATAGATAAAGCGGATAAAATTATAATATTCGGAGCGATGGCATATACTTTTTTTAAAGCAAAGGGCTATGAAACGGGCAAATCTTTAGTAGAAGAAGACAAGATTGAAGTGGCGAAGAAAATACTGAAAAAAGCCGAAGAAAACTCGGTGAATATAATTCTTCCCGAAGATACGGTCGTTACCTCCGAGATAAAATCCGGGGCGGATTATGAAACAGTTGACAGTAAAGATATTCCCAAAGACAAAATGGGAGTTGACATCGGAGAAAAATCCATTAAGAAAATAGAAGAGGAGTTAAAGGACGCAAGGACTGTGGTTTGGAACGGACCAGCAGGAGTTTTTGAAATAGAGGAATTTTCAAGGGGTACCTTTGAAGTTGCAAGAATATTGTCTGAACTCAAGGGGGCCGTGACAATAGTAGGAGGCGGAGATTCCGCATCTGCAGTTGAAAAATCGGGATACGAAGACAAAATATCTCACATTTCAACAGGAGGAGGAGCAAGCCTTGAAATGCTTGAAGGAAAAGAACTTCCGGGCATAGCTTGCATAGAGGAGGCATAATATGAGAAAATCATTAATTGCAGGCAACTGGAAGATGAATATGACGAGATCTGAAACTTCTGAAATGCTAAAAAATCTCCTATCCATCACACTTTCAAATGATGTGGAAAAAATAATTTTTCCACCCTATACCTCCATTGACAGAGCGGTGGATATTTTAAAATCCACCGACATACAAGTGGGCGCGCAAAATCTTTCGGAATTTAGCGAGGGTGCCTATACCGGAGAAATTTCCGCAAAAATGCTTGTGGATTTAAAAGTCACTCATGTCATAGTCGGACACTCTGAAAGGAGAAGGATTTTTGCAGAAGATGATAAAAAAATAAACAGTAAGGTAAAAATGGCTTTGGAAGAGGGTTTAAAGGTTATATTATGCCTTGGAGAACCGCAAGAGATAAGGGATAAACAGGAACAAAACACCTTTGTAAAAGAACAGCTTCAAAAATCTTTAGAAAATGTACAGATAAATTTTGAAGATTTGATTATTGCTTATGAGCCGATTTGGGCAATAGGTACCGGCAATACATGCGATCCCGATGTTGCTGAAGAAATGTGTAAATTCATCAGGAATAACATTGAAGAACTTTCAGACAAAAATACTGCCAATAAAATGAGAATACTTTACGGGGGTTCAGTAAAACCCGATAATATAAAGGAAATAATGAATAAAGAAAATATAGATGGAGCTCTTGTGGGAGGTGCTTCACTTAACAGTGAGGATTTCAGCAAGATAATAAATTTTGAGGTAGAGATATGAAACCAGTGTTATTGATGATACTTGACGGATTCGGAATAGGAAAAAATTATAAGGGAAATGCAATATATAAAGCAAATGCACCCACTTTAGAAAGATTAAAAAAATATCCCCATGCACAGCTTTTGACTTCGGGAGAATCAGTCGGTCTTCCTGAAGGACAGATGGGAAACTCCGAGGTGGGACATCTGAATATAGGCTCGGGAAGAGTTATATATCAAAACTTGACGATGATAACAAAGTCCATTGAACACAGAACCTTTTTTGAAAAGGAAGCTTTTTTAAATTCCATAAAAAATGTCAAGGACAATAACTCCAATATGCATTTAATGGGTCTTGTGTCAAAGGGGGGAGTACATTCTCACATGAACCACTTGACAGCTCTGGTGAAGATGTGCGAGCAAAACGGACTTAAAAATGTATATATCCATGCAATTACCGACGGCAGAGACGTATCTCCTCAGGCGGCGCTGGAAGACGTCTATGAACTCCAAAGAGCCTTGGATAAAATAGGCATAGGAGAAATCGCAACAATATGTGGCAGATACTATGCTATGGACAGAGACCGAAGATGGGACAGAACTAAAGCCTATTATGATTTAGTGACTGAAGCGAAGGGTGAGAGCTATCATTCTGCAAGGGAATTGATAGAAGAGAATTACCACAGAGAAATCTATGACGAATTCATAAATCCCGGATATCTCATAAAAGAGAATAAAGCTGTAACAACTATAAAGGACAAGGACAGTGTGATATTTTTTAATTTCAGACCGGACAGAGCAAGACAGATAGTTAGGGCTTTTGTAGATGAAAATTTTGACGGATTTGAAAGAAAGCCAATCAATGTGCATATGACCGCAATGACACAATACGATAAGACAATTCAGAATACTCATATAGCCTTTGATGAAATTGTGCCTGTAAATACTTTGGGAGAGGTTCTTTCCAAACAGAATAAAAAGCAACTTAGAATTGCGGAAACGGAAAAATATGCTCATGTTACATTCTTTTTTAACGGGGGAAGAGAAATTCCCTTTGAAGGAGAAGATAGGTTGTTGATTCCTTCGCCGAAGGTTGCCACTTATGATTTAAAACCTGAAATGAGTGCAAGGGAAGTGACCGATGCACTTTTGGAAAAAATCGACAAATATGATTGCATTATTTTAAATTTTGCAAATCCCGATATGGTTGGACATACCGGTTCAATTCCGGCGGCGATAAAGGCCGTTGAAACCATAGATGAATGTGTTGAAAGAATACTCAAAAAACTTGATGAAATTGGGGGGATTGCCATCATTACAGCTGATCACGGAAATTGTGAAGAGATGCTCACAGATGAGGGCAAGCCTGTCACAAGTCACACAACAAACCCGGTGCCGATTTATCTATACGGCATAGAAGGTTATAAGTTGGATGATGGAGCGCTGTGTGATATCGCGCCCACTATATTGGAACTTTTAAATATGGAACAACCTGAAGAGATGACAGGTAAATCATTGTTGGAAAGGAAGTAAATTATGAGTTTTATTAGCAGTGTATATGGAAGAGAAGTTTTGGATTCAAGAGGAAATCCTACGGTGGAAGTGGAAATCAGAACGGAAAAGGGAGGATTCGGAAGAGCCATAGTGCCAAGCGGTGCATCTACAGGAGCCTATGAAGCCGTTGAGTTAAGAGACAAGGAAAGCAGATATGGCGGCAAGGGAGTTTTGAAAGCTGTAGAGCACATAAACAATGAAATAGCCGAAGGACTTCAATATTTTGATGTATTTGATCAAGTAGCAATAGATGAATATTTGATTAACCTTGATGGCACCGAAAACAAATCTAAACTCGGAGCAAATGCAATATTGGGGGCTTCTTTAGCCGTTGCAAGAGCAGCTGCAGACGAACTGGAAATTCCTCTATACCAATATATAGGAGGAGTAAACGCAAAGGTTCTTCCGGTGCCGATGATGAATATATTAAACGGAGGAGAACACGCAGACAACAATGTAGACATTCAGGAATTCATGATAATGCCCGTAGGAGCAAAAAATTTTGCACAGGCCTTGGAAATGGGAGCAAATGTATATCACAATCTAAAAAGTGTCCTTAAAAACTTGGGACTTTCAACGGGAGTTGGCGATGAAGGCGGATTTGCGCCGAACCTTGAAAACAATAAAAAAGCTCTGGATGTAATAGTTGAAGCCATAAAAAAGGCGGGACTCGTACCGGGAAAGGATATAGTGTTGGCTCTTGATGTTGCAGCATCAGAACTATACGAAGATGGAAAATATAATTTAAAGGGAGAAGGAAAAGTTCTTACTTCCGATGAAATGATAGAATTTTACGGAGAATTGATTGAAGAATATCCAATTTATTCCATAGAAGACGGGCTTGATGAGGACGATTGGTCAGGGTGGAATAAATTAAATGAACAACTTGGAGATAGGGTACAGTTGGTGGGAGACGATTTATTCGTAACAAACACAAAGAGGCTTCAAAGGGGTATAGATGAAAAGAGTGCAAATTCAATATTGATTAAATTAAATCAAATAGGCACGCTTTCTGAAACCATAGACGCCATAAATCTGGCAAGACAAAATAACATGACGGCAATAATATCTCACAGATCAGGAGAAACTGAAGATTCCACAATTGCTGATCTTGCAGTTGCGACAAATGCCGGATTCATTAAGACAGGAGCTCCTGCAAGATCCGAAAGAGTTGCAAAATACAACCAACTTTTGAGAATAGAAGACCAATTGTCGAGCAGTGCAAGATACTTGGGACTTAAAAGTTTTTATAATTTAAAGATATGATTTATATAATAAGACACGGGAAAGCAGAACCCCATATAAAAAGAGATTTCGACAGAGAACTTACAGAAAAAGGCAGAGTTGAATTAAAGAAAAATTTTGAAAAGTTTAAAGAAGATTTTAAATCAAAAAACTTTAAAGTTTACACCTCACCCTATACAAGAGCGGTTCAAACGGCTGAAATATTTTGTGATGTTTTCGATACGGAATATGAAATACTGGAGGAATTGGGCTTTGGGAACAGCGGATATGCAGATATTGTAAATAAACTGGGAAATGATATGGATTATATACTCATAGGACATCAACCCTATATATCCGAAGCCATATATAAACTCACGGGTGCGAATGTAGCTGTAAAGAAGGGCTCAATCCACAGAGTCGGGTAAATTAATTAGAGGAGAAATATGAATAAATTCGAAGAACTTATAAAAGCGAGAAATGAAAAAAACACCTATGCGATATTTATGGGAATAGACACAACGGACATGAGGGAAGGATATGCGCAAGGCGAAATAGAGTTGAGAAAAGAGCATTTAAACCCCATGAACAGTGTTCACGGTGGATGTATATTTTCCCTTGCGGACACCATAGCAGGATCCGCATCGGTATCCTATGGATATAAAACAGCCACAATCACAAGCAGTATGAATTTTATTTCCGCAGCAATAAACACAAATAAGATAATCGCAAAGGCGGAAGTTGTAAAAAGAGGTAAAAAGACCACGGTTGTAAATGCAACGGTATATGACGATAGAGAAAAAATCGTGGCAATAGGGACATTTACATTTTTCAATACGGACATACCCTTTTTAGAAGATTAAATTTAATCATAATTGGGGACTATCATTGCCTCGTCCTCAATGTTGGTAATTTTCGATTTTTTGTAGGGGCGGATGCCTTCGTCCGCCCCTTATATTTCGATGTCGTATATAATTTGAAATTACGAGAGCATCTTCACCCCCTTATTTATTTTTAGAGCTTTGACTTTATGCTATAATATTTATATAGGGAGGAATTTATGAAAAAGATATATAAAATATTGTTTATTACACTTGTTTTTTTAATATTGCCCAAAGGCATATACGCAAAATCATTTACGGATTTGAAATCAGATGGTGAATATGGATGGGCATATAATGCGGTGGACAGTTTGTCTGAAAAAAATATTTTCGGAGGGTATCCCGATGGAACTTTCAAGCCCTATAGAGCTGTGAGTTTTTTGGAGATAATGCAAGTTATAAAGAACATAAAAAACCCTTCACCGGATGAATTAAAAGCTGCTGAAAACACATATTACAGCACTGCCAATATTTATCATGTTCCCTCGTGGGCAATAGAGGCGGTGTGTTATAATTTAGCCATAAACACAATTACTGAAAGAACTCTTGAGGCTGCGGAACGTGGCGGATTTTTAAGAGACACCAACACCGTATTTCCAAATAGAAATTCAGTTACGGTATATTTCGGAAGAGCTTTTAATCTTCCCCAAGGTGATATGGAAAATTTAAGACATGAGGATTTGGATAAAATTCCGCAAATGACAAAGGAATATCTGACGGGACTTATTGAAGCTGGAGTTTATGCTGCCACTGGAAGTGACGGGTACTTTAACGGGAGTAAATATATAAGACGTTCGGAGGTTGCAATTGTAGCAGATAATTATTTGAATTATTTAAATGGCAACTCAACTCCTGTTGAAACGGGCAATCTCATAGGTGTTAAAACAGTTAAAGGCAAGCTGTCAGCTGTCAGCTTAAATGGAAGTAATTCCACCGTCACAATTGACGGCAAGGATTATAACGTGGATATTAACAGTGTGCAAATCGCAATGAAGGATGGGCAGAGGGTAGATAACATTTTAAACTTGATAAATCACGACGTAGAGGGCTATATAGAATTTGATGCTGTCAAAAGGTTGAAGTCCTTAGAAAATCTCGGCGAAGAACGATATGCCAATAGAATTGAATTTTCTGCAAGGGTTATTAAGAGAGATGATTTCAGCGGAGGATATGACATTCAGGTTTTAGTATCGGACAATCCTCTGATAACGGCAGGGACTTTGTTCACAATAAGCTCTGATATGTTTTTAAATACCGGAGACCTCATTAAGGTAAAGGCAAATATCGTAGACAGAGAACTTGAAGATATGAGAATAGAAAAATTATAGGGTGAAGGTATGGCCTTCACCTTTTTGGTGATATATGGATAGATTTGATAGAACTATAAAATTAATAGGCGAAGACAATTTATTAAAAATCAAGAGGGCAAAAATAATCGTATTCGGTCTTGGTGGAGTGGGAGGTTCACTTTGTGAGGCTCTTGTGAGGTCGGGAATTAAAAAAATTGCCCTTGTGGATGATGATGTTGTGGACATTACTAATTTAAATAGACAATTAGTGGCTACAGAATCATGTATAGGTGAGGATAAAGTGGATGCCATGGAGAAAAGACTCAAGGACATCAATTCCGATGTCGAAGTGAAGAAATTTTGCAAAAGAGTAACTGAAGAAAATGTCGATGAATTTAATTTGAACGAATATGATTTCATAGCTGATGCCATAGATACCGTATCAGCTAAGGTAGCTTTGGCTCAAATCTGTTATAATAATAGTTATAATTTGATTTCCGCAATGGGAGCGGGCAACAGAGTTGATCCTACGCAATTCAGGATAGATGATATATTCAACACCTGTTATGATCCCTTGTCAAAGGCAATGAGGAAGGAACTTAAAAAACGCGGTGTAGAAAAATTAAAAGTGGTATATTCAACGGAAAAACCCTTAAAAATATCTTCAAGAACACCGGGGTCAATGTCCTTTGTGCCACCTGTATGCGGAATGGTGATGGCTTCATACATAATTAGAAGTTTAATAGAGATTTAGGAGCAATATGATTTATAAAGATTTAAATGATAGACAGTCTGAGGCTCTTTACTACAATGACGGACCCTTACTCATACTTGCGGGAGCCGGTTCAGGTAAGACAAAGGTAGTAACCAATAAAATAGCATATCTGATAGAAGAAAAAAATATTTTTCCCTCCGAGATATTGGCGATAACCTTCACCAATAAAGCTGCAAAGGAAATGAAGAGCAGAGTTGCCAAAATCTTGAATGCGGATATAAGACAGATGTGGATAGGAACCTTTCATTCCATTTGTCTTAGAATTTTGAGGATGTCTAAGGAAAACAGTTTAAAGACGCAGAATTTTTCCATCTATGACAGAAACGATCAGGTGACGGTCATAAAGGATTGTTTGAAGGAATTAAATATAAGCAAGGAATTATACAAGTTCAGCAGTGTGATTGCAAAGATATCAGAAGTAAAAAATGAATTTATAAAGCCGGAAGAATTCATAAGAATAAATGAGTCGGATTATTATCTTAAAAACATAGGCCATATCTATGAACTCTATGAAAAAAAAATACAGGAAAACAATGCCTATGATTTTGACGACTTAATAATAAAAACTGTGGAACTTCTTGAAAATAATGAACACTTAAGAGATTTCTACAAAAGAAAATTCAATTACATATTTGTGGATGAATACCAAGATACCAACAAAGCTCAATACAGATTTATAAAGTTGATTTGTAAAGAAAACCCCAAACTGACAGTAGTCGGAGATAACGACCAATCCATCTACAAGTGGAGAGGAGCAGATATCACAAACATACTGAATTTTGAAAGGGATTTCAAAGGGGCTGAAGTGATTTTGCTGGAGCAAAATTACAGATCGACATCGGATATCTTAAAGGTTGCAAACTCCTTGATAAAAAACAATAAAAACAGAAGAGACAAAAACCTATGGACTAAAAGAGAGGGCAGTGAAAAAGTAAAGTACAGATTATTCGGACATTCAACAGAAGAAGAAATAGGCGTGATTACAAAGATAGAACATCTTCACTACAAGGGGTATTCCTATGAAGACATGGCTATTTTGTACAGAACCAACGCACAGTCGAGAGGATTTGAAGAAACCTTGGTAAGAGAGGGCATACCCTACAAAATCGTAGGGGGTCTCAGGTTTTACGACAGAAAGGAAATTAAGGACATAGTAGCCTATCTGACACTGATACTCAATTCGGGAGACGATGTAGCTCTCAGAAGAGTTATAAATGAACCGAAAAGAGGCATAGGAGCGACAACCGTTGCAAAAATCATGGAAGCCGCAGAGGAAAATGAGATGTCCATGTATGAAATCATCAGCGATGAAGAAATACTGAAAAGCTTAAATTTAAGAGCGGAATCGAAAATTTCAAATTTTGTCGAGATAATTGAAACTCTCAAGGAAATTGAAACCAAAGCAACCTTAACTGAACTTATGAATCAGGTTATAGACAGAACGGGATATATAGAAGAACTTAAAAGGGAAAATACGGTGGAATCAAGAACGAGAATAGACAATATAAAGGAACTTGTCTCCACTGCCTATGACTATGAGAAAAGAGAGCCCTTGGCGAAATTGGAGGATTTCTTGTCCAATATCAGTCTAATTTCAGATGCGGACGAGGTGACCGATGAAGAAAATGCCGTAAAATTAATGACCGTTCACTCCTCAAAGGGTTTGGAATTCAAAATAGTTTTTTTAGTGGGAATGGAAGAAAATTTATTTCCCTCTGCAAGATCCATTGAAGAAGATGAAGATGTGGAAGAAGAAAGAAGACTTTGTTATGTGGCGGTTACCAGAGCAGAGGATTTGCTCTATATTTCTTCAGCATCGGCAAGAACCCTTTATGGGAGGACAACTCCATCCTTGGAATCGAGATTTATAAAGGAGATGGAAGATGAAATTGAGAGAATAGAAGAAAAATCTGAAACAAGAGAACATGGACATACAGTTAAAATAAGGGATTTTACTCAATATTCTCAGAAAAAAGTTGAAAAACCGATAAATAAAGTGCAAAATAAAGAAAAAGAAGAGCTTAAAATAGGAGATAAAGTATTTCATAAACTTTGGAAAGAGGGAATGGTAGTTTCAAAAACCCCAAAGGGAGAGGATTATGAAATAGTTATCGCCTTTGAAAACAAAGGGCTGAAGAGATTGATGTTATCTGTAGCGCCCATAAAATTGGTGAAATGATGGACAGAGATTTGATAATAAAAAAAATGGAAGAATTAATAGAGAAATTAAATCTTTACAATTATCACTACTACACTTTGGATAACCCTATCGTCGAGGATAAGGAATATGACAAGGTATACTATGAGCTTAAAAGGCTTGAAGAGGATAATGACTTGATTCTTCCCAATTCCCCTACCATAAGAGTCGGTGGAGAAATTCTTGAAAAGTTTGAAAAACACAGACATTTAAGCAGACTTTATTCTATGGACAAAGCTCAAAACTATCAAGAACTGTTGTTATGGGATGAAAGAAACAGAAGAACTTTAAAAAACAGCGATGAAAAGTTTCCCGAGATAGAATATGTAGTCGAACTTAAATTTGACGGCTTAACCATAAATCTAACCTATGAAGAGGGATACTTAGTAAATGCTGCGACGAGGGGAAACGGGATAATCGGAGAGGAAATTCTTCCACAGGTAAAAACCATATCTTCAATCCCTTTGCAAATAGATTACAAAGGGACGATGGAGGTTCAAGGAGAAGGTTTAATGCCCTTGAAAGCCTTGGAGGATTACAATAAAACTCATTCGGACAAACTTAAGAATGCGAGAAATGCAGCGGCGGGCGCCCTTAGAAATTTAGACACCAAGGTTACCCGTTCCAGAAATTTGACAGCATATTTTTACAACGTAAGTTACATTTCCACTGATGAATTTAAAACAGATGTGGAGATGAAAGAATTTTTAAAGAGAAATAAATTTAATATAAGCGATAAAATATATAAATGCAATAATTTAAGAGAAGTCATAGAAAAAATTGAATACATTGAAAAAATAAGGAATAATCTGGAAATTTTAATTGACGGTGTTACAATAAAAATCAATGATATGGAAACCAGACAGTTTCTCGGATACACAAACAAATTCCCAAGAGGGTCTATTGCGTATAAATTTGAGGCTGAAGAGTACACAACAAAATTAATAGGAGTAAATTGGAATGTCGGCAGATCGGCAAAGGTTACTCCTACGGCCATACTTGAACCCGTAGATATAGATGGAGTAACTGTAAGGCGAGCAACACTTAACAATTATGACGATATATTGAGAAAGGGCGTAAGACTTAACTCCACAGTCCTTATCAGGAGGTCAAACGATGTAATACCGGAAATACTGGGAGTAGTTCCTACAGATGATATCACTGAAGAGATAGAAAAGCCCAGTCATTGCCCGGCTTGCGGAACCGAATTGTTCCAAGAGGGTGTGCATATATTTTGTCCGAATACTCTTTCATGCGAACCTCAGTTAATTTCAAGGCTGACTCATTTCGCTTCACGAGATGCAATGAACATTGAGGGACTTAGCGAAAAAACTGTAACACAGTTGATGAATGAACTTCACATAAAGGAAATTCCACAGATTTATGAGCTTAAAAAAGAAGATCTTTTAAAACTTGAAGGCTTTAAAGAAAAAAGGAGCGATAATCTCATAAATGCCATTGAAAGAAGCAAAAATGTGTACTTGCCCAATTTTATCTATGCCCTGGGTATAAATAACGTCGGTATTAAAACAGCCTATGATTTAGCCGCCAAGTACAAAAATTTTTCTGATTTCAGAAAAGCTCAGTTCAATGAACTCATTGAAATAAAGGATATAGGAAGTATTACGGCAGATGAAATCGTAAAATATTTTAAAGAGAGCCATATTATAGAGGCCTTGGATAAATTACTTGTGTTGGGGATTAAACCCTATTATGAAGAAATACAAAAAACACAAAACTATTTTTCAGGTAAAAAAATAGTTTTAACCGGAACTCTCAGTATAAAACGCTCGGATTTAAAAAAGCAACTGGAAATTCTCGGAGCAGATGTTGTAAGCTCGGTATCAAGCAGTACAGATCTGGTAATAGCGGGAGAGTCGCCGGGTTCAAAGTATGATAAAGCTACAGAATTAAATGTAAAAATAATAGATGAAGAAGAACTAAAGGATATTTTAGGAGGTAAGGATGGAATCTAAAGACATACTCCACATAGCGGATATTGCCATGATAGATTTTTCTGAGGAAGAGCTCAAAAACTTTGAAAAAGATTTTCTTGAAACCATGGATTTAATAGAAAATATTAAGAATATTGAAACAAATGATGAGATGACTTTCCAAGTTAATGATACTGTCAACAATTTCAGAGAAGATGATGTTAAAGAGGAATTTACACAAGAGGAAGCTGTTGCAAATGCAAAGGATCAAAAGTATGGATACTTTAATATTGTAAAATTTGTTGAATAGAGGTGTAAATTTGGATTTAACTACTTTAAAAGCGAGAGAATTAGTAGCAGGATATAAAAACAGAGATTTTTCTGTGGAAGAAGTTGTAAAAACTTATATCGATAAAATAGAAAAAAATGAAAAAGATATAAATGCATATATAACAATATGTGCAGAACAAGCTTTAAAACAAGCAAGAGCTGTGGATAGAAAATTTCAAGACAGAGAAGAAATGGGAGTTCTAAGCGGTGTTCCCATTTCGATTAAAGATAATATAGCTGTCAAGGGCATAAGGATGACCTGTGCTTCAAAAATGCTTGAAAGTTTTGTTCCCTACTACGATTCTGTAATTTCAGAAAGAATAAAAAAGGCCCACGGAATAATTTTAGGCAAGACAAATATGGATGAATTTGCCATGGGAGCATCTACTAAGACATCCTATTTCGGACCTTCCAAAAATCCCTTGAACACATCTTTAGTTCCGGGAGGCTCGTCAGGAGGTTCTGCAGCATCACTTGCGGCAAATGAATGTGCGCTTTCAGTGGGAAGCGATACGGGAGGTTCCACAAGACAACCTGCAAGTTTTTGCGGATTAGTTGGAATTAAACCCACCTATGGAAGCATTCCCAGATATGGGATGTCCACTATGGCAAATAATTTTGACCAAGCAGGCGCCTTAGGTAAAGACGTTGAAGATGCCCATCTTCTTTTAAAAGCATTAGTAGGTAAGAGCAAGCGTGATGCAACATCTGTGGGGAACGATTCAATACTTAAATCCATCGACTATTCAGATGACGAAGCTGCCATAGAATTTTTAAAGGGGCTTAGAATTATAATTCCGAAACTCTATATGGATTTGGAACTCATTTCCGAAGTAAAAAGTCAATATGAAAAGGCCATTGAAATATTTGAAAAAAAGGGAGCTAAAATAGAAATTGTGCCCATGGACTCTCTTAAATATGTAATAGAAACCTATCACATACTTACAAATGGAGAAATTGCGCCGAATATGGCGAGATTTGACGGGCTTAGATATGGCCATAGAACCGATGAATATGAGACTTATGAAGAAATGTTTAAAAAGTCCAGGGCTGAAGGCTTTGGAGATGAAGTAAAGAGAAGAATAATGATTGGAACTCATATTTTGAGCTTGGAATTTGCAAAAGATTATTACTACAAGGCATTAAAAGTCAGAAATAGAATAAAGACCGAGATGGAAAATGCCCTCGGAAAGGACGGGATTATTTTATGTCCGACATCTCCCATACTGCCTCCCGAAATAGATGAAGAAATAAGCCCTGTGGAAATGTATAAAGCCGATTTGTTTACCATACCTGCAAACATGGCGGGATGTCCTTCCATGAGCATACCCATGCCTAAGGTGGACGGATTGTCAGTGGGAATTGAACTCACGGCAAATAGATTTAAGGATCACGAAATGATAAAGGCCGCCTTGGGATTTGAAAGGAGTGTGAAGTAATGTCATATAAAACAATAGTCGGATTGGAAATCCACGTTGAATTATCCACTCAAACAAAAGCTTTCTGCTCTTGCAAAAATGAATTCGGAGGAGAGCCCAACACCAGAGTGTGTCCGGTATGTCTCGCACTTCCGGGAGGAATGCCGGTTTTAAATGAAAATATGGTAAATTACACCATTATGGCAGGACTTGCCCTTAACTGTAATATTGAACATATTTCAAAATTTGACAGGAAAAATTACTTTTATCCGGATCTTACGAAGGGCTACCAAGTAACTCAAGATGATATGCCGATTTGCACTGAAGGTTATCTTGAAATAGAAGGTGAATTCGGAGAAAAAAAGATAGGCATCTATAAAATCCAAATGGAAGAAGACACGGCCAAGTCTTTGCATACGGATATGGGCGAAACATTAATGGACTACAACAGATGCGGTGTGCCGCTCATTGAAATAGTATCAAAACCCGACATGAATTCGGGAAAAGAAGCCAGATTGTTTTTGGAAAAACTTAAAAGCACATTGACATACCTCGGGATATCTGATTGTAAAATGGAAGAAGGTTCCTTGAGATGCGATGTAAATGTAAATGTCATAGATGAAGAAAAGGGAATAAAAACTGCAGTTACAGAAGTCAAGAACCTAAATTCCTTCAGAGGAGTAGAAAAAGCCATAGAATTTGAAACAAAAAGACATATTGAACTTCTCGAAAAAGGAGAACAGGAAATCAGGACCACAAGAAGATGGGACGATGTAAACAATGAAACAATTTTGATGAGAGTAAAGTATACCGTTGCTGATTACAGATTTGCCCCCGAAGGAGATTTACCCCAGGTAGTCATAGACGAAGAAAGAATTGAAGAAATAAAATCAAAAATGCCTGAGCTTCCCGATAAAAAGGCGAAGAGATTTCAGGAAGAATACTCGATTCCCGAATATGATTCAAAAATTTTGACATCTTCTAAAAAACTGTCGGTTTTCTATGAAGAAGTAGTACAAAACTTTGATGACTACAATATGATTTCAAATTGGATAATGACAGAAGTCTTAAGAAGAGTTGAAGATACGGAAGAATTTGAAATTCCCTTTAGCTCGAAAGATTTTACAGCTCTGTTAAAGGCAATAAAATCAGAAGATATAAACAACAACTCAGGAAAAAAAGTGTTAAAGAAAATGTTCGAAACATCAAAAAAACCTTTGGACATCATAAAAGAACAAGGATTATCACAAATAACAGACACAACGGAAATAGAAAAAATAGTAGATAGAATCATAGCTACAAATCCCAAATCGATAGAAGATTATAACGCGGGAAAAACCAGAGTTCTCGGATTTTTGGTCGGACTTGTAATGAAAGAATCAAGAGGAAAGGCAAATCCTCAGATAGTAAATAAATTAATTGCGGAAAAGATAAAAAATAAATAAAAAAATATTTTATCCATCAACTAAAAATAACTTGAGTATCAGTCCACCTATGAACTGATACTTTTTTTGAGCCTATAAAGTTTTGTAAATGGAAATCTCCTTACTTGAGTTAATTAAAAATTTTATGTAAATCGATCATATTCTTGTAAAGGTAGTTCGTAAACAAAAACAAAGGCGAAGATAAAATTTTTTATTAAAAATAAAAAATATATTGACAATCATCTATGTAAGTAGTAATCTTCATATAGATATTTATCTATGTGAGGAGAAGGATATATGAATTCTATAGATGTAGCTTTAATATGCAAGGCTTTAGGTGATTCCAATCGTCTGCAAATAATTGAAATCCTTTCTAAGTGCAATGAAAAATGCGCATGTAATTTATTGGAACACTTTCAAATTACTCAACCCACATTGTCCCATCACATGAAAGTCTTAAATGAATGTGGTTTAGTTGATACCAGAAGAGATGGCAAATGGAACCATTATTCCATTAACATGGAGACTTTGAAGGAATTTGAAAAATATATAAAGAATTTGTGTTGTGATGAAATCGGAGAAATTCAGTAATGATTTGGGATTTTATACAAAAACAGATACTTGGCATGAAATGGCTCAGTGATTTAGTGGGCAAATTATTGGAACAAATAAGTATTGACACAAGCAGCAAAACGGGAGCCGCTCTTCAATTTTTCATATATGATGTCATAAAGATTGTAGTTCTTCTGTGTTTTTTGATTTTTATTATTTCCTATGTACAAAGCTTCTTTCCCCCCGAAAGAAGTAAAAAGATTATGGGAAAATTTAAAGGAATTTGGGGAAATGTAGCGGCTGCTTTGTTAGGCACTGTCACACCCTTTTGTTCCTGCTCATCCATTCCGCTGTTTATGGGGTTTACAGGTGCAGGTTTACCCATAGGAGTGACATTTTCCTTCTTAATATCTTCACCCATGGTAGATTTGGGAAGTCTTGTCCTTTTGATGAGTATTTTCGGATCGAAAATTGCAGTTGTGTATGTGATCATGGGACTGATCATTGCTGTTGTTGGAGGAATAATAATTGAAAAAATGGATATGTATGAGTATGTTGAAGATTTTATTCTCAATGCCAATGGTGTGGAAATCGAAGAACAATCCTTAAGCGTTGAAGAAAGACTTAATTTCGCAAAGGAACAAGTTTATGAAACGTTAAAAAAAGTATTGCCCTATATTTTAGTTGGAGTTGGGATAGGAGCTTTTATCCATAATTGGATTCCTGAAAGTTTTATAGAAAACATATTGGGAGGAAATAATTCCTTGGGTGTAGTTTTAGCTACATTTATAGGGGCGCCCATGTATGGCGATATTTTCGGTGCAATTCCCATAGCAGAAGCTCTATTGGGAAAAGGGGCTTTACTTGGTACGGTATTGAGTTTTATGATGGCTGTCACCACACTGTCGTTGCCCTCTCTAATAATGCTTAGAAGAGCGATTAAACCTAAACTGCTCATACTTTTTATAGTTATTTGCATAGTTGGAATAATTTCAGTTGGATATTTTTTTAATATGTTTGAATATTTGTTGATTTAGGAGAAATTTAAAATGTCGATATTTAAAAATAAAAGGAGAGAAAGTCTAAAAATGGACCTCCGAAACAATGAAAAATCTGGAGCTAAACCGGGAAAAAACAATATAGGTACCAATAAAGGTCTTGATGTAAAAGTTTTAGGGTCAGGTTGTGCAAAATGCAACGCCTTGGAAAAAGCGGCAAAGGAAGCTTTGATCGATTTGGGATATGAACCTTTAATTGATCATATAACTGATTTTTCTCAAATTGCATCCTATGGAGTGATGAGTACTCCGGCTCTTGTTATTGAGGGAAAAGTTGTAAGTTACGGCAAGGTACTGAAAAAACAAGAAATTGTAAATATTTTAAAGAAAGGCGAGGATTAATATGACGGAAAAAAAGAAAGTAGCTTTTATTTGCGTGCATAATTCCTGTCGCAGTCAGATAGCGGAAGCTTTGGGCAAAAAATACGCTTTGGACAAATATGAATTTTATTCAGCGGGCACTCAGACAAAACCTCAAATAAATCAAGATGCGGTCCGTATAATAAAGGAAGTCTATGGTATAGATATGGAAGAAACACAATATTCCAAAACAATAGATGATATTCCGGAAGTAGATACGGTAATCACCATGGGATGTAATGTACAGTGTCCTATAATCCCTTATGAATATACGGAAGATTGGGGTTTAGATGATCCCACGGGGAAGAGTGATGAGGAATTTTTAAAGGTAATTAAAACTATAGAAGATAATATTAAAAATAAATTTGTATAGAATATGAAGAAATTAAAATATTTTATTGCATTATTCTAAATAAAAGTAAATCATTATACAAAAGATAAAACACATAAAATCCCAAAAATTTGAGTTTTTATGTGTTTTATCTTTTGTATATTCATATGGACACAATAGGAATGAATACCGCTTCGATTCGAGTATTTTCTTTTATGATAAATATGTATTCGTTGCTTAAAAGTTTTTTGGGATTTCCGTTGACTAAGAGATTTTTTAATTCATATCCGGGAGGAGTTTGAATCGTTATTTTAACTCTTTCATTTGTGTAGTATTCATACTTGTCACTATATAGATGGTCCCCAAGAGACAGGGTTATTTTTTCGTTGCTTCTGTATTCCAATACTATTTCAACCCTTTTATCCTGTTCGCCCATATTTACATAGGTGGATTGTGAACTGCCGTCTCTTGCAACTACTTTTAAAAGATATCTGCCCTTTTTTAATGTGTCGCCGTTTCTAAAACTTTCATTGTTTATATAGAGATCCGCATCGACGGGAAATCCTCTTTCGTCGGTGATTTCTACATAGAGATGTGCATTTTCAACCTTGTGCACCAAGAGTCTTTTAGCCTTTTCAATATCTTCAATAGCTCTTATTATTTCATTCTTTGGAATATTATCGGATCTTAACAAAAGGTTGTTTGCCTGCATAACAGCTCTGTTCAATTCTATAGCGGACTCATTGGTGAATTCGGATAAATTTATGCTGTTTACTTCACTTGTCAAATTCAGCAGTCTATTTTTCAATTGAAGAATTTCAGGGTCTTGATTTTCATCGGGATTTTTTATTGAGTTTGTAGGTGTCTTAGATATATTTGGAATTCTTCCATATTTTTGTTCGCATATCGCTATGATTTTTGCAGCCTGAGCTCTTGAAAGTGTGGATTCCGGCAAGAGTTTAAAATCACTGAAACCCTCAAGTATACCGTCCTTTAAAAGAGCTCCTACATATTTTTTTGAATCCTTTTTAAGATTTTCTATATCGGTGAAATATTTGTAGTTATCTGAATTATCTTCAAGTCCGTACAGGTACCCTATAATGTCAATAAAGTCAATCCTTTTTATGGGAGCGTCTTTAAAATATATATCTTCATCTATGTAACCTGCTTCTATTGCGATTTGAAGTTCATTTAAAAACCAATTATCTTCATTTATGTATTTGAAATAAGTATTGCTTTTTTCAGTAAAGTTAAAAAGTCTGTTTATTATTTTGTATATTTGAGATTTTTTGAGAGTTTCATCAGGTCTAAAAGTATTATCTCCAAAACCTTCAATAAAATTTTTTTCGTTTATGTAGTTTATATATTCCTCCGCCCAATGTCCATCTACATCCGTGTAAGATGAAGCCGATGTTTTTATTGGAATTAAGAAAAAAATAACCATTACAAACAAAAAGGCTCGCTTCATTCAATCACCTCTTTTTTATATGATAACTCTTAAGAAGAAATAAATCAATTTTAGAGTTTTAAAAGAAAGAGTAATGGGTTAAAATATAAACGGAGGCGAAAGATGAACAATAATATAAAAGAAGTATATAAAGATGTTTTTAGAGTTATTATTCCCTTAAGAGGAAATCCCCTTAAGTCAATAAATATTTTTATCATAAAAAACGGCGATGAAAGCTTAATAATAGATACAGGATTTAATACACAAGAGGTTATGGAATACACTGAGAACTATATCAAATATCTTGATATAGATTTAAAAAAATCCATACTCTATATAACTCATCTCCATTCAGATCACGCAGGGCTTGCCAAATTTTTCTATGAAAGAGGGGCGAAGATATACATGCCGGAAGTGGATGCACAGCTGATGGATGACTTGAGTAAACAAAAGGGGAAATATTGGGAAAAAATTCAAAGTTTTGCACATATTGAAGGGTTGGGAGTGGACAATTTAGATATTAAAGATCACCCCGGTTACAAGTACAGAACCGGAGGCTCCTTTGAATATGAACCTAAATTCCCCGGAGATAAAATACAAATAGGAGATTTTAATTTTGAGGTCATATCTCTATCGGGACATACTCCGGGCATGTGCGGATTATATGATAAGGAAAAGAGTATATTCTTCTGTGGAGACCACATCTTGTTTAAAATCACATCGAATATACAATTTTGGGGTTTTGATTTTGGAGACAGTTTAGGAAAATACTTAAAGAATTTAGAAGTTGTAAAGAATTTAAACATAAAGCATTTATTTGGTTCCCATAGAGAACTGGTCAAGGACGCAAATGCAAGAATAGAAGAAATGTATGCACATCATGAAAAGAGACTTGCTGAAGCGTATAGGGCATTGGAAGATGGGCCTTTAACCGTAAGAGATGTAACCATTAAAATGAAGTGGGATATTACTGCTAAGGACTGGTCGGAATTTCCGGATTCTCAAAAATGGTTTGCGGTGGGAGAAGCTCATGCCCACCTGGAACATTTAAGAACTTTGGGCAAAGTGGATTTTTATGACAAAAATGAAGACGGTGTTTTATATTATTATATTGTAGATAAAAATTAATTTGAAAATATATTTTTTCATTTATTTTTAATATATAATTAAATGTAGTAATGCTTAAGGAGGCAATTATGGATTTATTAAAAGTTTTGAGAGGTAAAATTACAAAGATAAAACCTACAATAGTATTCCCGGAGGGATACGATGTGAGAGTTCTTACAGCAGTTAAACAAATTCAAGATGAAGAGTTGCTTAATCCGATTATTTTAGGACCTAGAAAACAAGTTGAATATACTGCACATAAATTGGGATACAATTTAGAAGAGTTCAACTATATAGATCCTCGCGAATATGAAGAAATTGAAGAACTGATTGAACAGTTGATGGAAAGAAGAAAGGGCAAATTAGATCGCGAAAAAGCAGAAAAATTGATCTATGACGAAAACTATTTCGGAACGATGCTTGTATATACGGGCAAAGCACAAGGCATGGTATCAGGTGCCGCTCATACAACAGGAGATACCGTAAGACCTGCGCTTCAAATAATAAAGACCAGAGAAGGTTATAAAAGGACAAGCGGTGCTTTCTTGATGATCAGAGGAGAAGAAACCTACTTAATGGCCGACTGCGCTATTAACATTGAACTGGACGCACAAGGATTGGCTGAGGTTGCGGTTCTTTCAAATGAAATGGCAAAGCGATTCGGCATGAATCCCAAAGTGGCACTTCTTTCCTTCTCGACAAAGGGCTCAGCGTCCCATCCGCTTGTAGATAAAGTTGCTGATGCGGTTAAGATAGCTAAAGAGCTTGATCCCAGCATGAAAGTTGACGGAGAGTTTCAATTTGACGCCGCCTTTGTACCTGAAGTAGCAAAAATCAAAGCTCCTAACAGTCCTGTAGCAGGACAGGCAAATGTATTTATATTCCCCTCTATTGAAGCGGGCAACATCGGATACAAACTTGCTCAAAGATTTGGAGGATTCAAGGCTATAGGACCTATTCTTCAAGGATTAAACGCTCCTGTAAATGACCTGTCAAGGGGAACTACAGCTGAAGAAGTATATTACTTGGCGATTGTTACAGCTGCCCAAACTATTATGTAGTTAATTTAAATTAAAAAGATGTTGGGATTTCCCAACATCTTTTTATATTTGTGATAATTTACACTCTGCAAAGGCAGAGTTTTTTAATTTGCTTTATTTAATTTTATTTCGAAATTAAGTACATCTATGGCGTTACCTTCGCTTTTTAGAAGTATTTCACTGCTGTCAGTGGGAGCTTGAGACCTTTCGGAATCTTTATAATAGTATTTTCCGTGGCTTAAATTTCTTTTTGAAAGGAGCGACTCCATTACTTGTCTGTTGCCGAAAAATTCGCTTGTAATATCTTCTCCGTCTATGGTAATTGTATATTTTATTTCATCTACATCTTGGATTCCCTCAACGGTATCTCCTGTATAATTCAGATAAGTTTCAAGCTTATATAGAGGTCGGTCATCTTGAAGACACAGGTATTCGTCACTATTTTCACCGAATTCATTTTTTACATCCTCCAAGTCTGCATTTGTAAAGGGTGTGATTTTTAAAATAGCGTTGAAGTTATCAATTGAACCTGTAAATTCGTCGAAGGAAGCGTCTGTTTGATTGTCAATTTTTTCTTTGTCATTTAAATTTATACTTTCATTTTCCACATTAGCTACATTATTTGTCTTTTCTATATTATCCATATTGTTTTCATTGTTTTTTTGCCCGCAAGCAGTCAGCGTCATAGCGGTTAAAACAAGCATAAGAATTAATTTTTTCATATTCTCACCTCTAACTAATATTATCATAGAAAGTTGTGATAATAAAGTTAAAGACTTGTGAATATTAAAGAAGAGATGCTTTGTATCTCTTCTTTAATATTCATGCCGTTTATAGCATAAATATGCCTTTTATTTAGTATCCACAAGTCCTTTTTCTATTACTCTCTTGTATAAAAATGCTATAGGAGGAAGCGATATTACAAGTTCAACAAGCATGAAGCTGTTGTAAACCAAAGAGTAGAGCCACACAGGTTGACCTTCAGGAGCGTACATATAAAATAATGTTACGCCGCTTATGAAGTGCATCAGATATCTTAAAAGTATTGCTAAAGTAGTGCCGAAAAGCGCACTCTTAAAGCTTTTATTAAAGAATCCAGCAATTCCCAGTAGACCGAAGGCCAAAATGTAGTCTATGAGTATGGACATAGGATGTAACATTACTCCGCCTAAGGCAAATTGTAAGAATCCGTAGACAGTACATGCAAGTATACCGTACTTAGGTCCCCACAATAAACTGTAAAAAATTACGGGAACCATGCTTGCAACTGTAACAGATCCGCCTTGTGGCATTTCGACAAATTTCACATAGGACAGGATTTGTGATAGTGCAATCATTATTCCCGCTTGAGTTAAAGCTTTAGTTTTGTTCATAAAATCACCTTTCAAAGAATAGGTGAGAAGACATTCGCTACGCCGGCATTATCCGGATCAGCTTAAAGGGTCGAATATTAATTCCTCTCAGCGCCTGCTCCCCTAAATATTTTTTTAAGCATTTAAGATGTTAAGCTCAAAAACATCTCTATGCTTATCTAAATATTTTATCGCTTCTTTCTTATAATGTAAAGTGCTGTCTGTAAGTATTTCTTTGAAAATAGATCCTTTTTCTTTATTTTCATCTGCAAATTTTGATATATAGTACATTGCAAAATTCACAGCACCTAAATCTCTTGGGTCTTTCATGGTGTTTACCATGCTTAATGCATTTGTTATATATTTCAAAGAGTCTTCGTAATTTTCAAGTCTTAATTCCGTAAGAGCCATGTAGGAGTCAAGTACTGCTCTTTTCCAAAAAGAGTCGAATTGCCCGTAAAGGTTGTAAGCTGAATTGAAATATTTTTTTGAATTTTCAAGATCATTTAAAGAAAAATAAGATTTTCCCATATTTATATAGAATATTGAAAGAGAGGACAGGGCATTTTTATCCTCCGATAATTTTATTGCCGATTTAAACATTTCAATAGCTTCTTCATATTTTCCCGAAGCATTTCTTAATTCTCCTATATAGTTATAGGCTGCGGCTATATTTATTGAGTATTTGTTCGCCACTTCCTTTGTAACCGTCAAAGTGTTTATAGATTCGTTGAGCAGTTGTTCAGCTGTGTAGTAGTTTCCGATCATCATGTTGTAAAGGCCTTTAAGTCTTAAGAGTATGCCTATTTCTTTGTGATAGTTGCATTTAACCGCCAAATCCAAAGCAAGTTCTATATATTCAATCATTTCTTTAGGATTGTTGGTTTGTATATTGTAGAATATAAATTGTTTGTATCCGTCGAGTATATAATCTTGATTATTTGTTTCTGTAGCCTTGCCTATTACATATCTTATGTCGTTTAATCCATCTTTATAGTTGCCATCTCTTATCAGATATCTGCCTTTCATATAGAAAAATTCTATTTCAAGCAGATTTATATCTTCAGGAGATTCATTAGCTCTTAAATCTTTAAAGCTCTCCATTATATTTTCAAACATCTCATTGATTTTATCTCTTGAGATATAAATGTTTTCTTTTTCCGATTCTTGAATTGTCAAGATAGGGAAGAGTTCATGCGAAAAATTTAAATAATAATTTAACATTTCAATTTTGTATTTAAGAGTTTTAAGTTGTTCTCCCGATTTATCAAAATGATAAACTAATTTAGAGTAAATATAAGGGGTTTTTTTATTTCGTTTAAGTCTTGATTCGAGAATTTCGCCGATTTTTTTGTGCATGATTTTCTTCTTTGAATCCGGCTGAATCATATATATATATTCTCTTAATTTTGAGTGAGTAAATATGATGCTGATCCTGTTTGTGTGATTTATTTCCTTTAAAATATTTCTGTTTTCCAGCTCTTCCAATAGCTTTATGACATCATACTCATCAAGATTTATAACTTCAGCAAGTATATCCAAATCTGCTTCGTCATAGAAAAAGCTGACTAAATTTAAAATATTTATCTCATCTTCAGAAAGATATAAAAATCTGGATTTTATGGTGTCCACCATCTTGGAACTCATTATGTCTATGTCGCTATCTGATTTTAACAAATTGATGTATTCAGATAAAAAGAAAGGATTTCCTTCACTTTCCGAGTATATTTTTTTAATTTTTTCTTCTTCGAATTCAGTATCGGGAAGAGCTTTTTCAAGGAAGTTTTTGGAGTTTTGAAAGTCAAATCTCTCAAGTTCTATCTTTTCAATTTGATTGTATCTTTGAAGAGAGGTGAGGAGATTTTCAAGATCTTGATTATGCTGAGCTCTTGCCGTTAAAAAAAATACTACTTCATTTCTCAAGTGGAGCATGACAGAGGTTAAGAGTTTTATGGAAATTTTGTCCATCCATTGCATATCTTCAAAAATAATCACCAATTTTTTTTCTTCGTTTATTTTTCTAAGGATATCGACGAGGGTTTGAGAAATCATTTCACAGTTTATCAAATCTTTGGATTCAAGTATTTTAGGTTCTAATAAATTTTGATTTATGTGTGGAAGAACATCAGAAATAGTGCTGTTTAAAAATACGGAAAGCTCTATGTTCAAATTTTTTAGAATTTTGCTTGCCTTATCTGCAAGGACTGAAAAAGATCTCAGCGAATAATCCTTTTCTGCTTGGTAACAGAAGGATTCGATAATTATAAAGTCGTCCTTTTTATTTTTAAATACTTTTTCTTTTAAAGAGGATTTTCCAATTCCGGCTTCTCCCGTGACGAATATTGATTTAGCAATTCCTTCTTCTTTATAAGTTTTAAGTGTTTTTTCAATTGAGGCGATTTCTTGATATCTTCCATAATAAAAATCTTCTGACAGTTTTTTCTTAGTGTTGTCTAAGTCTATTTGGTCTATGGATTTATCATATATTTTTTTGGTTTCTGCATCGGGGGTTACTCCCAATTCATTATTTAGTAACTTAGACAAGTCATGATAAGTTTCTATAACCTTAACATTGCGACCGGTTTTTTGATAAAATTTCATCAAAAGCCTAAAATTTTTTTCGTCAAATTCATCCAGTTGAATGAGATCGTTTATTCTTTGCTCAATATTTTCGTAATTTTCCGAATCGATATCTTTTTCAATATTTAAATAAGACTCAGATGTAAATTTATCTTGAAGAGTAGATCTGTTTTTAATTATCCAATATTCATAATCTTCAGCGTCCTTTAAGAAAAAGCCTTGTAAAAAGTCGCCTTTGTAGAGATCCAAATTGTTTTTAGGATCTTTAAGAAAGATATCCACATCCGATTCAATATTTAATTCATTATTCAATATCAATATCGATTTTTTCGGAGAAACTATAAAGTCAAGACCTATGCATTTTTTTGCTTGGTATAATGCATTTCTTAAGTTTTTCTTGGCAATTTTTTCATTTTCATCAGGCCAGAGAAGACCGGCCATTTCATCTCTTGAAACTATTTTATTTATTAAAATATAATATATTAATGCATTGATTTTGGCATAGGGAAAGAATATTTTTTCTCCGTTTTTTAAAATTTGAGGACTTCCGAATAACTTTGCGTAAATTTTTTCCATAATATATCCTTTCATAAAAAATTATTTATATCTTTGAACAAATTATTTGGAGACATAACATCTCTAAATATAAATATAATTCAATAAAAATCAACTGTCAACAAATACCGTCTATACTTTGTAAAGCGATAAATTAGTACCTCGTTCCAACATAAAATAAACAATTTTTAATTTAATGATTGTTTTTTAAAATAAAATATGGTAATCTAAATGTATCAAAAGAGTAAAAATAATATCAATAATAATTTTTATAAATAATATTTGAAATTATCATTTAAAATAAACAATTTTTAATTTCTTTTTTTGCACAAAGTGGCAACGTTTTATAATAATTAATGGAGTTTGAAAGGATATTTATAATAATTATTAGAAAGTCAAACAAAACGATTTCATATTTTAAAGCGAATATGGGGTTTAAATATTTGTTGAAACAAGAGCGTTTTGTTATAAAATATAATTGAAATAATCAATTTTGTTAGTTTCAAGCATAAGCTTGTAATTATAAATTTTTTAGGAGGTATAATAATGATATTATTAAATCCGGTAGTTATTTCAGTAATCGTAATGTGCGCACTTTGTTTGATTAAATTCAATGTATTATTGTCAATCTTAGTCGCAGCAGTAGTTGGGGGCGTGGCAGCCGGAATGCCCATTTATCAAGCCGGCGCAGAAAATAATATAATTGATGTATTGATTTCGGGAATGGGAGGAAACTCTGCAACAGCGCTTAGCTACATATTACTTGGAGCCTTTGCTTATGGACTTGCAAATTCGGGTCTTGGAGCTATTCTTTCGAAGAAATTATCAAAAGTATTATCAGGTAGAAAGTTTGTAATGATTTTCGCAATAGCAATAATATCTTGTTTTTCACAAAACTTAGTACCTGTCCATATCGCTTTTATTCCGATTTTAATACCACCACTTTTACCTTTAATGAACAAGTTAAAGATCGATAGAAGAGCTATGGCTTGTGCTCTTACCTTCGGTTTGAAAGCTCCTTACGTAGCAATCCCTGTAGGTTTCGGATTGATATTCCATCAAATACTTGTGGATAACATCTCTCAATTTGGAATGACCGTTACAATAGCAGATACTGCAGGAGTTATGTGGATTGGCGGACTTTCAATGTTAGTGGGTCTTGTATTGGTAGTTTTCCTATTGTATGGAAGAGACAGAAATTATGAAGATATTCCTGTACCGGGACAAGATGAAGATGCTATGGAAAAGGAAGTTTCAATGACCAAGGAAGCTTGGGGAGCATTGATTGCCTGCGTGGTTACCGCAGTTGTATCAATACTTACAACATCTCTACCCTATGCGGCTCTTGCAGGGCTTTTCACAATGGTTATCACAGGCTGCATTAAATGGAAGGACATCGATGAAGTTATGGACGGCGGTGTAAATATGATGGGTTTCATAGCTTTTGTAATGCTTGTTGCGGCAGGATACGGAACAGTGCTCAGATCAAGTGGAGCGGTAGAAGAACTTGTGACAATGGCAGCAGGATATATGCAAGGGGCAAAGGCTATGGCGGCATTTGTAATGCTTTTAATAGGTCTTTTAATAACAATGGGTATTGGTACTTCTTTCGGAACTATTCCAATAATAGCTGCAATTTATGTACCACTTTGTATAGAATTAGGATTCTCACCGGCTTCAACAATATTGTTGATAGGTGTTGCAGCAGCACTGGGAGATGCGGGTTCACCGGCATCCGACTCAACACTTGGACCTACATCAGGACTTAATGTCGACGGTCAACACGACCATATTTGGGATACCTGTGTACCTACATTTATCGCCTTTGATATTCCTCTTATAATAGGTGGAGTAATAGGTGCGGTAATGCTTGGTTAATCATTTTTAGTTAATGTCAGTTAAATTTGGGAGGAAATAATGGAAAAAATTATTATTAACGGCGAAAATTTGACAATTGAAGATGTCGTTGCAGTAGCAAGATTTCATGCTCCGGTTGAAATAGAAGCTGAAGCAATTGAAAGAGTTAAGGAATCAAGAGCAATTGTAGAAGAAATTGTTGAACAAGAAAGAGTAGTTTACGGAATAACAACAGGATTTGGATCTTTATCTGAAGTAAGCATCTCAAAAGAAGATACAGCTCAACTTCAAGAAAATCTTATAAGAACCCACTCAAGCGGATTTGGAAATCCCCTTTCTGAAGAAGAGGTAAGAGCTGTGATGCTCATAAGAATAAACTCTCTTGTAAAGGGACAATCAGGAATCAGACTTGAAACAGTTCAAACAATTCTTGACATGTTAAACAAAGGGGTTATTCCCCATATTCCTGAAAAGGGTTCAGTCGGAGCAAGTGGAGACTTGGCACCTTTATCACACATGGTTCTTCCTATGTTGGGACTTGGTCGTGCTTTCTATGAAGGAAAACTCATGAGTGGAAAAGAAGCTATGGAAAAAGCCGGAGTTAAAACTATAAGACTTGCTGCAAAGGAAGGACTTGCATTGATTAACGGCACAACAGTTCTTACGGCTATAGGAGCACTTGCAACCTATGATGCCATGGACTTATTAAAACTTGCCGATATAGCAGGAGCGCTTTCTCTTGAAGCTCACAGAGGAATTATAGATGCATTTCAAGAAAAACTTCATTTAATTCGTCCTCATAAAGGATGCCTTACAACAGCTAAAAACATAAGAGCCCTTACCGAAGGCTCGACATATATCACTCACCAAGGTGAAATCAGAGTACAAGATGCTTATTCCCTTAGATGTATGCCGCAAGTTCACGGAGCGAATAAAGACAGCATTGATTATGTAAGAGATAAAGTTGCCATAGAAATAAATGCGGCAACGGATAATCCAATCGTATCACCGGACGGAACTGTAATTTCGGGTGGTAACTTCCACGGAGAACCCATGGCACAACCCTTTGATTTCTTAGGAATTGCAGCAACTGAAATCGGAAATATCTCTGAAAGAAGAGTTGAAAGACTTGTAAATCATCAACTTTCAGATTTCCCCTCCTTCTTGGTAAAACATCCGGGACTTAACTCAGGATTTATGATTACCCAATATGCAGCAGCAGCACTTGTATCAGAAAACAAAGTACTTGCACATCCTGCATCAGTTGACTCGATCACATCCTGTGAAAACCAAGAAGACTTTGTATCCATGGGAACAATAGCTGCAAGAAAGGCTAAAGATATAATTCACAACTCAAGAAGAGTAGTTGCAACTGAAATCATGGCGGCAATTCAAGCCATTGACTTCAGAAAAGAAATGGGCGACTATAAATTGGGCATAGGAACGCAAGCGGCCTATGATGAATTCAGATCAAAAGTTGCTTTCATAGAAGAAGATGAACATATCGAAATCTATGATGAGCTTGAAAAAGCAACTGCAACACTAATAGACGGATCTTTACTAAAGGCAGTCGAAGAAAAAGTTCAATTGGAAATTTAACGGTTATAATAAAGAAAATAAGAGCTTAAGATATCTTAAGCTCTTATTTTTTGTTTGAGATTTAAAAATAAGTGATAATATTTAAAAAATATTTAAAAAATTTCTGTATCATATATAATCAATAAGGGGGGGGTAAATGAAATTAAAACTTAATTTAAGTCTGGACAGGGATACGATAATAAGAAAAACATTAGCGGTAGTTATTGGAAATTTCTTTTGTTCTTTGGCTCTTGTATATTTTCTAAGACCTAATAATATGATTCCGTCGGGGGTTTTGGGGATAAGTACTCTTGTAAGTCATGTAACGGGAATTTCCATATCACTTTTGGTTTTATTGATAAATTTGCCCATGATTATTTTGGGCATAAAATATTTGAGCAAGGAATTTATGTTTTTTTCAATAATGTCTGTATTCCTTGTGTCTTTTTATTTGGGAGTATTAGGTAAATTTTCTGTTTTAAATTTTGCCATGACACACAATATTTTACTTGGAGCCGTTTTTGGCGGGGTATTAAACGGAATTGGAGCAGGCATTACTTTGAGAAACGGCACTTCCACCGGAGGTCTTGACATTATAGGTACCTATATGAAGAAAAAGTACAATATAAAAATCGGAAGTGCATTGATGGCAATAAATTTTGTAATCATAACCATATCGGGATTCATATTTACCTTTGATGAGGCCATGTTTACTCTTATATCGCTTTTTATAAGTTATCAGGTATCGGATAGAATTCAATTGGGAGTAGGCAGACAAAAGCAAATTTTGATAATTTCACCTAAACACGACGAGATCACAAAGGGCATTTATGAAAAAATGAACAGAGGAGTTACATATATAAATGGTGAGGGAGCATATAACAGAAAGAATCTTAAAGTAATATTTCTAATATGCACATCGGTGCAGCTGGTCACATTAAAGGAAATAGTCAGAGAAGTGGATCCAAGAGCCTTTATGGCGGTAAGCGAAACCACGGAAATTATGGGCTCAGGATTTAGAAAAATTGAGCTTTAACCTATGGAACAAAACCCAATGTAGGGGACGATGTCCTCATCGTCCCGAATAATATCATAAAACGACAAATAAACCCAATCGGGCGGACGAAGGCGTCCGCCCCTACAAAACCGTATAACATCAAAATAAGCCAAGGTATCCGCCCATTCTCCTAATCGGCACAACCGAACACATTCTTTTTTTATTCATAACTATATTTCATTAAAATACCCTCCTTGATGCTGTTCAGTAAAGAGGGTATATATCATTTTGATTTACTGTTTTGTGTTAGTTTTTATTAAACTATCAATTATTTAAAAATGGATTAACCAGTTTTATCCACTCTAATGGCAAATACGCTGATAAATATCCATGATTATAACCTTTAGCTTCGTAGAGAATACAATCAGGATGCATCTTTTGAAATAGTTTAGCTGATTCCTTGACACAACGCATTTCTTTCTCGCCATAAATATATAGAACCTGTGCTTTACTTTCTCTAATACTTTCTTTGAGTCTATACTTTCCCATATATGTTTTATACACTTTCACTAATGTTTTTATGGGTAATCTTGACATATCTTCCATATAATAATTTTCTATCTCTTCTGGATAAGCCATATAAGGATACATTTTTTTCATCAAACTCAATTGAATTTTGCTGGTTGATTTGTTAAACATAAGTTTCCCAAATATTTTTACAAAAATCCTACTAATTCGTGATAAATTTGGCTGAGGAATACAAATGCTACCATCTATTATTACTTTCTGAGCTATATCACTATCTAATGATAATAACTCAATTGCAATTTGACCACCTAAAGAAACACCGCCTATAGCAAACAATTTTCCATTACAATTATTTTTTATATAATCCATGATTTGTTGTGCGGAATTTTCAGTTGAAATATAATCTTTTTGATATTCTTCTCCATAACATCGAGTGTTGGTAAAGTCACATGGAATTTATCTGATAATATACGAGCTTGTCGAAGATAATTCCACCAAGAATTACCTCCACCATGTATCAGTAATATATGTGGAAAATTTTTATCGCCAAATTCATGAAACCTCATCTTTCACTACCTCTAAATTTAAACTATTTTTGTTTATATTATCTAATATTATACCTTTTTTAAATCATTTTTTCTGCATCGGCTTTTTTTAGCACTTGACAGTTATCTATGAAGTTAAAATACACATCGACTTGTTGTTTTCTGTCTTTTTCTTTTTTTCCCTCTGTTGCTCCATGGACTACAATTTTTTCTATATATTCATTTATCATTGGTATTGTCAGTTCCTTAATATCGGTATATTTTTCTATCATTTTTAGAAATTTATCGGTGTCAACTTTTCTCTGATGATAGTTTTCTATTTCTTGTTCAAAATACTGTATTTGTTTTTCTAAGTCTTGTTGCTCCGTCTCCTAAATATTAAATAATCTATCAAAGTGTTTTATAGGAATTTTTCCAAGTGCGTGGTCTTCATATCACAGGCCTTCAAAAAATTCACTGGTCCTATGAAGATATCATATTTGCAAGTCAAGACCACACATACCAGCTAATAGAGATAGAAGGCAGAGCTGAGTGGAGAGCGGTAGGCACAAGATAATAAACCGATGGTTATGTATTAGAACCAGTGAAATATAATGGGCGGACGTGCCACAAATCTGAAAAAAACAAATCAATCAATGTAGGGGACGATGCCCTCATCGTCCCGAATAATATCTTAAAATGACAAATAAACTTATTCGGGCGGACGCTTCGTCCGCCCCTACAAAATCATACAATACCAAAAATAACTATTTGCTGATACAAAAATTTCTCTGATTTAAGTTAGTGGAGTTTTTTAATTTTGTTGTAAAAAGTATTTGAGAATATAAAAAAATATGTTATAATAATTAATTGCATATAACAAAATAGACTGGCGTAGTGTTCTCTAAATTAGGTAAACACCTATTTAGAATATAAGGGGTGAATAAAAAATGGTGCATCCTGTAAAGTATGGGAAACGAGAAAGGATGAGCTTTTCTCGCATACCGGAGGTATTATCGATTCCAAATCTTATCGAAGTGCAGACTTCTTCTTTTAATTGGCTTTTAGAGAAGGGGTTACGAGAAGTATTTGAAGATGTATCTCCAATAGAGGATTATTCAGGAAATTTGATTTTAGAATTTGTCGATTACTATATTTCTGATGAAATAAAATACGGTGTCGATGAAGCGAAGGAACGAGATACAAATTATTCAGCACCTTTGAAGGTAAAGGTAAGATTGATTAATACTGAAACCGGAGAGGTTAAGGAACAAGAAGTTTTTATGGGGGATCTTCCTTTGATGACTTCCACGGGAACATTTGTAATTAACGGAGCTGAACGTGTAGTTGTTTCACAACTTGTGAGAAGTCCGGGAGCTTATTATAAAGAAGAAACCGATAAGACGGGAGATAAGTTGTATTCTGCGACATTAATTCCTAACAGAGGAGCTTGGCTTGAATTTGAAACAGATGCGCAAGGTGTAGTAAATGTGCGAATAGACCGAACAAGGAAAATTCCAATCACAATTTTACTTCGTGCAACAGGGGTTCAAACAAATCAAGAGATTACAAATCTACTGGGAGAAAGTGAACATCTTTTAAAAACCTTTGAAAAAGATGGCACGACTAATAAGGAAGAAGCTTTAATAGAAATTTATAAAAAGCTTAGACCGGGAGAACCTCCAACACTTGATTCTGCAACATCTTTGTTTGAGAATATGTTTTTTGACAACAGAAGATATGATTTAGCTCATGTGGGAAGATATAAATTCAACAAAAAACTTGGAATTGCAGAAAGAATTTCAAATCATTATGCATCGGAAGATATCGTCCATCCATTTACCGGTGAAATTTTAGTAGCTCAGGGAGAGATGATACAGGAAAATATTGCCGCAGAAATAGAATCGGCAGGGATAAATGAGCTTTTGATTACGATAAAGGCTACAAGAGAAGATGAAGAAGACAAGACGATAAAAGTTGTCGGAAATAATTTTTCAAAAATAAAAGAAGAAGAACTGGGATTCAGCTTAAGGGATTTGGGATTAACCGAAAAAGTATATTTTCCTTTATTTAAAGAACTTTATGATGAATTTTCCGGTGATGTTGAGAAATTTAAAGAAGAAATAAAGAAAAATATCAATAATTTAAGCCCCAGACACATAATAGTAGATGATATTATTTCTGCTATATCTTATGAGTTCGGCTTATTTAGCGGAGTCGGTTTCATAGATGACATTGATCATCTTGGAAACAGAAGAATAAGATCCGTAGGAGAGCTTTTACAAAATCAATTTAGAATTGGTGTATCCAGAATGGAAAGAGTTATTCGTGAAAGGATGACTGTTCAAGATGTAGATGCTACAACTCCTCAATCTCTTATAAATATCAGGCCCGTAACGGCTGCTATAAAGGAGTTTTTCGGATCTTCACAATTATCACAATTTATGGATCAAAATAATCCTCTATCAGAATTAACTCACAAAAGAAGGTTATCTGCACTTGGACCAGGTGGGTTGAGCAGAGATAGAGCGGGATTTGAAGTGCGTGATGTCCATAATTCACATTACGGAAGAATGTGTCCTATAGAAACCCCTGAAGGACCCAACATAGGACTTATCACATCACTTACAACCTATGCCAGGATTAATGAATACGGGTTTATAGAAACGCCTTATAGAAAAGTAAAAATCGGCGAAGGCATTGTAACAGATGAAATAGATTACATCACAGCTGATGTAGAATACAAACAAATAATCGCTCAATCAAATGAGCCCTTGGATAAAAATGGAAAATTTGTAAATAGCAGGGTCGTAGCAAGAGGTCATGAGGGAATAGTAGACATTTACGACTCAAAGAAGATAACTTACATGGACGTATCCCCGCAACAAATAGTTGCAGTAGGTACTTCTATGATACCTTTTCTTGAAAACGATGATGCAAATAGAGCATTAATGGGCGCGAATATGCAGCGTCAAGCAGTGCCGTTATTAATGACGGAAGCACCTATTATAGGAACAGGCATTGAATACAGAGCGGCAAAGGATTCGGGAGTGGTCATAATAGCTACAGATGATGGAGAAATTTCCTATGTAGCATCTGATAAAATAGTTCTTAAAAAAGATGATGGAAGCATCGACACTTTTAAATTGCATAAATTTAAAGGGGGAAACCAAAGCACAACTATTAATCAAAGACCTATAGTTGTGCAAGGACAAAGAGTTAAAAAGGGCGAAGTGATAGCTGATGGCCCTTCAACAGATCTTGGAGAAATGTCTCTTGGGAAAAATATTCTCATAGCCTTTATGAACTGGGAAGGCTACAATTATGAAGATGCAATACTTGTAAATCAGGAACTTGTAATAAATGACACACTGACATCTCTTCACATAGAAGAATACGAATGTGAAGCAAGGGATACCAAATTAGGCGCAGAAGAGATAACCAGAGATATCCCCAATGTGGGAGAAGACATGTTAAAGGACCTTGATGAAAGAGGTATCATAAGAATCGGTGCTGAGGTAAAACCAAGGAGTATTTTAGTCGGAAAAGTAACACCAAAGGGGGAAACGGAGCTATCGGCAGAAGAAAGACTTTTAAGGGCTATATTCGGAGAAAAAGCTCGTGAAGTCAGAGACGCATCATTAACGCTGCCTCATGGAGAGTCGGGAATTGTAGTGGATGTAAAAATTTTTACCAGAGCTGCGGGAGATGAACTTCAACCGGGAGTTAATGAAATGGTAAGGGTTTTTGTCGCAACCAAGAGAAAAATCCAAGTGGGAGATAAAATGTGTGGTCGTCACGGAAACAAAGGAGTAATTTCAAGAATACTTCCAGCTGAAGACATGCCTTATATGCCCGATGGAACACCGATACAAATAGTCTTGAATCCTTTAGGTGTCCCTTCTCGTATGAATTTAGGACAAGTGCTTGAGGTGCATTTAGGACTTGCGGCTAAAAAACTGGGCTGGCACGTTGCAACGCCGGTATTTGACGGTGCAAACGAGCAAGACATCATAGATTCGTTAAAACTTGCAGGATATCCGGAGGATGGAAAAATTCAATTAAGAGATGGAAGAACGGGAGAGGAATTTGACCAACCGGTAACTGTAGGATACATGTACATGTTGAAACTTCATCATTTGGTCGATGAAAAGATCCATGCCAGATCAATAGGTCCTTATTCTCTTGTAACACAACAACCCTTAGGAGGTAAAGCTCAATTTGGAGGACAAAGATTTGGAGAAATGGAAGTTTGGGCTTTAGAGGCCTATGGAGCATCCTATACACTTCAAGAAATGTTGACAGTTAAGAGCGATGATATCGTAGGGAGAGTAAAAACTTACGAAGCCATCATAAAGGGAGAAGAAATTCCTCAACCGGGAGTTCCGGAATCATTTAAAGTCTTAATAAAAGAACTTGAATCCTTAGCTTTGGAAATCAAAGTGCTGGATGAATTTGGAAATGAGATAGACCTTGAACAGGACGACGAAGATTTGGATAGAATAGATAACTTAATCGATGAAAAAAGCGAGGCAAGAGAGTTAACCGAATATTCAAAGGAAGACAGTTCAATGGCGACATCGGCAATTCGAAAAATATCAAATAACGATGATTATGAATCTGAAGAGGATTTTACAGATGATAACGATGATTATGAAGATAGTTTCGACGAAGGGTTTTCAATAGAAGAACCTGAAGATTAATGTATCTATAGAAAGGAGAGAGTGCTCCTTGAGCGAACATGAATTATTCCATTCCATAAAAATTGGATTAGCTTCACCTGAAAAAATAAGACAGTGGTCCTATGGAGAGGTGAAGAAGCCCGAAACAATAAATTATAGAACTCTTAAACCTGAAAAGGAAGGGCTTTTCTGCGAAAAGATATTCGGTCCCACCAAGGACTGGGAATGTAGTTGCGGAAAATATAAAAGAGTAAGATACAAGGGTGTAGTTTGTGAAAAGTGCGGAGTTGAAGTAACAAAGGTAAAAGTAAGACGTGAAAGAATGGGACATATTGAACTTGCAGCTCCTGTATCTCATATATGGTATTTTAAAGGAATACCGTCAAGAATGGGTCTTGTACTTGATATGAGTCCCAGAGTTCTTGAGAAAATCCTTTATTTTGCCTCCTTTGTAGTAACCCGAGTAAATCCGGGTGAAACACCTCTGTATGTAAAGCAAATCTTATCTGAAGCTGAATATAGAGAATATAAAAGTGAATTTAAAGATAAATTTGAAGCTAAAATGGGTGCAGAGGCAATTAAAGACTTATTGTTGCAAATTGATTTAAATGAAGAATCGAAAAATTTGACAGATGAGTTAAAGGCTGCAACGGGTCAAAAGAAGATAAGAATTTCAAGAAGACTTGAAGTTATAGAGGCTTTTATTAAATCAAATAACAAACCCGAGTGGATGATACTTGATGCGATACCTGTAATTCCACCGGATTTACGACCTATGGTCCAATTAGATGGAGGTAGATTTGCCACATCTGATTTAAATGATTTATATAGAAGAATAATAAACAGAAATAACAGACTTAAAAAACTTTTAGACATCAATGCACCTGACATAATAGTGAGAAATGAAAAAAGAATGTTGCAAGAAGCCGTAGATGCCTTAATAGACAACGGAAGACGTGGAAGAGCGGTTACAGGGCCCGGAAACAGACCTCTTAAATCTCTATCTGAGATGCTTAAGGGAAAACAAGGTCGTTTCAGACAAAACCTTCTTGGAAAGCGTGTTGATTATTCAGGACGTTCAGTAATAGTTGTAGGTCCTGAGCTTAAATTTTATCAATGCGGTTTGCCAAGAAATATGGCACTTGAACTGTTTAAGCCTTTTGTAATGAGAGAATTGGTCGCAAGAGGTCATGCGCACAATATCAAGTCGGCGAAAAGATTGGTAGAAAGAGCAAAATCAGAGGTATGGGACGTACTTGAAGATGTGATAAAGGACCATCCGGTCCTGTTGAACCGCGCTCCGACGCTTCATAGACTTGGAATACAAGCCTTTGAACCGGTACTTGTTGAAGGAAAATCAATTAAACTTCATCCGCTTGCATGTACTGCATATAATGCGGATTTTGACGGAGACCAAATGGCTGTCCATTTACCTCTTTCAACGGAAGCTCAAGCAGAGGCGAGACTTCTTATGCTTTCAACAAATAACATCTTGGCGTTAAAAGACGGCAAACCCATTACCACTCCCACACAAGACATGGTACTTGGGTGCTATTATTTGACAGTCAGCAGAGAGGAAAAGGATTTGAAGGGCGACGGTATGATTTTCATGGATTTCGATGAATTAATGCATGCCTACTATTCAAATAAGCTTCATCTACATGCAAAGGTAGGTATGAGAAAATATGCTGACGAAAATGATAAATTAGGAAAAATTTTGTATTCCACAGCCGGAAGATTCATTATGAATGATTTTATACCTCAAGATTTAGGTTTTGTAGATAGAAGTAAAGACAAATATTCTCTTGAAATAGATCAAGTAATAGACAAAAAAATGTTGGGCAAAATAATTGAAAAAACCTATAAAAAACATGGAAATATAGAAACGGCAAAACTTCTTGACCACATAAAAGAAGCTGGATACCATTATTCAACAATAGGGGCTATTTCAATATCCATGTCAGATATACAAATACCGGATACTAAACAGGAAATACTTGATAAAGCTAAAACAGAAGTCGACAAGTATGAAAAAGCCTTTCGTCGAGGATTTATATCTGATGAAGAAAGATATGAAAAAGTTATAGAAATTTGGAATAATGCCACAGAAGAACTTTCAGACGAAGTTATATCAGGTTTTGACAAGTTAAATAATATCTATATAATGGCGGATTCAGGTGCGAGAGGTTCCAAAAACCAAATCAGACAACTTGCAGGTATGCGTGGACTTATGGCTTCTCCATCAGGAAGAACCATAGAAGTTCCCATAACTTCAAATTTCCGTGAGGGATTGTCGGTTCTTGAATTTTATATGTCTGCTCATGGTTCAAGAAAGGGACTTGCGGATACCGCTATCAGAACAGCGGATTCAGGTTACTTGACAAGAAGACTTGTAGATGTTTCTCAACAAGTAATAGTAAAAGAAGAAGATTGTGGCACCGAAGAATATATCACAGTAAAGGATTTTAGAGATGGAAATGAAATCATTGAAAAACTAAGGGATAGAGTTGAAGGCAGATTTTCCGCAGAAGAAATAAAAGATCCGAATACGGGAGATATATTAGTAGGTAAAAATGAACAAATAACAGATGAAATAGCTGAAAAAATAGAAGAACTTGGAATAAAAGAAGTCAAAGTAAGATCTGTGCTTGGATGTAAGAGCAAGGACGGGGTATGTATACATTGTTACGGTCGAAATCTTGCAACGGGAAATGTTGTAGGTATAGGAGAGGCTGTAGGAGTAATTGCGGCTCAATCCATCGGAGAACCGGG
The DNA here is from genome assembly GCA_000952975.1 of Peptoniphilus sp. ING2-D1G. GTDB lineage: Bacteria > Bacillota > Clostridia > Tissierellales > Peptoniphilaceae > Peptoniphilus_E. Next base: position 1,109,104 of record LM997412.1, on the reverse strand, counting down.
TACACAACTTACAATGAGAACATTCCATACAGGTGGGGTAGCATCGGCAGTCGATATCACACAAGGTCTTCCTCGTGTAGAAGAATTGTTTGAAGCGAGAAAACCTAAAGGGCTTGCAGTTATTTCTGAAATTGACGGAACTGTTAATATAAAAGAACAAAATAACAAAAGAGAAGTTATAATAACTAACGAAAATGGAGAAAGCAACACCTATAATATAGTCTATGGGTCAAGACTTAAAGTCAAAGAAGGAGACTATGTAGAAAAAGGTCAAGAATTAACTCAAGGATCAATATACCCTCAAGATCTGCTCCGAGTAAAGGGAGTAAAGGGCGTACAAGAATATATTGTAAAGGAAGTTCAAAGAGTTTACAGATTACAAGGGGTAGATATAAACGATAAACATATTGAGATAATAGTAAGACAAATGCTTTCTAAATTTAAAATTTTAGATTCCGGTGATACAACTTTCCTTCCCGGTTCATTAGTTGATTCCTATGAGTTGGACCAAAAGAACAAAGAGATGGAAGAAAAGGGACTAAATCCCGCAGAAGGAGAACAAGCTCTTCTCGGAATTACAAAAGCATCTTTGGCAACTGACTCCTTCTTATCGGCAGCATCATTCCAAGAGACAACAAGAGTTTTGACGGACGCGGCAATAAAAGGAAAAGAGGATATGCTTACAGGGCTGAAGGAAAATATAATAATAGGACAGCTCATACCTGCAGGAACGGGAACAAGAAACAACAGAAAGGTTCAATTATCAATAAGCGATAAATTGAAAGAGGACTACAGACTTCTTGAAAATACTGAAAGAATATCCTTAGATGAGATAAAAGAAGAAAAATCTATGAAAGTAGAATAAAGTAAAAAAGAGAGAAATATTTCTCTCTTTTTTCATTTGATTGTTTTTAGCGATATTTCTTTTCCTGTGCCTATATTTTCTATTGCTATAAAATTCTTTTCCTTAAGAGTGTTTAATATACTATTAATTTTATCTTCATCTTCAAAAACTTCTACGATTTCAGGGATAAAAACTTTTTTATATTTAAGAATAAAGTCTTTTATACTTTCTTCATTTATAATAATTTTCCTTTTAGGAATATCAGAGTGTTCATCTATAAATTTCATTAATTCCTCTTTGGTTTTATAGCCTTTTATTATGTGTTCCTTTCCTTTTTCATCGGTATACATAAAATTAGGATATCTTTCAAATCTTCTGTCAAAACATTTCATCCTATCTGAAAGAAATTCTTTTTCAGATTTATTTTCAAATGCATTCTTATATTCTTTTCTGTCTATTCCAAAACTTTCAGCTATATCTGCAAGTACTTCCAAGTCCATGGTATTTTTTCCATATAAAATTGTCGAGAGTCTCAGTTCCCTTAAAAAATCATTTGCAATTTCGGGCTTAACTATTCTTGCAGTTATAAAACCTCTGCTTATAAAATATGTGCTTGGATTTTTGTCGGATATAAGCTTTGGGGAATCGACCATTACAGGCATTTTGTGAATATTTGCTCCGGCCTTCCAAATTGATAGCAAAATACTGTTTGCCATTTCATCAGAAGCTCTATCCTTCATATTTATAGGAAGCAAGTCTCTGTAGTCATTAAAAAGCACACCCATTGTGTTTTCAAACACAACATTTCCATCATATATATAATTTATAGCTCTAAGCACTTTTTCCTCTCCATAGGACCAAGAGCAAATAACATCGGAAAAAACATCTATTTTCATCTTATTCCCCCACACTATATGTAGTAGTATATATTCATAAACTTTTCTTAATTATATTATTACCCATCTTTTACAAATAAAAATATATTCTTTAAGAGTGAAATTTTATAATTTTTTGTGAAAGAGTTAAAGAAAGCTTTATTTATAAGCATTCTGTACCGAAAAAAATATTTTCCCAACATGAAGTATATTTTTAAAAAACTTATTGCTAAAACATACTATATATAGTATACTGTACTTATCAAAAAAAAGGGAGAGTTTAAAATGATTGAGGTAATAAAAAGAAATGGAGTAAAGGTTCCCTTCGATAGTGAAAAAATTAAAGTAGCTATAGAAAAAGCTATGCATTCCTCTAATGGAATTTTTATAGAAAATCAAGCGGACACTATCGCAAGGGAAATTGAAGAGTACGCACTGACTTTGGAAGACCCTATGTCCATATTCGACATAGAAGAACAGGTATACTATAAGCTCATAAACTACAACAACCCTTCTACAGCCAGAGCTTATGAAAACTACAAAGCCGTTCAGGCTTATAAGAGAGAACAAAACACAACGGATAACGAAATACTTGGTCTGTTAAACAGAACAAATATAGATGTCATGGATGAAAATTCAAATAAAAATGCAATTATAGCCTCCACTCAAAGAGACTTGATTGCAGGAGAAGTTTCAAAGGACATAGCAAAGAGAAAAATGCTTCCTCAAGACCTTGTTGAAGCGCACGATAACGGGGTAATCCACATTCACGATATGGATTATATAATACAACCTATATTTAATTGTTGTTTAGTAAATATGAAAGACATGTTGGACAACGGGACCGTCGTAAATGGAAAAATGATTGAAACACCTAAGTCTTTTCAAGTGGCATGTAATGTAATGACCCAAATCATAGCTCAAATTGCATCAAATCAATACGGTGGACAATCTATTAATGTTTCATGCTTAGGAAAATATTTGAGAAAATCCTATGAAAAAAATTTAAATCTTGCTCTTGACACTCTTGGAGATATAGAACTTGCGGAAAAAATGGCAAAGAAAATGACCAAGAAGGATCTTGAAAGCGGAATTCAAACTATTCAATATCAAATCAATACATTGATGACCTCAAACGGCCAAGCTCCCTTTGTAACATTGTTTATGCATCTTGAAGATGATGATCCCTATGTCGATGAAATAGCTGAAATTATAGAAGAAATATTGAAACAAAGAATTAAGGGGATAAAAAATGACGTTGGAGTATATGTTACACCCGCTTTTCCGAAACTGATTTATGTTCTTGATGAAAATAATGTCAAAAAAGATTCCAAATACTATTATTTGACTTCTTTAGCAATCAGATGTACAGCCAAGAGAATGTATCCGGATTATATTTCTGCAAAGAAAATGAAACAAAACTACGAAGGAAATGTATTCAGTCCGATGGGCTGCAGAGCTTTTCTTCCGCCATACAAAGATGAAAAGGGAAGATATAAATTTGAAGGTAGATTTAACATGGGCGCATGCTCAATTAACCTTCCCCAAATCGGAATACTGGCAAACGGAGACGAAACAAAATTCTTTAAATTGCTTGAAAAGAGACTTGAACTTGTAAAACAAGTGGGCTTGATAAGATACAACCACTTATCCAAGGTAACATCTGACAGTTCACCGATTCACTGGCAACATGGTGCAATAGCAAGGCTGGGCAAACACGAACCTATAGCACCTCTGTTAAAGAATGGATATTCAACGGTTTCTTTGGGATATATAGGAATCTATGAAGCGACTTATTTGACCAAGGGCGTTTCTCATACCGATCCTAAAGGATATGATTTTGCTATGAGAATAATGGATCACTTAAATGATGCTGTTAAGAGATGGACTGCGGAAACTGGTATTAAGTTTACGCTTTACGCTACACCTGCAGAAAGTTTGACAAACAGATTCTGTTCAATAGACAGAGACAGGTTTGGAATAATTGAAAATGTAACTGACAAAGGATACTATACAAACTCCTTCCATGTGGATGTAAGAGAAGAGATATCCGCCTTTGAAAAGTTCAGCTTTGAATCGAAATTCCAAGACAGATCGACAGGCGGCTGCATATCCTATGTGGAAATACCAAATATGAGCCAAAATCTTGAAGCTCTTGAAACAATGGTAAAATACATCTATGATAACATTCAATATGCTGAATTTAATACAAAATCCGACTATTGTTCTGAATGCGGTTTTGACGGAGAAATTAAATTAAACGAAAATAATGAATGGCAATGCCCACAATGTGGAAACAAAGACAAAGCGACCCTTTCCGTCGTGAGAAGAACTTGCGGATATCTTGGTGAAAACTTCTGGAATGAAGGCAGAACCAAAGAAATAAAAGACAGGGTACTTCACATATAATGAGATACGGTCAAATCAGAAGATATGATATAGCCAATGGTGTAGGTATAAGAACGAGCATCTTTGTAACAGGTTGCACACATCACTGCCCTGAATGTTTCAATGAGGAATATCAGGACTTTAATGCAGGCTCTCTATGGACAGAGGCTGAAACTGAAAAAGTGATAAAATATTTAGAGGATAAACAAGTGGAAGGGCTTACTCTTTTAGGTGGAGAGCCCTTCCAAAATGCACAAGAATTGGCAGAAATAGTCAAAGAAATAAAAGAACACAGCGATAAAAGTATATGGGTATACTCCGGATATATCTATGAGCAAATAATAAAAGATCCAGTCAAAAAAAATCTCTTGGATTTATGCGATGTGTTAGTTGACGGTCTCTTTATAAATAAACTCAAAAATCTCAGACTTAAATTTAGAGGTTCTGAAAATCAAAGAGTAATAGATATTAAAAAAAGCAGCCCGGATAATATAGTCCTCTATCTTGAATAAAAACTTCATTATAATAGTAAAAGGTTGATTCTTAATAAATTTATCTAAAAATTCCCGGTTAAATTTTTAACCGGGAATTTTTATGTGAAGATATTTGAAAATTATTTTATATTGTCGCAATTATTATTTTGCAGTATCTTCAGTTGTCTTACTCATCCTTTAATATATCAGATATTCCAAATGTGGTTTTTCTGTAAATTTTATTGTAAAGGGCTTTTTGGGGATCTCTTAACCAACCCATGCCTCTTTTGCCGTAAAAGGGGTTTATAATGCTCTTTGCTTTTCTTTTTAGTTTACCTGTTGTCCTTGATTTAAGAGATTTTTCAAGCTGGGCTTTCTGAATCCAAATTTCATATTTTCGCCTCCAAATTAAAATTCAATCCTGCAATTTCTTTTAAGCAATTATATCAAAAAAATTGTTAGAAAAGTACAAAGAAAAATCATGAAAGACAGAAACTGCTTAAAATCTATGAATTTGGGTATAATTGAAACAACATCTTATGATATGAGGAGGAAAAAAATGAATATTTTAGTACCTATTGACGGCTCAAAAATATCTCAAAAGTCCGTGAAAGTAGCCAAAGAAATCGGAGAGAAATTCCAAGCAAAACTGTCTGTACTTACGGTAATTCCGGAAACTACAATATTTGAACAATTTCCTACAAATTTTCCATATACCTTAGAAGTTGACAAAGCAAATACTGAAAGAGCGGAGTATGTTTTATCCGACATTGAAAAAGAAACAAAGGGATATCCTTACGAAGTTGAAACTTTCTATAAGAGTGGAAATCCGGCGACACAAATTGTCAAATTTGCAGAAGAAAATGACATTGATTTAATTGTAATGGGAAATAGAGGTCTGGGAGCTTTTTCAAGAACGTTGCTGGGTTCAGTATCCTCCAAGGTAATAAATCAATCCAATATTTCGGTTCTTGTAGTCAAGGGAGATATTGAAAAGTAAAGAATTATTTTTTATTTTGAATACCAAAAAATGTGATATTTATTAAAACACCTTAAGCATTCAGTTTAAGGTGTTTTTAACTATTTAAGCTTTGTGAAATATTGAAACTTAAAGCATTATGACATATAATATAAAATATTTGGTGATGAAATTATTTTATTTAACGGAGGAATGATAATTATGAAGAATTATTATTTGACTACTCCTATTTATTATCCCAGCGATAATTTACACATAGGACACACCTATTGTACCGTTGCAGCTGACAGTATTAAAAAATACAAACAATTGCAAGGTTACAATGTTTTTTTTACGACAGGATCCGATGAGCATGGTCAAAAAATAGAACAAAAGGCCATTGAGGCGGGAGTTTCTCCTAAGGAATACGTGGACAATATAGTTGTTTCCATTAAAGAACTTTGGGAGAAGATGGATATTCATTATGATGCCTTTGAGAGATCTACTGATCCTAAACATGAAAAGGCAGTTCAAGAGATTTTCCAAAAACTCTATGACAAGGGCGAGATATACAAAGCTGAATACGAAGGATATTATTGTACTCCTTGCGAGGCCTTTTGGACTGAATCTCAACTTGGGGAAGGACACACATGTCCTGACTGCGGAAGAGTTACAGAACTTAACAAGGAAGAATCTTATTTTTTCAGACTTTCAAAATACAGAGATAAGTTGCTTGAATTTTATGAAAAAAATCCTGAATTTTTGGAACCTCTTTCAAGAAAACACGAAATGATAAACAACTTTTTAAAAGATGGACTGGACGATCTGTCTGTTTCAAGATCCACCTTTGACTGGGGAATTAAGGTACCCTTTGATGAAAAACATGTAATATATGTGTGGGTGGATGCACTTTCCTGTTACCTTACAGCTATAGGATATGGAAGCGATGAAGAGAAATTCAATTCTTTTTGGCCGGCGGATGTACACTTGGTAGGCAAAGAAATCGTGAGGTTCCATGCAATTATTTGGCCTGCGCTCTTGATGGCACTGGATATTGAACTTCCGAAGAAGGTTTTCGGCCATGGATGGATATTGTTTGATAATGACAAGATGAGCAAGTCAAAGGGAAATGTGGTCTATCCTGAACCTATAATCAAACTTTATGGGGCTGATGCTCTTAAGTACTTTTTGTTAAGAGAGTTTTCCTTCGGGTCTGATGGCTCTTTCACAAAGGAAAAATTCATGAAAAGGCTTAACTCAGATCTTGCCAATGACCTTGGAAATTTGCTTTCAAGAACTGTTTCCATGATTGAAAAATACAATGACGGATATATTCCCGAGGCGGTTGAAGCTGAGGACATAGATAAGGACTTGATCGACCTTGCAACAACCACTTCACAAAGAGTAGATGAGGCGATGGATCATTTTGAATTTTCCGTAGCTTTGGAAGAAATTTGGAAATTAATAAGAAGATGTAACAAATATATAGATGAAACCACGCCGTGGATTCTTGCTAAGGAAGAAGATAAAAAACAAAGGCTTGACAGCGTTCTTTATAATTTATCCGATAGTTTGAGGATAGTATCCATATTGGTACAACCCTTTATTTCCGAAACTTCAAAAAAAATAAGAAAATCCTTAAATCTTAAAGATGGAGTAAAATGGGAAGATACAAATTCATGGGGTCTTAGTCAACCGGGCGAAAAAGTTAAAAATTTGGGAGTTTTGTTCCCGAGACTTGACATTGAAGAAGAAATAAAAAGACTCAATGAAGAAAATGAAAAATTGGCAAAAGAACGAGCAAAAGAAAAGGCTACATGGCAAAAACCTTCAAAAAAAGAGGAAGATACGAAAGAAAAAGAGGCGGAGCCTGTGAACATCAGCACTATTGAGGACTTCAAAAAGCTTGAAATAAAGGTTGCACTCATTGAATCCGTAGAAGACCATCCCAATGCAGATAAACTCTATCTTTTAAATTTAAAAATAGGCGATGAAAAGAGGACTATAGTATCGAGCATTAAAGCAAATTTCAGCAAAGAATACTTGACCGGCAAAAAAATACTTGTAATAACAAATCTAAAACCTGCAAAATTCAGAGGACTTGAGTCCAAAGGAATGTTGTTGGCAGCGGAAACAGAAGACGGAAAGATATCCCTTGCGACTATATTTGATGACCTGCCGGACGGAACAGTAGTTGGTTGAGGTGATTAGGTGATAGATTCGCACGTACACTTGGATGATCCGGCCTTTGATTATGACAGAGAGGCTTTGATTAAAAAATTGCCCGAGCAGGGGATAAGCCGCGTTTATAATATCGGTGCAGACATTGAAAGTTCAGTTGCAAGTGTGAAACTTGCCGATGAATACGACCATGTAAAAGCCGTTATAGGAATTCATCCTCACAGTGCAAAAACATATAATGATGAGATTGAAGAAAAGTTAATAGAGCTTGCAAAAAATGAAAATGTAAAGGCCATTGGCGAAATAGGGCTTGATTACTATTATGACAATTCACCAAGAGATATTCAGGTGGAAGTATTTAAAAAGCAAATAGAACTTGCTCACAAACTCGGTCTTCCCATTGTAATCCATTCAAGAAGCGCTTCGCAAGAAACCTTTGATATCATTAAATCATCACTTAAAGAATATCCGGATTTGAAATTTTTAATTCATTGTTTTTCTCAGTCGGTGGAAATGATGAAAGAATATGTAAAAATGGGGTGTTATATAGCTTTGGGCGGGGTTGTTACCTTTAAGAACTCAAAGGAACCGAAGAAGGTTGCAGAGGAGGTTCCTTTGGACAAACTTCTTCTTGAAACGGATTGCCCATACCTTGCACCTGTTCCCATGAGAGTAAAGAGAAATGAACCCTATTATATAAAATATGTTGCCGAAGAAATAGCCAAGATAAGAAACATCAGCGTAGATGAACTTGTAGAGGTGACAGATGCCAATACAAGGAGATTTTATGATGATTAAGGAAGTAATAGTAGTTGAGGGAAAAGATGACATCAGAGCTGTAAAAGCCGCCGTGGATGCGGAGGTAATCGCCACATCGGGCTTCGGGTACGGAAGAAAACTCATAAAGCTCTTAAAGAATTTAAATGAAAGACAAGGAATAATTATTTTTACAGATCCCGACTACATGGGCACAAAGATACGAAAAGACCTGGACAAAAATCTCAAAGGAGCAAAGCACGCATTTTTATCTCAAAACAAGGCAAGAAAAAAGGACAACATTGGAGTTGAAAATGCTTCAAAAGAAGATATAATTGAAGCGTTAAAAGGGGCAAGACCTATCTACGAAGATGCTGAATACACATTTACAAATTCCGATTTAATAAGGACGGGACTTAGCGGAAAAGCAAACTCAAGGGAAAAGAGAAATAAGGTATCGGACTATTTAAAAATAGGCTACGGAAATTCCAAACAATTTCTAAATAAACTAAACAGTTTTAAAATTTCTCGAGAGGAATTTAAAAAAGCGGTGAAAGCGGTGGAAAATGGAGAGACTTTATAAACCACATAGAGTTATAGAACTTCTTAATAAATATGGATTTAGATTTACAAAATCCCTCGGTCAAAATTTTTTAATAGATGGAAATATAGTCAGAAATATCGCCAATACTGCAGAAATAGATGAAAATGACCATGTATTGGAAATAGGTCCGGGAATAGGGACACTCACGGAAGAACTTGCTTTGAGGGCAAAAAAAGTATTAGCTGTTGAGATAGACGAATCTTTAAGGGATATTTTGAAGGAATCCCTTCCCTATGAAAATGTAGTTGTCAAATTTGGAGATTTTTTAAAACTGGATTTGGAAAATATCGTTAAGAAGGAATTCAAAGAGCATTCCTTTAAGGTGGTCGCAAATTTACCCTACTATATAACTACACCTATTGTGGCAAAATTCATAGAGTCGGATTTGAATATAGATTCCATCACCATAATGATGCAAAAAGAAGTGGCAAACAGATTTACAGCAAAGCACTCCACTAAGGATTACGGGACTTTAAGCATCTTTGTTCAATTTTACTCCGAGGTCTCTTATGAATTCAGTGTTTCAAAAAATAATTTTATGCCCAAGCCCAATGTGGACTCAGCCGTTATAAAACTGAAATTTAAAAAAGATTTACCGCAAATAGACAAAGAAAAGTTTTTTAAAATAGTTAAAGCCTCCTTTTCCAAAAGGAGAAAGACTATATTAAACGCTCTTTCAAGTTATGGATTTGACATAGAAAAATCGGACATACTAAAAGCACTTGAAATTTCGAACATAAATCCCTCGAGAAGAGGAGAAACTTTGAGTATTGAGGAGTTTATTGTCCTTTCAATAAATTTCCCTAAAATTAAAGGAGGGGATTTTAATAGAAATTAATGAGCAAAACATAGAAAATATAAACAAATTTATAGAAGATGAAAAAACAATGGAATACATGTCCATGATTCTAAAAATGTTGGGAGACCCCACAAGGCTGAAGATAATTTACACCCTTTCGGAAACATCCATGTGCGTGAGTGACATTGCAAAGACATTGGATTTAAGTCAGTCCTTGGTTTCACACCAACTGGCTCTTCTAAGAGAAGCCGAACTCGTAAAGGTAAAGAGGGTTTCAAGAAATGCAATTTATTCCCTTGATGACGCTCATGTTTTGACAATATTTAAGCAAGCACATGAACACGCAAAACATAAATCAAAGTGATTAAAAGAACATAAGGAGGGTATATTATCAATATAAAGAAGGGGGAAATTAAATGAACAAAGTTGTAATATATACGTCAAGCACTTGTCCTTACTGCACAATGGCCAAGGAATATCTAAACGATAAAAATGTGGAATTTGAAGAAAGAAATGTACAAACAGACAGCAAAGCCAGAGCTGAACTTATGGCAAAAGGATACACCGGAGTACCTGTAATTGATATAGATGGTGAAGAAATAGTAGGCTTTGACAAAGCGAAATTAGATACATTACTTGATAAATAATTAAATATTAAAATATAAGTAAGTGTATCTATATAAAATTTTGATTTAAGATAGTTTCAGTAAAAAAAGCTATGAGATTTTATTTCTCATAGCTTTTTAATGTCTTATAAACAAAAAACTTATAAGAGCCAAAACTTGTAAAATTAAATCCATTTTAATTATATAAACAAGTTTGTAAATAGTATATTGAATAGACTCAAGAAAACAATTATCTTATTTTTTATAACTTTAAATTCATAACATTATATGTATTAGCTATTAGATAAATTTTAATATTTTTGATATGATTATGTAAAGATATATTATGCAAGTATTAAAATTATCAAAATACGATACATATAACAATAATTATTATACATACAATTTATATTTATGGGACTTGTACTTTCAATAGGTGCTGCAGGAGTAAAGGGAGCGGGTATTGTAATGTCAACAGTTTTGTTACAAACTTTGGGAATGCCTCTTACTCTTATTCCCATTTTGGCCGCTATCTGGCCTGTTATTGACATAGCTCACACTACAGCAAATATTTCAGGCGACTTGGCAGGAACAATAGTAGTTGCGGCTTCTGTAAATGAATTGGATAGGGAAGTATTGAACTCTTAAAAACCAAGAGGAGGATGAAATGAGCAGAATAGAAGAAAAATTTAAAAGATTAGGTATTGATAATGCCCCGGGGCAAGAATCACTTCAAGGTGAAATTAAGCTGGATTTAAGGGGTGAAAAATTAGATGGTGAATTGGTAGATTTCTCTCACGGAGATGTTGATGCACATGAGCCGATTCCCGGTTCTTTGGAAAGATTTATAGAATCTTACAATGCCGGAGGAAAACAGGCGTATTCAGAGTACAGAGGACATAAGTATATAAGAGAAGATGTGTCAAAGAAGATTTCTAAATTCACCGGAGTGCAAATAAATCCGGATGAAAACATAATCATCACACCGGGAACTCAAGGTGCGCTTTTCTTAGCCATGAGTTCACTTATAGCGGCAGGCGATAAAGTTGCAATTTTAGAACCGGATTACTTTGACAATAAAAAACTTGCGGAATTTTTGGAAGCAGATATTTATCCTATAGAGCTTGATTATTTAAACGCTCCGGAAGGTAAAGCGGGAATTAATTTTTCTGATTTGGAAAATGCCTTTAAAGACGGAGTGGGAGTATTTCTTTTTACAAATCCGAGCAACCCAACAGGTGCTGTGTACTCAAAGGAAGAGCTTTCTGAAATTGCAAGGCTTGTAAGAGAATATGATGTAACACTTCTTGCTGATGAACTTTATTCAAGACAAATATTTGATGGAAGAGAATTCCACCACATGATAAACGAAGATGTGGATTTCGATAAGTTGATTACGATAATTGGACCATCAAAGACCGAATCCATGAGTGGATTTAGACTTGGAATTGCTTATGGATCAAAAGAAATCATCGACAGAATGGAAAAACTCCAAGCTATTGTATCTTTAAGAGCTCCCGGATACAATCAGGCGATGCTGGATTTATGGTTCGATGAACCGGAAGGCTGGCTTGAAGAAAGAGTAAAAAAACATCAAGCGATAAGAGATGATTTGGTTGCAAAATTCAAAAGTGTAGAAGGAGTACAAATAAGAGCCACTGAAGGAGGATCCTATATATTCCCAAAACTTCCTAAATTAGATGTATCCATTGGCGATTTCGTCAAAATTTTAAGAGAGCACGCAAATGTAATGGTGACTGTAGGCACTGAGTTCGGACCGCAATTTGACGACTGCATAAGGTTAAATTTCTCCCAAGATCCTGTCAAAGCAGCAGATGCTGTGGATAGAATCGTACAAATGATTGAAAGGTACAGGGTGAAATAATGGAAAAAAATCCAATACCTCAAGGTAAGTATATACCGGCAAAAAAATCTGCGAATTTTATATTTTCCGCAGGTATGACTCCGAGGCTTGATGGCAAACTGATACAAGAGGGAAAGGTTGAAAGGGACAAACCTCTTGAAGATTATAAGGATGCTGTTGTACAAGCTGCTAAGAACGCAATTACAGCTATAAAAAACACGCTGGTGGAAGATGAAGAAATTGAAGCAATTATGACAATGACAGTTTATATAAATGCAGAAGACGATTTTACATCCCACTCAAAACTTGCAGATTTTGCATCTGAATACATTGTAAACGAACTGGGCGATATAGCGATTTGTTCGAGAACAGCAATAGGAGTAAAATCTCTTCCGGGAAGGGCACCTGTTGAAATTCAAATAATAGCATCATACAAGTAAATTAAAAAAGGCGACTTTCAAGTCGCCTTTTAAATTGCAAAAATTTTTAAAAGGCTAAATCTTCAAAACTTTGCCCTTTAATTGCCAAGAAGTGTTTTCCGGAGTTTACAAACACAACGGGAGGTCGTAGCATGGAGTTGTAATTTGATGACATTGAAAATCCATAGGCACCTGTGGATTTAATTAAAATCAAATCTCCGGTTTTTATTTCAGGAAGCAAGATGTCCTTTATTATAATATCTCCCGATTCGCAACATTTTCCGCAAATCGTCACTATTTCTTCTTTTTTATCATTTGTTGCATTTACAACTATGGCATCGTATTTTGCTCCGTATAGCGCAGGTCTTATATTATCTGTCATTCCGCCGTCAATGGATACGTATTTTCTGATATTTTTAATATCTTTGATATTTCCCACTGTGTAAAGAGTGTATCCGGCTTCTCCTACTATACTTCTTCCTGGTTCAATTGTAATCATAGGTCTGTCATTTTTATTTTCAAAATGGGCATCTATTTTTTCCATTACAGGATCCAAGAAATAACTGTAGGGTTTTCTTTTTTCATCAGTATAGGTTATTCCGAATCCTCCGCCTATATTTAATTCTTTGATGTATTTACCCGTTAAATTTTTAGTTTTTTCAATTAAGTCTATGGCAATCTCCAGAGCTTTTATATAAATATCATTATCAAAAAGTTGTGAACCTAAATGGTAATGGTATCCCAGAAAGTTAAAATTATCATTATTTACTACCTTTTTAACCTCGTCTAATACTTCATCTACATTAAATCCGAATTTTGAATCTACAGCTGCTGTTTGAATGTATTTGTGAGTATGTGCATCTACACCGGGTGTTATTCTGAAGAGAACATTTATTTTTTTGCCGTATTTTTCAGCGGCATCGTTAATCAAACAGATTTCTTTTGAACCGTCTATTATTATTTTTCCAACATTGTTTTTCACTGCCATATCTATTTCTTCAGGGAGCTTATTGTTTCCGTTAAACTCTATTTTCTTCGGATCAAAGCCACTTTTTAGAGCTATATACAACTCTCCGCCACTCACTACATCCAAGTTTAAATTTTCTTCGGATATTATATCGAGTAAACTTTTGCAGATAAAGGCTTTCGCAGCATAGGATACGGTAGTTTTTTCATATTTATTTAAAAAATCTTTTTTCAGTTCGGCAATTCTGTCTTTGATGGAGCTTACAGAATAGATATATAGAGGGGTTCCATAGTTTTTCTTTAAATCTTTTACCTTTACATTGTCTATTAAAACATTGTTATTATCAATATTTAACATAAAGCCTCCTTAATAAATATATATAAAATAAACCCGTAAAATGCGGGTTTATTTCAAAATTCCAAATTTATAATCTTTATCTTTAAAGTAATCTATTATAGATTGTAGGTGATTTACCGTGTTCGTTTTATTCTTTGAATCGTGCATCAAGACTACTGCAACTTCATTGTGAAGATTTTTATTTAAGGTCGCATCTACAAAAGCTGCGGCTTCTTCTCCGGACTTAGGTCTTTTATCCTCGGGTTCGGCATCTCCGCTCATGCAATTCCAGTCGATCCATTCAAATCCGTTTTCTTTCAATATGGCATCTGATTCTATGGTATTATTCCAAGACATATGACCACCGGGATATCTCCAAACATGTGAGACAAAATCTTCTCCAAATATATTTTGAAGTCTGTTTTGAGACAACTTAGCTTCTTCAATTATTTTAGAAGGATTGGCGGCATTGTCGGGATATAATTCTTCGTAAACATGTGAAAAAGAGTGAATTCCTATGCCGTTTCCCTCAAGTAACATCCTATTTAAAACACCTTGATGTGCTTCATTTATATCAGAACCCAATAAAAAGAATGTTGCATGAACGTCATTTTTGTCTAAAATATCCAATATTTGAGGGGTTATAATGTTGTTTGGACCGTCATCAAAGGTAAGAAATACCAATTTTTGAGCTCCTGTATATTCAACTTCTCCTCTTATATAAGTTCTTATTTGAGCTGTGTCATAGGCGTAATTAATGGCTGAAGTTACATGGTTTGATCCGGGAACTATTTTCATATTCAAAGTGGTGGCTTTGTCATATGCAGATAAAAATTTACTTTTTTGTGAATTGTAAGATTCAGGTGCAACATAGAAGCCTTGAGTCTTTTGTTGGCTTACTACACCTATATACCAAGCCGGCAGAGAACCTTCGATTGAAACAGTCTCCTTTTTGTTAAACAATCCGCTTATACCTTTATATATCAAAAAAATCACAAGGACTATTGCTATTAGGGCGAGTATTCGCCTTCGTCTGATTGTTTTTTTTCTCTTTTCTATCTTTCTTCTTCTGCGCATTTGTCTAATTTTAGCAGATTGTATACTTTCATTATCTATATTATCAGAGTACATTTTATCCTCCGTGTAAATTTAAAATAAATTATAAACTCATCTATAGTTTACCATGAAAGTGTACTTAATAAAATAGAATAAGATATAAAATTTTTAATTTTTATAATATTCTTATTATTTCTTTAGTTGCATTTAAAATAATTTTATCGCCATCCTTTATGGATTCATAGAAATCTTTATCTACTTCATTGACCATTGGTATTTCCATGATTATAGCGCAGGATACTAAGACGGTATCCAAATTTTCAACTATGAATGCCTTTGGAGATGATTGTTTTTCCTCAAAATAATAGAGCCCTTCCGCTTGTACGACAGAGCTTCCTTTTCCGCCGGGAAAAATTATTATTTTATCCTTTACGGACTTTCCGTAAAGGGGATGGTTTTTTTCGGTTATCTCACCGGTTTTCGGATCTGTGTGATAAAAAAGAATGGGTTCAGGAGAAATAACAACTGTCCCTTCAACTAAGCCTTTAGAAATTTTTTTACAAGAAAATATTTTAGACATATAATTCCTCTCCTTGCGCTAATCTTATACAGTCTTTTTGACTCAAAACCTTGATGTCGACACCGAAGGACGACATATAATAGGAACATTTCGCAGAATCAGAAAGGCCTCTTTTATTTTTAAGATATCCCCAGACGAGTTTTTCATCCACACAGGTATCGGGAACGAGGTCTGCTCCTAAATGTTTAAGCTCTTCTTCTATCCCTAAATAATTTAATAATTCTATAATTGCACGCGAGGTCAATATAAATATAGGAACCTCTGATTTTTTGATTTTTAATGCAGAAAGTAAGTTCAACACTTGATCAAAGGTATAGTGTGGGCATCCGAGCATCACAAAATCTATTTTTTTGTTGGGAAGATAGGATTTTTTCATTTCCATTATATCTTTTTGTGTTATTGGTATTTCTTTTTTAATTTTTTTGCTACCCGTTGCGGATTCTAAGTCCAAGGCTTCGGGAGTTATACCGAGAACGTGGTAAATAGTGTATGAACCTGAGATATTCAGCATTGCCCCAAGGCTTATGTGATCTTACTTTTTCATTTTAGATATATTTTTAAATATCGGATTTCCCGGACCTATTTTTTTGCCCATCATTCCCAGCATGGAAAAGTCAAATTCATCTTCAAGGTCTGATTCCACATGTACAAGTATATCTCCATGTCTGTTTTCAGAGAATAAATATCCATATTCCGGAGTAAAGCCGGTAATTGCCGAGCAAAGGGCGCTGAAGGAACTTTCTCTGTTGGTTCTTGCTCCTACTGCTGAATTTGCATAAATTGTAACGCTTGTTTCTGAAAAGGAGCATATATCTCCAAAATTGGGAGTATTTATAAAATCATAGGGAGTACAGGAATAGGTGAGAATTGCGCCTAATTGTTTGTATGCTTTTTCAACTCGCATCATGTTATTTTCCGCTTCTTTACTCAACATATCTTTATTTTTAAAATAACAAAGAGAATACCCCGGATTTACAGTGGGTTTTACTGCACAAGTGGCTCCGGCTGCAGCCATTTTTTCAGCAAACCACCTATCGGCTTTTTGTGCGCTTAATGATACATGAGCCCTATCTATGGGAACGAGTTTTTTAGCCTTAAAACTGTTTCCGATTGCGACAAGTATTTCCATAGCCATGGATTTGCCTTTACCATAAGCTCCATTTAACATATTTTTTTGGAGTTCATTTAGTTCCAATTGAATCACCTCTATTATTGTGTTAGTTTAATTATACAACACAATAAAGCAAACTATTATAAGGATTTAGTCAAAATATTTTTTATGTACAATGTACTATACTTATTTATAGGGAAATTTTTAAAACAAAAGGTGGTAGTGTGCAAAAGATTTTAGTAAGCTCCTGTTTATTGGGGGACAATTGCAGATATGATGGAAAAAATAATTTAATAGAGGATATTGCTGTTTTAAAAGATAAGTATAAAATAGTTAAATTCTGTCCCGAAGAGGCGGGAGGTCTTAAAACACCAAGAAGCCCCTCAGAAATTCAAGGTGAAAAAATTGTAAATGCAGAGGGAGAAGATGTAACGGAATATTTTAAAAGGGGCGCAGAATTAGCACTTAAAAAATGCATGGAAGAAAATATTAAAATTGCTATTTTAAAAGAGAGATCACCCAGCTGCGGAAGCGATTTTGTATATGATGGAACTTTTAGCGGACAGATGGTAGGAAGTATGGGTGTTACAGCACAACTTTTAAAAAACAATGGAATTTGGGTATTAAATGAATATAATTACAAAGAGGTATTATAAAATATTATTTTCAACTGTTTTTGTTGTATAATATTGTAGAAAGTGATGGTGAAATCATGTTTGAAGAGTTGATAAAAAAAAGAAGAAGTATAAGAAAATACAGCGATAAAAAATTAGATAAAAAAGATTTGGATAGGATTTTAAAAGCGGGGCTATATTCTCCGACAGCAAAAAACAGAGATTGTCTGCATTTTATTTTAGTAGAAGATAAAGACACTCTGCACAAATTATCTCAATTTAAAAAGCATGGTGCAAGCTTTATAAAAGACGCCGAGGCAGCCGTTGCGGTGTTGACTGATAAAGAACTTGCCGATATCACGTATAGTCAGGATGCTTGTATAGCTGCTACATTTTTAATGCTTGCCGCTACGGATTTAGGGATAGGTTCTTGTTTTGTAAATGCTCGTTCAACTGACGATAAAAAAGGTTTAAATGCAAGGAAGAACATAATGGAAATTTTGGATATACCTGAAAATTACAATGTTGAATGTGTGATTTCTCTGGGATATCCCGCAAATGATGTGCCTGAAAAAGAGCCCTTTGAATTTGAGACTCATGTGAGTTATGAGAAATTTTAATTATGGTACTGAACAATACTAAGGAAACGGCGGAACTGGGATTAAAACTCGGGGCTTTTCTAAAGGCCGGAGATGTTGTTTGCCTTAATGGAGATTTAGGAAGTGGAAAGACAACTTTGACAAAGAGCATAGGAAAAGGCATGGGTGTAGAGGATTATATAACCTCTCCTACCTTTACAATAATAAATGAATATTACAGCAAACTCAATCTCTATCATTTTGACACCTATAGGCTTGAAAACATAGAAGATATGGAATATTTAGGATTTGATGAGTATTTTTATGGAAACGGAGTTTGTGTTATTGAATGGGCGGATAAGATAAAGGAATTTTTACCCGAGGATTATCTTGAGCTGAATATAGAAAGAATAGATGAGAATAAACGAAAAATAATTTTCAAAGCTGTTGGAAAGAGATCTGAAGAACTTCTTGATAATTTAACGGAGGTATGTGCATGATAGTGCTTGGAATTGATACATCGACGATGAGGACCTCGGTGGGCCTTATAAAGGATGAAGAAGAGATAGCTTCCTTTGAAATAACATCTTCCGTAAATAATTCTGAAGACTTAACGGATATGATTGCCGATATTTTTAATAAATTGGACATAAGAATACAGGATATAGATTTAATTGGAGTGGGAGTAGGGCCCGGATCTTATACAGGCACAAGAATTGCTGTAACGGTGGCAAGGGTGTTGGCACAAACCTTAGACAAAAAAATAAAGGCGGTGTCTTCTCTTAAATCTCTATCATATCATTATGAAGGAGATAGGGTTATTCTTTCTATATTAGATGCCAGAAGAGCAAGAGGATACTACGGGATTTATAAAAATAATTCTGGAAATATAAAAACTGTTAAAGAAGATTCAGTAGATGACTTTGAACATATAAAGAAGGAACTCAGTGGGCAAAAAGTCGTTATTTTAGGCAAAGATTCTGAAAAGCTGATTGACTGTTTTAAATCCGACATCGATATTATAAAGTTATCGAATTGTCAAATCAAAGGTTCTTATATAGCAAAACTCGCTTTGGAGGAATTTAAAAACAGTGGTGAAGATGAAATTGAGGAAGTTTTGCCCAACTATATAAACAAATCTCAGGCAGAAAGAGAATATGAAAAGAGAAAAAACAATAATTAAAAAACTAACCCTTGATGATGTAGGTGATGTTTTAAAATTAGAAAAATCCTGTTTTAAAAATCCTTGGTCAAAAAACTCCATAGAAAGTTTTTTAAAAGGAGAGAAGAATGAATCCTATGGACTGATTTATGAAGATGGAATGGTAGGATATATTTTAACATCCAAGTTGCTTGATGAATTGACCATTGACAGAGTTGCAATAAATGAGAAATATAGAGGATATGGATTGTCTTTTGTATTAATGAACAAGATTATAGATAAAAACAAAGATTTTAATTTCACCTTGGAAGTCAGCGAAAAAAACGAAAGAGCTATTCGTTTTTATAAAAGTTGCGGTTTTAAAGCGGAGGGAAAGAGGAAGGATTACTATGCACAAGGTGAAAGTGCGATAATTATGTGGAGGAAGATTATTTGAAGGTACTTGCAATAGAGAGTTCATGTGATGAAACTGCAGCAGCTGTGGTTGAAGACGGAAGATATATTTTGTCAAATGTAGTAGCATCTCAAATAAAAACGCATGAAAAATTCGGAGGGGTAGTTCCGGAAATTGCATCAAGACAACATGTGGAGGCGATAAATCGAGTTTTATTTAAAGCTGTTGAAGATGCGAAGACAAAAACTGAAGACATAGATTTGGTAGTTGCGACAATGGGGCCCGGACTTGTAGGAGCTCTTTTAATAGGACTTAGCGCAGCAAAGGCTTTCGCCTATGGAATCGGACGAAAGTTCATAGGAGTAAATCACATTTATGGGCATGTTTGTGCAAATTATATAACTCATAAAAGTTTGGAGCCTCCCTTTGTGGGTCTTATAGTTTCAGGAGGACATACTTATTTGATAAAAGTTAATAATTATGTAGATTTTGAGTTAATAGGCAGAACGAGAGATGATGCATGCGGAGAAGCCTATGATAAAGTCGCAAGAGCCGTAGGACTTGGCTATCCTGGAGGACCTATAATCGACAAGCTCGCTGCCCAAGGAATTGAAACTGTTGAATTTCCAAGAGTAATGTTGGAAGAGGACTCCTATGATTTTTCCTTCAGCGGTCTAAAAACAGCTGTGATAAATTATCTTCATAATAAAGAACAAAAGGGAGAAGAATACAGAGTTGAAGATGTTGCAAAGTCTTTTCAAAATGCGGTAATAGATGTACTTACGGAAAAGACTTTAAAACTTGTAGGTGAATTGAACTTAAACAAAATAGTACTTTCAGGAGGAGTTTCGGCAAATAGCGGCTTGAGAAGCAGATTTGAGGAGATTGCAAAGGAAAGGGATTTAGAGATATATTATCCGGATATCAGCCTTTGTACAGATAATGCCGCTATGATAGCATCGGCAGGATATTATGTGTATAAAGCGGGAAATTACGGTATGCGTTTCTATGCGAATCCGAATTTATCATTGTAATTAATAAGGAGGTAAAAAATGCAAGATTTTATTTATGAAGTTGGTACAAAAATACTTTTTGGAAAGAATCAAATGAGCAAATTGCCAAGGGAAATACTGAAGTACGGCAGCAGAGTTCTCATGGTCTACGGTGGAGGAAGCATAAAGAGAACGGGAATTTATGACATGGTAACAAAACTGTTAAAGGATAACGATATATACTTTAAGGAACTTGGTGGAGTAGAGCCGAATCCAAGAGTTGAAACAGCAGTTGAAGGTGTAAAAATCATCAGAGAGGAAAACTTGGACTTCATACTTGCGGTAGGTGGCGGATCTACAATAGATTGCTCCAAATTGATGTCGGCATCGGTATTTTTAGATGAAGATCCTTGGAATGTGGTAATAAGAAAAGTAAAACCCGAAAAGGCACTACCTATTGGAACAATACTCACACTTTCAGCAACGGGCTCAGAAATGGATGCAACTTCAGTTATAACAAACTTGAGCACAAAACAAAAATTAGGATGGGGAAGTCCTTTAGTACTTCCGAAATTTTCCTTTTTAAACCCGCAGTTCACTTTTTCAGTTCCAAAAAAACACACTGCTGCAGGCACAGCGGACATAATGAGTCATACTATGGAAAATTATTTCTCCGTGGATAACAGCGCTTACTTGCAAGACAGATTTTCTGAAGGTCTTTTGAAAACCTGCATAAAATATGGAAAAATTGCCTACAATGAACCGGAAAACTATGAAGCAAGAGCAAATTTGATGTGGGCTAATTCCTGGGCTATAAACGGTCTTTTAAACACGGGAAAAACACAGGAATGGTCAGTTCATGCAATGGAACACGAACTTTCCGCACACAACGACTTGACTCACGGTTGGGGACTTGCAATACTCACGCCCAATTGGTTGAAATATTGTTTAAATGATGAAACAGTGGATAAAATTTGCGATTTTGGTAGAAATGTCTTTGACTTGGAAGACAGAGAAGATAAATTTGAACTGGCAAAGGAAGCAATAAATAAATTAAGAGAATTCTTCACATCTATCGAAATACCGAAGACTCTAAGAGAAGTCGGCTTTAAGGAAGAAGACTTGCCTGAGATAGCGCATGCATGTATAAAAAATCACAAGGGAGCAATAAAAGGATTTATAACTCTTGAGGAACAGGATATTCTGGAAATATATAAGATGAGCCTATGATAAAAAATGTTTCATTTACAAAAATATTATATCTGTCCTTTTTTGTGTTGTTTGTATTCTCGACTGCTGTTTATGCCGATATGGGACCTAAGCCTGAAATTGTCGTTACGGTGGAGAATTTTGGATTTAACACAAAAATATACCCTTCGTCGGAATCGGAGAACTTCAGGTTTGATCAGGACTGGGCAGATGAATTGGACGAAGATTTTGTCAAAGAGTACAAAATAATGAACAGGGGCAATGATGGAGCGCCTGTAATGAGCGATGTAAAACTAAAGGATGACACCTTGACATACAAGCTGTATTATAGAGTTCCCGAGAATTTGAGATTTGTAATTGTAAAAGACGGCGAAGTGAGAACAAGCAATTTCATAGATATCAAAGCCTTTAACGAAAAGCTGTCCCTTGATCTTGAAACCATGGAACTCAAAAGAGATTTGCCGATTTTTTTCTTATACATCCTACAGTTTTTCAAGACTTTCATTCCTACGATTTTGATAGAATTGGGAGTGCTGATTTTATTCGGTTATAGTTTAGAGAAAAACATCAAAGCCTTTTTAGTGATAAATTTAGTTACTCAAGGACTGTTAAATGTAGCATCTACCTATATCTTCCTGTTCGGCGGGCTGCTTGCGTTATATTTGACAATACTACCCCTTGAAATATTTGTTCTAATAATAGAATCGATTTATTACAAAAACAATCTTGTGGGACAAAGTAAGATTAGAAATATTTCATATGGGATTTTTGCCAATATTTCAAGCTTTGTAGCGGGGATGTTCATCTACACATATCCTTTTTAATAACAATGAAAGAAGTTGATTGACATATTAAATATAGTCTTATACGAACCGGAAATACCTCAAAACACAGGCACTATTTCAAGAACTTGCGTACTTACAAACTCAGCACTGCACTTGATTAAACCTTTGGGATTCAGCATTAGAGATAAATTTTTAAAAAGAGCGGGTCTTGATTATTGGAAATATTTGGATTTAACTCTATATGAAAACTATGAAGATTTTTTAGATAAGAATAAGGGAGCCAACATCTATTATTCCACGACAAAAACCCATAATATATACAGCGAAGTAAAATTTAAAGACGGCGATTTTATAATGTTCGGACCCGAAACCAGGGGAATACCTGAGGATATTTTAGATAAAAATTCTAAAAACTGCATAAGAATACCTATGATTAAAAAATTAAAAAGATCTTTAAATCTGTCCAATTCTGCAAATATCATTTTGTATGAAGCCCTTAGACAACTTAATTTTTATGATTTAATCTAATTAATAGACCTCTTTGATATTATCAAAGAGGTCTATTAATTTTGAATTATATAAAATTATTTACAATTATGGGCAGTGGAAGTATAATGTAATAAAGATGAAAAATAGTTTCAATAATCCGTAAATAAAACAACGGTTTTACAAAGGGTGGTGATACCTGTGATTTAAGCATGCCGGGAAATCGATATCCCTAAGGCTTTATACAAAAAATATAGAGGAGGTTTGACTTGCAAGAGATATTACAAAGAGCCTATTCTTATGCATCTAAGTATTTAGATCGAGGAAGAGTGGCTGATTATATACCGGAACTAAGTAAAGAAGATAAAAACAATCTTGCCGGGGTTATAATCGATAAGGATAAAGAGATATATAAAATAGGATTATACGATTATAAATTCAGCATACAAAGTATAGCAAAGGTAGCAATCTACTTATGTGTTTTAGAAACTTGCGGTTTTGAGGAAATAAAAAAACACGTCGGTGTAAAGCCTTCTTCAAAATCCTTTAACAGCATTATAGAGTTGGAGCTGAGCAATAAAAGAATACCTGTCAATCCCTTTATCAATGCGGGTGCAATAGTGTGCACATCACTTTTGCAAAAAAAATACGGTGAAGATACTTTTGGTGTAATTTTAAGTAAATTAAGACTTTTGGCCGACAATGAAAATTTAAATTATTCGGATTTGATATTTAATTCAGAAAAGAGAACGTCCTATGCAAATAGAGCTCTTGCAAACTTAATGCTTTCACACAACATAATTTCAAGGAAATTAAATATTGAGGAATTTCTTGATAGTTATTTTAAAAGTTGTTCGGTCATGGTAAGTACCTTGGATTTGGCGAAGATGAGCTATACACTTTCTGAAGACGGAGTAAACTACAGTGGGGAAAATGTCTTATCATCTGAAAATGCAAGAATCATAAGAACTCTTATGGCGACATGCGGTACATACGATTATTCGGGAGAATTCGCCATAAGGATAGGAGTACCGGCAAAAAGTGGAGTGGGAGGAGGAATAATGACCGCCTTTATGAATAAATTCGGACTTGCGACTTATTGCCCGGGACTTGACAGTCATGGAAATTCCTATTCCGGAATGAGATTTTTAAATTCCGTTTCTGACGATCTGAATTTAAAAATATATTAAAAATTGAAAGGAGAAAATTATGGCAGAAAAATTAAATGAAATCATAGGCGCGATTAACGGACCATTATACTATCCCATATTGATTATACTTTTATTGGGAGTTGGATTTTATTTCACTGTTAAAACAGGATTTCTTCAATTAAGACTTTTAAAAGAATCGATAAGTGTTGTAATGGAAAAACCTGAAAAAGAGGGCGCGGTATCATCTTTTCAAGCTTTGATGGTATCCACCGCATCAAGAGTAGGAACGGGTAATATCGTAGGAGTTTCCAGTGCACTTTGCCTCGGAGGATACGGAGCTGTATTTTGGATGTGGGTCGTTGCAATTATAGGTGGAGCCTCGGCTTTTATAGAATCAACTCTTGCACAAATATACAAAAAAAGAGATGAAGAGGGCAACAGCTACGGCGGACCTGCTTATTACATAGAATCGGCTTTAAAAACCAGGACCTTAGGAGTAATATTTGCAATATGTTTGATAGCGACTTATGCTGTTGGATTCAATATGCTTGCAGCTTATAACCTTCAAACAAGTTTTAAAGTTTATGGTTTTTATAATCCTGAAATGACTCCATACATAATAGGAGGGGTACTTGCCCTCATAACCGGATATTGTGTTCTGGGCGGTGGAAAGAGAATAATTAAATTCGCATCCGCCTTAGTGCCAATCATGGGAATTATATACATAGTAGTAGCTATAATTATGATTGTTGTTAATTTAGATTATATGCCGACAGTTTTTAAACTTATATTTGAAGATGCTTTTAATTTCAAGGCGATATTCGGCGGTATTGCGGGCTCCAGTTTGATGTATGGAATAAAAAGGGGATTGTATTCCAATGAAGCAGGTATAGGTTCAGCTCCCAATGCGGCAGCTGCAGCAGATGTATCTCACCCCGTAAAACAAGGTCTTGTACAAATGCTTTCAGTTTTCATCGATACACTTCTTATCTGTTCTGCAACAGCATTTATGTGTTTAAGCTCAGGGATTGCTCCTACACCGGAACTTGACGGTGCACCCTATGTTCAAGAATCACTTTCACAAGTGATGGGAGTTTATGGACACTACTTCGTAACCTTTGCGTTGATATTATTTGCCTTTACAACTTTAATAGGAAATTTATTTTATGTTGAAAATAATCTTGCTTATATAAACAAAAAAGTTCCTGGCAAAACTTTTATGACAGCCTATAGAATTGTAGCAGTATTAATAATTTTTGTAGGAGCAATCACAGAACAGACTCTTGCATGGAATATAGGGGACTTGCTCATGGGTCTGATGGCACTGATAAACTTACCGTCAATTTTAATTTTAGGTAAAGTAGCAGTAGATTCCTTGACAGATTATATGGATCAAAAAAGAGCAGGCAAAAATCCTGTATTTAAAGCAAAATCAATAGGAATGGACGATAGTGATTTAGATTATTGGAGATAATATCACAGAGTTAAAATTGTAATTTAAGCCATTATTATAAAAAATAAAAACGGCACAGCTTACAAATTTGCAGGCATTGCCGTTTTTTTTTATTTTAAATTAATAGTTTTTTTATAAATTTAATCGCAAAATCAACACTATATTACTTTAAAATCGATTATTTCAATATCCGGAGAATAATATCCCTTCTTTACAGGTTCGTCTTTCATTAAATCCGTTGAAAGATATTTTTTATTATCATCGGGGAAAACCGTAACTACATTTTTACAGCCCTTTTCCGTCGCCATTAAAGCACCGATAAAATTTGCTCCGGAGGAAATTCCAACGCCTAAACCAGCCCTTGCCAATTTTTGCGCCATAAGAATTGAATCACCGTCGGAAACGGAAATTATACTGTCCAGTTCATCTAATTTGCAAAGAGCGGGAATAAATTCATCGCTTATTCCTGCAATTCTATGATTGCCGATTTTTTCACCTCCGGTACTAAGTGTTGGAGATTCCAGAGGTTCCAGTGGAAAAATTTTTGCATTTTCGTTCACTTCCTTAATAGCACGACCTGCTCCCATTACTGTTCCTCCTGTACCTACTCCGGCAACGAATCCATCAGGAACAACTTCTATTTTTCTTAAATTTTCTACAATTTCAAGCCCTAAGCTTAAATACTGTCCCCTGGTATTATCGAGATTTTCAAATTGACGAGGTAAGAATACCCCTTCTGATTTTGCAAAATTTTCTGCAAGGGAAATTGAACCTAAAAATCCACCGTTTTCCTTTGATACTTCTCTTATTTCTGCCCCGTAGCTTTCAATGAGTCGTTTTCTTTCTTCGCTCATCCAATCGGGCATATAAATTACGACAGGATGATTTAAATAAGCCCCCATTGCACAAAAAGAAATGCCTGTATTTCCGCTGGTAGCCTCTACTATTGTATCTCCATTTTTTATTTTTCCGCTTTCATATGCGGATTTAAGAACATGGTAGGCCATTCTGTCCTTAACACTTCCTGAAAGATTGTAGTATTCTAATTTTACAAAGACCTTTTTAATCTCTTTTTTATATGTAAAATCTATCTCCACCAAGGGAGTATGCCCTACAAGATTTTTTAAATCCTCAATTTTTTTCATATCCTTCTCCTTTCTCTATTAGTATAATAATGAGAATAAATAAAGTAAATAGACAAAAAGAGTATATTTAAAATAAATAAAAAATTAAACTAATTATTAAACTATACCTTGCATTAAAAGGTACCGTTTGTTATAATGGTCTTACCTAAAGGAGGAAATGATGAATACTCAATTTAAAAAAGGCGTTTTAGAGCTTCTTGTTTTATCGCTTTTAACCAAGAGAGATATGTACGGATACGAACTTGTTGAAACTATATCCGACCATATAAATATTTCGGAAGGGACTATTTATCCTCTTCTCAGGAGATTAAAAAACGACGGATATGTTACGACTTATCTTGAAGAGTCCAGCAGCGGACCTCCGAGGAAGTATTACAGTCTTACAGAAAGCGGCTTATACTCTCAGAAAGTTCAATTGAAAGAGTGGAAAGATTTTGTGGAATCAGTAGATTATATTTTAAGGAGAAACCAATGAAAGAAAAAGAATTTTTAGACCTGCTGAGGCATTATTTAAGAGAAATGCCGGAACCTGTCATAAAAGACATAGTAGCCGATTACGAAGAGCATTTCGAGGTGGCTAAGAGCAAAGGAAAAACTGAGGAAGAAATATCTGAGGAGTTAGGTTCTCCTCGACTTGTCGCAGATGAATTTTTAAATAATGAATCAAGAAGTTTAAAGTTGTCAAAAAAAGAAGAGCAAGATGAAAAGTTCAAAAAATCAAGACTTGATAAGTTAATTGACACGATAAAAGAAAACAAAGTTATGAGTATAGTTATATTGGTGTTTTTAGTATTTGTGTTTCCCACTATATTCGGCATAGGTGTAGGGTTAATAGGCGGATTGTTCGGCCTTGTTGTCGGTTTGATATCTCTGATGGGTGTACCCGCAATTGTGTCCTTTGCCTTAGGGATAAGTTTGATTGCCGCAGCTGTTTCCTTTATTGTGTCCATAGTAGTACCGGGTTCCTTTGGAATATCTTTAGCTATAGCATCATTAAATCCTCTTACAAAAATTTTCATGGCACTGGCAATGATGTCCTTTGGATTAATAATATTGGGACTCGGAATTGAGTACATTAAATTTTTGTTGGGGCAAATAAAAAAGTTGTATATTTTTATTAAATGGGAAGTTAACAAAGAAAAGAGGTCAGGGAAATGAAAAAAAATTTTTATAGATTATCTATTTTGGCTTTGATATTCGCCATTTGTGCTGTAATACTTTTCTTTATATTAGATTATAAGAACGTAACGGAAAAATATGGCAGTCTCGGAGAAGCTATCAAGGATAACAGAGCTGTTTTTGTATTGGAGCATTTCATTGACTTACCCTTTGGATCAGACAATTTAAATGTAAATGTTTTTGAAGATTTTGAAAAAAATAAAGTTATTTCTAAAAATGAGAAATTCAATGCTATAGATTTAAATTTTACAAATGTGGAAATCAGTGTTAAAAAAGCTGAAAATTATGAAATAATACTTGCATCAGATAGAGATGTAAATCTTAGCAAAACTGCTAACATAGATAAAAAAGACGGCGAGTTCAACATAAAGCAAGGTAATAATAAATACAGATGTGGCGTGATAATCAAAACTCCGGACCCACAGAAATTAAAAATAAAATTAAAGGCTGTCAATGGAGGATTTGTTTCGGATTATGCCTTAGAGAGTTTTGAAGCCGATATAGTAAATGGAGGGCTCATTCTTTCATCAGAGAATTCTTTTCCTATTAAAATAAACAATGAAAACGGACTGATCAATCTGGAGTTATCTGATTATGATGCGAACATTGAAGTCAAAAATGTAAACGGACCTGTGAGCATATTCGGTGAAGATTCAATAAATGTGGGAAAGGACAATGTAATTGAAAAAGTAATTAACAATGGAAGAGATAAAATTCTTATAAATAATATAAACGGGGTAATAAATATAAAATAAATTAAGTTTTTAAATTTTAAAGCTTGGAGGAAATCATGAATATTATAAAGGGTTATGAACACTTACAAGAAATAATAAGCAAAGAAAAATTTGTGTTGATTTTCGGATTGGTTAACTCCTGCTCTGTTTGCTCGGTAGATTATCCCCACATAGAAGAATTATCTAATAGATACTACATTAGTCTTTATAGTGTTGATTTAGAAAAAGAAGCTGAAATCAGAGGGCAACTGGAAATTTTCACAGCACCTGTTGTGATGTTGTTTTATAATGGAAGACTTTATCACAAACAGGCGAGGATAATAGATTTTAAAGAGTTGGAAAACAGAATAAAGGAAGTATTGCTGTAAAATCTTACAAAAATTTTTGTATTAGAAAACCCACGGTTCGACCGTGGGTTCAGTTGATTTTGATGTCATATAATTTTGTGGGGGCGGACGAAGGCGTCCGCCCGAATTAGGTTTATTTGTCATTTTACGATATTATTCGGGACGATGAGGGCATCGTTCCCCTACAATGATTTGTTTTTTGTTTTCTAAGTCTGCGGACATCGGCATCTACAATTTTCATACTAATATTTATGTTCTGTAGGGTGAATGCTTTCATCTTTTATTTACAAAAAACATTTCCATATTTTTCACACCCTTTAAAAGGGTGAGAAAGTCTGAAAATTAAAAAAACTTTTTAAAAAAAGCTTTACAAATGTCGATTACTTTTATATAATGTTTAAGCGTTTGAAATAAGTTAATTGCGATGATTCCATAAGTTGCTTGAATTCTTAGGGAAAAAGGGGTTCAAGGTAATTATGGATGAGAAGTCCAAACTCGATTTGGGCGTGGGTTATTTTTCTTTTTTTAATGCACAGGATGGAACACCCGGGTGCGTTTATCAATAACCTTACTCGCAAAATATGCATTTATGCGAATAGGAGGAAATATATGTCAAACAATGGAAAGCAAAAAATTAGAATTAAATTAAAAGCTTATGATCATGAACTGCTCGATAATTCCGCTTCGAGAATAGTGGATGCGGCAAAACAAACAGGGGCTATAGTATCAGGTCCGATACCCCTTCCCACAGAAAAGGAAATCATTACGATTCTTAGAGCTGTTCACAAGTATAAGGATTCAAGAGAGCAATTTGAACAAAGAACACACAAGCGTCTTATTGATATTGTCAATCCAAATCAAAAGACAGTTGATTCACTTATGAAACTCAACTTACCGTCAGGTGTTGATATAGAAATTAAGCTATAATAATTGTTCTTTATAAGATTGTGTTACAATCCGCTGTAAAAATTAGGAGGTAAAAATTGAAACTATTAATTGGAAAGAAGATCGGCATGACCCAAATCTTCGACGAAAAGGGCGTTGTTACTCCTGTAACAGTTATTGAAGCTGAGCCTAATGTAGTAATTCAAAAAAAGACAGAAGATGTTGACGGATACAATGCCGTTCAAGTAGCTACAGGTTATGTTAAAGAAAACAGAGTTAACAAACCTATCAAGGGACACTTTGATAAAGCTGGAGTAGAATACAAAAAGCATATTAGAGAATTCAGAACAGATAATGTAAATGATTACAATATCGCAGATGAAATCAAAGTGGATTTGTTCAGCGCCGGAGATTTTGTAGATGTTACAGGAAAATCAAAGGGAAAGGGCACTCAAGGTGTTGTAAAGAGACACGGATTCGGAAGAGGTAGAGAATCTCACGGTTCTAAGTTCCACAGAATGCCCGGCGGTATGGGTGCTGCAACTTATCCGGGAAAGGTATTTAAAGGCCACAGGATGGCAGGAAAAATGGGTAACGAAAGAGTTACCGTACAAAATCTTGAAATTGTAAGAGTGGATGCGCAAAGAAATCTTTTATTGATAAAAGGTGCAGTTCCGGGACCTAAGAAAGGCACCGTAATTGTAAAGGAAACCGTAAAGACTAAAAAATAATGAAAGGAGGGTATTTTGATGCCTAAGATTTCTGTTTTAAATATGGAAGGAAATTCCGTAGAAGAAATTGAATTAAACAAAGATATATTTGATGTTGAAATAAATGAGCATGTGGTTTACTTGGTAGTTAAAAATTACCTGGCAAATCAAAGACAAGGTACTCATAGTGCAAAGACTCGTGCAGAAGTGCGAGGAGGCGGAAGAAAACCTTGGAGACAAAAGGGTACAGGACGCGCAAGACAAGGTAGTATAAGATCACCTCAATGGAGAGGTGGCGGAATTGTTTTTGCAAAGAAACCCAGAGATTATTCTTATACAACTCCTAAAAAAGTGAGAAGACTTGCTTTAAAAAGTGCCCTTACCTCTAAAGTAAGAGACGGCGAGTTAATTGTAGTTGAAGATTTTCAACTGGAAGAAGCAAAGACAAAAAATTTCGTAAAAGTGTTAGAAGCGATAAAAGCGGACAAAAAAGCTCTTGTTGTATTCCCGGGAAATGATGAACTTCTAAGAAGAGCTTCAAACAACATTCCCAATGTGAAGACTACAATGGCCGATAATATAAATGTATATGATATATTAAAATACAATTCTTTAATCATAACAAAAGACGCTTTAAGAGTTATTGAGGAGGTGTTCAATTAATGAATAAATTCGACATTATCAGAAGACCTATAGTAACTGAAAAGAGCATGGATTTAATAGAACAAGGAAAGTACACCTTTGAAGTTGCAAAGGGATCTACAAAACCTGAAATAAAAAAAGCTGTGGAAGAAATTTTTGATGTACAAGTTAAATCCGTGAACACTATGAATATGTACGGAAAAATGAAAAGACAAGGCGTACACCAAGGTAGACGCCCGGCTTGGAAAAAAGCGATAGTACAACTAAAAGAAGGTTCAAAAGCAATTGAATTCTTCGATTCAATGGAATAATAAGGAGGAAAAAAGATGGCAATTAGAGGATTTAAACCAACTTCTCCTGCGCTAAGACAGATGACTGTCTCAACTTTTGAAGAGATAACAAAGACGACTCCGGAAAAAAGCCTTACTATAAACCTTAAAAAAGCCGCTGGAAGAAATTCTTATGGCAGAATCACTTCAAGACATAGAGGTGGAGGAGTTAAAAGAAGATACAGAATAATAGATTTTAAAAGGGATAAAGACAATATACCGGCAAAGGTAGCTTCAATAGAATATGATCCCTATAGAACAAGCTATATAGCGCTATTGAATTATGTAGATGGAGAAAAGAGATATATACTCGCTCCTAACGGACTTAAAGTCGGAGATGTAATTGAGTCGGGAGAAGAAGCGGACATCAAGGTTGGAAACGCACTGAAGTTAAGAGATATACCCGTAGGTATTACAATTCATAATATTGAAATGTTGCCGGGTAAGGGAGGACAGCTTGCAAGAGCTGCAGGAACATCTGCACAACTTATGGCAAAGGAAGGAAAATACGCACAACTTCGCTTGCCTTCAGGTGAATTCAGACTTGTTCTTCTTGAATGTAAAGCGACTATAGGACAAGTTGGAAACATATCCCATGAACTTATAGTTTTAGGTAAGGCCGGCAAGTCCAGATACAAGGGCAAAAGACCACATGTAAGAGGTTCCGCGATGAACCCGGTAGATCACCCGCACGGCGGTGGAGAAGGCAGGGCTCCTATCGGTAGACCTTCACCTGTAACTCCTTGGGGAAAACCGGCTCTTGGACTTAAGACAAGAAAGAAAAACAAGAAGAGCGATATGTATATAGTAAGAAGAAGAACAAAGTAAGGGGAGGTTAAACGATGAGTAGATCAGTTAAAAAGGGTCCATTCGCAGATGAACATCTGTTAAAGAAAATAGACGCTTTAAACGAAAAAAACGAAAAGAAAGTAATCAAAACATGGTCTCGCCGCTCCACTATATTTCCGGAAATGATATCACATACAATTGCGGTTCATGATGGTAGAAAACATGTGCCGATTTATATAACAGAAGATATGGTAGGACATAAACTTGGAGAATTTGTACCGACAAGAACCTTTAGAGGACATGCCGGCAAAAGCGAAAAAACCACTGATGTTAGATAATTGAGAAAGGGGAAAAAAATGCAAGCAAAAGCAGTTGCAAAATATGTAAGAATTTCACCGCTTAAAGTAAATTATATTTGCGCTGAAATTCGCGGAAAACAAGTAGACGAAGCCCTTTCCATATTAAAGTTCACTCCTAAAAGAGGAGCTAAAGAGCTTTACAAGGTGCTTAATTCTGCAGTAGCCAACGCCGAAAACAACTTAAACTTAAACAGAGATAATCTTTATGTACAAAAGGCCTATGCAAATGACGGTCCGACGATGAAAAGATTTCGTCCGAAGGCAAAGGGTATGGCATATCCAATATTAAAGAGATCTAGTCATATCGGTGTTGTAGTTGCAGAAGCAGAATAAGGAGGGTGAATAATGGGTCAAAAGGTTAACCCACATGGACTTCGTGTTGGAATAATAAAAGACTGGGATTCTAAATGGTATGCAAATAAAAAAGATTTCGCAGAGCTTTTATTGGAAGATAATAAAATTCGTAAATATGTAAAAGAAAAATTATATACAGCAGGTATATCAAGAATAGCAATAGAAAGAGCTTCTAAAAAAATCAAAATATCCATTTCAACAGCAAAACCCGGAATGGTAATAGGTCGTGGAGGCACAGGAGTAGAAGAATTAAGAGTTGCTCTTGAAAAGCTTACAGGCAAAAGCGTTGTTATAAACGTAGAAGAAATTAAAGTTCAAGATTTAGATGCTCAACTTGTGGCGGAATCAATTGCATCTTCCCTTGAAAGAAGAGTTTCTTTCAGACGAGCTATGAAGCAAGCGATTCAAAGAACCATGAGAGCTGGAGCTAAGGGTATCAAGACGGCGGTTTCCGGACGTCTTGGCGGAGCTGATATGGCAAGAACTGAAGGGTATTCCGAAGGTACAATTCCTCTACAAACTTTAAGAGCCGACATTGATTACGGTTTTGCAGAAGCTGATACCACCTATGGTAAACTTGGAGTCAAAGTTTGGCTTTATAAGGGAGAAGTTCTTCCTGAAGTTAAAGAAAACGCAAAGAAAAGAGATTTCAAAAGAAGAAAACCTCAAAACAGAGATAACAGAGATAACAGAAACAGAGATAATAGAAGGGGTCCAAGAAACAATTTCAGGGCCAAAAAAGATAACTGATCTTTTTATGAGAGGAGGAAACAATTATGTTAATGCCTAAGAGAGTTAAGTATCGTAGAGTCCATAGAGGCAGAATGAAAGGCAAGGCTCTTCGTGGAAACACTCTTACTTACGGAGAATATGGTCTTCAAGCTCTTGAGCCAGCGTGGATAACATCAAATCAAATAGAAGCGGCACGTCGTGCAATGACCAGATATATAAAAAGAGGGGGAAATATATGGATTAAGATTTTCCCTGACAAACCCGTTACTGAAAAACCGGCTGAAACACGTATGGGTTCCGGAAAAGGAGCTCCTGCTTACTGGGTTTCAGTTGTAAAACCCGGACGTATCATGTTTGAAATGAGTGGGGTTTCAGAAGATATAGCGAAAGAAGCAATGAGACTTGCAGCTATGAAGCTTCCCATTAAAACAAAAATTGTTATGAAAGAAAAGGATGGTGAATCTAATGAAGACTAAAGAAATTCGCCAAATGTCAAGCAGCGACTTAAATAAAAAAGTTAATGATCTCAAAAATGAATTATTTAATCTTAGATTTAGACTTGCTACAGGGCAACTTGATAACACAGCAAGTATAGGCCATGTAAAAAAAGATATAGCAAGAGTAAAAACAGTCCTTAGAGAACGTGAGTTAGAAATGGGAAAGGAGGCTTAGTATAATGGAAAGAAACAATAGAAAAACTGTTATCGGTACAGTAGTTAGTGATAAAATGGATAAAACAATAGTTGTAGCTACTGAAACTTTCGTAACTCATCCCATTTACAAGAAGAGATTTAAAAAGACTACTAAATTTAAAGCCCATGACGAAAACAATGAATGCAAAATAAACGACAGAGTTAAAATTATGGAGACAAGACCACTAAGCAAAGACAAGAGATGGAGATTAGTAGATATTATTGAGAAAGCGAAATAATTTCTAAAAGGAGGCAATATAATGATTCAACAAGAAACGAGATTAAATGTTGCTGACAATTCCGGAGCTAGAGAACTACTTGTTATAAAAGTACTTGGTGGTACTAACAGACGAATAGCCAATATTGGAGACATAGTTGTTTGTTCTGTTAAAAATGCAATTCCCGGAGGAGTTGTAAAGAAAGGTTCTGTAGTTAAAGCGGTAATTGTTAGAACTAGTAAAGGAATTAGCCGTCAAGACGGTTCATATATAAAATTTGACGATAATGCGGCAGTAATAATAAAAGACGACAGAAGTCCGGTAGGAACAAGAATTTTCGGACCTGTCACCAGAGAATTGAGAAGTGGAAATTTCATGAAAATTATTTCACTTGCACCTGAAGTACTTTAAGGGAGGTAAACATGCGTATTAAAATTGGTGATACAGTAAAAGTAATTGCCGGGAAAGACAGAGGCGCTACCGGTAAAGTACTAAAAGCCTTTCCTAAAGAAAATAAAGTAATAGTGGAAAAGGTGAATATAGTCACAAAACATTTAAAGCCGAAGGGACCGCAAAAACCTGGAGGAATAGAAAAAATGGAAGCGCCGATTCATGTTTCAAATGTAATGTATTTCGATACAAAGTCAGGAAAACCCACAAGAATCGGATATAGAATAGAAGACGGTAAAAAAATCAGATTTAAAAAATCTGACAATCAATCAATAAAGTAAGGAGGTAGAATATGACTTCAAGATTAAAGGAAAAATATGATAATGAAGTAGTAAACTATCTACTTGAAAAATTCGAATACAAAAGCGTTATGCAAGTGCCTAAGATAGAAAAAGTAGTTATAAATATTGGACTTGGAGAAGCCAAGGACAATCCAAAAGCTCTGGAAGCGGCTATAAACGATATTATGACAATAACAGGACAAAGACCTGTTGTAACTACAGCAAGAAAATCAATAGCCAACTTTAAACTCCGTGAAGGAAACAAAATAGGAGTTAAAGTTACATTAAGAGGCGAAAAAATGTATAACTTTTTAGACAAACTTATGAATATAGCATTACCAAGAGTAAGGGACTTTAGAGGCGTAAAATCCACTGCCTTTGACGGAAGAGGAAATTATGCATTAGGTCTTAAGGAGCAACTTATATTTCCTGAAATAGAATACGACAAAGTTGATTCTATTAGAGGTATGGATATATCAATTGTCACTACAGCACAAACAGACGAAGAAGCTAAAGCTTTCCTTGAAAAAATGGGAATGCCATTTGCAAAGTAATTAGGAGGAAGTACTTGTGGCAAAAAAATCAATGATAGCTAAGCAAAAAAGAAAAGCTAAGTATACAACAAGAAGATATACAAGATGCAGTATATGTGGAAGACCACATTCTGTTTTACAAAAATATGGAATTTGTAGAATATGTTTTAGAGAATTAGCATACAAAGGACAAATTCCCGGGGTTAGAAAAGCAAGTTGGTAAAGAATACCATTAGCAGGAAGGGAGGCAAATTAATATGATGACAGACCCAATTGCAGATATGCTTACTAGAATTAGAAATGCTAATAATGCAAAACATAAATCTGTAGATATTCCGGCTTCAAATATGAAAAAAGAAATATCGAGAATCCTATTAGATGAAGGATACATTAAAAATTACGAAGTAATTGATGATGACAAACAAGGTGTTATTAGAATAGATTTTAAATACGGAGAAAATAACGAAAAGGTAATAAGCGGAATTAAGAAGATTTCAAAACCGGGCCTTAGAGTCTATGCACAAAGCAGCGATCTACCAAAGGTACTTGGAGGTTTGGGAATAGCAATAATCTCTACATCCAAGGGAGTAATCACTGATAAAGAGGCAAGAAAATCTAATGTAGGTGGAGAAGTAATCTGCTACGTTTGGTAATAGGAGGAAATATGTCTAGAATAGGTAAAAAACCAATAGTCATCCCAAACGGTGTAGATGTGAAAGTAGAAAACAATAAAATAACCGTTAAGGGACCTAAGGGAGAATTAACACAAACCTTTGATTCTGAAATGAAAATCAATTTGGAAGATAATGAATTAGTTGTTGAAAGACCAAGCGATGAAAAAAGACATAAAGCAATGCACGGTTTAACAAGAACACTAATAGAAAATATGGTTATCGGCGTTACAGAAGGATATAAAAAAGAACTTGAAATAGTGGGAACAGGATATAGAGCAGCTAAGAATGGAAAGAAATTAGCTTTAACTCTTGGATTATCTCATCCTCTGGAACTTGAAGATCCTGAAGGAATTCAAGTGGAAGTACCCGCACCTACAAGCATAATTATCACAGGTATTGACAAGCAAAAGGTAGGGCAATATGCCGCGAAAATCAGAAAATATAGAGAACCTGAACCATACAAAGGCAAGGGTATAAAATATGTTGGAGAACAAATAAGACGTAAAGTCGGAAAAACAGGTAAGTAAGGAAAGGAGTAAATAAGTGTTTAATAAAATAGATAAAAACGCAAGTAGAATAAAAAGACACAAGAGAATTAGAAACAAAATCTCCGGAACGCAATCTTGCCCAAGACTTTCAGTTTTCAGATCAAACTCACATATATATGCACAAATAATTAATGATGAAAAGGGAGAAACATTAATACAAGCGTCAACACTTGATAAGTCCTTTGAGCTTGAAAGCACAAAAAACATTGAGGCAGCTCAAGAAGTTGGTAAATTAGTGGCTAAACGTGCATTGGATGCTGGAATAGAAAATGTTGTTTTTGACAGATCCGGATATTTATATCACGGACGTATAAAAGCATTGGCTGATGCAGCAAGAGAAACCGGATTGAAATTCTGAAAAAGGAGGGGAAAATGGAACGTTCATTAATTAATGCAAAAGAATTAGATCTTGAAGAAAAAGTAGTTTCAATCAACAGAGTAGCAAAAGTTGTAAAGGGTGGTAGAAACTTCAGATTTTCAGCTTTAGTAGTTGTAGGAGATCGCCAAGGCCATGTTGGAGTAGGAATGGGCAAGGCTCTTGAAGTGCCTGAATCAATTAGAAAAGCTACACAAGATGCAAAGAAACACTTGATAAAAGTAAATTTATTAGAAACATCTATCCCTCATGAAGTAACAGGAGTTGTCGGAGCAGGAAAAGTATTTTTAAAACCGGCACCAGCAGGTACAGGAGTTATTGCCGGAGGAGCAGTACGTGCCGTATGTGAACTTGCGGGAATTTCAGATATAAGAACGAAGAATATAGGCTCAAGTAACCCTAGAAATATTGTCAATGCTACCATAAAAGGACTATCTGAATTGAAAACAGCTGAATCGGTAGCAAGACTTAGAAATAAGTCGGTAGATGAAATTTTAGGATAAGGGGGGTAGAACTATGAAAATTAAATTAGTAAAAAGCCCTATAGGAAGAAAACAAACGCATAAGAGAACTATTAAGGCACTTGGTTTAAATAAAATAGGACAAATTGTTGAACACGAAGACAATCCTCAAATAAGAGGAATGATCAAACAAGTGTCATATATGCTTGAAATAGAAGAATAAGGAGGTGTAAAAGGTGAAATTACACGATTTAAGACCTGCTGAAGGTGGCGGAGTAAAAGCCAAAAAAAGAGTCGGAAGAGGCATTGGTTCAGGACTTGGCAAGACATCCGGAAGAGGTCATAAAGGACAAAACGCAAGATCGGGCGGTGGAGTAAGACCGGGATTTGAAGGTGGCCAAATGCCATTGTTCAGAAGATTACCAAAAAGAGGTTTTACAAATATATTCGCTAAACAATATTCAATATTGAATGTAGAAGATTTAAATGTATTCGAAGATGGCGCCGAAGTTACACCTGAAGTATTAAAGGAAATGGGTCTTATTAAGAAAAATAATGACGGGGTAAGGATACTTGGAAATGGAGATTTAACCTCAAAAATTACTGTAAAAGCACATCATTTTTCAAAATCAGCTGTTGAAAAAATCGAATCAGCCGGTGGAAAGATAGAGGTGATTTAATGATTTCCACGTTCAAAAATGCTTGGAAAGTGCAGTCGCTTCGCAAAAAAATGTTATTTACACTTTTCATGCTTTTGCTTTATAGATTAGGATCTTTTATTGTGGTCCCATTTATGAATGCTCAAAAAGTTCAACAACTTTATATGAATACAAGTCAAACAGTTTTTTCCCTACTTGACTTGATGGCAGGAGGAAACTTCAGTAGATTTTCGATATTTGCAGCCAATATATATCCATATATCACGGCTTCAATTATATTACAACTATTGACCATAGCGATTCCTTCCTTGGAAGCCTTATCAAAGGAAGGGGAAACAGGAAGAAAGAAAATTGCAAAATACACTCGTTATCTTGCAATAGTTATAGCATTTATTCAAGCTATCGGATTTGCTTTCGGATTTTTTGGAGAGGCGGTAGTTGCAACTACAATTCTTGAAAAATCGGTAGTAGTATTATCAATAGTTGCCGGAACGGCGTTTTTGATATGGTTAGGAGAACAAATTACAGAACATGGAGTTGGAAACGGAATATCACTTCTTATTTTTGCAGGAATAGTATCGA
Source organism: Peptoniphilus sp. ING2-D1G (assembly GCA_000952975.1). Classification (GTDB taxonomy): domain Bacteria; phylum Bacillota; class Clostridia; order Tissierellales; family Peptoniphilaceae; genus Peptoniphilus_E. Next base: position 1,069,785 of record LM997412.1, on the reverse strand, counting down.
GATTTCCTTCTGATATAGTTCAATCCTTCGCCATGGTCAATGCAGGACTTGCAAATCCAATTTTCCTTGTGATATTTTTCGTAATTGCAATTGCAATTGTTGTATTTGTAGTTGCATTAAATGAAGGTGAAAGAAAAATTCCTGTACAATATGCAAAAAGAGTTGTCGGCAGAAAAATGTATGGCGGACAATCTACTCATATCCCTGTTAAGGTACTTATGAGCGGTGTTATGCCGATGATTTTCGCAAGTTCAATTGTTTCTATACCGGCTACCTTTGCAATGTTTACAAAAAATGAATCGACACAAAGAACTATCGCAAAGTATTTTACAGTTGAAGGAATTCCGGGAACAATTTACTATGTAGTCGTGACTGTGGTTTTGATAGTATTTTTCACATATTTTTACACAGCTATACAATTCAATACAGTTGAATATTCTAAAAACTTGCAACAAAACGGCGGATTTATTCCGGGAATACGTGCAGGAAAACCCACATCGGATTATTTGCAAAAAACTGTAAACAGATTGTGTCTACCCGGAGCTATAGCTCTGGCAATACTCGCAATATTGCCGATATTTTTGACAAAGGTATCAAACTTACCCTTTAATTACGGTGGCACGTCTATGATAATCGTAGTTGGGGTAGTACTTGAAACCGCAAGAGTTTTAGAACAACAAATGTTGATGAGACATTACAAGGGATTTTTAAATAAATAGGAGGTAAATGATGAGACTCGTAATTTTAGGGCCTCCAGGAGCAGGTAAAGGGACTCAAGCAGAATTTATTATAAATAAATACAGCATACCTCATATTTCCACTGGAGACATTTTCAGAGAAAATATCAAGAACGGAACTGAATTGGGAAAAAAGGCTAAATCTTACATGGATCAAGGAGCTTTAGTGCCTGACCAAGTAGTTATAGAAATTGTTCAAGATAGAATTTCAAGAGACGATTGCAAGGACGGATTTTTATTGGATGGTTTTCCGAGAACCGTTGCCCAAGCAGTAAGCCTTGATGCAGAGCTTGATAAACTTGGGACAAAACTTGATAAAGTTATAAATATAGATGTCGACAGCAGCATATTGGTAGAAAGAGCAGTTGGAAGAAGAATATGTAAAACTTGCGGAGCTACCTATCACATAAAATTCAACCCACCCAAAAACGAAGGATTTTGCGATAAGGACAATACACCTCTTATTCAAAGAGATGATGATGTTGAAGAAACAGTTCAAAAAAGAATAAATGTGTATGTCAATCAAACAGTTCCTCTTTTAGACTATTATTCAGCACAAGGACTCTTAGTCAATATAGACGGTTCTAAGGAAATAAAAATAGTCTCTGAAGACATAGTAAAGGCTTTAGAAATTTAATTATATGATTAATACTTTATTTATAAAGGTCGGTCAAGTAGTTAAGTCAAAAGCCGGCAGAGATGCAGGCACTATATTTTTAGTTAATAAAATTCTTGATGAAAACTATGTATCTATAGTTGATGGAAAAAGTAGAAAATTAGTTAATCCTAAAAAGAAGAAGATAAAACACCTTATAATTTATAAAGATATAATAGATATAAGCGAGACTGATTTAAGTAATTCATATATACGAAAGAGTCTAAAAAACTATAGTTGAGACAGGAGGAACTCTTAATGGCTAAAGAAGACGTTATTGAAGTTGAAGGTGTGGTGGTTGATGCACTTCCAAATACAAACTTCAAAGTAAAACTTGAAAATGGACATATAATACTTGCTCACATTTCAGGTAAACTTAGAATGAATTATATAAGAATATTGCCAGGTGATAAGGTTACGGTTGAATTATCACCCTATGATCTTACAAGAGGAAGAATTACCTGGAGAAAAAAATAGATAACCCTATAATTTAGGAGGGATAAAATGAAAGTTAGACCATCTGTTAAAAAGATGTGTGAAAAATGTAAGATAATCAAAAGAAATGGTCGAGTTATGGTCATTTGCGAAAATCCAAAACATAAACAAAAGCAAGGATAAGGAGGCTATAAATGGCAAGAATTGCTGGTATTGATTTACCCAGGGAAAAGCGCGTTGAAATTGGTCTTACTTATATCTACGGAATAGGCAGAAGCAGATCACAAGAAATTTTAAGAAATGCTGACGTTGACTTTGATACAAGAGTAAAAGACTTAACAGAAGCTGAAATTGCAAGAATCAGAGAACAAATTGACAAGTATCACGTAGAAGGAGATCTTCGCCGTGATATAGCAATGAATATAAAGAGATTAAGGGAAATAAATTGCTATAGAGGAATAAGACACAGAAGAGGACTTCCCGTAAGAGGACAAAGAACAAAGACAAATGCCAGAACCAGAAAAGGTCCTAAAAAATTAGTATCAAAGAAAAAGTAAAGGAGGTAGATTATGGCTAAAAAACAAAAAGTAACTCGTACAAGAAGAAGAGAACGTAAAAACATTGAAAAAGGTCAAGCTCATATAGCTTCGACTTTCAATAATACTATGGTTACACTTACTGATATGAGCGGTAACGTAATTTCATGGGCAAGTGCAGGACAACTTGGATTTAGAGGTTCCAGAAAATCTACACCCTTTGCAGCTCAAGAAGCGGCAGAAGAAGCAGCTAATAAAGCGAAAGAGCACGGTCTAAAAACTGTAGAAGTCTATGTAAAGGGACCGGGTTCAGGGAGAGAAGCTGCAATAAGATCACTCCAAGCATCGGGATTGGAAGTAACAATGATCAAAGATATAACGCCAATTCCACACAATGGTTGTAGACCGCCTAAACGCAGGAGAGTTTAATTATTTACGCTCCTAATAACCCAATAAGGAGGGTAAGTCAATGATAGAAATTGAAAAACCTAGTATTGAAATAGTTGAATTAGATGAATCCGGAAAATACGGAAAGTTTGTCGTTGAACCTTTAGAAAGTGGATTTGGAATAACAATAGGTAATTCCCTTAGAAGAGTTCTTTTATCCTCATTACCGGGCGCAGCAGTATCGGTATTGAAGATAAGAGGAGTGGAACACGAATTTTCTACAATTCCCGGAGTACTTGAAGACGTACCGCAAATAATACTCAACATAAAGGGAACTATAGTAAATTTAGATGGTGAAAAACCTGTTAAAGCTATAATTGAAAAGATGGGCGAGGGTGAAATTAAAGCCTCTGACATAATAGTCGGACCTGAAGTTCAAATAGTAAACCCTGATCATCATATAGCGACTTTAAATAAAGATGCCGATGTTTATATGGAGCTCACAATTGAAAAGGGAAGAGGATATGAACCCTCTGAGATGAAAAAAGACGAAATTTCTGAAATAAGCGTTATACCTATAGACTCCAATTATACGCCCATAAGAAAGGTAAACTGGAAAGTTGAGAATACAAGAGTCGGTCAAAGAACAGACTATGACAAACTCATATTAGAAGTTACAACGGATGGATCAATGGCAGCAGATGAAGCTGTGTCCTTAGCAGCAAAGATTCTCACTGAACATCTGAACTTATTTGTAGAACTTACAGAACATGTAAACGAAGTAAATATTATGGTTGAAAAGGAAGAAAATAAAAAAGAAAAAGCTTTGGAAATGACAGTAGAAGAGCTTGATTTATCTGTTAGATCTTTTAATTGTTTGAAAAGAGCAAACATTAATACAGTAGATGAACTTATGCAAAAGACCGAAGAAGAAATGATGAAAGTCAGAAATTTAGGTAAAAAATCCTTAGAGGAAGTACAGAATAAACTCGCTGAATTAGGCTTAAGTTTGAGAAAAGAAGATGAATAAAGGAGGGTACGTAAAGTGGCTAAATTAAGAAAACTTGGTCGCCCGACTGCTCACAGAAAGGCTATGCTTAGAAATTTAGTAACATCTCTTTTAAGGGAAGAAAGAATGACAACTACAGTTACTAGAGCAAAAGAAGCCAAGAGAATGGCTGAAAAAATGATCACTTTAGGAAAACGTGGAGATCTTCATGCAAGAAGACAAGCACTTTCTTATATATATGATGAAGATGTAGTTACAAAATTATTTGCTGAAATTGCGCCGAAGTATGAAACAAGAAACGGCGGATACACAAGAATTTTAAAATTAGGTCATCGTCGAGGTGACGGAGCAGAAAAAGCAATAATTGAACTGGTTTAAGAGAAGTCCTAAGGGATTTCTCTTTTTTTACGCTAACATATTTAGCGAAATAATGTGAAAAATAATTAATTTAGTGTATTGATTATAAAACACTTATAATATATAATCTTATTAATTTTTAAGTAGAAGGATATATAAAAGAGAATGCAAAATTTGTACTCTCTTTTTGTATATCAAATTAATAAGCAGGAGAACATTATAAAATTATGGAAAAGCAAGAAAATAGCAAAGGGAAGGAAGTCAAAGAAAGCTTTAAAATGCCTCATATTTTTGTAATATTATTTACGATTATTTTGGCAGTTGCATTGTTGACTTATATAATTCCGGCAGGAGAATATGCTCGTATCGAAGACCCAAACACAGGAAGAGAACTAATTGATGTAACTTCTTTTAAGTATGTAGAAAAAAACCCTACAACTCCAATGGATTTATTCCGTTCGATTCCGGAAGGACTCATACAAACATCAGAAATAGTATTCTTAATACTTATAATAGGTGGAGCTATGCAGGTAATAACTAAATCCGGAGCGCTTGTAAACGGAATAGGAGCCTTGGCAAAGAAACTCGGTTCAAAGGAACACCTCATGATCCCGATGTTTTTGTTCGTATTTGCGTGGGCAGGAGCAATACTTGGTACCTCGGATGAAGTGTGTGTGTTCGTCCCAATGGGAATATTGATGGCAAGAGCCTTGGGATACGATGTCATAACAGGAACGGCAATGGTATCATTAGGTGCAGCCTTTGGGATTACATCGGGGATATTTATTCCCTTTACCGTTGGAGTCGCACAACAAATCGCAGGACTGCCGCTTTATTCGGGAGCATGGTTTAGACTTATCGCAATGGTTACATTTTATACCACCACATTGATATACTTGAGCAGATATGCAAAAAAAGTAAAAGCAGATCCTACACAAAGCTATATGTACGGAGTTAAAACAGATAAGGATTATGAAAAAATAGATTTTGAAAATATTCATCCTCTTACAAAGGAACAAAAAATAGTTCTTACGATACTTTTTATAGGAATAGCTTCAATAATATTCGGAATAATAAAATATCAATGGTATATTAATGAGATGTCTGCAGTTTATTTGGCAATTGCGATTTTAGCAGGACTTGTATCAAAAATGACCCCCAGTGAAATAGCGGTTACTTTTACTGAAGGTGCAAAAGAGCTTATATTTGGAGCTTTAGTAGTCGGTTTGGCAAAAGCCATATCCGTAATAATGGTAAATGCAAATATAATTGATACTATAGTATATGGCTTATCAAGTGTAATAAGCTTGTTTCCAAGAGCCTTATCTTCTTTGGGGATATATTTTATAAATTTAATACTGAACTTCTTTATAACATCGGGGAGCGGACTTGCAGCTACATCTATGCCGATAATGGTACCTCTTGCAGATGTACTTGGCCTTACAAGGCAAACCGCAGTACTTGCATTTCAATTTGGAGACGGATTTACAAACTCAATAATACCCACATCCTCAGAACTTATGGCTTACCTTGCGGTGGCGGGAATCCCTTACACCAAGTGGGTTAAATTTATTAAACCGCTTATGATAGTATGGATATTATCGGGAGTTGTTTTATTACTAATAGCAGATGCGATAAAAATCGGACCCTTTTAAAGAAAGAGGTAATGCAGATGAAATTTACAATTATAGGTGCAGGAAATACCGGAATAGCAATGGCGGGGCACTTAACTACATTGAACCAAAAATTCCGCCTTTATGACAGAAATAAAGACAAGGTTGAAAAAATAAAAAAAGAAGGAATTGTTGTAAAGGGAGTGCTTGAAGTAGAAACTCCCGTGGAAATAACCAATGACATTAAAGAGGCTATTAAAGATACAAACTACATTATGGTTATGACCACTGCAAACGGACATAGAGATATAGGCGCACAGATAGCAAAATATGTAAGAGATGATCAAGTGATACTCATTTTCAATGGAAACTGGGGAGCTGTGGAAATAAAAGAAGAACTTAATAAAGCAGGAAAGGATAAAACTGTAGTTGCTGAAACAGGGGCCCAAATCTACATAAGCGACCACATAGAGCAAGGACAAGTTGAATTACTTACAATAAAAAAAGCGATAGATGTTGCTTCAATACCCTCCGGTGCAGTTAATAAACTAATAGAAGACCTAAAGGACATATATCCTCAATTTTCTGCAGTATCAAATGTACTTGAAACATCAATAAATAACTCCAATCCGACTTACCATCTGCCCATTGTTCTGTTTAATGCAGCAAGAATAGATGCTAAACAACCCTTTAAATTCTATGGAGAAGGAGCATCGGAAAGAGTTGTGAGATATACAGAGAAAATTGATGAAGAAAGACTTGAAATATGTGATAAATTAGGGATTAAAGGTGTAGGGGCCTTAGATATTATAAATAGTTTTTGGGATGTTAAATATGACTCGATTTATGATACAATGCACTTAAATCCGGTATATAGCACGGGTAATGCACCGCTCACCTTTGAACACAGATATCTTTCGGAAGATTTACCCTATGGAATCGGGTCCTTGGTGAAATTAGCTCGTAAATATGGCATAAAAGTACCTTATTTGGAAAATTTGGTCACATCTTTATCTTTATTTTTAGATGAGGATTTTCTTAAAATAGGACCTGATTTTAAAAATTTCCAAGCTGAGGATTATTTGTAGAAGTAAAAAAGAACATTATAAAGAGAATACCCTCTGATTTTATTAGTAAAACCAGAGGGTATTTTTAAATTGAAAAGCCCTGTGTTTAATAAATTATGTATATTATGATAATTTCATATCTCCGTCTTTAATCAATCCCTTTTTTCTCATGATTTCATAAATTATAAAAGACAGAAGAGCCGGAAGAAAAATTTGGATAACTAATATCAACATTAATATTTTTGAATTTGACATGTAGGGACTCATCGCATTAAATGTACCTACTTGTCCTACAAGACCGCTTGTACCCATTCCAGAGCCCAGGGGAGTATTTTCCATTTTAAATATAATAGTGGATACAGGACCGAGGATTGCTGAGGCAAGAGTTGGAGGAATCCAAATTTTTGTGTTTTTTATGATATTGGGCATCTGCAACATACTTGTTCCCAGACCTTGAGCAACTAGGCCTTCAATACCGTTATCTCTAAAGGAAATAACTGCAAATCCTACCATTTGACAGCAACAGCCGACCGTTGCTGCGCCACCCGCAAGACCGCTAAGCGATAGCATCATACAAAGTGCAGCGGAAGATATAGGAAGAGTTAAAGCGACACCTACTATGACAGATACTAAAATTCCCATGATAAAGGGTTGTTGTTCGGTAGAAAACATTATTAGATTTCCTATGGATACCATTATGGATTGTATGTAAGGACCGACAAAGGTCGCTATGATAAGTCCGACCAGCACTGTAACTGTAGGGGTAATTACTATGTCTATCTTAGTTTCCTTGGAAACTATTTTTCCAAGTTCAACAGCGAAAATAGTGGAGATAAAAACCCCTATGGGACCGCCTAATTCATTTCCTGCAATGCCGACTAAAGTGCTGGAAAACAAAACTAAATCCGGAGCTTTTAAAGCATAAGCTATGGAAACCGCAATAGCGGCACCTGTAGCCTTTTGAGCGATAGGCCATACGGTTTCGCTTAAAAAAGCAATATTAAATTCAGTGCCGATCGTATTTAATATTGTCCCTACCAACAATGATGCAAAGAGACCGTAAGCCATAGCTCCCATGGCATCAATAAAATAAGTTTTCCAAGATAAATTGATATTTTTTTTCTTTAAAAAGTCTTTGATAGTACCACCTCTTCGGCAAACTATTATATCATATTGGAAGTCTATGACACAATATTCACGAAACTTTCATTTTATGTAATTTTTTTTACACATATTTTACAATGTGGTAGAACCAACTTTACAATTTACATCTATAATCAAGTTGATTAAAAAAGATTGAAAGGATGAATTATTATTATGAAGTTTATTAATTTGAGAAAGAAGTTAGCATTAGGATTATTAGTAGGTTCTTTAGTATTTGCTCTTACAGCATGTGGTGGAGGAGAAAACACAGCTAAAGAAGAACCGGCAAACAACACAGCAACAGAAGAACCGGCAGAAGAAGCAACAAACAACAAAGCGGAAGAAACTGCATCTGCAGAAGCAACAGAAGGTCCTATCACAGTAATTTCAAGAGAACAAGGTTCCGGAACAAGAGGAGCTTTTACTGAAATAACAGGCATAGTAGCTAAGAATGAAGCAGGAGAAGAAGTTGACAATACTTCAACAGAAGCAGTAGTTCAAAACTCAACTAACGCAGTAATGACTACAGTTGCTAACGATCCTCAAGCAATAGGATATATTTCTTTAGGTTCATTGGATGAAACTGTAAAAGCAGTTAAGGTAGAAGGCGCTGAAGCATCAGAAGAAACTGTAAAATCAGGAGATTACAAAATAGCAAGACCTTTTAACCTTGTATACAAACCAGGGCTTGCGGCAGAAGTTCAAGACTTCGTAGATTTCATTATGTCAGATGAAGGACAAGAAATCGCAACAGCAGAAGGATATGTAGGACAACCTCAAGGTAACAAATATGAAGCTTCAGGAAATGCAGCTCACATTACAATTGCAGGTTCAACATCAGTTACTCCTCTTATGGAAAAATTAGTTGAAGCTTATAAGGCTCACAATCCTGATTTCCAAGCAGACATTCAAGCAACCGGTTCATCAGCAGGTATCAAGTCAGCTATTGAAGGTTCAGCAGTATTAGGAATGGCTTCAAGAGAAATTAAAGATGAAGAAATGTCACAAGGTATTGAAAACTTAGTAATAGCAATGGACGGTATTGCAGTAGTAGTTAATCCTGAATCAACAATTGAAGATTTAACTCTTGAACAAATTAAAAACATATTTGAAGGAAAAATAACTGACTGGGCAGAAATAAAATAATGGAAAATAATAACTATCATAACGATAGGGTAAAAGCGGCAGAGTTTAGAGAGAATATTGTAAAATATTTCTTTCTGCTCTGCGCTCTGCTTTCAATCCTATTTATAATTTTAATTTCGGTTTTTATATTTAAAGGCGGAATAAATATTTTTACTGAAATAGGGATAAAGGATTTTATATTTAATACAAAGTGGGCACCCTTAGACAACCCTCCGTCCTTTGGAATAGGTGCCTTTATAATAGGCTCTATAATGGTAACCATCTTAGCATCTGTAATGGCAGTTCCCATAGCAATATTCACATCTGTTTTTTTAGCCGTAGATTGTCCTAAATGGCTGTACAAGATATTAAAACCGGCATTGAATTTAATGGCTGGAATTCCTTCAATAGTTTATGGATTCTTTGCCTTGACGGCAATTGTACCTATAATGAGAGATTTGTTTAAGGGAAACGGGATGAGTATATTCACAGCCAGTTTATTGCTACTTGTAATGATACTTCCGACAATAGTAAGTTTGGCGGAAACATCAATAAGAGCGGTTCCGAAGTCTTACTACACCGGAAGTGTTGCTTTGGGAGCAACCCATGAAAGATCCATGATGAAGGTTGTGCTTCCTGCAGCAAGATCGGGTATATTTGCAGGAATTATTTTGGGAATTGGACGTGCCATAGGTGAAACCATGGCGGTGATATTAATTGCGGGAAATCAGCCAAGGCTTACCTTTAATATATTTGAAGGAGTTAGAACTATGACTACAAATATAGTTCTTGAAATGGCCTATGCTTTCGGTTTGCATCAAGAGGCGCTTATTGCCACGGCATGTGTACTATTTATATTTATACTGATTATTAATATTGCCTTCTATATTTTTAAGAAGAGGAGTGAATATCTATGACAACTCATATAAAGATTATTTTAATTTTTTTGACTATAGTCTTAGGGTCAATACTCTTTCTTAAATCTAAGAATATGTTAAACGGATACAGATTAGCTTCGATGCTTTCTGTAATATTGACTTTCGGGTCATTGTTATGGATAGTTATCTATATCATAGGAAAGGGACTTCCATACTTGAGTCCAAGATTATTTGAGTGGGAATACACAACTGAAAATGTTTCAATGATGCCATCAATTATAACTACGATCATCGTGGTGTTCTTAGGAATATTAATAGCCACACCCATAGGTGTTTTTACTGCAATTTACTTGGTTGAATATGCAAAACCGGGCTCTAAGATTGTAGAAGTTATCAGGCTTGCAGCAGAAACTCTACAAGGAATTCCATCCATAGTTTATGGATTATTCGGGATGCTGTTCTTTGTAACCAGTTTGAAATTATCTTTTTCAATTCTTTCAGGGGTATTCACAGTCTCAATAATGATACTGCCTTTGATAATAAGATCTACTGAAGAAGCTCTTAAGTCGGTAAATGATTCCCTTAGACATGCAAGTTTTGCCCTTGGAGCGGGAAAGTTAAGAACAATATTTAAAGTAGTATTACCTATTGCAATGCCGGGGATTGTAGCAGGAGTTGTACTTGCTACAGGTCGTATTGTAGGGGAAACGGCATGCTTGATTTACACACTTGGTACAGCTACCCAAATGCCTAAAGGACTATATTCATCATCCAGAACATTGGCACTTCACATGTACATGCTTTCCAGCGAAGGATTGCACGTAGGAGAAGCCTATGCCACAGCGATGGTATTGTTGGTAGTTGTATTACTAATAAACTACGTTTCAACAAAAATAGGCAATAAATTATCGGAGGGTGCAAATTGAATCCAAAAATTAAAGTAGAAAATTTAGATTTATACTACGGAACTTTTCAAGCTTTAAAATCCGTAAGTATGGATATACCAAATAAAAAAATAACAGCCTTTATAGGCCCTTCAGGCTGCGGTAAATCTACAATGATCAAATGCATAAACAGAATGAACGATTTAGTTGTGGATTGTAGAATTGAAGGACTTATTGAACTTGAAGGTGAAAATATATACAAAAAGGATTATAATGTAAATGAGCTTAGAAAAAGAGTGGGAATGGTATTTCAATCCCCAAATCCCTTTCCGAAATCCATATATGACAATATAGCTTACGGTCCAAGAACTCATGGTGTCAATGAGAAAGCAAAGCTTGATGAAATAGTCGAAAGATCCTTAAAGCAAGCTGCAATTTGGGAAGAAGTAAAAGGTGATTTAAGAAAGAATGCCATGGCTCTTTCCGGAGGTCAACAACAAAGACTTTGCATAGCCAGGGCTTTGTCCGTAGAACCGGAAGTAATACTAATGGATGAACCGACATCTGCTCTTGATCCTATTTCCACAGGAAAAATAGAGGATTTGGTAACGGAACTTAAAGAGGAATACACCATAGTAATGGTAACTCACAATATGCAACAAGCCTCAAGAGTATCTGATAAAACTGCATTTTTTCTGACAGGAGAAGTAATAGAATTCGGAGACACATATGGTATATTTTCTAAGCCGCAAGACAAAAGAACAGAAGACTATATAACCGGAAGGTTCGGGTGATAAAATGAGAGAAAGATACGACGAAGAACTTAAAGCCTTAAATGAAGAAATTATGCAAATGGCTACATTAAGCGAGATAGCAATAGACAAAGCGGTAAGCTTGATGTGTGCTTATGATAAAGATGTGAGTGAAGAGGTTTTTGATCTTGAAGAACAGATCGATTTAATGGAAAACAGGATCCAAACACATTGTTTGAGACTAATTTTGGAACAACAACCCGTAGCAACAGATTTAAGAATAATTTCTTCAGCTCTTAAGATGATTACAGACCTTGAAAGGATCGGAGATCAAGCAAGAGACATAGCTGAAATTTGTTCTAATTTTAAAGAAACCTATGATTTTGAGAGCATAGATCATATCAAAAAAATGGCAAAAGCTACAACAAAGATAATCAAGAACACAATTAATTCTTTTATAGACAAAGACATAGTTGCAGCAAGAAGTATAGAAGATGAAGATGATATAGTAGACAATTATTTTGTAAAAGTTAGAGATGATTTAATAAAACAAATCGAGAACAAACATCATAACGCTCCCAATATTATAGATTTTATAATGATAGCAAAATATCTTGAAAGAATTGCAGATCACGCTGTAAATATTTCAAGATGGGTAATATTTGCAATTGAGGGATGAAGATGTTAATTTATATTGTAGAAGATGACAGTTCAATACAAAAACTAATAGAATATGCATTAAAATCAAAGAACTATAAATGCAAGGGATTTGAAAGAGGAAAGGATTTTTTTAAGGAGTTAAACAAAGACACCCCGGACTTAATCCTGTTGGATATTATGCTTCCCGATATGGATGGAATAGAAATATTAAAAACTCTAAAACAAAATCCGCACACTTCTTCAATACCTATAATGATGATAACGGCAAAAACTTCAGAATACGATATTGTCAGTTCCTTAGACATAGGAGCTGATGATTATATGACCAAGCCTTTTTCTGTGCTGGAACTTCTTTCAAGAGTCAATGCACTTCTTAGAAGAAATAACAGACAAATTGAGGAAAATATGGAGTTTGAAGGAATTCAAATTGATTTATTGAGAAGAAAGGTATTAGTGGATGGAGAACCCGTTACACTTACTTACAAAGAGTTTGAATTACTTAAATATATGATGAATAATATCGATATAGTGCTGTCAAGGGAAGTGCTTTTGAATTCCGTATGGGGATATGATTATGAAGGTGAAACCAGGACAGTAGATATGCACATAAAACTTTTAAGAGAAAAACTCGGTCCGAAAAGAGAACTTATTCATACCGTTAGAGGCGTAGGCTATAAGATTTCCATGGGAGAGGACAATGAATAAGAGAATATTTAGGAGTCTAACTCTTGTTGCATTGATAACACTTGTGCTTAGCACGGTGTTATCTCTATTTTTAAACTTTAAATTCTATGAAAGTAACGTTGAAAAACAAATTTATCAGACCATTGACGTATTAAAATACGGATTGATGGAAACCGGAGATAAAATTGAATACTTAGAAAAAATAGGTAAAGACAACAAGGATATCAGATTGTCTTATTTTGATGAAAAAGGCAACCCGATTTATGATTCCTTTGTAAATGCAAGTACTATGGATAACCATTTTGAACGCGCAGAAATTCAAGGTGCGTTGGCGGAAGGAAAAGCCAAGGTTACCAGACACTCCGATACGCTTTCCAATGATACTATGTATGTTGCATTGAAGCTCGACGATGGATATTTTATCAGAATTGCAAAGGAAATGGATACAATTGCAGGTGCATTTTTTAAAGTTTTACCAAGTAATTTATTAATTATAGCTTTAATATTTATTTTGGCATTATTTTTGGCGAGACAGTCTACAAATAAAATTCTTGAACCTTTGAAAAAATCATCTTTAGATCCTAATTCTGTGGATTTGAGTAAAATCCCTGAAATTTCTCCATTTATATATGAAATAACTTCTCAAAAAGACACCATTGCTTCTCATCTTGTGGAGATAAAAAGAGAGAGAGATACCATAAGGATAATCCTTGAAAATATGAAGGAAGGACTTATTATACTTGACTCTACAAGATCGGTGCTTGTAATAAATAAACAGGCTATGAAGCTGTTTGAATGCAAACAGGAACCTCTAAATAGAAACATACTCTACGTTACGAGAAAAGAAGAATTGTTAAATGCTTTTGAAGATTGCTATAACGGCAAATCTTCGAGCGGTTCTATAGAATTTGAAGACAAGATAATAAAGTACTATGTCAATCCGGTATATATTGATGGAGTTATTACAGGTTCAATACTCCTTTTGATAGATGATACCAAGAGACTTAAAGCTGAAAGAATCAGAGAAGAATTTTCAGCCAATGTATCTCATGAATTAAAGACTCCTCTGACGTCGATTTGCGGGTTTACAGAATTGCTTAAAAACAACATGGTTAACGGCAAAAAGGACAAGAATGAAATTGTAAACAGAATATACGAAGAATCCAATAGATTACTTATTCTCATAGATGAAATAATAAAAATTTCCAAACTTGAAGCGGGCGTTGCCTTTATTAAAGAAGAAGTTGATTTGACGGAAATGTGCAAGCAGGCCATTGAAAACTTTGAACAAAAAGCAAAGAAAAAAAACATAACTATTACACTTGAAGGTGAAGCGACAGTAAAGGCAAACAACACGATGATTTGGGAGCTTATTTCCAATTTAATGGACAACGCAATTAAATACAATGTTGAAAAGGGAACTGTTAACATTTTAATTGGACAAGAGGAGGATAGAGCATTTATTTCTGTGAAGGATAGCGGGATAGGAATTGCCGAAGAAGATATTGAGCGAATATTTGAAAGATTTTATCGAGCGGACAAATCCAGATTTAAAAAATTAGGCGGTACAGGACTTGGTCTGAGTATTGTAAAACACATAGTAAAAAGTCATGGCGGAGATTTGCAAATAGAATCTAAAATCAATGAAGGAACAAAGATTACGGTATATCTTCCTATAGACGAATAAAAAGGTTTAAAAAACCTTTTTTTAAATTACAAAATATTTTTATGGGTATAATAAAAAAAGTACAAATAAATACAATTTTTGTGAGGTGACAAATGAAAAAAATTCATGAAGAAAATGGGTTGCAATATTATTTTATGACTGAAAATGATATTGATGATATTATGAAATTTACCGAGAATGTTCACAACACCTTAGAAGATAAGAGTACTTTTATAATGGATGAAAAAGACGAGCTTGAAAGGCTCTTTGAAAACGGGGGTCAAATAATAGGCGTTTTTGACGGAGAGCGTCTTGTGGGATTTAGATCTACACATGTAATAGATTACAATGAGTCCTTTATTAAAGATATTGATTTTATTGAAGATATAGAAGAAAAAATAATACAGCACGGCAGTAGTATGGTGGATAAAGAATATAGGGGCAGAGGAATTCAAAATAAGACCAGAGAGCTTATTGAAAATTACGTAAAGGAAAATAATTACAAGTATTTTTACTCAACAGTTTCACCAAAAAACCCACACTCTTTCAGAAATGTATTGAAAAACGGATTTTATATTGTGGCATTAAAAAATGTGTACCATGATGAAAATGGTCCGGAAGGTTATCCGAGATTTATTTTTTATAAGAACAAATATAGAGATTTTGAGTTCACCGACAAATGCATCAATATCGATCCTAAAGATGAAGATGCCATAAAAAAGGCTTTGGAGGATAAATACATAGGAGTATCCTATAACGATGAAAAAATATTATTTAAACAAATAAAAGATTAAAGATGATTAATAGATATAAAATAAAGTATGAATTCATACTTTATTTTTTTGGATTTTATTTGTTATGAAGATTTGATATTGAGATAATTCTTTCACAAGGATATAATATACAGAGAAAATTAAAAAGGTGTAGTGATATTTAATGAGAGTTTCGGTAATTCTTGCTGCAGGAGAGGGCAGCAGAATGAAGTCAAAAAAACCCAAAGTTTTACATGAGATTTTAGGCATGTCCATGATCGAGTATGTAATAGAGAGTGCAAAGAAATCAAATGTTGAAAAAATCAATGTGGTAGTCGGTCATGGAGAAGAAGAAATCAGAGAACACTTAAAAGATAAAGAAGTGATTTTTATAAGACAACCCATAGGAGAGGGTATTCCCTATGGAACCGGTTATGCGGTAATGCAGACATTAGACGGTATTTCCGATGAAGATACGGTATTGATATTAAACGGAGATACGCCTTTGATAAAATCACAAACTCTTAATGAGCTTATAAGTTTTCATGAAGAAAATGACTATTCAGCCACAATACTCACTGCAGTTCTCGATTGTCCTTTTGGATATGGAAGAATTGTCAGAGATGAAGATGCGCGAATATATAAAATTGTAGAAGAGAAAGATGCATGTCAAAAGGAAAAACTCATACGAGAAATAAATTCCGGCATTTTCGTGTTCAAAGGTAAGGCTCTAAAGCATTCGCTTAAATTTATAGACTCAAACAATAAACAAGGTGAACTTTATGTAACAGATGCAATAGAAATTTTATTTAAAATGGATAAAAAAATCGGAGGATTTAAACTTAAGGACAACAGAGAAATCTTAGGTGTGAACTCAAGGGATAATCTATCAATTTGCACTGATATAATGAAAAAGAGAATAAATGAAAATTATTTAATAGATGGAGTTACAATGATAGATGCAAATGCAGTTATCATTGAGCCGGGCGTAAAAATAGGAAGCGATACCATTATATATCCCGGAGCTGTATTACAGGGGAACAGTAAAATAGGAAACAACTGCAAAATATATGGGACTAGCAGAATAGTAGATTCTGAAATAGGAAACGATGTCACCATTGATAATTGTTTAATCGAAAATTCAAAGATCGGTTCAAATTCAAAATTAGGTCCTTATGCTCATATAAGACCGAATTCAAATATTGGAGAAAATACAAAGATAGGAAACTTTGTAGAAATAAAAAATTCGAATTTTGGAGATGGCTCCAAGGCATCTCATCTCGCCTATGTGGGAGATGCTGATGTAGGAAAGAATGTAAATATCGGATGCGGTGTCGTATTTGTAAATTATGATGGAAAAAACAAGTACAGAAGCGTAATAGGAGATCATGCTTTTATAGGGTCAAATGCAAATATTGTAGCACCTGTAAGAGTTGAGGATTACGGATACATTGCAGCAGGTTCTACAATTACAAAAAATGTGGGAGAAGGAGAACTTTCCATAGAAAGAGCTAATCAAAGAAATATTGAAGGTTGGGTCGAAAGAAAAGGTTTGAAAAAATAGGGGGATTTGATTAGGATGAATTCAAGTGTGGCAGAAATTAAAATTTTTACCGGTAATTCCAATCATAATTTAGTCGACAGCATATGTAAGAATTTAAAGGTAAAACAAGCAAAATGCAAAGTAGAAACATTTTCAGACGGAGAAATTGCAATAGACATTGCTGAAACTGTAAGGGGAAAGGATGTGTATGTAATACAATCCACATCAAACCCGGTAAATAACAATTTAATGGAATGCCTGATACTGCTTGACGCTCTAAAAAGAGCATCTGCTTATAGAATAAACGTTGTGATTCCTTATTATGGATATGCAAGACAAGATAGAAAAACAAAGGCAAGAGAACCCATAACATCAAAATTGGTTGCAGATTTATTGACAGTAGCCGGAGCGCAAAGAGTTGTGGCGATGGATCTTCATGCAGGTCAAATTCAAGGGTATTTCAACATACCTGTGGATCACCTGACAGCAGTGCCATATCTTGCAAATTATTTTAAACCCATAGTAAAGGATCCTGAAAAGTTCGTAGTAGTATCTCCAGACTTAGGAGGAGTTACACGCGCAAGACAATTTGCCAATGAATTAAACCTTTCCATATCAATAATAGAAAAAAGAAGACCTAAACCCAACGTTTCAGAAGTCATGAATATAATAGGAGATATTAAGGGCAGGGACGCTATTCTTGTAGATGATATCATCGACACCGCAGGTACAGTATGTCAGGCGGCGGTAGCCCTTAAAAAAGCAGGAGCAAACAATGTATACGGATGTGCAACTCACGGGGTTTTATCAGGTCCTGCCATTGAAAGGATAGCAAACTCAGAGCTTGAAAAATTTGTAATAACTGATACCATAAATTTGAAAGATGAAAATAAAATAGATAAAATAGATATAGTGAGCGTTGCACCACTTTTTGCAGATGCTATAAAGAGAATAAATTCAAACACATCTGTGAGTGCAATGTTTGATTAAGGTGATATATTGTATATAATTGCAGGGCTTGGAAATCCCGGAGACAATTACAAGTACACAAGACATAATATGGGATTTTTGGCCATAGATAATTTAGCTGAAAAACTAAATATTAAAGTAAACAAAATTAAATTTAAATCTTTGATTGGAGAGGGAAACTACAATGGAGAAAAGGTGATTCTTGTAAAGCCACAGACCTATATGAACAATAGCGGAGAAGCAATAAGAGATGTGGTTAATTTTTATAAGATAGACCTTTCAAATTTAATAATAATAGTAGATGATATAGATATAGAGTTTGCGACACTTAAAGTAAAAAGAAACGGTTCAGCAGGGACTCATAACGGACTTAAATCCATAATTTATCAGCTTGTTGATGATAATTTTCCAAGAATAAAGATAGGTATAGGTAAGAAAAGAGAAGGACAAGATCTCGCGAATTTTGTTCTAAGCGGATTTACCAAATCAGAGGGAAAAGAAATAGAAAAAACTATCGATAAAGCGGCGGAATGCGCTATTGAAATAATGGACAGAGATGTTGAATCCGCAATGAATAAATTTAACTGCAAGTAATAAATCGGGAAGGGGATCTTTCCCGATTTATTAATGAGGTGATCCATTGAATTTTTTAACAGATTTTTTAAAAAATTACAAAGACTTTAATGAATTGATTAAATACATAGACGACAAGAAAACTCCTATAGCTGTATATGGTGCTGCTGAAGGACAAATCAGTCATATTGTTTATTCCCTGTGGAAATATGGAAAAGAGCCTGTCATAATTATCGCAAAGGATGAATTAAAGGCAAGAAAAATCTATGATGATTTAAAAAGTCTTAATTTATCTGAAGTATCGCTGTACACAGATAGAAACATTCTTTTATATGACAGATACTTCAAGAGTTTGGACAATATGAAGATAAGGCTCAAATCCATATACGATGTGATGAAAAACAATTCAAATATAGTAGTAACTACGCTAAATGCAATTGGGGATAAGATTTCTTCCAGGGATATCTTTTCTAAACACATCCTTGAGTTTAAAGTGGGAGAAGAAATTTCTCTTCAAGATGTATCTAAAAAATTAATAGATATGGGGTATGAAAGGACCTCTCAAGTTGAAAGCTTCGCTCAATTTGCCATAAGAGGATATATTTTAGATGTATATACAGCTCAAGGAGCCTTTAGGATTGAACTCTTCGACACGGAAATTGATTCCATAAGAAACTTCAACATCAACACTCAAAGGTCAATAGAAAATTTAAATGAAGTTGAAGTAATACCCGCAAATGATTTAATTTTAGAAGATAAAGACCGAGTTTTCGTTGCGGATGAATTATCGCTTGCACTTAATAATTCCAAAAGTACTGAAGATGAAAAACTTCAAAAAAAATTCAACAAGTATATAGAGGATTTAAAATCTGGAAAATACATTCAAAACATGGACTTGTTGATTCCTTTTATGAAGCAAGAGAGCTTAAGCTCTATTCTTGAATATTTAAATAAGAACACAGTAGTAATTTTGGAAGAGTCAAATGATTCCGTGGAAAATTATTCTGAAAAAGAAATTGAATTCAAGGATAATTTAACGGATCTGATAATTCAAGGTGAGGCGTTAAAGGAACACGAAAACATCAAATATCAAAGGCAAGAGATAATTTCTAAACTAAAGTATAAAAATCTTCTCCTGTTCAATTCTTTTACCGTAGCGACTAAAGATTTTTCTCCTAAAGCAATAATAAACTTAAAAACCAGAGCCTCCGTCAGATATAAAGGCAAAATGAAACTCTTTATAGATGATTTAAAGAATTATATGTACAGAGGCTACAAGGTAGTTATAATGGGTGGAGATGAAGAACGAGCTAAAAAACTGCAGGCCAATCTCATTGAAGAAGGAATTTCTTCAAAGTATTCATATGATTTTGATAACTCTTTGAAAAGCGGAGAAACGGTAGTTACAGTGGGCGGGCTTTCTGAAGGCTTTGAGATAGTGGATTTAAAATTCGTCATCATAAACTACAGGGAAATTTACGGAGGTACAAGAGAAAGCAAAAAAAGCAGAAAAAAAAGAAAAGCCTTAAATTTTGAAGATTTAAAAATAGGAGATTATGTAGTCCATGAATCCCATGGAGTAGGGAAGTATGTAGGCACAAAGAGACTTGAGGTAAAAGGAATAATCAAGGACTATGTCTTAATTGAATACAAAGGAGAAGATAAACTTTTTCTACCTATTGAAAATCTTGATTCAATCTATAAGTATACTTCCCAAGAGGGCAAAAAGCCCAAGATAAATAAATTAAATTCAGCTGAGTGGAACAAGACGAAATCGAAGGCAAAAAAAAGCGTTGAAGATATGGCTGACGATTTGATAAAACTCTACGCAAAGAGAATGCAAGAAGAAGGACATGCCTTCGAAAAAGATACGCCGTGGCAGAGGGAGTTTGAAGATGCCTTTGAGTTTGAAGAAACAGAAGGACAACTGAGGTCTACAGAAGAAATAAAAAGGGATATGGAATCTAAAAAACCCATGGACAGACTTCTGTGCGCAGATGTTGGCTATGGAAAGACGGAGGTAGCCTTAAGAGCTGCTTTTAAGGCTATAATGGATGGGAAACAAGTGGCTTTTTTGGTTCCGACCACTGTACTTGCCAAACAACATTACGATACAATAATTGACAGATTTAAAGATTTTCCCGTCAAGACATCTCTGCTTTCGAGATTTAGAACTGTAAGGGAACAGGCTGAAGACATAAAGGGAATTAAAAGCGGAGTGGTGGATATAGTAGTAGGCACACACAGGCTTCTTTCCAAGGAAATAAAATTTAAGGATTTGGGACTTTTGATAGTAGATGAAGAGCAAAGATTTGGGGTCAAGGACAAGGAAAGACTGAAGATGATTAAAGAGAATGTAGACACTTTGACACTCACGGCAACACCTATTCCAAGAACGCTTCAGATGTCCATGGTGGGAATACGAGATATGTCAGTCATAGAAGAGCCGCCTGAAGAGAGGTTTCCTGTCCAGACTTATGTGCTTGAATACAATGACACTATGGTAAGAGATGCAATTTTAAGAGAAATGGCAAGAGGAGGTCAAGTTTATTTTGTATACAACAGAGTTTCAAATATGGAGAATAAACTTTTAGAGCTTAGAGAACTAATTCCCGAAGCAACCTTTGGAATAGCTCATGGACAAATGCAGACGAGAATTTTAGAAAATAATATGATGTCCTTTATAAACCATGAATTCGATGTTCTTTTATGCTCAACTATTATTGAAACAGGTCTTGATATGAAGAATGTAAACACAATGATAGTTGCGGATTCTAACAAGCTTGGGCTTTCACAACTTTATCAATTAAGAGGGAGAATCGGCAGGTCAAACAAAATAGCTTATGCTTATTTCACCTATGAACCAAATTTAAGTTTGACAGAAATTGCACAAAAAAGACTTAAATCCATAAAAGAATTCACTGAATTCGGCTCAGGATATAAAATTGCCCTTAAGGATTTGGAAATTAGAGGCTCAGGAAGTATACTGGGCTCAAGGCAAAGTGGTCATATAAACTCCGTTGGTTATGACCTTTACATCAAATATTTAAAAGATGCCTTGTCAAAGTTAAAGGGTGAAGAAGTAAATGAGCAAGCAGATGCAACTATTGACTTAAATATAGATGCCTACATTCCAACAAAGTATATCGACGATGATGATTTGAGAATAGAAATATATAAAAAAATTGCCTCAATTACATCTGATGATGATTATTCAGACTTGGTGGATGAGTTAATAGACAGATTTTCAGACATACCTAAGGAGGTCTCCAATTTAATGGATACAGCTCTATTAAGACATAATGCAAAAACAGCAGGTATATCTTCCATAACTCAAAAGGGAGAAATTTATGAAATAAAGCTGAATAAGATGATAGGAATTGAAGAAATTAAAAATATTCAGATGGAATTTGAGAATATAGAGGTGATGGTGGGAGAAGAAGTGGGCTTTAAATTGTCAAAACTCACTCATCCCTTTGAGGATTTGAATAAAGTCACAAAAATTTTAAAACTTACACAAAAAAATCACAAGGAACTGTAGAAAATAGTGTATAATGTATAAATATGCAGATAATAATTTGAAAGGATGATAATTTGAATATCGAGATTTTTAATACAAAAGTTAAAAATATTGCAAAAAACTTAACTTTAGCGGTAGGCTTAGGGGCTTTAATAATTACTACCGCCTGTGGAGGCAAAGGACCTGAAGGAGTAGTGGCCTCTGTTAATGGAGTTGAAATTAAAGATGAAGACTTCATAGTGGATTATTCAGCTCAAAGAAATTATATAGTACAAATGAGCGGTTCTGAAGATGTGTTAAAAGAATCGACGGTGGACAATCCAAAAGTGACAATAGATGAAGAACTTAGAAGACAAACATTGGAAAACTTAATCCAAATGGAGCTTGTTAAACAAGATGCACAGAAGAAGGACATAAAAGTAAATCAAGAGGAAATTGACAAACAGCTTGAAGAGGTAGTAAACAAATCCGGTGGACAAGAGGCTTACGAAGAACAACTTAAGAAAAATGGACTGTCTCCTGCATTTTTTGAAAAATACCTGGCAAATAACGATCTGATGAGCAAATATTATGAAAAACTCAAGGAAGAATTAAAACCGACAGAAGAAAATTTAAAAAAATACTATGAAGATAACAAGGATAGATTTTTCTCTGCAAAGGCATCTCATATTTTAGTAGCAGACGTAGATGAAGCTAATAAGTTGAAGAAAGAACTTGATAAGGGAGCGGATTTTGCTGAACTTGCAAAGGAAAATTCCATAGATCCGGGAACTGCCGAAAAAGGCGGGGAACTGGGAGAATTTACAAACGGAACAATGGTAAAAGAATTTGAAGATACCATTAAAGTTATGAAACCGGGAGAAATTTCAGACCCATTCAAGACGGATTATGGATATCATATAGTAAAATTGGAAGAAAAATCCGAAAGAGCATATGCAGATTTAAAAGATGAACTTGAAACTCTTTATATCCAAGAAAAAACACAGGAGTATTTGGATAAGCTTGAAAAAGATTCAGAAATAAAGAGATATCTTGATCCTAAAGATGAGTTTGAATTACCTGCAGAATACAAAATAGTGCTTCCTGAAAAGACAACAGAAGCTCCCGCAGAAGGAACAAATGAAGAAGCCCCTGCAACAGAAAAACAAACAGAAACACCGAAAGCTGAAAATTCAAATGAGACAGCAAAAAACGCTGAAAAAACAGAAGAAAAACAATGATTAACAAAAAACTGTGCTCCGGAGCACAGTTTTTTTATAAAGAACACCCTCGGCTTAATTTGAGGTTCTCCCTATAGATTTAGTGGCGAAAACCCAATTAAGTTTCACAATTTCCTGTAGGGGGATGCCTTAATCCGCATGGCATATTTCGTTGAACCATAATTCGAGACGATGTAGGCATCGCCCTACATATTAAATATTAAATTCATTTCAAAGGACAGCAAGTAAAGTTTGCAATTAGCATAATAACTTATGCTCTTAAGGTGTGCCTGTAATACAGGCTCTGTGTGCCACACGAGGCTCCTGCTACTCCGAGAGGGGATGATTTTTTTAATAAATTTGAGTTTTTAATTCTTAATGATAAAATATTTATTATCTATGAATAAATTTTATTGACAAGAGGTGTAATATGATAAATATTATAGGACTGGGTTCAACGGATTATAAAGATATGACATTAAGAGCAGTGGAAATGATAAAAAACGGAAACAAAAATTATTTAAGAACAAAGGAGCATGCAACACTTAAGTATTTTGAAAAAGAAAATATTCCCTATGAAAGCTTCGATTATTTATATGTAAGAGAAAAAAGCTTTGATGAAGTGTATGAAAAAATAGTTGAATTTTTAATAGAGAAAAATAAAGAAGAAGATTTAAATTACATTGTACCCGGCAATCCCTTGATAGCAGAAAAAACAGTCATGATGCTTCTTGATAAAACAGAAGATGTAAATATAGTCATGGGCATGAGTTTTATTGAGCCTCTTTTAAAAGCTGTGAAAATTGATCCGTCTAAAAACATGAAACTTTTGGATGGAGATGATTTTAGCGCCTTTGATATAGATGTGAATTCCAATATGATAATAACTCAAATCTACAATCACAGAATTGCAGTAGATTTAAAGCTTGCCTTAGGAGAAATTTATGGTGATGATTACGAAATTTTTTTGGTCACAAATGCAGGAAACGAAGACGAACGAGTACATAAAATACCTATTTATCAATTAGATAGAACAGATGATATAAATCACCAAAGCGCTTTGTTTATTCCGAGAAAAGAAAAGGGCGTAACCATAGGAAAAATAATAAAAAAGTTAGAAGATTCAAGGGAGTTTAGTGATGTAAGATTTGATGAGAGGATTTTAGACGATATCGCAGAAAATACAATTGAACTTTTGAAAACTATGTACGAATTAAATCGCGAAGGTTATTATTACTATTATGAGATTTTGGAATATATTTATATAAAAATAGGTAAAAACCGACAAATTGAGTAATTTACTATGGAAATTCATTTTATGATAATGTATAATCTATATAGTTTCATTAATCAATGGAAGCGGATGCAAAAATATTTAAGTTTAAGTAGAATAAAAATCGTAGAACTTATATTTGATTCAGCTTTAATTCAGGCATTTTACTATTGTGAACTTACAGAACTTAAATATAAAATGAAGCAAAAAAATTATTATTTTAAATTTTTGAGGAGGATTTTATGAACAAATCAGAATTAGTTGCAAGTATAGCAGAAAAAAGTAATTTAACAAAAAAAGATGCGGAGTTAGCTCTTAACGGATTTTTATCTTCAGTTGGAGAAGCTCTTATGGCGGGTGAAAAAGTTCAACTTGTTGGGTTTGGAACATTTGAAGTTAGAGAAAGAAAAGCCAGAGAAGGAAGAAACCCCAGAAATCCTGAAGAAGTTATTAAAATACCTGCTTCTAAAGCACCTGTATTCAGAGCCGGAAAAGCTTTGAAGGAATCTGTTAACAAAGCTAAAAAGAAAAAATAATTGGTTTGACATTAGGGAAGCTATGCTTCCCTTTTTTTGGAGTATTTATGAGAATAGATAAGTTTTTGAAAGTTTCAAGGATAATCATCAGAAGACCCATAGCAAAAAAGGCCTGTGACGGCGGAAGAGTAAAGATAAACGGAAAAGTTGCAAAAGCCGGAGACGATGTAAAGATTGGTGACATACTTGAAATAGCCCTTGGGAGCAGAATTGATAAGTATGAAATACTGGATATAAAAGAACAGACAGCCAAAAATGATGCGGCAAATTTATATAAAATAATCGATTAAAATTTAAATATACCTTGAAAAATCGACCTTTAAATGTAATAATTAACTTGGAGGTTATCGACATGAAAAAAAACAAACCCTTTCCTTTAATTTTTGCAATTTTAATTTTATTTTCCGTGACATACGGAGCATTTACTATCAGTACTAATATTTCACTTAGAAATGAAAAATTATCGGAAATTTCAAAAAAACAAGAAAAAATCAATGAATTAAAAAAAGATATATCTGAGCTTGAATCGGAAATATCCAACTCTGACTCTGTTGAATTCATAGAAAAAGTGGCAAGAGAAGATCTTGGCATGGTTAAACCCAGAGAAGTAGTGTATGTCGATAAAGACAAGGAAAAGGATAACTGAGATAACTTCTAGAATTTTTAGGGAGGATAATTTAATGGCATTAACTATAGGCCAAATTGTTGATGGAGTTGTATCCAATGTGATGAAATTTGGAGCTTTTATTGATTTAGGCGAAGGTAAAAGCGGACTGGTACATATTTCGGAAATATCTGATAAATATGTTCAAAATGTTTCAGATGTTT
This sequence comes from Peptoniphilus sp. ING2-D1G, assembly GCA_000952975.1. Lineage (GTDB taxonomy): Bacteria > Bacillota > Clostridia > Tissierellales > Peptoniphilaceae > Peptoniphilus_E. The sequence goes on along the minus strand of LM997412.1, from coordinate 1,044,004 downwards.
TGGAAAAGGGACAAAATGTAAAAGTTAAGATAATTTCTCTTGACGATCACGGAAAAATTGCCCTGTCTATTAAGCAAGCTCAGCCAAAGGAAGAAACTAAAAAGAACAGGGAAGTAAAAGAAGTAAAGTTTGAAAAAGAACAAAAGGACATGACCTTTGAAGACAAGCTTTCCAAGTTTCTTAAGGATTCCAATGAAAAGCTCGAACAGGCAAGATCAAGAGAGAATTCAAAAATGTCAAAGGGTAGATCAAGAAAATAAAGAGACAAAGGGTCATCGGAGATGACCTTATTTTTTATTGTTATACAATAATGCTTCACCAGATGTGAAGCATTGTGGAAGACAGGGGTTATCATTTAAGAACAAATAGGTGTTAAAGGATTATGTGAGCTGAGATATTTATGACTAATACTATAAATGTGATAAATGAAAAATTTTTTAAAAATATAAAAGAATATAATATGATAAAAAAAGGGGACAAAATAATAGCTGCCGTATCGGGAGGAGCAGATTCTATTTTTATGCTTCATAATTTGCATTTATATAGAGAAAAAGAAGATTTTTGCATAAGCGTGGCTCATGTAAATCATGGAATAAGAGAAACAGCAAAAAGGGATGAGGAATTTGTTAGACATCTGTGTGAAAATCTGGGATTGGAATTCAATGTGACCCATGTAGACATGCATGAATACGCCACTTTACACGGGATGACCGATGAAGAAGCGGGGCGATACTTAAGATATTCTTTTTTTAGAAAACTAAAGGGTAAAAATGGAAAAATATTTCTTGCCCACAATGCCAACGATCAAGCGGAGACGGTCTTTCAAAGAATTATCAGAGGAACAGGGGTCGATGGATTATCGGCGATGGATTATGTGAAGAATGATTTATTTAGGCCTATTTTAAATGTAAAGAGATCTGAAATAATAGATTACCTATATAAAAATGATATAAAATATGTGGAAGATGAAACCAATAGCATGGATATTTACGGCAGGAATAAAATCAGGTTAAAGGTAATTCCATATATTGAAGATAATTTTAACGAAGGTTTCGTGGACTCTCTTTTGAGATTGTCAGAATTATCCAAAAAAAACATGAATTATGTGAAGGATAATGTAGACAATTATTTAAAAAACCATTACAAGAACAATACTCTGGACACCGAAGCTTTAAAAAATGAAAATTCATATTTTATCAGCGAAGTGGTAAGGGCTTTTTTAAAAGAACAACTCAAGAGCATTCACGGAATATTTATGAACAATATAGATGAAATTGCTCAAGCTATAGCTTCCGGTACAAAACTTAATATCACTTTAAAAAATAATATTAATTTAGTCTTGTCCTATGACAGTTTATACATAGACGAAAAATCAAAAAATGTGGCAATGGAATCGGAAATGTTAATTGAAGGAATAAATAATACTTCTTACGGGGAATTCATTATAAAGAGCAACTCTAATTATGAAGTTTCAAGAAATTGTATTTCTATAGATGCCGATAAACTGAAGGGAAATTTATATATAAGATATAGAAAAAATGGCGATAGATTTAAGCCCATAGGCATGGAAAATAAAAAAAAGCTTAAGGATTTTTTTATAGATGAAAAAATCCCAAGGAATATTAGGGATAAAACACCTATATTATGCGATGATGAAGAGATAGTATGGGTAGCGCCCTACAGAATGAGTGAAAATTATAAAGTTGATAAAAATACAAAAAATATAATCAATATATGTATGGAGGATACCGATGGAAAAATTTGATGTTATCAGCGATATTAAAGAAGTACTTTATACTAAGGAAGATTTAGATAATAAATGTTCAGAATTAGCGGAGAGAATTTCTGAAGATTATGATGGAGAAATAGTGGCAATCGGAATATTAAAGGGCGCTATACCTTTTATGATAGATCTTGTGCGCAAGATAAAAAATTCTGTGGTAATTGATTTTATGGACGTAAAAAGTTATGAAGGAACAACTACCACAGGAGAAGTCAGAATATTAAAGGATTTGAGCATAAAAATAGAGGGAAAAGACGTATTGATAATCGAAGATATCATAGACACAGGACTCACTCTTTCCTATTTGATTGAAGTCTTAAAGAGCAGAGGAGCAAAAAGCTTAAATGTATGCACTCTTTTGACTAAACCGGCTAGAAGAAAAAAGGAAATAAACGTGAAGTATGTGGGCTTTGAAATAGAAGATAATTTCGTAATAGGATACGGAATGGATTATAACGAACGATATAGAAATTTGCCCTATATAGGAATACTGGATGAGCGAATATATAAATAAAAAAACATAAAATAGACCTTCTATGCTATAATCTATAAGAGGAGTGATGTTTATTGAATAAGAGAATCAGCGGAGCAAGCCTCTATCTCTCTCTTATAGTTCTTGTTATATTGGGCTTAAGATTTTTCAGCCCACCTGCAGAAACTATACCGGAGGTAGATGTTACCGAGTTTATAAATTACATCAATGAAGATAATATTACTGAAATCACCTATGATGAAAGAGAAATAATATTTGAAACAAAGGATGAAAAAACATATTTTACAGTAATTCCACAGGAAGCCAGAATTTATATTTATGACAAATATATTTCCACTGCCATGGAAGATAATAATATAAAAGTAAAGAGTTTACCTGATCAAGAAACTCCGATTTACATGGAGTGGATACCCACAATACTCATGCTTGTAATATTTGTCGGATTTTGGTACTACATCATGAACCAATCTCAAAGTGGCGGTTCCAGAATGAGCTCCTTCGGGAAGAGTAAAGCCAGAGTTGTAAAGCAAGACGAAAAAAACCTGGTGAGTTTTGCAGATGTTGCAGGCCTTAAAGAAGAAAAAGAAGAGTTGGCGGAAATTGTAGACTTTTTGAAAAGTCCCAAGAAATTTGTAAACATGGGAGCCAGAATTCCTAAGGGAGTATTACTTGTAGGGCCCCCGGGAACAGGGAAAACTTATCTTTCAAAGGCAGTTGCCGGAGAAGCAAAGGTTCCTTTTTTTATAATGTCCGGATCTGATTTTGTTGAAATGTTTGTCGGAGTAGGAGCATCAAGAGTCAGAGATTTATTTGAAACCGCTAAAAAAAATGCACCCTGCATAATATTTATAGATGAAATTGACGCAGTAGGCAGAAAGCGTGGAGCAGGACTTGGCGGAGGACATGATGAAAGAGAACAAACTCTCAACCAACTTTTAGTTGAAATGGATGGATTTGGAAACAATGAAGGCGTAATAGTCATGGCAGCTACAAACAGAGCTGATATTTTAGATCCTGCATTGTTAAGACCGGGGCGTTTTGATAGAACAGTATTTGTAGGCAAGCCTGATGTGAGGGGAAGAGAGGAAATACTTCAAGTTCATTCAAAAAACAAAAAACTCGGAGACGACATAGATTTTAAAGTAATCGCAAAGAGAACACCGGGATTTACACCCGCAGATTTGGAAAACTTAATGAATGAAGCAGCCCTACTTGCTGCCAGAAGAAATAGCGATAAAATTGAGATGGAAGATATAGAAGAAGCCTCTATCAAGGTACAAGCCGGTCCTGCCAAAAAATCCAAGGTAGTAACCGAAAAGGAAAGAAAGCTGACCGCCGTGCATGAAGCGGGGCATGCCGTAGTTTCTAAAAACCTTCCGGGAACCAATCCGGTGCACATGATAACAATAATACCCAGAGGTATGGCAGGAGGATTCACGGCATATATTCCGGAAGACGATGTGAATTTTATGACCAAGGGCCAAATGGAAAATGAATTAGTATCCTTACTGGGTGGTAGAATAGCCGAATCTCTGGTGCTTGATGATATATCCACAGGAGCTCATAATGACATAGAAAGGGCAACTGCCATCGCAAGAGCCATGGTAACAGAATACGGAATGAGTGAAAGAATCGGAACGATAAATTACGGAGGAAGTGAGGAAGTATTCATAGGTAGAGATTTGGGAAGATCGAAAAATTATTCAGAACAGACAGCCGCTGAAATAGATGAAGAAATTTCCAAACTTTTAAAAGAAGCCTATGCTAAAGCGAAAAAAATACTAAGTGAAAACATGGATAAGCTGATAGCCGTTTCAGACGCCTTGCTTGAAAAAGAAACCATAGGCAGAGAAGAATTTGAAAAAATATACAGCAGAGAAATCAGATACGATTCAAATTCACCTGAGGATAGAATAGACAAAAAAGATCTCTCAGAAGAAGCAAAAGAAATTATAAAATCTGAAGAGACGGTTCAAGATAAAAAAGAAGACAAAATAGAAACCTCTGAAAGTGAATAAATATAAAAAGATATACCTTTTTGGTGTATCTTTTTTATATTTACTCTGAGTTTGAGATATTTTTTTTAAAAATCAGGTATAATTAATAAGAACAACATAAAACCATATACTCAATTGAAAATAATTATTTCAAATAAAATATTACAGGAGGTTATTTTGTTTAATGCGATTATAGGAATACTAATTCCATTTATCGGCACATCCTTAGGGGCGGCCTTGGTATTTTTTTTAAAGGATGCATTAAGTGAAAATGTAAAAAAGGCACTTAACGGTTTTGCTTCCGGAGTGATGGTAGCCGCATCTTTTTTCAGCTTGATAATCCCGGCACTTGAAGAATCGGCACACCTTGGAAAATATGCCTTTGTGCCTGCAGTTGTTGGGTTTTGGATCGGGATTTTATTTCTTCTTGCCCTTGACCACTTGATACCTCATTTTCACGAGCTAAGCCACGAGCAGGAAGGACTAAAGACCAATTTGAGCAGATCAACTATGATCACCCTTGCCGTTACTCTTCACAATATTCCCGAAGGTATGGCAATAGGGATAATATATGCAGGATATTTATCGGGAGAAACATCCATATCTTTAGCAAATGCATTGGCTCTTTCCATAGGTATTGCTCTTCAAAATTTTCCTGAAGGAGCAATCGTATCACTACCTATAAAAGCTCAGGGAACAAGTAAGGTAAAATCCTTTTGGTATGGAGTACTATCCGGAATAGTAGAACCCATAGGAGCAGTAATCACAGTACTGCTTTCTGAAATGATCCTTCCCTCTCTACCCTATCTTTTATCCATGGCAGCAGGAGCTATGATTTATGTAGTAGTAGAAGAATTAATTCCCGAAATATCACATGACGGGCATACCAGCATAGGAATATTATCCTTCAGCTTGGGCTTTTCAATGATGATGGTATTAAATGTAATTTTAGGATAAGGATATTTGCCATTTTTTAAAATAAATATATTACAATTTAAAGTAAAATTAGGACGGCTTAAAAACCGCCTTTTTTTATATTTATAATATTTTTATTGAAATAATCAATTTTTAATAGGGACAATACCCATTTTTTCAAAAATGGATAAAAATAAGTTTGTAAAGGGACCTATGCATATTACGGAAATTAAAGTCCCTATGCCGACAGTTCTGACATATCCGAAAATAAAAAGAGACCATACAACTGCTAAAATTATAAAAGTGAGATCAAAAAACAACCTGATTGTTCCGAATTTTTTATTGAAAACTTTGCTCAGAGTATTCATAAAGCCCTCAGGAGGAAATATTATATAATTTGAAATAACAAGCATGCAAGTACCGAGGGATACCAAAACACATCCGATAAGCAGCAGAAGGATTTTTGAAAAGAAAGTATCTTGATGTATAAAAGAAAAAAATACCGCTGCATGTTCAAGAAACAAACTGTTAATAAGAGCGGCAATGCATTGATAGAAAAGCATTTTATTAAAAAAAGTTTTTAAAAGATACATTTGGCCGACCAGAAATAACACATTAAGAAAAAACATGGAAATGCCGATCGGAACGTCATATGCTAAACGTATGAGATTTAAAAAACTTGAAACAGCAGTACTGCCGATATCTGCAATAATCATAAGAACAACTCCTGCAGATAACAAATAACCGCTTATTATAAACATTGTAATTTGTATAAATCTTTTCATAAAAAACCTCAATTTTATTTAGAATATTATACCATATTCTGTTTTATTAAAGCATTTTTTTGAAATATAAATTAAACCATTTATTAAATTTGACTAATTACTTTTTCATTATTTATTATAAATTCTTCAAAATATTCTTCAAAAATGGAAAGATTTTCTTGAATAGAGGGTCGGGTAAAAATATTTTTTATTTTATAAATAGTTCTTTGCGGAGGAGGATTATTCAAAATAGATATTTTTATTTTTTTAGTTTCATTGTAAGATAAAGCAACTCCTAAAGGCACAATTGCCCAGGATTCGGCTCTATCGAGTAAACTGAATATCAATCCGGAAGTATCTACTTTTAATTGTATTTTTGCTTTTGTGCCGAACCAATAGTCATGCCACATTTGAAAATCTTCGCCCCAATCCAATTTCAATTCATAATTTGAGTTTAACATTGCAGGGCTGATGGTATTTTTGTATTTTGAAGTGAAGCTGCTGATTAAAACCATTTGTTCTTTAAACATGGGTATAGTTATTAAATCTTGAGATTCTTTCAATCTGGATACAAGTCCCAAATCTATATCATTTGATTCTACTAAGTCACATATACTCAAAGACCAGTGAGAACTTATACTTAAATTTGTTTTCGGATTATTTTCTATAAATTCTTTAAAAAGCTGAGGCAAAATATATATATTTAGACTGTCTACAGCACCTATATTCAATGTTTGATTGATATCGTTGTTTTTCCAATTTTCAACCTCTTTTTTCAAGTTAATGGTTTTTTTAGCTAATGTCAAAAACTCTTCTCCCTTGGGAGTCAAGCTTATAGTTCTTTGACCTTGCTGTCTGTTTATCAGTTTTGTTTGTAAATTTTCCTCAAGTTTAGCAACTCTGTATGATACTGTTGACTGTGATAAAAATAACTTTTCTGAAGCACCGGTAATGCTTTTTGTTTCAACTATTGCTAAAAAGATTTCTATATCAAATAAATCCATAAACTCACCTTATAATATCTATAAATTAGATAAATATTTAATTTATAGATATTATACAATAATTTTATGAATTATTCAATTAATAAAAGTCTTGATATAATTTAATTGTAAAAGGTTTTCATAATTTATTTTATTTAAGTAGGAGGTATATTATGGTAGCTAGTACAAGTTTAATTTTAACGTGGGGATTTTATATTTTTTTAAGTGTTTTTCCTGCAATTTATCTTTACATAATTAAAAAATAATTTTTAAGGAGGTTTAACTATGTCTAATACAATGATTTATTTTATTATAGTTGTTGCGTTTATGGTTGGATTGTTTATTTTCGGTTTATATGTTTCAAGAACAATAAAGGATCCTGATGACTGGGTTGTAGCTAATCAGAGCTTAGGCATAATTCCTTTGTCCGGTACATATTTTGCAACTATAGTATCAGCGACATCAATAGTTAGTTATTTAGGGTATTATTATCTTGAAGGTTGGCCTGGGATGTGGAACTTTGCAGGAACATTGCTTACTTCATTCTTGGTACAATATGGGTTGCCAAAAAAATGCGTTCTTTCGGTTTTACAACTGTCCCGGAATACATATATAAGAGATTCGGAAGAATACATTCTCTTTTCGCATGTTTTATTATTTTAATCGGAGCAATCACATTAATGGCTGCTCAAATCAAAGCTTCAATAGCTGTTATGAGACCTTTTGTATCTTGGAGTGATGTCACTATAAGTATTATAATCCTTGTAATATTTGTAGCTTTTACTGCTCTTGGCGGAATGAAAGCTGTTGCGTGGACAGATACTATTTGCGCATATATTATAATTATAGGCGTTTGGGCTATGGCAATAAGTTATCTTATGCAAATTGGCGGATTTGGAGAACTTATGACGGGAGTTCAAGCTATTAATCCGGATTATGTAAAAGCTTTTTCAAGCAACATAACACCTTTAACAGCACTAGGATGGACTGTTACTTGGGGAATATGTAACTTTGGGGCGCCACAATTTGTAGGAAGATTTTTATCTGCAACATCTCCTGAGTCTGCGGCTAAGAGTCAAGCTGTCACAGCTTTGATGATAGGAATATTTTATATACCGCTTTTAATAGTAGGTATAGGAGGAATGCTTATAATGCCGGGACTTGATAAACAGGATATGATTTTCGGAGCGTTGGTTATGGAAACTGTTCATCCTGTTGTTGGAGGTTTGATGTTCGCAGCTGTAATAGGAGCGATAATATCTACTGCGGATTCACTTCTTTTGCTTGCAAGTACAACTTTCACAAGGGATTTGTGGAGAACGTTCATCAGACCTGAAATGACTTCTAAGACCGAACTTAATATGTCAAGAGCTATTACTGTTATAATAGGTATATTAGGAGTAATACTTACATTTACATTGACGGATGTCATTCAATTTGTACAGGCAAGAGCTGTAACACTAATGGGTTCCGCAATGGCAATGTTAATATTAATAGGTGCATTTAACAAAAAAATAACATCAGCTGCTGCTTTAGCTTCCATGATTACGGGATTTGTAGTTGCAAATGTTTGGTATGCACTTGGTCAGCCTTATGGGATTTATTCAGCTCTTCCCGGGTCAATATCTTCAGGATTGGTTTTAATAATAGTCAGTAAATTTACAAAACCGATGCCCAAAGAACAACTTGCTCAATTTTTCCCCGAAGAAGTTTCGAACTAAGGTAGTATAAAGCAAAATTGATATAAATTTATAAGAAAGGAACGTTTTTATGAAATTGGATTTAGCGGTAATTAATGGCATAGTTTATGTAGATGGCGGATTTAGAGAAGTTGACATAGGAATAAAAGATGAAAAATTTGCGGTAATTTGTGAAAGAGGAATGCTTCCGGATTCTGATAAGACAATAGATGCTAAAGGCAAGTATGTAATGCCGGGAGGAATTGATACACATGTGCATTTCAGAGATCCCGGACATGCGGAAAGAGGAACGTTTTATACTGAATCGCAAGCAGCTGTAGCAGGTGGTACTACAACTATACTTGAACATCCCATATCTTCTCCGCCACAATACAACAAGGAAATTTTAGACAATAGAAAAAAAATTGCCGAAGAAAGACAAGGTGTTGTTGATTATGCATTTTATGCAGCAGCAGGAGGACAATATCCTGAAGAAATAACAAAGGTGGCAAAAGAAGGTATTGTAGCATTTAAGACTTTCCTGCATGAAGCACCTGAAGGAAGGGATGATGAATTTATAGGTCTTACTATGGCAAATGATTATGAGATCTATGTAGGAATGAAAGAAGTGGCTAAGACAGGATTACTTCTTGCATCTCATGCTGAAAACAACGATTTAATTCAAGGATTGATTGACTATTATAGAAAAGAAGGAAAAGTAACACCTGAATATCATTGTCTATCCAGACCTCCAATATCTGAGTATTCTACAGTTCAAAAAATGCTTTTATTCGCTAAAGAAACAGGTTGCAGACTTGAATTGGTTCATATATCCACCCCTGAAGCTATGGAAATGGCAAAACAGGCGAAACTTGAAGGTCAAGAAGTATTTCTTGAAACCTGTCCGCATTATTTACTTCTCACTGAAGAAGAACTTCCTAAGCATGGTCCCTATGCTAAATGTAATCCGCCTTTAAGAGGTAAAGAGACTGTAGATAAAATATGGGATTATGTAATTGATGGTACAGTTGATTTTATAGGAAGCGATCATGGTCCATTCTTGGCTGAAGAAAAGGAAAAAGGAAAAGATGATATATTTAAAGCTCCTGCAGGATTTGTAGGCATTGATTTAAGACTTCCATTAATGCTTAATGAGGTAGCAAAAGGCGAAAGAGGATTGACATTGGAAAGAGTTGTGGAACTTTGCAGTATAAACCCTGCTAAAATATTCGATATATATCCAAGAAAGGGAACTATACAACCCGGTTCTGATGGAGACTTGGTAATATTTGACATGAACGATAAATTCACTATTGATTGGAAGAAAAATTATTCAGGTTCAAAAGAAATAGCCAAAGTCTATGATGGAAAGGAATTAAATTGCAAGATCAACTATACTATAATAAGAGGTAAGGTTGTAATGCAAGACGGAGAAGTAGATCCTGAAAAAGATGGAACTAAGGGCTGGGGAAAACTTATTTTAAGAAATGACAACTAGGATTAAAAAGCAAGAGTATTGGGGAAATCTCAATACTCTTATTTACAATAAAGGAGATTTATCATGATTAATATAAATAGACTTTTAAAAAATTTAAAAGATATAGGAGAGATTGGAAAAGGATTGGATGGAGAGGGGATTTCAAGACTTGCTTTTTCAAAAGAATATTTTGAAGCTTTGGAAAAACTGCAAAATTTAGCAAAAAGCAAAGGCCTAAATACCGACGTTGATAAGGTAGGAAATTTATTTATTACTTACAATCCTAAAAACGCAGATAAATATATAATGATCGGTTCACATCTGGATACGGTAAGAGATGGAGGTCTGTATGATGGAGCTTTGGGCATATTTTCCGGGTTTGAAATTATAGAAACTCTTATAGAACAAAAACATGAATTAAGTCACGGAATAATACTTGCCTGTTTCAATGCTGAAGAAGGCAGTGAAATGGGAGGAACATTCGGCAGCAGGAGCATTTGTGGGAATAATATTGTAAATGAAGATTTTGAAGAAAAATTAAAACATTATTCTTTAAGTGTAAAAGATGTTAAATCTTGTGAAATAGATTTTTCTAATATAGTTGCATTTTTGGAAATTCATATTGAACAAGGTGGGACTTTAGAAAATGAAAAATATGATGTGGGTATAGTAGATGGTATTGTAGGCATAACAAGGTATAATATCTTAATTAAAGGAACGGCAAACCATGCAGGTACAACTCCGATGAATTTAAGAGATGATCCCATAAGAAAATTACCTGAAATTTTGAATAAGCTATACAAAGAAGCTGAAAAATTCTCACAACCCTTTGTAATGACAGTTGGAAATATAGTTATAAAGCCCGGAATGTATAATGTTATTCCGGGAAGTGCTGAAATTTTAACTGAAGTAAGAGACTTAAGTCAAACGAATATAGATAAATTTTATAAAGCAATAAAAGATCATGTTAAATCTGACTCAAATATTGAAATTACTAAAAATATAGAAAAACCGGCTGTAAAATTAGATGAAAAAATTATTGGCATAATGGTAAAAACTGCGAAGGAAAATAACTATAATTATAAACTTATGAGCAGCGGGGCAGGACATGATGCAAAGGAAATGAGTAAAAAAGTACCAACGGCAATGATATTTATACCAAGCGTTAATGGAGTAAGTCATTCACCGGAAGAATATTCAAAACCTGAAGACATAGAATCCGGCGCAAGTTTATTTTATGATTGCTTGATTAATATTGATAGGAGTTTATTATGAAAATACTTATAATTAATCCCAACAGCGATGGAGAAATGACATTAAAAATAAAAGAAGTTGTAAAATCTTTCAAAACGGAATTTATAGAAGTAGATGTAGTTGGAATGGAAAAGACGCCTAAACTTGTATTTTCAAAGCAAACGATAAAGGCTACCTATGAAGAAGTTTCTGAAACCATATTAAAAAACAAGGAAAATTATGAAATATTTATTTTAGCCTGCCATTTAGATCCAAATTTATATGAACTTAGAAAATTGACAAATAAAATAATACTTGGGATTGGAGAATGTTCGGTATTGTTTTCTAAAATGCTTGGAAAAACTTTCTCCATAATAGGTTCATCTGATAAGACCATTGAATTGAAAAAAGATATGGTTGACCGATATGGGGCTTTAGACGGTTTGAAAGATGTGGGTTATCCTGAAAAAGAAAACGGAGAAGATTTAAAGAGAGCTTTGTTAAAAGCATCTTTAAATTCGATGGATAAATATAATTCAGATTCCATAGTTTTGGGATGTGCAGGATTTGTAGGAGTAGATGCATTTATTGAGTCTAACTTAAAAAAGGATGTTTTTGACGGTATAATAGTTGCGCTTATGATAGCGGAAAATTATGCGAAATATAAAGAATACAAGGAAAGCTTAAGCTTTAAGTAAAATTTTTATTAGATGAGTGATTGAAATTCAAGTTCTTTTTGTTATATGATAATATTATGATAAATTAAGATAAAGAAGTGATTCTATGGATTTAAATCAGTTAAAATATTTTCAAGCAGTTGCATATGTAAAAAGTTTCTCGGTTGCTGCAAAAAAACTTTATGTTACACAACCAACTATAAGTATTGCAATATCTAAGTTGGAAGAAGAGTTAGATGTCAATTTATTTTTAAGGTCAGGAAAAGTAGTTGAGTTGACGGAATATGGAGAAATTTTATTAAAAGCGACAAATGAAATTATAGGCAAGATTAACAGTACCAAATTAGCAATAAATGAGCTGAAATATGCAAATGAGAACATAGTTAAAGTATCTGTTACCAGCCCGCAATTTCTGCAAGGAATAAATATATTTCTTGATAACAACTGTATAAAGTTTAAACAAACAGTAAATAAACTGGAAGATGTAAAAAAACTTATGGACTACAATCTCATAGATATAAGCATAACATCTCCCGGATATGAAAGTAATAATATTAAACACAAGCTCTTATTTAAAGATGAATTTATGTTAGCAGTTCATAAAAATAACAGATTATCAAAGTTAAAGGAAGTATGTTTGAATGATTTGAAACACGAGAATTTTATCTTGTTAGATAGAGGATTTCCTTTTAGGCAACAAACAGATTTATTGTTTGAGAGTTTAAACTTTATTCCAAATATTTTGATGGAGTGTGATCATGAACTCAGAAGATTGTTGTTAAATCAAAACTCAGGGATTACAATTTCCTCCAAATCTGCTAAATTAAGAGGATTATACGATGATGTAATCAATTTTATACCCTTAAATGATGTTAAGCAAAGTAGAGATATAGTCTTATCCTGGAATAAAAATGTTTATAAATCCAAGGGGGTAGAGGCGTTTTGTAATTTCATAATTGATTATTACAATAATTTAAGAAAGAAATAGAATCTTATGAATAGAATAAATTTAAATATAAAAATGTAAACAGAGTGTATTAATAAAAATACACTCTGTTTTTTATTAATAATTTTTATAGGAACATTAAATTTTACAATTTTATTACTTATTCACAGCATGGTAGTATTAAGGTAAATAAAATGTAAAGAAAGGGGATGATAGCTATTACAAAATTAAATGAAATGTTAGAAAAGAAAAGAAATATTTATTTAGGAGGCGGTATAGACAGAATAAATAAACAACATAAAAAGGGCAAATTAACCGCCAGAGAGAGAATAGACTTACTCTTTGATAAAGGAACCTTTCAAGAATATAATGTTTTTATGAAACACAGATGTCACTACTTCGGAATGGAAAAAGTTGATACTCCTTCTGAGGGGATTGTAACAGGATATGGTTTGATAAATGGTAGAAAAACGTTCGCATTTGCTCACGATTTTACAGTTATGGGCGGTGCAATGGGCGAAATGCAAGGTATGAAATTAAAGCGAATTCAGGAGCTTGCTTTGGACGCCGGAGTTCCTTTTGTAGGACTAAATGATTCCGGTGGAGCTAGAATACAAGAAGGACCAAATACATCTTACGGAAATATATTTTATAACAATGTAATGGCCTCAGGCGTAATACCTCAAATATCTGCCATAATGGGACCTTGTGCAGGGGGGACTGTTTATTCTCCGGCACTTACAGATTTTGTTTTGTCTGTAGATAAAACAAGTAGGTCATTTATTACAGGACCAAAAGTAATAAAAAATGTGACGGGAGAAATTATAGATGCTGAAAAATTAGGTGGAGCTTGGACACATAACAGCATATCCGGAGTATCGCATTTCTTTTGTAGAGATGATTATGATTGTATAGAAAAGATAAAAATTTTACTTAGTTTTTTGCCTGATAATAACGAACAAAAACCTCCAGTATATCAAAACAATGATCCTGTAGATAGGAATTGTGAAACTTTAAGAGATATTGTTTCTGAAAGTTTAAAAAAAGCCTATGATATAAAAGATATCATTTACGAAATAGCAGATAATCACTATTTTTTCGAGGTACAGCAATATTATGCGACTAATATTGTTGTGGGATTTATAAGGCTTAACGGCAAATCTATAGGGGTAATTGCAAATCAACCTAAAATGTTAGCCGGTTGTATTGACATTAATGCTTCAGATAAAGCAGCTAGATTTATAAGGACTTGTGATTGTTTTAATATACCTCTTTTATCAATTGTAGATGTGCCTGGATATTTGCCAGGAATCAATCAAGAGTATGGTGGCATAATTAGGCATGGAGCGAAAATGCTTTATGCATGGAGTGAGGCAACGGTTCCAAAGATAGTTATGGTTGTAGGAAAAGTCGTGGGTGGTGCAAGACCGGCGATGTGTTCATGGGAACTGCATCCTGATTTTATATTTGCATGGCCAAGTGCTCAAATGTATGTCGTTGGAGCCGAAAGTGCGGTGGATGTATGTTTGAAAAGCGAACTTGCGGAGGCTGAGAATCCGGAAGAGTTTAGACAGAAAAGCATAAGAGAATATGAAAAAGAATTTATGAATCCATATAAAGCAGCAGAAAGCGGAAAATTTGAAGATATAATTGATCCTGCCGACACTAGAAAAGTATTGGTGAAGTCATTTGAAATGTTTGAAAATAAAAAGATAGAACTACCCAAGAGAAAACATGGAAATATACCATTATAATTTAGGAGGCGATTTTTTGAATAAAAAAGAAACACAAGGACCTCTTAAAGGAATAGTTGTTTTGGATTTAACAAATTATTTATCAGGACCTTTGTGTACTATGATGATGGCAGATTTGGGAGCGGAAGTAATAAAAATTGAAAGATTTGACAAGCCTAAAGCTAGTGGACCTTTTTTAAAAGGAGAAAGGGTATATGATTTATCAGTAAATAGAAGCAAGAAAAGCATATGTTTAAATTTAAAATCCGATGAAGGTAGAAAAGTATTTTATGAATTGAGCAAAAAAGCAGACGTTGTTGTAGAAAATTTTAAACCTGGAACGGTTAAAAGAATGAAAGTGGATTATGACACTATTAAAGAGTATAAAGAAAATATAATCTATGCTTCAATTTCCGGATTCGGGCAAACAGGCCCATATTCCGACAGAGGAGCTTTAGATATGGTTATACAAGGAATGAGTGGACTGATGAGTTTGACAGGACCACCTGATGGAAAATCTTATAAAGCAGGAACTTCTGCAAGTGATATATTTTCAGGGCTTTATACTTTTGGAGCAATTTCTTCAGCACTTTATTATAGAGCTATAAGTGGAAGAGGACAATATATTGATGTTGCAATGCTTGATTGTACATTCTCTTGTCTTGAAAATGCAGTAATAAACACCCTTGTATTCGGAGAGAATCCGAAAAAAATGGGAAACATGCACCCAACAAGCGTACCTTTTCAAACCTTTGATGCAGCAGATGGAGAAATAATAATTACTTGCTCAAGAGATCCTGCATTTTACAGATTATGTAAAGCGATGGATAGAGAAGATATGATTGAAGATGAGAGATATTCAAAAGCAGAAGCGAGAAGGAAAAATAGATTATTGCTGGAAGAAGAAATAGAAAAATTCACAAAAAAATATACTTTAAAAGAACTTGAAGAAATATTAAATAAATTCGAAGTTCCAAATGGAGTAATAAATAAAATGCTTGATATTGTTGCTGATCCACAAATTTCTGATAGAGGAATGATAGCAGAAGTTATCCATCCAATAGCAGGTAAATATAAAATGGCGGCAAATCCGATAAAGTATAGTTTGACAAAGGCGGATACATATTTTGCCGCTCCTGTTCTTGGAGAAGATACAGAAGAAGTTTTAAAAACTAAGTTAAACTATAGTGATGAAAAAATAAAAAATATTATCGAAGAACAAAAAAGAGATATGAAATAAGGAGGAAGTATGAAAAAATTATTAAGTCTATTATTAGTTATGGTATTAACTCTTTCTGTAGTTGCATGTAACTCAGCAAATAAAAATTCTGGTGCAGAAACAAACGCTGAGACAAACAAAAGCACTGCTTCAGCTGAAACTCCTGAATTTGTTACATTGGGAACATCTTCTTCAGGTGGAACATTTAATACACTGGGTGTAGCATTATGTCAATTGTATAATGACAATATGGATACTACATTTTCCGCTGAAGTAACAGGCGGTTCAAGTGAAAACTGCATAAGGGTTGGAGGCGGAGAAATTCAATCAGCTTTTTCAGCGGCATCCTCAGTTTATGAAGCTACAAGTGGAACAGGAGCCTTTGAAGGGAATAAAGTAGAAGGAATAAAAGTTGTTGCCAATTTATATCCTGCAGTTATGCAATTTCCTGTATCTAAAACATCGGGAATTGAAAGCTTAACAGACATAAAAGGAAAAAAGATAAATATTGGACAAAGTGGTAGTGGTTCTGAATCTCAAGTATTAAATATTTTGAAAAGCTACAATATTTCAACCGATGATTTTGATGCTCAACACTTATCACATTCAAATGCAGTCGATGCATTAACAAATGATAAAATTGACGGATATTTAATTTCGGGCAGTTTGGGACAATCTCACCAAATGACAGCTATGTCCACAGGAAAATGCAATATGGCGTCTTTTGGAACGTAAGCTGAAATCAATAAGTTAATTGAAGATTATCCATACTATTATAATTTTACTATACCTAAAGATGCTTATCCAAATCAACAGTCGGATATTTCAACTGTTGCAACAGGAACACTTTTAATAGTGAATGAAAATATGCCGGAAGAATTAGTTTATAATATGACGAAAACCCTTTTTGAAAATATAGATACATTAGCGGCAAGTCAAAAAATCGCCAACGAAATAAATCTGGAAGAAGCTACAAATATAGCAGGTCTGGAACTACATCCTGGAGCTGAAAAATATTTTAAAGAAGTAGGGGCTATAAAATAAAATAAGGTTCAGCACTAAGCTGAATCTTATTTTAAGATAAAAAGAAGGGGGGACATGAGTTTGAATAAAGATAAGGAAATAAAGATAGATCAAGATATTGATTCTGATGAGAGGGCTTCAAGTAGGAGAGGACTCACAGGCATATATAAAAAAATAATGACGGTTCTTTGTGTCACTTTGGCAGTATTTCAATTATATGCAGCAGGCTCCGGTTTAGTTGATGACTCTGTCGTAATGTCAGTGCATTTAGGATTTATATTAATGATAATTTATATGCTATTTCCGGCCACGAGTAAAAGCAACCAAGTAAATCCTGAAATATTAGACTTGATATTAGGAGTTTTAGGATTTGTTTCTGCAATGTATGTGGCGGTTTTTGCTGAAAAGATACAGTTACAAATGGGAATTCCTACTACAGTAGATATTGTTTTTGGATGTATAACTATACTTTTGATATTGGAAGCTGCAAGACGAGCTCTTGGAAAAGCTCTGCCCATAATAGCAATAGTATTTATGTTGTTTGCATTTTTTGGAAATTACATGCCGGGAGTTTTTAGAAACTCAGGATATAGCATAAAACAAATTGTAAAGTTAATATATTTGACTGATGAAGGCATATTTGGAACAGCATTAAATACTTCAGCTACATATGTAATTTTATTTATATTCTTTGGAGCAATAATGTCTGAGATAGGCATGTCAAAGTTCTTAAATAATTTTGCGTTGGCAGTTGCTGGAAGAAGCGTAGGTGGACCTGCAAAGGTTTCTGCAATCTCCAGTGGGTTAATGGGAACTGTAAGCGGGTCAACGTCGGGTAATGTTGCGACGACAGGAGTTATGACTATACCCCTTATGAAATCTGTGGGGTATTCTCCCGAGTATGCAGGTGCTGTAGAGTGTGTTGCTTCTGCAGGAGGTCAAATAATGCCACCAGTAATGGGTGCAGCAGCATTTTTAATGGCTCAATTTATAGGAGTAAACTATAGTGAAATAGTAATATCCGCAATAACTCCGGCATTTTTATATTATCTTGCAGTTTGGATTGCCGTAGAGTTAAGAGCAAGAAACAAGAACTTAAAAGCATTGTCAAAGGATGATATTACAAGTTTGTCAGATACTATGAGAGATTATGGACATATGGCTATCCCTCTAATTGCTTTAATATATTTTTTAACTATAAAAAAATATAATCCTATATATGCAGGTTGGCTGGGAATTGTTACAGCGGTGATAGTAAGTTTCTTTAAAAAATCCAGCAGGCTGAATATTAAAAGAATGATTCGAGCATTGGAAAATGGTGTAAAATCAGCTTTATCAGTTGCAATGGCATGTGCCTGTGCAGGCATAGTAATAGGAATGATATCTTTAACAGGATTTGGATTAGTATTTTCCATGAATATTTTTAAACTTTCCTTTGGAGTTTTATTTGTGGCTTTAGTGCTTTCAATGGTTGCTTCAATAGTATTGGGGATGGGGTTACCAACTACAGCTTGTTATATAGTGACATCCCTTACATTGGCTCCAGCTCTGATAAATATGGGAGTTCCTATTTTATCTGCACACTTTTTTGTATTTTACTTTGCTATAATGTCAACTGTTACACCTCCTGTGGCCTTAGCAGCCTATGTAGCGGCAGGCTTAGCAAAATCAGATCCCTTTAAAACGGGATTAACAGCATTTAGATTAGCAATAACCGGATTTATTTTGCCCTTTATGTTTGTATACAAACCTCAGCTGTTGATCCATGGATTTGGTGGATTGGATATAGCATATAATTTATTAGTATCAATAGTGGGAGTATTTGCGATTGCCTGTGCAAATGAAGGATATTTATTTGGGAAGTTAAGTGTTTTATTCAGAATAATATTGACAGCATGTACCTTTGGATTGCTTATATTAGATACCAGAGGAGATGTCATTGCTATACCGGTTATTATATTAATAACAGTGTATCAATATAGAAAAAGCAAAAAAGTTGAAAAAGAAATAGTATCTTAACGATTAAAAAAGAGATATAAAAAGGTCGAATATTTGATTGTTCGACCTTTTTGTTAATAGAGGGTATAAAAGGACATAAAGTTATTCAATATAAACATATATTGAAATGTAAATTAATTTATGGTAATATTTTATGGGAAAAATTTTAAGGTTTTAATTTGGTTATGCGAGAAGGTGTAATGCTGTGGAAAATAATTTACTGTACAATGTTCATGAAAGGCCTCCTTTTATAAAGTCTGTTTTTTTGAGTATTCAACATGTGTTTGCAATGTTCGGTGCTACTATTTTAGTTCCTTTGGTGGTGGGGCTTCCTGTATCTGTTGCACTTTTTTGCAGTGGTATAGGAACTATTATTTACTTGGTCATCACTGGGTTTAATGTACCTGTTTACTTAGGTTCTTCTTTTGCTTATATTGCTGCCATGAAGTATGCAATTGATGCTATGAATGGAGATATAAGCGCATCTCAAACCGGGCTTATCATGATAGGTTTAGTTTATGTATTAGTGGCGGTTGTGTTGAAGTTTACAGGAACTTGGTGGTTGGATAAACTTCTTCCTCCTATAGTGATTGGACCGATGATAATAGTAATCGGTCTTGGGCTTTCTTCTACAGCTGTAACTCAAGCGGGATTTGTTGAGGATGGAGAATTAGTGAATATGTTCATTGCCATTGCTACTTTCTTGATTACAGCCTTTGTTTCTACAAAGGCGAAGGGTGTATTTAAAATTATTCCATTCTTAGTAGGTATTACCGGTGGATATATATTGTCAATAATGTTTAATATTGTAGATTTTTCAGGGGTCATAGCTTCACTGGAAAATGGACTTTTCCATATTCCGGATTTTTATTTACCCTTTGAAACACCATATTTTGAAAGTTATAGATTGTATTTCGGCCCTGAAGCTATGGCAATACTTCCGGTTGCTATAGTTACTTTATCTGAACATATTGGAGATCATACTGTTTTGGGAAAAATTTGCAATAAGAATTTTTTAAAGGATCCGGGTCTGTCAAGAACTATTACGGGCGATGGGGTTGCTACTGCAGTTTCTGCATTTTTAGGAGGACCCGCAAATACTACTTATGGTGAGAATACAGGAGTTGTTGCTATTACAAGGATAGCCAGTACAAGTGTAATTTTCGGAGCGGCCGTTATTGCAATTATTTTAAGTTTCATCGCTCCGGTACAAGCTGTGATAATGTCGATACCCAATCCTGTTTTGGGAGGTATGAGTCTTCTTTTGTATGGGGTCATTGCCAGTAACGGGTTAAGGGTGTTGGTAGATAACAAAGTAGATTTCGGCAAACAAAGAAATTTAATTATAGCTTCTGCAATGATGGTACTCGGCTTAGGAGGAGCTGTTTTTCCAATAAGTAAATTGGCCAATTTATCAGGCACTGCTCTTGCGGCAGTCCTTGGAATAGTATTAAATTTAATACTTCCGAAGGAATAAAAATCAACTTAAAAAATAAA
Source organism: Peptoniphilus sp. ING2-D1G (assembly GCA_000952975.1). Lineage (GTDB taxonomy): Bacteria > Bacillota > Clostridia > Tissierellales > Peptoniphilaceae > Peptoniphilus_E. The sequence continues at coordinate 1,023,587 of LM997412.1, read as the reverse complement.
AAACAAACTCGGGGTTTTCCCGAGTTTTAGTTTTTTAATAAATTTATTATTCATCTATTTTATTTTTTATAAATGTGCCCTTTTCAAGCTCGCTAAATGCCGTTGCAAGTTCTTCTCTTGTATTCATAACGATCGGTCCGCCCCAAGCGATTTCTTCGTCAAGTGGAGGTGATGCCATCCACACTATTTCGGCATCATTTTTTGATGTTATTTCAACTTTCCCTTCAGAGATCAACACATCCGTTTTTTCATCTACATTTTCACCATTAAGTGTAATTTCACCAAGCAAGGTAAATATGTGAGTAGTGTATCCTTCTTTGGTGCTTAATGTTACTTTTCCATCTTTTTTTAAGTTTATTACATAGTAGTCAAGGGGGTTGTATTTTGCAGTATAACCTTTATGTTCATCATATTCTCCGCTAAATACTTTTATATGAGCGTCTTCAAGGTTAAAGTTTGATACATCTTTTTCAGACAATTCTTGATAAAAGGGGTTTGCCATTTTATCTTTTTGAGGAAGATTTAGCCATAGTTGCAGACCTAAAAGCCTTTTTTCCTCTTTAAAGGTTTCTGAATGCATGATTCCTGATCCGGCAGTCATCCATTGTATCATGTTTGCCCCTATGGTTTTTTCGTTTCCCATTGAGTCTTTATGTGTGATATGGCCTTGTGATATATAGGTGATGGTTTCAATTCCTCTGTGGGGATGTATTGGGAATCCCGCTTTATAATCATCATAATTTGTTGAATCAAAACTATCAAGCATTAAAAACGGATCGTGGCTTTTTGTAGTATCATGTCCAAGTACTCTTACTAAATTTACGCCTGCACCGTCTACAGTGTGTACTCCCTTTACTCTTTTTAAAATTTTTGATTTCATAAAATTTTCCTTCCAATTTTAATATTTAAAAGCAATGGTTTACTAATGAATAGTTATTAATATCATCTATACCCATTTATTTTTAAAATGAAAGTTTGATAACAGAAATAGATCTTTTGTGCTACAATATTTATATTATCAACATTAAAGGAGAGATTATGGAACTTTTATTTGTCGCGATTGTTTTAATTCTTGCGCTATTTGCAATAAATTTATCTTCAAAATCCGGAGTGCCTTCGCTTTTGCTTTTTTTAACGCTGGGAATTATCAGCGGTTTTTTAGGAGTGGAGTTTAACAATTATGAAGTTGGTGAAAGTTTTGCAACTTTTGCTTTAATCGTAATAATGTTTTATGGTGGATTCGGTACAAATTGGACAATGGGAAAACCTGTTGTAAAAGAAGCAACGGTACTTGCTTCTTTGGGGGTCGTTGCCACTGCACTTATTACAGGATGGTTCGTGCATGTATTTTTTAAGTTTCCGCTTCTTGAAAGTATGCTTTTAGGTTCAATTGTAGGTTCTACAGATTATGCATCTGTTTCAAATATTCTCACATCAAAAAATTTAAACTTAAAGTACAACAGTGCATCTCTTTTAGAGCTTGAAAGCGGGTCCAATGACCCTACTGCATACACTATGACGATGTTGTTTTTGTCATTATTGTTGGGTGAAGATATTTCTATTCCAGTTCTTATTTTGAAACAAGTTGTTTTTGGACTTTTTATAGGATTTTTATTTGCAAAAATTGTCGGCAAGTTGCTTGAGATTATAAATCTTCAAAAAGACGGCCTTTCAATAGTATTTATGGCGGCGGTTGCACTTCTTACTTATTCTTTTACTAATGTAATAGGGGGAAATGGATATTTAGCAGTATATATTTTTGGAATAATAATTGGGAACAAATCCTTTTTAGGAAAGAGGGATATAATATTTTTCTTTGACGGTTTTACTGAACTTATGAGTATCGGATTGTTTTTTTTACTTGGGTTATTGGCAGATCTTGCAAAGATAATCGAGCATATTCCCATATCCTTTATAATAATGCTTTTTATGACTTTTGTAGCAAGACCTGTTTCGGTGGTAGGACTTATGATTCCCTTTAAACTTAAAAAAAATCAACTATTAGTTATATCTTGGGCAGGGCTCAGAGGAGCTGCTGCTATAGCCTTCGCCATAATGGTGGTAAATCAAAGCAATGGACAAAACATATTAAATATTGATGTGTATCATATTGTCTTCGGAATATGTTTTTTGTCTTCTTTGTTACAGGGTTCCTTCATGGCATACTTATCCAAAAAATCCGATATGATTGATCCTAAGGACACTGTACTTAAAACCTTTAATTTTTATTCAGATAAAAGTGACATAAATTTTATAAAAACAATTGTAGATGAAGAAAGTGATTTAGCCGGGAAAAAGGTTAAAGAGTTAAACATGAATTTTGATTTTATAGTTGCAAAAATAGAAAGAGAGGGTAAGACTATTGTTCCAAGGGGAGAGGTGGCTTTTGATATAGGAGATGTGGTTGTGCTTGCAGGAGAAGAGTATTTTGACTACAGTGGACAGGAAATTATGGAATTTTCAATAGATGAAGGACATCCTTGGACAGATCGAAAAATTGTTGATCTGAGATTGGCTGACAATAGATTGATATTGACCATAGATAGAAATGGAAAGTTCATAAATGCTGAGGGAAATACTGTAATTAAGGAAGGCGATAGAATACTTTTGATAACAGATGAAAATATAGATTTCAGTATAAGGAGTTGATGGACATGAATATTTTGATTTTAAAAGGAAGTCCCAGGAAAAAAGGCAATACAAATTCCATTGTTGAAATATTTAAGAGTGAAATGGAAAAGTCCGAAAATAAAGTAGTAGATATTCATCTTTATGATATGAATTTAAAGGGTTGTGTAGCTTGCAAAGAATGTCAACAGTTTAATGATAAGTTCGGTTGCCCTATAAAAGATGATATGCAAAAGATTTTTGATTTGACATTGAAGGCGGATTTGATAATATTGGCAACTCCTATTTATTCTTGGTATTGTACAGCTCCTATGAAGGCGGTTCTTGATAGGCTTGTATACGGTATGAACAAATACTATGGGCAGTATAAAAATTTATCTTTATGGCAAGGCAAGAATTTAGCAATAATAACAACCTTTGGGTATGGGATAAACAAAGGACCTGATCTTTTCGAAGAAGGGATTAAAAGATATTGCAAACATTCTAAATTAAATTATAGAGGAATGCTTGGACAAAGGCATTTGGGCTATAATACAAAATTTATGGACGATGATAAAATAGATAAGACCATAGAATTTGCAAAAATTTTAATGGATAAAACAACTTCCAATGATAATTAAGAAGGCTTGATTTTGAGATAAAATCAGAAAAATACAATAGAAATATTTAAAAAATAAATTTATAGGCAGATGAAAATAAAATTTATGCATATGATTGCGTGCTTATGATTTATACAAAAAATAATAAATTAATCGTTGACAATAAAAAATAATGTAGTATACTAAAGCTATGTAAAACCGAAAACGAAGAATAGTAGATGAATTTGTAAATGTAAAGAGAATGGTGCAAAGGGTGTGAGTACCTACATTTATTTTCATTGAATGGACTTCTGAGGGCGGGAAGAAATTCGAAAGAAAAGTAATGCCTGACGGAACCTTACCGTTATATTAGGACCAATATGATAGTATTGGATGAGAGAGTGCTAAATGCAAATTTGGGTGGTACCGCAGAAGTTATGACTTTTGTCCCATGGGGATGGAAGTCTTTTTTTTATTCCATCCTTCTCATTCCTTAGTCTATCAAGTAGATTAAAAATTTTAAAAGGAGAGAAGAAAATGAATTTAAAGAAATTATTATCAGTAGTGTTGGTTTCAGGATTATTATTTACAGGTTGCGGTGGAAAAAACACTGCAAGTAACGGCGCAGAACAAAGTGAAAATGCAGTGGAAAAAACAGCTGCAGAAGAACAGAGCAAGGAATATAAAGTGGGAATACTGCAATTTGCACAACACGGATCTCTTGACAATTGCAGAGAAGGTGTAATAAAGGGACTTGAAAACAATGCTATTAAAGAAGGAGAAAATTTGATAATAGATTATCAAAATGCTGAAGCTGATATGGGAATAACCGGTCAGATAGCTGATTCCTTCGTAGCGAATAAGTACGATATGATAATTGCAATTGCAACACCTGCCGCAATGAGTGCATTTAATGCCGCAAGTGATACCGATATTCCTGTAATATACACAGCAATAAGCGATCCGGTAGCTGCACAACTTGCAAAGGAAGATGGTACTCCTGCAGGCAACATCACCGGAACAAGCGATACTCTTCCTGTAGAAGCACAATTAAAAATGATAAAAGAGGTACTTCCCGAGGCAAAGAAACTTGGAGTTTTATATACAACAAGTGAAGCAAATTCAATATCCATGATTGAAACTTATGAAAAACTTGCACCTGAGTATGGATTCGAGTTAGTGACAGGAAGCGTTACAACCACTGCGGACATTCCTCTTGCAACGGATAATATCTTATCGAAGGTGGATGCTCTTACTAATTTGACAGACAATACAGTTGTAAATTCACTTCCGACAATTCTTGATAAGGCGGCAAGTAAAAATATTCCGGTATTCGGTTCAGAAATTGAACAAGTAAAAATAGGATGTCTTGCATCAGAAGGAATAGAATATATTTCTTTAGGAGAACAAACAGGAGATATAGCGGCCAAAGTTCTAAAGGGTGAAGCAAAGGCCTCAGAAATACCCTTTGAAATAATTACAAATTCAAGTTTGTATTTAAATAAAGAAGTAGCAAAAAATTTAGGTATTGAATTCAGTTCAGATCTTACAGGAAGAGCAGTTGAAATTTTTGAGCAAATAGAACAACCCAAACAAAGATAAATTAAGGAGACCTAATGGATATTATTATAGGAATTTTTGAGCAAGGTTTGACTTATGTTTTCCTTGCGTTGGGACTTTATATAGCATATATAATTTTAGATTTTCCGGATCTTACAGTAGATGGCAGCTTCCCTTTGGGAGCAGCAGTCACGGTATTTTTAATAGTCAGAGGAGTAAATCCGATGCTTGCCCTTGCACTTAGCTTTTTATCGGGTTCTATTGCAGGAATAATGACAGGATTCATTCACATAAAATTAGGAGTAAAGGATTTGCTCTCAGGGCTTATTATGCAAACCGCACTGTATACTGTTAACTTATTTATAGCTGGAAAAGCAAATGTGCCTATATTTAACAATGACACCATATTTAACAATCAATTTATAAACTCAATAATACCTGAAAGCTTATCAACATACAAAGTATTGTTGGTCATGATACCAATAGCTGTGGTTCTAAAAATTGCACTGGATGAGTTTATGAAAACAAAGGCGGGATTTTTGTTAAAGGCTACAGGAGATAATCCGACCCTCGTAAAAACAATGGCAAAAGATCCCGGAATGATAAAAATTCAAGGGCTTGCAATTTCAAATGGATTTGTGGCTCTAAGCGGTGCTTTAGTTGCACAAGAACAAAAATTTTTTGAGATATCTATGGGTACAGGATCCATGGTTATGGGACTTGCCAGTGTAGTTTTGGGAATGAAACTTCTTGAAAGCGTAAGTTCAATAAAAGGAACTACAAAAGTAATAATAGGCTCTATTCTTTACAAGACAAGTGTCGCCCTTGCAATTATGATAGGATTTACAGCTAACTCCATGAAACTCATAACAGCAACTATTTTTTTGGTGATATTAGTTATTGGTGACGGAAAAGTCATACGAAAGAAGGTTAAAAATGCTTGAGCTTAAAAATATAGATAAATATTATAATTTGGGAACTGTAAACGAATCTCAGATATTTGACAAGTTTAACCTTAAAGTAGATGATGAACAATTTGTAAGCATTATAGGCAGCAACGGGTCTGGTAAGACATCTATGTTAAATATAATTTGCGGAAGCATACCCTTAGATGGTGGAAACATCATTATAGATGGAGAAGACATTACAAATAAAAGAGAGCATGTGAGATATGAACATATGGGCAGGGTATTTCAAAGCCCAGGCATGGGAACATCTCCGTCGATGACTCTGCTTGAAAACATGTCAATGGCGGACAATAAAGGAAAATCGTGGAATTTAAGCAGGGGTGTAAATAAAAAAAGAATAGATTATTACAAATCGCTTTTAATTCCCATAGGACTGGGCTTAGAAAACAAGCTTGACGAAAAAGTAAATTCTCTTTCCGGAGGACAAAGACAAGCGGTGGCTCTTTTAATGGCGACAATGACCCCGATAAAGTTTTTAATACTTGATGAACATACAGCCGCTCTTGATCCGAAAACAGCAGATATAATTATGGAAATAACAGACAAGATAATAAGAGAAAAAAAATTGACGGCTCTTATGGTCACTCACAATCTAAGATACAGCTTAAAATACGGCAACAGAATTTTAATGATGCATGAAGGAAAAGTAATTTTAGATAAAAAAAATAAAGAAAAGCAAGAAATTGAAATGGACGATATACTGGATAAATTCAATAAAATAAGCATTGAAGTAGGAAATTCAATTTAAGTAAAAAGCTTTGGTTTGCTTTTGTGATGATAATTTATTCATCAGGTGAGTAGGCTCAAAGCTTTTTTATATAGGAGGAGCCGAGTGCAAAAAGAGAGATATGAAAGGGTAATTCATCCCTTAAAGCCCCTGTATGATGAAGATTCAAAGATATTAATACTGGGTAGTTTTCCTTCTGTTAAATCAAGAGAAGATGATTTTTTCTATGCAAACCCTCAAAACAGATTTTGGAAACTGTTGTTTGTTTTATTAGAAGAAAAGACAGCGATGGATACCGAAAGTAAAAAAACAATTTTAACTAAGCACAACATAGCTCTTTATGATGTAATATATAAATGTGACATAGTAGGATCAATGGACAGCAGCATAAAAAATGTAGAACCGACTAATTTAAAACCCATAAAAGAAAAATCAGACTTAAAGATGATTTTTTGTAATGGAAACCTATCTCATAGATACTATAATAAATACCATAGAAATGTATTAAAAATGGAAGCAATGAAACTTCCCGGCACAAGCTCTGCAAACGCAAGATATAAATTAGAGGATTTAATCGAAAGCTGGAAAATTATATTAGATTATTTAAAGAGTTGATAAGATGAAAAAAGAAGCAATCAGCGTAGAAGAAATGAAAAAAGCGGACAGAAGAGCCATAGAGCACTACAAAATTCCATCAATAGTGCTGATGGAAAATGCAGCATTGGCTTTCTTTGATGAAGTAAAGGATATGTCGCACAAATTCACAGTGATTTGCTCCACAGGCAATAATGGGGGAGACGGACTTGCCATTGCAAGACATTTATTATTAAATAATAAAGATATAAAAATATACATCATAGGAAATATGGCAAAAATGAGCGAAGATTTCAAGATAAATTTTAATATTTTAAAAAAATTAAATGCAGATATAAAAATTTTAGAAGAAGGAAATCTAAAATATTTAGAAAAAGACTTACGAGAAAGTGTAGCTATCGATAGCATTTTTGGAACAGGATTATCGAGAAAAGTAGAAGGGCTCTATGCACAGACAATAAATACAATCAACGATTTTGCAAAAAGCACAGTAGCAGTAGATATAGCATCAGGACTAAACGGAGACACAGGAGAGGTAATGGGAGTCTGTGTAGAACCTGAAAAAACCATTACCTTTCACAGGTTAAAAAAGGGAATTGAATTGGCAGATTTAAAACACAAGGGAGAAGTTTCAATAAAATATATTAGTATTCCGGATTTTGAATGAATTATTTTTAATATAACACAAAACAAAAAATCATCAGCAAAACTACTTAGCACCTTCCAGGTGAGTAGTTTTGCTGATGATTTTTTGGTGTACTTAAATATTAATTCATATCAAGGCACTTTATATTTTATAGGCATCCTTAAAATTTCAATAAATTCTCAACATTTTAAAAGGTTGTTTTTAGAAAGAATATTGGTGAGCTTTTAAAAATGCTTTGAGTTTTTGAGTTGATGGAGACAAGTTATTATCGCTTAATGTCGCTACAAAAAAAGAATAAGGAGTATTATATTTTTCATCTATATAGTAGTATTCTTTTGTATTTGAAAGTATGCTGATTTGTTTTTCGGGAAGCATGACTGTTGAATAATCTATCAAAGACAATGTATTGAGAGTGCTTAGATTTTTTGTTATCTGTTTAACCTTAGGAGTAATTTTAGCATTATCAAATATCTTATCTAAAATCAAACGACTTCTTTGTCTTGTTTCTGTAAGTACAACCGGCTCATCTTTAAAAAAATTCAAATCAATGTATTTTTTATTGTTTTTTATGTATAGGAAATCTAAATAATTGCTTTCTTTTCGTGGAACTATTACCATTTCATCGTGACTAAGTTCAAAAAAATCTAAATTGAGATTCAGTATAGGGTTATGTATAATTCCTATGTTAATTTCACCTTCGGATATTTTTCCTTCAATTTCATCGCTTGTGCCTTCAATTAATTTAATGGTAAAATGAGGATTTTCAGCTTTGAATTTAGGAAGAAAGTGAGGAAGGACAAAAATAGCTTGTGTTCCTGTAAAACCTATGCTGACATTTCCATATTCAGGGTCATTAATCCTCAAAATATCATCATGCATAGAGTTGTAATTATTTATTGTCTTATTTGCGAAATCTAAAAATACCTTGCCCTCTTCTGTGAGTTGAACGCCCTTTTCAGTTCTTAAAAAAATAGAGCAGTTCAATTCTTTTTCAATATTTTGTATTTTTCTGCTTAAAGCAGGTTGAGTTGAATATAATTTTAATGCCGCTCTTGTTATACTTTGCTCTTTTGATATTTCTATAATATATTTCATATCTTCGATATTCATAAAAACACCTCTATTGAGTTTATGTACTTTTATATACCTATATTCCTGAGTTTATCACTTTTAAAATACAACGAAGGCTAGAAACTTGTAATTTCCAAGCTTCTAGCCATGTTTTTATCTCCAATCCTTTGTTGTACACCAACCTCTCCCGAATTGTTTCAACTTCTCTAACTTCACAATCTGTTGCTTCCAATCTATCTTTAGTTTTTCTAGTATTTTAAGCCAATCTTCATTACCATATACTTTCATGTATCCTTGACCCAATTCATCTGTCAGCGCACTTTTTAATGAATCAACTATTATTGATACACTCCATTCTCCATCTAATAAATATTGTACGATTCGAAGGAGCACCAATGCGATAAAGCAAGTTAGAAAGTGTGCTTCAATATGATTTTTTTCTGTTACATACACCGGTCGGGTTTTAAGTTCTGTCTTTGTGATTCTAAAGCACTCTTCTATTTTGTAGAGCTGACGGTAGTTCGCCATCATTTCCTCATCACTCATCTTTAACTCGCTGGTTACCAGAACGTTGATTCCATCAAATTGTGCATCAAAATCAACCAATTCATAATCTATTCCTATGAAAGGATGCAATACTTGTCGCTCTCCAGTTTGTTTATCTACTACATATTGCTCAAGATACTTCTTTCCGCCTTTTTTACAAGTCATACGATATCTTTCTGGATCTCGTAGAGAAGCTGCATAAGCAAGTGCTCCATCTCTTCGGATTTTCTCTCGTTTAGCATAGGCTTCACTCCAAGTAACTAGAACTTTCTCCTTCACTACAACTCCATTTCCAAGGTTTCTTTCTCGAATAGTACTCTTTTTTGCGAAGGTTTGTCGATTGTTGTATTCCCAACCTTCTGGTTTTAGTATGAACTCCTGTATATCTTTAGGTGCACCTCGCTTGCCTCGATGTTTTTGGGAGAACAGCCAACCATCTCCTCGTTCGTAAATCGCCAATACGTTTTTCTTACTGTTCATTGCCTTATCCGCTACGCTGACTAATCTTTCAATCTCAAACTGTTTTTTCACTCGTTCTGCTGAAGGTAGATAGGTAATCGGATCGGTATGGTTTCCAGGGAACAGTTCATATGAAATAGGGATGGAGTTTTGATCCATGAACAGTCCCATTTGAACAATAGGATTTGGTCTTCGTTCTTTACTTGGACCACGCTTACGCATTCCTACTTCCTGTATCTCTCCATCTTCATCCAGTACATCTGGATCATCAAGATCTGTTTCATAGTAGTAGTTGGTGACATCGTAGTATACAAGCGTAGCAGTACGTCCTATGGTTTGAGTAATCTGTTGATGCATGGTAAGGAGCAGCTCATCTTTACACATGGCAAATACATCTAAAGCTCTATCCATATCATTCGAAGATATTTTCCAATCCCCAAAAAGTTCATCTTGGTTCATACGTGCTTTGGTTTTACTTCCAGGATCTAAAATACGCTGGTAAACCAGAAGTTTCAAGATTTTGGTTGGATCAAACTTGAACCTTCGACCTTGACAGCCAACTCTTAGAGTTTCTTCGACTTTCAAAAGACGAAGAAGATCATCTAAAAACATCCATCCATAATTTTTGAGGGAATTCGAAATGGGAGAATCTAATTGAAATGGGATATTTATTTCTTTTTCAATTTTCTCTGAAAGAAGTCCCTCTTTCGCTTGACGTCTTAATCTTTCAAATGCACCAGGCTCATTACGCTCCAACACCTCCAGTTGGCCATAGCTTTTGAGCGTTCTTTGACGAACTTTATCCTTGTCCCGGTATCCTTCTACGAGATAGACGTATTCTTTTCCTTCTCTATTTTTTCGTTTAATAATATATGCCATAATATAATTATGCCACAAACAACCGTATACAACAAGCATAAAAATAGAAAAACCGTGATAAATCGCTTTAATTTAGCGAATCACGGTTATTATTTTCTAAGAGAAGTGATAAACTCGGGAATATATTTCATATCTTCGATATTCATAAAAACACCTCTATTGAGTTTATGAACTTTTATATACCTATATTATCATATTTTCTATGTAAACACTCCATTGACACATGCAAGTTTTACATAAGAGGAATACGTTTTCGGCATTTACGTTAACTTAGTAGTGCGATGTATAATATCTTTGAACTAATAATATTTTTAAATATTATTAACAAAACAAAGAAAGAGGTGTAAAAATGAACGTTGTAGGGTTTGGTATAATTTCATTAATAGGATATGTTTTGGTGATTTTACTACTTAACACAAAATTTAAAAGAAAAATGGATGAGTGTATGCTATGGGCATTTTGTTTATTGGTAATAATAACATTTTTATTAACTGATAATGCTGTGGAAGCGATAAAAAGGTCTTTAGCTTTTGCCTTCAAACAAGAAGTAGTATTTGCAGCCATGTCTTTTACGGCGATGTCTGTATTGATGCAAAAAACAAAGGTAATAAATAGACTTGTGACGATACTTAACGGATTTCTCGGGAGATTCAAAGGAGGTCCCGCATATGTATCAACAATAGCAAGTGCACTATTTGGTTTGATTTCCGGTTCCGGTTCAGGTAATGCAGCTGCTGTAGGGTCAATAACAATTCCTTGGATGCGTCAAACAGGATGGGATAAGGAAATGGCTACAACTATAGTTGCCGGAAATGCCGGATTGGGAATTTGTTTTCCGCCATCATCATCGATGTTTTTATTACTGGGTATGCCGGTAATAGCAAAAGAATTAACCAGCGCAAGTCTATATGTAACATTACTGTCAGGGGCAACGGTAGTATTGATCTACAGGCTTATATTAGCGAGATATTATGTATTTAAATACAATATCCAAGCTACACCTAAGAATCAAATAAAACCGATGGGCGAAGCTTTAAAAGAAGGTTGGACTTCTTTGTTTATCTTTTTCGGTGTTATTATACCTATATTAATTACTTCAGGAAAATTTTCAAAAGCATTAGAGGCCAATCCATCCTTTGGAGAAGAGGGGCTTGACGCAATATCTTTAATAACATGGATACCTATATTAATTATAATAATAACCCTTTTGGAAGGAAGAAAACATCTTCCTAAATCAAAGGATGAATGGATAGAATTAGCTGATTCTGCATTACCAAGCTTATCTACCGGGGTGTTGTTATTCTTTGCCTTTGCATCAAGTAGATTATTGATCAACTTAGGTCTTGAAGAAGAAGTTACATCAATTTTCGATTATTTGGCTAATTATTCAAAGCTAATAGTTGTTTTAGGATTAGCGGTATTATCCTCCATGATGGTAGGTCCATTTACCGGAACTGCGACAACTACAGCAATCGGGTCTGTTGGATACATAGCTCTTAGAAGTATTGGGGTTGCACCTGCTGTTGCTTGTACAGTTTTACTTCTCATGTTCAGCAATGAGGGATGTATGCCTCCCAACTCAGCTCCTGTGTATATAGCAAGCGGTATTTCGGGACTTGAAGATCCGGGGAGCACTTTCATCAGATTAATATTGCATTTTGCTATACCTACATTGATTTTAGCCATATTAATGGCTCTTGGAATAATTCCGTTACTATAAGGAGGAAAGATATGGATAAATTATTAAAAAGTATATATTTTATATCACTTGCAGGATTTTTGATATTTGGGATCGCCTTAGTATTAACACAATTATTCGGCGTAATAATTCAAAATGGAGTTTTAGCCATAAAAGCAGAAGAATTATTAGCGAAACCGGCGATAATGTTATCAGTAATATGTGCTTTCATGTCATTTTTTCACAGATATGCAGTGAAGAAAGGTAAGAAATAGATGTGAGGAGGAATTAATTTGAAAGAACTATCAAAAACGGGAAGTATTGACAAAAGTGATGTATTAATAACGTTATATGAAAATGAAAAAGGAATAGAAATTGAATTAAATTCTCCAAGTGCGTTTCAATTCGGAAGAACGATAAAAGAGGGGATAAAAACTACATTAAATAATTTAGGTGTAGAAAAAATGAAGGTAAAAGTAGAAGATAATGGAGCTCTGGATTTTACTATAAAATCCAGGGTGGAGACAGCATATTTCAGATACACTCAAGAAAAAATAGATTGGAGGAAACTTTAATGTACACAGAAAAGCTTAGACGTTCATTGCTATATGTACCTGGAACTAATCCGAAAAATATGATTGCGGCACAGTTTTATGGAGCCGATTGCATAATATTGGATTTAGAAGATTCTGTGTCTATTAATCAAAAAGATGCTGCAAGAAATTTAGTTTTTAACTTTTTAAAAAAAGAAAGAATAACAGATACTGAATTTATAGTAAGAGTAAATGAAATAAATTCAAAAGAAGGATATGAAGATTTAAGAGCTATGGTTCTGGCGCAACCTGATATAATAAGATTTCCTAAAATTGAAAAAAAAGAAGATGTGGAAAAAGCTGATTTTATTTTAACGGAATTGGAAAAAGAATATGATTTAGAAACAGGAACAACTAAAATAATAGCTGGAGTAGAAAATTTTATTGGAGTTAATAATGCCTTTGAAATTGCAAAGGCATCAAAAAGAACCATAGCAATTTCCATCGGTGGAGAAGATTATACCGCAAGTATAGGCGCAGAAAGGACGAGAGAGGGATCTGAATTATTTTACGGAAGAAATATGGTATTAATGGCGGCAAGAGCTGCAGGTATTCAAGTTTTTGATACAGTATTTACAAATTTCAGAGATGATGAGGGATTAAGAGCTGATACTGAAAACATCAAAAATTTAGGATTTGATGGAAAATATTTAATTCATCCGAATCAAGTTGAAATTGTAAATAAAGTGTTTACACCTAATGAAAAACAAATTGAAAAGGCCATGGGAATTTTGGAAATCATAAAAAAAGCTGAAAAAGATGAAAAGGGTGTAATAAGGTATGGAAATGAAATGATAGATGCGCCTGTTGTAACGAGAGCAATTAAGACTTTACAAAGAGCAATGGCTGCCGGCATTATAAAGGAGGATATTAATTTTGGATAATATTAATAATGTTTTAAGATATGAGACTCCTTTTTCGGAAAAAAATTTAAAAAATAACACAAGAAAATATAGGGAAGTAAATATAATTAAACCTCTGGATTCAAAACTTGTGGACAGCATCGAAGATGCAATAATAAAATCAGGGTTAAAGGATGGTATGACCATATCCTTCCATCATCATTTTAGAGAAGGTGATTATGTAATAGGATATGTATTAGAGGCAATCAGGAAATTAGGAATAAAAGATCTGACTTTTGCACCCAGTGCCGTTGTGAATCTTAATAATGTAGATTTTGTAAGTTATATAAAAGACGGAACAATACGCTCTGTACAAGCAAGCGGAATAAGAGGAGAACTAGGTAATTATATTTTAAGAGAAGGATTAAAGGGCCCTGTAATATTAAGGCCCCACGGGTCAAGACCAAGAGCAATTGAGAGTGGAGAATTGAATATAGATGTAGCATTTATTGGAGCGTCTTCTGCTGATGATTATGGAAATGCCACAGGTGCCGTAGGGAAAAATGCATGTGGAACACTTTCTTATTCTGTAGTCGATTCAAAGGAAGCAAGAAAAGTTGTGGTTATTACAGATAATTTAGTTGAATATCCGTGTTCTCCGATAGCAATTTCTGAAGATAATGTGGATTATGTAGTAAAAGTTGATGAAATAGGAGATCCTGAAAAAATTGCAAAGGGAGCGGCAAGGTTAAGTAGGAAACCTTTGGATTTAAAAATTGCAAAATCTGTAGTCGATTTAATAAAAAATTCCGGGTACTTTAAAGAAGGATTTTCCTTTCAAACGGGAGCTGGTGCAATAGCTATAGCATGTACCAAATATTTAAGAGACGCTATGGAAGAGTCCAACATTAAAGCAAAGTTTGCTTTGGGCGGAGTTACAGGTATGATAAGTGATATGCTTAATGATGGGCTTGTAGAAAAGGTATTAGCAGCTCAGTCTTTTGATGCAGAGGCGGCTAAAGCCCTATCTGACAATCCGAATATGATAGAAATAGATACCTCTTTTTATGCAAATCCTCACAATAAAGGATGCGCTGTAAACAAGTTGGATATAGGAATACTTGGAGCACTGGAAGTGGATTTAGATTTCAATGTTAATATTTTAGTAGGTTCTAACGGAAAGATGTTGAGCGGAATAGGAGGAGGACCTGATGTTGCAGCAGGAGCGGAAGTTTCAATAATAGCAGTTCCGATTACAAGAAAAAGAACGCCTTCAATAGTAGATGAGGTATTTACTATATGCACTCCCGGGGAAACTGTAGCTGCAGTTGTAACTGAAGCCGGTACTGCATTAAATCCAAAACATAGAAATTATGAATTCTTAAAAAATAATTTAGAAAAGTCAAATATAAAGCTATACACTATAGAAAAACTTAGAGATATAGCTTATAAAATCACCGGTAAACCTGATGAAATAAAAACTAAAAATAAAGAGGTTGCTGTGGTTCAGTACAGAGATGGCAGTATAATAGATACAATTAATCAAATAGATTTTGACTATGTAAAATCGTTGAGTGATTGGGAAAGCTGAATTTTATCACCGAACATTTTCGGTGAATTGCAGATATAAATTTTATAATAACTGCTTACTAATTTTGAGTTTATTGATTTTTTGTTTTTCTTAAATATAAAATACCTTCTGATTAATTTATTATTCTTTAATCAGAAGGTATTTTAATATATAAATTTGTCCCTTGCATTATAAAACTATGAATTTTCTCCTTTAATGTTTTGATAATATTTACATGCTTATAATTTCGTAGCCTTCTTCTGCGTATTTTTTAATGCCTGCGTGACCCATCATGTCATTTAATAGAGGAAGCCCTGATTTTTCATTTGCTTCTAAAACGCCCAAAGCCTTTGAACAGGCAAAGCAGATTCCTGCGATGAGGCCTTTTTCTTTAACTTTTTTATAGGGGCCTGTATTTTCTTTTTCAAAGTTTTCAACTAATGTTACGGATCCACCTTCAAAAATAATTTTCACTTCAAATCCTGCTTCCGATAAATCTAAAGCATTTAGAAGTATATGATTAAAACACATTTTTTCCTTTGTCATTCCATAAAATAATATTTTCTTTTCCATAATTACCTCCTTTATTATATTTATCTTATTCTAAAGAGCGGAAAATTTCAAACAATTTGATTTTACAATTTAACTGCATAGTATATTATTATAGGAAAATTAAAGTTTTTGAAATATTATAAGGAGGGTTAAGCATTAAGTGTTATAATTAAGAACGAAGAATTCTTTTAATTAGAAGATACAATAGAGCTTAAATTTAAAATAAGATTATAAGGATTCTCAACTTTTTAAATATATTCTGAAGGATACAATATATTTTGGAGGGAAATGATGAATAGATATATTTACAACGGTCTTAAAAATGTTAAAGATGAGATCAGTTTTTCAATGCCCGGACATAAGTCTAAAGAGATTTTTGACTTTGACTACAGTTATGATGTAACAGAGACATTGGGCTCCGATAAATTGTTACATCCCACAGATGTTATATTGAAATCTCAACAGGAAATATCTAAAGCCTATGGTGTGAATAAAAGTTTTTACATTCCCAACGGCTCTACGGGAGCAATCCAAATAGCTATGAAAGTTTTGACACAGCCCGAAGATAGGGTGCTTATTCAGAGAAATTCGCATATTGCGGTGTACAACTCTCTTATATTAAATGATTTAGATCCTATTTATATAAATCCGAATTTAAATGTTGAAAATAACTTATTTACAGGAATTGATCCGGATCTTTTTGAAAATACGCTTAAAGACAATAAAGTTAAAGCTGTGCTTGTTACAAGTCCAAATTATTTCGGAGTATGTTTAAATTTAAAGAAATTGTCTGAAATAACTCATAAATATGGAGCGTACTTGATAGTAGATGAAGCCCATGGGGCTCACTTGAAGTTTTCCAGGTACGAAGATTTTTCGGCGGTTAATTATGCAGATGCAATTATACACTCAACACATAAAACTTTACCCAGCCTTACACAATCGGCAATTTTACACTTTAATGTCGATGTTGATACAAAGAAAGTATTAAAGGCGATGAAATTGTTTTTAACTACTTCTCCTTCCTACTTGCTCATGCTATCTTCTGAATATGGAGTTAACTATATGCTCGAGAGAGGCAAGGAGATTTTAGATAGAAATTTGGAGTATATAGACAATCTTTTTAGGGATGTTGAGGGAATAAAGATTTTTACCGGAGATGAGATTGACAAAACCATCGGTTGTGTCGACAGAACTAAAATACTTTTTTCGATTAAGGGACGAATGGGCTATAACATTGTGAAAGAATTAATTTTAAGGTATAATATAAGATTAGAAATGGGCGATTTATATTATGCCCTTGCTCTTAGTTCAGTCTGCAACGATTATGAAGATTTTATAAGGCTTAGAGATGCGATGAGGGACATTGAGAAGAGTGACAAAGGCATATATAAAAGACATATTTCTATTGAGATTCCTAAAAAAATTGAAAAAATAAGAGAATCTTATTTTAGAGAACATAGCTATGTAGATTTAAAAAATTCTATTGGAAGAATTTCGGGGGATTTCATCTATGCTTATCCGCCTGGTACACCGATAATAGTACCGGGAGAATTATTTACAAAGGATGTTGTAGAAACCGTTGAAGAGTGTTTGAGTGCTGGTCTGGATGTGTCCGGTATTGAAGAAAATCAAGTTGAGGTATTGAAATGAAAGGGATTTTTATAGCCTTTGAAGGACCGGACGGGTGTGGGAAGTCCACGATTGCTACTGCTATTTACGAGGCACTCAAGGACAAATATGATATTATTAAAACCAGAGAACCTGGAGGCACGGAGATTTCCGAAAAGATAAGGGATGTTATTTTAGACAAGAACAACAAAAATATGTCTGCCAGGGCGGAGGCGCTGCTTTATGCGGCATCGAGAGCTCAACATGTTGAGGAAAAAATAGCGCCTGCGTTGAAAGAGGGCAAAATCGTGCTATGTGAGAGGTTTGTTATTTCGTCTTTGGTTTACCAGGGATACGGAAGAGGATTGGAGCTCGAAGACATAAAAGATATAAATGAATTTGCCACAGCAGGTTTAAAACCGGACATAACTTTTTTATTTATCACAGGGGAAAAATTAACCTATAAAAGAAAGCTGGGGGAAGATGCAGACAGAATAGAAATGAGCGGTCTTGATTTTCACATGAGAGTAAAGAAGGGATATGAGGAACTTTCAAGGGCGGAAGAATACACTTTGATAGATGCCTCCATGCCTAAGGAAGATGTTCTAAACTCTTGTCTGAATATATTATATGAGAAGCTGGAGGTTAACAGATGAAACTGATAGTGTCTATAGTACAGGATGTAGACTCTGACAACCTTGTGGAAGAAATAACCAAGGTTGGTTTCAGAGTAACGAAGATTAGCAGTACGGGAGGCTTTTTAAAAAGTGGTAATTCAACTTTATTATCAGGCGTAAATGATGAAGATGTGGAGACTTATCTAAATATAATCAAAAATAATTGCAAGACAAGGGAAGTGACCAAGACAATTCAAACTATAAATATTCCCGGACAAGCTATGATACCAACCCCTATTCAAGTAAAGGTTGGGGGAGCAAGCGCTTTTGTTATAAATGTTGAGAAATTTAAGAGATATTAGGTGAGATTCTATGAAAATGATAATAGCAATTGTTCAAGATAAATTTATTGATGAATTGATAAACAGGTTCCAGGACGAAGAAATTTATGTTACAAAAATTTCTACATCCGGTGGATTTTTCAAAAGTGGTAACTCGACTTTGTTACTTGGATGCGAAGAAGATAAATTACAAAAAATAAACAGCATATTTGAAGAAGTTACAGAAACTGAGGAACAGCATAATGAAATGGGAAATTTCAATGTTTCGGGTGCAACTGTATTCGTAATAGATGTCGAAGAAAGTCTAAGAATATAATGTTAATAGATTTTGTAGGAAATCGGGAAGTACTTAAAGAACTTGAAAACAATTTGCTTTCAGGCGAGATAAACCACACCTATCTTTTTACGGGAAGTGAAGGTGTAGGAAAATTTACAGCGGCTAAGGCATTTGCTTCAAGGATACTGGAGCCTGAGAGAAAGGATATAATTTATAGAGAAGATTATGAACATGAAGATCTTAAAATTGTAAGAAGTGAAGACTCTATAAAAAAATCTCAAATTGAAGAGTTAATTATTGACTCGAAATTGACACCCTTTAATTCCAAGTATAAAGTTTTCATTATTGACGGAATTGAAAAGGTAACCATAAGTGCACAAAATTCCATGCTCAAAATGTTGGAAGAACCTGAAAATTTTTTGAAGATAATATTAATTTCCAGTTCAACGGAAAATATTTTACCAACTATAATTTCAAGAAGCAGAGTGGTAAAATTCAGAGATATAGATAGAGACGAACTGAAGAATTTTTTGATGAGAAGAGAATCCATAAGTGAAAAAAATGCGGATTTATTTTCAAGAATTTCTGCCGGATCTGTAAAAAGGGCCTTGAGATTTGCAAGGGATCCTCACTATTTAATGCTCAGAGACAAGAGTATAGAAGTTCTTGACAGATTGATAAACGTGGGAAACTATCCCTTTAGAGATATGGATTTTTTTAAAAACAATATAGATAATTTAAAGGAAATTTTTGTATTTTTCGATTCTTTTTTAAGAGATGTTGTCATTTACAGAGATGAAAACATTAGGGAAAAATATCTGATAAATATTGATAAAAAAGCTTTTTTAGAAAAACAGTCTATTTCTGCAAAAAGAGCTGTTGAAATTTCAAATGATTTGTTGCTCACCAAAAAACTGATAAAGGAAAATACAAATTTTAATCTTGCAATTGAAGAATTACTGATAAATATCGGAGGAATTAGATGATAGATGTTGTTGGAGTTAGATTTAAGAAATCGAAGAAGATTTATTATTTCGACCCCTTAACTTTAGATATACAGAAAGATTACAATGTAATTGTAGAAACTGTTAGAGGTCAAGAATTCGGTACCGTCGTTCTAAAAAAGAAACTTGAAGAAAGTGAAATAGCAACGGAACTAAAACCTGTAATAAAAATTGCTACAAAAGAAGATGAAGAAAAAAATATAGACAATAGAAATAAAGCCAGAGAAGCGTTGATAATATGTGAAAGAGAATGCGTAAAACACAATCTTGCCATGAAGTTAATAGGTGCTGAATACACCTTTGACAATTCTAAATTGCTTTTCTATTTCACTGCCGAGGGAAGGATAGATTTCAGAGAGCTGGTAAGAGTTTTGGCATCCATATTCAAAACCAGAATAGAACTTAGGCAAATCGGAGTAAGAGATGAAGCAAAAGTAATTGGAGGACTGGGATGTTGCGGAAGAGAGACATGCTGTTCTTCCTTTTTGAATTCCTTTAGCCCTGTATCAATAAAAATGGCAAAAGATCAAGGATTGTCGTTAAATCCCACGAAGATATCTGGTGTTTGCGGTCGACTTATGTGTTGTTTAAAATATGAACAAGACGGATATGAAAGTGTTCTTAAGAGAATGCCCAGAGTGGGAGAAATAGTTGATACCGAAGATGGACGTGGAACTGTAGTATCAACCTACACAATCCAAGAAATGGTCAAGATCATACGTACGAAGGAAAATGATTCAGAATATTTTTACTATAATTTAGATGAAATTAAAAGGACCCATAAATTTAATAGAACCTTTGAAGAGTTGAAATCAGAGCTTAAAGACGAAGAGGTCACAATGGATGAATTGAAACAACTTGAAGGGGAGTGATTGGTGAAAAGTAGCGCGCTTTTCACCTTTAATTATGAGATTTAAAAATTTTTTAATTAAAATACAAGGGAAGATTAAAAATATAGCCTTTAATATATTTGGCAAAAGGACCTATTCAGATAATTTAATTATTTTAATAATATCATTTTTAATTGCTATAAAATATTTTTACTATATATCCGATAGAGGATTTAATAAAATTTTAGTTATTACAGTATTAACTATGTTACATTTTATTTTATTAAACATAATTGTATATCTGCTCAAGCATATAGTTGAAATAATACAAAGAATGAGAGCGAAGAATATAATATTTTTTATAGCACTATACTATATTTTTTATAAAGTCTTTGATTATCTTGAAGATGAAAGTTTTATGAGCGATATTGAGATAAACATTGTCGCCTTTGCATGTGCTTTTGTAATAATGCTCTTTGCCAAGAGTTTATCAGCAGTGGTTAAGAATAAAAAAAAGTTGGCATTGCTATTTTTAATTCCGACTACAGTGTTAATTGGTTTATCTGCTCAATTTTTGATTTCAAGTGGGGAAAGTACGGAGCTTGTAGATTTAAACATAGACAATTCATCTAAAAAAACTCTTGACTCAAAAATAAAATATTCTTCAGATTACTTTGATTATGAATCTTCAGGAGAAGAGAACATTTCTCTTTTAAGGTATGTAAAATACGGAGGTAAAACTAAGAAAGTAAGAGATAAATACTTTAATAGATCTTTAAGTGATGTACCTTTAAGGGGAAGAGTTTGGTACCCAATAGGAGAAGATAAGTGTCCGGTGGTATTTATGATACATGGCAATCACAGATTTACAACTGAAAACTATCTTGGATACGAATATCTTGGCAAATATCTGGCAAGAAGAGGAATTGCCTTTGTAACTGTAGATGAAAACATGCTCAACGGATTTTCAAAATTCGGTCTTAGCAATGAAAATGATGCAAGAGCTGTCCTTTTACTTGAAAACATGAAGTACCTTTTTAATAAAAACAGCGATGAAAATTCAAAGTACTATAATCTTTTTGATGAAACTAAAGTGGCTTTAGTTGGTCATTCAAGAGGTGGAGAAGCCGTTGCAATCGCAAGTGAATTAAACAGGCTAAATTACAACCCGGACAATGGAAGAAGGAGCAAGTACAGGTTTAATATAAAGGCTGTTGCAAGTATTGCGCCTACTGTAGATCAATACAATCCTTCCGGTAAAGATATAAGATTGACAGGAGTGAACTTTCTTGCGATACATGGAACTCATGATAGGGACGTAACAGGATTTAGCGGAATGAAATTATATGACAAAGCAATACTTAATAAAGATGCGAATAATTTCAAAGCTGCTATTTACATAGCCTTTGCAAATCATGGACAATTCAATGAACTGTGGGGGATGGATGCTGAACCCCCCTATGATTTATTCTTAAACAAAAGTGCCTTAATAGATGAAAATTCCCAGAGGGATTTAACTTCAAAGCTGCTTTTTAATTTTTTTAAAAGCAGTTTCGACACAAACGGTGACAGGGAAGTTTTTAAAAATTTAAAGAATTATGCTTTGCCAAGCACAATTTATTATTCCAGATATGAAGATTCTACCTTTGAAAGCATATGCGATTTTGAAGATGATTACGATATGAGTAAATTCACATATGGAAGAGTCAACTTCGACGGATTCAGATCTATAAGTGAAGAGGAAGTCTCCATAGGTGGAAGGGACACAGGCAATACAGGTTTGTACTTGAGTTATAAAAAAGGTTCAAATTATGAACTTGTAATGGAAGAAAAACTTCCGGCAAAAAATTATTTGCAGTTTGATGTACTTGTGGATGACAGACAGGAAAACTTCAGCGGTTTGGATTTAAAAATAAAAATATATGATGACTTTGGCTATGAATCAACTGTTAATGCCAGTGATTTTGCCGATTTTTACGGAAAAGTTAAAGTCGAATATCTTAAATTGCAAAAATTCACAGATAAATATGATTATAAATCATCCTTTCAAACGGTGAGAATTCCAATGGAAAAATTTAGAAATGGAAATATAGACTTAAACAAAATAAAGTATATTGATTTTTATTTTGAAAAAGGGCATGGAAATATAATTTTAGATAACATAGGATATTCAGATTAATAGTTTATTTAAAAATCTAATGGGTACTAATATAGTGATGAAATATAAGGAGAAGATAACGATGATTAGAACCTTGTTGATAAATCAACTTAATACTCTGGATAGAGGAGATGATCGCAACATCTTCTTTCTTATTGGAAACATGAATGAGGTAACCTATGTTCTATTGGATAATTTCAACACGGTTGAATCAGAATATTATGGCAAAGGTACTTTAAGATATAACGGAATGACCTTAAATATATCAACGGATCAAATTCCAAAAGTTGTGAAAAAATTAGTTGAGTTGGGATTGGATATTTATGGTATATACGAGTTATATGAACCAAAGTAAAGGAGAATTTATAATGAGTGATTTAATTAAAAAAATGAACGATCAATTTAACTTTGAACTTTCAAGCGGATATATTTATCTTGCTATGGCAGCTCATATGAAAGACCAAGAAATGGATGGATTTGCACATTTTATGGCAAAACAAGCTGAAGAAGAATATGAACATGCAATGAAATTCTACAATTTCTTGTTTGAAATAGGCGAAAAAGTTGAATATGCAGAAATTGAAAAGCCTAAGAATGATTACGCAAATTTCAAGGAAGTTTTTGAAGCAGCTTACGAACATGAAAAAGTAGTTTCTCAAAGAATTAGAGATTTGTACAAACAAGCTCAAGATGAAAATAATTATGAAGTTCTTGAATTCCTTGGATGGTTTATAGAAGAGCAAATTGAAGAGGAAGACACTTTCAGAAGCATATTGACAAGACTTGAAAGAATCGGAGAATCTTGGAACGGTCTTTATATTTTTGACAGAGAACTTGCTGCAAGAGAATAAATTAAAATATAAAAAATAATAAATAATTCATGTCAGTTCATATATATCAATATGGACTGACATTTTTATATTTTTAAAATAGAATTTTAACTTATTTTAGAATAAATTGTTTTTTTGAAATTTTGTGAAAATAAGACATATAATATTTTTAATATAAAGTTTTCAAAGATATATTAATTATGCTATAATAATAAAAAATAAATTTATGTACTGCCACCGGGTAGAGAGATGTTTGATGATTACATTAGGTCTTAGAAGTAATCAGCCGACATCTTTTTTTAAGGAGTAAATTATTGACAGATAGATTATTTAAGAAATATTTAAAATATTCAAGTTTAAATGTCCTTGGAATGATGAGCATATCGGGGTATATTTTAGCGGACACTTTTTTTATTGCAAAGGCATTGGGTGCAAGTGGACTTGCAGCTCTCAATTTTTCCATATCAATAGTTTCTGTGGTCAATGCTTTCGGATTGATGATAGGAATAGGTGGGGGAGCTAATTATTCCATACACAAGTCAAGAGGAAATCTCAAAAAAGCAAACGAGATATTCACAATAGCGGTAAAAATGGCCATGTTGGTTTCTTCAGCAATATTTATAATAGGTTTGTTATTTTCAAAAAATCTTGCTGGAATCTTAGGTGCCGGCGGAGAAATACATGTGATGGCAAATATTTACATAAAAACCATAATGTTGTTTTCACCCTTTTTTATTTTAAACAATGTGGTTCTTTGCTTCGTAAGAAACGATAACGATCCAAAACTACCTATGATAGCAATGGTTGTCGGAAGTATTTCAAATGTAGTTCTTGATTATATTTTTATGTTTCCTCTTGAGATGGGAATGTTCGGAGCTGTAATCGCTACATCCATAGCGCCGATAATATCCCTTGGAATACTAAGCAGGCATTTTTTAAAAAAAGACACAACTTTAGAATATTTAAATACAAAAAAGGATTTATTTAATTTAAAAATAGTAAAGCTGGGGATATCTTCATTTATTACAGAGATGGCATCTGCTGTTACACTTATTGTTTTCAACTTGATATTGCTTAATCAAGCGGGCAACTTGGGAGTGGCGGCATATGCAATAATTGCAAATATCGCCTTGGTCATAATATCGATTTACACAGGGATATCTCAAGGAATGCAGCCTCTTACCAGTCAAGAGTACGGAATTGGGAACAAACACAACATAAAAAAACTTTTACGATACGCTATCTTGTCATCATTGGCAGCAACAGCGGTGATTTATTTGTATTCTTTTTTCAATGCGGAATTCATAGTAAATATATTTAATAACGAGGGCAGTGCAAAAATTACAAAGTACGCTGCCGAAGGTGTAAGAATTTACTTCTTGGGATTTTTTTTCGCAGGCATAAATATAGTGGTATCAGCCTATTTAGCTTCAATAGAAAGAGCGAGAGAGTCCTTTATAATTTCTGTACTAAGGGGAGTTGTTCTGATAGTTCCCGTGGTATTAATTATGAGTTATCTATTTCATACGAGGGGAGTATGGATAGGATTTGTGATAACGGAAATGATTATTTTTATAATTTCCAATTATTTAATTAAACTCACAAATAAAAACATATAAAAAACATTTTTAATAAAACTTAAGAACTTGCTAAGATTATTAAATTTGTATTTAATTTCCTATATTTGTGAATAAATTTGCTAAAAACAGTGTAGAATATAACAGTATTATAGATTTTCAATGAAGGAGTTTTACAGTATTTTTCAAAATAAAATACATAATTTGATATTTGATAGAATAAAATAAGATTTTAAATTATATTTTACGATATTGCATATTATAAAATAGTGTGATATCATATAACGTTTACTTTTATTTTCTTTTTTGATATACTGTTAAATGGGTATATCAGGAGGGATAGAATGTATAATATAGGTGATAAAGTAGTATATCCGATGCATGGGGCAGGGGTCATAATAGGAGTCGAAGATAAAAAGATTTTGGGTAAAACCAGAAAATATTATATCCTAAAGATGCCTATAAAAGAAATGAAGGTAATGGTACCCGTAAACAATATTGAGGAAGTAGGAGTTAGAGAAATTCTCAGCAAGGAAGAGATGGATGAGGTCTTGGAAGTGTTATCGGGAAATGATAAAGTCAAAATGCCTACAAACTGGAACAGAAGGTACAGATTCAACATGGACAGAATCAAGACCGGTGATATCAATGAAATAGCAGGAGTTGTAAGATTTTTAGAAAAAATCGACAAAGAAAAGTCTCTTTCAACGGGAGAGAGAAAAATGCTTATAGGAGCAAAGCAGATAATAGTTTCAGAAATGATGTTGGTATATGATATGGACTTCGATGAAGTCACAGAAATGGTAGATGCTGCAATTTTAAAAGAGTAGTTTAAATTTAAAAGGGAGGTTTTAGTATCGAAAGAAACAAGAAAATTGTAAGAATTATTTTCAGATTCTTATTTACAATTATCGGAATAGGGCTAGGAGTTATTTTCGCGACATTTTTTGGCAAACTTGACTTTGTTACAAATTTTGATTCGAAAATTATAACGGGAATTTCAGTATTAATAATTTCCGTATTTGCACTCATATTTTTTATTTTTTCTCCGAAGGCTTTAAGTTCGATTGAAACACTTTTGAAAAGATGGGAGGAAGAGTTAAAGGATAGATCTTTAACCGAAATCATCATAGGTTCAATAGGACTTATTATAGGCTTGTTAATAGCTTTTTTATTATCTCAACCACTCTACGCCATACCTATTCCATACATAGGTTCAGCTCTGACAGTCATACTGTACGGTATGCTGGGGTACTTAGGTTTGAATATAGCCTTGAAAAACAGAGAAGACGTCACAAGTAAAATAAAGGAAGTGCTAAGTGGAAATAGAGTCCAACCAAAGGAGAAACAAAAAGGAGCAAAGATTCAAGGAGTAGCAAAGATTTTAGACACTTCAGTGATCATAGACGGAAGAATCAAAGAGATAACAAAATCTGGATTTCTTGAAGGTCCGCTCATTTTGCCGGTATTTGTATTGGAAGAGCTTCAACACATTGCCGACTCATCTGACACGTTAAAAAGAAATCGTGGAAGAAGGGGGCTTGACATAATAAAGGACATGCAAGATGATGCTGACACCGAAATTATAGTATATGAGGCAAAATATGACAGTATAAAAGAAGTCGACTCAAAGCTCTTAGCTCTTACAAAGGATTTAAAGGGTAAAATTGTAACCAATGACTACAATTTAAACAAAGTGGCAACGGTGCAGAATATTCAAGTTTTAAATATAAATGAACTTGCAAATTCAGTAAAACCTGTCTATCTGCCCGGAGAAGAAATGAAAGTTGATATAGTAAAACAAGGAAAGGAACATAATCAAGGCTTAGGTTATTTAGATGATGGAACCATGATAGTAGTCGAACAGGGTAAAAGTTATGTGGGAAAAACTATAAATGTTATTGTCACCTCAGTTTTGCAAACCTCTGCCGGAAAGATGATTTTTGCCAGATTAACATAAGGAGGAAATAATGGAACAAAACATATATATTGACAAGGAGCGCATAAATGAGGCGAAATCCTTAGTGGAAAGTCTTGGTGAATCTCTTTGACCTGGCGGGTCTTAGAGAAAAAGCAAAGCAATTGGAGCAAAAGCAACTTGAACCCGGGTTTTGGGATGATACTGAAAAAGCTCAGGCAGTTATTAAAGAGCACAATCACTATAATTCAAGAATTGAAAAATACGATACGCTAAATAAAAAGATATCTGATAGCGAAGATTTAATTGATCTTATGGAAATTGAAGAGGATTTTTCCTTTTACGATGATTTCAAAAGAGAAATAGACAATATTGAAAAACTTGCACAGGAGTTTAAGGTGGAGACACTGCTAAATGGAGAATACGACAATAGCGATGCGATACTTTCCATTCATGCAGGAGCAGGTGGCACGGAAGCTCAGGATTGGGCGAGTATGCTCCTTAGAATGTATACGAGGTATTCCGAACAAAGAGGGTTTAAGGTGGAGACACTGGATCTTCAAAAGGAAGAAGAAGCAGGAATTAAATCCGTCACTTTATTGATTACAGGAGATAATGCTTACGGATATTTGAAAGGGGAAAAAGGAGTTCACAGACTCGTTAGAATTTCTCCCTTCGATTCAAATAAAAGAAGGCATACGTCCTTTTCTTCTGTGGATGTCTATCCTGAATTCGGCTCAGATGTGGATATAGAAATTAAGGAAGAAGACATAAGGGTTGATACTTACAGATCTTCAGGAGCAGGTGGACAACACGTAAACACTACGGATTCCGCTGTAAGAATCACTCACATACCAACAGGAATAGTCGTTCAATGCCAAAATGAAAGAAGTCAAATTCAAAATAGAGAAAAAGCTATGCAGATGTTAAAATCTAAATTAATAGCTTTGGCGGAAGAAGAAAAAAAAGAAAAGATAGAAGATTTGCAGGGAAATTATTCTCAAATCGCTTGGGGATCTCAAATAAGATCCTATGTATTTCAACCATATACCATGGTAAAAGACCACAGGACAAATACAGAAGTAGGAGATGTATCGAGAGTAATGGATGGAGATTTGGATGTTTTCATAAACGATTATCTTCAAATGAAAGCGGCAAAATGAGGTGAATAAAATTGATACTTACAACTACATGTAAAATTGAAAATCGTGAAATTTCTGAGTATCTCGGACTTGTATTCGGAGAATCGGTAAATGGAATAAATTTCATAAAAGATATGGGAGCGGGGTTTAGAAATTTTGTTGGTGGCAGAAGTAAGGGATATGAAGAAGAAGTGATAGAAGCGAGAAATGATTGTATAAACGAAATGGTTTCCAGAGCACAGAGGATGGGAGCCGATGCAATAGTAGGGATTGTCTTTGATTTTGAGGCTTTAGGACAAGGAAATATGATTCTTCTCAACGTATCCGGAACAGCTGTAAAATTAAAATAATACAATTTAAGAAGAGTGCATTTATATGAATGCACTTTTTTTATGAAATTATTTTCAACGGGAGTGGTAAAATGAATAAAGAGACCATTATAGCTCTTGATTTCGATTCAAGGGATAAAACTTTAGAATTTTTAGATAAATTTCAAGAAAAACTTTTTGTAAAGATAGGAATGGAACTTTTTTATAGAGAAGGTCCTGGTATAATAAGAGAAATTAAATCGAGAAATCACAGGATATTTTTGGATTTAAAATTGCACGATATTCCAAATACAGTAAAAAAAGCGACCATCTCTCTTTTAAATTTAGATGTGGACATGATTAACTACCACGTAGCAGGAGGAAGAGAAATGCTAAGAACTGCTCAAAACTCGGTCTCTGAAAAAGAAGGTTTAATAACCTTGGGCGTAACTATGCTTACATCTACATCTGAAGACAACATGCATGATGATATCTTAATAGATATCAATTACTCCTTGAAGGAAACCGTAATGAGCTATGCAAAACTGGCAAAAGAATGCGGATTAAACGGAGTAGTTTGCTCTGCTTTGGAAGTACCTTCAATAAAAGAGTTTTTAGGAGGAGATTTTCTTTGTGTAACTCCGGGTATAAGACCTAAAACCTATGGTAAAGACGACCAAAAAAGAGTTGTAACGCCTGGAAAAGCTAAAGAATTAGGAGCGGATTTTATAGTTGTGGGAAGGCCTATCACACAGTCGAAAGACCCTGTGAAAACATATAATGAAATAAATAGAGAATTTTTAGGAGAATAACTATGAAAAAAATTGCAAAAATACTTCTTGATATTGACGCTGTTACTTTGTCACCAAAAAAACCATACACATGGGCATCGGGAATTAAATCTCCCATTTATTGTGATAACAGACTTATTTTATCTTACCCTAAAGAGAGAGAAATAGTTGAAAAAGAATTTTCAAAATTGGTAAAACAAAAGTTTCCGGATGTTGAATACATAATGGCTACTGCCACTGCAGGCATACCTCACGGGGCTATAATAGCTTATTTGTTAAATCTTCCCATGGGATTTGTAAGAACTTCCGAAAAAGACCACGGAAAAAACAACAGAATTGAAGGAAAAAAAATTCAAGGGGCAAAGGTAGTTGTGATTGAGGATCTGTTTTCCACAGGAGGATCTTCAATTGAGGTGTACAAAGCTTTACAAGCTGATGGATATGATGTATTGGGAATAGTTTCAATATTTACTTATAACCTTAAAAAAGCTGAAGAAAATTTTAAGAAGAATAATATAGTTAATTATTCTCTTTCAGACTTTGATGAATTGGCAGAAGTTGCCATGGAAAAAAACTATATTGAAGAAGATGAACTTGAAAAAATCAAGAAATGGAAAGAAAACCCCGACGATGAATCTTGGTTGAAATAACACATTATTTATTTTAAGTCAATTTTATTGAAAACTCATAGAGAGTGTACTAAACTATAGACTTAGAATAGAGGTAGACAATGATAGAGATTAAAAATTTGAATTTTAAATACAATGAAGAGGACGAGTTAGTTCTTAAAGATATAAATTTAAATATTGAAGAGGGTGAATTCGTTGCTGTGCTGGGGCATAACGGCAGCGGGAAGTCGACTCTTGCAAAGCTTCTGAATGGGCTTTTATTGCCGGTTTCCGGAGATGTGTTTGTAGATGGATTAAATACAAAGGATGAAGACAATATTTGGAATTTAAGAGCAAATACAGGGATGGTATTTCAAAACCCTGACAATCAAATAGTCGCCACCATTGTAGAGGAAGATGTGGCTTTCGGACCTGAAAACTTAGGAATACAATCCGATGAAATAAGAAGACGTGTAGATGTTGCTCTGGAGACAGTAAATATGAGTGAATATAAAAGAAGTGCACCTCATATGCTCTCGGGAGGACAAAAACAAAGAGTTGCCATCGCAGGAATTCTCGCCATGTCTCCTAAGTACATTATACTTGATGAACCTACAGCAATGCTTGATCCTGAAGGGAGAAAAGAAGTAATAAACACAATAATGAATTTAAATAAAAATCAAAATAAGACGATTATTTTAATTACTCATTACATGGATGAAGCCGCAAAGGCGGACAGAATTATAGTCATGGAGAAGGGCAAAATTGAAATGGAGGGAACCCCAAGAGAAATATTTTCTCAGGTAGAAAGAGTAAAAAAAATAGGTCTTGATGTTCCGCAAGTCACAGAACTTGCATGGGAACTTTCTAAGGAAGGCTTTGATTTAGATTACAATATTTTAAATGTGGATGAGTTGGTAGGTGAAGTATGGCCGCTATTGAAATAAAAAATGTAGTTCACATTTATGGCGAGGGTAGTTCCTTTGAGAAAAAGGCTCTTGACAATATAAACTTAACCATTGAAAAAGGTGAATTCATAGGCTTGATAGGACACACCGGATCAGGCAAGTCAACGCTTGTACAACATCTTAACGGACTTATAAAACCCACTTCCGGTACTATTTTGATAAATGGAAAAGATATTTCAAAAATGGGCGGAGACATCAGAAAATTAAGACAAAAAGTCGGACTTGTGTTTCAATATCCGGAATATCAGCTTTTTGAAGAAACAGTTGGAAAGGATGTTTCCTTCGGCCCTATAAATCAAGGACTTACGGAAGAAGAGGTTTTAGCGAGAGTTAAAGATGCCTTAGATGCAGTTGGACTTGATTTTAATGAATATTATGACAGATCACCCTTTGATTTATCGGGTGGGCAAAAAAGAAGAGTTGCCATAGCGGGAATATTGGCTATGCAACCTGAAATTTTAGTTCTTGATGAACCTACAGCGGGCCTGGACCCTGCAGGTAGAGATGAGATATTGGGCGAAATAAAGGAAATATACAAAAATAGAGACATAACTATAATAGTAGTATCTCATTCCATGGAAGATATGGCGGATTTGGCAGAGCGATTAATCGTAATGAACGAAGGCGGAATCTATATGGACGACACTCCACGCAACATATTTTCCAGAGAAGAGGAGCTTGTGGATATAGGTCTGGGTATACCGCAAATCTCCGGATTTATGAAGAAATTAAAAGAAAAGGGCATAGATATTTCTGGAACTTGCATCACTGTAGAAGAAGCAAAAGAAGAAATAATTCGCCTGCTAAGAGGTAAGAAAGATGTTTAAAGATATAACCATAGGGCAGTATTATCCAGCGGACTCCATAGTTCATTCCATGGATCCGAGGGTTAAGATTTCATTGATATTTGCCTTTATCATAAGTTTGTTTTTTATAAATAATTTCATATCTTATTTCTTTGTATTATTATTTTTGTTGATGGTAATAAAACTTTCAAAGGTGCCTGTGCGATATGTATTGAAGGGTTTAAGACCTCTTAGGTGGATAGTGCTTATCACATTTATAATAAATGTTTTTTTCATTCCCGGAGAGGAATTAATAAACTTTGGCTTTGCAACAATAAGTAAAGAAGGCTTAAGAACTGCATTGTTAATGGCAATAAGATTGACTTTACTGGTAATGGGAACAAGTCTTTTAACTTTGACATCTTCACCTATAGAAATGACAGATGGGATTGAAGAACTGTTAAAGCCCCTAAAAAGATTGAAAGTTCCCTCGCATGAAATAGCTATGATGATGACAATAGCTCTTAGATTTATTCCCACTCTTATTGAAGAAACAGATAAGATCATGAAAGCTCAAATGGCAAGAGGGGCAGACTTTGAGTCAGGAAATATCATAAATAGAGCAAAAAATTTAGTTCCGCTTTTAGTGCCTTTATTTATAAATTCTTTCAGAAGGGCTGATGAGTTGGCAACAGCTATGGAATCAAGATGTTATAGAGGTGGCGAAGGAAGGACAAAGTTAAATGAACTTTATCTTGAATCAAAGGACTATATTGCAGTAGTTCTTTGTTTGATATTTTTTGTAGTAATGATTTTATTGAATCACTGGAGTATTTTATGAATATAAAACTCACAGTTGCATATGACGGAACAAATTACAACGGATTTCAAATACAACCGGATGTAAAAACAGTAGAGGGAGTTTTAAATAAGGCTATTGAAAAAACTGTAAAGCACGAAGTGAAACTGATGAGTGCGGGAAGAACAGATAGAGGGGTTCACGCCATAGGACAAGTGGTGAATTTCTTTTCGGACACGAGCATCGATATAGGCAATTTACCAAAGGTGATAAATTATCATTTACCAGAAGACATTTCGGTAATAGATTCAGAATATGTATCTGAAGATTTTCATGCAAGGTTTTCAGCAAAGGGCAAGTTTTACAGATATGCAATTTATAGAGGAAGGTATCGGCACCCTATGTACAAAAATGCCATGCATTATCCCTATAAGCTAAACCTAAACAGCATGAGAGAATCTTTTTTATGTTTGTCAGGGGAACATGATTTTAAGAGTTTTATGGGCAGACGTGCCGTGGTTAAGGATACGATACGAAGAATATATGATATTTCTCTTAAAGAAAAAGGAGATATGCTCTACATTGATTTTTACGGCAAGAGTTTTTTGAAAAACATGGTCAGAATTATTGTCGGAACTTCAATAGAAATAGGGGCAGGAAGAAAAGATGCGGGTTTTATGCAAAGAGCTTTAGAGTCGAAGAACAGAAAAAGCGCAGGATTTACCGCACCAAGTCAAGGTCTTTATTTAATGAAGATTTACTATTAAACAAAACAGACAAGAGAGTGATACTATTTGAATATATTGGAAGCAAAATTTAAAGAAGTTTTTTCATCTGTAATTCCCATAGTGCTTATTGTATTGATTTTGAATTTCACATTAACACCCATGGAGATGCCTATGCTCATAAGATTTGTATTAGGAGCTATACTTGTAATCATAGGTCTTACAATATTTTTAATAGGGGTTGACAGAGGAATTACACCTATAGGAAATTACATGGGCGAAACCATTGCCAAGTCGGATAAATTGTATACAGTTGTTTTGCTCGGTCTCTTCTTAGGATTTTTTGTATCCATTGCAGAACCGGATCTTCATATTTTAGCAGGTCAGGTAAGTGCAATAAGCGGAGGCCAAATTAACAAGACACTTATTATAGTGGTAGTTTCAGTGGGCATTGCTATAATGCTAACTGTAGGACTTTTAAGAATAGCTTATAAAATTGCTATAAATAAAGTGTTGACAATAGTTTATGGAATTATTTTTGTCCTGTCTTTTTTTACAACGGAAGAATTTTTGGCAATATCCTTTGATGCGTCGGGAGCAACCACAGGTGCGTTGACAGTACCCTTTATGCTTGCATTGGCTGTAGGAGTCTCAAGGAGAAGAGTAGACTCGGTATCTTCTGAAGAAGACAGTTTTGGGCTGGTTGGACTTGCATCCTCAGGAGTAATTGTAGCTGTAATGCTGATGAACGTTTTGTATAAGCAAGGCGATATAGTAGGTGAAGGAAATCTTGTTTTAAATGAAGATGTTCGTATATTAAAAGCATTTACGGATGCTTTCCCAACGATTTTAATGGAAGTATCCATAGCTCTTTTGCCGATATTGATAATATTTTTAATAGGAAATAAGAGATCTTTTAAACTTTCTAAAAGAGAATTCAGACTTGTTTTAATAGGAATATTGTTCACTTTTGTAGGTCTCATTCTTTTTCTGCTGGGAGTTAACGCAGGCTTTATGGATGCCGGTACAATTATCGGAAAGAAGCTTGCCAGTTTTGACAATAAAGCTTACTTGATAGTGATTTCCTTTATTATAGGAATGGCCACAATACTTGCAGAGCCGGCTGTATACGTCCTAACTCACCAGATTGAAGATGTAACAAGCGGCTATGTGAAAAGAAGTATAGTACTCGGAGCTCTTGCCATAGGAGTGGCCATAGCAGTGGCTTTATTTGTATTAAAAATTATAATTCCCGAATTAAAACTCTGGTATTATTTATTGCCGGGATATTTAATATCCATAGCCCTCAGCTACAAAGTTCCGAGCTTGTTTGTAGGCATGGCTTTTGATTCCGGAGGAGTCGCATCGGGGCCGATGACCGCTACGTTTATTTTAGCTTTTGCTTCCGGAGTTAGTGCCGCAACAGAAGGGTCGAATATAATGCTTGACGGGTTTGGGATAATAGCCATGGTAGCGATGACACCCCTTATTGCATTGCAAGTTTTAGGCTATATATATAAAAAGAAGTCCAAGAAGGAGGCAATAGATGATTGATGAATCTACTATCATGAATTTGGAACTTATCCGCGTGATTGTAAACGAAGGTAAGGCGAGCAAAATATTAAAATTTGCAAGGGATAACGGACTTAGAGGAGGAACTATACTTCTTGCACAAGGAACCGCAAGCAATACTATTCTCGATTTTTTAGGATTAACTGAAGTGAGAAAAGAAGTGGTATATCTCATTCAAGAAAGGGAAAAAAACACAACTTTTTTGAAAAAGTTAAGCGATACTTTTAATATTGAAAAACCAAATCAAGGAATCATATTTACGACAGACATAATCGGTTTTTATGGGACAAAAGAAATAACTTGTCCAATGATACTTCATGACGAGAAAGGAGATTTAATGTATCATTTAATAACTATAATAGTGGATAAAGGGAAGGCTGAGAATGTAATTGATGCAGCTAAAGAGGCAGGTTCAAAGGGAGGCACTATAATCAACGCCAGAGGTTCCGGAATTCATGAAACAGCAAAAATATTCAATTTTGAAATAGAACCTGAAAAAGAAATGATATTGATTTTATCTGAAGCTGATACCACACAGGATATAGTGGACTCAATAAGGCGAAAAACAGATATAGAGCAACCGGGTAAGGGAATTATCTTCATACAAAATGTAAACAAAACTTACGGGCTGTACAAATAAGTTAAAAAACGGTTTAAAAAAAGTTACAATTAAATGAAATTTTGTGTTTTGTATTGTACAAAATCCTCTTTAGGATTATCATTCTATTTGGAGGGTATATGAAAATATTATATAAAATAATCAATACATTGACTAAGTCTAAATCGGCTTATAAAAGATTTCCAATTTCTATGTTTTTAATAATTTTAACTGCAGTATTTTTTATACTTGCAGTTTATTCTGATACTCAATATTTTTCTTATGACATGCTGAAAGGTAACGATAAAAATTACCTGGTCTGGGGATTTATGTTTTTGTTTGTTACAGTGTCTTCAATATTTATGAAGCTTACCTTTGAAGCATTTAGAGCTTCGGCGAAGGATTCAGAAGAGCTGAGCAAGTATAAATATTTGGGGGGTTTTTTATTACTTTTAAATTTAATTATCATTTATGGAGTTTATAATAAACTGTTTATACAGGACGAAATTCTTTTCAGTTATGATTCAAAATATGTATATTGGGGCATGTTTCTGTTTTTGTGTGTAGGATGTTTCTATATTTCAAAAATCGTTTATCATAAGGACTATGTTCCCTATGTTATGAAAATATTAATAGCTGCAGCTATTTCAATATCGTATTCAGTGGTTTTATATTTAGGGATAATAGCCATATTTACCGCTCTTACTACACTCTTTGACGTTGAGATTGCATATGAGATTTATGAAAGTGCCTTTATAATAGTGTTTCTTCCTTTTAATGTAGGAATACTTCTATCGAATTATCCCAGATTCAGAGATTCTTTTCAAAATTATGAAGTTTCAAAAACTTTTAAGACACTCATTTCTTATATAGTTATTCCAATATTTACTATTTATGGAATAATACTTTACCTGTATTTCGGGAAAATATTAATTGTAAGAGAGCTGCCCAGGGGAATAATAACAAATCTTGTGTTGTGGTATGGTCTTTTAAGCGTCGCGCTTCTATTTTTATTCACTACTATAAAGGATTCTCCTGTAATATATCTATTTAAGAAATATTTTCCAATGACGATGTTGCCGGTATTATCCGTTATGTTCATATCTATATTCATAAGGATTGGAGAGTACGGAATAACGGAAAATAGATATTTTGTATTGATGGCAGGGATTTTCACAACCTTATCTATGATTTATTATATTGTCTATAAAAATAACTCAAATATAGCTATTCCCATTTTACTTTCCTTTATAATTTTTATTTCCACCATAGGACCACTAAGTGCATATAATGTATCTGCCTTAAGTCAAAGTCGTAGATTGAAAGATGTTTTGGAAAGAAATGAAATACTAAACGGAACGCAAATAGTTGCAAATCCAAATATTTCAGAAAAAGACAAGAGGATAATAGATGAAACCGTGAAATATTTGAGTCTAAAGCATAGAGCTTATGAAAGTCGATACTTACCTGCGGATTTTATTTACAATGATGAAAATTTCAACAAATTATTTGGTTTTAATCCAACATATAAAGATTATGCGTCCTTGGAGTCAAGTAGCGAGGTTAATGATTATTATTTTGACTTTAACACAGAGATAAATACAAGTGGTTATGACAAACTTTTTGTCGTAAATGCGCTCTATACTCCTGGAAGCAAGACATATGGAAACTATACGATAAACAACAACGGCAACAGGATAAAAATAGATTACAAAGATGATAAGCAAGAATTTAACTTAATTACATTTACCACCAAGGAAATTTATGACAAAATGATAGCGTTAAAAAAATCCAAGGATATTTTGAATATAGAAGATTTAGCGGTAAAAGGCATTGCGGAAAATATCAGATACAAGATACTTTTTACAAGTATTTCAGGATATCCCAATGAGAATGATGAAATAGAATGCTATGTGGAGTTTTATCTTCTTGTTGCCAGTGAAAAATAATATTTTTAAAATTTCATAGATACGATTGTTACTTAAACAATAATAGGGGTAATATCTAAATTATAAGTAACTGATTTATAGAACCTTTGTTAATTGCCGGAGGTTCTTTTATTTGAACCATTAGGGAGGAATTTATTTGGAATGGTATAAACTTACCAAGGAAGAGGTAAAATCTGAATTAGATGTGGATTCATCCAAGGGTTTAACTCAGAAGGAAGTAGACCAAAGATTAGAAAAGTACGGTAAAAATCAACTTCACGAGGAAGAAAGTAAACCCTTTATTAAAAAATTAGCTGAACAATTTTTAGATCCGATGATAATAATTTTATTAATTGCTGCAATAATTTCAGGTATAGCAGGAGAAGCCGTGGACTCAGTAGTTATCCTTGCGATTGTAATTATAAATGCGCTGCTGTCTTTAAGTCAGGAGGGTAAGGCGGAAAAAGCTATTGCCGCTCTTAAAAAAATGAGTTCTCCTACAGTTAAGGTCTTAAGAGAGAGTGATGTCATTGAAATCCAAAGTACAGAACTTGTTCCGGGCGATATAGTAATTCTTGAAACAGGAGATATTGTACCGGCAGATTTAAGACTTATAGAAAGTTCAAACTTAAAAATAGATGAATCTTCTTTGACAGGTGAGTCCGTAGCAGTTGAAAAACATGCTGATGCACAATATTCAGAAGACATAGGAATCGGAGATAGAGATAATTATGCCTATAGCGCTTCCATAGTTACATACGGCAGAGGAAGAGGGATTGTAACCGAAATCGGACATGGCACTGAGATTGGTAAAATCGCAACATCAATAAGTGCAATGGAAGATGAACAAACTCCTCTTCAAAAGAAACTTGCAAAATTGTCTAAAGTTTTGGGGATTTTAACCATAGCAATATGTGCGATTATTTTTGGTGTCGGAATACTTTACGGACATGAATACCTGGATATGTTTTTAATAGCAATATCTTTAGCTGTAGCAGCAATTCCGGAAGGTCTTCCCGCTATAGTAACCATAGTTCTTTCTATAGGAATGAATAATATGGCACAAAAAAATGCCATAGTTAAGAAACTTCTTGCAGTTGAAACATTGGGAACAACTACATTTATATGCTCTGATAAGACGGGGACTCTCACTCAAAACGAAATGACCGTTACGAAGATGTTTGTAGACGGAAAGGTTATTGATGTAACAGGAACTGGCTATGAGCCTGTAGGGAAGTTTTTATATGAAGATGAAGAAATAGAAAAAGAAGAATTTAAATCCCTTTATACAATGACGTCTATAGGTGCACTTACTAACGACTCAGAATTAAAAAATCAATCAGGAACCTACAAGATAATAGGAGATCCTACTGAAGGAGCTTTAGTTGTACTCAGTGAAAAGCTGGGATACAGGAAAGAAGATTTAAATGACAAATATCCCAGAATTGAAGAGATTCCCTTTGATTCTACCAGGAAGATGATGACTACTTTCCATAAAAACTTCATAGAAGGTAAAATTGTAAGTTTCACAAAGGGTGCTCCTGATATAGTTTTGGAAAAAAGCAATAAAATATTAATAAATGGAGAAGTCAAAGATTTAACAGATGAACTTAGAAGAGAAGTTTTAGATAAAAACTTGGAATTTGCAAAACAAGCTCTAAGAGGTTTAGCTTATGCTTATAATGTACATGATGCTCTGCCGGATAATATAACATCTGAGAACATTGAAAAGGATATGATATTTGTCGGCATTACAGGAATGATAGACCCTGCAAGACCGGAGGTTAAGGATGCCATTAAAGAGTGTAAGAAGGCGGGCATTGTTCCGGTTATGATAACAGGAGACTTTCTTGAGACGGCAAAGGCGATTGCAACAGAACTTGGAATATTAGGAGAAGGAGAAAAAGCTATAATTGGTAGTGAATTAAATAATATGACTCCTGAAGAAATTCAAGAAGTTGTAAAGGTGACCAGAGTATTTGCCAGAGTTTCGCCCGAAAATAAGGTACAAATAGTAACAGCTCTTAAGGCAAATGGTGAAATAACTGCCATGACGGGAGACGGTGTAAATGATGCCCCTGCAATAAAAAAAGCCGATATCGGAATTGCCATGGGTATTACAGGCACAGATGTATCAAAGAGCACAGCTGAAGTAATATTAACAGATGATAACTTTGCAACAATAGTAAATGCAGTTGAAGAGGGAAGAATCATTTATTCGAATATTAAGAAGTTTGTGGCATTTCTATTAAGCTGTAATATTGGGGAAATATTAGTAATATTTATTTCTATAATATTAAACTTGCCCTCACCCTTTATTCCCATTCAATTGCTTTGGTTAAACTTGGTTACAGATTCATTCCCTGCACTTGCTCTTGGAGTTGAAAGAGGGGAATTCGATGTAATGGAAGAACCGCCCAGAGCTCCTGAAGAACCCATATTGGATAAGGAATTGACAATCACACTTATAATTCAATCAATTTCAATTGCAGCAGCTACCTTGGGCGTATATATATATGCACTAAACAATGTAGGAAATCATGGAGAGGGTATAGTTTATGCCAGAACTATGGCCTATGCGACCCTCATACTTGCAGAGCTTCTAAGATCTTACAGCGCAAGAAGCATGAATCACAATATTTGGGAAATAGGAATATTCAGTAATATGAGGCTTGTTCAGGCGACATTGCTTTCGCTGTTTTTGATGGCGGTTGTAATGTATGTTCCCTTTTTGGAAGAACTATTTAGTTTAACAGACCTTTACTTTATAGATTGGGTTATAGTCATAGCAGCTTCATTTATACCGCTTGTAATAGGTGAAATTCAAAAAATCATAAGATTTAAGAACAAAAAATAATTTATATATAAAACAAAATCCTCTCAAATAACTTAAACTTAAGTTATTTGAGAGGATTTTTAATAAACAAGAAAAAAACAATAGCTGTTAAAATTTAAAAATCTATAATTTATTTTATAAATTCAATATACAAATATTTTTTAATATAACCAAGTTGCACCTTTATCTGCACTTGTTACTATATTTTTGTATACTCTTAAGTTACCGTGAACTTCTTTGTTTTTTATTTTTATTGTTTTTTTTCTATTTTCGATTTCTTCATCACTTAGTTCTACATTTATAGTGTTATTGTTTAAGTCGATAGTTATGATGTCTCCATCTTTAATATAAGCAATAAGACCGCCTTCCGCAGCTTCGGGGCTCACATGACCTACGCAAGGGCCTCTGCTTGCACCTGAAAATCTTCCATCTGTGACCATTGCAACAGAGGTATGCAGTCCCATTCCCACAAGCATTGCCGCCGGAAT
The DNA here is from genome assembly GCA_000952975.1 of Peptoniphilus sp. ING2-D1G. GTDB lineage: Bacteria > Bacillota > Clostridia > Tissierellales > Peptoniphilaceae > Peptoniphilus_E. The sequence goes on along the minus strand of LM997412.1, from coordinate 982,985 downwards.
GGAAAGTTCTCTCATTCCCGGCCCTCCCTTAGGGCCTTCATACCTTATTACAAGTACATCTCCAGGCTTTATTTGCGATTTTGTAAGAGAAGACAGTACTTCTTCTTCACTATCAAAGACGACTGCCGGGCCTCTGTGATAAAACATTTCTTCAGGAACCCCGCTCTTTTTTACAACGGCACTTTTTGGAGCTAAATTGCCATATAGTATTGAAAAACATCCTCCTTCAAAAAAGGGGTTTTTTGAATCGTGAATTATATTGTCATTCTTTGATTTAGTATTTTCTATGTGTTTTTTTAGCGTTTCTCCTGCGACGACAGGCTGTTCCAAGTGTAAATAGTTTTTTATTGAATTAAGAGAAGCCCTAACTCCGCCTGCTTTGTGATAATCGGATAAATTATACTGAGATGAGGGTTTAATCTTTGCAATCAAAGGAACTCTTTTTTGGATTTCATCAAAGGCATCAATATCCAAATCAATCCCGGCAACCTTTGCTATTGCCAATATATGCATTACTGCATTTGTAGAACCGCCCGTTGCTGAGATGTGCATAATCCCGTTTTCAAAGGATTTTTTATTTATAAAAGTTTCAGCTTTGATATTACTATTTGCAAATTCAACTATTTTGTTACCGACAAATCTCGCTTGTCGGATTTTATTTGCACTGCAAAATACTTCGGTAGTCGAATCAAAGGGACACAGGCCTATGACCTCCGTAAAAATTCCCATGGTGTTTGCAGTACCATACATGGAACAAGTTCCACAGGAGGAACATATATTTTCCTTTAAACTTTCGAATTTATCGTCTGAAATATCTCCCTTTTGCCATTTGCCTATAAATTCCTTTAAGTCTGATGTTATATAAGTGTTTTCGCCATCTTCATAGGGGATCATTGAACCGCCTGTTAAAAATATGCTCGGAAGATTTAAGGATGCTGTAGCCATCAGCATTCCCGGAACGATTTTATCGCAGGAACACAAAAACACAAGTCCGTCAAATCCATGAGCTTTGACCATGGATTCGATGGAAGAGGCGATTAAGTCCCTTTGCATTAGCACATAGTGCATACCTCTTATTTGTGCAATTCCGTCGCATGGAGCAGGCACATTGAATTCAGCAGGGATTCCACCACCTTCCCAGATACCTTCTCTTACATGATTTGCAAGTTCTTTTAAGGGTTTGTGTCCGGGATTTACATCTGTCCATGAGTTAACAATTCCTATGACAGGTTTATTTAAATCTTTTTTATTAAAACCGACCGAGTACATCAAACCATCGTAGTAGGCTTCAATATTTTTATTTTTTTCCAAAATAGTACTCCTTTCCATCATCCACATAAAAACTTGATTAAATATTCAAAATTAGATATTAAAAAAAGTATATCTTTTTTTAGAGTAATATTCAAATACTAAATATTGTAATAAGTTATTAAAATTTATTATTAAAATTGAAAAATAATGCATATCTTTGTTGAATATTTAACAACCAATGATATAATATTATCAGTAATGTTATTTTATTAACATAATTTTGACGTTTACTATTTAAAGGAGGTCACTATGGATTTTAATATGGACAAAGAGCATTTACTGCTACAACAAATGTACAGATCTTTTGCAGAAAATGAAATTGAACCCTTTGCAAAGGATTTAGACTTGACGGAAGAATTTCCTGAGGAAAATCTAAAAAAATTAGCTAGATACGGTTTCCTTGGAATACCTTTTCCAAAGGAGTACGGCGGACAAGGCGGAGATTACCTTGCCTATGCCATGGCGGTTGAAGAACTTGCAAAAAAATGTGCATCTACAGCTGTAATAGTTTCTGCACATACATCACTTTGTTGCGCTCCAATTTATGAAAATGGAACAGAAGAGCAAAAACAAAAATACTTACCGGATTTATTAAGCGGAAAGAAAATAGGAGCTTTCGGATTGACAGAACCCAATGCGGGTACTGATGCTGCAGGACAACAAACCGTTGCTGTTCTTGACGGAGATGAATACGTTCTTGACGGAACTAAGGTATTTATTACTAATGCAGGATTTGCAGATGTATTTATTATTTTTGCAAAAACGGACAAATACGCAGGACATAAAGGAATTTCAGCCTTTATAGTTGAAAGGGAAACTCCCGGATTCTCAGTAGGAGAACCTGAAGAAAAAATGGGAATAAGAGGCTCTTCGACTTGTGAACTTATTTTTGAAAACGTAAGAATTCCTAAAGAAAATCTACTTGGTAAAGAAGGACAAGGATATAAATTAGCTCTTACAACTCTTGACGGAGGACGTATAGGAATAGCATCTCAAGCTCTGGGAATAGCTGAAGGTGCAATAGATGAAACTGTGGAATATGTAAAAGAAAGAAAGCAATTCGGAAAGAGATTGTCACAATTCCAAAATACACAGTTTGAACTTGCAAATATGAAAACCGCTACAGATGCAGCTCAACTATTGGTTTATAGATCAGCATGTGCAAAACAAAATAAAGAAGAATACGCTCACTTAGCAGCAATGGGTAAATTGTTTGCAGCTACAACAGCATCCGATGTAACTAGAAGATGTCTGCAATTATTTGGAGGATATGGCTATACCAAGGATTACCCCATTGAAAGAATGATGAGAGATGCGAAGATAACTGAAATATATGAAGGAACCTCAGAAGTAATGAGAATGGTCATTGCAAGATGGATGGGTGTAAAATAGGAGGACTTAAATGAAAATAGTTGTTTGTATTAAACAAGTGCCCGATACCAATGAAGTAAAATTGGATCCTGTGACAAATACACTTATTAGAAAAGGCGTGCCGAGTATAATAAATCCCGACGACAAAGCTGGACTTGAAGCGGCACTTAGAATAAAAGACGCAGATCCTGAAAATGTACATATAACTGTACTGAGCATGGGACCCCCACAAGCTGATGTGGCACTTAGAGAAGCTTTGGCAATGGGTGCAGATGATGCAATATTAATATCGGACAGAGCTTTTGGAGGAGCAGATACATGGGCAACATCATGTACAATTGCAGGGGCAATAGATAAACTTGAATATGATTTAATAATTGCAGGACGTCAAGCTATCGATGGAGATACTGCCCAAGTAGGGCCACAAATTGCAGAACACGTTGGCATACCTCAAGTATCTTATGCTGAAGAAATTAAGATTGATGGGGATAAAATTATAGTAAAAAGACAATTTGAAGACAGATATCACATTCTTGAAGTAAAAATGCCATGTTTAATAACTGTATTAAGTGAAATAGCAGAAACCAGATATATGACCATAAGTAAAATTTATGACGCTTATAAAAAAGAAGTTAAAGTTTGGGGATATGAAGATTTAAAAGGACATGTTGACGATTCAAACTTAGGGCTTAAAGGTTCACCGACAAAAGTAAAGAAATCTTTCCCGAAACAAGGAAAAGGCGAAGGAGAGTTGCTTACTAACTTAACTGCTGATGAAGCTGCTCAAGCAATAGTAGCTAAACTTCAAGAAAAATATATTATCTAAAGGAGTTTGTGAAATGTCAAAAGATGTATATGTATTTGTAGAACAAAGAGATAATAAAATTCAAAAAGTAGGCATTGAGCTGTTAGGTAAAGCCAGAGAACTTGCAGATGATTTAGGACAAGATGTAGTTGCAATGTTTATAGGGGAAAACTTAAAGAGTGAAGTACCTATTCTTTACAGACATGGGGCGGATAAAGTAATCTTGGTAGAAGACCCTATATTAAAAGAATATATGACAGAACCCTATACTAAGTCTATATATGAAATAATAAAAAAATACGATCCTGAAATAGTTCTTTATGGAGCAACATCCATAGGACGTGACCTTGCTCCAAGGCTTGCATCAAGAATTCACACGGGGCTTACAGCAGATTGTACAAAGCTGGATATAGATGAAGAATCAAAGAACTTATTGATGACTCGTCCTGCCTTCGGCGGAAATATAATGGCTACAATTTTATGTGAAAACTTTAGACCTCAAATGGCTACAGTTAGACCGGGAGTTATGCAATCAGTAAATGTCGACAAAGAAGACGGAGAATTAATAGAAGAAAAAATCGAATTTACCGATGCAGATGTAAATGTTAAAATTATCGATATCTTAAAGAGTGAATCAAAGAAAAAAGATATAACAGAAGCCGATATATTAGTATCAGGCGGACGTGGTATGGGAGATCCTAAGAATTTTGATATTTTATATGAACTTGCTGCAGAACTTAATGCAGAAGTTTCGGCATCAAGAGCTGCAGTAGATGCCGGATGGATGCCTAAAGACAGACAAGTAGGACAAACAGGTAAGACAGTAAGGCCTGAACTCTATTTTGCAATGGGAATCAGTGGAGCTATTCAACATTTAGCAGGTATGGAAGAGTCGGATTTAATAATAGCTGTCAATAAAAACGAAGATGCGCCTATTTACGATGTTGCAGACTTAGGAGTTGTAGGAAACGTACATGCCGTTGTACCTAAACTTACAGAACTCATTAGAAAAGAAAAAGCGCTAAAAGCTGAAATTAGTTGATGAAAAGACACATGTAATTTGATACCCCCTAAATCCGGATGTGGATTAGGGGGTTTTATTGTAAATTTTTAAAAAATTACCTTTTTAATCATATCTAAAGTATTGACATTTCAACCCTTCTATATTAAAATAGCTGAAGTGTTTAAAAAGCCCCGGAAATTTTTTAATCACAGGAGGATAAAACCTAAATGAAGAGTTACATGGCAAAAGCTGCCGAAGTAGATAGAAAATGGTATGTAATTGACGCAACAGATAAGGTGTTGGGAAGACTTGCAAGTGAAATAGCCAGCATTTTAAAAGGTAAGAAGAAACCTATCTATACCCCACATGTAGATACAGGTGACTTTGTAATCGTTATTAATGCTGACAAAATCAAACTGACAGGCAATAAATGGAACCAAAAAGTGCACGTAAGACACACCGGATATCCTGGTGGAAGAAAAGAAGTAGTTTATTCTCAATTAAGAGACAAACATCCTGAAAGAATTGTTGAATATGCAGTTAAAGGGATGCTTCCAAAGAACAGACTTGGAAGAAAAATGTATACAAAACTGAAGGTTTATGCAGGAGAAGAACATCCTCATCAAGCACAACAACCTGAAGTCTATGAATTTTAATTGAGGAGGGAAGTTAATGGAAAAATTACAATTTAGAGGAACAGGCAGAAGAAAAACTTCTGTTGCACAAGTGAGATTGTTACCCGGAAATGGAAAATTCACAATTAACGGAAGAGACTTAGACGAATACTTCGATTACGAGACTTTAATAACTGTAGCAAAATCTCCGTTGGTACTAACTGAAACAATGGATCAATTCGATGTAATTGTAAAAGTTATAGGTGGCGGATATACAGGACAAGCAGGTGCAATAAGACACGGCTTAGCAAGAGCATTGTTAAAGGCTGATCCCGAACACAGACCTATCCTTAAAAAAGCAGGATTTTTAACAAGAGATCCCCGCATGAAGGAAAGAAAGAAATACGGTCTTAAAAAAGCAAGAAAAGCACCTCAATTCTCAAAGCGTTAATCAAATTAAAAATTTTAAAAATAAACCTTGGAAAACACCAACTTCCAAGGTTTTTTGTCGTTAGTTATTAAAATTTTATTTAAATTGTTTTAAATCACCTATGGGAATTTCAGAATTTAATGTTATTTCATTTTCTGTAACAAGGGTATCATAGGCTTTGATATTCACACCTTGGGTTTGTGCTTTATATAGATATTTTGCAAATTCCGGTTGCATTTTGTAATTGGGTAGAAAATATTTTGAGCCTTGTTTTTGAATTAAAAGCACTATGTTGGATTCATAGCCTTCTTTGAGTGCGGTGATGAGTTCTTTTATGTGTTTAAGCCCTCTTAATGTGGGAGCGTCCGGAAAGTATGCTATATTGTTTTCAAATAATGTCACTCCTTTTATTTCTATAAATCCTTTAATAAGCTTTTCTTTTCTAAGTCCTTCATAGTATATATCAAATCTGGAGTCTAAATAGCTTTTTTCTTTTGAAATAATAGTGAGCTCAACATCTTTAAATATTTTTCTTTCAATAATTGCATCATATACAATTTTATTTGGAGCCTGTGAGTCTATGTTTATCAAGCCTCCATTTGTATAGACTGATAATAGAGTGTATTTTGTTTTTCTGTGGGAATCCTTGCTTTCTGAAAGGACAACATCTGCGCCCTCAACTAATATCTCTTTACACCTTCCTGTATTTGGGACATATACTTTATTTTTTTCTCCATTGATATCACAATAACAAATAAATCTATTAGTTCTTTCAATAAATTTTCCATTTAATGTATTTTCGTATTTCATAGTAACTATTATATCATTGAAAAAACAACGGGCAGACTTTAAAATAAATTAAAGGTGATAATATGAAATTCAGAAAAGCATTATCAAAGGATTTGGCAATAATAAATAAGATTTTTAAAGAAGGTTCGGAATATTTAAAAAATTCAGGCGTGGATCAATGGCAAGGAGATACTGTGCCGGTTGCTGAAAATGAGAAAGACTTTTATGTTTTAGAAGATTTGGGCGAGGTGGTCGCAGTGGGTCTTGTAATGGATTATGATTTGCAATACGATATAATATATGACGGACATTGGCACTACGAGGAAAACTACTTAGCTGTTCACAAACTTGCGACAAATAAGAGGTTTAGGAGAAGAGGATGTGCAACAAAGCTTTTAAAAGAAATTGAAGATTTGGCAATGGACAGCGATATTTATGTAATAAGAATTGACACTCATAATGATAATCTTCCCATGAATAATCTATTATTAAAAAGCGGATATAAAAGAGCGGGAATTGTTGAGCTTATAGATGGGGGCATTAGAAATGCCTATGATAAAAAATTGACCCGAGAATAAATCTCGGGTTATATTAATTTAGGCAAGAATAATGTTGAGAGGCCAAGGAATATAAAAAATCCGCAAGTATCGGTGAAAGCTGTGAGCATTATAGAAGACGAAACAGCAGGGTCAATATTTATATGATCAAGTATCAATGGGATTAAAAATCCTACTACACCGGCAACTATCATGTTAAGTATCATTGAGGCTATCATTATTACCGATAGGAAGGGATTACTATATTTAATAGCAAGGACAGTACCTGTAACGATTCCCACTATGGTGCCATTGAGCATACCCATTCCAATTTCTTTAAATACCAGCTTCCAATCTTCTTTTAAGCTTATTTCACCTCTTGCAAGAGAAGTAAGAACTATTGAAAGTGTTTGATTGCCTGCATTTCCACCCATACCTGCGACTATGGGCATGGCGGCGGAAAGTGCCACGACGGTCTCTATTGTAGATGAAAACAAACCAACTACACTTGAGGCGATAAATGCCGTAATCATGTTTATACTGAGCCAGGGAATTCTGTTTTTAAAGGATTCGAAGAAGTTTGAGTCAAATTCTTCGTACTTATTAACCCCGCTCATAACCAATATGTCTTCTGAATACTCTTGGTCGATGACGTGCATTATCTCATCTGAAGTTATTATACCGAGAATGGCCATGTTCTTATTTACTACAGGTAAAATGTCCAAGTCGTACTTTGTAATCAATATTGAAGCATCCTCTTGGTCATCTGTAGCATATACAAAAAAGGGGAATTCTTCATACAATTCCGATAGTATAGCAGTTTCAGGAGCAACTAACAATTTTCTTAAATCGACGATACCCTTTAATCTGTGATGATTATCTGTAATAAATAAATATTCTATAATTTCAGTTTGTGGAGCGATTTCTTTAATTTTTGTCAAAGCAGCTTTCACGCTTAAATGTTCCTTTAATGCTATATATTCTGTGGTCATTATACCGCCGGCAGATTCTTCATCAAAGGACAGTATAAGCTTTAATATATTTGAATCGGATGCCTTCATGAATTTCAGAATTTCTTTTCTTCTATATGTGGGCATTACTCCCAAAAAATCGGCTATATCAGCGTTGTTCATGTATGAAAATATACTTATTAATTCTTCATTTGTAAAAAATGAACTTATTAGTAATTGCATTTCTTCCCAAGAGTTTTCAAGAATTCCGGCAATATCTTCAAACTCCAATAATTTAATGAAGGATTTTATCTCATCATCTTCAAAATCATCAAGCGCTTCTACAATATCCACATAATGTATGTTTTCGCATAACTCAGATGCTCGTTCTTTGTCGGGGTTATTTATTATCTCTCTTATTTCTGAAAGTAATGCTTCTAAGTCTGATTCGTAATAATTCTTTGCGGTATTCATTGGTCTGCCTCCTTACATATTTGAAATTTCTTCTAAAAAACTGCTCATGGGTTTAGGTGTTCCGTTAAAGGTCTTCGGATACATCAAGTATAAATTTTCTCTTGCCCTTGTCATCGCAACATAAAAAAGGCGTCTTTGCTCCTGATATTCATCAAAATCCTTGTCGGAATTTGTTCCGGGAATTATATCATCCGTTAAATCTATTACATAGACGCAGTCGTATTCTAAACCCTTTACAGAATGTATTGTAGAAATGCTTAAATTTGAATTTGCATAGGATTTTGTAGAAATCAGATATTCAAGATGGGAAAGTCTCCCAAGTAAAGATTCTAAAGATTTTTCCAATTTTGCAATAAATTTAAGCTGATAATAAAACTCTTTTAATTCTTCATAATTGTAATTGAATTTATTGGCAACATCTCTTAAGTATTTATTGTAATTTAAATTGTAAAATACAAATTCGATTTGTTGATGGATATTTAACCTTTTCAATTTATTAAAATCTGATGCCAACTCAAAAATATTATTTTTATAAAATTCGTTTAAGCCTGGATATTCAAGAAGAGTTTTAAATATATTTGTGCCTGAATTATTTTTGATAAAATCCAAATGTTTTTTTGAAATGTACCCCTTTATCTTATAATATATTTTTGAAAAAGTATCAATATTTTTTTGGTCTTGAGAAAAGGATATAATATTTAAAATATCTTGAACTATAAAATGACTGAAAAATTTGAGTTTGGAACCTCTTATGTTGAATTTTACATTTTTTCTTTCAAGGTATTCTACTAAACTAAGGCTACTTAAATTATTTCTGTATATTACGGCATGAGTTTGATTTTTATTTTGTAATAAGTTTTCGTATATAAACTCATATTGTTCTGAATTTGTGCTTACCTTTATTATGTTTACAGGATTTTTATATTCGTTGTGCGTTGAAATTTTTTTATTATATCTATTTTTATTTTTCGATATAAATAAATTAGAAGCACTGACTATATTTTTTGATGAACGGTAGTTATTAGATAAATAATAAAATTTCAAGTTTTGGTATTTATCTTTAAGGTGTAATAAATATTGAGGATTTGCACCCCTAAAAGCATATATGGATTGATCATCATCTGCAACTATAAATAAATTGTGTTTAGGAGAACTTATTAAATCAATCAGCTCAAATTGAGATATAGAAGTGTCTTGTCCTTCGTCCAGCTGAATATATTCATATTTTGAGCGTATTTTTCGCAGAAGATAATTATCGGATTTAAGAATTTTTAGAGCATAAATTATCATATCATCAAAATCTATTAAGTTGTTTTTTTCTTTATAATTCTCATATTTTTCGTAAATTTCGATAAAACCGGGAATTTTCGTCTTTGAATCCTTAGGGTCAATCATCGAGTTTTTGAAATAGGATATTTTATTTATTATCTTTTCCAAACTGTCTTCTGATAGATTTATCTTATTTATTTCAAAATATAGATTTAAAATCAATCTATATTTTGCAGAAGGTTTTTCTTCGATTAATTTAAATGTTTTGCCTCTGATTTTTGAATACAATAGCAAAATTTTATAACAAAAGGAGTGTATAGTAGAAAATTCAGGTTTAATTTTTGAATTTGGGTACAACAAATCAAATCTCTTTGCAATATCTAAGCTTTGAGCCTTTGAAAAAGTTATGGTAAGTATTTTATTAGGCTCAACTCCGTATTTTAGAAGATTGATTATTCTATGTAATAAAATTGTTGTTTTACCCGCACCCGGAATCGCAAGAGTCAGAGCGGGACCCTGTAAGTGGGATGCTGCTTGTATTTGTTCTTGTGATAATTTCATAATATCCTCCATATTAATTTTAATGTTAAAAACAACAATATTCAAATTAAATAATATATTTTATATGTAATTATTGCCTTTAATAAATCAAAATGATGAGATATAATTGAAATGAGGTGATTTATGAAGAATCCATTTAAGTCTTTTGACGATTTTTTGATAAATCTAATTAATAAAAAAATGAGTAACAAATTATTTGATTTTTTATTTTATCATATAACAAATTTAGGTGGAGTTATAAGTTTAACTTTATTAATTCTTTTGTTGTTATTTTTTGAAGGAAAGCTTAGGGTTTTTGGGATAGAGTTAATTGTTGCACTTGCTGTTACTACTGCTATAGTGCAAATATTAAAAAGGACTTTTACCAGAAACAGACCCTATTGGATTCTTGAAAATCTAAATACCTATGGAATTGATTTAAGCGACTATTCCTTTCCTTCGGGACATTCGGCAGCCAGTTTTTCGGTGGCGACTGTAATTGCGCTCAATTACCAGAAAATAACTCTGCTTATAATTTTCGTTGCTTTGTTGATAGCTATTTCAAGAATCTATTTAGCCGTTCATTATCCTACGGATGTTGTTGCAGGAGTTTTAATAGGAACTTTATGTTCATTAATTGTTCATTATAAGGTTTTTCCTGCATTTTTAGAATATATAAAAGATAATTTAACATTAGGAGGTAGTTTTTTATGGTATTGATTGATTTTTTGCAAAAGAGAAGATCGGTAAGAAAATTTAAAAAAGATCTTGTATCTAAAGAAGAGCTTGAACGAATAAAGGGATATTGCAATACTATTGAAGAAGATTTTGAGGGTTTGAAATTCTTCTTAATGGAAAATGGTGAACTGGTTTCAAAAGCTCTTAAGGGCAAAGCCGGATATGCAGGTGTTACCATAGAAGCACCTCACTACTTGGGTGTTGCAGTTGAAAATGAAGATAGAAGATCGATGCTTAAAATGGGATATGTAATTGAAAGTTTAAATACTGTCATTATAGAAATGGGTCTTGATACTTGTTGGCTTACCGTTGCACAAGTGGATGAGGCTACGATGAAGTCTGTATTTGGAAAATCCGGATCTAAAATAAAATATTTGATTGCCTTTGGATATAGAGAAGGAAAAAAACTTTTTGAAGAAAACTCAGTAAGTTTCAGATATCCTATCAGTGAAGTGGTATTTAGAGATAAAATCGGAGAGCCTGTCACCATTGAATATCTTGAAGACAGGGCGCTTCTTGAGATTTTATCTTCAATAAGATATGCACCATCTCATAAAAATTTACAACCATGGAGATTTGTAGTTGAAGAAACAGATGTGGTTTTATACATGGTCAAGTATGAAGACGAAGAAGAAAATAAAGCATCCTTAGTAGATATGGGAATAGTGATGATGTATTTTGAAGAAATGGTCAAAAATTTAAATGTCTCAAATAAATGGGAAATCATTTTTGAAGAAGAGGGAGATTATATAAAAATAGGAAAGTTTTTAGTTTAATAGATTTTTAAAATGCCGGCAAAAGTCGGTATTTTTTTATGTAAAAAATTTTATAAATTATATATTTTAGATATTGACCGCAGATATGGACAGATATATAATATATGAAAAGATATTCAATGAATAAACAATCATATATTATAGAGGTGCACTATGCTAAAGATAAAGGGACTTAACTGTCCGACATGTATAGAAGATTTAAAAAATCACAAAGATCAAATAAATGGATTAAAAAATCTAAACAAAGATTTTGATTTGTTAAATATAGAAAAGAACGACAATACAGACGATGAAATATTGCTTGAAAATATAAAGGAACATTTAAAACATATTGAGCACAATCACAATATTTCCTATGTGGAAGCAAAGGAGTATTATTTAAAAGATCTCACTTGTGCAGATTGCAGTTCCAAAATAGTTTCAAATATTAAAAAAATTGACGGAGTTTTAGACGCAAATTTTAATTTTGCAACGGGAAAACTTTCGATAATACACGAATTAAGCTTGCAGGATGATTCTTTATTTAAAAAGGTAAAGAAAATAGTGGATAGGGCGGAGCCGGGGCTTGAGATAACCGGCGAAGATGTAAAGATAAAAAGAGACATTTTCTCAGAAAATAAAAATGAAATAATAAAATTATCAGTGGTATTTATTGCCTTGATAATGACTATGATTTTAGAATTGCCAAGGACTGTTGAGTTTGCGGTTTTGATTATACTTTATTTAGTTGTGGGAAGGGATGTGCTAAAGACTGCCTTTAACAACATAAGAGAAGGAGAAATTTTTGATGAGAACTTCTTAATGAGCATAGCTTCAATAGGAGCGATACTTATAGGAGAAGCGCCTGAAGCTGTGGCGGTTATGCTTTTTTATGAAATCGGTGAATTTTTTGAAGATTTAGCAGTGGAAAATTCAAGAGATTCTATTAAAAACGCCTTAAACTTAAAAGCGCAATACGCGAATTTGTCAATAAATGGAAAAATTGTGCAAGTTGACCCCAAGGATGCGAAAATTGGAGATACAATGGTGGTTAAACCCGGAGAAAAGATACCTCTTGACGGTCAAATTATACAAGGAGAGGGATTCATAGACACATCAAATATAACCGGAGAATCCATGCCTTTATATGTGTGTGAAGGAGATTATGTAAACTCCGGATGTATAAATAAAAATGCTCTGCTGAAAATAAAAATTGGCAAGATCTATGAGGACAGTACAGTTGCTAAAATTATCAATTTAGTGGAAAATGCCTCTTCAAGGAAAGCGAAGAGCGAAAAAACCATAACTAAATTTGCAAGGATTTACACACCGGCTGTAGTAGGATTATCGGTGCTTATAGTTGTGGTTTCTCAAATATTCGGATTGTTGTCTTTAAAAGATGCTGTATTTAGGGCTTTGACTTTCTTGGTAATCTCTTGTCCCTGTGCCTTTGTACTCTCAGTTCCACTAAGTGTTTTTGCAGGTATAGGTGCTGCATCGAAAAGGGCTATTTTTGTAAAGGGAGGGAATTTTTTGGAATCTCTTGCAAAGGTAAAACATATTTTTATGGATAAGACAGGTACAATTACAAAGGGCGTATTCGAGGTTGTAGATGTAATTGTAGATGAGGATATCGATACAACGCAGCTGTTAAAATACGCCTACCTTGGAGAGAAAAATTCCACACACCCCATAGCTAAATCAATTGTAGATTATACAAAAAATATGGGATTTAAAGGCAGTCCTGAAGATTTAAAAGAAGTGCCCGGCAAAGGGGTTATGTACAAGCATGAGGGAAATTCAGTATATGTGGGGAATAAATCCTTACTTGAAGATGCGGGAGTTCAATTTAAAGATTTAAATTTATCAGGAGTAAAAGTTTATGTGGCAACAGATGAGAAATATTTTGGAGTTGTAGTGCTAAAAGATGTTGCAAAGGACAACGTAAAAGACAGCCTTCAAGAACTTAAAAGCAGAGGAATTAAGATAACTCTTTTGTCGGGAGATTTAGAAGAAAACGTGAAGAGCGTTGCAGAAGAGGTGGGAATAGAAGATTACTACGGAAGACTTTTACCCCAAAATAAAGTTGAAAAATTAGAAGAGACAATGAAAAACGAGGAAGGTTTAATCGCCTTTGTGGGAGATGGAGTAAACGATGCACCTGTACTTGCAAGAGCGGATATCGGCATATCCATGGGGGCTTTGGGTTCCGATAGTGCTATTGAGGCTTCCGATGTAGTGCTTTTGACAGATGATATTTCGAAAATAGTAGAAGGTATTCACATTTCAGAAAATACAAGAAAGATTGTAATTCAAAATATTACATTTGCCTTAGTCGTAAAGATAATTTTTTTGATACTGGGATCCCTGGGGATGATAGGAATGTGGGCGGCGGTCTTTGCAGATGTGGGAGTTACTTTAATAGCGGTATTAAATGCCATGAGAGCACTTAATTATAATAAAAAATGATACAGAAGACTTGAACTTTAACATTCAAGTCTTTTTATATGTGAAATGAATTTTAAAGCCCATAAGCAATCTTTATATATTATAATTACTTATGAGGTGGGGTCATGTCAATTATGCTTTTAATAGCCCTATTGCTGGGAGTTTTTGTGGCTAATATGATAAAAATCAGTTCGATACTTTGTCTTTGCACTATAATATTGTTAGTTGTTTTTTATAAAAGATCTGATATTAAGAATAGAATATACGTAAGCATATTGATAATTTTTCTTGTTTCAATTATTTCCGTGAATTTTAGAAACAAAAATACTCTTTTAGGCTATGTGAGTCTTGAGGGTAAAATAATACAAGATTTCATCGACAATGAAAATAAATTTATATTTTCCGATAGTTATTTAAATAAGTATTTAATATATTCAAAGGAAGATTTAAAGATAGGGGATAAGGTGAGAATTAAAGGGGAAATAAAACTTCCTAAAGGGAAGATGAATCCCTACGATTTTAATTATAGAAACTATCTAAAGGCAAAGGGGATAGACTATATAATATACTGTGACAGCGCAAGATATTTGGGGAAGTCTTTTATTGATGAGGTGAGGGCAGATTTTAGAGAATATGTAAAAAGTGCTATATCTTTTTTAAAAGAAGATAATCAGAGAATTGTAATGTCCATACTACTCGCAAACACCTCCTACATGGATGAGATGAGCAAGAGTGATTTTAGAGAGTCGGGATTGTCACATGTCCTTGCGGTGTCGGGATTACACATATGTATAATATTGTATGTTGTTGAAACTTTGCTTAAATTGGTGAGAGTGTCTAAAATTAAGAGACGATTATTCGCAATTATACTCGCCTTTATTTATATATACTTGATTTATTTTCCCATAGGGGCACTCAGATCTTTCTTTATGTTCACTATTTTATTTATGAGTTTTTTGGGAAAAAAGAAATACAAACCTAAGGATGCGCTAATTTTATCTGCAATAATAACTCTGTTGATAAATCCCTATGCGATTTATTCTCCGTCTTTTATGCTCAGTTATCTAAGTGTATTGGGGATACTTTTATTTGCAAAAACTATTAAATCAAAAATGGGTTCTGTGTATTTTAAAGAGTCAATAGCTATAACATTATCTGTATCCATAATGATTATTCCCATATCATTTTATTATTTTGAATCCTATTCAATTCTTGGAATTATTTCAAATATCTTTGTTTTACCAATTTATACGTTGGCAATAATACTTTCCTATTTTATGGTGATTTTTAAGTTTGCTGCACCTGTAATTTCTCCTGCCGTGGATTTAATACTTGATGGTGCCGGCTTACTGATAAAATTGATAAATAAATTAAATTTTTTAAATGTCAATTTCTATGTTGGAATTTTTCAAGTAATTACATATTATTTATTTTTGTTGTTGATTATAAAAAGATATGTTTTTATAAAGTACCAAGCCTTTAATAAATCTATATTTATATCTTCTGTATTAATTTTAATATTCAGCATGTTTAATTACATCAATAAAAAGGACAACTTCATAATGGATTTTTTATATGTTGATCAGGCGGAATGTACCTTTATAAAGAATAACAAAACCAATATTATGATAGATACTGCGGGAAGTCGTGATAAAAATTACAGACCAGGGAAGATTTACACTTTAAATTATCTAAGATACAATTCAATCGACAAAATAGATTACCTGTTTTTGACACACTTTGATGAAGATCATGCCGAAGGACTACTCGATATAATCGATGAGGTTGAAATAAAAAGAGCATATGTATCCTATTTTGAAGACAATGAATACATTAAAGCTTTACTGGAAAGAGGAGTGGATGTATACCTTGTAGAAAAAAATGATATAATCAACATAGATGATAATACTACCATAGAAATTCTTTCAGATTCAAAAAACTATAGAGATGCCAATAATAAATCCATGGTATTTGTGTTGAATCACAGAGGGTTTAAGAGTTTGTTCACAGGGGATATCTACAAGGAAGTTGAAGAGCATATATATGAAGATGCGGATTTATTAAAGGTTGCGCACCACGGTTCAAGTACATCTTCAAGTGATGATTTTTTAAAGAGAACGACTCCCGTTTATGCCACTATAAGTGCAGGCGTGGATAATTATTACAATCATCCCGATGAAGATGTGATTAAAAGGCTAAATGAAAATAATATTCTATGGAAAAGCACGAACTATGATGGACAAATTACTTTGAAAATAACCGATGCAGAAGCTGAGTTTACATCTTATCTTGAAGACAGATTCAAACTTAATCCTTGGGTTGTTATTGGAGCTTTGCTCATCGTAATATTTATATATAAATTTGGTGATTACTTTGATGTACAGAGAACTTTACAGAGGAGATATCAAGGGGGCTTACTTATTTTACGGATATGAAAGTTTGCTCCTTGATAATACTTTGGAATACATTATAAAAAAACATACGAAGAAGGATTTTAGAAGTTTTAATTTGATTTTTTTGGACGGTGAGAATTTAACTGAAAATTCTCTTGTTTCTTCTTGCGAAACTTTGCCGGTATTTGATGAAAAAAGGGTTGTAGTTGTTAAAAACATGGCGGAGTTCACAGTAGGTTTAAAAAAGAATTTTTACGAATTTATTGATAATTTAGCTGATTTTAATATTCTTATTTTTTTGGATAGAAACAATGAATTGGACAAAAAAAGGAAATTTTTTAAATACTTCAAAGAAAATAAAAGAGATGTGGAATTTGCAAAATTAAAAGGAAATGAAGTTAACAGATTTGTTGCGGAGTACTTTACGCTTAAAGGATATAAAATAAACACCTCTGACAATATGTACTTTATAAATAAATCTAACTATAATTCAAGAGATATCAATATTTCTCTTTATGATTTAAAAAATGAAATGGACAAATTATTTTCTCTTGCAGATGGGGATGTAGTAACAAAAGACATGATTGACAAATCCCTTTCGGAAAATATCGATTCGAATATTTTCAAGTTTTTAAATGCGCTTTCATCGAGACAAACTGAAAGGTCTTTAATTGAATTCGACAAACTGTACAGTTTAAATGAACCGCTACAGAGAATATTGTACATGATAATAAGGCAGATGAGGTTCATGATGATTTATAAAAATTTAAAGGAAGTGGGATATAACAGATTGGAGATACAAAAGGAAATAGGCATAAGTTCTTATGAGTTCAATAAAATTGCAGACTACAGCAAAAATTTCAAATTAAAAGATCTGTATAACATACACAAAAATCTCACGGAAGTCGACAATTTAATAAAAACCACAGGAGTGAATGATAAAATTTTAATTGAAACTTTGATTATTTCGATCACATCAAAATAGAAGTTTCTATTTGCTTGTAATTTATAAGACTGATTTTTGGAAATAAAAATAAGCCTGTGAATTTTCTCAGGCTTTTATCTTAAATCCAAAGATGTTACAATGGGAAAATTATTTATTTAGTTTTTTAGCTAAGTTTGATAATTTTCTGGACGCTGCATTTTTATGGATTACATTTTTATGCGCAGCCTTTTTAAGTTTTTTGTCAACAGTTCTTAAAAGGTCTCTTGCTTCTTGGATATTGCCCGCACTCAATGCCCCTTCAAACTTTTTAATTTCTGTTCTTATTCCGGTTTTTATAGATTTGTTGCGCGCCGCATTTCTTTTTGCCACTTCAATTCTTTTTAAAGCTGATTTAATATTTGCCATGTAATTCACCTCCACGATTTTTTAGCTCTTAGTATTCTATCACTTTAAAAGCTCTATTGCAAGATATCACTTAAAAAAATCAAGCTCAACCTTATTGCAAAGGTCCTTTCCTTTGTTTGTGAGTTTTAAATTATCTTTATCAATATGAATTAAATGCAAGTCTATGTTTTTTTCTATGGAGTTTTTATATTCTTTTAAAAATTCAATTCTAAATTTTTCATCAATGTATGAAATATCAAGACCCTCATTTAATCTTAATCCCATCATAATATATTCATTTAATCGGTCTTTTTTTGATAAAGTCTCAAAATTTGCCACTGCAGTGTTCTTTGAATTAATAAAGTTGAAATAATCACCGAAATCTGAAGTGTTCCAAAATCTTGTATTGTCAATGTTTGAATGTGAAGACATTCCTAAGCCCAGGTAATTTTTTAATTTCCAATATCTGAGATTATGCACGGATTCATATCCGTCCTGTGCAAAGTTTGAAATTTCATATTGATGATAATTTAAATTTTCAAGTTCTTTGCATATAAAATGGTACATTTGTCTATCCAAAACTTCATCGGGAAAATTGTATTCTTCACTATTGTCGTATAAATAAGTCCCCTTTTCAAGTATAAGCGAATAGAAGGAAATATGATTGGGTTTTAGGAAATCCACATACTTTATAGATTCTTTCACGTCTCTTAATCTTTGAGAGGGAAGCCCTGACATTAAATCCAGACTGAAATTTTTAACATCGGCATTTTTCAAAAGGTCTATACAAGTTAAAATATCTTTTTTTGTGTGTATTCTGCCTATTTTTTTAAGCAGACAATCATTAAAGGACTGAGCACCTATGGAAAATCTGTTTATGCCTGCATTTAAATAGTCTTTTATTTTATCGCTACTTGCGGAATTGGGATTCATTTCCACAGTAATCTCAGCATCTTTTACTATGCTTGAAAAATCATTTATAATCTCGATTGTTTTTATTATATATTTGCTCTTTACGGAAGAGGGAGTACCTCCACCTATGAATATGCTAACTATATTTTTGTTCTTTAAAAAGTTTGTATAGAGTTTTATTTCCTTAAAGAGACAGTTGAAATATTTATCCACCATGTCTTCCTTTATTACCGATGAGCAGAAATCACAGTAGTGACATCTGCTTTCGCAAAAGGGGACATGTATATAGAGAGATAGATCTTTTTGTTCGGTAGTTAAATTTTCAATAAAATTATTTTTCTTCATCGAATTTTAAAACGGTCAAGAATGCTTCTTGTGGCACTTCCACATCTCCGACAATTCTCATGCGTTTTTTACCTTCTTTTTGTTTTTCAAGCAACTTTCTCTTTCTTGAAATATCTCCACCGTAACATTTTGCGAGAACATCTTTCCTAAGAGCACGTATAGTTTCGCGGGCTATGATTTTATTGCCAATAGCTGCTTGAATTGGTATTGCAAACTGATGTCTGGGGATTACGTCTTTTAGTTTTTCGCAAATTTTTCTGCCTTTGCTGTAGGCTGTGGATTCATGAACTATTATGGAAAAAGCATCGACTAAATTTGAATTGATAAGTATGTCGAGTTTTACAAGATCGGATTCTTCATAACCTTTGAATTCATAATCATAGGAGGCATATCCTTTAGTCTTTGATTTTAGAGCATCAAAGAAATCATATATCACTTCATTTAAGGGTAAATCGTATTTTATTAAAGCTCTTGTTTCTTCCAAATATTCCATATTTATGAATTTTCCGCGTCTGTTTTGGCAAAGTTCCATAACTGAACCCACATAATCCGTAGGTGTCATTATATCCGCTGTCACTATGGGCTCTTCTGTAATAGCAATTTCTGTAGGGTCGGGCAGATTGGACGGGTTTTGTATCATCATGACCGTACCGTCTACCTTTGTAACTTTGTAGATAACTGAGGGAGCTGTTGTGACAAGATTTAGATCAAATTCTCTTTCCAATCTTTCCTGTATTATTTCCATGTGTAGCAGTCCCAAAAAACCGCATCTAAATCCGAATCCCAAGGCAACGGAGCTTTCAGCTTCAAAATCCAAAGCTGCGTCATTTACTTGCAGTTTTTCAAGGGCATCTCTAAGCGCCGTATACTCTTCACCTTCTCCGGGATAAATACCGCAATATACCATGGGTACTACTTTTTTATATCCGGGATAAGGTTGCACATTTTTTTTGCCTGCTTCAATAATAGTGTCGCCGACAGTTGCTTCCTTTACATTTTTAATACTTGCAGCTATATATCCTACATCGCCTGCAGATAATTTATCCAAGGACATATGACCTGATGTAGTAACGCCTACATCGACAACTTCAAACTTTTTACCTGTTGAGTACATTTCTATTTCATCGCCGGGCTTTACCGTGCCATCGCCAATTCTAACGTAACAAATTACACCTTTGTAGCTATCGTAGTAAGAATCAAAAATCAATGCTCTCAGAGGAGCATTTTCATCTCCTGTGGGAGCGGGGATATCTTCGATAATCTTTTCTAAGACTTTGTCAATTCCTATTCCGTTTTTTGCGGAAATAAGCGGAGCATCTTCTGCATCCAGTCCGATTATATCTTCAATTTCTTTCTTCACTTCATCGGGTCTTGCACTGGGAAGATCGATTTTGTTAAGTATTGGCACAAGTTCAAGGTCTTGATCTATGGCAAGATATACATTGGCAAGGGTTTGAGCTTCTATACCCTGAGAAGCATCAACTACGACAAGCGCCCCTTCGCATGCGGCAAGAGATCTGGAAACTTCGTAGTTAAAATCGACATGACCCGGAGTGTCAATTAAATTGAAAATATACTCTTGGTTGTCCTTTGATTTATATACAAGTCTTATGGCTTTAAGCTTGATGGTTATGCCTCTTTCTCTTTCGAGATCCATAGAGTCCAACACTTGGGACTCCATTTCTCTTTTTGTGAGCATACCGGTATCTTCAATAAGTCTATCGGCCAAAGTTGATTTTCCATGATCAATATGAGCTATTATTGAAAAATTTCTTATATATTTTTGTCTGTTACTCATCTTAACCTCCTATTACACCGAATTTTGAAAGAGGCCAAAAACGAAATTTTACAATTCCCTTTATGGCTTCCCTTTCAATAGGACCGAAAACTCTCGAATCTGAAGATTTTCCCGGATTCCTGTTATCTCCCAGCACAAAATATTGATTTTCATCCAAGGTCCAAAAAAAGTCGTTGTATATTTGGGTTTCAACACCCTGTTCTATGTAGGGCTCATTTAATTTATTTCCGTTGACATAGACAGAACCATTTTCTATTAAGACATTGTCCCTGGGTTTTGCGATAATTCTTTTTATATACTCTTTATTTTCTTCAATGGGAGATTCTATTATTACAACATCGGAGTATTCCGGATCCTTCAAATATAAAGGGAATACTAAGGCTATAAGTCTGTCGTTATTTTGAAAAGACGGCTCCATTGAAACACCGCTGACTATGTTTGATGTAAATACAAAATGTCTTATTAATAAAGCTAAAATTATAGCTATTGCAAACATAAAAATATAATTCATAAGGCTTTCTTTTTTCTCTTTCATTTAATTCTCCTGACATAAATTTATGAAATGTATAAAAATTTTTAAAAACTTAAATTGAACTAACATGTATTTTAACACAGATTAATTATAAATTAAATGATAGTGACAGTGTAAGAATAACATTAAAACAAAAATTTAAAATTTAAAGGCCGTTTATAAAGGTTTTATAGCAAATTAAACTTAGAATTTGTTTACAGAGTTGTAAAGAGTTATAATAATATAAATAGATAGTAATATAAATAATAAGGAGGAAAATTATGAATGAGAAAAAATTAACAAAATTTAAAACACCGCACACATATGCAATTATTTTTGTAGTTGTAGTGCTTTGTTGGCTACTTACTTTTTTAATACCAGCGGGAAAGTTTTCAACTCATGAAGTAGAGTATGAAGATTCAACCGGAGAAATTAAGTCCAGAACAGTTTTAAGAGCAGAAACTTTTAGGTATAAATACAATCTAAATGAGACATTTTTGTCAGAAAATTTACCTAAACTTGCAAAAGACGAAACTTTATTAGAAGAAAACGACGTTGACATTGAAGGATTTAATGAATACATAGCTTCCAATCCGGAAGAAATTACCCAAGAAGATTTAGATGGCTTTGGACTTACAGATGATGTGTTGTATGAAATTTATGGAGAAGATTTTTATGACACTTCAAAGAAACTCAATAAAACTGCAGGAATTTGGGGAACAGATGATTTCGGCGGATTCGGATTTTTGAATTACGTATTTGAAGGCTTGGTAACAGGAGATAAATACGGTTCTGCTGTAGGAATTGTAGCTTTGCTTTTAGTAGTTGGCGGAGCCTTTGGAATTGTCATGGCTACCGGGGCAATAGATGCTGGAATTTACGCATTTATAGATAAGTCAAAGGGACTTGAGAGACTTGCACTGCCACTTTTGTTTTATTTGTTCTCCTTAGGAGGAGCTACCTTTGGAATGAGTGAGGAAGTTATTCCCTTTTCAATGGTAATGGTACCCTTTGTCATAGCACTCGGATATGATTCAATCGTTGCGGTAACAGTTACCTTTGTAGCTTCACAAGTGGGAAATGCCGTATCTTGGATGAGCCCGTTCAGTGTTGCGATTGCACAAGGTATTGCGGGGATTCCGGTTCTGTCGGGAGCTGGATTTAGGCTTGCTTGTTGGTTTATAGTCACAGGACTTGCAGCAGCATACATGATGTACTATGCAGAAAAAATAAGAAAGAATCCAACTTCTTCTGTAATGTATGAAATAGATAACAAAGTCAGAACTCAGTTCCATGAAGACAAATCAGCACAAGAATTTAATTTAGGACATAAAATAATTTTATTGGAAATGCTTGCGGTATTAATTTGGATTATATGGGGAGTAATGTCTAAAGGATACTACATTCCTGAAATAGCTTCTCAATTCTTCGTAATGGGATTTGTGGCAGGAATAACCGCATGTATCTTCAAATTAAACGGTATGACGATAAATTCAATGGCATCTGAATTTCAAAAAGGAGCTGCAGGACTTGCAGGGACAGCAGTGGTAGTAGGTATGGCCAAGGGAATATTAATCGTACTTGGCGGAAGTGACGCCAACAGTTTCTCGGCCCTTAATACGATACTCAACTCAATGGGCAGTGTATTACAAGGGGTTCCGAAGTTCGTAGCTGCGGTGGGAATGTATATTTTCCAAAGTTGCTTCAATTTAGTGGTAACATCCAACTCGGGACAAGCAGCCCTTACAATGCCTATTATGGCACCTCTTTCCGACTTGGTAGGAGTTTCAAGACAAATAGCTGTACTTGCTTACCAAATGGGTGCTGGATTTGTAGATGCCTTTACACCTGTAAGCGCAAGCTTAATAGGAGTTTTGGGAGTTGCAGGGATTGATTGGTCAAAATGGGCAAAATTCCAAGGTAAGATGCAGTTGTTCTTATTCGCAATAGGATGCGTGGTATTGTTCATAGCAGTATCTATTAACTTTCAATAAGGGATGATAATTATGATAAAAATCATTAGAAATGTAAAGACCTATACTCCTGATTATATCGGTGAAAGAGATGTATTGATATTTAATGACAAAATCACAGCAGTAGAAAATGATATTGAAGTAAAGGTTCCGGAATCCATAGAAGTCACAGAGATAGACGGAACAGGTAAAGTTTTAGTTCCCGGATTTATAGACTGTCATGTCCATATAATGGGAGGCGGAGGTGAAGGAGGATTTGCTACAAGAACTCCCGAGGGAACCTTAACCACATTTACAACAGCAGGAGTTACAACGGTGGTGGGAACCATAGGCACAGACGGAATAGGAAGAGATATCAACGCACTTTTGGCAAAGGCCAGAGGTTTAGAAGAAGAGGGAATAAGTACCTATGTATATACAGGAGCTTACAGAATTCCCGTGCCAACCCTTACCGGAGATATCATGAAGGATATAATGTCCGTTGATAAAATAATAGGTGTGGGAGAAGTTGCATTGTCAGACCACAGATCCTCACAACCGACCTTTGAAGAATTCGTAAGACTTGCATCGGAGGCAAGAATAGGTGGAATGCTATCAGGCAAAGCAGGAATAGTAAATATTCACATGGGAGATGGAAAATCAAATCTGGATTACTTAAATAGAGCAGTAGCTGAAACAGAAATTCCCATTAGTCAATTTCTTCCGACACATGTAGGAAGAAATCCCGAACTATTTGAAGAAGGCATTGAATATATGAAGCGTGGAGGATATTGTGATTTTTCAGGAGCGGAAGATCCGGATTTGTGGGAAAGAGAATATGGAGAAGTCAGATATTCAAAAGCTGTAAAAAGACTCATTCAAGAAGACATTAATTTGGACAACTTCACTTTTACATCAGATGGGCAAGGAAGTTTCCCGATGTTTAACGACAAAGGAGAATACTTGGGAATAGGAGTAGGCACTTCAGCATGTCTCATAGAAGGAATAAAGGAATGTGTATTCAAAGAAGATATTCCTCTTGAAATTGCAATAAAGGGACTTACATCCAATCCGGCGAGAATTTTGAAGATGAAGTCAAAGGGTAGAATCGAAGTGGATTATGATGCCGATTTAAATCTTTTAGATGAAAAAACTTTAAATATCGACATGGTAATCGCAAAGGGCAAAATAATGGTAGAAAAGGGAAAACCCGTAGTATTCGGATTTTTTGAAAAGAAAAATTAAAGAATTTATTTTCCATAATATAGCAGATTAGCAGCTGATTTCCTTAAAAATTCAGGTGAATAAATCTGCTATATTTTTTATTGAAATTTACAAATAAATTTAAAAATTTTATCATAAAGCCTTGACAATCTTTGACCAACAATGTAATATATAGACATAAGCTTTAGCACTCAAGATATTAGAGTGCTAATAACAGGGTGATATTTTGGATAAGAGAAAAATAGAAATTTTAAATGCGATAATAAATTCCTATATCAACTCATCAAATCCCGTCGGTTCAAGAACTTTAACGAAGGAATTTGATTTAGGTGTAAGCTCTGCAACTATTAGGAATGAAATGGCGGATTTGGAAGATTTAGGTTATCTGAATAAGCCTCACACATCGGCAGGTAGAGTACCATCCGATAAAGCTTATAGATTTTTTGTAGATGAACTTGTAAAAGACAATTCGATTTTTGAATATTATGAAAGGGAATTTAAAGAAATAGAGACAATGCTTCTTGAAGGAGTTACAAAGATAAGTGACATATATGAAAATGCGACCAGAATTTTGGCGGAACTCACCAATTGTACCTCTTATTTAATATCCTTTAAAAGACCTGATACAAAGATTAAACTGATTCAGCTTTTAAAGATAGATAGACATTCGGTATTGTTGATAATCATCGGCAATAAAGGCATAGTTGAACATCAGCTCATGGATATTGATACATTTATCAGCGAATCTGAACTCTATTCAATATCAAGTACTTTAAATCAATATTTTGTAGGGATAGATATAGATAAAATTGAAAAACTGAAGATTATCCTAAAAGGAAATCTGGTAAACTATAAAGGTTTTATTTCAAATGTAATAAACCGAATTTCTAAATTTAACGATAAGGTCAGCGCAGCTAATTTTTATTATGACGGCCTTACCAATATTTTGAATTTCAAAGAATATTTTGATGTAAAAAGAGCTAAGGAATTTATGAGTTTGATACAAGATAAAGATGCTATTTTGGAGATTATAAATGACGACGCTAATGTCAGTGATTTCAGTGTCATTATAGGAAATGAAAATTCTGAAAATCTGTTAAAGGAAAATTCTATAATAAGATCGACATTTAAATCCAATAATCAAAACAACGGTGTTCTTGGGATAATTGGGCCGTTGAGGCTAAATTACAGAGAATGCGTCAGGGTAGTATGGATGGTTAGTTACAATATAACTAAGACAATAGATGGTATTGTGAGGTGATTAGGTGACAGATAATAAAAATTATAGCAATGAAAATGCTGAAGAGATGGTAGAAGAAAAAATTGAGAATAACGAAGAAAGCAATTTGGAAGAAAATATTCAAGAGGAATTGGAAAATGAAGAACAGGTCGTAGTCCAAGAAGAAAGTGAGATGGATTCTTTAAAAAACAACTTGTTGAGACTTCAAGCTGATTTTATAAATTATAAGAGAAGAACTGAACAGGAGAGAAAGGATTACATTGAACTTGGAACTAAAAAGGTATTAATTGATTTATTAAATATTATAGATAATTTTGAAAGAGCTCTCCTCTCTGAAACCGAAGATAAAAAATATAAAGAAGGGGTTGAGCTTATCTATAAACAAATGATAGACCTGTTGGATAGAAACAACGTAAAGGAAATGCAGTTAGAAAATATAAAATTCGACCCCAATCTACACCATGCTGTTTTGGTTGAGGAAAAGGAAGATGTAGACGAAGGCATGATCATAGATGTTTTGCAAAAAGGATATTTAATTGGAGAAAAAGTGCTAAGACCGGCAATGGTCAAAGTATCTAAATAAAACTCTTAAGGAGGAAAATATATGGGAAAAATAATAGGAATTGATTTAGGAACTACAAACTCAGCTGTTGCGGTTATGGAAGGTGGAGATGCCATAATTATACCCAACATCGAAGGAAACAGAACGACTCCCTCAGTTGTAGCTTTTACTAAAGACGGAGAAAGATTAGTTGGAGAAACAGCAAAAAGACAAGCTATCACAAACCCTGACAGAACAATTCAATCAATTAAGAGGGAAATGGGTTCTGATTTTAAAGTTAAAATAGATGGAAAAACTTATACACCACAAGAAATTTCAGCGATGATACTTCAAAAATTAAAATCAGATGCGGAAAGTTACTTGGGAGAAAAAATAACGGAAGCCGTAATTACTGTACCTGCATATTTCACCGATGCTCAAAGACAAGCTACAAAAGACGCAGGACGTATAGCAGGACTTGAAGTAAAAAGAATAGTAAACGAACCAACAGCCGCAGCTCTTGCCTATGGAGAAGATAAAGATACAGAAGCTCAAACTATAATGGTATATGATCTTGGAGGAGGAACCTTTGATGTTTCGATACTTGAATTATCAGATGGTGTCTTTGAAGTACATTCCACAAGAGGTAATAACAGATTAGGAGGAGATGACTTTGACAACAAGGTCATAGATTATATAGCGGCAGAATTTAAAAAAGATCATGGAGTTGACCTAAAGGCTGACAAAATGAGTTTACAAAGATTAAAAGAAGCGGCGGAAAAGGCTAAAAAAGAATTATCATCCACAATGTCTACAAACATCAACCTACCCTTTATCACAGCGACTTCTGAAGGTCCTCTTCATTTGAATATGGATATTACAAGAGCTAAATTCGATGAATTGACAAAAGAACTTGTAAAAATGACAGAAGGTCCTGTAAAAGACGCATTAAAAGATGCAGGATTAACTGCCAATGATATAGATAAAGTGCTACTTGTAGGTGGTTCAACAAGAATTCCGGCTGTACAAGCTTGTATTAAGAACTTGGTAGGAAAAGAACCTCAAAAGGATATTAACCCGGATGAATGTGTAGCTCTTGGAGCTGCAATTCAAGGCGGAGTATTATCAGGAGATGTAAAAGACCTGCTTCTTCTTGATGTAACACCACTATCTCTTGGTATTGAAACCATGGGCGGAGTTACTACAAGATTGATTGAAAGAAATACGACGATACCGACTAAAAAGTCTCAAATATTTACAACGGCGACAGACAATCAAACATCCGTAGATATTCACGTGCTTCAAGGCGAAAGACAAATGGCTTCGGATAACGTGACTCTTGGAAGATTTCAACTTGAAGGAATTGCTCCTGCAAGAAGGGGTATTCCGCAAATTGAAGTAACCTTTGACATAGATGCAAACGGCATAGTAAATGTATCAGCTAAGGATTTAGGAACAGGTAAAGAACAAAAGATCACCATCACTTCTTCTACTAACTTAACAGACGAAGAAATTGAAAAGAAAGTAAAAGAAGCTGAAATGTACGCGCAAGAAGACAACAAGAAAAAAGAATTAATTGAAGCAAGAAACAATGCAGATTCAATGATTTATCAATCTGAATCCACTCTTGAAGAAGTCAAAGACAAAATTAAGTCTGAAGACAAAGAAAAAATTGAAAAGGCAATAGAGGCTCTTAAAGAAGTTAAAGACTCGGAAAATGTCGATGAAATAAAAACAAAAACTGAAGAATTAACAAAGGCATTCTATGCAATATCAGAAGAGTTATATAAAAATGCAGAAGCACAAGGACAAGCTCAAGATCAAAAAAATCCTGAAGAAGACGTAGTAGATGCCGACTATGAAGTTGTAGACGAAGACGAAGAATAATAACTACAATGATAAAGCTAAATCTTCAATGATTTAGCTTTATTTTTTGAGTAAAAAGATGTAGAATAGTTAATTAAAATGGGGTGAAATATTGAGAGATTTTTATGAAATACTTGAAGTTGGTCGCAATGCGACTCTAACAGAAATTAAAAAATCCTATAAAAAACTAGCTAAAAAATATCATCCTGATTTAAATAACGGTGATGAAGAAGCTGAAAAAAAATTCAAGGAAATAAATATTGCCTATGAAGTCCTGTCCGATGACGACAAAAGAACTACCTATGATCTATATGGAGAAGATGGAGTAAAACAAAACTATCAAGACAGCGGTTTTGGAGGTTTTTCGGACATATTTGGAGATTTTTTTGATATGTTCGGCGGGGGTTTCAAAGAGGAAAGGACTTCATATAGAAAGAATTCCCCTAAAAAGGGCGCGGATATAAGATATGATATAAATTTGGAATTCAGGGAAGCTGTTTTCGGAGTAGAAAAAGAAATAAGCATAAGACGCAGAGACACTTGCGACAGATGTGACGGCGAAGGCACAGAACCGGGAACTCATAAGCAAACCTGTGATAAATGTGGTGGTTCCGGACAAGTTCAAATGCAAACATCTTCCGCTTTTGGGAGATTTATCAGAGTGGTGACTTGCGATAAGTGTGGCGGAACCGGAGAAGTGATTGAAGAACCCTGTACAAAGTGTGGTGGAGCAGGCAAGGAAACAACGACCAAAAAAATCAAGATAAAAATTCCCGAAGGAGTGGACAACGGGACTATTATTTCCATGAATGGAGAAGGTCATGCCGGAGAAAACGGAGGCCCCAGAGGAGACTTATTTATTTATATTACTGTTCGCGAGGATGCGGTTTTCAAAAGAAAAGGATATGATCTTTATTTTAATATGCCAATAACTTATATGGATGCTGTACTTGGTGGGAAAATTAAGGTTCCGACCCTTACAAAATTAACGGAATTTGAAGTGCCCAAGGGTACTCAAGGAGGAACAACTTTTAAATTAAAAAATGAAGGAGTTGCCAAGGTTAGAGGAACGGGAAAAGGAGATTTATATTTTACTGTAGACATAATTATTCCAAAAAAAATAACAGATGAACAAAAAGTTATTTTAGAAGAACTTAGAAATAAAAGCAATACGGCAGAAAAGGAAGAGAAGGGATTTTTCAGCAAAGTCAAAGAATTTTTTGAATAGACAATATCTGAGGATTTTGTCTATTTTTTTGTAAGGAGAGAATATGAAGTACATTGAGTTAAAAATAACTTCAGACAGAAATAACACAGAGAAATTAATAGAATATTTAAATTCAAAAAATATCTTTATTTATGAAGAATATGGAGAGCAAATATATGAAGAACTAAAGGAAAATGAAAAAAGCTGGGACTTTATAGATGATGATATTTTTAAAACAGAAACAGGGAAAATCTTATTAAAAATATATTTTTCGCCCAAGGAACATGGTGAGTATGAAAAACTGAAAATGGGGATTGAAGCTGAAAGTTTAGGAGAAGTAACAATAGAAGAGCAGGATGACGAAGATTGGGCAAATAATTGGAAAAAGTATTATCATGTAATTGAAATAGGCGAAAACATAGCAATAAAACCTCATTGGGAAAGCTATGATAATATAGGTAACAGAGCTATAGTAGAGATAGATCCCGGAATGGCCTTCGGAACAGGAATGCATGAGACAACATATCTTTGCATTGAAGCCATTGAAAAATACATAAAAAAAGGCGATAAAATTTTTGATATAGGTTGTGGAAGTGGAATATTGGGAATAACTGCACTTAAACTCGGTGCAAGTTCTGCTTTTTGTGTGGATATTGATGAAAATTGCATCATTGCAACCAATAACAACAAAAAACTGAATAATATCGGAGATGAATTATTGGTTCATAAAGGAAATCTTTTGGATGTTGTTAAGGGTAAGGCAAATATAATAATTTCTAATATAATAGCTGAGGTAATTTCAGAAATGGTACTCGACTTAAACAATCATTTAGAAAAGGATGGAATATTTATTTTTTCAGGTATAATAAAAGAAAAGATGGAGTTTATGAAGCATATTTTAAAAAAACAAGGTATGGAAATTTTAGAAATCAAAGAAAAAAACGAATGGGTTCTAATAGTAGGTAAAAGAAATGTTTAGGTTTTTTACAGAAAAAATTTTTGAAGATAATTTAGAGTTAAGCAAAGAAGATTCACATCATTTTCTCGACGTTCTCAGGATAAATGAGCATGAAAAAGTTGAAGTAGTCGCCGGTAACGGGAAATTTATCGCCTGTCTGGAAGATGTAGTGAGCAATAGAGTTGTTTTGAAAAAATTGGACAAAATAACAGAAGAAAACGAAAGTGAAGTAAATTTGTCTTTGGCCTTCGGAATTTTAAAAAACAACAATACGGAAGAAGTTTTAAAATATGCCACTGAAGTAGGTGTAAAGGAATTTTATCCACTCTATACCAAAAGAGTTGTGTCAAATATATCAGGTAAAGAAGACAAAAAATTATACAGATGGGAAAAGATTGTCGAATCAGCTGCCAAACAATCGAAAAGGGATGTAATACCCATAGTTCACTCACCAATAAACTTAAAAGATATAGAAAAAATAAGTGAAGGCAAAAAACTGATTGTAGCCTATGAAAGTGAAAAAAAGATGAGGTTTGACAATATAATGAAAAAAAAAGATATGCTTTTAATCATAGGTCCTGAAGGCGGATTTGAAGAAGAAGAAATTCAATTCTTAAAAAACTTGGGTGCATATATAATTTCTTTAGGCAATAGAACTCTAAGGGCTCAAACAGCAGCAATATGCGCAAGCTTTTACATAATACATTCCTTGGAAAGGAGCTGATATTATCAGCAAAACATATTCAATTATGACCCTCGGCTGCAAGGTCAATCAATATGAATCAGAAGCGGTATCGGAGCTTTTTATTAGCAGAGGCTATAAACACACAAGCCACGAAAGCGAAGATGCCGACATATATGTAATAAATACCTGTACAGTTACCAATATATCGGACAGAAAATCAAGGCAAACCATAAGAAGAGTAAAGAAAAACAATCCCGACTCAATCGTTGCAGTGATGGGTTGTTACTCACAAGTTTCTCCTGAAGATGTCTCAAAAATAGAAGGTGTCGATATAGTTTTAGGAACTACGGAAAGAAATAGAATTGTAGACCTTTGTGAAGAATTTGAAAAGGGGAAAAAACAATTAAACATAGTAAGATCTCTTAAGGGAGATCATTGTTTTCAACACATAAGCACGAAATCCACCTATGACAAAACCAGAGCTTACATGAAAGTTCAAGACGGGTGTAATAGATTTTGCAGTTACTGCATAATTCCCTATGCGAGAGGATCCATACGGTCAAGAGATATGAATGATGCCATAAAAGAGGCAAGGGAGCTTGCAGAAGCGGGATATAGAGAAATCATCTTGACAGGAATTCACGTGGGTTCCTATGGATATGATTTAGGTGATATAAGGCTTATAGACTTAATTGAAAAAATAGCGCAAATAGATGGCATTGACAGAATAAGACTTTCATCAGTTGAACAGGGAATTATTTCTGAAGATTTCATGCAAAGAGCACTTAAGACAAACAAACTCTGCGATCACTTTCATCTGTCTTTGCAAAGCGGTTGTAATAAAACCTTAAAAAACATGAATAGAAAATATACCACCGATGAATTCTATAAAAAAACCGAGCTAATAAGAAAATACATGCCCAACGCAGGAATCACTACAGATGTCATAGTAGGGTTTCCGGGAGAGACTGAAGAGGATTTTAAAGAGAGTTGTGGTTTTATAGAAAAAGTAGGGTTTTCAAGAATCCACATTTTTAAATATTCCATACGAGAAGGCACTGTTGCTGCAAAAATGCCAAATCAAGTGGACGGAAATATAAAAATAGACAGATCCAATACTCTGTTTGATATAAATAAAAAATTAATGGGAGAATTTGCAAAAAATAATTTAGGATTAAAAAAATCCGTTTTAATTGAAGAAGAAATTGAACCTGATAGATTTTTGGGATATACTACCAATTATATAAGGTGCAGCATAAATTCCGATGAAAACATCCACAACAGGATAGTAGATGTAAATTTATTGGAAACCGAGGGAGAAACCTTGGCAGCAAAAATTTTGTAAGGAGGGAAATAATGGGTTGCTTATTTTGCAATATAATTTCAGGAGAAATACCGTCAGATAAAGTCTATGAAGATGATTCCATATATGTATTTAAAGACATTGATCCACAGGCCCCTGTTCATTTACTAATAATACCGAAGCTTCACATAAGTTCTTTAGATGAAGTAGGAGAAGAACACAAGGAGCTTTTATCTCACATTCTTCTTAAGGTTAAGGATTTCGCAGAGGAATTTAATCTTGAGAAGGGATATAGACTTGTTGTAAATACAAAGGAAGATGGAGGGCAAAGCGTAGCGCATTTACATTTTCATCTTTTAGGTGGTAGAAGCATGCAATGGCCACCGGGTTGATAAATAAATAATTGAAAATGCAAGGGTAATAGGATATAATTATTAAGAAATAGTCCTATGGGACTACTCTTTTCTACGAGAGGAGGGGAAGCAATGTCAGAAATCAGAGTTGGAGAAAATGAATCTCTTGACAATGCTCTTAAAAGATTTAAGAGACAATGTGCTACTAGTGGAGTTTTAAAAGAGTACAGAAAAAGAGAACATTATGAAAAACCCAGTGTAAGAAGAAAGAAAAAATCTGAAGAAGCACGTAGAAAGAAACATTCCAGATATTAATAAAGAGGTGACGATATGTCTTTAAAAGATAAGCTTATGGAAGATTTGAAATCCGCCATGAGAAATAAGGACAGATTGAAAAAAGATACCATTACCATGGTACGTGCTGCTATTAAGCAAAGAGAAGTTGATGAGAGAATTGAATTAACCGACCAAGATGTTCTTGATATTCTCACTAAACAGCTTAAAGAAAAGAGATCTTCAATCGAAGAATTTAAAAAAGGCAACCGAGACGATTTGATTGACCAAACTAATGATGAAATAAAAGTACTGCTTGAATACTTACCTCAACAACTAACAGAAGAAGAATTAATTGACATAGTGCAGAGGGTAATAGATGAAAATAATATTAGCTCTCCAAAGGACATGGGGATTTTAATGAAAAATGTAATGCCTAAAATAAAAGGAAGAGCAGATGGGAAAATGGTCAGCAAAGTTGCTCAAAATTTGTTAAGTAAACCCGGTAAATAATCCGGGTTTTATTTTTCGGGGAGGAAATATGAAGAAGATTTATGTTGCTCTAATGTTGATAATTGTATTATTTGGAACAAAAATATTTGCCGATTCAGAAAGGGCATATGTAATCCCTGTAGATTCAGAAATTAATAATTCTACCGTTAGTTTTATAAAGGAAAGCATTAATAAAGCGGAAGCAGAAGGAGCAGATGTACTGGTGTTTGAAATTGATACCTACGGAGGATCTGTATTTTCTGCGGAGCAGATAAAAAACATGATAATTGCAACAGACTTAAAAACAGTTGCCTATGTAAACAACAAGGCTGAATCTGCAGGAGTTTTGATATCCATAGCTTGTGAAAAACTCTACATGAATGTCACATCCACCATCGGCTCGGCAGAAACTATTCCAAATACTGAAAAAAACATTTCCTTTTGGAGATCACTGCTTAGAGATACCGCCCAATACAGAGGAAGAAATGCCGAGGTAGTAGAGGCAATGGCAGATAGTGATGTCGTTATAGATTCACTGTCTCCCAAGGGGAAACTGGTTAATTTAACAGCTAATGAAGCAAAGGAATATGGAGTTGCAGATGGAGTTGTAAAAAATATAGGTGAGTTATGGGAAAACCTTGAAATGTCGAAGGAAAATGTCAAATTTGCCGATATGAGCATGTCCCAAAAGTTTGTCAAAGCTATTTCCACATCAAGCATATCAACCTTACTTTTAATGTTAGGAATGATGGGATTTTTATTTGAAATTTTTTCTCCCGGTTTTGGTGTTGGCGGAGTGATTTCAATTATATCATTTTCTTTATTTTTCATAGGGAACATCATATCAGGTAATTCCAACTGGTATTCGGTATTCGTATTTTTGCTTGGATTAGTGTTGATATTTGTCGAAATACTGATTCCGGGATTCGGAATAGCCGGAATATCGGGAATAATAGCCGTAGTAATAGGAATTGTGCTGGCGCTTGGTTCAATAGAAACTGCGATAACGTCATTGTCAATATCTATTATAATAACTATTATATTCGGAGTATTTTTAGTAAAAAGAGGGATGAAGTCTCGATTGTTTAGAAAGTTCACTTTGACAAAAGCTTCAACAACTGAAGAAGGATACTACAGCAATGAAAAACCTGATTTAAAATTAAAAGATATAGGAATAACTGTGTCAACTTTAAGGCCTATAGGGTATATTAAAGTTGATGGAGAAAAATATGAAGCCATCGCATATGGAGGATTTATAGAAAAGAATGTTGAAGTGGAGGTTTGTGAGATTGTTTCACAAAAGATTTATGTAAGGAGGACATCAGATGTTAGGTGATATTCTTGGAGGGGGCTTTATTGTAGTTATAATAGTCCTGATAATTTTATTTTTTACTTTTGTACCTGTAGGATTGTGGGTTACAGCGTATTTTTCAGGAGTTAAGGTAAAAATTTCGGATTTAATAGGTATGAAACTCAGACGAGTAAGACCGGGCAGAATTGTAAATCCGATGATAAAGGCAACCAAAGCGGGGCTTAATTTAGAAATATCGGGTTTGGAAGCCCATTATCTCGCTGGAGGAAATGTAAATACTCTTGTAGATGCTTTAATAGCGGCGGAAAGAGCAAATATTCCTCTTCAATTTGAAAGAGGAGCTGCAATTGATCTTGCAGGACGTGATGTATTGGAAGCGGTACAAGTATCGGTAAATCCCAAGGTAATTGAAACTCCTAATATTTCAGCTGTAGCTCAAGATGGTATAGAAGTAGTCGTTAAAGCAAAAGTTACAGTAAGGGCAAACATAGACAGACTTGTAGGAGGAGCAGGAGAAGAAACCATAATAGCCAGAGTAGGTGAAGGTATTGTAACGACAGTAGGTTCATCTTCTACCTATAAAGCTGTGCTTGAAAATCCGGACTCCATATCAAAAGTGGTATTGGAAAAGGGTCTTGATTCCGGAACAGCTTTTGAAATACTCTCAATAGATATTGCAGATGTCGACGTAGCAAGAAATATAGGCGCAAGGCTGCAAACAGACCAAGCGGAAGCGGATAAAAGAATAGCTGAAGCAAAGGCCTCAGAAAGAAGAGCTATGGCACTTGCGAGAGAACAAGAAATGAAAGCGGAAGTTGAGGCCATGAGAGCAAAGGTAGTAGAAGCCGAATCAGAAGTTCCTCTTGCAATGGCAGAAGCATTAAAAAGTGGAAATCTTGGCGTAATAGACTATTACAAGATGAGAAATATCAGTTCGGATACAGATATGAGGGAATCAATTTCAAAGATAACTAACAACAAAACTAATGGCAAAGATAAGAAATAGTGATGTTCTATGGACAAACTGATTATATTTATTTTATTTTCTATATTTTTAAATAAATTGGGAAAAAAGAAAGAAAAGGAAAAAGCTAAGAAAAAAGAAGAGAAATATAAAGAAATATCCAACCCCAATTTAAAAAAAATAGAAAGACAAGCGAACTATAAAAAAACCGAAAAGGAAAATATCAAAAAAAAGAAAACAGAAGAACGTAGATTGATAGGTGTCTTGAATGAAGTTATAAATGCATTATCTCCAGAGGATAAAGAAAAGGCTAAAAAATTAATAAAATCAAAAAACAAACCTATAAAATCCGAAACCGAAAAGTCTCCCAAGATTGACATCAAGACCTTTAAAGATAGTGAGATCAGCGAGTTTGATTACACTTTAGAAGGTTCATATGAAGGAAATAGCCCAATAGATGTTAATTTAAGTAAAGATTACTTTGGCGGAGATGACTTGGTGAAGGCGATTATCATGAAGGAAATTCTTGATAAACCGGTTTCAGCGAGAGAGGAAGCTTAAAGAGCTTCCTTTTTTATTGAACAATTGAAAAACATAGGGAAAATATGGTATCATTAATAGATAATTGGAGGTAATAATGTTCGAAAAATCTATAGATATATCAGGACTTAATTCAAATATTTTAAGTATACTATCGGGAAAATTGGATGAAAATATTAATTATATTGAAAAAGCCTTTGACATTAAAATCAAATTTGAAAGTGGATTTATACGCTTAAGAGGACAGAATGAAAATGACGTAGAAATGGCCAATTTTCTCTTTAATGATTTAATTAAAATTTTAAAAATTCAAAAGTACTTGGATCTAAAGGATGTCAAATACTCTGTAGAGTTGATTAAAAATAAAACTGCCCATTCATTAATGGAACTGTTGCAAGAAACCATACTCTATACATCTATGGGCAAATCCATAAGAGCAAAAACCCTTGGACAGAAAAACTATATAGATACCATAAAAGACAACGATGTGGTTTTCGGGATAGGACCTGCGGGAACCGGGAAGACATACTTGGCGATGGCAATGGCAGTAAGAGCTTTTAAAAATGGAGAAGTTAACAGAATTGTTCTTACAAGACCTGCAGTTGAAGCAGGAGAGAGTTTGGGATTTTTGCCCGGGGATTTACAAATGAAAGTCGATCCTTATTTAAGGCCACTATATGATGCGCTTTTTGAAATGCTCGGTCATGAAAATTACAATAAATACGTGGAAAAAAATCAAATTGAAGTCGCTCCTCTTGCCTATATGAGAGGTAGAACCTTGGATTCATCCTTTGTGATATTAGATGAGGCACAAAATACGACCAATGAACAGATGAAGATGTTTTTAACAAGATTAGGCTACGGATCAAAGGCAATAATAACCGGAGATATAACTCAAACTGACCTACCCAGTTCAAAGGCATCGGGACTTAAAATTGTACTTAATATATTAAAAAACACAAAGGGGATAGGGATGGTTTACTTGGGAAATCACGACATAGTAAGACATCCTTTAGTTCAAAGAATAATATCTGCCTATGATCAATATGAAAAAAACAAAAGGAAATAGAAATGAATATTTTTTTCGACAACAGACAAGATGAAGTGTATATAGACGAAGCTATGACGGATTTAATAAAAAAATCTATAATCGAAACTTTAAGAGAGGAAAACATTATAGAGGAGACCATGGTGAGTGTATCCTTTGTAGGAGATAAAGAAATACAAGAACTCAACAGAGATTTTAGAAACGTGGACAAGGTGACAGATGTATTGTCTTTTCCCATAGATGACGAATTCAGAATTGAAGAGAGAATACTTGGTGATGTGGTCATAAATACCAACAGAGTTTTGTCTCAAGCTGAAGAATATGGACATTCTGTTGAAAGAGAAATTTCCTATTTAACGGTTCACTCTATACTTCATTTATTGGG
Source organism: Peptoniphilus sp. ING2-D1G (assembly GCA_000952975.1). Taxonomy (GTDB): domain Bacteria; phylum Bacillota; class Clostridia; order Tissierellales; family Peptoniphilaceae; genus Peptoniphilus_E. The sequence continues at coordinate 945,320 of LM997412.1, read as the reverse complement.
ATACGACCATGAAAATGAGGAAGACAAAAACATCATGCGTTGCAAAGAAGATATAGTCATGGATAAACTTCAAATTTACAGGTGATTAGTATGAAGAAGGGCGGATTTATATCATCCTTTAACTTTGCCGTTCAAGGCATAATTTCCGCATTACGAACGGAAAAAAATATGAAATTTCATTATTTAGCTGCTGTGCTTATAATAGTGATAAGCCTGTTTATGGATTTCAGCAGAGTTGAATTTTTATTTTTGATTTTCGCCATAACATTTGTAGTAGCAAGTGAAATGTTCAATACAGCTATAGAAAGAACGGTGGATTTAATAGTTCAAGAGTATAATCCGATTGCAAAATATATAAAAGATGTATCTGCGGGAGCAGTCCTAATATCTACAATAAATGCGGTTGTAGTGGGTTATCTTTTATTTTTTGAGAGGCTTTCTAATGTTGGAGATTTGCTTGTCAACAAAATAAAAAATTCCGATGAACACCTAAGTTTTATTGCAATAATTTTGGTTTTGATATTTACAGTGGGAGGAAAGTATTTAAGGGCTCAGAAAAATGGCGGCACATACTTTCAGGGTGGAGCTATATCGGGACACTCATCTCTTGCTTTTTGTGCGGCTACGATAATTTCATTAGTGACTGAAAAAGCACTGGTGACTTTTGCGTCCTTTGGAATTGCCTTTCTCGTTGCAGAGAGCAGAGTAGAAGGTGGTATACATAGAGTTAGTGAAGTTGTTATGGGTGCTATATTGGGAATAAGTGTCGCAGTATTCATTTTTAAGTTTTTCGGGTAGTGAGGGAATATGGAAATTAAAGATTTGATAAAGTTGGCCATAGAAGCAAAAAAGCACAGTTATTCGCCATACTCAAAATTTAAAGTAGGTGCCAGTGTGGAGATGGAAGACGGTTCGGTTTACAATGGATGTAATATAGAAAATTCCGCTTATTCGCCCACAAATTGTGCAGAGAGGACGGCGATTTTTAAAGCAGTGTCGGAGGGAAAAAGGAAAATAAAAAAGATAGCAATAGTTTCAGATGGAGAAAATGTGTTTCCCTGCGGAGTTTGCAGACAGGTAATCAGAGAATTTGAAGATGATACCAAGATAATAATAGCGAATTCGGTAGATGACTATAAAATATACTCTTTTGAAGAAATGCTACCACATAGTTTTCACTTGATATAGGAGACGAAAATGTTTAAATCTGGATTTGTAAGTATAATTGGAAGACCCAATGTAGGGAAGAGTACTTTTTTAAACAACTTAATAGGACAAAAAATATCGGCTACCTCAGATAAAGCACAGACCACGAGAAACTTGATTAACTTCATCTATACATCAGAAGATATGCAAGTAGTTTTTTTGGATACTCCGGGAATTCAAAGTCCCAGAAACAAGTTGGGAGACTACATGCTTAAAGTTTCGCAATCCTCTATTAAAGATGCGGACTTAATAACATATATTGTGGATTGTTCAAAGAAAATAGGCAGAGTCGATTCTCAAATAATAGAAAAGTTTGAGTCTGAAAAGTCAAATGTGCCGATAATACTCCTTATCAATAAAATCGATGAGGTGCAAAAGGAAGAATTGTTTGAAATAATAAAAATGTATGCAGAGAAAAATATATTTGATGAAATAATTCCGATTTCAGCTTTAAAAAATGATGGAATAAATGAATATTTAAATGTCTTATATTCCTATTTAAAGGAAGGACCTCAATTCTATCCTGAAGATATGGTTACTGATAAGCCGGAAAAATTTATTGTTGCAGAATTGATTAGAGAAAAAACCCTCAGGTTTTTAGATGAAGAAATTCCACATGGAATTGCAGTTGTTATTGATGAGATGAAGTATAGAGAAAATACAGATCTTGCAGATATCAGCGCAACTATATATGTTGAAAGGCAGTCACATAAAAAAATAGTAATAGGCAACAAAGGCTCAATGATAAAAAAGATTGGAATAAACTCAAGAAAAGAAATAGAAAATCTTTTGGATATCAGAGTAAATCTGAAACTTTGGGTTAAGGTCAAAGAAAAATGGAGAGAAAAAGAAAATAGTCTCAATAATTTCGGATATTCTATATGAAAACTACAGCTACTGAAATAATAGTATTAAGGGATCAAAAATACGGAAACTCCAGCAAAATATTAAAAGCTTTTTCTAAGGACTTAGGGAAAATAAGCATAATGGTAAAGGGTGCACTAAGACCAGGTTCATCCACAGTCAGCGTGTCTTCTGTTTTTTCTCATTCAATGGTGGATTTAAATCAGGGAAAATCTTTTTATTATATAAAAAATTCTAAAATAATAAATTCAAATTACAATCTTAGGAATAATTACGACAGCATGATATTTGCATCCTTTTTAGTCGAATTGGTTGATAAAACTTTTTTTGAAGGAGAAAAAAATATTAAAGTTTTTGATTTATTGGGAAAAGCACTATCCTGTTTAGGAAATAATGAAAAATTAAAATTAATTTTAATGGCCTTTGAGCTGAAATTTATTTCCTTTGTAGGGTACAGGCCGAATTTGGACGCAAAGGGAAATAGTATATCATTTTCAATAGAACAGGGTGGGATAACAGATAAAGATGAAATTAAGGGTATAAGATATAATATAAGTCAAAAAGATGTTTACTATTTAAATAAATTATTATATACTTCTTTAGATAAAATAGATTTTGAAATGGATGATGAGGTAGCCTTGAGGCTACAAGAAATAATAATAAACTACTTAAAGTATAATTTAGAAATAGACAATTTTAATTCACTATTATTTATAAATTAGGGGGAAAAGATGTATTTCCAAGATTTAATAAAAAACTTACAAGAATATTGGATGGCGAAAGGATGTATTATAATGCAACCTTATGATGTTGAAAAGGGTGCGGGAACTATGAATCCCTCTACTTTTTTGAGATCCTTGGGACCGGAACCGTGGATGACATGTTATGTAGAACCATCAAGAAGGCCAGCAGATGGAAGATATGGAGAAAATCCCAATAGACTTTACCAACATCACCAAATGCAAGTGATATTAAAACCATCTCCGGATAATGTACAAGAACTTTATTTGGAAAGTCTAAAGGCACTTAATATTGATGCACTTGCACATGACATAAGATTTGTAGAAGACAACTGGGAATCCCCTACACTTGGAGCGTGGGGCCTTGGCTGGGAGGTTTGGCTTGATGGCATGGAAATAACCCAATTTACATATTTTCAACAAGTAGGAAGTATAAACTGCGAACTTGAATCGGCGGAGTTGACCTATGGCTTGGAGAGGATAGCCATGTATCTCCAAAATGTAAACTCGGTTTATGACATAATGTGGAACGAAAAAATATCCTATGGTGATGTGTTTAAAATGGGAGAATATGAGCATTCTGTGTATTCCTTTGAAAAAGCGGACATAAATATGTTGACTGAACTTTTTAATATATATGAAAGGGAGTCTTTGAGAATAATAGATGAAAATTTAGTTCTTCCTGCATATGACTATTGTTTAAAATGTTCCCACGTTTTTAATGTACTGGATGCAAGAGGAGCGATTTCAGTTTCTGAAAGAACGGGCTATATTTCAAGGGTTAGAAATCTTGCAAAAGCGGTGGCGTTACAATACTTAAAGGAAAGAGAAGAAATGGGATATCCGTTGCTAAAAAAAGAAGGAGGCAAAGATGAATAAATTTTTGCTTGAAATTGGAGTTGAAGAATTACCTTCAAGGTATGTGGAAGGTGCAATTAAGGACTTCAATATAAAGGCATCACAAATGCTTGAAAAAAATAAAATAGATTACGAAAATTTAAAGGTCTATGCAACACCAAGAAGGCTTAGTTTGATTGTAGAAGGCATATCATTAAATCAAGAAGACATACACGAAGAAGTAAAGGGTCCTGCAAAGAAAATTTCCTTTGACGAAGAAAATAATCCTACAAAACCGCTATTGGGATTTATGAAATCACAAAATATAACCGTTGATGATATCATTATAAAAGAAATCAAAGGTGTTGAATATGTCTATGCAAATATATTTAAGGGAGGAATTAAAACCTCTGAAATATTAAAGCACAATTTAGCAGACTTGATTAAACTCATAAGTTTTCCCAGAACCATGAAGTGGGGAGGTAAAAACATAAGATTTGCAAGGCCGATCAGATGGGTTGTTTCTATCTTGAACGATGAGGTTGTTTCCTTTGACTTTGAGGGCATTAGGGTATCTAATGTTACAAGGGGACATAGATTTTTGGGTTCATCAAATATAGTGATTGACAATGTGGATGATTATGAAAAATTGCTTGAAGATAATTATGTTATTCTCGACCAACACAAGAGAAGAGACATGATAAAGTACGGAGTGGAAAAACTTGCGAAAACACTTGGAGGAGAAGTGGAAAAAGACGAAGCTCTCCTTGAAGAGTTGACATATATAGTGGAATATCCAAATCCCATCGTGGGTAAAATAAAAGAAAAATATTTAAACTTGCCTAAGGAAGTTTTAGTAACTCCCATGAAGGGACATTTGAGATATATACCCGTAGTAGATTCAAAGAAGGATCTTTTACCTTATTTCATCACCATCAGAAATGGGAACAATGAACATGTGGAGACGGTAATAGAAGGAAATGAAAAGGTTCTCGATGCAAGACTTGAAGATGCTAAATTCTTTTATGAAGAAGATACTTCCAAGAATCTGGAAGAATACGTGGAATCTTTAAAGGGAGTAATGTTTCAAGATAAACTGGGAAGTATGTATGACAAAGAATTGAGAGTATCAAAACTTGCAATTAAAATTGGCGAAGACTTGGAAGTTTCCGAAAAGACTATAGAGTCCTTAGAAAGGGCGGCTTATCTGTCTAAAGCGGATCTTGTGACAAAGACAGTTCAAGAATTTACAGAACTGCAAGGAGTTATGGGTTCGATTTATGCCAAAAAATCAGGGGAAGAAGATATTGTAGCGCAAGCTATTTACGAACACTATCTGCCAAGATTTTCCGGAGATGAGCTGCCACAATCTACAGTCGGTTCAATTCTCGCCATTGCAGATAAATTAGATACCATTTGCGGATTATTTGCAATTGACCAAATTCCTACAGGTTCTCAAGACCCCTTTGCCCTTAGAAGACTTGCCATAGGAGTAATAAACATAATAAATAAAAAAGCGTGGAATATATCATTAAAGGATCTTATCGACTCAAGTTTATTTTACTACACCGATGATATGACCCTTGTATTTGATTATGACGATACTAAAAACAAGATTATAGAATTCATTAAAGGCAGAATGAAGACCATACTCCAAGACAATAATATCAGATACGATATAATAGATGCGGTAATAGATGCAGATAATTATATATCCACTATGTTTAAAAAAGCTGAAGAACTGAATAAATACTTTAAAGAAGATAAAAAGGACTTAATAGATGCTTTAACCAGAGTTCACAATTTGAATAAGAAGAGGACTAAAGATGTCAAGTTTAACGAAGAACTCATGGAAAATGAATTTGAAAAAGTTCTATACCTAAAACAAAGCACAGTTCTAAAAGATGTAGATGAACATATTAAAAAGAAAAGCTATAAAGAAGCTTTAGATTTATTCTCAGAGCTCATTGAGCCGATAAATGATTATTTTGACAATACAATGATTTTAGCAGAAGATGAAAAAGTCAAGGACAATAGACTTAGTATGCTTAATGAAATAGATAAAATATGTAACAGAATTTTTGATATTGAAAAAATTGTTACTGAATAAAAGTTGGTGAAATATTGGATCTTACAAATAGGCAACTTGAGATAATTGAAATTGTAAAAAAAGAAGCTCCCATCACAGGTGATGATATTGCAAAGAAATTAAATCTTTCAAGAGCTACAATAAGACCTGATTTAACAATTCTTACCATGCTGAATATTTTGGGAGCAAGACCTAAGGTGGGGTATTTTTATACTGGGAAGACTGTATTTAATGACTTTTCCAAGCAAGTAAAAAAAATATTGGTAAAGGACACAATGAGCGTTCCCATAGTAATGGATGAAAATATTTCCATCTATGATGTAATAGTAGGGTTGTTTTTGGACAACATGGGCTCAGTGTTTATCTCTACAGATGGATATCTGGCGGGAGTTGTATCCAGAAAAGACCTGCTTAGAGCTGCTTTAGGTAAGCTGGATCTTCAGAACACTCCCGTAGCTCTTATTATGACCAGAATGCCGAATATAACTTATGTTAAAGAAGATACTTCCGTTATTGAAGCTGCAAAACTCATAGAGGAAAAGGAAGTTGATTCTTTGCCTGTAATTAAAGTTGTAGACGAAAAAACAAATAAATTAAAAGTAGTCGGAAGATTTACTAAAACCAATGTAAACAGTTTATTTGTTGAACTTGCCAGTGAAGAATAAAGGAGAAATTATGTCTGATAGTGCAATAACTATATATGTAATATCTGATTCCATAGGGGAAACAGGAGAGTTAATAGCGAAAGCATCTGTAAAGCAGTTTGAAACGAACGACTTTGAAATAAAAAGATATCCTTATCACAACAGCATTGAAGATATAGAACCTGTTCTTGAAGATGCTGCAAAATATTCCAACAGCTTAGTAGTCTATACCAACGTGGTGGCGGAAACCAGTGAATATATAAAACAGAAGGGAAAAGAGTTAGGGTTAAAAACTGTAGATGTAATGAAGGAGCCTATGGCGAGGATTGAAGAAATAGTCGGGTATCCTCCTCGCAGAGAGCCGGGTCTCATCAGAAGGCTCGATGAAAATTATTTCAAAAAAGTAGAGGCTATAGAATTTGCTGTAAAATATGATGACGGTAAAGATCCGAGAGGAGCAAAAAAGGCGGACATATGTTTAATCGGGATTTCAAGAACATCAAAAACACCTTTATCCATGTATCTTGCTCATAAACTGTATAAAGTTGCAAATATACCCCTTGTTCCTGAAGTACCGGTGCCGAAGGAAGTATATCAAAAGGATGTGCGCAGAGTCATTGGATTGACATGTAACCCTGAAAAACTTATTTCAATAAGGGAAGCAAGGCTTAAATCTCTGGGGCTATCGGAAAGTGCAAAATACGCTGATTTAGGTCGAATTAAGGAAGAGCTTTCCTATTCAAAACAAATAATGGAAGAGTTGGGATGTATTGTAATAGATGTTTCTGACAGAGCTATGGAAGAAACAGCGGGAATAATAATAGATTATATTGAAAGCAACAAGTAGTCTATAGGGTGATAAAATGGTGAATCATAGAGTTTTGAGAGAAAAACAGGAACATAAAATGTATTACAAAACAGCCAGCTTTGCAGACGAGTCAAAGGGCAGGTGCTTTGAAGAAGAAAAATGTACTGTGAGGACAGACTTTCAAAGGGATAGAGACAGGATTCTACATTCTAAAGCCTTTAGAAGATTAAAACACAAAACTCAAGTATTTATTTCTCCGGGAAAGGATCATTTCAGAACGAGACTTACTCACACGTTGGAAGTATCTCAAATTGCGAGAACTATAGCAAGAGCGCTTGAGTTAAATGAAGATTTAATTGAAGCGATGTCGTTGGGTCACGATTTGGGGCACACGCCTTTTGGACATAGCGGAGAGCATGTTCTGAACAAATTGAATCCCAGAGGTTTCAGACATTATGAGCAGTCTCTTAGAATAGTGGATTTTTTATCGGGCAGAGATAATAAGCAAGGTTTGAATCTGACATTTGAAGTAAGAGACGGAATTCTCAATCATTCGGGGGAGAATCAGGCTCATACATTAGAAGGTAAAATTCTGAAGTATGCAGACAGGATAGCTTATATAAATCACGACATAGATGATGCAACTTCAGCCGGCATTATTGAAAAAAGCGATTTACCCAAAGATTTAGTCAAAATTTTGGGCGATACAAATTCAAAAAGAATTAATACAATGATAAACTCAGTTGTTAACAGTAGTTATCATAAGGATTATGTAACAATGGAGTCTGAAATCGAAAAAGCCACTTTAAAATTAAGAGAATTCATGTTTGATAGAGTATATCTCAACAAAAAGGTTAAATCCGAAGAAGATAAAATAGAACACTTAATAACAGAATTATTTGATTATTATTCTGAAGATATATTCAGAATTCCTGAGGAAAATCTCAAGATATATGAAGATGTCAATCATACAAAGGAAGATATAATTTGTGATTATATAGCGGGCATGACAGATACTTTTGCGGTTAAATTGTACAAATCAATTTTTATACCTGTAGGTTGGAGCAAGTAGGTGAGATAATTTGTCCTATATAATTGACGATAATTTATTAGATGAAATAAGAAACAATATTGGAATATATGATTTAATATCCGAGTACGTGGATTTAAAGAAAAGCGGAAGCGGATATATGGGTTTATGTCCTTTTCACAATGAAAAAACTCCTTCCTTTTCCGTATCCCCCAGCAAGGGGATATTTCATTGTTTTGGCTGCGGAGAAGGCGGAGATCAAATAACCTTTATAATGAAAAGGGAAAATTTAGGATTTAGAGAAGCGGCAAAGTTTATTGCAGATAAATATGGAATTGAAGTACGAGAGGGTTCAAATAGTTTTAATAAAGAATTTTCGGATAAAAGAAATAGGGCTTATGAAGCGAACAAAGAAGCGGCTACATTTTTTTTACATAATTTGAGAAATAATAAATTTGCTTATGAATATCTGCAAAGCAGGGATATTGATAACAGCACCATAGCTACTTACGGAATTGGATATGCGGAAAATTCGTGGGACAGTTTAGTAAAATACTTAAGCGCAAAAGGATATAAAGAAGAAGAGCTTGAAGAATTCAATCTGGCAGTTAGAAGCAAAAAAGGAACCTACATAGACAGATTTAGAAATAGAATAATGTTTCCCATAATAGATACAAGCAGAAGAGTTATAGGATTCGGGGGACGAGTTCTTGATAATTCAGTGCCGAAATATCTAAACACTAAGGACACTATAGTATTTAACAAAGGAAAAAATCTTTATAATTTAAATATTATTGCTGAAAAAACAGATAGAAGTAAACTAATTTTAGTGGAAGGATATATGGATGTTATATCTTTGTACAAAAGTGGTATTAATTATAGTATAGCGAGCCTTGGAACGGCGCTGACTCCAAATCAGGCGGATCTTATAAAGCGATATTCAAAAGAAATATATATATGCTATGACTCGGATAATGCAGGGATAAAGGCAACAAATAGAGCAATAGACATATTGATTGAAAAAAACCTATATCCTAAAATAGTTACTTTACCTGAAGGTTTAGACCCTGATGATTATATAAAAAAGTATGGAAAACTTAGCTTTGAGATGGAGCTTAGTAAAGCAAAGACTTATCTTGACTATAGAATCATAAAAATAAAAGAAAATTATAATATAGAATCTTCTGAAGGTCTTAGCGGATTTACAAGTGATGTAGCTCAATTGTTATCAAGGGTAAAAAACCCAATTGAAAGAGATGTATATGCTGATAAAATTGCCAAGAAATATGGGATTTCAAAAAATGCAATAATATCTTATATAAATATACTAATAAAAAATAATAAACTTAAAATTGTAGAAAAAAATAGATTTAGAAAACCTGAAATAAAACCGGTTATAATTAAAAAAAACGATAAAAGAAATTCAGCTGAATATATTTTGATTAAAGTGGCTATGTGTTCTGAGTCGGACTATAATTATATAGCTGAAAATTTGAGTTCTTATGAGTTCTCAAATGTATATTGTAGAATTATTTTTGAAGAACTTAATGAATATTATAAAATTGGTAATATGAATATGAATTTGTTTCTTGATAAGTTATTAAAAGAAAATTTAATAACCGAAGAGTTTAAGAATGAAATATTAAAAATCAATTTAAATCAAGTGAATTTTCATGCTACTAAAAAAGAAATTATCAATACAGTAAAAAGAGATACTTTAGAAAATAGAAGAAAAAAAATTCTAAAGGAAATAGAAACTTTAGAACTAAGCAATACTAATTCTAAAGGCAGTGACAATATAAAGGAATTAATTAAGGAATTAGATGATATTAATATACAAATTCAATCTTTCTAATTAAGGAGGATGTTTAGATGAAGAATCTTAACGCGGAAATGGAAAGTATGGACACGCAAAAAACCGACTCGAAAAGTAAAATCATTGAAAAGTTAAAGAAAAGAGGAAAGATAAAGGGAAATTTAACTTATGAAGAAATAGTCAATGAGCTTGAAGAAATTCCTATGGATTCTGATGAGGTGGACAGTCTTTATCAAGACCTTGAAAATGACGGCATCGAATTATTAGATGACGACAAAATAGATAAAAAGATAAAAGAAGAAGATGATGAGGAAGACAAGGACAACGACCCTTCCAAGGAAGATTTAAGCGTACCCAAGGGAGTAAGTGTCGATGATCCCGTTAGAATGTATCTGAAGGAAATAGGTAAAATTCCCCTGTTGACAGGTGATGAGGAAGTAGAAATTGCCAAGAGGATGGAAAAGGGAGAAACAGAAGCAAAAAAGGAACTTGCCGAAGCGAACTTAAGACTGGTTGTTTCCATTGCAAAAAGATATGTCGGAAGGGGCATGAGCTTTTTAGACTTGATTCAGGAAGGTAATCTCGGCCTTATGAAGGCTGTAGAAAAATTTGATTATACAAAGGGGTTTAAGTTTTCAACTTATGCTACATGGTGGATTCGTCAAGCTATAACAAGAGCCATTGCCGATCAAGCCCGAACTATAAGAATACCGGTGCATATGGTTGAAACGATAAATAAATTGGTAAGAGTTCAAAGACAATTAGTTCAAGAATATGGAAGAGATCCCTTGCCTGAAGAAATAGCCGTGGAAATGAATTTAGATGTAGATAGAGTAAGAGAGATACAAAAAATTGCTCAAGAACCGGTATCTCTTGAAACACCAATTGGGGAGGAAGAAGATTCTCATCTTGGAGATTTCATACCTGATGATGAAGTATTATCTCCATCCGATGCAGCCACTTTTACACTTTTACGAGAACAACTTGATGAAGTTCTGACCACTCTTACAAATAGAGAAAAGAAAGTTTTGATTTTAAGATTTGGCTTATATGATGGAAGGGCACGTACACTTGAGGAAGTTGGAAAAGAATTTGATGTAACAAGGGAAAGAATAAGACAAATTGAAGCCAAAGCCTTGAGAAAATTAAGGCATCCGAGCAGAAGTAAAAAATTAAAGGATTTTTTAGAGTGATTAATATTTCTGAAAGACTAAAAAAAATAGCATATTTAGCAGATAAAGGAAAAATAGTTGCAGATATTGGCACTGATCATGGAATCGTGCCAATTTTTCTTATAGTTGAAAATATAAGTCATAAGGTTATTGCCAGTGATATTTCAAAAAAATCTCTTAAAAAAACAATAGATCTTATAAAAGAATATAATTTAGAAGACAAAGTTGAAACCAGAGTTGGAGATGGACTGAAAGTATTAAAATCTGGAGAAGTTGATAATTTAATTATTGCCGGAATGGGCGGGATTTTAATATCTGAGTTGATAAACAAAGACATGGAAATTGCAAAACAAATGGATAAGATAATTCTTCAGCCAATGCAGGCAACAGAGCACCTCAGGAAATATTTATGCGAAAAGGGTTTTGAGATAATTGATGAGAGTATTATCCATGAAGATAAAAAATTTTTTGAAATAATAGTGGCAAAATATACGGGAGAAATAAATTTGCGTGATGATATTTTTTATAAAATACCATTAATTTGTTACAAAAGAAAAGATAAAGTACTCAAGGATTTTTTACTCAATGAGATAAAATACAATAAAAATATTTTGAATGAGCTTAAAAAAGTTTCAAAAAGTGAAAGGATAGAAAAACGAGAAGAGAAGCTTTTAAAATTAATTGAAGAATATGAGAGGTTAATATGGAATATAAGGTAGAGGAAATAGTTAATTTTATAGAAAATTGGGCAAGGGAAGAATACCAAGAAGAATGGGATAACAGCGGCTATCAAATTGCATTTAAGAAAAAAAGTGTTTCTTCAGTAGTTTTAGCTCTTGATTTAACCGATAATGTTGTCGATGAAGCTGTGAAAAGGAAGGCAAAGCTCATAATAACTCACCACCCCTTATTTTTTGAAGGAGTAAAGACAATATCTGAGGATGAATACAAGGGAGCTAATATAATCAAGTTAATCAAAAATGATATAAGTCTTTATAGTGCTCATACATCTTTGGATATAGCTAAGGATGGTGTAAATTATAATATAATTAAAGAACTGGATTTAAATAATTCAATGGGCTTGTCTCTTACAGATAAAGGCAACTTCATTGGATTATATGCTGATAATAACAAAAAATACAGTTTTGAAGAAATTTTATCAAAACTGAGAAATATTAACGGCAATTTGAAGATATACGGAAGGCTTCCAGGTAAAATAACTAAAATAGCAGTTTGTGGAGGATCAGGATTTGACTTAATTGATGATGTGTTAAAAATAGATGCAGAGATTTTCATTACAGGAGATATTAAACACCACCAGGCGCAAACAGCCTATGAAAAGAATCTATGTTTAATTGATATAGGTCATTACGAAGGAGAAGTGCCGGTGCTTGATGAAATAGAGAAAAAATTAAAAAATAATTTTAAAATAGATGTTTATAAATATGTAAATAATGATTTCAAAGTTGATTTATAAAATTAAAAATGATAATATGTTAAAGAGTAAATTGGTCAATCGCATCGAAAGATGAGGAAAGTCTGCGCTCCATAGAGCAAGGCGCCAGCTAACGGCTGGTGGGGGCGACCCTAAGGAAAGTGCAACAGAAATATACCGCCTCGAAAGAGGTAAGGGTGGAAAGGCGAGGTAAGAGCTCACCGTGATATTAGTAATAATATTGACCTGTAAACCCCGCTTGGAGCAAGACCAAAATAGGAATAACAAATGTTGCTCGCATTTGCCGGTAGGTAGGTCGCTTGAGTTTATTGGTGACAATAAACCTAGATAGATGATTGACAAAACAGAACGCAGCTTATAGATTTACTCAAATTATACCTAAATTAGCAAAGATTACAAAAAGGTTAAACTAAGTTTAATATTTTTGTAATCTTTTCTTGCTTTTTTGTAACTATTTTGTTATACTTTAGAAGAATTAATTATTATATAGGGAGTGTTCAGACTTGAGTATTAATAAAAAGGGTTCTTTATCTGTATTGGCTCTATGTTTAATTTCGTTTTTCGGGCTAAAAGATACAGGCATTTTTGTCAGTGATCATGTTCAAACCACTTACAGCGGTAATAAAGTTTATTTTGAGGTAGGCGAAAGAGCCGACATAATAAATTTATCTGACAGAGGTTACATAGTACAAAAAGGAAAAGCACAAGTAACAGTACCATATGAAAAAGTTCAATTAACTGAAAAAATAACAAAGACATTTAAAGTTGTAAAAAATGCGACTATTAAAAATGATAAAGAAGAAATAATAAGAAACTTGTTTATTGGTGAAGAACTGGTTCAAATTTCAGAAAACAAGGAATTTATTAGAGCTAAGTGTGAAGACGGAACAACAGGAAATGTTTCAGTTGAAGCTTTGGAACTTATTTCAGAAAATAAGGAAAACTTTAATGTTGAAATTCCTAAAGAAACAGTTACTTTGAAAAAGGTAGAAAAAGCGGAAGAAGATACCAAGGTAAAGATGTCCTATGTAGAAAAGGCTAAAGCTGATGATGTTGTATATTCTTCAGAAAAATCAAAGATTGCTGTTGAATCAGCTCTTGATAAATTAGGAGCTACATATGTATATGGTGATACCGGTGAATCCGGATATGACTGTTCGGGATTGGTATATGCAGTTTATAAAAATCAAATGGGAATTAATTTGCCCAGATCATCAAAGGAACAATCAGGATATGGAAAGCAGATTTCAAAATTTGAACTTAAACCCGGAGATTTAGTATTTTTCAATACCTCTGGAAGTGGAGTATCACATGTTGGAATATACATGGGAAATGATGAATTTGTACATGCATCAAGCGGACAAAGTAAAGTGGTTGTTTCTAAATTAAGCGACGATTATTATGCAGACAGATATGTAAATGCAACCAGAGTTTTATAATTAAATTAATCTAAAGTAGCTTAATCTCTCATATGAATACATACACGGCAATAATTAAATAATTTTTATTAAATGGTCTACTACCTATGTTCAATAGGTAGTAGTTTTTTTATATTAAAAACGAATAAAAATAAAACTTGAAGCCATCTTTATTAACTGATATCATTAAGTTGTTTATTAATAACAATAAGGATGTGTAAATTTGGCTAAAAATTTAGTTATAGTCGAGTCACCTACTAAGGCGAAGACTATAAAAAAAATGCTTGGCAGCAATTATAAAGTTATTGCTTCTGTAGGGCATGTTAGAGATCTTCCTAAAAGTAGATTGGCAATAGATGTAGATAATAATTTTGAACCTGAATATATAAATATTAGAGGTAAAGGAAAAATCATAAATGAATTGAAAAAGGAATCGGCAAAAGCTGACAGAGTTTTTCTTGCAACTGACCCGGATAGAGAAGGAGAGGCTATATCTTGGCATCTGAGCCATATCCTAAATATGGACCCGGAAGAAGAGTCAAGGGTTACCTTTAATGAAATCACCAAAAATACAATAAGAAGACAAATTAAGAATCCAAGAGCCATTGATAAAGATTTAGTTGATGCGCAACAGGCAAGAAGAATATTGGATAGGCTTACAGGTTATAAAATAAGTCCACTTTTGTGGAGAAAAATAAAAAATGGTCTTTCTGCAGGTCGTGTGCAATCTGTAGCTCTTAAAATCATTTGCGATAAAGAGCAGGAGATAAATGAGTTTATATCTGAGGAATACTGGGAAATAGAAGCAGTACTTAAAAAAGGCAGAAAAAGCTTTTCATCAAAATATTATGGAGAATTAAAAGACAATAAAAATGTAAAAATTGAGATAAAAAATGAAAAGCAAGCCGATGAAATATTAAATAAATTAGACCCGGAAAATTTTATTATATCGGAAATAAAAGAGGGAACAAGAGCTAAAAAACCGGTTCAACCTTTTACCACATCTACAATGCAACAGGAAAGTTCCAGAAAATTAAATTTCACAAGTAGAAAAACCATGATGATAGCTCAAAACTTATATGAGGGTGTATCCATTCCCAAAGAAGGACAAGTAGGACTTATAACCTATATGAGAACGGACTCCACAAGAATGTCGGAGGATGCAAAGAACAGGATTTTGGAATTTATAAGTGAAGAATTCGGCAAAAACTATGTAGGTAAAGGAATTTTTTCAAAAAGGGGCCAAAACGTTCAAGATGCTCATGAGTGCATAAGACCAACAGATGTGAATAGAACACCGGAGAGTATAAAGGGCTCTTTATCAAGAGATGAATTTAAACTGTACAATTTAATTTGGAAAAGAACTGTTGCTTCTTTAATGAAGGAAGCTTTATACAGCACCATGGCTATTGAGATAATAAATAACTCTCAAATATTTAAATCCTCAGGCTCACAAATAAAATTTGACGGATTTTTAAAAGTCTATAATTTCACACAGGAAAAGGATAATATATTGCCTGACTTGGAAGAAAAAGAAACTTTAAAATCAAAATCCATTGAGAAATCTCAGCATTTCACTCAACCACCTGCAAGATATAACGAAGCGGCTTTAATTAAAAAGCTTGAAGACTTAGGAATAGGACGCCCTTCAACCTATGCACCGATTATGAGTACACTCCTATCAAGGTACTATGTAGTTTTAGAGGATAAAAAATTATTCCCAACGGAATTAGGGATAGCAGTAAATGACTTACTTCGTGAAAATTTCAAAGATTTGATAAATGAAAAATTTACAGCAAACATGGAAAATGAATTGGATGAAATCGCAAAGGGCAATTTACAATGGCAAAAGCTTATAGGGGAATTTTATAAAAAGTTGGAAAAAGATTTGAAAGTTGCCGATAAAAATGTTGAAAAAGTCGAAATAAGAGATAAAGAAACCGATATAATTTGCGATAAATGTGGCAGAAATATGGTAATAAAAATGGGCAGATACGGAAAATTTTTAGCATGTCCGGGGTTTCCAGAGTGCAGAAATACAAAACCTCTTATTGAAAAAATAGGAGTAAAATGCCCGGATTGTGATGATGGAGATATAGTTGTAAAAAGGAGCAAAAAAGGTAGAAAATTTTTCGGATGCAGCAATTATCCGGAGTGCGGTTTTATATCATGGAATAAACCCATTGACAGGAAATGCCCAAAATGTGGCAGTATTTTAACGGAAATGAATTCCAAAAATAAAAAAGTTATAAAATGTAGCAACACAACCTGTGATTATAGGGAAAATATCGATGACTAATAAAAATCCAAATCTTTCTAATATAATAAATAAAAATTTATCTATAAAATACAATGTAGTTCCAAAGGAAGTCCATAAAAATAAATATGTGTTTTATGCGGAAAAAGTCAGCAATAATGTTGAGTCATCCTTAAAAATATTATTGAATAAAGATATTGAATTTATATTGTGCGATAGAGAGGAATTAAATTATTTAAGAGATGCAATTTATTCAAAGGAAGATATATCTTCCATGAGCAATCTTTTAAGAGATATATCTGACAATGAAAGCGATGAAATAAAAACCAAGGTTGATGATTCTAAAATAGTTAAATTTGTAAACTTGTTGCTCGAGTACGCAATAGAAAATAAAGCTTCCGATATACATTTGGACTCTTATGAAAAATACAGCTTAATTAGGTTGAGGATAGATGGAATATTAAAAGATATCTATAAATTAAAAAAATATACCGGCGGACTTGTGATAAATAGAATTAAAGTTTTGTGCAATTTAGACTACACAATAAAAAATATTCCTCAAGACGGGAGATTTACTTATAAATACAAAAACAAATCAATAGATATAAGGGTGGCTATAAGTCCTACAATTTATTCAGGAAAAACAGTCCTCAGAATATTAAACAGGGAAGTTGTAGATTTCACAAGGAAGGGCATTGGACTGAAGGGAAAACAATCAGAGTTGGTAAGTAAGCTCATATCACAACCCAGCGGATTGATATTGAATGTAGGACCGACAGGAAGTGGGAAAACGACCACTTTAATCACTCTTTTAAAGGAACTAAAAGATCCAGAAATAAACATAATGACCATTGAAGATCCTGTTGAGTATAGAGTAGAAGGATTAAATCAGATAGAAATAAATGAAAAGAGTGGTCTGGATTTTAATCTGGGCTTAAAAAGTATATTAAGACTTGATCCCGATAAGATAATGGTAGGAGAAATCAGGGACCTGGACACTGCAAAAACAGCTCTTAGAGCATCAATTACGGGGCACTTGGTACTTAGTACTTTACATACAAACGACTCACCTTCAGCTGTTTACAGGTTAAGGGACATGGGAGTTGAAAATTACTTGATATCTGCAGGAATAATAGGGGTTATATCCCAACGACTTGTAAGAAAGCTCTGTAACTGTAGGAAAGAAGAGTACAGATATGTGGATATTTATGATGAATGGATGAAGGTATACAAGCCCTCATCATGTAGCAAATGTTCCGGTGGATATGAGGGAAGAATCGCGGTGTATGAAGTGCTCTTAATAGATGATATTTTAAGAGAAGCAATAAGCAACAACACGAGCTTGTGGGAATTTAGAAAATTGTGCAAAGACAGAGGTATGCTGTCTTTAAAGGAAACGATGAAGGATCTTCTCTTAAAAGGGGAAACATCTTTAGATGAAGTCTATAAAAATATCATTACCATAGGTGAAATATGAGATTTAAATATAAAGCGTTTGATTTGGGAAATAATATTATAAAGGGTGAAATTGAAGCTCATAGTGACAAAGAAGTACTATATAAAATTAGAGAACAGGGATTAAGACCTGTAAAAATAACTCAAGTGTCAGAATTTAACAGAGATATAAAATTATTCGACAAACCCTTTCGCGCAGAGAGTTTATATATTTTTTTGTATCAATTATACGTTCTTTTAAATTCGGATATCACTGTGGTGAAATCCTTTGAAATTTTAAAATCCATGTATCAAGGTACCCAAAGGAAAATAATAGATGCAATTCACAGAGATTTGATATCAGCAAATACTTTGAGTCAATCTCTTAGCAATGCGGCGGTATTTCCCGAGCTGTTGATAAATATGGTAAAAATCGGAGAAAATTCATCAAATCTTCCCGAGATATTTGCAAATTTGTCAGAATATTATAGAAACAGAATAATCTTTGAAAAAAAGATAAAAAATGCCTTGATATATCCAATTATATTGTTACTTGTGACTATTTTAGTAGTCAATTTTTTAATTTTACATATTTTGCCGACTTTTCAATCGGTATTTGAGGATTCCGGCTCAAAACTCCCAATTATTACTGAATTGCTTCTTAAAATTTCAAAATTTATCAATAAAAACTTCATAACATTTTTTGGTATTTCCGTATTTATCCTCTTGGCATTAATTATTTATTTTAACAGCCAAAGAGGTAAATTGTACTTTGATAAACTCAAATTAAAGAGTAATCTCTACAAAATGTCTTTAATGAACAATTTCATAAGCATGATGAAACTTCTTATTAAATCGGGAGCGACAGTATCAGAATCCATCGATATAATGGCTTTATCTGTGGAAAATAAGATTCTTAAAAAAACATTGGAACAAGCTTCTAAAGACATATACAGAGGATTTAGTCTTTCGGAATCTTTAAAAAATTCAAAAATATTTTCGGAGATGGACAAATCCATGCTAAAAATTGGAGAAGAATCATCAAATTTAAGTGAAATACTTGATTCTTTGAGTTATTATTATAGATATGAGATAGAAATAAAACAGCAGAAATTTCTGGCTGTTTTTGAACCTGCAATTATATTAGTATTGTCGTTGTTTGTAGGGTTTATAGTAATTTCAGTAGCAATGCCGATGTTTGATTTGGTAAACAACATATGAGGTGATTTATGAAAAGAAAAATTAAAGCATTTACATTAGTAGAACTTGTCATTGTAATTGCAATTATTTTAATATTGGTATCAGTAGCAATACCGAGATTTACAAAATCAAATTTAAGTGCACAGGCAGCTGCACATAATGTCAATGTAAAGGAAATTAAAAACGCCGCGATACTTTACCTTATGGAAAATGAAAATGCAACTTCCGTTAGCATGAAGGATTTAGAAGGTTATTTTGAAGGGAAAACTCCAAAACCGGCAAAGGCTTATACAAAAGACGATTTTACAATCACCTTAGGTGAAAATCAGCAAATAAAAGTCACACCGGGAATGCTTAAAGTAGAAGGGGATAAATTGGTTTTGACAGGAGAGGATTGATGAATTTTGTTGTTTTCGTTATGGGAGCTTTCATTGGATCTTTAATGGGGGTTTTCATACATAGAAGAGAGAACATCAAAGATTTTATATTAGGCAGATCAAGATGTGAGAGTTGCAGCTACACCATACCGCTATACTTAAATGTACCTATTATTTCCTATTTTTTATTGCGCGGAAGGTGCATGAATTGTAAAGAGAAAATACCTTTTATAATTCCAATTTACGAGGTAACTACAGCCCTTGTATTTTATCTTCTCTATTTAAAATATGATATTTCCACCAGGTTTTTAATAAGAGCTATCCAGTCGATTATACTGCTTATTATTTCTTTTACGGATTTGAAACATAGGGAAGTATATACCGCTGACATATTTTTATTATTTATTTTAGAGTTAGTGTATAATTTGATTTATAAGTTGGATTTAATGGTTGCCTTTGTAAGTATGATTTTATTATTAATTGTTTATTATTCCATATATAAATTAAGCGGAGCTATGGGAGAAGCTGATGTATTGATAGGAGCTGTATCAGGTTTTTTTGCAAAGGGTTTATCAAGTGCTTTTGTTGTATTTAGAAATACTTTTGTATTGGCGGCAGTATGTAGCATAGTTTTTATTCTTTTAAAAAGGAAAAATTTTAAGGATGACATTGCATTTTGTCCTTATATAGCCATAAGTATATTCGGAGTGATGTTATGAGTTCGGTGAAAAGACTTGAAAATATAAATATTGTAATAGTTGGAGATTTGTCAATAAAGATTCTTGCAAAGGACAAGGACATAGAATTCGAAGTTCCTAAAACCATAATAGAAGATTTTGAAATAATTGATAAGAACAATTTATTTTATATTTTTAAAAAGTTTTTTGAAAATAATTCCATGGAGAATTTCATTATAATCAGTCCATCAACAAAGTTTTTGAGCTATGAGATATCCATTCCTAAAATAAAAAAAGAAGATATTGATTCAATGGTTTATTATGAATTAGAAGGTTTACTTCCTGTGGATATCGACAATTATAAAACAAAATACGATTATGTTGAGTCCGGGCAAGGATATCTTGTAGAAGTAAGACTTATAGAGAAAAAAATCATCAGAGATTACATAGAAATATTTGAAAGGCTAAATAAAAATCTATTGGGAATTTACTCCATAAGAGATGTCTTTAAATTAAAGAAAGACGAAAACATAGTTTTTTTCGGACTCAGCAATATATGTATATTAAACAGTGACAGAGTAAAGCTTCTATACATAAATGAATTTAAAAATCTGCTTGAGGAATTCAACCTTGAATATTATAGTCTATTAAATATATTGGATGGAAAATATTATGAAATTGCAGATGACATTAAGCTGAAGGTAACAGAAAAATCCGGCATAATACTCTATGAAAAGACCATATTAGTAGCAAATACGTTGAAAAAAGGGACTGCTACTTTTTTTGGAAATGCACTTTTTGATATTACGAGGAAATACATAAGTGAATTTGTAGACACAAGCGCAAAGCGATTTGATATAGGCATAAGAGATATCGATTTCAATGAAAAATTTAATTTTATAGAGAAAAAAAAGCAAAAAAACAAGAATATATTATATTTTTTTATTATATTTTTAATATTGAACTCTTTTATATATTTTTATTTAAACGGAATATTAGAGGACAAAGAACGCGAGGTGGCCACTTTAAATAAAGAACACGAAGACTTACAAATACAAATAGAAAACACAAATATTGAAAAGCTGAAAGAGGACAATAAACTTCTTTTAGAAAAACAAAAAGAAGAAAAAGCGATAAAGGAAAAAATAAAAAATAATAAAAATTTTGAAAATTTATTCATAGAACTTGAATCATTTGAAAGTGATGATTTGCTTTTCACCAGTTACGATTATAGAAATGGAGTACTGTATATAAACGGTATTTCTAAATCTAAGAAAGCAGTAGACGACATAATAAAAAAGATTGACTATGAGTCAAAAATAATAAACAATGAGATTGAAAATAATTTATTGAATTTCAAGATAGAGGTAAAAGTTGGGGAGTAAAGATGGAAATAGGTAAATTAACAAATGAACAATTAAACAACTACATCTTTAAAAATATAGATTTGAAGAGAAAAGAAGTTATTCGCGGTGGAGGAATAGGGGCAGATACCTCTGTAATGGATTTTGAGAGTGATTTAATAGTTGCCTCCACAGATCCAATCACAGGAGCAGATAAAAACTTAGGAATATTGTCTATAAATGTAGCTACTAATGATATTGCCTGTCAAGGAGCGGAACCGGTGGGTATATTGCTAAGTGTACTAATTCCGCCGGATTCAAGTTTAGAGCAGCTAAATGAGATAGTCATTGAAGCAAATGAAGAGTGTAATAAGTTGAACTTAGACATTATAGGAGGTCATACAGAGGTAACTGATGCGGTCAACAAAATCATAATTACCGCCACAGCGATAGGGAGAGTAAAAAAAGACAATTTACTTGACCACACAAAGATAGATAAAGACGATATAGTAGCAATTTCCAAGTACATAGCCATAGAAGGAAGCTCAATTATTTACAACAGCAAAAAAAAGGAGCTTAAAAAATTTTTAACTGAAATTGAAATAGAGGAACTGGAACATTCAATTAATTTACTCTCTGTGCTGGAAGAGGCTGAAATTGCGGTCAAATATGGAGTAAAGCACATGCATGATATCACAGAGGGAGGAATATATGGAGCTTTAACGGAGACCTGCAAGTTGATTGGAAAAAATATTGTAATAAATAAAGAAGACATCCCTGTTAAGGATTCAGCTTTAAAAATCGCCGACTACTTTAAGTTGGATGTATATAGACTCATTTCTTCAGGCAGTATGATATTTATAATGCCGGAAAAAAATTTCAATGCATTCAAAGAGGAATGTAAATCAAAGGGAATATTGGTCACAAAAATCGGAAAGGTACGAGAGGGTGAAAATTTAACAGTAGTGTCTCAAGAAGGCGAAAGAGTCTTATCCGAAATTTCTTCCGATGAACTCTATAGAGTTTTGTAATTAATTTGACATAATTTTGTTAATATTGTAAACTGTAATGGTTAGGAGGGAGTATGAAAAATACAACTTTATTTTTAATAATGCTTTTAATTTTATTTAGCAGCAAAACCTATGCAGCTTCGGATTTTTATGTAGATATTAACGATAAAAACACAAAAGTATATGAGGTAAATGTTATAATCGACGGCAAAAAACTGGAATGTGACTTTAAGCCTTATTCGCAAAACTCAAAGACATTCGTTCCAATTAGAGAAATCGTTGAAAGCTTAGGTGCAAAAGTTACATGGAATGATAAATTAAAGAATGTAACCATTGATCATAAAGACAAAAAAATAATGCTAAAAATAGACTCAAATATAGTGTATATCAACGGTGAAAAAAAGAAGATAGATGATGCTTCAATTCCAAGACTCACTTCCTATAAAGAACCTAAAAATGAGACAAAAACCATGGTTCCTCTCAGATTCTTGACTGAAACTTTAGGATATGAAGTTTCATGGGATAATGATTCACAAACAGCCGGTGTTTATTCAGATAAGGGCAAAATGAAAGAATTGAAATCTTCAGAGAATTTAAATGTACAAAAAACTGAAGAACCCAAAAAAACTGAATTGAAAGTTGCATCAATAACGACCAGCACCAACTCCACTGAAGATAATAAAAATGCAATCATTGATAATAATAATGAAATTACAAAAAAATCAGAACCCATTAAAACCAGTGCATTGTCAAACGGAACTTTTGTTTCTAATATAGAAAAAAAAGAAATGAACGAAATCAAGTCCAAATCTGAAAAGGAACAATACAAAGCCGCAGGGTTGAGCATTGATTTTGAAGAAAAGGAAGAAAGAGTTATCAATAAAAAAATAAAGCCAATAGGCAAGGTTTCTATATTGATAGATCCGGGACATGGAGGCACCGACAGTGGAGCTCTTGTGGAATCGGGGTTACAGGAAAAGACTTTGAATTTAAAGGTTGCAAAAATGCTTGAATCCAAGCTGTCATCAAGTCCCTATGAAGTTGCCATGACCAGGGATGAAGATGAATATGTAAAGCTGTTGGACAGAGCCAATATTGCTAATAATCAAGATTTTGAATTATTTATTTCCATACACTTTAATTCCACTGAAAACAGAGAAGCAAAGGGAATAGAAGTTCTGTATGCAAATGAAAGAAATGTAGAGATAAAAGAAACTGAACAAAAGCATTTTGCATCAGCTTTATTAAAATCTTTAATTGCTGAAACAGGAGCAGTAAGCAGAGGAATAAAGAACAGACCTGATTTAGTGGTTTTAAATAAAACTAAATGCGTTTCTGCAATTGTAGAATTGGGATTCATGTCGAATCCTGATGATTATGAATATATAATAGACGATGAATATCTTGAAAAGTTGGCAGAGGGAATATACAAGGGCATAAATAATTATGTAAATGAATATGTTGAAATGTAAAAGAGGTATTCAACTTCTTTTATTGTGAAACAACAAGGTTCCTTGGAACCCACCCGATGTGAAGTATCGTGAAAGGGTGGGGTTCTTGTTTTTGGAGGATTTCATGAGAATAAACAGACAAAATGATGAAATTAGAGAAATAAAAATGAACTTAAACTACACATCCAATCCGGAAGGCTCAGTATTAGTTGAATTTGGAAACACGAAAGTGATATGTACAGCTATGATAGAAGATAAAGTTCCGTATTTTTTAAAGGGAAAGGGGATAGGATGGCTTTCGTGCGAGTACTCAATGCTTCCCGGAGCAACGAAAACCAGAAAGGTAAGAGATATATCCAAGGGAAAAATAGACGGGCGAAGTCAAGAAATTCAAAGATTAATAGGAAGAAGTTTGAGAGCTTGTGTAGATTTATCCAAATTAGAGGAAAAAACAATATGGATAGACTGCGATGTAATATCTGCAGATGGCGGCACAAGAACCGCCAGTATAAACGGAGCTTATGCAGCTCTTGTGCTCGCGGTAAATAAAGCCATAGAAGATAAACTTATAGACGAAAATCCCATAATGTGCAAAATCGGGGCTATAAGCCTTGGAATGCTCAAAGGAATCAAGCTTTTAGACTTAGATTATCAAGAAGATTTTTCAGCTGATGTAGATTTAAATTTAGTTATGAATGATAAATTTGAAATAATTGAAATACAAGGCACATCAGAAAAAACACCGATGAAAAAATCCGATTTATATGAATTATTAGCTCTTGGAGAAAATGGGATAAGAACTATATTCGATCTTTATGAAAAAGTACTTCCTTTGCGAAAGAAAATAGTGTTATCAAGTGATAACATCAATAAAATAAATGAAATAAAAGAACTCTTGATTGATATTCCGGTAGATGTGGTTTCAAAAAAGCAAGCCGGATTTGGCGGGATGGAAATTGATGAAAAGTTTAATACTCTTGAAGAAAACGCAAAAACAAAAGCTGTATCGATAAAAAAAGAAATAAATATGCCGGTAATTGCAGATGATTCCGGATTATTTGTAGATTATCTTGGAGGAGAACCGGGAGTTCATTCTGCAAGATACAGTTTAAGCCACGATGATAGGGCCAATAGAAAGAAACTGCTTGAAAACTTGGAAAATGTTGATAATAGAAAGGCTCATTTCAAAACTATTTTAGTTTATATAGACGAAGAGGATCAGGAACACTATTTCGAGGGAATTTGTGAAGGAGAAATCGCCGAAGAGGAAAAAGGCGAGAATGGATTTGGCTATGACAATATATTCGTTCCCAAGGGATACAATAAAACCTTCGGAGAAATGACTGATGAAGAAAAAAACCGAATGAGTCATAGAAGTAAAGCTTTAGAAAAATTTAGAAAGTTTATAATAAAATATATCAAATGATATAGGAGCAAAAATACTCTTGACTATAATGTAAATTTTTGTTAACATAAATAAAGTCGATATTGTGGTGGGTATGGCCTAGTTGGTTATGGCGCAAGATTGTGGCTCTTGAGGTCGTGGGTTCGAATCCCACTATCCACCCCAAAATGGCGACATAGCCAAGTGGTAAGGCGCGGGTCTGCAACACCCTTATCACCAGTTCAAATCTGGTTGTCGCCTCCAACTTAGAACATAGCCGTTGATATAGTTTGCTATATCGACGGCTGTTTTTTTCTTTGGAATGGATTTAAAGCCACCGAGGAATGCACATTATAAATATTTAGTAAAAAATAGAAAGGAATAAACGATAATATCAGTATTTTACAGTTTTTAATATGTGAATAATAGCTGGCGAGTGCAACAAATCTATAGTATAGGGTCATAGATAATAATGGCTCTATTAAAAGAGCAGGCAATAAAGGGGTTGCGAAAATCTAAGCAATTGCTAAATAGGTTCAGCAAGCAAAATTTACAAATTAAACTAAGAAGAGTGAATATGAAGGTATGAGAATATGAGAAATCAAGTTAAAAATCGTTTCACACCAGCTGTTTTAGTCATTATAATTTTTGGCATTATCAGTATGCTTGGTGATGTAGTATATGAATCAGCCAGAAGCGCTAACAGCCAGTACTTAAGTCTGCTGGGCATCAGCGCGACTAATGTCGGCCTGGTATTCGGCATAGGAGAGTTCCTTGGTTATGCACTGAGACTATTTTCAGGTGTCATGTCAGATAAAAGTGGCAAGCATTGGGTTTTTATGTTTATCGGATACGGAATGCTGTTGGTAGTCCCCTTTATGGGGGGCACAATGAATTGGAACATTCTTGTGGTGCTGATATTAATGGAAAGAATCGGAAAAGCATTGCGAAATCCAGCCAAGGACACGCTTTTGTCAGGTATTGCGGAAAATCAGGTCGGTGTTGGTTTTGCATTTGGTTTACAGGAAGCTTTGGACCAGATAGGAGCATTTGCGGGTCCGCTGATATTTACTGCAATCTTTTATTTAACGGGCAAGAACGGTATTGCAGAGTATCAGTTGGGGTATCAATTACTTATATTACCTTTCATTGCTTTGATGTTATTCCTTTTCTATGCATATAAAAAGATTCAGCGCAATCACCTACTGCCAGCAATTGCACAAAAAGACTTACATAAAGAACAACTCAAACCAGTTTTTTGGACTTATACGGCCTTTACGTTCTTTTGCACGTTGGGCTTTGTCAATTTCAGTACGATTGGATACCATCTTAAAGCTAATAAATTAATGTCAGACGGAAATATCACCCTGTTGTATTCGTTCGCCATGCTGGTCGATGCTGTTGTGGCGCTACTTGTTGGCAAAGCTTATGATCGGCTCAAAATGAAAAGCGGAAAGAAAACAGGAGGCATCTTGATATTGGCGGCCATTCCCTTCATTACACTTCTGTTACCGCTTCTGACATTGAGCAACTCGAAAATCTTTATTATTATCGGAATGACTATTTTTGGGATTATTATGGGCATTCATGAAACAATCATGCGCTCTGCCATTGCCGATATAACACCGTTTAACAAGCGCGGCACAAGCTATGGTGTGTTAAATACAGCTTACGGCTTGGCACTCTTGGGAGGAGCGGCTTTGATGGGTCTGTTTTATGATTTGAACCAAACTGGATTGATTATTGTGTTCACTTGCGTAGCAGAGTTCATTGCCATTATCCTTTATATAAAGATGAACCTTATGGTCAAGAACTGCTATTAGGCACAATAGTACAAGAAAAGAAGTACAAGAGTTGCGCCTTAAAGAAAAAGCAAAAATTGTTAAAAATTATATCTCTGTTTTTTGTCAATAAAAGAAAAGATACACTGTTAATTGCAAGGTTTATTTTTATTTAATGGAGAAATTGAAATTTTTGCAAAGAAGATTAAAAAATAATGATTATTTTAAGCAGACCTATGGTCTGCTTTTTAGTGTTTTTTAATCAATATGCTTAAAAATTTATAAATACTGATGTAAATATAAAACGGGAAAAAAGAATCGTGAAGCAGGTATTGAAATTTTATTTGTAATTGTTTGATGAAAATAGAGTAAAAGAGTGTCAATGGCTCATGAGTTTATGATAAAATACAGATAGGAGGGAATATTATGACAAATGTTTTTGAATTACAGTCACAATACTGTTCAAACTATGATAAAAAGAAATTATTTTCATATGATATAGAACAAATAGAAGCTCCTACAAATTCATTGATGCATAAAGAGTCAAGATTTTTATTTTTCACAAAGGGACGGGGCGTTATTAAAATAAACGGAGTTGATTATGAAATCAAGCCAAATTGTTGCGTTGCCATAGTTCCTTGGGAAGTCACGGAAATGATCAAAGTCGAAGAATCTATGCAATTGATAAAGATCGTATATAATTTTAATATTTTAAATCAAAATTTAAAGAATATTTACTCAAACATAGAAGGGGAATTGGATATATTTACAGAAATTTCAAATTCTCCGATAATATATTGCAATGATGAAGAGGCAAAAAAATTTTTATCTGTCGCAAATGAAATACGGTCTGAAGTTGGAGTTGAATCAACCCTTGAAGTTGTAGATGAAAAAGTTCTTTTGGATGCATATTTAATCAATAAAATAACGGAACTCTTAATACTTTATATAAGAATAAGAAGAAGTAGAGAGATGGCTCCAATTGAGCAAAAGGATGAAATTTCCGATAAAAAAATAAACATTTTTACCTATTTGTATTCTCATTTAAGTGAAAAACAAACTCTTAAATCAGTGTCTTCTTTCTTTTATATGTCCGAATCTTCTTTATCAAAATATTGTAAAAAAATGACCGGATACAGTTTTCATAAATTAATAGATGAAATGAGGATTGTAAAGGCTATGAATTTGCTTTCAAATTCAGAATTCCCATTGAGTTTAATCGCTGAATTAGTTGGCTTTAACGATGCATCTCATCTATCTAAATTCTTTGTAAAAAACACAGGATTAACACCTAATCAATTCAGAAAAGAAAACAAAAATATCGTGAATATGTTCAGCATGGAGGAGAAGAACAACGCCTACGATATCGTTAAATATTTAAATAGTGCATATATGCAAGATATCAAGGAAAACGATGTAGCTAAAAAATTCAACATTTCCGTTAAAGAATTAAATAGAAAGCTTATATTTACCGTCGAAAAAAATTTTGAAGATTTTTTGAATTTTTTGAGGGTAAATTATGCCTGCGAACTCCTAAAAACAACGGATTATAGAATTCTTGACATAGCTATTTCTGTAGGTTACAACAATTCGAAGACCTTCTACAACAACTTTGTTAAATTTAAATCCATGTCACCTTCTAAATTCAGAAAGGATGTAGAAATTCAAGCAGAATAAGAAAATAGGTCTGTTTTTACAATCCTTTGAAAGCTTTTTTTCATGAAACAAATCGTGATAAGGTTATCATATAGTTATAAAGTATTTATACTTTAAATATATAAAAGGAGAATGGTTTTATGGTTATTAATGTAAAAAGTGAAATAAAGCCTTTAAAAAAAGTTTTACTTCACAAACCTGGAAAGGAGTTGCTGAATTTAACTCCCGATACTTTGGAAGAGTTATTATTTGATGACATTCCATTTTTAGAAGAAGCACAAAAAGAACATGATAATTTTGCGGAAATTTTAAGAGAAAACGGAGTGGAAGTTGTATATCTTGAAGATTTAATGGCTGAAACTTTAGAACAAAATGAAGGATTAAGAGAAAAATTCTTAAAACAATTCATTGAAGAGGGTGGAATCAGTACTAAGAAATACAAGAGAATTCTATTTGATTATCTAAATGCAATTGAAGATAACAAAGAATTTGTCTTAAAGACGATGGAGGGAGTTAACTTAAAAGAGTTGGATGTTGACCAAAAGAACTCTTTAGTCGACTTAGTAAGCGGTTCATCAGTAATGGTTTTAGATCCGATGCCAAATCTGTATTTTACGCGGGATCCCTTTGCTTCAGTAGGTAACGGCGTAATAATGAACAGAATGTATTCCAAGACAAGAAACAGAGAAACTATTTACGCGGATTATATTTTTAAGAACCATAAAGATTACAAAGATAAGGTAGAATTTTTATACGACAGAAAAAATCCGGATCACATTGAAGGTGGAGACGTATTAAATATCAATGATAAAGTACTTGCAATAGGTATTTCTCAAAGAACAGAACCTGATGCTATAACTGAACTTGCAAAGAACATTTTCTACCATTCAAATTCTGAAATTGAAACAATTTTAGCCTTTGACATACCTGTATCAAGAGCGTTTATGCATTTAGATACTGTATTTACTCAAATAGACTATGATAAATTCACGGTTCATCCCGGAATTTTAGGAACACTTAGAGTTTTTGAAATAACAAGATCAGATGATGAAGATGAAGTAAATATAGTAGAAATGGAAGATACTCTTGAACATGTTCTTGAAAAATATCTTGACGAAGATATTGAATTGATTCTTTGTGGCGGTGGAGACGAAATCGTTGCAGCAAGAGAACAATGGAATGACGGTTCAAATACTCTTTGCATTAAGCCGGGAACAATTGTCGTGTACGAAAGAAACACCGTAACCAATAAAATTTTAAAGGACAAAGGTCTAATTGTTCTTGAAATGCCGGGTGCGGAACTCGTAAGAGGAAGAGGCGGCCCAAGATGTATGAGCATGCCGTTAGTAAGAGAAGATTAATTTTTTGGGAGGACAAAAGAAATGCCAATTAATTTACAAGGAAGAAGCTTTTTAAAACTATTGGATTTTTCAAGTGAAGAAATCAGATATTTGCTTGATCTTGCAAAAGAATTTAAAAAATTAAAGCTTACAAGAACACCACATAAATATTTAGAAGGAAAAAACATAGTTTTATTATTTGAAAAAACATCAACAAGAACTCGTTGCTCTTTTGAAGTTGGAGGATATGATTTAGGAATGAACGTAACATATCTTGAACCGGGAACTTCACAAATGGGTGCTAAGGAATCAATAGAAGACACTGCCAGAGTATTGGGACGATTTTATGACGGTATTGAATACAGAGGATTTTCTCAAGAACTTGTTGAAGAAATGGCGGCAAAGGCAGGAGTACCTGTTTGGAATGGTCTTACAGATTCTTTCCACCCGACACAAATGTTGGCGGATGCTTTGACAATAGAAGAAAACTTCGGAAGACTAAAGGGTTTAAATCTAACATACATGGGAGATGCCAGAAATAATACCGGAAATTCCTTGATGGTAATGAGTGCTAAGCTTGGAATTAATTTCACAGCATGTGGACCTAAAGAGCTTATGCCGGAAGAAGAACTTGTAAAAACTTGCAGAGAAATTGCAAAGGAAAATGGATGCACAATTACTCTTACCGATGATGTAGAAGAAGGCGCAAAAGGAGCTCATGCAGTTTATACCGACATCTGGGTATCAATGGGAGAACCTGATGAAGTGTGGGAAGAAAGAATAAAACTTCTTGAACCTTATAGAGTTACTAAAGAGGTAATGGCAATGGCAGATGAAGAAGCTATTTTCTTGCATTGTCTTCCTTCTTTCCACGATACAAATACTACAATAGGCAAAAATATTGCTGAAAAATTCGGAGTTTCTGAAATGGAAGTTGCCGATGACGTATTTGAATCAAAGCAATCAAAGGTATTTGATGAAGCTGAAAACCGTATGCATACTATAAAAGCTGTAATGTATGCAACATTAAAGTAAAATTTTCGAGGTAATCTATGACAAAAAGGATTGTTATAGCTCTGGGAGGTAACGCTTTAGGAGACACTCCTGAAGAGCAACTTAAACTTGTAAAAGAAACAGCTAAACCGATAGTAGAGCTGATAAAAGAAGGACATGAAGTAATGATCGGTCATGGAAATGGTCCTCAAGTCGGTATGATTAATTTGGCCATGGAGTACGCATCACAAAGTGGTGCGGGTACTCCCGGCATGCCTTTTCCTGAATGTGGAGCAATGAGCCAAGGATATATTGGTTATCATCTACAACAGGCTATAGGCAATGAGCTTAGAAGACAAAATGTCGATAAGACATGCGTGACAGTGGTCACCCAAGTGGTTGTTGATAAAGATGATCAAGCTTTTAAAAATCCGACTAAACCCATAGGATCATTTTATGGTAAGGAAGAATCTGAAAAAATTTCCGAAGAAAAGGGATACACCTTCGTTGAGGACTCCGGAAGAGGATACAGAAGAGTGGTAGCCTCTCCGAAACCTATGAAAATAGTCGAGTCAGAAGTAGTTAAATCAATAGTTGAAAATGGCAACGTGGTAATAACTGTAGGTGGCGGTGGAATACCTGTAATCGAAACTGAAAAAGGCTTTGAAGGAATACCGGCGGTAATAGACAAGGATTCTTCAAGTGCAAAGCTGGCAATGGATTTAGATGCAGATATGCTTATAATTCTGACTGCAGTTGAAAAAGTAGCCATCAATTTCAATACTGAAAATCAAAAGAATTTAGATTCAATGACATTAGCTGAAGTTGATAAATATATAGAAGAAGGTCAATTTGCTAAAGGTTCAATGCTTCCAAAGGTTGAGGCTTGCAAAAATTTTGTAAAAAATAGTAAAAAAGATGCTGTTGCAATAATAACTTCTCTTGAAAGGGCAAAGGATGCAGCCACAGGAGAAACAGGCACAGTCATCACTAAATAAAAGAGGTGTATGTAATGGAAAAGAAAAAAGAAAAAAGATCTATATCAGCATTTAGTATTCTTTTTATAATTTTAATTGCAATATTTGTGATTTCATTTTTCTTTAATGGTATGACATTTGATCCTGTATTGCCAAAGGGAGCTGAAGAACCTGTTTCAGAAGTAACCAGAGCACAATTTTCAGATTTATTCATGTCGCCGTACTATGGATTTGTTGATGCAATAGACATTTCCATATTTGTATTGGTACTTGGTGGATTTTTAGGTATAGTTACAGATACAGGAGCTCTTGAAGCAGGAATTCACAGATTGGTAAAAAACAGCAAAGGTAAAGAAATAGGATTAATCATAACTTTGATGCTATTGTTCTCCTTAGGTGGAACAACTTACGGAATGGCGGAAGAAACAGTTGCTTTTTATGGAGTTGTAACAACGGCGATGATAGCCGCAGGGTTTGACTCAGTTGTAGCTGTAGCTACCATCTGTTTAGGAGCCGGAGCCGGAGTTCTCGGTTCAACAGTTAACCCCTTTGCAATAGGGGTAGCTATAGATGCTTTAGGATCTATAGGCATTGAAGCCAATCAAAGTATAATTTTACCCCTTGGTGTTATTCTTTGGTTATCAACAGTGGCTATTTGTATATTCTTTGTTGTAAATTATGCAAAAAAAGTTCAAAAGGACAAGGGTTCAACTATACTTTCTCTTCAAGAACAAGAAGAAATGAAACATTTTGAATTAGCAGACGGAGAAGCAAGCGAATTTACAGCAAAACATAAATCAGTATTAATCGTATTCGCTATAACATTCATCGTCATGATTGGCTCACTTATTCCTTGGGTTGATTTAGGAGTGACAATTTTCTCAGAAAGAACAGCGTTTTTGACAGGTGCTGATTATGGAGATTGGTATTTTGGAGAAATAGCTATGTGGTTCTTTGTAATGGGAGTAATAATTGCTCTCATAGCGGGAATGAAGGAAAATGAAATAGTTGACAGCTTCGTAGCCGGAGCTGCGGATATACTTTCAGTTGTTTTAATAATAGTAGTATCAAGAGCGGTATCAGTATTGATGCAAAGCACTCACATCGACGCGTTGATTCTTGATAGAGCATCAAAGGCTTTGATGGGAACAAGTCCTATAGTGTTTACAATCGGATCATACTTATTGTACTTATTCTTATCTTTCCTGATACCTTCAACATCGGGTCTTGCCTTCGTATCCATTCCGGTAATGGGTGGATTAGCCAATGCCATAGGAATGAGCCCTGAAGTAATGATTATGATATTCAGTGCAGGCTGTGGTCTTATAAACCTAATTACACCTACATCAGGAGTTGTAATGGGCGGTTTGCAAATGGCAAGAGTAAATTATTCAACTTGGGTAAAATTCGTTACAAAGCCGATGGTGGTAATAGCAATTGCCAACATAATTATATTAAGTGCGGCAATGCTTATATTCGCTTGATAGATTGTTTTAAATAAAGATTAAAGTTTAAAGACCTCCTAAGCTCTTAAGAGCTTAGGAGGTCTTTTTTACATAATGCTCAAACATTGATATTGTGACATTTGAGTGCTATAATTTATTTATATGAATCTCAATTGGAGGGAAAGATGAAAGACAAATTATTAGATATTAAAAAAAGAGCGATAAATGATTTAAATAATGCCAAAAATTTAGGAGATATAGAAAGCATAAGAGTTAATTATTTAGGCAAAAAAGGAGAACTGACTCTTATATTGCGTGAAATGGGAAAACTCTCCAAAGAAGAAAGACCTGTAATAGGAGCTTTTGCAAATGAAGTAAGAACTGAAATTGAGAGGGACATAAAAGCTCAATCAACAAAATTAAATCAAGAACTGCTAAATGAAAAATTAAAAGATGAAAGAATAGATATAACTCTTGATAAGGAAGAAATGTTAATAGGTCACAAACATCCCTTGGTAAAAACCATTGAAGAACTTGAGGATTTATTTATTGATATGGGATTTATGGTATATGACGGACCTGAAGTTGAGTCGGTAGAAAATAACTTCGATCTGTTAAATGCACCGAAAGATCATCCTTCACGAGATTTAAGTGACACCTTTTACATAGATGAAAAAATTCTGCTGAGAACTCAAACATCTCCGGTGCAAATAAGAGCGATGAAGGAACATGGAGCTCCTATAAGAATGGTATGTTCAGGAAGAGTTTTCAGATTTGATGAAGTAGATGCTACTCACTCTCCAATGTTTCATCAACTGGAAGGTCTGGTAGTGGATAAAAATATATCCATGGCAAATTTATTTGAATATCTAAATTATTTTGTAAAAAGCTTTTTTGGAGAAAACATGAAGACGAGATTTAGACCTCACTATTTTCCCTTTACAGAACCCAGCGC
Source organism: Peptoniphilus sp. ING2-D1G (assembly GCA_000952975.1). GTDB lineage: Bacteria > Bacillota > Clostridia > Tissierellales > Peptoniphilaceae > Peptoniphilus_E. The sequence continues at coordinate 910,960 of LM997412.1, read as the reverse complement.
AGAAGTAGATGTTACCTGTACAGTGTGTGGTGGAAAAGGATGTAGCGCTTGTAACAACACGGGTTGGAGCATGGAACTTCTCGGATGTGGAATGGTACATCCCAATGTGCTTAGAAATTGCGATATAGATCCTGATGTTTATTCGGGTTTTGCCTTTGGTATGGGAATTGACAGGATAGCAATGGTTAAATACAAACTGGATGACATCAGATTGCTTTTCGACAACGACAACAGATTTTTGAATCAATTTTAAGGAGGACAATATGCTATTACCTATTAAATGGTTAAGAGATTATGTTAATATAGAAGAAAATACTAAAAAAATTGCAGATAAAATCACCGACACCGGTTCTCATGTCGAATCAATAGAAGATAGATCCGAAGGATTATCAAAGGTAGTAACGGGAAAAATTGAAAGCATAGAAAAACATCCTAATGCTGATAAATTAGTTGTGTGTCAAGTCGATGTGGGCAAAGAAAAACTTCAAATAGTTACAGGAGCGCCCAATGTAATTAAGGGAGCAGTTGTCCCCGTTGCCCTTAAAGGAGCGACTTTAAGTGGTGGGTTGGAGATTGAAACAGGCGAAATCAGAGGTGTTCAGTCCAAGGCAATGATGTGTTCCTTGCAAGAGTTGGGATTTGATACAAGTGTAATAAGTAAAGAGTTTAGGAATGGTATATATATTTTTCCTAAGGACACTGAAATAGGCATGGATGCAATTTCCGCATTGGATTTAGACAAAGAGATCATAGAGCTGGAAATAACACCCAACAGATCGGACTGCTTAAGCATCATAGGTATGGCCAGAGAAGCGGCCGCTACTTTTGATACTAAACTTGTAGAACCTGAGATTGAAATAAAAAATGAAGAAGATGACATAGTCGATTATTTCAAGGCAATAGAAATCGAAACGGAAAACTGCTCAAGATTTTATGCAAGAGGAGTTAAAAATGTTGAAATAAAGACATCCCCGCTTTGGATGCAAGACTATTTGATGGCTGCTGGAGTAAGGCCTGTAAACAACATAGTAGATATAACAAATTTTGTAATGCTCGAATACGGACAACCCCTTCATGCCTATGACATGGACATGATAAAAACTAAAATGATATCCGTGAGGATGGCAGTCGAAGGCGAAGTACTTAAGACCTTGGATTCAGAAGAGAGAATTCTTAAACCTTATGATATAGTCATAAGTGATACTGAAAAAGCCATAGGACTTGCAGGTGTAATGGGCGGTCTTGACTCGGAGGTTACAGAATCCACAAAAAAGGTTTTATTTGAAGGCGCAAACTTCAACTCTGAAAACATAAGAAAGACCTCTAAAAGGTTAGGACTCAGATCAGAAGCTTCCTCAAGATTTGAAAAGGAAATCGATCCAAATGTTGCAAAAACTGCTGTAGACAGGGCGACTCAATTGGTTGAGTTAATAGGAGCAGGTGTTGCAATAGGAGGCTCAATAGACAATTATAGGAATAAAGTTTTTGAAAAGAAAATAGATTTAAGAACAGAGAAGACCAATAAATTAATCGGATTTGAAAAAGATCCGATGGAGATAGCAGGCATATTAAACAGATTGCAAATTAAAACTGATGTGGAGAAAGATGTCATTCATTGCAAAGTTCCCACCTTCAGAACAGATATAGAAATAGAAGAAGATTTAATAGAAGAAGTAGCCAGAATCTATGGATATCACAACATAGATCCTAAACCATTAGAAGGAAAGATAACTGTCGGAGGAAGATCGCCTCTACGAAACCTTGAAAATAGAATTAAAAATACTCTTTATTCCATGGGATATAATGAATTCATGACATTTTCCTTTGTAGGAAAGTCTAATTTTGACAAACTAAATATACCTGAGGACAGCAATTTAAGAAATGTAGTTGAAATAATGAATCCTCTCGGAGAAGAGTTCAGCATAATGCGAACAACCTTGATATATAGCTTGCTTGAAGTCCTTTCTAAAAATGAACACAAAGGTAATGAGAATGTCGCGGGATTTGAATTTGGAAATACATTTATTCCTGTTGAAGGAGAACTTCCAAAAGAAAAGAAGAAACTGACCATGGGATTTTATGATATAGGAGATTTCTACTTTTTAAAGGAAAGCATCAGAGAGATATTTTGGAGGGTCGGAATCGACAATCTTGAATTCAAAAGAGCAGATGTAGAGTTCTTGCATCCCGGAAGATCTGCACAAGTACTTGTAGACGGTAAAGTTTTCGGGATATTCGGAGAAGTTCACCCAAGTGTTTTGGAAAACTTCGAAATGAAGAAAAAAGCTTATGTAGCGGAAATCCTCTTTGACGAATTACTACCTTTGTCAATAGATAATTATATTTACAAAGAACTTCCCAAATATCCTTCTGTAAAGAGAGATTTGGCCTTTGTCTTGGATAGAGATGTGGAATCATACAGTATAGAAAAAATAGTCAAAGAACATTCAGGTGAAATTTTAGAGAAGTATAAAGTTTTTGATATCTACACAGGTAAGGGAATTGAAGATGGAAAAAAATCCTTAGCCTTTTCCATGACCTTCAGATCCAAGGAAAAAACTCTTGTTGATGAAGAAATAAATGAAATAGTTAAAGATATAATTAAAGATATAGAAGATAAGTTGAAGGGCGAACTTAGGAAATAATTTAAAGGAGAATATAGATGGGAAATACCAGGATTAAGGTCACAATTGATGATATGAATTTTTTTGTGGTAGGAAATAATAATTCCGAGTATATAAATAGTTTAGCTGAAGAGCTTGATTCCAGAATAAAGGAAACCCAACATTCCAACTATAGACTCAATCAAGTTCAAACGTTAATACTTACAGCTTTAAATGTATTAGATGAAAAAGAAAAAATAAAAAATGAAGAAAAATCTGTACAAAGAGCCATTGAAGATGAAACTGAATATAGAAACACCATTAGAGAGCTTGAGAATGCCAAGGTAAAAATTGAAGTACTCAATAAATCAAATGAAAGTTTAAATACAAATATAAATTTATTAAAAAGCAAATTAAGATCTGTAGAAGAAGACAATAGAGAGTACAGAGCAAGATTTGAAAGACAAAACCAAAAAATTTCAGAATTAGAAGAAAAAAATGAAACTCTAAAAAAAGAAAAAGATACTTTAGAATCACAAATATATGAATCTCAAAAGAGAATAATAGATTTGAACAGAGAATTAGAGAGTTTAAATGAAAAAAAATAATATTGAAATACTAGCTCCGGCCGGTAGCTTTGAATCACTTGAAGCCGCTATCTGTGCCGGAGCAAATAGCATTTATTTAGGTGGAAAAAATTTTTCCGCAAGAGCAAGCGCAAACAATTTTGACAATGAGGAACTCATCAGAGCTGTAAAATATGCTCACCTCAGAAATGTCAAAATTTTTGTAGTTGTAAATATATTATTAGACGATAAGGAAATAGAAGAAGCCTTAAAGTTTTGTGAGTTTCTATACAATATAGATGTAGATGCTGTAATCCTTCAAGATTTAGGATTCTCCGCATTAGTAAAAAAATTCATACCGGATTTGGAAATTCATGCAAGTACACAGATGGCGGTGAATAATCTTCATGGAGCAATAACTCTTAAAAATTTAGGATTTAAGAGAATTGTACTGGCAAGAGAAACGGAGATGGAAGATGTCATAGCCATAAGAGAGAATACCGACCTTGAAATTGAAATGTTTATACATGGAGCTCTTTGTGTGAGTTTTTCGGGAGAATGTTTAATGTCGTCAATGATTGGCGGCAGATCGGGCAACAGAGGTAATTGCGCACAGCCTTGCAGAAAATCCTATAAAGTACTGGATAAAAATTTTAAAGATTTAGGCAAAAAGGGCTATTTAATATCTCCTATGGATTTAAATAGCTTAAACAATATAGACAAAATAATAGAATTGGGCGTAGACTCAATGAAAATAGAAGGAAGACTTAAAAGACCGGAATATGTATACCAGGTTGTAAGCTCATATAGAAAAGCAATAGAGCACACTTTATGTAAAGAGGACATAGAGAATACGAGGCAGATATTTAACAGGGGATTTACTCAAGGACTTCCCTTCGGCGATTTCGGCAATTCCTTTGTCTCTAAAGAAAGACCTGATAACAGGGGAGTGCTTATAGGCGAAGTAATAGATAAAAATCGAGAAGGCATATTTGTAAAGCTAAATGAAAAGATTTCTCCTGGAGACGGAATTGAGTTTTTAGATGATGAAAGTCAAGGTTTCAAAGCGGACTTTGAAGCAAAGCCGAGTAAAAAGTTTTTCATAAAAAGCAAAAGGAATATAAAGGTTGGAGCAAAGGTATATAAAACTTTCTCCAAAGAGCTGGAAGACCAAATAAAAGAAAACTTAAAACAAAGCTGCAATTACAGAAAAATAGAAATGTACTGCGAGTTAAAAACTGGGGAATATCCCATATTAAAAGTTAGTTCTGAAAATTACGAAGCGGAATATATTTTAGAGGAAAAAATACAAAAAGCTGTAAATAAACCCATAGATTATGAATATGTGATGCATAGCTTATCCAAGCTGGGCGACAGCGTATTTCAATTGGAAACCATAGATGTATCTATGGATGAAAATATTTTTATCAGCAAATCATCGCTAAACAAGTTAAGAAGGGAAGCTATAGAAAAATTAAACGACAAAATTATTTTTAAAGACAATATTAAAGCCGAAATTAACTACAATAATTTAACGTTAAATACACTCAATTCGAAAAATTCTGTAAAATTAAATGTTGAAGTATCTGACTTAGACTCCTTGTTAAAAATTGATACAGGCAAAGTAAATAAAATCTACTTTCACCTTGATGATTTATCTCATGAAGTGGTAGATTATCTTAGGTCAAAAAAGATAGAAATATCAGCTGTATTTAGAAAATTGCAGAATTCAACGGAATTGGAAAAAAGCATAAGAGTATTGAAAGAAAATCAGGCCTTAATAGATGAAGTTGTAATTAACAATTTATCTCAAATAAGCATTCTCGAAAATATTCCGATAAAGAAAGTAGGAGATATTGGACTTAACGTTTTTAACAGCTATTCTGTCGAATATTTGTGTAATAAGGGATTTGACAGAGTAATATTGTCTCCGGAATTGAAATCATCACAAATACAAAATATTGCTAAAAATTATGGGGATATCACAGAGGTTATCTCTCACGGGTTTATTCCGGTTATGACTATGGTTCACTGTCCCATGTCTGTAGATATAGGCTGTAAGAATTCTGATATGTGTAATAATTGTAAATACAGCGAAGGCTTTTACTTGGAAGATTCTTTTAATGATAAGTTTTTTGTAAGAAGAAAGGAATCTGTAAGTGAAGTTTTCAATGCCCATCCGATTATGTTTTCTAATCAAGTCAAGTCTTTATTGAAATACGGAGTAAAAAACATCAAATTAAATTTAATATCCGATATTGAAGAAACGATAAATCTTTATTATGCTATTTTAAATAATCTTAAAACAGATGTTGATGACAGTAAAATCAGAAAAAAACTGACGGAGAAATACGGAGAAGTGAGCTTGGGTCATTTAAACAGGGGGATTTTATGATAGATCTTGTTACAAGATCCTGCAGAGTTCTTGAATTTGATAAAATACTGAATATATTAAAAAAATATATAGTTTCCGATTTAGGGAAAGATATTGCTGATAATACTGAGATTTCAACCAATCTTGAGGAAATTGACAGCAGACTTACTGAAACAGAAGAAGCTATAAAGTATATAGTAAAAAAATCCAATCCACCGCTTTTCGGTATTAAAAATATAAAACCGATGATGAAAAGACTTCAAATGGGAGGAAGCTTAAGCGCAATTGAACTTTTGGATATTTCCGACTTCCTAAGAGTTTCCAGATATCTGAAGAACTACTTCAAAACAGAAGGTTCAGAAGTTGAGGGCACGATATTATCATACAGAGCGGAAAACTTATCAGAATATAAAAACATAGAAGACGAGATAAACAATGCGATAATATCACCAGATGAAATTTCAGACAATGCTTCACCTAAGCTATATTCAATAAGACAACAAATAGCAAGAAAAAAAGAAGCTATCAGGGACAAATTAAATTCAATAATTTCTTCCGAAGATACAAGAAAATATCTTCAAGACAGTTTAATAACTATTAGACAGGGGAGATATGTAGTTCCTGTGAAACTTGAAAATAAATCCAAGTTAAAAGGGCTTGTGCATGACAGAAGCTCTTCAGGACAAACTGTATATGTAGAGCCGATGGCTGTTGTAAATTTAAACAATGAATTAAATTCTCTCTATAGCGATGAGTTTGAAGAAATTGCCAAAATATTGGCACAATTATCGCAATTAGTTGCTGACCAAAGCTATTCAATAGCGGCAAATCAAGATATTCTATCAGAAATGGATTTTGTATTTGCAAAGGCGAAAATGGCCATTGAACTTAATTTAAATAAACCAAAAGTAAACCATGAAAAGTATATTAATTTAAAGAATGCAAGACATCCTCTTTTAAAGGTGAAAAATGTCGTTCCCATAGATATTTATTTGGGAAAGGAATTTACATCTTTGATAATTACAGGACCAAATACCGGTGGAAAAACCGTAAGCATAAAAACCTTGGGATTGCTTGTTCTGATGGTGCAGTATGGACTGCATATACCTGCTGATGAGACCAGTGAAGTGGGTATTTTCGAAAATGTACTTGCAGATATCGGAGATGAACAAAGTATAGAGCAATCGCTATCTACTTTTTCATCTCACATGGTAAATATCGTTGAAATTTTAAAATATGCCACTGACAAAAGCTTGGTAATATTTGATGAGTTGGGAGCGGGTACTGACCCTACTGAAGGTGCGGCTCTTGCTAATGCCATAATGGATTACATGAAGGAGAAAAAAATTCTTTCTGTTGCGACAACTCACTACAATCAATTGAAAACCTACGCCCTTACAACAGAGGGTGTCGCCAATGCCTCCATGGAATTTAATGTGGATACACTTTCACCAACATATAAATTGATAATAGGCATACCGGGAAAATCCAATGCCTTTGAAATTTCAAAGCGACTCGGGTTATCAGATGATATAATTGAAGAAGCTAAAAAATTTATAAGTGAAGAGAACATCGAATTTGAAGAAGTGTTAAAATCCATTGAGTCGGACAGATCCTCCATAGAGGAAAATAAACAACAAATCAGCAATAAGAAGCTTGAGTTGGAAGAAAAAAACGCAAAACTTACCAAAGAGCTGGAAAAAATAAAATCTCAAAAGGAAAAAATACTTGAGGAATCCAGAGAAGAAGCTAAGAGATTGCTTTTAAGCACAAAGGAAAATATCAAGTTAATAATGGATGAAATAAATTCTTTAAAAAATGAACTTAGTTCATCTCAGTCAAGGAGACTTCAGGAAGTAAATGATATTTTCAGAGAAAATTTAGACGCAACTTTGCCAAAAAGTGATAAGATAGTTTTGAAAAAGGCTGCTAACCCAAGCGAGGATTTAAAAATAGGCGATAGCGTAAAATCAGTATCTTTAAATGCCGAAGGAACCGTTGTAGATTTTGATAAAGATAAAAAAATGGCCTTGGTGCAGATAGGTATGATAAAGATGAAGCTTCCCATAGATACATTAGAGAAGAGTACTGCAGAAAAAAGCAAACAGGAAAAAAATGTCAGAAGATTTGTAAATAACAAGTCCAAGTATATAAAACCCGAACTGGATATAAGGGGAAAGACTTTTGATGATGCAAGACCTATACTTGAAAAGTATTTAGATGACGCTTACTTATCCGGAATAAAACAAGTGAGAATAATACACGGAAAAGGCACAGGAGCTCTGCGGCAAAAAGTAAAAAATTATTTGAGCAAACATCATTCTGTGAAAAAATACTTTGACGCACAATATAATGAAGGTGGAGATGGAGTAAGTGTAGTAGAATTTAAATAAATAATATATAATGATAATAAGGAAAATTAAAATTAAAATAAGGAGCAGATATGGTTAATTTTAGAGAAGAAATAGTAAGTATTTTAGAAGATAAACTAAATAAAGAGCAGCAAACAATGACGGCAGAAGAAATTGAAGCTACCATAGAAGTACCTCCAAATTCGGAGATGGGCGATTATGCCTTTCCCGTTTTTTCTTTAGCAAAGGTGTTTAGAAAAAACCCCGCTATAATTGCAAAAGAAATAGCGGGCTCAATAACAAGCGAGTACTTCGAAAAAGTGGAATCCCAATCAGCATATATAAATTTTTATATAAATAAATTAAAATTATCTTCAGAGATTTTAAATGAAATCAAAGAAAAAAAAGAAGACTTTGGCAAACCTGGAATCGGCGAAGAAAAAAATGTTGTCGTGGAATATTCATCTCCTAACATTGCTAAACCTTTCCATATAGGACATATAAGATCAACTGTTATCGGGGATTCAATCAAGAGAATTTATAATTTTTTAGGATACAATACAATTTCTTATAACCATCTTGGAGATTATGGAACACAATTCGGTATGTTGATAGTTGCAATAAAAAAATGGGGAGATAAGGACGTAATAATGAGTAATCCCATTCCTGAATTGTTAAAGCTATATGTAAAAATAAATGCAGAGGTTGAGCTGGATCCGGATTTAAGAGAGGAATGTAGACATTGGTTTTCAAGGCTTGAGAATAAAGATGAAGAAGCATTGGAGCTTTGGCAATGGATAAGAGATGTATCTCTTATGGAATTTAATAAAGTATATAAAATGCTCGATATAGAATATGATACATTTAAAGGAGAGTCCTTCTATTCGGATTATATGCCTGCAGAAGTTGAGCAATTGGAAAAATCTGGAGCCCTTATTGAATCTGAAGGCGCGAAAATAGTAGATTTATCAAAATATAATCTACCGCCGGCACTAATAATAAAATCTGACGGATCTACAATTTATATAACAAGAGATATTGCGGCGGCGCACTACAGACATAATCAACACCATCCCTATAGAAATATTTATGTTGTAGGATCACAACAAATACTTCATTTCCAACAACTCAAAGGTATATTAAGAGAAATGGGTTATGATTGGGCTGATGAAGTAGTCCACGTTCCTTTTGGGATGGTTTCTCTCGAAGATGGTACGCTTTCAACCAGAAAAGGAAGAGTTGTATATCTTGAAGATGTTCTTAATAAATCTATAGAGAAAGTTAAGGAAATTCTCACACAAAGAGAAAAAGAAAAGGGCGAAGAAATTGAAAACAAAGAAGAATTGGCAGCTCAAGTAGGGATAGGAGCTGTAAAATTTCAAGAGTTATTCAATCAACGAATAAAGGATTATGTGTTTTCCTGGGACAAGACACTTGCTTTTGAAGGAGAGACAGGACCCTATGTACAATATGTGCATGCGAGAATATGTTCGTTGTTGGAAAAGGGAGATTTCGACATAAATAATAAGATAGACTCGAGTCTATTAAAGTCTGATGAAGAATATAATATACTGAGAACTCTATACAATTTCACTGATGTGGTAATAGATGCCCATGAAAAGTATGAACCGTATTTTATAACGAGATATACAATTGAATTAGCAAGAGCTTTCAACAGGTATTATAATCATACCCAAATAATAATAGAAGACAAGATTCTTAAAAACACAAGATTGATGCTTTGTTATGCGGTAAAAACCGTTATTAAAGAAGGCCTCAGCTTACTTGGAATAGCATCGCCTGAAAAAATGTAAAATAAGTAGGTATATTTAAAGATAGTATTTTAATCGATTTTAAATATAAGGCTTTGAAATAGATTATTTTAGTGTTATAATAGGAGAAATATTTTTATTAGGAGGAAGGAAAATGAAAAAGATATTGATAGCTCTATTGACACTTGTTCTTGTCTTAACTGCTTGTGGCGGAAATAGTCAAGAGAATGCAGGAGCTTCAAAAAATAACACCTCAACTAATGCGGAAGAAACGACAGGTTCTGATTCTGAGGTGATTAAACTCGGAGGAATTATACCTAAGACAGGAGCGGTAGCAGTTTATGGAAATACTACTGAAAACGGAGTTAAGCTTGCTGTTGAAGAGATTAACGCAAATGGTGGCATTAACGGCAAGCAAATAGAATATATCTCTGAAGATGACAAGGGAGATCCCACAGAGGCAGTAACTATTTATAATAAATTAGTAGAAGAAGAAGTGGTGGGTATTATAGGACCTATAACTTCAAAACCTGCACAAGCAGTTGCAGACAATTCTGAAACAGATGGAATACCGGTGATTACACCTACAGGAACCATGGGATCTATAACCGAAGGAAAAGACAATGTATTTAGAACTTGCTTCACAGATCCACTTCAAGGAAAAATACTTGCAAACTTTGCAGCAGATACTCTTGGTGCTAAAAAGGCAGCGATATTAAGAAATACATCTGATGATTATTCAAATGGCGTAGCAGATGCGTTCAGGGATACATTTGAAGAAAAAGGTCTTGAAATAGTTGCAGACGAAGGATATGGCGGAACAGATGTAGATTTTAAAGTACAATTGACAAATATCCAAAATGGACAACCTGATGTAATAATTGTTCCTGAATATTATGAAAAGGACGTTCTGATTGCAAAGCAAGCCAGAGATTTAGGAATAGAAGCTACTTTAATCGGACCTGACGGATGGGACGGAGTACTTGCAACAATAGATGAAGGATCCAAGGGAATTCTTGAAGGAGTTTATTTTACAAATCACTATGCGGTAGATGATGATTCTGAAAATGTAAAGAATTTTGTTGAAGCTTATAAATCAAAATACAATGAAGATCCGTCATCATTTGCAGCCTTAGGATATGATACAGTTTATTTATACAAACAAGCTTATGAAAAAGCCGGTTCTACAGATTATGAAGCAGTTATAGAAGCTTTGAAATCAGCTGAATTAGATGGCGTTACAGGTAATATTAAATTTGGAGAAAATAATAACCCCATTAAATCAGCGACAATAATCAACATCAAAGATGGAGAATATAAATTTGATTCGGTTGTTTCACCTGAATAAAATTATCTGCGGCAAATAAAAGATATTTGCCGCTTTTAATTGTTGAAAGGAGCATAATTTATGGGATTTTTTTTGCAAATATTTAACGGACTACAAATTGGATCGATTTATGCTTTAGTTGCACTGGGTTATACAATGGTATATGGAATTGCTTTGCTTATAAATTTTGCTCATGGTGAAATTATAATGGTTGGTGCCTATACAACTGTATTTGCAATTCAACTTGTATTACTTGAAGCTGGTTTGCCTTTTTATTTTGCAATTATACCGGCTGTTATAGTTTGTACTTTGTTAGGTATTCTGATAGAAAGATTAGCTTACAAACCTCTTAGGAACAGTCCAAGAATTTCAAACTTAATAACTGCCATAGGCATGAGTTTATTGCTTCAGAATTTAGTAATGAAAGTTTTTGGGGCAAATGCAAGAGCAGTACCACCAATTTTTGAGGCAAAGCCGATTGAAATACTCGGGGGAACAGTTTCGTTTTCCACTATAATAACAATTGCCATAACGATTATTTTGACTGTGCTTTTACAATTATTTATGAAAAGAACAAAGTACGGCAAATCCATGGTTGCAACGAGCGAAGATTATGGAGCTGCAGCACTTGTAGGGATAAATGTTGATAACACCTTAACTATGACATTTGCCATAGGGTCGGCACTTGCAGGAGTAGCTTCGGTTTTATATGTGTCCGCATATCCTCAAGCTTATCCTTTAATGGGATCAATGCTTGGGATAAAGGCATTTACAGCTGCTGTTGTGGGTGGAATAGGATTAATACCTGGAGCTGTTTTGGGTGGATTTATCCTCGGACTTGTTGAAGCTTTGGCACGTGCGTACATATCCAGTAAACTTGCTGATGCGATTGTTTTTGGACTTTTAATTATAGTTCTTATTTTCAAACCGACGGGACTATTGGGTAAGAATATCAAGGAAAAGGTGTAGGTGAGAATATGACTAGACAAAAACGTGGAATGTATATTTTAACAGTTATTTTACTTGCACTGTTATATTTACTGTTATTTTTGTTAAATAAATTCGGAATACTGAATAAATATTTTCTTTCTGTACTTAGACTTGCGTGTATCAATATAATACTTGCTGTTTCTCTTAACATTACTGTTGGAAACTTGGGTCAAATTACTCTTGGACACGCTGGGTTTATGTCAATTGGAGCCTATACTGCAGCTCTGTTTTCACAAGCTGAACTTGTTCCGGGTATTCCGGGATACATAGTAGGCTTAATTTTAGGTGGAACACTTGCCTGCATCATAGGTATAGGCATAGGCATTCCTGCTCTTAGACTTAAGGGAGATTACTTGGCAATTGTAACATTAGCCTTTGGAGAAATAATAAGGGTTTTAATAGAATATTTCGACTTTACGGGCGGAGCTCAAGGTATCAGCGGAATTTCAAAAATGCAAAATTTCGGAATCATATATATAATTACGGCGATTTCTGTAGCTGCGATGTATTCTACAATGACATCAAGGCATGGCAGAGCTGTTTTAGCCATAAGAGAAGATGAAATTGCCGCCGAAAGCTCAGGAATTAATGTAACATATTATAAAACCTTCGCCTTTGCGCTATCGGCTTTTTTCGCAGGTGTTGCAGGAGGGATTTATGCACACAATATTGGAGTAATTGGAGCTAAGGTATTCGATTACAACAGGTCCTTTGATATATTGGTAATGGTAGTATTAGGCGGGATGGGTTCTTTTACAGGAGCGGTAATTTCATCCACTGTTTTAACTATAACTCCTGAAATTTTAAGACAATTTGCAGATTACAGAATGATCATATACTCTATTGTCCTTATAATCATGATGATTTTCAGACCGGAAGGTCTTTTAGGAAGAAAAGAATTTTCTCTTACAGGTTTTGTTAAATCAATTTCAAAACAAGGAGATAATATTTTTAAAAAGAAGAGAGGTGAAACATCTTGAGTAATTCAGTATTAGTATGCGAAAATGTCGGTATCAATTTTGGAGGACTCCAAGCTGTTTCAAATTTCAATCTTGAAATAAAGCAAAAAGAATTATTAGGTCTTATAGGTCCTAACGGAGCCGGGAAAACGACAGTTTTTAATATGATTACCGGAGTATATTCTCCCACAGAGGGCGATATTTATTTAAACGGAAACAGGATAAATGGGATAAAACCTTATAAGCTTGTGGAATATGGAATTGCCAGGACCTTTCAAAATATTCGTCTTTTTGGATATTTATCTGTACTTGATAACGTGAAAATAGCTTGCAATAAGGATATGAAATATTCTATAACTCAAGGAATGCTCAGAACTAAAGGATATTGGAGTGAAGAGTATGAAATAAATACAAGAGCGATGGAAATTTTGAGTATATTTAATTTAGATAAATATAAACAATTTTCTGCAAATTCTTTATCCTATGGCGATCAAAGGAAACTTGAAATAGCAAGAGCTATGGCAACAAAACCGTCTTTATTATTATTGGATGAACCTGCTGCAGGGATGAATCCTATAGAAACAGAAGAATTGATGAAGACAATCAGGCTTATAAGAGATAAATTCGGAATAACAATTTTATTAATTGAACATGATATGAAACTTGTTCTGGGTATTTGTGAACGACTTATGGTTTTAAATTATGGTAAAATATTGGCTGAAGGAAATCCTACCGATGTAATAAATAATCAAAAGGTTATAAATGCTTATTTAGGAACGGGGGCTGTATAAAAATGCTAAGCGTTAAAAACTTAAATGTTTTTTATGGGAACATACATGCTTTAAAAGGAGTTGACTTAGAAGTTAACGACGGAGAAATAGTAAGTCTTATAGGAGCTAATGGAGCAGGAAAGACTACTACTCTTCAAAGTATTTCCGGGTTATTGCCGATTAAAGAAGGCTCTATTTGTTTTGAAGATCAAGATCTTACTAAAGTAAAATCACATAACATCACAAGACTTGGAATTGCACAAGTTCCTGAAGGAAGAAGAATATTTACGGGCCTTTCAGTTTTAGATAATTTAAAACTGGGAGCTTTTATTATCAAAGATAAATCTCATATAGAAGAAGATATTTCAAAAATTTATGAAAGATTCCCTATTCTTAAGGAAAGAAAAAATCAACTTGCAGGAACTTTATCCGGCGGGGAACAGCAAATGCTTGCCATGGGTAGAGCCCTTATGAGTAAACCGAAATTAATTTTGTTGGACGAACCTTCCATGGGGTTATCTCCAATATTTGTAGAAAAAATTTTTGATGTAATTAAAGACCTAAAAAAAGATGGAGTAACTATTCTTCTTGTTGAGCAAAATGCAAATATTGCTCTTTCTATTTCTGATAGGACCTATGTACTGGAAACAGGTAGAATAGTCAATTCAGGACTTTCGTCAGATATGATAAATGATGCGTCTATAAAAGCGGCTTATTTAGGAGCATAAAAAAACACGTACTATAAAATTTTATGGTACGTGTTTTTATTAGTATATCAGATAAAAATTTCTTTATACATATAAATGGAAATAGCATGTAAAACAAAGTTTTTATTATTCTACATTAATATTATCTTCAATAAGGGTCACTTCTCTTGTTAAATCGTCATAATCAACGATCATGCCTATGGACTCAGCTACAAAACGTATGGGGATAAAGGTTCTGGAGTCTTTTATTATAGCGGTTGTGTCCATAATTATCACTTCGTCATTTACTACAATTTTATTGTCATCAATAGGTATGATTATGATTTTTCCATTATAAACCATATTTACAATTCTATTTTCTTCGTCGTAATTGACCTCACCCTTAAGAGCTTCCACTATAAATCTTACAGGTACAAGAGTTCTATCATCCTTAATGAACGGTTTTGTATCCATTTCAAAAACTTCGTCATTTATATTGTATTTTGTTTCGTTTATTTTCATTTTTATAATATTTGCATTGGCATCATAGAGCTTTATTGTTTTTGATTTTTCTCCTGCTGTGATTTTTAATGTTGCAGATTTATTTGAGTTGAGAGAATTGATTATGATATTTCCGTTTTCATCAATATTATAATCGAAGTTATCTATTTCATATTTCAGCACTTTTGGGCTTAATATGCATTCTTCTTTATTTTCAAGTACAGCGGTAGTAGTCGGAAATATCACTGAACCGTCAGAAACTTTTATAGAATCCAAACTTATTTTCAGGTCTTTTATCTTATCAAAACCGACAACATTTACTTTTTTTATGCCTGTAATGCCACTGTCCGTTGTAAGAACAATGTCAGTAGTTCCCTCTTTAAGAGGCAAGTAATAATTTCCGCTGAATATGCCTAAGTTTTCATTTGAGCTTGACAGAGAATAGTTTATATTATCAATACTCAAAGGTTTTAAAAATTCATTCCACGCGCTTTTTAATTTATATTCACCACTTTGGCCAACTAACAATGTTGAAGGTCCATCTATTTTTACACCGATCATGTTGTTTGAATCAGGGGCTTTGTTGTAAATGCCTATTCCGTTTACGACTTTTCTTTCAGCTGCGTTTTTTTCAGGATTTATAACTCTTGTTCTGTCAAAATCACCAAGTTCTTTAAGAACCATTGTAGTGGATCCGCCACCATCCAGGTTAACTGCTCTGTAAACTCCCATTTGGACCATAAAATCGGACAAATTTCCAAGAGACAACCCCGCACTTCGCTTAGTTTTTCCTTCAGCACTTACTATGAACAGTGTCTTGCCATCTGCTGAGATACCGGCTGCAGTTCTTGCTCTGACTCCACCTAAAACATTTATGTCCTTTGTGTATTCTACAGCTGCTGAGTTGTCCACCAAAAGAGCATGGCCTCCAATTAAGAATTTATAATTTTTGTTAGGCGTGATATTGTAATTAATTGATATTTGGTCTCCGAGATTTATGTTGTTTTTTATGAATTCATAACCTTTACCATCTGCCTGAATTATGAATTTGCCATCAGGAACAGGAAAATCAAAATTTTTTCCTTCGCTTATTTGTTCAACTATCCCATTTGCGGACACTAATACTTCACTGTTTTTCTTATCTCCTCTGGATTTAGAAGCCCAAAAATCATTGTATAAATTTAATTTATCCTGATGTGAATATTCGCCTGTGGGTTCATACCAATAATAAGATTTGTTTAAACTGTCCAGTTTAAAACTGTTGCCGTTTTTTGCCGTTACAGTTCCGCTGAAGTCTATTTCTTCGATAGATGCGGTATTATCATCAGTTATCCCCAAAGAATACAATCCTATATATTCAACGGGGGAGGTTTGAAGTTTTCCATCTACAATGGATGGGCCTTCAGGAGAACCCTGTAAAAGCGTATTGAAAAAATCGCCGTTAACAAGCGCTGTAGCATCAGTTCTTTTCGCCATTTCACTTACAGTAGCCTTGTTTGTGTACTTGCCTGATCCTGCAACAACTGAAATTTCAACATAGGGATTGTTTAAATCAATCTTTATCAAGTTTACTCTTGTATTTTTATCTGCATAATTAACATTATATTCCTGCCTAAAAACACCTGGAGCGATTTCTTCTTCAATCAACAACTCGTTTGCAAATATATTAAAGTTGAAAAAAACATTTGATAAAATTGCAATAGTCATTAAAAGAAAAAGTTTATCGATAAATTTTTTCATAATAACCTTCCTTTCATTACTATAGTATAATGTTTAATTCGCATTTTCTCAATAAATTTGTATAATATAAAAAGGGAGTGATATAAATGATAGAAGATATATTGGCAGTTTATAAAAAAACTTTAAAAATTACGATTAAAAAATTATCGGGAAATCCGGTGTTTTTAATAATTCCGTTACTTTATAGCGTAGCGTTAAATACATCCCATATAATAATAGGATACCTGGGTATTCCGGGGAGCGGATTTATTGTTCCGATAATTTATTCCTTGATTTTATCCAGTTATTTTGAGCTACTTTCGGATTTAAACTTTTACAATAGAATATCCTTTAGAAGTTTCAAATCATCTTTCACTAAAAATTTTTTTACTATTTATTCTGTTTATTTTGTGATGATGATAATTAAATTTTTGACACGCCCATTACCTATGCAAATTGCAATAGCAGTGATTATTTATTTTCTTTTAAATGCCATAAGTGAAAGCATTTATATAAAAGGGAAGTCTTATGTAGATGCATACACATATACAATTAGTTTTATGAGTGAAAATTTCATACATTGGAGCATATCTGTTTTAGCGTATATTTTGGTAGTTTCACTTTTAACACAGACTGTCGGATATACGATATTTCAATTTAGCAATAATTTTATAAGTTCACTTACGGGCATTGAAGTAGGAATCTTTGAAATGGCAAACAGCTCTATAGATTCAATACTTAGAATTTTGTTAATTCAAGTGATAACAGCTGTATATGTATTGTTTAGAGGATCTCTTTTTACTATTTTAAGTAGTAGTACTATGAGAAAAAGAAAATATATGGGGGAATTTTAATGCAATTACAAGAAGAAATGACTAAACGATTAAAAAATGTGGTCTTTATAGAGTTAAAAAACGATGTAAAAATAAAAGATATAACCATTGAAAAAAACACACCTCTGCCCATAATATTCAATAATTTGATTAAATCTATAAAACTTAAAGAAGTCGACGAAAAAATAAGCTTGGACAAAATAAATCACGCAATAATTTATTTATTAGGAATTGATAAAAATTTCAAAGATAAAGAAAAATATTTAGAGATATTAAAGCACACGATAAAAGATGAGAAAAAACTTATTTCCTATATGAGTTATAAAGCGATCAAAGCAAAAAGTTTTATAGATGCTTATATTTATTTAAATTTCTACAAAAATTTTATGGAACAGGACAATGAATTGGAATTTAAGAGAGCCAATGTAATGGAGAGCATTTATAATGAGAACTATACAAAAATGAACGAGGAAGAACAAAGAGGTTTTTTAAATGAAATCACAAAAATATACGAAGAAATTTTACAAAAAGATGAAGAGTTTTCTCTCGCATATTACAGGTTGGGATTTATTTACAGAAACATGCAACAATTCATAAAATCAAAATTATATTTTGAAAAATTTATGGAATTATACTCAGAAGATGAACAAGAACTCAAGGAAGAAGTTAGAGAAAGCTTAAAAGAACTTGAAGACTATGCTGATATCGAATCTGCAAAGACATACCTGGCCTATGGCAAATTTGATAAAGCCTATGAGTTTTTAAAAAAAGTATCAAATTTATATCCCAACAAAGGTGAGCTGCACTACCTGTTGAGTTTAAATGAGTATAACTTAGATATTATGGACAAGGCGATGGAAAACATAGAAAAGGCCATATATTACGATGAAAACGATGACAGATTTTACAATCAAAAAGCACTATGTCAACTTAAAAACTTAGATATCAAAGGAGCTATAGAAACATATAAAAAAGGATTATCCTATATGAGTGAGAGTTATTTACTAAATTACAACCTGGGAATTCTCCTCTACAATCAAAACGAAGAAGAATATAAAGAATATTTTAGAAAGGCTTATAAGATAAATCCGAGCGATGAACTTAAAGCCTTAATAGAGAATTAAAATTAAAGTAAAATACATTCTAATTATTAACTTAAAATGTAAAACCAACTTGACGCAAAAATCTGAATATGGTAATATAAATAAGTCAGTTAAGCTGATATATTATTATATATTTTTATTTTGCGGTCAAACTTTAAAAATCACTTGACATGAGTCAAAAAGACAATATATAATAGACAAGCTACTTCAAAAAAGAAGTAACAGAACCAAGATAATTAAATAGTATAAGGAAACACACAAGCAAAGCAAAAAAGCGGAAAGTCAGTAGAAACTTGAAGCAGGCAAACAAAGATATAATCGAGAGTTTGATCCTGGCTCAGGACGAACGCTGGCGGCGTGCCTAACACATGCAAGTCGAGCGATGAACCGACCACAGAAGCCTTCGGGCCGAAGCGGAAGGGAATTAGCGGCGGACGGGTGAGTAACACGTGAGTAACCTGCCTTTGACACGGGGATAGCCAAGGGAAACCCTGATTAATACCCGATAACATTATCAATTCGCATGAACAGATAATCAAAGCGAAGCGGTCAAAGATGGACTCGCGTCTGATTAATTAGTTGGTGAGATAACAGCCCACCAAGATGACGATCAGTAGCCGGCCTGAGAGGGTGAACGGCCACATTGGAACTGAGAAACGGTCCAAACTCCTACGGGAGGCAGCAGTGGGGAATATTGCACAATGGGGGGAACCCTGATGCAGCGACGCCGCGTGAGCGAAGAAGGAATTCGTTTCGTAAAGCTCTGTCCTATGGGAAGACAATGACAGTACCATAGGAGGAAGCCCCGGCTAACTACGTGCCAGCAGCCGCGGTAATACGTAGGGGGCGAGCGTTGTCCGGAATCACTGGGCGTAAAGGGTTCGCAGGCGGATAGGAAAGTCTAAAGTAAAAAGCGAGGGCTCAACCCTCGTAAGCAGTAGAAACTAACTATCTTGAGAAGTGGAGAGGTAAGTGGAATTACTAGTGTAGCGGTGAAATGCGTAGATATTAGTAAGAATACCGGTAGCGAAGGCGACTTACTGGACACTAACTGACGCTGAGGAACGAAAGCGTGGGTAGCAAACAGGATTAGATACCCTGGTAGTCCACGCCGTAAACGATGAGTGCTAGGTGTTGGGAGGAATCTCAGTGCCGCAGCAAACGCAATAAGCACTCCGCCTGGGGAGTACGTGCGCAAGCATGAAACTCAAAGGAATTGACGGGGACCCGCACAAGCAGCGGAGCATGTGGTTTAATTCGAAGCAACGCGAAGAACCTTACCAGGGCTTGACATATAGCGGAACAATGTAGAGATACACAATCCTCTTCGGAGGCCGCTAAACAGGTGGTGCATGGTTGTCGTCAGCTCGTGTCGTGAGATGTTGGGTTAAGTCCCGCAACGAGCGCAACCCCTACCAATAGTTGCCAGCATGTAAAGATGGGAACTCTAAAGGGACTGCCGATGACAAATCGGAGGAAGGTGGGGATGACGTCAAATCATCATGCCCTATATGCCCTGGGCTACACACGTGCTACAATGGTCGGAACAAAGAGCAGCAATGGAGCAATCCCAAGCAAATCTCAAAAAGCCGATCCCAGTTCGGATTGTCCTCTGCAACCCGAGGACATGAAGTCGGAGTTGCTAGTAATCGCAGATCAGAATGCTGCGGTGAATGCGTTCCCGGGTCTTGTACACACCGCCCGTCACACCATGGGAGTAATCAATACCCGAAGCCTGTAAGCCAACCATGCAAATGGGAGCAGCAGTCGAAGGTAGGGATAATGACTGGGGTGAAGTCGTAACAAGGTAGCCGTATCGGAAGGTGCGGCTGGATCACCTCCTTTCTAAGGAAAAACCGTGTGACCTTATACTATTAATTATAAGGGGGTGTAGCTCAGATGGGAGAGCACCTGCCTTGCAAGCAGGGGGTCAGGAGTTCGACTCTCCTCATCTCCACCAGACGAAAGTCAAAAGAACCATGACAACTACAAATCGAAAAAAAGAAAGAAGTCTAAACTTAAAAAGAACAAAAAAGAAGACAAAACAACAATAAGCAAAGACAATTTCATTGGAAGTTATTAAAAAAATAACAAAGGTCAAGAAAAAAAGAGCATTAGGCGAATGCCTAGGCACCAAGAGGCGAAGAAGGACGCGGTAAGCTGCGAAAAGCTGTGGGTAGAAGCAAACAATCGACAAACCACAGATCTCCCAATGGGGCAACCCACCATAAAAATGGTATCTTTAAGCCAATCCATAACTTAAAGAAGCGAACCGGGCGAACTGAAACATCTAAGTAGCCCGAGGAAAAGAAAGAAAACTCGATATCCCAAGTAGCGGCGAGCGAAAAGGAAAAAGCCCAACCGTGCAAAAAAGCAAAAGCAAGTCAGTCGAATCATCTGGGAAGATGATCCAAAGAAGGTAACAGACCCGTAGACGAAAACAAGCAAAGCAAGCACAAAAGAGTATCACAGGACACGAGAAATCCGGTGAGAACACAGGGGGACCACCCCCTAAGGCTAAACACTCCTTGGTGACCAATAGCGAACAAGTACCGTGAGGGAAAGGTGAAAAGAACCCCGAGAGGGGAGTGAAACAGAACCTGAAACCTAATGTTTACAAGCAGCGAAACCGGTAAAGGAACCGGGATCGTGTACTTTTTGTAGAACGGGCCAGCGAGTTATGTCAATAAGCAAGATTAAAATGTAAAGCATTGAAGTCGCAGAGAAATCGAGTCTAAATAGGGCGAAAGTTAATTGACATAGACCCGAAACCGTGTGATCTATCCATGGGCAGAGTGAAGTTGAAGTAAAATTCAATGGAGGCTCGAACCGGGTAGCGTTTAAAAGCTATCGGATGACCTGTGGATAGGGGTGAAAAGCCAAACGAACACGGAGATAGCTGGTTCTCCTCGAAATAGCTTTAGGGCTAGCCTTTAGCGAACAATGATAAGGGGGTAGAGCACTGAATAGTAGCGGGGGCAATACGCTTACCAATACCTATCAAACTCCAAATACCAAATCAAGCGCTAAGGAGTCAGACAATGAGGGATGAGCTTCATAGTCAAAAGGGAAACAGCCCAGACCACCAGCTAAGGTCCCAAAATAATAGTTAAGTGGGAAAGGAAGTATAATTACTCAGACAACCAGGATGTTGGCTTAGAAGCAGCCACACATTCAAAGAGTGCGTAATAGCTCACTGGTCAAGTGATTGTGCGCCGAAGATAACCGGGGCTAAACTAAATACCGAAGCTGTGGATCAGAAATGATGGTAGAGGAGCAATGTGTGCAAGACGAAGCAGAAGTCGCAAGGCCCTGTAGATAGCACACAAGAGAGAATGCTGGCATAAGTAGCGAGAGGTGAGTGAGAATCTCACCCGTCGAAAACCTAAGGATTCCTGAGCAAGGCTCGTCCACTCAGGGTAAGTCGGGACCTAAGGCGAGGCCGAAAGGCGTAGTCGATGGACAACAGGTGGAAAATCCTGTACCGAGTTTAAGCGCAACAAAGTACGTGGTGACGCAGGAGGATAACATGAGCGCCCAGTTGGTGAGGCGTACAAATACAAAGGTGGGCCTAGGAGGCAAACCCCCTAAGCCGCAAACACTAAAGTATGATGTCGATCGAAAACAAGTAGAGAAGCATGCAACTCCACACTGCCAAGAAAACCCACTATCAAGCAAGAACTCGCCCGTACCGCAAACCGACACAGGTAGGAAAGGAGAAAATCCTAAGACGAGCGGAAGAACCTTTGTTAAGGAACTCGGCAAAATGACCCCGTAAGTTAGCAAGAAGGGGAGCCATGAAAATGGCCGCAGTAAAAAGGCCCAAGCGACTGTTTACCAAAAACACAAGTTTCTGCAAAGTCGAAAGACGAAGTATAGGAGCTGACACCTGCCCGGTGCTGGAAGGTTAAGGGAAAAAGTCAGTTGAAAAACGAAGCTTAGAACCGAAGCCCCAGTAAACGGCGGCCGTAACTATAACGGTCCTAAGGTAGCGAAATTCCTTGTCGGGTAAGTTCCGACCCGCACGAAAGGTGTAACGATTTGGGCACTGTCTCAACAAAGGATCCGGTGAAATTGAAGTAGCGGTAAAGATGCCGCTTACCCACGACAGGACGGAAAGACCCCGTGGAGCTTTACTGTAGGTTGACATTGGATTTTGAGTTTAAATGTACAGGATAGGTGGGAGACAAAGAAACAAGTACGCCAGTATTTGCGGAGTCGGCCTTGGGATACCACTCTTTTAAACTTAGAATTCTAACCGACCCCCTTGAAACAGGGGGAGGGACACTGTCAGTCGGGCAGTTTGACTGGGGCGGTCGCCTCCGAAAAAGTAACGGAGGCGTTCAAAGGTTCCCTCAGCACGGACGGAAATCGTGCAAAGAGTACAAAGGCAAAAGGGAGCTTAACTGCAAGAGCCACAACTCAAGCAGATAGGAAACTAGGACTTAGTGATCCGGTGGTACCGAGTGGAAGGGCCATCGCTCAACGGATAAAAGCTACCCCGGGGATAACAGGCTTATCTCCCCCAAGAGTCCACATCGACGGGGAGGTTTGGCACCTCGATGTCGGCTCGTCTCATCCTGGGGCTGAAGTAGGTCCCAAGGGTTGGGCTGTTCGCCCATTAAAGAGGCACGCGAGCTGGGTTCAGAACGTCGTGAGACAGTTCGGTCCCTATCCGTCGTGGGCGCAGGAAATTTGAGAGGAGCTATCCTTAGTACGAGAGGACCGGGATGGACAAACCTCTGGTGCATCAGTTGTCATGCCAATGGCACAGCTGAGTAGCTAAGTTTGGAATAGATAAGAGCTGAAGGCATCTAAGCACGAAGCTGCCCTCGAGATGAGATTTCCCCAAAAAGATAAGACCCCTTGAAGAAAACGAGGTAGATAGGCTCAAAGTGTAAGCATAGCAATATGCTGAGCCAAAGAGTACTAATAGGTCGAAGACTTGACCAAAAAAGATTTGTAGTTGAAAATTCGGTGACAAAAGCAAGAGGGACACACCTGTACCCATACCGAACACAGAAGTTAAGCCTCAACAGCGCTGATGGTACTTGGCCGGAGACGGCCTGGGAGAGTAAGTATCGCCGGATTAAAAAAACCCGCAAGAAGCGGGAAAATAATCTTAGGTAGCTCAATGGTGGAGCAACCGGCTGTTAACCGGTAGGTTGTGGGTTCGAGTCCCACCCTGAGAGCCAGAATGCCGGGGTGGCGGAACAGGCAGACGCACAGGACTTAAAATCCTGCGATGGTAAAACATCGTACCGGTTCGATTCCGGTCCTCGGCACCAAAAGAGCAAGGAAGAGATGACGCGGGATGGAGCAGTTTGGTAGCTCGTCGGGCTCATAACCCGAAGGTCGTAGGTTCAAATCCTGCTCCCGCTACCAAAAAAAGAGCTATGTAAAGAAAACGTGGCGGCGTAGCTCAGTTGGCTAGAGCATGCGGTTCATACCCGCAGTGTCAGCAGTTCAAATCTGTTCGCCGCTACCAAAAGACGGCCCTGTGGTCAAGCGGTTAAGACACCACCCTTTCACGGTGGTATCCCGGGTTCGATTCCCGGCAGGGTCACCAAAAGAAAAAAATAGAAAGATATGGGCGCATAGCTCAGTTGGGAGAGCATCTGCCTTACAAGCAGGGGGTCATAGGTTCGAGCCCTATTGTGCCCACCATATAAAAAAAGGACAAATGCGGCCTGGTAGTTCAGATGGTTAGAATGCCAGCCTGTCACGCTGGAGGTCGTCGGTTCGAGCCCGATCCAGGTCGCCAAGCTGGTGTAGCTCAATTGGTAGAGCAACTGACTTGTAATCAGTAGGTTGGGGGTTCAAGTCCTCTCACCAGCTCCAAGAAAAAGAAAAAAGGTGAGGAGGAGTTCCCGAGTCGGCCAAAGGGGACGGACTGTAAATCCGTTAGCTAAGCTTTCAGTGGTTCAAATCCACTCTCCTCCACCAGATAACATAGTATAATTCTAAATATTAAATAAATTTGCGGAAGTGGCTCAGTGGTAGAGCATCGCCTTGCCAAGGCGAGGGTCGCGAGTTCGAATCTCGTCTTCCGCTCCATAAAAACTGGCACCTATAGCTCAGTTGGATAGAGCAACGGACTTCTAATCCGTGTGCCGGGGGTTCGAATCCTCCTAGGTGCACCATTATTATTCGCGAAGGGACCTGAAATTATTATCTATAGGTCTTTTTTGCAATTATAAGTACCGTTAGCTCAGCTGGATAGAGCGTCTGGCTACGGACCAGAAGGTCGGGGGTTCGAATCCTCTACGGTACACCAAAAAAAGCTTTGGAACTTTATGTTTCCAAAGCTTTTTTATATTTATAATTAAAAAATAGTATTACTACAATGAAAATATGAGCTATTTATAATTAAAAGTCCGTATTGGTAAATCTAATTAGCTCATATTTTATATTATTTTATTTTGTTGCGCTTTTCTCCAACCGGCATTTACTGCATCTGCTTCCGTTGCAAACCATCTTTCTCCCTTGGATTCATCAATTACTGTTTTTTTATAGTCTCTTTGACCGGGACAATGGTAAATTTTTACACCCTTAGAGTTGATATTTCCTTTTATTAATTTATCGGGATAAGGGCTTACAGTTAAATTATCCTTTGGGTTTGTAATAACTACTGTGGTATTGGAATTAGGTTCAGGCTGCTCTTGCGCTATTGTCGAAGCGGTTAAAGGAATAATCGGAGCTTCCACAATGGAAGAAGTAGCATATCCCTTTCCGACTATAGCGGTTTTGTTATCTTCATCCCAATCCACATTTTGACCAAATTGTTCTGCTATAAATCTTATAGGAACAAAAGTTCTTGAATTTATTATCTTAGGTGGCACATCAAGAACTGCAATTTCAGCATTTCCAGTTCTTCCATCTCCTACTATAACATCAGTTTTTCCTATTTCCAATAAGATTGTTTTCTTAACCTCTAAACCTTCAGTTTCCGCTATAACTACTTGTTGTTTTTCTTCATTCCATTCAACATGGTATCCTAAATTTTCAGATATTATTCTAACGGGCACTAAGGTTCTTCCATTTTCAATAAAGGGCGCTACATCCGACTCAATATAATTGCCGTTGACCCAAAGTTTAAGTTCGTATTCTTCTGCACTTACTGTAAAGGGGATTATTAGCAACAAAAGTGTTATAATCAATATTACTTTTTCTTTTAACTTCATAACAGCATCCTAAAAATATTTATCTATATCTTAAATTATACATTAAAATTGATAAGATTGGGGAAAAATCGTTAATTGTAAATTAATCAAGTAAAATTTTATTAGAAAATTAAATTTATTTTAATTTTTTTAATAACAATATTTAATCATTGCAATAAACTTGTAACAATATACAGATATTCTCTATGTTATAATATATTTACATTTATATTGTCAGTAAAATGTTATTTAAAATAAAATGGAGGTATAAAATGTTTAAAAAGAGTTTAAATAAAGTTTTAGGCATTTCTCTTTGTGCAGTGGTTCTTATGACAGGACCTGTTTTTGCAAAGGAATTTAAAGATGTTACCAAAAACGGACCTTATGGCTGGGCTTATTCCTACATTGATGAGATGAGTGATAAGGGTGTAATTGAAGGATATCCCAACGGAAATTATGAACCGGATAGAGCAGTTAGTTTCGAGGAAGTTCTCCAATTGTTAAAGGGAGTTATGAACGCTCCTAAGGATGAACTTGACAGGGCTGTTGCAAAATACGGAAGCGATTTGACATATTATGGAGTTGCCGGATGGGCAAGAGATGCAGCTGCAATTGCAATAGAAAGAAATGTAATCACCATTGAAACAATTAAAGAAGCAAAGAGCAAAGGTTTTATCGATCAAGATAATATAGTTTATCCCGATAGAAATACTATTGCCGTATATTATGCAAGAGCGTTAAATCTTTCTGCAAATGGGGATGAATCTTATTTAAGACATGATGATAAAGATAGGATTCCAAGTGGCACCAGAGGATATTTAGCATCTCTTGTAAAGGAAGGTATATTTGCCGCAACGGGTTCTGACGGAAAATTTGAAGGAACAAGACACATAAGAAGATCTGAAATGGCAAAAATCACAAAACTTTCCTACGATTATGCCAGAACTGCAAATCTGAGCCAAGAAACTAAGACTATAACAGGAAAGGTTATATTGTCCACTAATTTAAATAATCTCGATACAATAATAATTGAAAGCGGTACTTCAAGATATCAATTCAGAGTTAATTATAGTACTGAATATAAAATGAACAATCAAACTGCGAAGTTCAGCGATATCAAGCCTGATCAAGAAGTAAAGATAACATATGTAACGACATCTGACAAAATGTCTGAGGGAGTTGCAAAAAAAGTTGAAATAACAAATAACATAAGTGATTTAATAGGTTATGTTGCTGGAAAATCCTACAATACTATAAAGATAAATTATGCTACTGATTCTAAGAATATAGATTTTTCAAAGGATCAAAAAATAAGTACAAATCAAACTAAGGATTTTGAATTTACCAATGATGCAAAAATTTACAAACTTGGAAGATCGATTTATGCAAATGACATTCAAATTGATGATTTAATTGAATTCAAGACCGATAGCTTAGGAAAGATAAAAGAAGCTGTTCTTTATCCAAGAAACGGAAGGGTTTCAGGAACTGTAGTAAGTGTTACGACGAGTACAAATAACAATGTAAGAGAAAGCATTAAGCTTAGATTAGATGACGGAAAAGACTATGTGTTTTACGGAAATTATCCGACATATAATAGCTGGGGTTACAATACCTTATTTAATAATTTAAGATATGGAGATAGAGTAAATTTCAATACAAATTACAAGTTAGTAACAAATTCAAGTAATACTGAAAATACGATTACAGGACAAATAATAGACTCCTATTCCTATGCGGTGAAAAGATATGATGGGACTACAGGAGAATTAAGACTTAGAGAGAATAATTATAGCAACTATAAAACATATTATTTCACTGACAGAACAAATTATAGATTAGCGAACAATTTAATGCTTAACAATCCCAGTATAGAAAATTTAAGAGGGGTTACCGTAACGTTGGTTTTAGATGGAGATAGGATAGTTGAAATAAGAGATATAGGCAATCAAAAAAATTTTGATGCTATCGCTCAAATTATAAATGTAGAAACAAATAATCCTTTTGGCTCATTTGTATCAAGAACATATAGAATCAAGATAATAAATGACAACAATCAATCAGGCGGAGTTAAAGATGGAGATACATTCTATTTTAGTACTGAAAGAGCTTTTAATAAATATGACATCATAAGAATCACAGGTCTAAGGGAAAATGACGACTTAAAAGATGTTAGTATTAAACTAATTGATGATAGAAGATTCTCTGAATATTTCGGAAAATACTATTATAATTTCTATTAAAGCATCTAAAATTAAATAAAAAGAACCAAGACGAACTTGGTTCTTTTTTTATTTGAATAAATAATATTTTAGCTTGTGTTGATTTTTATAATTATTTACTATATATTTATTTAAAATGGAGGGTTGATAATGAAAATTTTATTTGATGCACAGGGTGGAGATAATGCACCTTTAGAGATAATAAAGGGCGCAATTGAAGCAAGAGAAGAATTTAATATAGATATAGCATTAATAGGCAGTGAAGAGGATATAAAATCGAAGGCTGCTGAAAGTGGTATAGACATTGATTTTGAAATAATCAATGCTACTGAAAAAATAGAAAATACAGATGATCCTGCCATGGCTATAAGAAGAAAAAAAGATTCAGCAATAGTCAAGGGCCTAAGCCTTTTGTCAAGAGGAGAATACGATGCATTTTTATCATGCGGAAGTACGGGAGCGCTTTTAGCGGGCGGGTTATTTATTGTAAAGAGAATTAATAATGTATCGAGAGCTGTACTTCCAACTTTTATTCCAAATTTAAGAGGAAATACTTTAGTAATAGATAGTGGAGCTAATATGGATTGTGATGAAAAGTTGATATTCGAATTCGCAAAATTGGGAAAAGTTTATTTGGAATCTCTCGGATATGAGAATCCAAAGGTAGGACTTTTAAATGTGGGCGTTGAAGAGGGAAAGGGAAATAATGTAACTAAGGCATGTTATAAGTTGCTTAAGGATTCCAATTTAAATTTTATAGGAAATGTGGAGGCAAGAGATGTCAGTTTTGGTGTTTGTGATTTAGTAGTATGTGACGGATTCACAGGAAATGTACTGTTAAAAAACACCGAAGGCGTTGCTATGTTTTTAGTAAAAACTTTTCAAAAATTACTTGAAGAAACAAATATCGATAAAAACGAGAGCAAGTTGTTAATTGCAAAACTATTTAAATCTCTTGACTACCAAGAGGTCGGTGGTGTAATATTACTTGGGCTTAATAAAATAGTTGTAAAGGCGCACGGAAGCAGTGATGCAAAAGCTGTGAAAAACGCGACCAAATCAGCTATTCAGGCACAAGATAAGGATATTATAAAAAAATTATCAGATGTTTTTATGGAGGAAGTTAAATGAGAGAAAGAATTTTACAATTAATAGCTGACCAATTTAATAGGGATGTGGAATATTTAGAGGAAGATATGTCTTTTGCAGACGATTTGGATGCTGATTCAATTGATATTGTAGAGCTTGTAATGAGCATTGAAGATGAGTTTGATATTGAAATTGATGATGAAATCTTAACTAAGATGCACACTATTGCAGATGTGCTGGATTACATGGAAGAAATAGAGTAATTGATGAATGGAAAAATTGATGAGTTGTTAAAGATTTTAAGTTACGAGTTCAATGACATAAGTTTATTGAAAGTAGCTTTAACTCATTCATCCTATCAAAATGAAAATAAAATTGAATTTAATAATGAAAGACTTGAATTTTTAGGTGATGCGGTTTTAGATTTGCTGATTGGAGAATATTTTTTTAAAAAATTTAAAGAATTCAATGAAGGTTTGCTTTCTAAACTAAGAGCAAGAGTTGTCAACGAGGATAGTTTGTACGAAGTTGCTCTTTCGATAAATTTAGGAAAATATATACAACTTGGGCAGGGAGAATTTAAAAACGGCGGAAATCGCAAAAGCTCCATATTGTCAAATGCTTTGGAAGCATTGATTGGAGCAATTTACATAGACTCAAGTATTGACACAACCAAGCAAATAATCATGAGATTATTTAAAAATAGATTGAGTGAAGTTGTAAACGAGGAATATACATTCAGTTTTAAATCTGTAATGCAAGAATATGCTCAAAAACAGGAAATTAGTATAAGGTATGAACTTTACGATGCGAAAGGACCCGATAATGATAAAATGTTTTATACTAATTTAATTATTGGTGATGAGATTTTAGGTAGCGGTTACGGAAAGAGCAAGAAAAAATCCGAGCAGATGGCTGCATATAACGCTCTTAAAAAACTTGGTGAAATTGATGAGTAAAAAAAACATCATACCTATTTTTGTACCTCATTTGGGTTGCCCTAATGACTGTGTTTTTTGCAATCAAAAAAAGATTGCATCAGCTTCTACAAATGTAGATGAAACATTTTTAATAGAAAGAATAGAAGAATATTTAAGCTATTTTAAAGATAAAAGTGATGTGGAAATTGCGTTTTATGGAGGATCTTTTACGGCCATAGAATTGTCGGTTCAGAATTCTTTATTGAAGATAGCAAAGAAATATAAGGATAGAGGAATAGTTAAATCCATAAGGCTATCAACAAGACCTGATTGTATTGATGAAAAAATATTGAACAATCTGAAAAACTTTTGTGTAGATACGATTGAGTTGGGAGTTCAAAGCTTAGATGAAAATGTGTTAAAGTTTTCCAACAGAGGTCATAATTCAAAATGTGTTTATGAATCATCAAAACTCATAAAAGATAGTGGATTTAAGTTGGGATTGCAACAGATGATAGGTCTTCCGGGAGATAATAAGGAATTATCCTATTATACCGCTTGTGAATTTAAGAAAATCGGACCTGAATTTGTGAGAATTTACCCCACACTTGTAATTGCAGGCACAAAGATGGCTAAAGATTATGAATCCGGAAAGTATATTCCGCTATCCTTAGAAGATACAATTCACATATGCAAAGAATTGCTTAAATTTTATATACTAAATGATATCGACGTAATAAGGATAGGGCTTCAACCCACAGATAATATCAGGCTTGGAGCCGATGTAGTAGCGGGACCTTTTCATCCTTCTATAAGACAACTGGTATCGGAAGAGTTGCTGTATGATTTCTTTGTTGAATATTTTAAAAACATTGATACAAAAGACAAAGTGATGACTGTATATTGCTCTAATAAAAACATATCCAATATTGCAGGACAAAAAAAGAGCAACAAAAATAAGATAAATGAAGAATTAGACTTAAGAGATATAAAATTGAAATTTAAAAATTTATCTGATTATGAATTTATTATATCATTGGACGGAAAAGAAATTCGCACAGATATAAGAGAACACATAAAGACGGAGATAAAATGTACTTAAAAACCATATACATACAAGGATTTAAATCTTTTGCAAATAGAACTAAAATTGAATTTAACAAAAGGATAACAGGAATTGTAGGACCAAATGGAAGCGGAAAGAGCAATATTTCTGATGCTATAATGTGGGTTCTCGGAGAAAGTAGCGCTAAAAACCTAAGAGGCTCAAAAATGGAGGATGTTATTTTTTCGGGAACAGATGATAAAAAAGCTCTATCACTTGCTGAAGTTACCATTGTACTGGACAATTCCGATGAAACCTTGCCAATTAAGTACACAGAGGTGTCAGTTACAAGGAGAATGTACAGGTCTGGAGAGACCGAGTACCTGATAAATAATGTAAAATGTCGATTAAAGGATGTAAAAGAATTATTCTTAGATACGGGAATTGGGAAAGATGGATATTCACTTATAGGTCAAGGAAAAACAGAGAGCATTCTCAGCAGTAAACCTGAGCAAAGAAGAGCAGTTTTCGAAGAAGCTGCAGGTATATCGAAGTACAAGCTGAGAAAAACTGAAAGTGAAAACAAATTAAAGAAAACAGAAGATAACATCATAAGATTAAACGACATTATCACTGAGATTGATTCAAGGGAAAAAGCCCTTAAAATTGAGTCTGAAAGAGCAAAAAAATACAGAGAGCTTTATAATGAACTCAAAAAATTTGAAATAGAAGATGCTTTTTTGAAAATAGAATATGAAGAATCTAAAAATTTAAAAACGACAAAAGAGACTGAGCTTTTAGAAAATGAAATAAATGAATTAAAGCATGGAATTGAAACACATAAAGCGTTAAGAGATAGTTGCAGAGCTGAATTTGACAATCTACAAAAATCCATGGGCGATAAACATGAAATATTAATTAATTTAAATAACATTATAGAAAAATCAACTTCACGAAAAGCAATCATTAAAAATAAACAAGAAAACATTTCAAATAATATAAAATCTAAAGTCGATAACATAAATGAATTAAAATCTAAAAGTGAAAATCTGGAGGAGGCAAAAAAAACATTCGGTGAGGATCTTCAAAAAATACAGGATGAACTTTTGAAGCTAAATGAAAATTTAGAGAAACAAAAGTCTATTTTTAATGTAAAAAATAAATCCCTAACTGATATTGAAGAAGATTTAAAAAAACATAATGAAAATTTATTGGCTTTAAATAAAGAAAAATCTGAATTGGATTCAAAAATTATTCTCGTTCAGTCGCTTATTAAAGATAGACAGGAAAGAATAGATTCCATCGATAGAAATCTGAAAATATTGGAAGATAATAAAAAGGAAATCTCTGATAGTATAAATTACGAAAATGCTTTATTAGGTAAGACTTCGGAAGAAAAAAACAGTATTATAAAAAAACTGGACAACTTAAAAGAAGAGAAAAATGACTGTTCAAATAAAATAGAAGTTCATAATAACAAATTAAGTGAATTGCATCAAAACATAAACAAGTATGAAGCTCGATTCAGCGTTTTAAAAAACATAACTGAAAATTACGAAGGTTATAATAAAAGCGTAAAGACCTTTATGAACCTCAGTAAAAGCAAAAATCTATTTGGAGATGAACTCTTAGGTCCTGTTGCGGAAAATATAAAAGTTGATAAGGAATATGAACGTGCTATTTCAGTCGCTCTTGGGTTTGGACTTCAGAATATAATAATAAAGAGCAACAAAGATGCAAAAAAAATGATAGATTTTTTGATTGAAAACAAAATCGGAAGAGTCACATTTTTGCCGATAGACTCCATAAAAGACAATAATCCTAAAATAGACTTGAACTCCTATGGGGTAAGGGGAGTTTTAGGATTTGCAGATAAATTTGTAAAATCCAATGAAAACATAGTGGATGTCATCAAGTATTTATTGGGAAAAATCATAATTGCTGAGGACTTTGATAGTGCTGAACTTATTTCAAAAAAAACTGACAGGTACTATAGGGTAGTGAGTCTCAAAGGAGACAGCTTCAATGTTGGCGGATCATTGACGGGAGGCTTTGTATCCAAGGATTCAAGCGATATAATAAGCAGGAATTCTGAGCTTGAGAAATTAAAAAATTCCATAAGAGAGTTAAAAATAGAATACAATGATATCTTAAAAAATAAAAGTAAATTGACGAAGAACTTAGATGATAAAAGTTTTCTAATGGAAGAATTGGAAGGAAAACTCGAAAGTTTAAATAAAAAATTGTTTTCAGTAGAAAATAATATAGTCAAATTGACACAAAGTAATAAATCAAATGAAGAATATATTTTGAGATATAATTCCGAGAAGGAACATCTAATGGAAAATATTAAGTCTGAAAACATTAATTTAGACAGCTTTATTCTGAATTTAGAGAATATAAATACAAAATTAAACAAAAGGAATACAGAAATTGAAAAGGATGAAAAAGTTTCTTATTTAAAGGTTCAATTAGAGGAACTAAGAAATTGTATTTCAAATTTAAAAGTAGAGTTGGTGAAATTAAATTTAAAAAAAGAATTTGTAGGTAAAGAATTAAAAAACTCCATAGAAAACATAACGCAAAATCGTGAAAAATTGACATTATTAAAAAAGGATATTGAAATTGGAGAAAATCAGCTCGAGGAACTAAGAGAAGAATGTAAAAAAGAAGAAAAGGCAATAGTCGATAAATCTGAAGAAAAAAAAGAAGTCGAAGAAGATTATAATAATTTAAACAAGAGAACAAAGGAACTTGACATAAAAATAACCGAAATATTAAAGAAATTAGATGAACTTAGGGAATTATTGTCCGACAAAGAGAAAAGATATGTTAAATTAGAAGCTTTGATAGAAAATAAAGAGGTTAAAATTGCAGGCATAAAGGAAAAAATCTTTGATAAGTACAGTTTCATAATCAAAGATGAAAATAGAGAAAAACTGAATATTTCCAAAGGTGAACTAAATACAAACATTAAGGCTTTAACGGATAAGTTAAACAATCTTGGAGATGTAAACCTGCATTCTATTGCCGACTATGAAGAAACTCTTGCCAAATTGAATTTCAATCTTGAACAGAAGAATGACTTGATGGTTTCCAGACAAGAAATACTTGACGTATTAGGTGAACTGGAAATTGAAATGAAGGAAATGTTCAAGAAAACTTTTATTAAAGTGTCCAAATATTTTGATGAAATTTTTAAAATTTTATTCAATGGCGGAAAGGCTCAAATTGAATTGGACAGTTCAAATATTTTAGAAGGTGGTGTAGATATTAAAGCTCAACCTCCAGGGAAAAAATTTCAATCACTATCGTTGCTATCAGGAGGAGAGAGAGCTCTTACGGCTGTAGCGTTGATATTTGCACTATTGAAAGTGCGTCCGGCGCCTTTTTGTATATTGGATGAAATAGATGCAGCACTGGATGATGCAAATATCTTGAGATATGCAGACTATGTAAAAAAAATACCGGACATTCAATTCATCATAATAACCCACAGGAAGCTTACAATGGAGATTGTAAATGTTTTATATGGCGTTACAATGGAAGAAAAAGGTATAAGTAAATTAATATCGGTAGAATTAAAAAAATAGGAGGATATTATGTTTAAGTGGTTTAAAAATAAGTTTTCAAAGGATGAAGGAGCTGAAAAGCCTTTAGATAATATAGAAATCGATGAGCAACAAACAAAGGAAGAAGATGAAGTTTTTAAAGAAAATTCAGAACTACAGGAGCGCACTTTAGACAATATCAAAGAAAATACAGTTGAAGTAAAAAACAAAACTGACATAGAAAAAGTAGTCGAAGAAATGGCCCCTATGCAAGAAGAGAATTATACCTCTGAAGAGGATACATTGAAAGATTGTACAACAGAATCAGAAAAAGAGGTTGAGGAATTAAAAGAAGAACCTATGTCGTTTTTTGAAAGATTAAAAAAAGGTCTTGAAAAGACGCGAAATCAAATGGGCGTAAAAATTAATACCCTTATAGGCGCATATGTAAAAATAGAAGATGAACTCTTAGAAGATTTAGAAGATGTGCTCATTTCAGCTGATGTCGGTATGAATACGACTATGACTCTTATTGATAACTTAAGAGAAACTATAATAAATAAAAAAATAAATGACCCAAATCTTGTAAAACCCATGCTAAGGGAGGAAGTCAAGAAGCTAATGAGCATAGAGTCGTCTTCGGAAATATCCCAGGAATATCCACTGATAATTTTAGTTGTGGGTGTCAACGGAGTGGGTAAGACTACAACAATAGGTAAATTGGCTTCCAGATATAAAAAAGAAGGAAAGAAAGTTTTAATAGCTGCAGCGGATACCTTTAGAGCGGCAGCCATAGATCAACTTAAAACTTGGGGAGACAGGGCGGGAGTTGATGTTATTTCACATTCTGAAGGAGCTGATCCCGCCGCGGTTATTTTTGATGGAATTTCAGCTGCAAGATCCAGAAAAGTGGATATTCTCATTTGTGATACAGCAGGAAGACTTCACAACAAAGCAAATTTAATGAAGGAACTTGAAAAGATAAACAAAGTAATAAATAGAGATTATCCCAAAGCCACAAGAGAAACTTTGCTCGTACTTGATGCAACCACAGGACAAAATGCCATAAATCAAGCTAAAACTTTTAAAGAGGTCTGTGAACTGACAGGGATTGCACTTACAAAATTAGATGGCACTGCTAAAGGTGGAGTAGTAATTGCTCTTCAAAGTGAGCTTAAGATACCGATAAAATTGGTAGGTGTCGGAGAAAAAATAGAAGATTTGCAAGATTTTAATATGGATGACTTTATAAAAGCAATTTTTGAATAAGAGGTGGTAGTTTGACTTTAACAAGAGCAGCATGGATTGAGATAAACTTGGATAAACTCGTAAATAATATTAAAAGCATTAAATCTCTTGTAAATGAAAATACATTGATAATTTCCGTAGTTAAGTCAAATGCATATGGTTTTGGAGTAGAAACCATCGTTGAAACTATTCACGACATAGGAATTAATCATTTTGCGGTTGCAACTTTAAATGAAGCGATAAAGTTAAGAAATAAATTCAATTCCATAGATATTTTGGTTTTAGGCTATACACCTAATTATTTATTTAAAGATGCCGTTAAAAATGATATTGCTCTTACGATATTTGACAAAAAAAGTGCTGAAGAATTAAATACAACAGCTTCATTAATAAATAAAAAAATCACTGTTCATTTAGCCATAGAAACGGGAATGAATAGAATAGGATTTAATGCAGATGAAGAATCATTAAAAATTATACAAGATATCAGTAAAAGAAAAAATTTATATATCGAAGGGATATTCAGTCATTTTGCAGCAGCAGGTGAAAATGATGAGTATACACAGATGCAATACAAGAGATTTATAGATTTTTGCAATAAATTAGCTGATATGGGCATAAATATCCCCATAAAGCATATATGTAACTCACATGCCATAATAAGCTATAAAGAATACAATTTAGATGCTATAAGACCTGGTATAATTCAATACGGGGATACAGATGGATTGGAAAGCAGGTTTGAGGGATTTAATATCGAGTATATTGCAGAAGTTAAAGCGGAAGTTTCTCATATAAAGAAAATAAAAAAAGGCGAAAGGGTAAGCTACGGATTGAAATATGAAGCACCGAAAGATACTACCATAGCCACCATACCAATAGGATATTCAGACGGAATAGTTCGTCAATTAAGCGGTAAAATAGATGTTTTGATAAAGGGCAGAAGATGTCCGCAAGTGGGCGTAATATGCATGGATCAGATGATGGTCAATGTAGAGGGAGTAGACTGTGAAGTAGGAGATGAAGTGGTAATTGTCGGTTCTCAAGGAGAAGAGAGGATAGATGTTTCTGAACTTGCACAAAAGGCGGGAGAAGTTGTAACGTCCTTCGGATGTCATTTTTCCGACAGGTTGCCTAAAGTCTATATAAAAAACAATCAAAAATTTAAACTTATAGATTACACGCAAGGCTATACAGAGTATTTATATTAAAATTTCCTGTTAATTGGGAAATTTTTTACTTTATTTGTAAAAAAAGATTGACAAAAATCCATGGTATTCAGTATAATATAAAGGTCAACGACAAAACTTGACAGGTTGTGGTAATTATATGATTAGCGATATCTTTGAAATAAATATGCTCTTGGATTTTTATAAACCTTTGCTTTCAGAAAAGCAACAAAGGGTGATGAGTATGTACTACGCATATGATTTTTCCTTAAATGAGATTGCAAAGGAACTTGATATAACCAAACAAGCTGTATCTGATAATATAAAAAGAGCGGAACAAAACCTAAGGTTTTTTGAAAAAAACTTAAAGCTTGTAAGCAAGCATACTGAAAACCTGGAAAAGAATAAGGAATTAAAAAAGTTAATAGAAAAGTTGAAATTAAATTCTAAGGATATAGATTTAAAAACTTTAAAAGAAATTACAACCATAATTTTTAAATCCGAGGAGGTGTAATTATGGTATTTGAATCACTTTCTGACAAATTGCAAGAAACTCTATCTAAGCTGAGAGTCAAGGGAAAACTTACAGAAAAAGACATTGATGTGGCAATGAGAGAGGTCAGGCTTGCACTTCTTGAAGCTGATGTAAACTTCAAGGTTGTAAAAAGCTTTATAAAAAATGTAAAAGAGAGGTCTTTAGGATCAAAGGTCTTGGAGTCCTTAACTCCGGGTCAACAGGTAATTAAAATAGTAAATGAAGAGCTTACAAAGCTGATGGGTGAAGATGAAGCCAAAATAGACTATTCAAAAAAACCTACAGTTATACTGATGAGTGGGCTTCAAGGAGCAGGTAAAACAACCACCTCTGCAAAGCTTGCAAACATTATGAAGAAGTCAGGCAAAAGACCCTTGCTTGTTGCCTGCGACGTATATAGACCCGCAGCCATAAAACAACTTCAAGTTGTAGGTTCTCAAGTGGATGTACCTGTATTTTCCATGGGGAATAAAATAAGCCCTGTGGATATATCAAAGGCGGCTCTTGAGCATGCTAAAAAGAACAACAACGATGTTGTGATAATAGATACTGCGGGAAGACTTCACATAGATGAAGAACTCATGGGTGAGCTGAAAAATATCACAGAAGCCACAAATCCCTCAGAAATACTTTTAGTTTTAGATGCTATGACCGGACAGGATGCGGTAAATGTGGCGGAAGCCTTCGATAAAAGTCTCAAGTTAAGCGGAGTAATTCTTACAAAGTTAGACGGAGATGCAAGAGGTGGAGCTGCATTATCGATAAGAGCGGTCACGGATGTTCCCATAAAATTCATAGCGACGGGAGAAAAACTCGATCAACTTGAAACTTTTTATCCCAATAGAATGGCCAGTAGAATTTTGGGAATGGGTGATGTATTAAGCTTAATTGAAAAAGCTCAGGCAAATGTAGATGAAAAAAAGGCAGTTGAACTGGAAAAGAAACTAAGAACACAGACCTTTACCTTTGATGATTTTTTAGATCAAATGGAACAGATGAAAAACATGGGGCCA
The DNA here is from genome assembly GCA_000952975.1 of Peptoniphilus sp. ING2-D1G. Classification (GTDB taxonomy): domain Bacteria; phylum Bacillota; class Clostridia; order Tissierellales; family Peptoniphilaceae; genus Peptoniphilus_E. The sequence goes on along the minus strand of LM997412.1, from coordinate 872,451 downwards.
TTGGAAGATTTACTTGCAATGATGCCAGGTATGAATAATAAAGCTTTAAAAAACATAAATATAGATCAAAAAGAATTTACAAAAGTAGAGGCAATTATCAAATCCATGACCAAACAGGAAAGAATCAAACCTGAAATAATCGATATATCACGTCGAAAAAGAATTGCTGAAGGAAGCGGGACAACACCTGTGGAAGTCAACAAACTGCTAAAACAATTTAGAGATTTAAGAAAAATGATGAAACAGTTTGGTAAAATGGGAAAAAACATGAAAAAAGGCAGATTCAAAATGCCCTTTTCCTTTAATTAGTTAAAATTTATTTTATATAAATTTATTTTATTTGTGGAGGTGAATTTAATGGCAGTTAAAATCAGATTAAGAAGAATGGGAGCTAAAAAGAAACCCTTTTATAGAATAGTAGTGGCTGATTCACGTAGTCCAAGAGATGGAAAATTCATTGAGGAAATTGGATATTATGATCCTTTAACTGAACCGAAGAAAGTTGTTGTTGACGCTGAAAAAGTCAATATTTGGATAAAGAACGGTGCAAAGCCCACTGACACAGTGGATAGACTATTTAAAGCAAACAAAGTATATGATGTCAAGGCTGAAAAAGCTGAAGAAATAAACGAAGAGTCCGTTGCAGAAGAAACGCAAGAAATTAATTGATTTCTATGATGGAGGAATGAAATGGTTGAATTAGTAGAATATATAGCCAAAAATTTAGTAGAAAACCCTCAAAAAGTAGAAATCACCTCTGTTAAAGAGAAAGATGAGTTGAGAATAACTCTTAGAGTCGAGCAAAATGATATGGGAAAAGTTATTGGTAAACAAGGCAAGATTGCCAAAGCTATTCGATCTATTCTAAAGGCTGTTTCTCTTAAAGAAAATATAAAGGTAAATTTGGAAATTGAAGAAATTAAGTGATTTTTCAATAATCGGCAAGATAATAAACACCAGAGGAATAAAGGGAGAACTCAAAGTTCAACCTGTTAATGAAGATTTAGCAAGATTTTATGAACTTGAAAGTGTTTTTGTCGGTGAAAATTTAGAAGAATTTGAAATACTTAAAATATCTGACAATAATAAATTTATTTTTATGAGTTTTAGAGATTATGAAAATATTAATGACGTTTTGCATTTGAAGGGTGAGAACATTTACGTTCATGATACAAGGCGTGTTGAACTCAAAGAAAATCAGTTTTTTGTAGATGATATAATTGGTTCAAAAGTTGTAAATACTGAAAATATAGTTTTGGGTATCATAATTGATATTATTGAGAATCCGGCAAATGATGTCTATGTTCTTGAAGATGAAAAGAGGGTACGGTCTTTTATACCCGCCGTAAAAGCTTTCATTAAAAAAGTTGATACGGAAAATAAAGTGATTGTGATTGATCCGATAGAAGGAATGATAAATTGAAGTTTGATATTTTGACTATATTTCCTGAATTTTTTGATGTTTTAAATAATTACAGTATAGTGGGGAGAGCTATAAAGGAAGAAATCATTAGAATAAACACCGTCAATATCAGAGATTTTTCTGAGGATAAGCACAACAAAGTAGATGATTATCCCTATGGGGGAGGTCCGGGTATGCTCATGCAAGCGGAACCCATCTATAAGGCCATTGATTATGTTAAAGCTGAAGATGCTAAAATCATATATTTATCAACTCACGGGAAGCCTTTAAATCAAAAGAAGCTAATAGAGTTGTCAGAACTTGATCATATAGTTTTGCTTAATGGTCACTATGAGGGTATAGACTATAGAATAACAGAAAATTACATTGACGAAGAAATATCTATAGGAGATTATGTGCTCACAGGATCTGAAGTGGCTTCATTAGTGGTAATTGATGGGATTACAAGACTTCTCCCCGGTGTATTGAGCACTAACGAGTCCTTTGAAGAAGAGTCTTTCTACAATAAAAAGTTGGAGTACCCTCAATACACAAGACCTCAAATATTTAACGGACATGAAGTTCCGGAAGTTCTATTGAGCGGTAATCATAAAAATATCGAAGAATATAGAAATTACATGGCTTTAAAAATAACCTATGAAAAAAGACCGGATTTAATTAAATTTGAAGAATTAAATGAAAAAGAAAAAGAAACCTTGATTGATATAAAAAGAGGGGAGGTAAAAAAATGGACATAATAAGAGCTATTGAAGAAGAACAAATAAATAAAGATATACCGGAAATTAGAGTTGGAGACACAGTACAGGTACATTATAGAATAATTGAAGGCGCAAGAGAAAGAATTCAAGTATATGAAGGAACGGTCATTAAAATCCAAGGAAAAAGTTCAAGAAAAACTTTTACAGTTAGAAGACTTTCCTATGGAGTGGGAGTGGAAAGAACATTTTTATTATATTCTCCCAGAATTGCGAACCTTGTAGTTACCAGAAAAGGTAAAGTGAGAAGATCAAAATTATACTATCTCAGAGACAGACAAGGTAAGGCTGCTAAAGTTAAAGAAAAGAAAACCTATAGATAAAATGAGGTTTATTATAGAATATGCTCTGAATATTGGATATTTATTCAATACTTGGAGCATATTTTTATATTTCCCTTTTAATTTAACTGATAAAAATATATAATGTAAATATCAATGTTTAGAGGGAGAAATATGAAAAAAATATTTTTTTTACTATTAATAGCAATATGCGGAGCGGGAATTTATGGATTGTTTTTTTTAAGCAACAGAAGTTCTGGAGAAACATCGGATAAATACAGAGAATTTAGTTTTATATCTGAAGGGGAAGACATAGAAAAAACTGAATTTAAAAGAAATGAAGGAATGTATTTTTTATCACTTGATTACATAAAAGAGTATTTAGACGAAGATGCATATTATGATGAAAATGAAAAAACCGTGGTATTGGTAAACGATGCGGGAACAAAAAGAATTAAAATTGACTCGACAAAGTATGATCTAAACGGACAAGAAATGGAGCTTAGACAACCTGCAACAGAAAAAGACGGAAAAATATTTTTGCCCATAGAGGCTTTTATCTATGACTATCCTGTTAGTTTAAGATTTGTAAATGATAAAAATTTATTGCTTCTTGATTTTGAAAATATTGAATACGCAAAGGGAATTTCCACTGGAAACGGCTTGAACATGCGTGAAGAAGACAGTATTAAATCGCCTATAGTTTCCATCCTTAAGGATGAGGAAGAAGTGTATGTTTACGGAGAAATAGGAGATTTTTACAAAGTTAGGCAAATAAATGGGTACATGGGTTACATACAAAAGGATTTATTGGAAGTAAATTTTCCTGAGAACAGATTTGAAATTGAAAAAAATGAAAAAAAAGAGGCTATGAAGCCTCTTAATTTAACTTGGGACTACACATACGGGGTTCAAAGCGATGAATCCGTAGAAAATATAAAAAACATTCCCGGACTTGATGTAATTTGTCCAACTTGGTTTTCAATTTCAGATACCGAAGGAAGTGTCACCGATAGAGGAAATTATTCCTACGTAAGAGCATATGAAAATTTGGGAATAGATGTGTGGGGATACCTCGATAACTCTTTTGATTCAGAAATAACCCATGAAGTTTTAGGTAGCAGTTCTAAAAGAGCAAAGGTCATAAATAAAACCTTTAATCTTGTGAAAAAATATAATTTAAGCGGAATAAATGTAGATTTTGAACAAATAAATATCGAAGATAGAGATTTAATAACTCAATTTGTAAGAGAACTTGCCGGAGTATTTAAAACTGAAAAATTGATCGTAAGCGTGGATGTTACACCACAGATATCAGGAAATGTAGAAAATGAACCCTATGATAGAAAAAAACTATCTGAAATATGTGACTATGTAATGGTAATGGCCTATGATCAGCACTGGGCTTCATCGGAAAAAGCGGGTTCCGTAGCGGAATATACTTGGGTGGAAGGAAATATTAACAATTTGTTCAGATCAATACCCAAGGAGAAATTTATTCTTTGTGTTCCTTTTTATTCCAGACTTTGGGAAGAATCAGGGGACAGTTTAAGTTCCAGCGCAATATCCATGGGAAGAGTAAGGGAGATTATAAACAGCAAGGGACTAACCCCTGCATGGGATGATGAAATCAAGCAAAATTATGTGGAATATAGCGAAAATGGCAAAAAATATAAAATGTGGATTGAAAATTCAAGTAGTGTTGAATGGAAAGCTAAGCTGATAAATAAATACAATCTAAGAGGAATAGCAAGCTGGCAAAAGGGTTTTGAAACCAGTGATGTTTGGAATATAATTTCAGATATTTTAAAAGATAATATACACAATCAATAATGATTTTACTTTTAAAATATTGACAAAGTAAATAGTGTATTATAGACTTATACTATAGTTTAATAAGGGGTGTTGGATATTTTAGCACAAACTCATAAATTAGTTGCAAACAACATTCATCAAGTGATACTAAAAAAATATGGTATTGAACTAAATATAAGTAAATTGGAGTGGGGTTCGGTTGCACCGGACGTACTACCCTATTATAAATTAATAAGACATTATAAGGATGAAAGCCTTAACTATATAGTACGAGAAATTATTTCTTTAATATATCTTTGTAGATATTCTGATTTGATTAATGCCGAGGATAGTCTTGTAATAAGGTATTTGAGTAGAAAAATAGGCATAATTTCACATTATTTATGTGACTACACATGTTATCCTCACGCTCACAGAATGACTTTTTTAAATGACATGAAAAGTCACATAAAATATGAATCGGATCTCGCAGAATATGCTCTTATTCACAGCTTTAAGAATTTAAACTTAGATATAGAAAAACTGAATATATATGATGACAGCAATAGAAGTTTAAATACGAGAGTTAGTGAGTATATTAATAAGATAATAGATGATTATTTAGAGGCAGGAAGCTGTTTTGAAAATGATTTAAACTATGCTTTTGAGTTAAGTAAGGAAATAACTTGCTTTATAATTGAGACAATATTGGATTATTCAGAAGAAATGCAATATCAATTTATTTGATTATATCTATATTAAAATCTCTCAAAGGAGAGATTTTTTTATTATGCTACAAAATATTTATACAATATCTTCATAATGAATTTACATAAGCTATTCTTTATTTTAAAATTTGGGGGAGAAAATGAGAAATAATTCTGAGGTAACAAAATTAAATTTGAAAGAAACGCAGATGGCTATTAAATCTTTAAAAGACTATTTCCAAAGGGATTTGTCAAACACACTGAACTTGGCAAGAGTCACAGCTCCAATTATGGTTAGACCTGAAACTGGACTAAATGATAATTTGGGCGAAGGAGAAAAGGCCGTTCATTTCAAAACAAAAAATTATAAAATAAACATAGAAATTGTACAATCCTTAGCGAAATGGAAAAGAAACGCTCTTTATGAATACGGGTTTAAATGCTATGAAGGTCTATATACGGATATGAACGCCATCAGACCTAATGAAGAATTAGACGAGATTCATTCCCTGTATGTGGATCAGTGGGATTGGGAAAAAATAATAAAAAAAGAAGATAGAAATGAAAATTACTTGAAAACTGTGGTAAAAGAAATTTATGAAGCTTTTAAAAGATCTGAAGAATATATAAATCAAGTCTATCCTCATGCACTTAGCAAGAAGTTACCTGATGAAATATTTTTTGTAGATTCTCAAGAGTTGCTTAATATGTATCCAGATATGGACGCTAAGGGGAGAGAAAGAGCGATTTGTAAAGAAAAAAGGGCTGTATTTATCATGCGAATAGGCAAAGAGCTATCCAACGGCATACCTCACGACAAAAGAAGTGCTGATTATGACGATTGGGATTTAAATGGCGATATACTGTTTTACAATCCTGTATTGGATGATGCGCTTGAATTATCTTCCATGGGCATAAGAGTAGATAAAGATTCGCTCAACAGTCAAATCAAACATTTGCATCAAGAGGAAAAACTTAAAATGCAATTTCATCAAGACGTCATAAATGGGAAATTACCCTTTACAATAGGTGGAGGAATTGGACAGTCGAGATTGTGTATGTTTTTCTTAGAAAAGCGCCATATTGGCGAGGTTCAAGCATCTGTATGGGATGAGGCAACTATAGATTTTGCAAAGAAAAATAATATTACATTATTATAAATAAATTACAAAAGTTAATTAGTCTTTCACATTTGTAAATATTTATAGTATAATATAATTTACTTAATGGAGGATTATTTAATGGAAGCTATGTCTAAAGGTAAAAAAAACAGTAATAATGAATATTGTTTTAAAGATATAAAGAAGTTTTTAACTGAAAGGTTTCTTTATGACAATGATACAGAATCACTAAATATTCTTTTAAATATATACGAAATAGAAGATAAGGTTGAAAATATTAATCCTGCATACATATCTTTAAAACACCTGAAGAAAGATATTCTCAAGTTTTTAAAAGATAAAGAGGGCAAAGAGTTAATTTCCTATAATTTATCTGAACTCATATATTCTGATATTAACAGATTTGAACTTTTTTTATATTTAGAAGGATATAAGGCGGGCGTAAATTCATTAAAGTCAGCCAATAGATTGGAGATTCTAACCTTTAAGTACATTAGCTTGGAAGAACTTTATATACGAAAAAAACTTTTTAATTATGAGATAAAAAACAGTGAGATTTTAAATTTAAAGCAGAGCATAATCAACGATTTAAGAAAAGACAATAAAGTGAAATCATATATTTATAATTCTGTATTTAAGTTCAATATTAAGTTTCTAAAAAGAAAGATATTTAAACTAAACGATTACTTAGACAAGCAACTTATTTTAAACTTTGACCTTAAGGATGATGACGAAAATCAGGAAAAGTTTAAAGAGGTAAATTCTTACTTGACCAGGAAAGAATTACTGGGACTAAATATTAAAATTGTTAAGTTTTTATATAGAGATGCCATGAGGGTTTTTGAAAACGCTTTTTGGAACGGTATAAATGATAAAGTAATGAAGAGGTATAAATAAAAACTAAGAAAAATCTTTCTTAGTTTTTTTAAGATTATGATAATTTTAGGAATTGATCCCGGACTCGCCACAATAGGCTATGGGGTAATAGAAATAATGGGAAATAAATATAGCGCTTTGGATTATGGAATAATAAAAACTGAACCAAGTATGAATTTTCCCGACAGATTGTTGAAAATACACAGAGATCTGGATAACTTAATAAATAAATATTCTCCCGACGATATAGCTTTTGAAGAATTATTTTTTAACAAAAATGTGAAGACGGCATTAAATGTTGCACATGCAAGAGGGGTTCTCATATTGACTTCAAAAATGTATAATGAGGAACTTTACGAATACACTCCTCTTCAAATTAAACAAGCTGTTGTCGGATATGGAAGGGCTGAAAAGCACCAAATTCAAGAAATGGTAAAAATGATACTGAACCTGCAAGAAATACCCAGACCTGACGATGCGGCAGATGCTTTAGCAGTTGCAATTATCCATGCACTGTGTTTAAAGAATAAAGATTTATATAGGATGAAGTGAAATGATAGATTTTTTAAAGGGCACAATTGCTAAAATAAGTTTAAAATATATTATTTTGGAATGTGGAAACATAGGCTACCTTGTGAACATGTCGGAAAATCAAATAAGGGAATTGATGACAGGAGAAGAAATTAAAATCTATACAAGGCTCATATTAAGAGAAGATTCAGCTACACTATATGGATTTTTAGATGAACAATACAGGGACTTGTTTGATTTATTGACAACTGTAAGCTCTATAGGTCCTAAAGTTGGTATAGGGATACTTTCATCTCTTAATTTAAATGAAATTATAAGATCAATAAGAAAATCAGATATAGATATCCTAACAAGAGCGCCGGGAGTCGGCAAGAAAACTGCACAGAGAATAATTCTTGAGCTAAAGGATAAGATATCTAATTTTGAATTTGAAGAAAAAGAAGAAAACATCGAAGATACAGTATCAGGCAAAGGACTGAAAGAGCCGGCTATTGAAGCTCTAATCTCTTTGGGGTACAATGAGTTTGAAGCGAGAAAGGCACTTTCAAATGTTGATGAAAATTTAGAAATTTCAAAAATGATAAAACAGGCACTTAAAAATTTGGGGAGGTAGAGTCAATTGGAAAACAATAGAATAGTTGAGCCTAATTTCACTCCCTCTGACACAGGAATAGAAAATAATTTAAGACCCAGGTGGTTGAATGAATATATTGGACAGCATAAGGTCGTTGAAAAGTTGAAGATATTTATTGAAGCCGCAAAAAAAAGAAATGAACCTCTTGACCATGTCCTTTTAAGTGGACCGCCTGGACTTGGGAAAACCACATTAAGCTATATAATAGCCAATGAAATGGGAGTGAACATAAAGGTAACAAGCGGCCCTGCCATTGAGAGGGCGGGAGATCTTGCCAGCATTCTTTCCAATTTAAACGAAAATGACGTCTTGTTTATCGATGAAATCCATAGGATTCATAAATCAGTAGAAGAAATACTATATCCTGCAATGGAAGACTATTCTTTGGATATAATAATAGGCAAGGGACCATCAGCCAGATCCATAAGACTTGATCTTGAAAAATTCACTCTTATAGGGGCAACTACCAGAACCGGACAACTCACCTCTCCTCTAAGAGACAGATTCGGAGTATTGTTGAATTTGGAATTATATGATGAAGGCTCGCTTGAAGAGATAATAAAAAGGTCATCTCATATTTTAGGAATTAAAATTGAAGAAGAGGGAGCAAAAGAAATAGCAAAGAGATCGAGAGGCACTCCCAGAATAGCAAATAGGATTTTAAAACGTGTTAGAGATTTTGCAGAGGTTAAAGAAGAAGGTATAATAACCGGAGAGGTTGCAACAAGAGGCCTTAATTTACTGGGAATAGATGAATACGGTTTGGATAGTTTAGATAGAAGAATACTTTTGACGATGATCAAGAATTTTTCTGGAAGACCTGTAGGTGTAGATGCAATTGCAGCATCGGTAGGAGAAGAAAAAATAACTATTGAAGATGTTTACGAACCCTATTTAATGCAAATCGGATTTATAAATAGAACCCCCAGGGGTAGAGTTGCCAGTAAAGCGGCTTATGACCATTTTGGAATAGATTATAACGAACAGGAGAGTTTTCTATGAAAAAATTATTTTTATTGATTTTGTTGTTTATTACTATAATATTCCCCGATGAAAGTTTTGCAGAAGATAATTATTTTAAAGTAAAAATAGGTAAAGCCTTGAACGATGGAGAAAGCATTACAATAACCTCGGAATCTCCAATATATATAGTGGATTCAAGTTTAAATAAAATTTTGGATTTGAATACCAAAAAAATAACTATAAATTATTCGACTGGCAAAGTTATTTTAAAGGATGGAGATAGGCAATTTTCATCAGACTTTTCTTCAAAGGGAACTTTGTTTTTAGCAAGCGATAAAGTGTTGAAAATAAAAAATGCCTATAGGGGCTGCATCACTTTTATAGAAAACGATAATAAATTGGATATCATCAATTATATTGAACTTGAAGATTATTTAAAGGGCGTTGTTCCCAAAGAAATATCACCATCTTCTCATGAAGAGGCATTAAAAGCACAAGCTGTAGTTGCAAGATCATTTGCTCTTTCTAATAAAAATAAATATATAAAACAAGGCTATAACCTAAATGATACTACTGCATGTCAAGTTTACGGCGGACAAAGCGCAGAAAAGGAAAAATCAAATAAAGCTGTAATAGACACAGCAGGCGTAGTTGCCATGTATGATGGAAAAATTGCAAACACCATATATGGAGCTTCATCAGGCGGATTTATATCAGATGCTTCTGAAGTTTGGGGTGGAGAGTCCGTTCCATACATGATTGCAAAGGAAGATCCTTATTCACCCGTATATGAATGGGAATACGAAATTTCTAAAGATTCGGAGGTTTCTTTACTGAAAAAAGCTGATTACTTATCGGGAGATTTAGTGTCGATTGATATAGCGGAATATGACAGTTCAGGTAGAGCAAAAAACCTTCAAATTGTAGGAACAGAAGGGACAAAAACCATCACAGGTTCAAAGTTCAGATCTTTACTTGGAAATACAAAAGTAAAAAGCACCTTGTTTGAAATACAGATCACAGAAGATACTTACATGATTAAAGGCAAGGGATATGGTCATGGAGTAGGGCTCAGCCAAATGGGTGCTATGGAAATGGCAAAAAACGAGTTCAGTTATGAAGAAATTTTGAATTTTTATTTTCCAAACATTACGATTAAAAAATAAATAGAAAGGACTACATGAAAACAGAAGAGTTTAAATACTATCTCCCTGAAGATTTAATCGCACAATACCCTTTGAATAACAGGTCTGAATCGAAGCTTTTAATACTCGGTAGAAAAGACGGGTTAATTGAGCATAAACATTTTTATGATATTGTAGATTATCTGCAAAGGGGAGATGTTTTGGTTTTAAATGATACAAAAGTTATTCCTGCGAGAATTTTTGGGCACAGAAAAAATAAAGAAGAAAAAATTGAAATACTGTTGTTGAAGCAAAAAGAAGATGACATATGGGAGTGTTTAACCAGGCCCGGGAAAAAAACCAAGACTGGTTGTGAGGTAATTATTTCTGATAAATTAAGTGGAAAAATAGTCTCGGTTTCCGATGACGGAAGTAGATTTATAAAATTTCATTACCATGGGATTTTCAATGAAATTTTGGATGAATTGGGAGAAATGCCTTTGCCACCCTACATAAAGACTAAACTTGGTGACAAAGATAGATACCAGACGGTTTATTCAAGGGAGCAGGGCTCTGCGGCGGCACCTACAGCAGGACTTCATTTTACAGAAAAACTTCTTGAAGAAATAAAAAACAAAGGAGTAGAAATTGCATATGTAACTCTTCACATAGGGCTTGGGACCTTTAGACCGGTTAAAGCTGAAGATATTGAGAATCATCATATGCATTCTGAATACTATACAGTAAATAGCGAAACTGTCGATATTGTAAATAAAGCGAAATCAGAGGGCAGAAGAGTAATTGCAGTGGGGACTACATCTGTCAGAACAATTGAATCCATAGCGAATGAGAGGGGATTAATCAATGAGAAGTCGGGTTGGACCGACATATTTATATATCCCGGGTATGAATTTAAGTGCATTGACGGACTTATTACAAACTTTCATTTACCAGAATCTACACTGCTTATGCTTGTGAGCGCTTTTACAACGAAGGAAATAATATTTAGGGCATATGAAGAAGCGATTAAAGAAAAATATAGATTTTTCAGCTTTGGCGATGCAATGTTTATACATTAGGTGAATTAATGTTTAAATTTGAATTAATAAAAGAATCTAAGGAGTGTAAAGCGAGGCTCGGCAAGATCACAACGGATCACGGAGAAATAGAAACGCCCATATTTATGCCTGTAGGTACAAGAGCCACAGTAAAAACCATGACCCCGGAAGAATTAAAAGCATTAAATGCGCAGATAATTTTATCCAACACATATCATTTATTTTTAAAACCGGGAACAGAGATTATCAAAAAATCCGGTGGGTTGCATAAATTCATGAATTGGGACAAGCCGATACTCACAGATAGTGGTGGGTTCCAAGTATTTAGTTTATCTGATTCAAGGAAAATCTCAGAAGACGGGGTGGAATTCAGATCTCATATAGACGGTTCAAAACGATTTTTATCTCCCGAGATATCAATTGATATCCAAAATATTCTCGGTTCAGATATTATTATGTGTTTTGATGAATGCGCTCCATATCCGGCAACCTATGAATATATAGAAAATTCTATGAATAGGACTACAAGATGGGCAAAAAGATGCAAAGAACATCACAAAAACACGGACAGACAAGCTCTTTTCGGAATTGTTCAAGGTGGTATGTACAAAGATTTAAGAAAAGAATCTGCAGAAGCTCTTGTTGAACTTGATTTCCCTGGATATGCAATTGGAGGATTAAGTGTTGGAGAACCCTTGGAATTAATGAATGAGATACTTGATTTCACCGTCGATTATCTTCCTAAAGATAAGCCCAGATATTTAATGGGAGTTGGGACACCGGACTATTTGTTTGAAGCGGTGGAAAGAGGAATCGACATGGCTGATTGTGTTTTGCCGACGAGAATTGCAAGAAATGGAACTGCATTGACAGCTAATGGAAAGCTCGTAATAAAAAATTCGAAATATAAAGACGATTTTTCAAAACTTGATCCCGAGTGCGACTGTTATACTTGTAAGAACTATACCAGAGCATATATAAGGCATTTATTTAATGTAGATGAGATACTGGCTTTAAGACTTGCAACAATACACAACTTACATTTTTTAATAAATTTAATGAAAAATATCAGAGATGCCATTAAAAATAATTGCTTTATTGAATTTAAAGATGACTTTTATAAGAAATACGGTTATAATTAATAATAAGAAGATTTGGAGGTAATGCTGATGGGAGATATGAATCAACTATTAGGAGCTTTTGGGCCTTTTGTGTTGATGATGATTGCTTTCTATTTTTTGTTTATAAGACCTCAAAAAAAGAGAGAAAATCAAATCAAAGAAATGAGAGAAAATCTTAAAGTCGGAGATGAAATTATTACAATCGGTGGAATTAAGGGTACAATTGTTCTAATAAAAGAAGATTATTTAGTTTTAGAAACTTCTGGCAATAAGTCCAGGATTGATCTCATGAAATGGGGGGTTAATTCTGTAGTTGTAGATAAAGAAGATTTAAAATCATAATGTGGAGGTACATATGAAACTTATTAAAACACTTACCGGCAAAAGACTAAAAGATACCTTTGCTAAGGGCGGATGTGGAGAATGTCAAACATCTTGCCAATCAGCTTGTAAAACTAGCTGTACTGTAGGCAATCAAAAATGCGAAAATACTGATAAATAAAAGGTTGGTTGATGCCAGCCTTTTATTTTTGGCTAAATGAACGGAGAGATTTCTGTGGATATTCACAAATTTAATTTAAACAATAAATACATTGTTTTAGACGTGCCCAGCGCATCTGTGCATGTTGTCGATGAAATAATTTATGATTTATTGGATGATTTTAACAATCTTACTAATGATGAATTGATAAATAAATATAAAAATAAATATGATGAAGCTCTGCTATTAGAAGCAATAAGCGAAATTAATGAACTTAAAGAAAATGAAATGCTTTTTACGGAAGACCAAAGATTAATCAAAGCAAATTACAACAATGACAATATAATAAAAGCCATGTGTCTACATGTTGCACATGACTGCAATTTAAGTTGCAGTTATTGTTTTGCCTCTCAAGGAAATTTTAAAGGGCAAAGAATGTTGATGGATGAAGAAACAGGGAAGAAAGCTCTGGACTTTTTAATTGAAAATTCCGGTAACAGGAGAAATCTCGAGGTTGATTTTTTTGGCGGAGAGCCTTTATTGAATTTTGAAGTGGTAAAAAAACTTGTAAAATACGGAAGAGAAATTGAAAAGCAACATAATAAGCATTTTAGATTTACAATAACAACCAATGGAATGCTTTTAGATGACGATAAAATAGACTTTATAAATGAAAATATGGATAATGTAGTTTTATCTCTTGACGGAAGAAGAGAAGTAAACGATCATATGAGACCTACAATAAATGGGAAGGGCTCTTATGATATAATAGTTCCTAAATTTAAGAAATTGGTAGAAAAAAGAGGCGATAAAGACTACTACATCAGAGGAACATTTACCAATGAAAATTTGGATTTCTCAGAGGACTTAAAAACTTTTTACAAAGAAGGATTTAAAAAAACATCAATTGAGCCGGTGGTAACGGACGAAAAGCAGCGCTATGCTATAAGAGAAGAACATCTTTCTAAAATCTTGGAAGAGTATGAAAAATTAAGCAAGGATTATATTGAAATAAGAAAAAAAGACAAAGACTTCCTATTTTTTCATTTTATGATTGACTTAACGCAAGGTCCCTGTGCAGTAAAAAGAACGGTGGGTTGTGGCGCGGGTTCGGAATATGTTGCAATTACGCCTGAAGGGGATATATACCCCTGCCATCAATTTGTAGGGGAAAAGGACTTTAAGCTGGGAAATATTTATGAAGGGATAAAAAACACCGAACTTAGAGATAACTTCAAATGTACAAATATTTTCACTAAGGATAAATGTTCAGAATGTTGGGCCAGGTATTATTGTAGCGGTGGATGTCACGCAAACGCTTATTATTCAAACAATGACATAAACGAACCTTTTGCGCTGGGGTGTGAAATGGAAAAGAAGAGAATAGAGTGTGCAATATCCATAGTTGCTAATGAGAAGATGAGCTAAGACTCATCTTTTCTGTTTTAGGGCAGAAGTGTTAATATTTTATTTAGTGAACTTTTATGATATACTTATTTTTAACTTAATTTAAGCGGTGATAGAATGGAAAAATGGATACTTAAACAGAATACTGAAAATAAAATAAATTATGTTCAATTAGGCTTAAGTGAATATATTTATCAAATTTTATTAAATAGAAATATAGACACAAAAGAAAAAATAGAAAAATTTTTAAAGTCAAAAATAGAAGATATGAATACACCGCTACTTCTTCCAGATATAATAAAAGCGTCAAATTTGATAATAAATAAAATAAATAGAAAAGAAAAAATAAGGATAATAGGCGACTACGATGTAGATGGTGTTATGAGCACCTATATTTTATACAAAGGTCTTACTATCTTAGGTGGCATAGTCGATTATAAAATACCTTCAAGAGCTGAGGATGGATACGGAATTAATAATTCTATGATTGAAGATGCTGTCATTGATGGAATTGGGTTGATAATAACTTGTGACAATGGAATAGCTGCCATAAATGAAATTGAATATGCTAAGAGTAAAGAAATTGATATCATCATAACCGACCACCATGAACCACCTATAGTTGATGGGAAGGAAGTATTACCCGACTGCCCTTATATAGTAGATCCGAAAAGAAGCACCTCAAAATATCCCTTTGTAGATATTTGCGGAGCGGTAGTAGCTTTTAAATTAATAGAATATTTGTTTAAAATAAACTCGATAGAAGAAAGCAGATTACATAATGAATTTTTGGAATTTGCTGCTATTGCTACTATTTGTGATGTTATGCCGCTTATTGATGAAAATAGGATAGTAGTTCACTATGGGCTCAGAAATTTAAATAAAACCTCAAATATCGGACTAAGAGCACTTATGGAAGCAAGCGACATCTTAGGAAAAGAAATTCAGGTTTATCATGTTGGGTTTATTATCGGGCCGACCATCAATTCCAGTGGCAGATTAAAAACAGCAGATTTCTCATTAAAACTGTTACTTGAAGAAAATTATAATAACGCCTTAAAAATAGCAAAGAGTTTAAGAGAATTAAATTCTAAAAGGCAGAAACTGACAGATGAGGGGTTTATTTCTGTCGATAATAAAATAAAACAATATAAAATGGAAAAGAAATTTCCTGTGTTTGTACTTAGAGATAAAGAGATAGATGAGTCTATAGTGGGAATTGTAGCGGGAAGAATTAAAGAAAAATATAATCATCCAACTATAGTATTAACTGAGTCGAAGGGTTTATTGAAAGGTTCGGGCAGAAGTATTGAAGAGTACAATATGTTTGAAAAAATTTCAGAACTAAAGCACTTACTCGATAGATTCGGAGGACATGCAATGGCCTGCGGGTTGAGTTTAAAAGAGGAAAATTACAAGGATTTTGTAATAAATATCAATAACGATTCAAAGCTAAAAAGAAGAGATTTGATAAAAAAAGTATATATAGATTTAAACTTAAAACTTTTAGAAATAGATAATTATTTATTAATGGATATAGACAAGCTCAAACCCTTTGGCAACGGAAACCCTAAACCTGTTTTTGCTACTAAAAATTTAAAAATCATGGATTTTAAAGTTTTTGGTAAAGAAAATAACGTATTAAAAATGGTTTTAAACGATGGTACTGCAAAATTGCCAGCTGTATTATTTGAAAAAATAGAAACATTTTATGATAATATCTCCATATTTTTAGAAAAAAAGCGCTTAGATGATTTAATCAATTATGGAAATGCAGATTTCAATTTGGATATTGTATATACACCTGTAATAAATGAATATAAGGGAAATAAAAATATTCAATTAAATATTGCTAATTATAGAATAAGTGGTGTTAACTGTGATAGAAGAATTAATTAAAAAAATAAAAACTTACAATCCAGATCTTGATGAAGAGATGTTGAGAAAAGCCTATAATCTCGCATATGAGCATCATAAGGGACAAAAAAGAAATTCAGGAGAGGATTATATTATCCATCCTCTGAATGTGGCCATGATACTTGCGGATATGAATATGGATACACCGACAATAGTTGCAGGGCTTCTTCATGATACCATTGAAGATACCGATGTAAGCTATGAAGATATAAAAACCATGTTTAGAGAAGAAATAGCTGATCTTGTAGATGGAGTTACAAAGCTTAAAAAATTAAGCTATAAAACCAAACAGGAAAAGCAAGCTGAAAACATTCGTAAAATGGTATTGGCAATGGCGAAAGACATAAGAGTAATAATAGTTAAACTTGCCGATAGACTTCATAACATGAGAACTCTCGAATATATGACAGATGCCAAAAAAAAGGAAAAAGCTTTGGAAACATTAGAAATATATGCTCCTATTGCCGATAGACTTGGAATGAGTAGAATTAAGTGGGAACTTGAAGACTCTTCTCTAAGATACTTGGACCCTGAAAATTACTATCAATTGATGGATATGGTAAATAAGAGAAGAAATGAAAGAGAAGATCTCATTAATAGTATAATTGATACGTTGAAGAGAAATCTCGACAAGGTAAATATAAAATCAGACATACATGGAAGACCAAAAAATTTCTATTCAATATATAAAAAGATGAAAATTAAAGGTAAAGCCTTCGATGAAATATATGATTTATCTGCCATTCGTGTATTAGTTGATGATATCAAGGATTGCTATGGGGCACTGGGAGTAGTTCATACTCTTTGGAAACCTATTCCGGGCAGATTTAAAGATTATATTGCCATGCCTAAGCCCAATAACTATCAGTCATTACACACAACGGTAATTGATGACAACGGCGAAACCTTTGAAGTTCAAATTAGAACGTATAAGATGCATCAAACAGCTGAATATGGTATTGCTGCTCACTGGAAATACAAATCCGGTGCGACTAAAACTACATCCTTTGATGAAAATTTAACCTGGCTAAGACAACTTTTGGAATGGCAAAAGGATTTAAACGACCCCAACGACTTTATTGAAACTCTTAAAATCGACTTTTTTGCCGATGAGGTATTTGTCTTTACTCCCAATGGAGATGTAATAAATCTACCTGAAGGCTCCACTCCCATAGATTTTGCTTATAGAATTCACTCCGCAATAGGAAATACTTGTACAGGAGCTAAAATAAACGGCAGAATAGTACCTCTTGATTATGTGCTTAACAGTGGAGATATAATTGAGATTATTACTAATTCAAATTCAGGACCCTCAAAAGACTGGTTAAAAATCGTAAAGAGCAATCAGGCTAAAAAGAAAATACAGCAATACTTCAAAGTAAAAGACAGAGATAAAAATATTGAAAAAGGCAGAGATAGTTTAGAGCGTGAAGCGAAAAAATTAGGGTACAAAGTAAACGACATTTTAAAAGATGAATGGCTTGAGGATGTCATAGGAAAACTTAGCGTTTCTACAGTTGAAGATTTATATGCGGGAATAGGTTTTGGAAGTATAACCATAAATCAAGTATTTTCCAAATTAATAGATATATACAAAAAGGTACATAAGACAGATGTTCCTGTTGTCAACTCAATACAGCATAAACCCAGAAAAGTTTCACAAGACGGTATTATTTTAAAAGATATTGACAATGTAAAGGTAAGATTTGCAAAATGCTGCAATCCTGTACCGGGAGATGATGTAGTAGGATATATAACCATAGGTAGAGGAGTTTCCGTTCACAGATCAGATTGTACAAATATCAAAAATTTAATAAACTCCGATAAAATAGTTGATGTTTATTGGGATACGGAAGAAGGAGCAAGCTATAGCACTGAGATTGAAGTAAAAGCTTTTGACAAGAAAAATGTAATTTCTGATGTAGCCAGCAAAATAAATGACATGAATTTATATATGCATTCTCTTAACGCAAGAGTCAATAAGGATAAAGATTTATATTTAGATATAGTTGTCGACATAAAGAACAAAGAGGATTTAAATAAAATACTTGAAAAAATAAAGAAGATAACCAATGTAATAGACGCATATAGAGTTAAAGGATAGGAGATAATTTGAGAGCTGTAGTACAAAGAGTAAAAAAAGCTTACGTAGTTATAGATGATGTTGAAATTTCAAAGATAGAAAAAGGTTTGTTAGTGCTTCTTGGAATAGAAAAAGAAGACGAACAAAAGGATTTAGATTATATTTACAATAAAATTAAAAAACTTAGAATTTTTGATGATGAAGATGGGGTTATGAATAAAAGTTTGCTTGACTATGATTTAGAACTGTTGTTGGTTTCACAATTTACTCTTTATGGCGATGCAAGGAAAGGGAACAGACCAAGCTATGTAAGAGCTGCAAGCTTTAATGAAGGAATTAAATTGTATGAGGAGTATATTTCAAAGGCGAAGGAAGAGAACATAAAAATCAAGGTTGGAAAATATGGAGCGGATATGAGAGTAGGACTGGTAAATGACGGACCTGTGACTATTTTATTAGATAGCAGAAAGGAGTTTTAAATGAATTTCAATATTATAAGACTTGTGTTGGGGGCTTATCAGACTAATTGCTATATTGTATTTGATGAAATAAATAGAGCCGTTGTAATAGACCCCGGATATCAGTCTGAAGACATTATCAAAACAATAAAAGACAAAGAACTTATTGTTGATAAAATCATAATTACCCATGCTCATCCTGATCACTTCGGAGCAGTTAAAGAACTCTGTGATTATTTCGGTGTAAAATCTTATATAAGTGAAATGGATAATCCGATGTTAATCAGGAGATCTTCACAAGCGGGAAATGAAATAAGTGGAGATGTATTGGTAAAAAATGGAGATAGTATCCTTTTAGGAGAAAAAGAATTTAAAGTAATGATTACTCCAGGACACACTCCGGGCGGAATGTGCTTATTATTGGATGATGTGTTATTTAGTGGTGATACTTTGTTTAAAGGTTCCATAGGCAGAACAGATTTTGAGGGCGGGGATTACGGACAAATAATGGAATCTTTAAACTATTTGATGACTCTTCCTGAGAACACTTTGGTTTTGCCAGGACATGGACCTGAGACAACTATCAAAATTGAAAAACAAAGTAACCCCTTTATAAATAATATTTTCAAATAAAATGATAAAAGTAGATTGTGATAATGATGTTGTAGTTCATAAAATACTTGAATATCTTACGATGAGTTTTCCTACGATTTTTGGGGAAAGCTCTCTTTATGTAAAAATAGAACTGACCGAGAACATTATTTCTTTTAAATCTGATATAATTAATAGGAAATTCAGTTTCAAAAGAAGTGAAGATACTTTAGTCAATTCAATAAAAAAAGCAATTCATAACAACCTTATCGATTATATAGAAAATGATGATTGGGGAATCTTAACGGGAATAAGACCTACAAAGCTTTTTAGAAAACTTTTGCGCAAAAATGAAGCTGAGATCTCAAAGGAGATACTAAAGACAAAGTTCTTGGTCAGTGAGAAAAAAGCAGAACTCTTAAACAGTATTGTAGAAAAAGAATTATGTATATTAGATAAAATAAACTTGGAAGATTCTTACAGTTTATATATAAATGTTCCTTTCTGTAAAAGTATATGTAACTATTGTTCTTTTAATAGTATGCTATATTCAGAAGAAAAATCGGAAATCTATATAAAGAAACTAATGGATGAAATTTTAAGAGAGGCAGATTATCTGAAAAAAGCTCCAACATCGATTTATATTGGAGGAGGGACCCCCACATCTTTATCAACAAATCAAATTTATAAACTGTTAAAGGTGGTAAAGGATAATTTTAAAGAATCCCTTGAGTTTACGGTTGAATGCGGAAGAATTGATACGCTAAATGAAGAGAAGTTGAATTTACTTAAGGATTTTGGAGTAAGCAGAATAAGCTTAAATCCTCAAAGTTCAAATGAAAGTATCTCAAAAATCATCAACAGACCTATAAATTTAAGGGACTTTGAAAACAAATATGCAATGGCGAGAAAATTGGGGTTTGATTTGATAAATATGGATCTCATACTGGGCTTGCCAACGGAAACAGCTGATAACATGATTAGAAGTATCGAGTATGCTTCAAAACTGAAACCTGAAAATATAACCATACATAATTTATCTTTAAAGAAAGGCTCAAAACTTTTTGAAAGAAATTATCATTTTGAAAATTCAATAGATACTGTGATTGATTTTTCTAAAAATTATTTGAGGAACAAACTTTATATGCCTTACTATTTATATAGGCAAAAAAAGATAATCGGAAATGGAGAAAATATAGGGTATTCACAGTTGGGAAAAGAATGTATTTACAATATATTAATCATAGAAGAGGTACAAGACATAATTGCTTTCGGCATGGGTTCTTCGTCTAAATTTGTGAGCAAAGACGGGAAAATCAATCAGGTTTTAAATTTTAAAAATTTAAAGGATTATTTAAACAGGAACGATGAAATTTTCAATAAAAAATTGAAGTATTATGCAAATAGGGGTTGAAAAATGTTACTTTGTGATTTATTAAAAGAGGTTGAGAGAATTGATTTTAAGGGGACAGTAGACAATAGTTTTAATATTGAATCAATTTGTCATAATAGTAAGGACGCATCTGAAAATTCTTTGTTTGTTGCGATTAAAGGCTATGTCACCGACGGACACAAATATATAGCTGATGCTAAAAAAAGAGGTGCTGTAATTGCAGTTGTAGAAGAGTTCAGCGATGTAGATATTACGCAAATAAAAGTACCAAACTCAAGGATTGCATTGGCAGATATTTCCAAAAATTTCTATGGAAATTCTTCAAAGAAGCTAAATGTAACGGGAATTACAGCAACAAATGGCAAGACAACCACAAGTTTTATGGTGGATAAAATATACAGAGACGCAGGATATAAAACAGGCATTATAGGGACGGTATTTACAAAATACGCCGATGTTGTCATACCGTCAATACTCACTACTCCGGAGTCAATTGAACTTCAAGAGACATTTAAAAACATGTTTGATGAAGGGTTAGATAGAGTTACAATGGAAGTTTCTTCTTCTGCTCAGGAGCTATACAGAGTGAGAAATATTGATTTAGATGTAATTAGTTTTAATAATTTTAGCAGAGAACACATTGAGCAACATGGCAGTTTTGAAAAATACTATGAATATAAATCCAGACTTATAAGATATGCTAAAAAAGATTCAATCGCTGTTTTAAATATGGATTTTGATCATATAGCGAAACTTGAAAATCAAACTCAAGCGAGAGTTCTTACATACTCCCTTGAAAATGACAATTACGACTTTTCAATTAGTGAATTGGATTTATCAACTGGATTTGGTAAGTATAAGTTCAATATTTTAAAGGATATTGAATTGTCCGGTAAAAAAATAAAAAAACAAAGCTTCAATATAGAGTTAAATGTAGCAGGATATTCATCAGTTATGAACTCTGTGGCAGCTATCATAATTGCTCTTGCAAATGGAGTTGAAGCATCTATCATAGCAAAATCCTTGAGAACCTTTGAAGGAGTTGAAAGGAGATTTGAAATGATTTATGATGCTCAATTCAAAATAATTGATGATCATTATGCAAACGTCAGGAATATAGATGTAACACTTCAGACTCTTTCTAAAATGAACTATAAAAATTTAAATATGCTCTACGCAATTAGGGGAAGTAGAGGTGTCAACTTAAACAGAGAATGCGCCGAAGCTACCTCTAAGTGGCTGAAGAAGCTAAACCCAAAGCACTTTTATGCAACACTTAGCAGAGATGCGGTCGATGAAAAGGATGTAGTTAAGGATGAAGAGTTGATTGCATTTAAAGAGGTAATGGAAAAAAACAACATAGAATGCAAGATTTTTGAAACCTTAAAAGAGGCGATAAATGCTATAATCGATGGAGCACAAAGAGATGATGTGGTTCTTTTAGCAGGTTGTCAAGGTATGGATAAAGGTGCAAAATTCGCATATGATCATATGAAAAATAAAGACATGCTCCAAGATGACGGAAAATTATATGCCAAAATATCGGAAAGAACCTGTTAAGTTGACAGTTTAAAGGCTCGTGATTATAATAAATTTAGCTATTTAAAAGTTTATGGAAATATAATATAAGAGGATTACCCAAAAGGGTGGTGCCGCGAGAATAACTCGTCCCATTTTGGACGAGTTTTTTTAGGAGGATTTATGTTAGACAATATAAAAGGGTTAAAAAGATCTCATTATTGCGGGGATTTGAAAGAAAAAAACATTGATGAAGAAGTTACTGTTATGGGTTGGGTAGCCAAGGAAAGAAATTTAGGGTCTATCATTTTTTTGGATCTTAGAGACAGAGAAGGAATTGTGCAAGTAGTATTTGACGATACTGTAGATGCAGATTTATTTACAAAGGCGAGCACACTTAGATCAGAATTTGTAATTGCCGTTGTGGGAACGGTTAGAATGAGATCTTCAATAAATGAAAATATTAAAACAGGTCATATAGAAATATTGGCAAAAGAACTTAGAATATTGAATAAATCGGAAGTCCCGCCTATATATATTAAAGACGACGACAATGTATCGGAAACCATGAGACTTAAATATAGATTTTTAGATTTAAGAAAACCTTCAATGCAAAATAATCTGAAAATGAGATCTAAATTCTATAAAATTATAAGAGATTTTTTCAATGAAGAGGGATTTATAGAAGTAGAAACCCCAATGCTTTCAAAACCTACACCTGAAGGAGCAAGAGACTACTTAGTTCCAAGTAGAATAAATGCGGGTAAGTTCTATGCACTTCCTCAATCTCCGCAACTGATGAAGCAATTGTTGATGGTATCCGGAATAGATCGATACATTCAAATAACGAAATGCTTCAGAGATGAGGATTTAAGAGCTAACAGACAACCGGAGTTTACTCAAATAGACCTTGAAATGTCCTTTGTGGATATTGAAGATGTGCTTGCAGTTAATGAAAGATTTATAAAAAAAGCTTTCAAGGAAATGTTAAATGTAGATTTACAAATACCTTTTAACAGAATGAAGTACAGTGAAGCTATGAATAGATTCGGAGTAGATAAGCCGGATCTTAGATTCGGTCTTGAGCTTGTTGATATTTCTGAATGCGTAGAAGGCTGTGGATTTAAAGTATTTGAATCAGCTACTACAAAAGGAAAAAGCGTCAGAGCAATTAATGTCAAGGGAGCAGCTGATAAGATATCAAGAAAAGAAATCGGTAAACTCGAAGATTTTATAAAGGATTTTGGAGCTAAAGGTCTTGCTTGGATGAAGTTTAACAGTGGTGAGATTTCATCACCAATATCAAAATTTTTAAACCCTGAATCCATTGATAAGATAAAAAAGAGGACAGCAGCTGAAGATGGAGATTTATTATTTTTTGTGGCAGATAAAGACAGCATTGTATTTGACAGCTTAGGAAATCTCAGAAATAAACTTGCAAGGGATTTAGATCTAATAAACAATGATGATTATGAAATAACTTGGATTACTGAATTTCCCTTATTTGAATACAGCGAAGAAGAAAAAAGATTTGTAGCTAAACATCATCCCTTTACATCTCCAATGGATGAAGACTTGGATTTATTTGATGGAAATTTGGAAGACATGAGAGCTAAAGCCTATGATTTAGTAATAAATGGCGATGAAATGGGCGGAGGGTCTATAAGAATAAATAATTCTGAAGTACAAAACAAGATGTTTGAAGCTTTGGGATTTAAAGATGAAGAAATTAAAGAAAAATTCGGGTTTTTATTGGAAGCTTTTAAATATGGAGCTCCACCTCACGGAGGGATTGCTTATGGGCTTGACAGATTGATGATGCTGTTTACAGGCTCAAGCAATATAAGAGACGTAATAGCCTTTCCAAAAACTCAGTCCGCAACTGATTTATTAACTGATGCTCCGACGGAACTGAGCGAAGAAGGATTAAAAGAAGTTCATATTAAGGTTATAGAATAGTTAAGGTGAATTTTATGCAAAGAGAAGGAATAGTTGTAAAAGTTGTTGAAGATAACATAGAAATAACAACCGTAAGACCTTCTGCATGTGGAGAAAGCTGTGAAACCTGTTCTGCTAAATGTGCAGAATCGAAGACGATGACACAAACATTTCCCAATACCATCAATGCAGAGGTTGGAGATAGAGTTGTAATTGAAGTTAATGACAAAAATTATTTAAAGTATATTTTATTGGTATATGCTGTTCCTTTAGTGTTTTTTATAGCGGGAGTATTTTTTAGCAGCCTGATAATAAAAGGAGATCACAGACAAATATTGTCATTTTTCATAGGGTTAATCGCCATGGCTACTTCATACTTAATTATAAAAAAAATAGACGACAAATATACAGGAATTTATAAAAGTATAATTGATTTGAAAAGGTATTGATATGCAAAAAAATTCGAAGACATTGTATGTAATTTGTATTTTAAGTGTCGTAGTTTTAGTGATGTCTATGATTTTTTACGGCTATAGCTATCTACATTTAAACTCCTTTAAAGAGCAAAGTGTTTTAAAGGAGGAGCTTACAAAAAAAATAAATGATTTAACAATTGAAGAAAAAAACTTCTACGAAACTATGAAGATACTCAAAATATAATATTGGAAAAGCAAAATCATATTTTGAATACTTACGGATTTGATATAAATTCAAGCATGAAGAATTATATCGGGGAACAAATTACTGTTCTTAACAGACAAAATGAGGATATAGAAAATAAAGTATTGGAATTAATAAAATCTCATTCTGATTACTACAAAGGTGAGTATTACAATAAAGAAGACTTAGAAAATATACTGTCTAATTATTTTGAACTTAGCGATGAAGATAAATACAACAGTTTGAATTTAGATCTCTATGAAGAGTTGGATATTGTAAATTTTATAGATTATGCAAAATCAGATGGAACAATTAAGTATTTAAGTTCATTAAATGAATGGAGCCTAAACAATAACTTCTTATATTTTTTAAGCATACCCTACAGTGTGGAACTTAACAATATAAGTACAGGTCAGGAAATAGACATTAATTTCAACAATTTAAAAACACAAATTGATTCGCTTCAAAAAATTTACAAACTTTATGAAGATATAGGTTTAAAAACAGGGAAACTCTCCAGTGATAAACTTAAAAAATTTTCAAATAATTGTGATGAGTTGTTTAAAACCTATTATGAAAATGAAGGCTCTATTGATGTATTAAGAAAGATAAGTGATAAATATGAGCAAGTTAAGTAATAAAGTATTGATTGGAATTTCTGTTTTTTGTATAGTTTTATCTATAATACTGGCTTGGTATTCACTAAAACAGTTTAATAGCTCAAATAGGCAAATAAAAGAATTAAGGATAAAAAATAATTTATTAAAAAAAGACATATCGGATAAAGAAGTGCAGATAATAAAACTTTCTGAAAAAATATACGCTGATAACTCGAAAATTTCGCAGCTTGATGATTTAGAACAACAAGTGAGCGGTTCCAAAGTCAATATTGATATAAGCAAAATGATAGAAACTTTGCAAAAATATCAAATTTCTGATATAGATTTCAATTTGAAGGATATAATTCCGAAAATCACATCTGAAAAAGAAATTTATTATGAACCCTTGAGATCTTTATACTACAATGATGAAAAATTAAGCGCAGAAGATCAAAGTGTTAATATTTTGATTTCATCCATAGGATTTAACGACAGTTATTTATCGGATATTTCCAACAAAATAGACAAGTATAATTCCAGTTTATATAAGGACATGGGAATTTTGAAATTTTATGAAACCAATAATAACTCCTATTTAAAATATTTTTTAAATAAGTACATAAATGAAAATTACAGCGAAAATTATTTAAATAAGGAAAAAAAGGGGAAAGCTCAAGATATTTTAAATTTAAAATCTGATTTCATAAATGATTTTTTGGTTATCGGTTCGGTAAGTGATTTATCCATTAGTAAATTAAAAGAAGAAAAGAATATTTATTCGGTTAATTTCAGCGAAATTTCAGATAAAAATTCTCAAAATATGCTTAAGGATGATTATATATTTCTCCTTGACACATTATCGCAAAATATAAATGTTTTAGATGATTTTGAAATACTGGAAAAAGATTATATAAGTGAATATGGATATTATTTGAGATTTTTTAAAAATAAAAACAGATGCTTTATAATCGAAAAGATTTCCGATGACAACAGGGAACTGCATTTTTACAACATTTTAGGACAACCTGTGTTTAAGGTGAATTTATCAAGCTTAAACTCGGTAAGTTTTTCTCCGGATACTATAGATGCTCAATACAATAAATCTAAAGAATTATACGATATGCTTTAGATTTGCACGCGTAGCCTAAAGGAAAAAGCAATGGCTTCCGAAGCCAGAGATTGAGGGTTCGAATCCCTCCGCGTGCTCCATTATACATTTAGAACAAAAAGTTACTATGACTCATAGTAACTTTTTATACATTAAACTTAAAATTTACAACATCGCCATCTTTCATGACGTATTCTTTTCCTTCGGATCTTATCATTCCTTTTTCTCTTGCATTTGCCAGAGAACCACATTTAATTAAATCTTCATAGGAGATGATATCAGCTTTTATAAATCCTCTTTCAATATCAGAGTGGATTTTACCTGCGGCTTGTGGGGCCTTTGTTCCCTCAGTGATTGTCCAAGCTCTTGATTCCATTTCTCCTGTTGTGAGAAAACTTATAAGTCCAAGAATTCTATAACTGGACTGTATAAGTTTATCCAGTCCGGAGTTTTCAAGACCGAGTTCTTCAAGAAATAAGGTCATTTCATCGTCCGGAAGAGATTGTATTTGAGATTCGATTTCAGCGCTTATAACGATCATTTCATCGCCATGAGATTTTGAGAAGTCGCTTACTTTATTCACGTAATCATTATCACTATAATCTGAGATTTCATCTTCAGAAATATTGGCAACATATATTACCGGTTTTTGACTTAAAAGAGCGTAATTCTTTATGAGCTTTTCTTCTTCGTCATTTAACTGGGTATTTCTGGCAGGTTCGTTGCTTTCAAGTGTTTTAAGTATTTTTTGCAACAACTCAAGTTCAGGCTTTAGCTTTTTGTCCGCCTTAACTTGTTTTTCTACCTTAGAAATTCTTTTTTCAATTTGTTCCATATCTGAAAAAATAAGTTCTAAATTTATATTTTCGATATCCCTTATTGGGTCAACACTGCCGTCCACATGAATGATATTTTCATCGTCAAAACACCTGACAACATGAACAATTGCATCAACTTCTCTTATATTTGACAAAAATTGATTTCCCAGTCCTTCACCTTTACTTGCTCCCTTTACAAGTCCGGCTATATCGTAAAACTCAATAGTCGCATTTACTATTTTTCCGCTATTGCTCAACAAGCTGAGTTTATCAAGCCTTTCATCAGGAACCTTTACCATTCCTATGTTTGGGTCTATTGTAGCAAAGGGATAGTTAGCTGCTTCTGCTCCGGCTTTTGTAAGCGCATTAAATAGCGTAGATTTGCCTACATTTGGGAGTCCGATTATTCCAAGTTTCATTTGCATCTCCTCTTTCATTAACAATAAAACATTATATCATATATAGAATAGTTACACTTAAACCATTTTTGTGACATCAACTATTTTATCAAAGTCTTCTTCATCCACAAGTTTTAGTTTTAATGCGGCTTCCTTTAGAGATATATTTTCTTTATAGGCTAAGTTTGAAATTTTTGCCGAGTTTTCATAACCTATGACGGGATTTAAAGCGGTTACAAGCATTAGAGAGTTTTTTAAATGCTCATCAATCACATCTTTTTTTGGTTCTATACCCATAAGACAATTATTATTAAAGGATTTTATTGAATCGGCAAGTAAATCTACAGAGTTTAAGAAACTATTTATTATTAAAGGCATAAATGCATTCAGCTCGAAATTTCCGCTTGCGGCGGCTATGGAAATAGTTGTGTCATTTCCCATAACTTGAACACATGCCATCGTTAAAGCTTCTGTTTGTGTAGGGTTTGTTTTCCCAGGCATTATTGATGATCCAGGTTCATTTTGTGGAATCTTAATTTCTCCAAATCCACACCTTGGGCCGCTGGATAGTAATTTAATATCTGTTCCGAGTTTAAATAAGTTGCAAGCTAAAGCCTTTAAGGCTCCATGAGCATATCCTATTTGATCCTTTGAAGTCAGAGAATGAAACTTATTTTTTGAAGAATAGAAATCAAATCCTGTTTTTGTTTTTAGAACGTCACACACCTTATCTCCAAATCCGGGTTTTGCGTTGATTCCCGTACCCACAGCTGTTCCACCTATTGCAAGGGATAGTAGACCCTGCAAGGATTCTTTAATCATATTTAAATTGACATTTATCATTTCTCTATAGCCGCTTAATTCTTGAGAAAATTTAATCGGGGTGGCATCTTGTAAATGTGTTCTTCCTATTTTAATCACATCATTGTATTTTTCTTCCAAGGTTTCAAAGGTTTTGATTATATCCTCCATGGCAGGAATTAGTTTAGTAGATATTTTTACTACGGAAGCAATGTGCATTGCACTTGGAAATATATCATTTGAGCTTTGCGACATATTTACATCATCATTTGGATGAATGGAATTTTTTGAAAGAATTTCATTAGCTCTGTTGGATATTACTTCATTTACATTCATATTAGTTTGAGTTCCGGAACCGGTTTGAAATACTTTTAATGGAAAGTTGGAGTTGAGTTTTCCATCGATTATTTCAATTGCACATTGAACAATAGCATCCTTTTTTTCTTTATTTAAATCTCCATTATTAAAATTAACAATGGCACAAGCACCTTTTAACAATGCGATGGCTTTTATTATTTCAATAGGCATTAAGTCTTTGCCAATTTTAAAGTTATTTAATGATCTTTGAGTTTGAGCTCCCCAATATACATTTTCGGGAACTTCAACAAAACCCATAGAATCTTTCTCTATTTTATATTCCATATTTCTTCCTTTCTAAATAAATTTAAGTT
The DNA here is from genome assembly GCA_000952975.1 of Peptoniphilus sp. ING2-D1G. Taxonomy (GTDB): domain Bacteria; phylum Bacillota; class Clostridia; order Tissierellales; family Peptoniphilaceae; genus Peptoniphilus_E. Next base: position 843,222 of record LM997412.1, on the reverse strand, counting down.
GTTATAAAAATTATAATATATTGTATTTAGAAAATTCTATCATATAGTAAAATTAAAAAAAATATGATAAACTATAAATCATATTAAGTATGATATTTTAATAGTTTTTATATAATTTTTATTAAAGAGGTGGAATTAATGAGCGCAATAGTCATAAATAATTTGACTAAAAGAATTGGCAGAAATAAAGTTTTCTCTAATTTAAATCTTGAAGTAATGGAAGGAGAAATTTTTGCCTTATTGGGATTGGAAAAATCCGGAAAGACTACACTTGCAAAAATTCTTTTTAATTATCATAAACCCACAAGAGGAAAGGCCTATATATATGATATGGATTGTTCAAAAGAATCAAAAACTATTAAAGAATCTGTATCTTATGTACCTCAAAATTTATTGTATCAAGATAATTTAAAGGCAGGTACTATTTTTAGAAATACTCTTTCTTTTCATAATTTAAAAAACACGGAGGAAATTTCTAATTTAGCAAGCTATTTCAATTTTAACCCGCGAGTTAAATTTGTTGATATGACTGACAATGAAAAGAGAATAATGTCAATAATAAATGCACTTATCATCAGGCCAAGACTTGTTGTATTTGATGAAGTTACAAAGGAACTTGATTTAGAACAAATAGAAAAGCTCTTTACATATTTGAAGAATGAAAGAAAAAACGAAGGATTGTCGGCTTTATTCCTGACAGATTCTCTTGTTGAAGCTCAAAGATATTGCGACAGAGCAGCATATTTGTATGAAGGAGAGATAAAGGAAGTAGAATATTTAAAGGATAAGGTTTCAAATGATAAAATTATAAAAATTTACGGACCGTTCCAGAATTTAAGTGCCTTTATCGATATTGGGGCAAGATTAATAAAAAATGATCCCTTTGAAAAGATATTTTATTATGATAAAGATATGGTTATTTTATCAAGGGTAATAGCAAATGCTGAATTGAGAAATTATTCAATTGAAGATTCATCGCTTTCTGATAAGATCACTGCATATTTTAATAATAACATCGATTATCAAGAATCTTATGGGACAGATTATATTGCATATCCGGAAAGTGCGGAAAAATTTGAACAAGAAGAGGAAAAAACTGAAAATGTAAATTCACATGAAGATTTAGAGGAAAATGTAAAAGACAATACCATAGTCTTCCACGGTGAAAACATTGATAATCCTCAAGTAGTTTATTCTGATGAAACAGAGAATCCAAGCTCTGTAACTAAACATGTAGATTCAGATTTCACAGTTGAAGATGACATGGATGAAGATTTGACTGAAGGTTCTTATATAGACAATGTACAAAAAGATAAGGGGGAAAATTGATCATGGTATTTACTAGAGAATTCAATCATAATTTCGGTAAAATGATAGCTTGGTTTCTTGTGCTTGTAATATTAACAGGCCTCCTTATGGCGCTGTATCCAATGATGCTTGATGAAAACATGAAATCGCTATTTGATAGCTTTGTAGGACAATTAAGCCCCAGTTTACAAAAAGTTTTAGGCTTTGACAAAAAAGTAAATTATGAAAACATTAGTGAATATATAGCCTTTATCTATCAATATATAGTTGTTCTTACATGTATATTTGCAATGCAATTAGGAGCAAATTCTCTTTCAAGGGATTTAGATGACGGTTCCATTCAATATATGTATTCCAATCCTATTGACAGGTCAGAAATCATCACTCAAAAATTTCTTGCAAATATTATAACTTATGTGGTATTTTTATTGCTTTTAGCTGTTGCAACATTCTTTATCACAATCCTTCCGCCACTTGCTGAAGGTTTGACAAACAACGTGCTAATTGTGGATTTAGGAAAAATATTTTTGGGATTGTTGCTATCAGGTCTTGTATTTATATCTGTGGGGATGTTTTTCAGCTCCCTTTCAAAATCTACAAACTTTACCGATGGAACAAGTGTTTTGTTTGTGATATTCGTAGTTATATTTATTATATTTGGGAAAATATATGGAGGGACAATTTTAAAAATTGTAAATACATTGCCCCTGGAAGTATTTAATCCGATAGAGTTTTTGGCGGGCAATATCGATATAGTAAAAATAGGAATTAATTTCTTAAGTTTTATTATTTTCATATTGTTGACATACTTGATCTACAATTCTAAAGACTTAGATTATTAAACCTGTCCATGGACAGGTTTTTTATATAAAAACATCTTGCTTGAAATAATGCAATATGTTATACTGATTTTCGGTAATAATTATAACACTACACACATCCTTTGATGTTACGGGAGTTGCATATTGTCCCCGTTGCAAATGAAGAGGGTGGAGGAAAAAAACGGAGGTGAATGTTTTGTCAGTTATATCAATGAAGGCTCTATTGGAGGCGGGAGTTCATTTTGGGCATCAAACCCGAAGATGGAACCCCAAAATGGCTAAATATATATTTACTCAAAGAAATGGTATATATATAATCGATCTTCAAAAAACTGTCAAAAAAATTAACGAAGCTTACGAATTCGTAAGAGAAGTTGTTGCGGAAAATGGTGTAATTCTTTTTGTAGGCACAAAAAAACAAGCGCAAGATGCTATTGAAAAGGAAGCTAAAAGATGTGAAATGCCTTTTATCAATCAAAGATGGTTGGGCGGTCTTTTAACTAATTTCAATACTATCAAGGGAAGAATTGACAGATTGCATGAAATCGGCCAAATGGAAGAAGAAGGCATCCTTGATAGATTGCCCAAAAAGGAAGTCATCAAAATTAAACACGAAGAGGAAAAACTCGAAAAATTCCTTGGCGGTATTAAGAACATGAAGGGAATGCCGGATGTGATTTTCGTTGTGGATCCTAAAAAAGAAAAAATTGCCGTTAAAGAAGCGCAAATTTTAGGAATACCTGTAATCGGAATTATCGATACAAATTGTGATCCTGATGAAATTGATTATCCAATACCCGGAAACGACGATGCGATAAGAGCTGTGAAATTAATAACAGAAACAATTGCAAATGCAGTATTGGAAGGAAAGCAAGGTACTCAGACTGAAGATTATGAAGAAGACGAAAAACATGAAAATGCTGAAACAACAGAAGAAATGTCTGAAGAATCTTTAGAAGATGTTGAGGAAGATAAAGAAAATCTTCAAGAAGACACACCGGCTATAGATAAAGAAGAAGAGTAAGATTTTATGAGAGTTCTAAAGCTATACCTTTAAAACTCTCTTTTTTTAAGGAGGAAAATAAAATGGAAATAACAGCTGCAACGATTAAAGAACTTAGAGAAAAAACATCTGCCGGAATGATGGACTGTAAAAAAGCCTTAGTAGAAAGCAACGGAGATATAGATAAGGCAGTAGATATTTTAAGGGAAAAAGGGCTTGCATCAATTGCTAAAAAATCCTCAAGAATAGCCTCTGAAGGAGTAGTTGAGGCATATATCCATGGCGGGAGAATTGGAGTATTGGTTGAAGTTAACACTGAAACGGATTTCGTTGCAAAAAATGAAGAATTTAAAGTATTCGTTAAAGACGTTGCAATGCAAATAGCTGCACTTTCACCAAAATACGTAACTCGTGAAGAAGTTCCCGAAGAAGAAAAAGAACACGAAAGAGAAATATTAAGAGAACAAGCTTTAAACGAAGGAAAACCGGAAAAAATCGTTGAAAAAATGATTGAAGGCAGAATGGAAAAGTTTTATGAAGAAATAGTTCTATTGGATCAAAAATTTATTAAGGACTCGGATTTAAAGGTTCAAGATGTACTAAACAATATAGCTTCCAAAATCGGAGAAAATATTAAAATCAGAAGATTTACAAGATACGAAGTAGGAGAAGGTTTAGAAAAGAGAGAGGAAAATTTCGCAGAAGAAGTAGCTAAACAAATGGAACAAAAATAAAAGGTGATAATATGAATCCAAAATACGATAGGATTGTATTAAAACTAAGTGGCGAAGCTATGGCCGGCAATAAAGAGTCTGGGATAGATATGGACCGAGTGAAGTCAATTGCACAGGACATAAAAAAAATTAACGAAATGGGAGTAGAAACAAGCATTGTGGTCGGAGGAGGAAACTTCTGGAGAGGAAGAGATTCAGTGAATATGGATAGAGCTACATCTGATTACATGGGGATGCTCGGCACAGTTATGAATGCTCTTGCTCTTCAAGATTCTTTAGAGAATATCGATGTAGTAACCCGAGTGCAAACAGCTATTGAAATGAAAGAAGTAGCTGAACCCTATATTCGCAGAAGAGCTATAAGACATCTTGAGAAACATAGAGTAGTGATATTTTCAGCCGGAATAGGAAACCCCTATTTTTCCACAGATACCACCGCCGCATTAAGAGCTGCAGAAATTTCTGCAGATGTGATTTTAGTTGCAAAAAAAGGTGTGGACGGAATATATGATTCCGATCCTAAATTTAACACTAATGCAAAAAAATACAATGAACTTTCTTATCTTGAAATTATCAATCAAGGATTAAAGATTATGGATGCGACCGCCATATCCCTTTGCATGGACAACCAAATACCCATTGTAGTATTTGGAATAGATGAACCGGGTGCAATGCTTGATGTTGTGCGTGGTAAAGATATAGGTACAAAGGTAAAGTAAGGAGGATATTTATGATATCTGATATTAAAAAAGATACTGAAAACAGAATGAGTAAAACTATTTCAGTTTACAAAGAAGATCTTCAAAGTATTAGAGCGGGAAGAGCTAATCCATCGTTATTGGATAGAATAAAGGTGGATTATTACGGACAACAAACTCCAATAAACCAAACTGCATCAGTTAGCGCTCCGGAACCGAGACTAATAGAAATCAAACCATGGGATACAAGTCTTATATCTGAAATTGAAAAAGCAATTCAAAAATCGGATTTAGGAATTAATCCATCTAATGACGGAAAAATAATTAGACTTGTGATACCACAGCTTACAGAAGAAAGACGTGCCGAACTTACGAAAGTTGTAAGGAAAAATGGAGAAAATGCCAAAATTGCTCTTAGAAACATCAGAAGAGAAGCTATTGATGAAATTAAAAAGCTTGAAAAAGCAAAGGAAATATCTGAAGACGACAGAAAAAATGCAGAGGATGACATCCAAAAAATAACTGATAAGCACATAGACATGGTTGACCAAGTAACTAAAAATAAAGAAGAAGAATTAATGGAAATTTAAATTGAGGCCTAAGGCCTCTTTTTAATATCAATAGGAGAGTTATGAGTTTAATAGATAATATAGACAAGGACAATATTCCAAAACATATCGGAATAATAATGGATGGAAATGGGAGATGGGCACAAAAGAGAGGTCTTCCCAGAACTTTTGGACATAAAGAAGGAACAAAAAGGGTAATAGACATAGTAGAAGCATCCTATAAATTGGGGATAAAATCACTTTCTTTATATGCTTTTTCCACTGAAAATTGGAAGAGACCGAGAGAAGAAATATCATATATAATGGATTTGTTGGTGTATTACATTAAAACACAACTTACTAAAATTCAAGAAAACAATGTAAAAATCAATGTTTTAGGTGACATTACCGTTTTTTCCGATTTTGTAAAAAAAGAAATTTCAGTTGCATTGTCAACTACCAAATACAATGATAAAATGATACTTAATATTGGTTTAAATTATGGCGGTAGAAGTGAAATAATTAGAGCTGTAAAGAGTATTTATGAAGAAATTGCAAAGGGAAATTTAAGTATAGATGACCTTGATGAAGAAAGTTTTAAAGATTACCTTTACACGAAAGGACAACCGGAGCTTGACCTGTTGATTAGACCCAGTGGAGAAATGAGACTTAGCAATTTCATGCTTTATCAATCAGCTTATACCGAGTTTTATTTTTCAAATATTCTTTGGCCGGATTTTACAGAAGAAGAGTTGTATAGGGCTATAATTAATTATCAAAATAGAGATAGAAGGTTTGGTGGACTTAATGTCTGATCTGAATAAACGATTGATAACCGGAGTTATCGGAATTATTTTGCTTTCCTCTATAATATATCTCGGAGGATATTTTTTTAAGATTTTTATATCTTTGCTTTCTTTGATAGCATCTTATGAACTTTATAATGCTTTAAAAAAAATAAAAATAAAAATAAACTTATTTGTCATATTTATTGGGATTGTCCTTCTTTTAATAGATGAATTTGTTGTATTTCCCAGTTATTTTACTATAATAACGGTTCTGTTTTTGTCTTTAATAGAGTTGATTTTCGGAGAAAAATACAGTTTAAGTGACGTTGCATACACCGTATTCATATTCATCTATGCGCCTTATTTATTAAATCAAATGACGGAGTTGAGCAGAACATTTATTGTTTTGGTGTTTATTATTTCATTTTCTACGGATTCCTTTGCTTATTTAGTAGGTTCAAAATTTGGAAAGCATAAGCTTATTAAAAATATAAGTCCTAAGAAATCAATTGAAGGGGCAATAGGAGGAATATTGGGATGTTTAATACTTACTCTAATTTATTTGTATGCAATTGGAGTTAATGTAGACATAGCTGTAATGATTTTTATTGTTTTTGCATCTATTTTGGGGCAATTAGGAGATTTATTTGCATCAAAAATAAAGAGAGTTACCGGTATAAAAGACTATAGTAAAATCTTACCGGGGCATGGTGGTATCATGGATAGATTTGATTCTGTAATAGGCATTATCCCCATTGTCTACAGCCTGTATTACTTTTATATCATATAAGGAGAAAATAATGTATACAGTGCTTGGATCAATATTCGTGTTTATGCTTGTAATACTTTTGCATGAACTTGGACATTTTGGAGTTGCAAAATTAGTTGGAATAAAAGTAAATGAGTTTTCTATCGGCATGGGTCCGAAAATTTTCCAAAAAAAATCCGGAGAAACAAAATATTCTTTGAGGCTACTCCCCATAGGAGGATTTGTTGCTATGGAAGGAGAAGATGAGCAGTCAAGTGATCCCAGAAGTTTCGGAAATGCCTCTGTACTAAAGCGAACAGCAGTAGTTATTGCAGGAGTAATAATGAATTTAATTCTCGCAGTAGTCAGCTTTATGATATTGGCAACAATAATTGGTGTTCCTTCAAATTCAAATATAATAGGAAGTGTTAAAGAGAACTCTCCAGCTATACAGGCTAATATTCGCTCGGGAGATAAAATAATTGAAATTGACGGGGAACCTATAAGTTCATGGATTGAAATAGTGGAAACTATTTCGGCTAAGGAAGCAAATAAGCAGATAAACATAACTATAGAAAGAAATTCACAACGCTTAATTAAAAAAGTAATCCCAGTGGATTTTGAAGGAAAATCAGTTATAGGAATAGGATTCTCTAAGAATATTTTCTCGATAATAAAATATGGATTTACAAAAACCTTTGATGTTGTAGTTGAAGTTTTTTCGGTTTTAAAAGGGTTATTTGCCGGAGGAATTGACGTATCAATGCTTTCCGGACCTGTGGGATTAATTTCAGCAATAGGACAGGCAACTTCAACCGGCATTACAAGTCTGTTGTTTTTATTGGGACTGATAAGTGCAAATTTAGCAGTTGTGAATATATTACCCATACCGGCACTTGATGGAGGAAAGCTTGTATTTTTAATTTTTGAAGGCATTACAGGCAAGAAAATTAACGAACAAATTGAAAATGCTTTAAGCCTTGCGGGCTTTGTGTTTTTGTTCGGACTAATGCTCTATGTTACAGTTTTTGGAGATTTAATAAGGTTAAATATTTTAGGGTGATTTCATGAATAGAAAACTCACAAGAGAAATATCCGTTGGTAATGTTAAGATTGGAAATAATTCGAAAATAACAGTTCAATCAATGACCAATACAACTACAAAGAATATAAATGCCACAGTAAATCAAATATTGGAACTTGAAAAGGCAGGTTGTGACCTGATTAGATTTGCCGTAAATGATTTCGATGACGCTGAGGCGATTTCTAAAATAAAAGAAAAGATACACATACCTACTATTGCAGATATTCAATATGATTATAAATTGGCAGTTGAATCAGTAAAAAACGGAATTGATTGCGTCAGAATAAATCCGGGAAATATAGGGTCAAAATCAAAGGTCAAAGAAGTAGTAGATGCGTGCAAATCAAGGGACATCCCTATTAGAGTAGGAGTTAATTCCGGCTCAATTCACAAAAATCTACTTGAAAAATACCATGGAGTTAACGAAGATTCCATAGTGCAAAGCGCCTTTGAAGAATTAGAGATTTTAGAATCCTTAAATTTTCGCGACATCAAAGTTTCACTAAAGGCGAGCAATGTCAATCTATCGATTGATTCTTACAGAAAATTTTCAAGCCTTTCAGACTATCCATTACATCTTGGAATAACTGAAGCGGGACCGGGAATAAATGCAATTATAAAATCTTCGGTGGGAATAGGTACTTTGCTTGCTGAAGGAATTGGTGACACCATTAGAGTTTCTCTAACTGATAATCCTGTTGAGGAAATAAAAGTAGGAAGAGCAATTTTGAAGTCGCTGGGATTGTTAAATAGTGGAGTTGAAATAATATCCTGTCCAACCTGTGCAAGAACTACAATTGACTTGATAAATATCGCCAAAGAAGTAGAGGATAAGTTATCCGCTCTTGATAAAAATATTACAGTGGCTTTAATGGGGTGTCCGGTAAACGGACCGGGAGAAGCACGAGAAGCGGATATAGGAATAACAGCTTCAAAGGGAATAGGAATAATTTTTAAAAAAGGGAAAATAATCAAAAGAGTTTCAGAAACAGAATTATTGACAGAACTTTATAGAGAAATAGAACAGCTATAGGTGATAATTTGATAAATTTAAATGATGTTTTAAATAAATTGAAAATTGAATTAAAGGATTATTACAAGGCTATTGAAGTTGATAAAATATCTTTGGACGCTGAAAATATGAATTTGTTTTTTGATTTTTGTCTAAAAGAAAATATTGAAAAACAAAAATTGAAAATTTTAGAAAATGAAATCTCTTCGAGACTAAAAAGTTTCAGAGTTTTTTTTAATTATGAAATTATAAATTTAGAAAAAAATATTGGCATAAAAGAATTGGCGGAAAGTTTAATTATTAAACACAATCCTTCTTTTAATGCTTTTATTGACCAAATAGAAATTGATGATAATCTTGAAAAAAAAGAGCTTACAATAGTATTTCCAAACAATACTTTATATAACAATGCTTTAAATAGCGGATTGATGGAAAAATTATCTATGGCTTTAGATGAAGATGAATATGAAGTATTTTTTAAATGCGATAAAGACTATTGCAAATTAGAAGAATGTGATGTAGATGATTACATAAAAAATCTGGATGAAGAAGAGGATCAGATAGTAAAAACCATAAATTTAAAAATAAAGCCAGAAAGCAATAAAAATATATCAAAGGAAAAATTTAAATACGGAAAGAAGTCCCTTCTTCAAAAAACTGATTTAAAAAATATCGATTCAAATTCCGGAAAGGTCACAGTAGAAGTTAATGTATTTAAAATAGATATCAGAGAATTGAAAAATGAAAAAACACTTGTGTCATTAAGTATTACAGATAACACTTCTTCTATTATTGCCAAAGTGTTTTTAAAAAAAGATAAATCCGAAGAATTTATTACAAACGTAAAAGAAGGTGGGCATTATATAATTACCGGAGATGTTCAATTTGATAATTTCATAAAAGACGATGTAATAATGATCAAGTATCTTGAACCTACAAATAAGTTTATAAGAGAAGATAATTCAGAAGAAAAAAGAGTTGAACTCAGATTACATACAAAAATGTCAACAATGAATGGTGTCAGCTCCTTTGAAAGTTTTGTAAAAAGATCAAAATATTGGGGAATGAATTCTATTGCAATAACAGATGTTGCGGATGTACAGGGATTTTCCGATGCAATGGAAGCATCTGAAAAATATGACATAAAAATAATTTATGGGTTAGACGGGAATTTTGTAGATGATCAAGAGGAAATTTTAAAGATTAGAAAAAAAACCTTCGATTCCTATGTAGTATTTGACATCGAAACTACCGGATTTTCCCCAAGAACTGATAAAATTACTGAAATTGGGGCGGTTAAATTAAAAAATGGGAAAATAATAGATAAATTTTCAAAATTAATCAATCCAAAAAAGGTGATTCCAAAAAGAGTCGAGGAATTGACAGGGCTGAGCAATGTCCTACTTGAAAATGAACCGTCAATAGATGAAGTAATTTATGATTTTTCTGAATTTTGTAATAACAGCATACTGGTTGCCCACAATGCAAAATTCGATATTTCTTTTATTAAACGTGAATTTGAAAGTCATGGAATTAAATTTGATCATTCTGTTTTAGATACCTTATCACTTGCAAGAGCTGTTGTTAAGGACTCAAAAAGATTTAATTTGTCAACTCTTTCAAAAAAACTGGGAGTATCTCTTGTTGGTGCACATAGAGCTGTAAATGATGCACAAGCTACATCTGAAGTATTTATTAAACTTCTTGAAATAGCCAAAAAAGAGCATGGAATAGAGGATATTTTAAATATAAATGATTTAGTGAAGAATATAGATAGTTCTCTTTTATTTGAATCTCCTGTTAGTATTCTGGTTAAAACTCAAGCCGGAATGAAAAATTTGTATAAATTGGTGAGCAAATCTCATCTAAGTTATTTTAATAGAGTCGCTAAAGTCCCAAGGACTCTTTTAAATCAATATAGAGAAGGGTTATTGATAGGAAGCGGGAACTCTTCGTCTATTTTATTTAGAGCAATATATAACAATGAAAGCGCCGACACAATAAAAAAAATAGCATCCTATTATGATTATTTGGAAATTCAACCTGTTGATAATAACCTGAGTTTTATTGTAAATGACTTAGTAAAAGATAAAGATGAGTTAAAAAATATTAATAAAAAAATTTACGAAGTGGGAAAAGAACTGAACATTCCCGTTGTTGCAACAGGCGATGCCTTTTATTTAGATGAAGTGGATGATTTATCAAGGAGAATAGCATTAAGCGGTCAAAAAGTTAAAACTGTAGAAAATTGGAATCAACCACAATCTCTTTATTTTAAAAATACCGATGAGTTTTTAAGGGAATTTAACTATTTGGGAGAAGAAGCAGCCTATGATGTTGTAGTTAAAAATACAAATATAATCTCAAATTCCATTGCTAATTTAAAACCTATACCTGATGGAAAATTTCCCCCTGTTATTGAAGGTGCAGATGAAGATTTAAGAAGAATTTGCTACGAAAAGGCACATGAAATATATGGAGATGAATTGCCGGAAATAGTTGAAAATAGATTGGATAAAGAATTAAAATCCATAATTTCAAATGGATACTCAGTATTGTATATAATAGCTCAAAAATTAGTTGCTAAATCGAATGAAGATGGATATTATGTAGGCTCAAGGGGCTCAGTAGGTTCTTCCTTTGTGGCTACAATGAGCTCTATTACAGAAGTAAATCCATTACCACCTCACTATATATGTAAAAATTGTAAACATTCTGAGTTTATTGAGGGAGGAGATTATGGATCCGGTGTGGATTTACCTGATAAAAAATGCCCTGTTTGTGGTTCTGAAATGTTCAAAGATGGACATGATATACCATTTGAAGTTTTTCTTGGATTTAAAGGAGACAAAGAGCCTGATATAGATTTAAATTTTGCCGGAGAATATCAACCAAGAGCACATAAGTACACAGAAGAATTATTTGGGAAAGGGTATGTTTTTAGAGCTGGAACTATAGGCACCATTGCAGAAAAGACCGCCTACGGTTATGTAAAATCTTATTTTGGAGAAACATCTTTAAGAGATGCTGAAATTGAAAGACTTGTAAAAAATATTGTAGGTGTAAAGAGGACATCAGGTCAACATCCCGGAGGAGTAATGATATGCCCAAAGAGTAATGATATATTTGATTTTACTCCGATTCAGTATCCCGCAGATGATGAAAGCTCAGGAGTTATAACAACTCATTTTGATTATAACTTCATACATGGGAAAATACTCAAACTTGACATTTTAGGTCATGACGGTCCTACAATAATAAAAATGCTGGAAGATTTTACAGGGGTGGATTCAAGCAAGCTAAGCCTTAATGACAAACAGACGCTTTCTTTGTTTTCAAGTAGCGATGCATTAAACTTAAACAAAGATATTTTCAACACCTCAACGGGAACATTGGGAATACCTGAATTTGGAACTAATTTTGTAAAACAAATGCTAATGGAAACCAAACCTCAAAATTTTGCAGAGCTCGTCAGGATATCGGGTCTTTCTCACGGCACGGATGTTTGGACAAATAATGCGCAAGATTTGGTAAAAGATGGAAGAGCCAAGCTGTCCGATGTAATCTGTACGAGAGAAGATATAATGCTTTATCTGATAAGGGCTGGAGCAGAAAACAAAATGGCCTTTGATACAATGGAAAGAGTTAGAAAAGGCAGGGGTTTGACAGAGGAACAAATAGAGATAATGAATAAGCTTGATTTACCGGAATGGTATATAGAATCTTGCAAAAAAATAAAATACATGTTTCCGAAAGCGCATGCTGTAGCCTATGTAACATTATCTTTTAGAATAGCTTATTTTAAATTAAATTATCCTCTTGCATTTTATGCGACATATTTTTCAATAAAACTTCAAGATTTTGATGGAGAACTTATAATTAAAGGACAGGAAGCAGTAAAGGCTAAAATTGACGAATTTAAAAATTCTGAAACAAAATTAAGTACAAAAGAAAAGGGTCAATTAACTATACTTGAAGTAGTACTTGAAATGTTTGCGCGCGGGTTTGAGTTTGAAAATGTAGATTTATATAAATCAAAAAGTGATAAATTTTCAATTAAAGACGGCAAAGTACTTTTTCCATTTAGGGCATATGTAGGAATAGGAGATCAAATAGCTTGTAATATTGAAGAATGTTCTAAACATACAGAATATTTGTCAATAGAAGATTTTGTTAATAAAACAAAAGCAACTAAATCTGTTGTAGAAATTTTAAAAAAGAACAATGTCTTAAAAGATTTACCTGATACCAACCAATTGAGTTTATTTAATTTGTTTTAAATGGAATAAAATAGATTGAATTTTCACTTGACATATTTCATAAATTATAATATACTATTTGCGTAATTAAGCAGAAGTCCGTTTCTCACCTTATTCTTAAGTTATAAGGTTATTTTAGAATAGATATTTTTGATATTCTTGCGGACTTTTGTCCGCTTTTTTAATTTTAATGGAGGTGCTTAGAGATTAAAGAGCTTCAAACCAATGAAGAAATAAGAGACAAAGAAGTAAGACTTATTGACAATGATGGAAATCAAGTGGGTGTAGTTTCAAGAAATAGAGCTCTTGAGCTAACTGCACAGAGTAATTTAGACCTTGTAATGATTGCGCCTAATTCGAAACCCCCGGTATGTCGTATTATGGACTATGGCAAATACAGATATGAATTGATGAAAAAGGAAAGAGAAGCAAGAAAAAAACAAAAAATCATCAATATAAAAGAGTTGAGGTTAACTCCAAATATTGAAGAACATGACTTGAACACCAAGGCAAATAGAGCGAAAACTTTTTTAGATAATGGTGATAGAGTTAAGGTATCTGTGCGTTTTAGAGGAAGAGAAATGGGACATACAGATATAGGTAAAGAAGTGCTTGATAAATTCATTGAATTGATTTCTGAGCATGGAGTAGTAGATAAAAAACCGAAAATGGAAGGTAGAAGTATGGTTATGTTTTTATCTCCAAGTACGGATAAATAGGAGGACAACTATGGGTAAAATGAAAACTCACAGAGCATCAGCTAAGAGATTTAAAAGAACCGGATCCGGTAAAATTAAAAGATTCTATGCTTTTAAAGGTCACTTAACCGGCAAAAAAACATCTAAAAGAAAAAGAAAATTAAGAAAGTCCGGTATAGTTAGCGCTGGAGATTTTAAAAGAATTAAAAATATGATTCCTTAAGTAGGAGGTAAATAAATGGCAAGAGTAAAAAGAGCTGTCAATGCTAAGAAAAAACATAAAAAAATATTAAAACAAGCTAAAGGGTATTTTGGTGCTAAGTCAAAATTATTTAGACCCGCTAACCAAGCTGTAATGAAATCTCTTAATTATGCTTATATAGGCAGAAAACAAAGGAAAAGAGATTTTAGAAAACTTTGGATTACAAGAATTAACGCCGCTACAAGAATTAACGGTTTAAGTTATTCAAAATTCATAAACGGATTAAAAAAAGCCAATATAAACATAAACAGAAAAATGCTATCAGAAATGGCAATTAATGATCCCAACGGATTTAAAGAATTAGTTGAGGTAGCAAAGGCCTAATAAAATTAAATAAATTTATGGAGTATTAATGTGAAAAATTTGTTTGAATTCAAACTTTTTAAGATTTTAAAAAAACCTCCTTTGATTCTTTGTATGTCTTTTTTGGTAGTGATATTTGTAGGCGCTTTTTTGTTAAATTTGCCTATTGCATCAAACAACAATGAATCTATGGGTTTTGTTAATGCTCTATTTACTTCGACATCGGCTACTTGTGTGACAGGTTTGGTAGTTGTAAATACCGCAGAATTTTTTAGTACTTTTGGTAAAATTGTAATATTGTTTTTGATTCAAATTGGCGGATTGGGAACTATGGTTTTATTTTCAATGCTTCTGGTAATAACAGGTAAAAAAATAGGATTGAAGGATAGAATTCTAATAAGAGAACAATTAAACACAGATTCTCTTTCAGGCTTAGTCAAGTTTAGTAAATATGTTTTAGAAGTAAGTATATTAATAGAAATTATCGGAGCTTTGTTTTTATCAACTGTTTTTATTTCGGATTTCGGGTTGCTTAGAGGCATATGGTTTAGTATTTTTCATTCTATATCGGCATTTTGTAATGCCGGGTTTGATATATTGGGGAATTCTATAGTGCCTTATAAAACTAATTATATAATAAATTTAACCATTATGTTTTTAATAATACTTGGTGGTTTGGGCTTCGGAGTATACATGGACATATACAAGCACAAAAAATTTTCTAAATTGAGTACTCATTCTAAAATGGTTTTGATAATGAGCGGTATTCTTTTAATTGTGGGAACTTTATTGTTCTTGATTATTGAGTACAACAACAGTTCCTCGATTGCTAATTTTAATTTGAAAGACAAAATATTGATATCGGCATTTCAATCCACTATCACCAGAACAGCAGGGTTTAATTCAATAGATATTTCAAAAATTTTTGATTCAACAGCTTTTGTGATGATAATTTTAATGTTTATAGGAGGTTCGCCGGCTTCCACTGCCGGAGGACTTAAAACAACGACCTTCGGAGTACTGCTGTTTACTACTGTATCGGTAATCAGAGGAGAAAGAGATGTTGTTTTTATGAAGAGAAAAATATCACTTTCTATAGTTTTAAAGGCGTTGGCGATATGTATTATTTGTCTGATATTAGTTGTTTTGGTAGCTTTGCTATTATCAATAATAGAGGCCGATAGATTTAATTTTATAGATATATTATTTGAAACCGTATCTGCCTTTGGAACAGTTGGTGTAACAAGAGGTATTACTCCTTTGTTAGATGATGCATCAAAAATAATTCTATCTATGACTATGTTTTTAGGTAGAGTAGGTCCTACTACACTTGCAATAGGCTTTTTAGGTAAAAATTATTCCAACGGACTTAAATATGCAAAAGGAAATATAATAGTTGGTTAGGGAGGTTAATATGGAGTCATTTGTTGTGTTTGGATGTGGTAGATTTGGTTCAACTGTAGCTAAGACGCTTACAGAACTGGGCAATGAAGTAATGGCAATTGATTTTGATATGGAAAAAGTTGAAGATATTGCAGACGATGTGACAACAGCAATACAATGCGACATTCTTGATGAAAATGAAACAAAAAAATTAGGACTTACAAACATGGATAAGGCCATAATTGCAATAGGATCTAATATCGAAGCCGCAATAATGGCAGTACTTATATCTAAAGAAGCAAATATTTCATATATCATTGCTAAAGCAAGCAACAAAAGAATCGGAGATATTTTAACAAAAATTGGAGCAGATAAAATAATATATCCGGAAAGAGACACTGCTTTTAAGCTTGCTCACAAGTTAACATCAAATAGTATTTTAGACTATATACAACTTTCTTCCGAATATTCCGTTGCAGAAATAAACGTGTTGCATATATGGGTTGGTAAAACTATCAAGGAGCTTGATTTTAAAAATGTTTATAATGCTACTATTTTAGGGATTGAAAGAAAAGGAGAAATAGAATTAATTCCTTATGCCGATACAAAGCTTATTGAAGAAGATGTACTTATAGTTTTAGGTAATAATAGCGCAATAAATAAATTAGGAAAATTTTAACAGTTATGAGTTTATTATTAACGCGATGGGTAAAGGTCTATTGAGGTGATTTGAATGATAACAATGGAAAAAATAGATTATGTAATGGATGTAACGGGTTCTTCGTATGAAGTTGTAAGAGCTGCACTTTTAGATGCAGATGGAGATGTTGACAAGGCTATAAACTTAATCAGAAATTCAGTTGATACTTTATCTGGAAAAGAAAAAGATGATAAAAAAGAGTTCATTAATTTTGATGATATGGAAAAAGCTATTAGAGATCTTTGGGAACAAGGCTTGGCTAATAGATTGGTTGTAGAAAAAAATGGAGAAGTTATTTTATCATTGTCATTGGCAGTTTCAGCATTTGGAGCGGTTCTTGCGCCACTTGCAGCCTTAGTTGGAGTAGGAGCAGGACTTCTTAATGACTATGATTTTAAACTTTTAACTAAAGACAAACAAGTAATTGATTTAAAAGAGTATATAAAAGAAAATATAAAAAAACACGATAGAAAATAAATCTATTGTCTATGAGGAGTTGTTGATTAATAATGAAAAAGGATATTCATCCGGAATATAAAGAAGCTACAGTAGAATGCGCATGTGGAAATACCTTTAAAACAGGTTCTGTAAAAGAACATCTAAAAGTTGAAGTTTGTTCAGAATGTCATCCGTTTTTCACAGGTAAGCAAAAGTTTACTGACCATGGTGGACGTATTGAGAAATTCAATAAAAAGTATCAAAGAAATAAGTAATGGTTAGCATGAGCTAACCATTTTTCTTTAAGGAGCATTATGGAAAAAAGCATAAAAAAGGAAAAATTTAAAACAACTATCGGAGGGCAAGCTTTAATTGAGGGCGTAATGATGAAAGGTCCTTCTAAAATAGCTATTGCAGTTAGAAAACCCGATAAAGAAATAGAATTGAAAGTAAAAAATTTAAGTGATTTATCTGATAAATACACTTTTTTAAAACTCCCGATAATAAGAGGAGCATTTAAGTTGATTGATGCAATGGCAACAGGAGTAAATGCTCTTACCTATTCAGCGTCTTTTTGGGAAGATGAAGAAGAAAATAAAAATGAAGATTCATTTTTCAATAAAATTTTTGGAGAAAACAGTGAAAAGGCTTCAATGACGCTTACTGTTGCATTTTCCTTTGTAATTGCTGCAGTGTTTTTTATGATTTTACCGAGCATAATAGCCGGTTTTTTGAAGAACTTAGTTGAGTCAACTATATTTTTAAACTTAATAGAAGGTTTAATACGATTAATTATATTTGGAATATATTTATACTATGTTTCAAAGCTTGAAGATATTAGGAGAGTATTTGAATATCACGGGTCTGAACACAAATCCATATCTTGCTATGAAGCCGGGGAAGAATTGACAGTTGAAAATGTCAAAAAATATCCTATAGTTCATCCGAGATGTGGGACAAGTTTTTTATTTATGGTAATGATTATCAGCATTGTAGTATTATCATTTTTTGGTTGGCCTGATCCCTTAATGAGGGTTTTAACAAGGATTATTGCATTACCCGTTATTGCCGGAATTTCGTATGAAGTAAATAGAATAATCGGCAGAAGTGATACTAAAATTTGTAGAATATTGGCAAAACCGGGCATGAAGATACAATCGCTTGCAACGGTCAGAGAACCGGATGACAGCATGATAGAAGTTGCCATTACAAGTCTTAAGGCTGTTATTCCCCATGAGGGAGAAACTGATTTATGGACATAAATAAGGCTTTAAAAGAAGGATTAAATTATTTAGAACACTCTGATTATACTAATTCTTTTTATGAAACCAGACTTATTCTTTCGACAATATTGAAAAAAGACATGTCTTTTATTCTTGCTCATGGAGACAAAATTATAAGCGAAGAAGATTCTAATAAATATTTTCAAATTCTAAGAAGGAGAAAATCAGGAGAACCTCTATCCTATATCTTCGGCGAAACTGAATTTTATGGTCATAAATTTTATGTAGATAACGATGTGTTGATTCCAAGAAAAGATACTGAAATAAGTGTGGAAGTATTAGAAGTTATAATAAAAAATAATAACATAAAAAATTTATTAGAAATTGGAGTAGGAACTGGAATTGTAAGTATATCTATTGGAATGAAATTCAAAAGTTTATTAGTGGATTCTGTGGATATATCAAATAATGCTATAAAAAACACAGAAAAAAATATTGAGTATCATAATTTAAATAATGTAAAAGTATTTAAAAGTGATTTATTCGATAAAGTAACTCAAAGATATGATATTATTTATTCAAATCCTCCCTATATAAAAAGTGGTGTTTTAAATACTCTTCAAAAAGAATTAAATTTTGAACCTAAAATTGCACTTGATGGGGGTTTTGATGGATTATTTTTTTACAAAAGGATAATATCTGAGTGTGATGAATTTTTAAATAAAAATGGATATTTGGTGTTTGAAATAGGATATGATCAAAAAAAAGACTTATATAATTTATTAAAAAACTATAATAAATTGTGTATTAAAGATTTATCAGATAATGATAGAGTTATAGTTGCAAGTAAAGGAGAGCTTAATGTACCAAAATTTGGAAATATTTGAGAAAAGGTATCAAGAACTCGAAAGAGATCTTGTAGATATAAATGTGATAAATGATTCTAAATTATATCAGAAAACTGCAATTGAACATGCAGAAATTGAGCCTGTTGTAATAAAATACAGAGAGTTAAAGAAAACTCAAGAGTCAATTGAAGAAAATAAAGCTCTACTTGAAGATAAGCTCGATGATGAATTTAAAGAATTAGTAAAAGAAGAGTTGAAATCTGAGGAAAACAAATTTGCTGAGTTAGAAGAAGATATTAAAGTGCTTTTAATTCCCAAAGATCCCAACGACAATAAAAATGTAATTTTGGAAATCAGAGCCGGAGCAGGTGGAGATGAGGCTGCACTTTTTGCAGGAGTTTTATTTAGACAATACGTCAGATATGCTGAAAGAAATAATTGGAAAGTGGATATAATGAATACCAATGAAATTGGAATTGGCGGATATAAAGAAGTAATTTTCATGATCATTGGTAAAGGAGCTTATTCAAGACTAAAATATGAATCGGGAGTCCATAGAGTGCAAAGAGTACCGGAAACTGAAAGCTCGGGTAGAATTCATACTTCCACCACAACTGTTGCGGTACTACCTGAAGCCGAAGATGTAGAAATTGACATTGATCAAAATGACATTAAATTCGATGTGTTCAGGTCTTCAGGAAATGGCGGACAATCCGTAAATACCACTGATTCAGCTGTGAGATTAACCCATATTCCCACAGGAATAGTAATTTCCTGTCAAGATGAAAAATCTCAATTAAAAAACAAAGAAAAAGCAATGAAGGTTTTAAGAACAAAACTTTATGACTTAAAACTTCAAGAACAAAACAATAAATTGTCAATGGAAAAAAGATCTCAAATTGGCACAGGAGATAGATCAGAAAGAATTAGAACTTATAATTATCCGCAGGGAAGAGTGACAGACCACAGAATAAACCTTACAATCCATAAAATAGATTCAGTAGTAGATGGAGATTTAGATGAAATAATTGACGCTTTAATTGCAAATGACCAAGCAAAAAAACTTGAGAATATAGATAATGAATAAAGGGGATTATTGATTTATAAAAGTATATAATTTATAATATATATTGTTAAAGTGTAGTTAATATAAGGAGGAAATATTATGAATCAAATGACAAGTGATAATCTTAGATCTGCCTTTGGAGGAGAATCCCAAGCTCATATGAGATATTTAATTTGGGGAGAAGAAGCAAAAAAGGGTGGGTTTGAAAATGTTGCCAGACTATATAAAGCTACATCTGATGCTGAAAGAGTCCATGCAACTCTACATTTTAAAGCCTTAAAAGATGTTAAGGGAGATTTTCCTGTAGTTTCTATGGCAGGTTTTGGAATTGGAACCGCTTCTGAAAATCTGGAAGCTGCAAAAAACGGAGAAATTTTTGAAAGTACTCAAATGTATCCGGCTTATATAGCTGTTGCAGAAATGCAAGATGAGAAAGAAGCTATTAAAGCAATGAGATTTGCTACAAAAGCTGAAGAAGTTCACGCAGAAAAATATCAAGAAGCTAAAGATGCAGTAGATGCCGGCAGGGATTTAGAAGCAGAAGACATATTATTGTGTCCGATATGTGGGTATATAACTTTTGATAAATCTGAAGAAGTTTGCCCGATATGCGGATGTAAGTCAAATTTATTTGTTGCTTATTAATTGTAATGGAGCTGAAATTTCAGCTCCATTATTTTATATACAGGCTAATTAAGTAAATCAATATAATTCTTGACTTTAACACTAAAAATTGTTAATATAAAAATGTGATTTTAGCGAATGACAAGATTGTATTTCAAGGAGGAAAAAATGAAAGTAGCTATAATTATGGGTAGCATTAGCGATAAAAAAATAAGCGACGATATAGTCTCAATTTTTGAGAAGTTTGGAGTTGATTATGAAATAGAGGTTATTTCTGCACACAGAACTCCAGAGAGAGCTTTTGAATTTTCAAAATCGGCAAAAGCCAATGGATTTGGCGTAATAATATCAATAGCAGGAAAAGCGGCCCATTTAGGAGGAGTGCTTGCTGCAAATACAACATTACCGGTTATTGGAGTTCCGGTTAAATCATCGACGCTTGATGGATTAGATGCACTATTATCAACTGTTCAGATGCCGTCGGGAGTTCCGGTAGCAACAGTAGCAATTGATGGCGGGAAGAATGCTGCACTTTTAGCTATTCAAATTTTATCATTATCTGATGAAAACCTTGTCAAAAAATTAAATATATATAAAAAAGAACTTGAAGATGACGTCAAAAAAATGAATGAAAATTTGTAGTGGAGGTTGTATCAATGATTTATAATTCTAAAATTAAAAGTGAACAAACTGACAGTCTTTTTGAAGCGATTTTGGCCCTTGAGAACACTGAAGAGTGTTACAGGTTTTTCGAAGACATTTGTACGGTAAAGGAAATCCAGGCAATTTCTCAAAGATTACAAGTCGTTAAGTTGTTAATCAAAAACAAGACATACCATGAAATAGAATCGGAAACCGGAGCAAGTACCGCTACAATTTCCAGAATTAACAGATCATTAAATTATGGTGCTGACGGTTATAAACTTGTACTTAAAAAATTAGGATTTTACGACGACGAAGAAAATAAATAATTAAAAAAATATCAAAGAAGTATCCCTGCATTTAATGCAGGGATACTTCTTTGGGTAATATTATTATATAAAATTGATGTTAATTTTTAATTGTGATAACATTTATACGAAAAACAAAATATAATTTATGGAGGCACTATGAACTTAGATAATTTAGAATATAAACAAAAATCTGTTTGGCAACAAATTGATGAAAAAGAAAACAAAAAAATATTCGAATACTCTGAAAGATACAAGAATTTTTTAGATAATTCAAAAACAGAAAGAGAAGCTTGTAAATTTATAATTGAAAAAGCCGAAGAACACGGATTTATTGATTTAAAGGATGCTGTCAAGTCAAAGATTAAAAGGGGAGACAAATTATTTTTAAACAACAAAAATAAATCTGTTATATTATTTGTTATGGGAGAAGATATAAAAGATGGAATGAGAATCGTAGGTTCTCATATAGATTCTCCAAGGCTTGATTTGAAACAAAATCCTTTATATGAAGACTCTGAGTTGGCTCTTTTAAAAACCCATTACTACGGTGGAATAAAAAAATATCAATGGACAACTATTCCTCTTGCCATACATGGAATTGTCATAAATAAAAAGGGTGAAACATTGAATATATGTATAGGAGAAAGAGAAGAAGATCCCATTTTTTACATCAACGATTTATTACCTCACTTAAGCGCTAAACAAAATGAAAAGAAATTAAAAGATGCCATAGAGGGAGAAGATTTAAATGTAGTGGTTGGGCATTCTTCCTATGGCTGTGATGAAGATAACCCCATTAAAAAATTGATATTGAAACATTTAAATGAAGAATACGGAATGATTGAAGAGGATTTTTTAATTTCAGAATTGGAGATTGTTCCCGCCTCTAAAGCGCGAGATGTTGGATTTGACAGAGCACTAATTGCAGCCCATGGTCATGATGATAGAGTTTGTTCTTATGCAAATTTGGAGGCTATTTTAAATATTGAAAATCCTAAAATTACATCTGTGAGTTTATTTGTAGATAAAGAAGAAATCGGGTCTGTAGGAAATACTTCCATGTCAGCCAAGTTTTTTGAAAATTCAGTTGCGGAATTGATATTTTCCACTGGTGAGTATAAGGAAATTTATGTAAAAAGAGCAATGGCTAATTCAAAGGTATTATCTGCAGATGTAACAGCTGCAATAGATCCGAATTTTAAAGATGTAATGGATTCGAAAAATGGTGCGAAAATAGGATATGGTGTTGCCATGTCAAAATATACGGGCTCAAGAGGAAAAAACAGCTCAAATGATGCAAATGCGGAATATTTAGCTGAGATAAGAAAAATCTTGGATGATAATAAAGTTATATGGCAAACAGGAGAACTGGGCAAAGTCGACCAAGGAGGAGGCGGAACCATTGCCTATATACTGGCAGAATATGGAGCTGAAGTGGTAGATTTCGGTACAGCTATGTTATCCATGCATGCTCCTGTTGAACTTGTATCTAAAGCTGATGCATATATGACATGTAAGGCATATAAAGCATTTTTAAATAATTGAAAAAAAGCTAAGCTTCTAATCGGTGTAGCCAGAATCTTATTGTCTATATATTTATTTAAAAAAACAGAATATAATTTATATAAAGGAGGGTAATTATGGAATTTAATATTGATAATATTTTACAGGCTCAAAAAAGAATAGAGAATTATATTGTAAAAACACCATTGATCAGAATGAATAATTTGGATGAATTTTTAGGTTTTGAAGTCTATTTAAAACTTGAAAATATGCAAAAAACAGGATCGTTTAAATATCGCGGCGCAATGAACAAAATTTTATATTTGCCAAAGGAAAAACTTGAAAATGGAGTAGTCTGTGCCTCTTCAGGCAATCATGGGAAAGCCATAGCCTATGCAGCAAAAGAGTTGGGAATTCCTGCAATTGTCGTAATACCGGATATTACTCCTAAAGTTAAAGTGGATAATATATTAAATCTTGGTGCAAAGGTTATTCAATGTGATCCAAAAGATAGGTTTAAACTTGCTAAGGAAATCAGCAATGAAAAAAATATGACTGAAATTCTTCCTTTTGATGATTACGAAATAATGGCAGGACAAGGAACGACAGGTTTAGAAATATTAAGTTCAAATATTGATTTTGACTATGTAATTGTCCCTGTTAGCGGTGGTGGGCTTATCGGAGGCATTTCTACTGCAATCAAAGAAAAAAACAGCGCTGCAAAAATAATCGGAGCTGAGTCGAAAAACATTGCGCGTTATACTGTTAGTTTAAAGGCA
Organism: Peptoniphilus sp. ING2-D1G; assembly: GCA_000952975.1. Lineage (GTDB taxonomy): Bacteria > Bacillota > Clostridia > Tissierellales > Peptoniphilaceae > Peptoniphilus_E. Next base: position 819,439 of record LM997412.1, on the reverse strand, counting down.
AACAAAAGATCCACAGTGGAGTTTAAAAAGACAGTTGCAGATGCATTGGTTAGTGCAACTCCGGGAGAAAAAAATTATAGACAAGTAGTTAAGTATGTAGACGGTTTTATGGACGTTTCTGAAGAATATATTTTAAAGGGAATGAAACTTCTTCTAATGGAAGGAAAAATTTTATCTGAAATTTCTTCCGCCATAGGAATTGGTGGAATTTTAGAAAATAAAATAAAAATAGAAAAAAATAAAAAAGTTTGTTTTGTTATAAGCGGAGGTTCAATTAGTTTAAGTCAATTAAATTTATTGGAAAACATTGACTATTAGAATAACTTAAGACTAAAAAAATAAATTGACTTAAAATTAATTTTAAGTCAATTTATTTTTTTAGTGTGAAACAACAAAGTTCTAATATTACACCCAATGCAAAACAGAAGAGGTTTTTATTTGTTCATGTTATCTTTTTCTTCTTGTTCATATCCTCTAAAGTCAACTCCAAGAACCATGTTTACAAGTTCTCTTGCTTTTTGTAAAGAATCTTCCGGTACAAGAATATCAGTACCTATAAGCTGTGAACCAAGAATCTGTCTAAAATATTCATTAGCACTGTCACTTGATTCTTGGAAGGGAATATTTGCATCTTTTAAAATTCCCTTTATGGCTAAGATATTGAAATTATCATAAACGGATACAAGTTTTACAAATTTTATTTCTTTGTCATTTGTTGTCATAACATTCACTCCTTATCATTTGTATTGTAAAAAAAGTGATGAAATTGGGTTAGATTTCATCACTTTTACATTATATCTTCGAGTAAAATTCAACTATAAGTTGGTCGTCAATTTCAATTGGGATGTCTTCTCTGTTAGGAAGAGTTACCAATGTAGCTTTAAAGTCTTCTTCCTTTGAAATGTAAGGATAAGAAGTAACATAATTAGTTTCAAAGTTTTCTTTGAAAAGTTCAGCTTTTTTTCCTCTGGCAGAAAGAGTTATTACATCTCCTGCATCGCATCTATATGAAGGTATATTGACTTTTTTGCCATTTACATTCATATGACCGTGAGTTACCATTTGTCTTGCTTGTCTTATTGAACTTGCAAATCCCATTCTGTAAGTTAAGTTATCAAGTCTTCTTTCCAAAAATTGAACTAAGGTCGGACCGGTTTGATCCTTGGATTTTCTGGCTTCTTCAAACAAATTTGCGAATTGTTTTTCCAGAACTCCGTAATACGCTCTCAATCTTTGTTTTTCAAGCAATTGCTTACCGTATTCAGTTAATTTCTTATCACTTCTTGCTGTACCCTTAGTTGCTCTTTTCATAGCTTTGGGGTGACCGCACACATTAAGACCCAATCTTCTGGATAGTTTAAATCGAGGTCCCATCATTTTTGCCATTAATATTCAACTCCTAATAAAATTCTCGCCGCGATAATTTTAAGAGCCGCTGACATTATACTAAAATATGTCTTTTTTGTAAAGAAATTTTCAAAAATTATTTTAAAAATGTTATAATAAATAGAGTTTAAGGAGGCATTATGAGTATATTATTAAAAAACGTATCCTACATTGATGTAAAAAATGAATGTGTAATCGATAATTCCAACATATACATAGAGGATAACAAAGTCTCAAAGGTTGATAAAGATATAAAGATAGATGCGGATGATGCCATAAATTGTGAGAATAAGTTGGCAATACCTGCTTTAATAAATGCACATACCCATTTAGGGATGACTATGATGAGAAATTATGCCGATGATTTGGATTTAAATTCATGGCTAAATGATAAAATATTTCCATTGGAAGCAAAATTAACCGGCGAAGATATTTATTATGCCAGTCTGTTATCTATAATAGAAAACATCAGAAGCGGAGTATCTACTGTATGCGACATGTATGATGCAATGCATAGAGTTGCAGATGGGGTAATTGAATCGGGAATAAGAGGAATTATCACAAAGGGTCTTACTGATATTACGGGAGATCCCGAAAAGAAAATAGACGATACCATAAGACTGTATAAAGACTACCACAATAAAGCAAATGAAAGAATAAAAGTCATGCCCTCACCACATGCCATATATACATGCAGTACTGAATTCATAAAGGAAATTATTGATATTTCAAAATCCTTTGATTCTGTGTTAAATATGCATATATCGGAAACAAAAAAAGAAATATACGATTGCATTGCTAAGCATGAGAAAAGACCCATAGAGTATCTTGATGATTTAGGACTTTTTGATTTAAGAGTGATAGCGGCTCATTGTACACATTTAAATGAAGAAGAGATAGACTTTATATCAGAAAAAGAATTTTATCCGGTATACAATCCCACATCCAACTTAAAACTTGCCTCAGGATTTACTGATATTAAATATATGCTTGAAAAAAATGTATGTGTAACTCTGGGTACTGATGGCTCTTCATCCAATAACAATCAGGATATGTTCGAGGAGATGCATATAGGAGCCATAGTAAATAAGGCACTAAAGGAAGATCCTAAAGCGGTAAAAGCCATAGATATGCTTAAAATGGCTACAATTAATGGCGCCGAGGCTTTTAACATAAATATCGGAGAAATAAAAGAGGGAAAACTTGCAGATATTGCCCTTATAAATTTAAATAGCTTGAATTTTGTTCCAAAGAACAATTTAATCTCTGCGATTTGCTATAGTGCTAATTCAAAAGATGTGAGCGATCTTATTGTAGATGGAAAATTTATAATGAGAAACAAAGAGATTTTGACTCTTGATGAAGAAAAAATAAAAAATAAAGTTAGAGAACTTACTAAAGATTTATTGAACAGATAGGAGAGAATATGGACAAAAAAATAGTTTATAGCGGAATTCAACCTTCAGGATCACTGACCATAGGCAATTATATAGGTGCATTGAAGAATTTCATAGAATTGCAAGACCAGTATAATTGCTTATATTGTATAGTTGATATGCATGCTATTACAGTTGAACAAGATCCGAAATCATTAAGAAAAAACACGTTAGATGTGCTTTCTCTTTATTTGGCGGCAGGCCTTGATCCCGATAAATCAATAATTTACATTCAATCTCATGTTCCTCAACATGCAGAATTAGGATGGATTTTAAATACAATAGCCTCAATGGGACAACTTCAAAGGATGACGCAGTTTAAAGACAAATCAAAGAGGAGCAAAGAAGTTATGGCAGGTATTTTAAATTATCCCGTACTAATGGCTGCCGATATTTTATTGTATCAAACATCTTATGTTCCCGTAGGGGAAGATCAAAGGCAACACGTAGAACTCACGAGAGATTTGGCTCAAAGATTTAATTCAAAATATTCTGAAACTTTTGTGGTTCCTGATATTTTAACACCGAAATTCGGGGCGAGGATAAAATCTTTGCAAGACCCGGAATTTAAAATGAGCAAATCGGACAAGGATGAAAATTCCTATATTCTACTTCTTGACGATGAAAACACCATCAGAAGAAAATTAAAAAGAGCTGTAACGGATTCTTTAAACAACTTTGACTACAATGATGAGCAAAAGGCGCTAAAAAACTTGATAAATATATATGTATCTTTTACCGGTGAAAGTGTAGATGAGATTGTAAACAGATATAAAAATCAAGGCTATGGAAAATTTAAATCGGATTTAGCTGATGTGGTAATAGAAGGCTTAAGACCACTTCAAACCAGATTTAATGAAATAAGATCCGATAAGGAGTATCTGGAAAAGATATATACACAAGGTGCAGAAAAGGCAAGCTATTTAGCAAATAAAACCTTGCGAAAAGTATATAGAAAGATGGGATTTATAGTTAAGTAATTATATAGTTGACAGAAAAACTTCTTAATTATACAATGATTTACAGTTGAATATTTACTAAGGAAAGAGGAGTAGTATTAGGACGATTAAAGAGAGATATCAATTGGTGGGAGATGTCATCGGTAATAATATGAAGGTTGCTTTTCAGTTTGTATATTACACGGGGAATCGTTAAATTCTATGAGCTGCATTTATTTGCAGAAATTAAGGTGGTACCACGTCCTTCGTCCTTATAGACGGAGGATTTTTTATTTCACAGGAGGAGAAATGAAAGAGATTGCAAAGACATATAATCCCAAGGATTTTGAAGAAAGATTATATAATTATTGGATGGATAATGGATATTTCAGAGCTGAGGTTGATGAGAACAAAAAGCCTTATACTATAGTAATGCCGCCGCCAAATGTAACAGGTAATTTGCATATGGGTCATGCTTTAAATAACACTATTCAAGATATATTGATCAGATTCAAAAGAATGCAAGGTTATTCAGCGCTATGGGTTCCGGGAACAGATCACGCATCGATTTCCACTGAAGCTAAAGTTGTGGAAAAGTTGAAATCAGAAAATAAAAGTAAACAGGACCTGGGAAGAGAAGAATTTTTAAAAGAAGCTTGGGCTTGGACTGAAAAATACGGAGGAAACATAAAAAAACAGCTGAAACAATTGGGGGTTTCATGCGATTGGTCGAGAGACAGATTTACTCTTGATGAAATGCTTTCAAATGCAGTTTTAGAAGTATTTGTCAGATTATATGAAAAAGATTTAATTTACAGAGGAGACAGAATAATTAACTGGTGTCCCAGTTGCGGTACTGCTATTTCAGATGCTGAAGTCGTTCATGAGGAAACTGATGGATTTTTTTGGAGTTTTAAATATCCTCTTGAAGATGAAAGCGGATATATAGAAATAGCTACGACAAGACCGGAAACAATTCCTGGTGATTTGGCAATAGCTGTTCATCTTGATGATGAAAGATATAAAGATATAGTGGGCAAGTATGCAATTCTTCCCATTATGAACAGAAAAATACCCATAATTGCCGATGAATACGTTGAAAGGGATTTTGGGAGTGGAGCGGTGAAGATTACTCCCTCTCATGATCCCAACGACTTTGAAGTAGGAGAAAGACATAATTTAGGACAACTCAGAGTATTTGATGATGAAGCGAAACTAAATGCAAACGCAGGCGTTTACTGCGGTATGGATAGATACGAAGCCAGAGAAGCCATAGTACAAGACTTTAAAGATTTAGGACTTTTATCAAAGGTGGAAAAGCATCATAACTCAGTGGGACACTGTGAAAGATGTGGGACTGTAATTGAACCTATAATTTCTAAACAATGGTTCGTTAAAATGGCGCCTCTGGCAGAGCTTGCAATAAGAGAATACAAAGAAGGAAAACTAAATTTCATTCCTGAAAGATTTGGAAAGATATATTTAAATTGGCTTGAAAATATTAAAGATTGGTGTATATCAAGACAACTTTGGTGGGGACACAGGTTGCCTGTTTATTATTGTAACGAAACAGACGAAGTGGTGGTTTCAAAAACAGACCCAACCGGAACAAAAGGCTATGAAGGTTTTACTTTCAGGCAAGATGAGGATACTTTAGATACTTGGTTTTCATCAGCTCTATGGCCTTTTTCGACCTTGGGATGGCCTGAAGAAACAGAAGATTACAAATATTTTTTCCCTACAGATGTTCTTGTTACAGGATATGACATTATATTCTTTTGGGTTATCAGAATGGTATTTTCATCTCTTGAGCAAACTGGAAAAATGCCCTTTAAGGACGTTTTCTTTACAGGTCTTGTAAGAGATTCTTTAGGCAGAAAAATGAGCAAATCCTTGGGAAACGGTGTAGATCCTTTAGATGTAATAGACAAGTACGGAGCAGATGCCCTCAGATTTACGTTGATTTCAGGCAATACCCCGGGAAACGACATGAGATACTATGATGAAAAAGTTGAAGCGAGCAGAAATTTCGCCAATAAACTTTGGAATGCTGCAAGATTTGTAATGATGAATATAGATGAGGATTTAAAAGAAAATATAGATTTATCGAAACTCAAAAATGAAGACAAATGGATTTTGTCGAAACTTCAAAAAAATATAACTCAAGTTACGCAAAAATTGGACAAATATGAACTGGGCATGGCCGGAAGTGACATATATGATTTTATATGGAACGATTTTTGCGATTGGTATATAGAAATGGTTAAGCCCAGATTGTATTCAGAGGACAGCGAAGAAAAGAAAATTGTAAATTCTGTATTAGTTCATGTATTAAAGGATATTCTTAAATTACTTCACCCGTTCATGCCTTTTATAACTGAAGAAATTTACATGCATTTGCCGGAGGTTGATAACGCATTGATAGTTGCTCAATGGCCGGTTTCAAATGAGGAATTTATCTTTGATAAAGAAGAGTCAAATATAGAATACATTAAAACTGCAATCCGTGAAATAAGAAATGCAAGAGCACAAATGAACATCGAGAACAACAAAAAATCCAACACTATAATATATACAAAATCTCAAGAAATTATTGACTTAATAAATGAAAATAAAGATAAGTTTTTAAGTTTAGGTTATTCAAACGGTGTTCAAATAGTGGAAAACTTGAGCTCGCTGGATAAAGACAACATATCCATAGTTTTAGATAAATCGGAAATATTTTTGCCCCTTAGCGAACTGATAGACTACAATAAAGAATACGAGAGATTGTCTAAAGAAAAAAATGAAATAGAATCAGAAATAAAAAGGGCAAAGAGTAAGCTTTCAAATGAAAAATTTGTATCTAAAGCTCCAAAGGAAATAGTTGATGCTGAAAGAGAAAAAATTGTAAAATATGAAGATATGCTCAAAATTATAAATGATAGAATCGAGGGAATAAAAGAGAAATTAAAATGAAGTTAAATGAACTTATTAAAAACATAGAATCTCGTGTAGGACAGAAAAAACTCTATGATCTCTCAAGAATCAGAGCAATGCTTAACCTTTTAGACAATCCACAAAAAAACATGAATTATATTCATGTTGCAGGCACAAACGGAAAGGGCTCCACATCTAATTTTCTTTATAATATGCTCTATGCTGCGGGATACAAAGTCGGCTTGACGATTTCCCCTCATATCATTAGGTACAATGAAAGAATAGTTGTAAATGAATCCGAGATAAGCGATTATGATTTTGTGAGAATTGGCGAAACTATCTTAAATCACGAAAAACAAATTGAGGAAAATTTTGGATTTTTGACTTATTTCGAGTTTATTACCGTGATTGCATTTATGTATTTTAAAGAACAAAATTGTGATTATTGTGTTTTAGAAGTAGGAATGGGCGGATTATCCGATAGTACAAATGTCATTGATGCGAAAGATAAATTGCTGAGCATTATAACCCCTGTTTCAATGGATCACATGAATTATCTCGGCAAAACACTGGAGGAAATAGCCCTCCAAAAAGCAGGAATAATAAAAAAAGATTCTATAGTTATCACCTCAAATAAAGATGAAAGAGTTTTAAAAATAATAAAAGAAAAAGCACTTGAGGAGAATTGCAAATATTATGATTTAAAAGATATTAAAATTTTTGATATAAACATCAATGATAAAAAAAGCAGCTATTCAATTAAATTTTTAAATTCGGAAATAGATGATTTAAGAATAAATTTAGCCGGATATTACCAAATCTATAATTCTGCCGTAGCAGTTTCAGGAATGGTTGCATTGAGAGAAAAAAGATCAGTTGATATTTCCGACACACAAATAAAAAAAGGTCTTTTAAGAGCAAAATGGACCGGTAGAATGGAAATGCTAAAGGATAACCCCAGAATACTTGTAGATGGAGCTCATAATGTTGATGGAATAGATAATTTAGTCAAAAATCTAAGTTTGTACACCTATGATAAATTATATGTAATAACATCTGTATTAAAGGATAAAGAACACGAAAAAATATTGGAAAAATTATCTAAATATGCACATGAAATTGTACTTTTAGACTTGGATAATTACAGAAAAACCGAAATTGAAATTTTAAAAAAAGAAGCTCAAAAATATTGTCAAAACATAAAGGTTTCAGAGGATATTTCAAGTGCAATCAAAGATTTGGAAAAAGTGGCAACATCCAGTGACTTGATATTAATAACCGGGTCTTTATACCTCGTAAGCGAATCTATAAAAACAATAAAAGCAACATATAAATAAATTTCCCCGCACTGATAATGCGGGGATTTGCAATTAAAAGTAAATCCAAGTTTAAATTTAATTATTCATTGAAAATAAAACTTATTATTCAACAGTAACTGCCTTAGCGAGATTTCTCGGTTTGTCTACATCATTTCCCTTAGCTAAAGAAGTATAATAAGCTATCAGTTGCGAAGGAACAACGGAAAGTATCGGAGCGAAAATATCCATAGTGTCAGCAATCCTTATTACTTTTTTTGAATTTTTTGATATTACTTCGTTGTCATGTGTTGTTATTGTATAAATAGTAGCGCCGCGAGAGGCCAGTTCCTCCAAATTCGAAGCGGTTTTGTCAAGGGTGTGTTTTTGAGTTGATATCGCAAGGACTTTAGTTCCTTTTTCCACAAGAGCTATTGAACCATGTTTAAGTTCTCCTGAAGCAAAGGCCTCAGTGTGGATATAGGAAATTTCTTTTAATTTTAAAGAACCTTCTTTTGCAGAGGTAAAATCCATTCCTCTTCCTGTATAATAAGCAGATTCTTCATCTTTAATTTCTTCAGCTATTTCCTTGTAAGGGCTTAAGTCTTTTAATAATTCTTCTATTTTCCCGGGTATGGTATATAGTTCATCAACATAGGATAATGCTTTTTCTTCACTTATTTTACCGAGTTTTAATACTATATCCAATGCAACAAGATATAGAATAACAAGTTGGGTGGTGTATGCCTTTGTTGATGCTACGGAAATTTCGGGACCGCAGTAGCAATATAAGACCTTATCAACTTCTCTTGCCATTGTAGAGTTCTCCACATTTACAATGGCCATGGTCTTTGCACCGACTTTTTTTACCTCATTGATAGATAGTAATGTGTCAGCTGTTTCTCCTGATTGACTTACGAAAATGGCAAGAGTATTTTCGTCGACAAACTTTTGATTATAATTAAATTCTGATGCAATTTCACAGATAACTTGTTTTCCGGTCAGCTCTTGAATTGCAAATTTTGCTATTTCACCTGCATGAAATGCCGTTCCACATGCGATTATATAAATTTGACTAAATTTTTCAATTTCTTCTTTAGAAAAGAAGTTATCCGATAAATTTATTTTTCCTGCAATGACTCTTTTATTCAATACGTTTCTTATTGCATCTGGTTGTTCAAATATTTCTTTTAACATATAATGGTCAAATCCATTTTTTGAAATAGATTCTAAATTTAGATTCATAGTTTTTATTTCCTTTTCGACTTCATCAAGATTATAATTAAAAATTTTATAGTTTCCATTTAAGTCCAATTGCGCTATTTCCAGATTATCCATATAGATGACCTTATTTGTGTGTTTCACTATTGATGATATTTCCGAAGATATGATAAGTCCGTCCTCGCATATACCCAATAACAAAGGAGAGTTGTTCCTAACAGCTATTAATTCACTTGGATTTTCCATTGAGATTATCCCCAGGGCATATGATCCTTTTAATCTTTTTACAGCATTTAGAACGGCATTTAGTATGTTTCCATTAAAATAGTAATCTATTAATTGTACAATGACTTCTGTATCCGTATTAGATTTAAACTCATATCCCTTATCCACCAATTCTTTTTTTAAATCCAAATAGTTTTCTATAATTCCATTGTGAACTATAGAAATTGACATCTTTGAATTTAAGTGAGGGTGGGCATTTTGCAAGTTTGCTTCTCCGTGAGTAGCCCATCTCGTATGTCCAATTCCCACCTTACCTGAAATAGGAGACAACGTAAAATTTTCTTCAAGTTTATTGAGTTTTCCTACGCTTTTGATAGTTTTTATAGAACTTTCTCCAATAATCGAAATACCTGAGGAATCATATCCTCTATATTCTAATTTTTTCAGACCTTCCAATATTATATTTCCTGCGTCTTTTCTACCGCAGTATCCAACAATTCCACACATAATTTACCTCCAAAATTCAAATTAGAGATTCACTGGACTTTATTTGTTATAAAATTGCTTTTAGTTTTTTAAAAGAACTCAGGCTGTGATACCTATGGAGCATCCGCCGAATATTTCGATAACTCCATACCTCGTCATCCTCATGGGACCTGGCGCTAAAACTGTTTTTATCTCTTTAATAATTATAACATAATGGGATTATATATAACAAATACCTTTTACTAACCGCATAAAAGGCATGTTTTTGACAATAAAAAACTCAAAAATTAAACCGTATTAAAACTCACAGATAAAATTAAGAGAAACCTATATACACCATTTAACGAAAATTTCAATTGCGAGAGATGTAAAATTTGCCGATTTAGAACATAATATGAATATTGACAGATTAAAGATAATAACGGAAAAAGATTTTAAGCGTGTTGAAAAATATCAACAGGCAAGAGATATATTAATGAAAAGCACAAACTGACTAAATGATGGTAGGTGCTTTTTTATCTTTATTATCGATGGAATAAAATCACCTTAAAAGAGTTTGACCACTTAGAAGCAAAGAAAAGATCGCAAAGAATTCAAAGATAATTGTAAGGACTTAAAGAGTATGGCAGTTATATATTTAAAAAAGAGGGTAAATATATTTCAATATTCTATAATTCACAGTGCTGTAAGGGGGATTTAATTGCTGAGTTTAGATTTTCATATTCATGGTTTTTATTGTTATAAAGAAATGTTAAGATTAAATAATCTTATCAATTTGATGCTTGAAACCTCCGGTGAAGATTCAGTTAAAAACGGAGTTTCCTTTGAAAGTCTTTTAACAGAAGGCTATACTTGGGTTATAAGTAAATGGAAATTAGAAATCAAAAGACCCATAATGAAGGATGAAAAAATAAGTATAAAGACATGGCCGAGTTCTTTTAGAAAAATATACGCCTTCAGAGAATATCAAGTATCTGATAAAAATGGTGACATTGTCGTAAAAGCAACCGCAGTTTTTGTACTTGTTGATTTAAAAGAAAAGAAATCCGTGTTAATACCGGATAAAGTTGCTTTAAAATACAATTTAATAAATCAAAAAAACTTTAATAAAATAGAAAAAATTATAAAGCCGGAAAAAATCTCAATTGTTGATGAATTTAAAATAAGGCCGACAAACATAGATATAAATGGACATGTAAATAATTCAGTATATTTGGATTGGATTGAAAACACTATAAATGCAAATAGACCAAAAGCATTTATTAATGAAATTAATATGATTTATAAAAAAGAAATCAGAAATAAAGATAGAGTTTTCATCAAAGCTGATAGTAATTTCAACTACATGGAGGTATCAACTGATTCTGTAAATACAGAGATCAATTTAAAATTAAAAAATCTTGAACAATTAGTTTTTTAATGCTATCATATTACAAGATACTTTATGAATTTGAAAATGGAAGCTTAACTTTTATTTGGTTACTCTGCATTTACAAAGGATTGAAGAAAATAAGGAGGTACCAAAATGAAAGGTAAAGTAAAATGGTTTAATAGTGAAAAGGGATTCGGTTTTATTACAACTGAAAAAGGAAATGATGTGTTTGCACATTTCTCGCAAATTCAAAAAGATGGTTTTAAAACTTTAGAAGAAGGACAAGAAGTAGAATTTGATGTTGTTGAAAGCGAAAAAGGCCCGCAAGCTGAGAATATAACAACTTTATAATCAAAAAGCAGCCACGGCTGCTTTTTTTTTGGAGGTAATATTATGAAAAACAATAAAGTGTTAGCAAGAGTGGATAATAACGAAATAACAATGCAAGATTATAATGCATTTATGAGTTCCATTCCGGTTCAAATAAAATCTCAAATAATTAAAGGACGCTCAGAGGATAAAATAATAAAAGAAATATTAGATGAATTAATATATAAAGAACTATTGTATATTGACGCTAAGGAAAAGGAATATGATAAGGAAGAAGCTTTTCAAGAAATATTTAAACAAAGTGAAAGCTCTTTATTGACAACATATGCTCTTGGAAAACTTCTTGAAGATGTAAGCCCCACAGATAGGGAAGTGGAAACATATTATAATGCCAACGCCGAAAAATATGATGATGAAGAAAAAGTTGAAGCTTCACATATTTTAGTTGCAGATGAGGAAACAGCAAATGAAGTCATAAGAAAATTAGATGAGGGCGAAAAGTTTGAAAACTTGGCCATGGAATATTCTGAATGTCCTTCAAAAAACAACGGAGGCAATTTAGGAGTTTTCGGACATGGTGACATGGTCAAGCCTTTTGAAGATGCAGTTTTTTCCATGAATGAAGGAGAGATATCCAAACCCGTTATAACAGATTTCGGCTACCATATAATAAAATTAAATAAAAAATTTCCCGCAAAAAAATATACTCTTTCGGAAGTAAAGTCTAAAGTCTATGAAGATTTGAAAAAGTATCAAGAACAAATGGCGTATACAAATAAAATTGAAGAATTGTATAAGAAGCATAACATTGAAATTAATAACTTAGAAGAAGAGTAGGCTTTTAAGATTTGTTTGATTATGGAAGGAATATAAAAGATGAAGATTGAACTTTTTAAATTTCTTGACAGAAGCGCAGATTCACTTAGAGATTACAATGAAATTTTGGATCAAATAGCAAAGAAAACTTCTGCCTATTTAAAGGAATTATTATATTATGATGATAATTTTTTAAATATTACCTATAGAATTAAATCTGAAAAATCTTTTAAAGAGAAGATCATAAAAAACAATTTTTATTTAGAATATGATGATGTTGAATCCATGATAATGAACTTTTCAGATTTAATAGGTATAAGGATTGAGTGTAGATTTATTAAAGATGAAGAAAAACTATTTAATTTAATAAAAGATACTTTTAATATTGAATTAGATAACGGATATTTTAAGAATGCTTTAGATTCTCCAATATCCATGAAATTATTAGATAGACAACCTCAAGTACAAATGAACGGATTTGAAATTTATAAAATAGACTGTAAATATCTATATGGGAAAAACAGTTTCAATTTTGAATTGCAGATTAAATCCATGGTAAATGTTTTTTGGGGAGAAATTGACCATAAGATACTTTATAAAAATTATAATTATATGATAGATGAAGCTTTCTTCAAGGACATAATGTCTACTATAAAAGATTCCTTATACATGATAGATAGACAACTGTTGATTTTATTCGATCATGTAGCAAACTTGGACGCAAGTACAACTGTATCTGCAAATGAACAAATTAACAATCTTTTATCCAAAATTATTCATGATGTCTATAGTCAAAAAATTAAAAATGAATTGGGATTTGTGTTTAATTTTAAAAATGCAACGGATATAATTGTTGAATTTTTGCAACTTAGTGCAGCTAAAGAAAGAGAATTATCCTATGGTGAAAATTTTGTACAGCTGATAAATAGAATAAATGAGGTTCAAAATAGTGATGTGAGTTTACAAGATAATATAGTATTCTCCAACAATGTTTTATCAGGGGATAAATTCACGCAAAGTATTTTAGATGTAATCAAAAGAATATCGAGTAAAGATTTTACGTGGAATATGATTGTAAAGATAATATGTCAGATGCAAAAATCAAATTATGATAGAAGTATGCTGGATTTTGCTAATTTTATAAGATCTAAATACTCAATTGAATTTATTAAAATATTTGAAAGTTTTGATTTAATTCCAGAGGATGAAAGCAACTTAGAGAATTATATTTTGAAAACGGTGTATAATAATTTTAAGAAAAATCATTCTCTAAATTATTTAGCAATAGATGCGTTAAATGATATAGAAGTAGCATTTAGATTTATAGAACGAGAAAATAAAAAGTTTAATTTAGAGGATTTGAAGATAAAATTTAAGTATGGATTGGAGAAAACAAATTGAAAACTGTATATCTTGCAGGCGGATGTTTTTGGGGAATTGAAGAATATTTTTCAAGAATAACGGGCATAATTAGTACTACTGTAGGGTATGCAAATTCTTTAAAGGATAATCCCTGTTATGAAGAAGTGTGCAGTGGGAAAATAAACGCGGTAGAGACTGTTAAAATAATCTATGATAACAAAATAATTCCTCTTGAAAAAATTTTATCTTATTTCTTTAAAGTAATAGATCCTACTATTCTGAATAGACAAAATAACGATGTAGGAGTTCAATATAGGACTGGAATTTACTATGAAAAGGACGAAGACAAAGAAATAATTTCTAATTATATAGAAAAAATTAAAAAAAATTATAAAGCTGACATCGTAACTGAAATTATGAGAATAATAAATTTTTATAAAGCGGAAGAATATCATCAAAATTATTTAAAGAAAAACCCGGGTGGATACTGCCATATAGAACTTGATTGATTAATATTTATATGTTTTTATTACATGCAGGAGGATACTTTGAACAAATTAAATAACTTAGAACCAAAAAGGGTATTTTATTATTTCGAAGAAATCACTAAAATTCCAAGATGTTCATTTAAAGAAGATAAAATTGCTGATTATTTAGTTAATTTCGCAAAATCTTTAAGATTAAACTATATACGTGATGATTATAACAACGTGATAATAAAAAAGAAAGCGACTGAAGGATATGAAAATTCAAATCCGGTAATAATACAAGCACATACTGACATGGTTTGTGAAAAAAATGAAGATTTTGTATTTGATTTTGATGAAGATTCCATTGAATTTGAAATTGTAAATAACTTAATTGTAGCTGATAATACTACATTGGGAGCAGATGACGGAATAGGGGTTGCTATTGCTCTTGCACTTCTTGAATCCGATGAGTATGAACATCCTGATCTTGAAGTTTTGTTGACTGCTACAGAAGAGTCAGGAATGATAGGAGCAAGAAATTTAGACGGAAAGTTATTAAGCGGTAAATCTCTCATTAACTTGGATTCTGAGTCTGAAGGAGTTGCTTGCGTTGGGTGTGCATCTGGGCAAAGAGATATTATTATATTAAAAAAAGAATTTGAAGAAGTAGAAGAAGATAGGGAATACTATCTGTTGTCCGTTTCGGGATTAAAGGGAGGGCATTCAGGAGAAGAAATCCACAAAGGCCTCGGAAATTCAAATAAAATTCTTGGCAAAAGTTTATATAGATTAAATAATGACTTTGATATCCGCCTAATGGATATTTATGGAGGGTCTAAAGAAAATGCAATTCCAAGATATTCCAAGTCAATTATTGCAATAAAACCTGAAGATAAGAAGAAAGTTCAAGATGTAATTGTTGAACTTAACAAAAATTTTGTTAAAGAGCTTGGACGAGTTGACCCAGATGTTAGAATAAATTTTGAAAAGTCGGAAAAATACAATAAAGCTTTTACAAAGGACCTAAAAAATAATATAATTGACTTAATAAATCTTTTGCCCGATGGAGTAAGCACAATGAGCCATAATGTTGAAGGATTAGTAGGCTTATCTGCAAATTTAGGTGTTATTGAATCGAGAATCGATGATATCATAATTCACTCTTCAATAAGATCTGAACTGGAATCTTTAAGAGACGGCATTTCCGATGTTAACAAGATTGCAGCCAAAAGATGCAATGCAAAACATAAAGTTGTAAATAATTATCCCGCATGGGAATATAAAGAAAATTCAACTATTAGAAACATTGCTAAAGATGTATACAAAAAACTCTTTGACAAAGAGCTTAAAATCGAAGTTATTCATGCCGGTCTGGAATGTGGTATATTGAAAAATGTCATAGGTGATATAGATATGATTTCTATCGGTCCTAACATGAAAGGAATTCATGCTCCGGGAGAAAGTCTAGATATTAAATCTGTTCAAAACACTTTCGAATTTGTAGTTGAACTTATAAAAAATTTAAAATGAGAGGTATATATGGACAACCAAGAAAATTTAAAAAATTTAGATGAAGTTGAGTATGAAACTCTTGAACTTGAGCTTGAAGATGGAAGAAACATTGAATGTATAATTCTTGATATTTTTGAGGTTGAAGGGGAAAGCTACATTGCATTAATAGATAAAGACGAATCTACTGAAGAGATATTTTTCTACGGATATGAAGAAATAAACGATGAAGATGTAGAGCTTAAAAACATAGAGGATGAAGATCTCTTTGATAAGGTAGTTTCTTCCTTTGAAGAAATATATTTTAAGGAGGAATGATATGAATACAGATTTTATTCTTGAATCAACAGATGGGACGAAAAAATCTCTAATGGACTTTAAGGGAAAAAATTTGGTGCTATACTTTTATCCAAAGGACAATACTTCCGTATGTACATTAGAAGCTAACGGATTTGCTGAACTTTATGATGAATTTCAAAGATATGATACCGAAGTTGTCGGAATAAGTAAAGACACTATAAAATCTCATTTAAAATTTAAAGAAAAACAGAATTTACCCTTTGAATTGCTTTCCGACCTGGACAGAAAAGTACACGAAAACTTTAAAGTGTTAAAAAATGGGAAAATGTATGGCAAGGATGTCATAAAAACCATCAGATCTACTTTCGTATTTGATAAAGATTCAAACCTTATAAAGGAATTCAGAGCGGTTGATGGAAAGAAAAATCCTCAAGAAGTTTTAGATTTTATAAAAACTCTATGATATACAATAAATATTCCGATTTTTTAAATAATAGATTTGGAGAAAAGGTATATAAATTACCTATAAAATTAAATCTCACCTGTCCAAATAGGGATGGAAAACTCGGATATGGAGGTTGTATTTTTTGCGGAGAAGAGGGTGGAAGCTTTGAAAACAATTACGGCTCCGTAAAAGAACAGTTATTAAAAGATAAGGAACTGATTTCCAAAAAATATAATACAAATAAATTTATTGCTTATTTTCAAAATTTCACAAACACATACTTGAATTTCAAAGAATTTATAAAAAATATTGAAGAGTGCTTAGAATTTGAAGACATAGTGGGAATTTCAATATCTACCAGACCTGACTGCTTACCTGAATCTTACCTTGAATATTTAGAAGAAGTAAATGATAAAGTAATGGTTACTCTTGAGCTTGGTCTTCAAACAGCTAATTACCGAACATTAAAAAAGATTAATCGAGGACATGGAACAGCGGAATTTGTAGATGGAGTTTTGAGATCTCACAGGAGAGGGCTAAGAGTTTGTTCTCATGTGATTTTAAACCTTCCTTTTGATGATGTTAATGACAATATTGAAACCGCACATCTTTTGAATGCACTTGAGGTGGAAGAGGTAAAAATTCATGCCTTGTACATTTTGAAAAATACTGTTCTCGGTAAAATGTACTTAAAAAATGAATTTGATATAATATCTGTTGATGAATATAAAAATCGAGTTATTGAATTTTTGAGAAATTTAGATGAAAATATAGTTGTACAAAGAATTATTGGAAGAGCACCTGAAAAAGATAGTCTCTTCTGTAACTGGAATACATCGTGGTGGAAAATCCGAGATGATATAGTAAAAGAAATGGAAGATTCTAATTATTATCAGGGTGAGTATATAAAAAGAAAGGATTTGATAAAATGATCAAGTATATTTTAGGACCAAAGGGTTCGGGGAAAACCAGATGGCTTATTGATAATGCCAACGAAGATATTAAAAGTGGAAATGGCAATATTGCTTTTGTTGAATTTGATGATGATCATATTTTCAGCTTAGATTATAACGTTAGACTTATTAATGCCGATGATTTCAGATTAAATGATAAGGAATCTTTCTATGGTTTTATCTGTGGTTTAATGGCTATGGATTATGATTTGGAAAAAATATATATAGACGGTGTATACAAAGTAATAAAATTAAATATTGAAGATTTAGAATTCTTAAAAAATAAACTTGAAAAAGTTGAAGAAATTAAGAATAGAGAAATTTATATAAATGTAGATAATGAATATAATGATTTTTCAGAAGCACTAAAGGGAAGCGCTATAGAAGTCGGCACAAAGTAGGTGATATTTTGAATAAAAATAAAAAAAACTTAGTAAGGATAATAGCTTTAATATTAGCCTTAATGATGATTATTCCTATATTCATTCAATTAGTACCGTAGAAATAGGTGTTTTAGTTGGTTTTTATCAAAAGAAAAGGATTGTTTGAAAGATTTTTTGAAAGAAGATCCTTTCTTATTATGCAGTATAATAATGGAGATATATCCAAAAAAGAATTTTTAAAATATAATTATGACTATTTTATTTGTGAAAATGCTCAGCCGTTTTTAAAGGTGGATTCTTATGAAAAGGCGATGTTTAATTATCAGTATTACAATGGTATGGCCAAGTATTACAGAATGCTGGCTAAAGAAGTAAGAAATGGCAAAAAACACACAAAGTACTATAATTATTACTTAAATTTAGGGAATAAATTTTACAAATGCAAGGATGAGTCTATTTTATCAATATTAAAACTTTCCAATTTTGAAAATATCAGTTCTTATTATATAAAATGCGACTCCAAAGCCTTGAAAAATATATTATATGAAATTGTTCTTGAAGATAAAAAAGAAGCAATATTTCACTCTAAAGCTCCGTGGCTTTTAAAGATTTTGAAAGAAAAAGGTATATTTTCTTCCGGAATAAGAAAGTCTTTAATAGAAGATTATATAAATGAGAAATATTAAAAGCTTTGACGCATGTGTCAAAGCTTTTAATTATATTTTATAAGTTGCTCTCCAACTTTATATACATCTCCTGCACCCATTGTTATAACTGTGTCATTTTCGTTGAGATTTTCTTTTAAAAATTCAACTATATCATCGAATTTTTCTATATAGATAGCGTCCTTACCATTGGCAACTATAGAATTGCACAGTGTTTTGGAGTGAATATCTCCATAATCTTTTTCTCTTGCAGCATAGATATCTGTGATAATTATTTTATCGGCATCTACAAAGGAATTTGCAAAAGAATCCAAAAGTAGTTTAGTTCTTGTAAAAGTATGAGGTTGAAAAACACAATATAATTTATTTTTTGCTGAATTTCTTATGGCTTGAAGCGAAGCTTTTATTTCAGTAGGGTGGTGGGCATAATCATCAATGACCTTAGCACCGTTATACATTCCTTTTTTTTCAAGTCTTCTATGAACTCCTTTATAAGACTTAAGACCTTGTATAATATCTTTTTGTTCTATTCCGTTTTCTGAAGCAGCAGCTATTGCGGCTAAGGAATTGTATACATTGTGATATCCTAAAATCTCCAATTTAATATTGAACATGAACTCATCATTGTGATAGACATCAAACACAGGATGTCCACAATCATCCTTTGTTATATTTCTCGCAGTATAATTTGCCTTTTTTTCTGCCGAAATAGTTATTATATTGGTATTATCAGCCTCAAGGAGAGATTTGGAATTTTCATCATCAATATTTAATATCAATTTATCTGAAGGGCCTAAATTGTTAACATAAGCTTTAAAAGTTTTTATTATGTGATCAATATTGTCAAAATAATCCAAGTGATCTTCATCAATATTTAAAACTATTGCGGTAGTGGGAAAATATTTCAATATATTTGCTTTATACTCACAAGCTTCCGTTAGAAAAATTTTTTTATCTCCAAATTTTGCATTGCCATGTATATGATCTAATTGTCCACCAAGCAATATTGTGGGGTTTGAATCTAAATTTAAAATTATTTCTGAGAGTATCGATGTAGTGGTGGTTTTACCATGAGTTCCGGAAACTGCAATGGATATTTCGTAATTATTCATTATTGCATTTAAAAATGAAGTTCTGTCAATGACGTCGATTTTTTTGTTTATGGCAGCTTTAAGCTCTACATTATCAATATTAACAGCATCAGTATATATTACTAAATCTGCATCTTTTATATTTTCCGGACTGTGACCATAAAATACTTTAATACCTATTTTTTCCAGACCGACTGTGATATCTCCCTTTTTTAAATCGGATCCGGAGACTGTGTATCCCTCGCTAAATACGATTTTTGCAAGTCCACTCATGGAAATGCCCCCTATACCGATAAAATGTATATTTTTATATTTATGTTTGTTTAAAACGAAATTGAACATAATTCCTCCAATGTATATTTAACTAAAATTTATTATATCATTTATGTCAAGATTTTTTATAAAAAAAGTGTTTTCAACATAATATCAAAGATGTCATAAAAAAATATACAAAATGTTTTAATTATAGTATAATGAAAAGAAGATAAAGGAGGGATCGATAGTGAACATTACTGACGTTAGAATTAGAAAATTACCTGATGAAGGAAAAATGAAGGCAATTGTGTCCGTTACATTTGATGATCAAATCGTTATTCATGATATTAAGATAATTGAAGGGGCTGAATCACTGTTCATTGCTATGCCAAGCAGAAAATTACCTAACGGTGAATTCAGAGACATTGCTCATCCAATAAATTCTGAAGCAAGAAAAATGGTAGAGGATGCTGTCTTTGCTAAATATGATGAGATTCTTAAGGAAGAAGAATCTGAAGAAGAATAATATTTTGTATAATTTAAAAGAGAACTCTCTTTTAAATTATACAATTGTGCAATCCTATTGATTTTATTAATTATATCCATGTATAAAAACACCTACATATGTAGGTGTTTAATTTTTGAATGTTTTAAATATTTCTCAGGATGTAGTAAAATGTTATTTATAATGGAGATGATATAATGATTTTAGATAAAATTAGAGAAACGATGAAAGAACATAATATAGACGCATACATTATCCCTACATTAGATCCACATGGATCTGAATATTTACCTGAACATTTTAAAGAAAGAAAATTTGTTACAGGATTTAGCGGTTCTCAAGGTACGGCACTTATTACAAAAGATATGGCTTTATTGTGGACTGATGGCAGATATTTTATACAAGCCGAAAATGAAATACGAAACACAGGATTTTCTTTGATGAAAATGGGAATTGAAGGTTATCCTACATTAAATGAATGGTTAAAGGATAATTTAACCCCTAACTCTGTAGTGGGTTTAAATGCAAAATATTATTTACAAAGCAATTATGAAGAGCTTGAAAGCCTACTGTCCGATAAAAAAATAAAAATAGTAGATGCGGACTTAATCAGCAATTTATGGACAGATAGACCTGAACTCAGCAACTCAATGGTGTTTTTACATGATATAAAATATGCAGGACTCAGTTCTAAAGAAAAGGTTGATCAAATCAGAGAAGAGCTGTATAAAAAGAAAGCCGACTTGACTATATTAAACGGACTTGATGATATTGCTTGGATTTTCAACATTAGAGCAAACGATATTGAAAATACTCCTGTAGTAATTTCCTATGCAATAATCGAACAAAAACGAACATATCTGTTTATAGATAATTCAAAAATAAATGAAATAGTAAAAAATGAACTTGAAAAATTTTGTATAATCAAGAATTACGATGAAATTTTTGATTATGTGGCAAATTATAAAAATAAAAAAATATACATCAATGTCAACAGGATGAATAGGAAACTTTACAGTAAAATTAACAGCTCAAATACTGTAATAAGGGGAAGGGATATAAGTTCAAACCTAAAATCAATAAAAAATAAAATTGAGCTTAAAAATCAAAAAAACGCTTATATCAAAGACGGTGTTGCCCTTAGTAAGTTTATTTATTGGTTGAAAACTCAAAAAGATATTAGCAAATATAATGAATATGAAGTTTCTAAAAAGCTTTTGGAATTCAGAAAGATGCAAGAAGATTTTATCGAACCCAGTTTTGATACAATATCCGCCTATGGGCCAAATGCTGCAATGATGCACTATAGTGCCACTAAGAATAAAAGTACACAACTACAAAATAGAGGGTTTTTGTTAGTGGATTCAGGCGGACAATATATTGATGGCACAACAGATATTACAAGAACCATCGTTTTAAGTGAATTGAGAGAAGAGGAAAAAATTGATTTTACCTATGTGTTGAAGTCTCATCTGGCATTGATGGGAACAGTATTTTTGAAGGGAACAGATGATAGGCAACTGGATGCTATAGCCAGAGCACCTATTTGGAAGTATCGTTATGATTATAAATGTGGTACAGGCCATGGAATCGGATACGTATCGGGAGTTCATGAAACTCCTCCAACTCTTGGTCCGAAATCAACAGGTAATGAACTAAAAGTCGGGATGATATTTTCAAATGAACCCGGAATTTACAAAGAAGGCAAACATGGCATAAGAACAGAAAATGTCATTGAAGTAGTAGAAGATGTAAAAAACGAAAGCGGTACATTTTTGAAATTAAATACCATTTCATATGCACCAATAGATTTAGATGCAATTGACGTTAGTTATCTGAACAAAGATGAAATAGATCTCTTAAATAAATATCATGCAGAAGTATATGAAAAATTATGTTCTTACTTGAATGATAATGAAAGAGAATGGTTGAAATACGCAACAAGAAAAATATCATGAGGTGATTTATTGTTTTTTTTAGAAGACAAATTAAAAAAGCTTCCGGATTTGCCGGGAGTTTATTTAATGAAGGATAAAAATGACAATATAATATATATAGGCAAAGCTAAATCATTAAAAAATAGAGTTAGACAATATTTCGGTAGTTATGGAAACTCAAGCTTAAAAGTAAAATCCATGGTTGATAATATAACTGATTTTGAATATATAATCGTAAAGAATGAAATTGAGTCTCTTATATTGGAAAATAACTTAATAAAAGATAACAATCCAAAATACAATATCTTATTAAGAGATGATAAACAGTACCCTTATATAAAAATTGTAAATGAAAAATACCCCAGAGTTCTAAAAACGAGAAGAATTTTAAAAGATAACTCGGAATACTTCGGTCCCTATCCAAATGCAAACGCAGTGAATAACGCAATAGAAATCTTCAGTAAAATTTATAAATTGAGAACTTGCTCTTTAAATTTCGATAAAAATCCGTCTTTAAGCAGACCATGTTTAAATTATTTTATAAACAGATGCATGGGACCATGTCAATTCAACGTAAATGAAAATAAATACAATGACATGATAAATGAAATAAGAAAATTTCTATCTGGAAAAGACTTAAAAATAATTGATGATTTAAAACAAGATATGGGTAAGGCCGTAGATGAACTTAGGTTTGAAGATGCAGCCGAGATTAGAGATAATATTGAATCCCTTAATTTGTTAAATGAAAAACAAATAATAACCAATACGGATCTTTCAGAAAACAAGGATGTTGTAGCTATGGCAAGA
Source organism: Peptoniphilus sp. ING2-D1G (assembly GCA_000952975.1). GTDB lineage: Bacteria > Bacillota > Clostridia > Tissierellales > Peptoniphilaceae > Peptoniphilus_E. Next base: position 796,330 of record LM997412.1, on the reverse strand, counting down.
GGAATAGAGGAAGCAATAGTTCAAGTTTTTTTCATCAGAAGTGGCAAAATAATTGGACGAGAACATTATTTTTTACGAGATTATTTTAACAATGACAATTCTAAACTCGCTAATGCGTTTATAAAACAGTTTTACGGGGGATCTGCATTTATTCCCAAGGAAATAATCATTGAAAAGGAACCGGAAGATGTAGAGGTTTTGGAAAAATTTTTATCTAAAAAGAAAAATTCGAAAGTAAAAATTATTGAACCGAAAAGAGGAGAAAATTTAGATCTATTAAAACTTGTAAAGAAAAATGCCATTGATATGTTGGATAAATATGCAGATAGGTATAGAAAAAAAATCAATTCCAATATAAAAGCCCTTAATGATATTAAAGATACTCTAAACCTTGACAAAATCCCAAAAAGAATTGAAGCCTATGATATATCAAATACTTATGGAATTGAATCAGTTGGATCAATGGTAGTATTTGAAGATGGAATGCCTAAAAAAAGCGACTACAGAAAGTTTAAAATAAAAACTGTTAAAGGTGCAGATGATTATGGTTCACTTAAAGAAGTGCTTTTAAGGAGATTTACAAGGGGGATTAAAGAAATAGAATCTAAAATTGATTCTTCTTTTTCAAGATTGCCGGACCTTATAATGATGGACGGCGGTAAGGGACAGGTAAATATCGCTAAAGAAGTAATAGACGAATTAAAGCTTGACATACCTGTTTGCGGTTTAGTTAAAGATGATTTTCACAACACAAGAGGTATTATCTATGACAATAGAGAGTTCAATCTCACCATTAACTCTTCCGCCTTTAAAATGATTTTTAAAATTCAAGAGGAAGCACATAGATTTGCAATAAATTACCACAGATCGCTTAGAGCAAAAAATATTTTTAAATCTGAACTTGATGACATAAAAAATATAGGACCTAAAAGAAAATTAGAACTTATGAACCATTTTAAATCTATAACGAAAATAAAAGAAGCTTCACTTGAAGAACTTCTTGAGGTAAAATCAATGAACAAAAAGTCAGCCCAATCGATTTATGATTATTTTAGGAGTAAGTAATGAATGATAATATAAAATTAAAAAAAATTGTGGAAGATTTAAATATAGAAATTGTTTATTTATCATCAGATTATGAAAATGTAAAAATTATATCTTCTAATTTGAATAAGCCGGGACTGCAATTGGTGGGGCACCATGTGGAATTAGCATCGAACAAAATTTTAGTAATTGATCAACAAGAATGGTATTTTATAGACGAACAGAACAGTGAATCGAGATTTGCTTTAATGCAACAATTTTCAAATTATAAAATTCCTGCAATAATATTTTTATCAAATAATGAAGTTTTTGAAGAAATAATTGAATTTGTTAAACAAGCAAATATAAGTCTATTTAGCACTAAGGAAAACTTTTTTAATTTCAGCACAAAATTTAAAAACTACTTTGAATTTGAGCTTGCACCTGTCACAAGGATACACGGAGTGCTTTTAGATGTATTTGGCGTAGGAGTATTAATAACAGGGGAAAGCGGAATAGGAAAATCAGAGACCGCTTTGGATTTAATATCCAGAGGTTCAAGGCTAATTTCTGATGATTCCGTAATAATCAAGAAATTCGGAGATAGACTAATAGGGACATCTCCTCCCATAACAAAATACTTTATGGAGTTAAGAGGAGTGGGAATAATAGACGTTCAAAGCACATTCGGTGTCGGATCTGTCATGGGCTCCAAAGATGTAGATATAATAGTAAATCTTGAAAAATGGGATAAAAATAAAGAATATGAAAGGCTCGGCATAGAAGATCATTACAAAGAGATACTAAACAAAAAAATAGTTGAGTACAACATACCTGTAAGACCCGGAAGACATAACGCTCTTATTGTTGAAATGGCAACAAAGGCCTTTAAACAAAAAGAAATTGGAATAAACGCAGCTCTTGAACTAAATTCTAAAATAATAAATTATAAAAAACATGATAAAAACTCGTAAATTTTATTATTTTATCGAGGAAAAGCTTGTAAACATTGATTTTTAATTTTTAAGGAATTATAATAAAGTTAAAGTGGGAATAATGAAATAGAAATTGGGAGGTTTTTATGGGAAAGATTTTTAAAACGATGGATGGAAACGAAGCTGCATCTCATGTTGCTTATGCGTTTTCAGATATAGCATGTATTTATCCTATAACACCATCTTCACCTATGGCTGAACATGTAGATGCATGGGCAGCTCATGGTAGAAAGAATATATTTGATCAAGAAGTAATGGTAAAAGAATTACAATCAGAAGCAGGCGCTGCAGGTGCAGTTCACGGAGCTTTGCAAGCAGGTTCGCTGACATCGACATTTACAGCATCTCAAGGACTTTTACTGATGATACCTAATATGTATAAAATGGCTGGAGAACTCCTTCCAGCTGTATTTCACGTTGCAGCACGTGCATTATCTTCGCACGCTCTTAGCATTTTCGGAGATCATCAGGATGTAATGGCTGCACGTGCTACGGGATTTGCTTTGCTTGCTTCAAATTCTGTACAAGAAGCAATGGACATGGCTGCAGTTGCCCATTTATCTGCGATAAAGGGAAGGGTTCCCTTTGTTCATTTCTTTGATGGATTTAGAACTTCACATGAAATTCAAAAAATTGAAGTACTTGATTATGAAGGCTTAAAGGGATTATTGGATACCGATGCGGTAAAAGAGTTCAAACAAAGAGCGCTTAATCCTAATTCTCCAGTCATCAGAGGCTCAGCTCAAAATCCTGACATATATTTCCAAGAAGTAGAAGCATCCAATAAATATTACGAAGATATAGTAGATATTGTCGATGAATACATGGGAAAAATTTCTGAATTAACAGGAAGAAAATATGAATTATTTAATTATTACGGAGATGAAAATGCCGATAAGATAATAGTGGCAATGGGCTCTGTAACAGAAACAATTGAAGAAGTAGTAGATTATTTAAATGCTAAAGGCGAAAAAACCGGGGTTCTTAAAGTTCATCTATATAGACCTTTTTCTAAAAAACATTTATTGGCAAAAATTCCTAAAACAGTTAAAAAAATTGCTGTTTTGGATAGAACCAAAGAAAAAGGCTCAATAGGAGAACCCTTATATTTAGACGTAAGAGATACTTTCTATGATGTAGAAAATGCTCCGAAAATAGTTGGCGGAAGATATGGATTAGGTTCAAAAGACACTACTCCCGCTCAAATTTTTGCAGTATTTAAAAACTTGGATATGGAAAATCCAAAGGGCAATTTCACAATAGGAATAGAAGATGACGTAACAAATCTTTCATTAAAAATAGAAGAACACATCAACACAGAACCGGAAGGAACTATAAGATGTAAATTCTGGGGATTCGGTTCAGATGGAACAGTAGGAGCAAACAAATCCGCAATAAAAATAATCGGAGACAATACAGATATGTATGCTCAAGGATATTTTGATTATGACTCGAAAAAATCAGGCGGGGTTACTATATCTCATTTAAGATTTGGGGATCATAAAATAACATCTACTTATCTATTGACAGAGGCTGATTTTATATCTTGCTCTAAACAATCTTATGTACACAACTACGATTTGTTAAAGGGCTTAAAAAAGGGAGGTAAATTTTTACTTAATACCAATTGGAACGATGAAGAATTAGACGAAAATTTACCCAATAAATTAAAAAAATATATCGCAGATAATGAAATTGAATTATATACTATAAATGCTACAAAGATTGCTGCAGAAGTAGGGCTTGGCGGAAGAACCAACATGATTATGCAGTCTGCGTTCTTTAAGCTTTCAGAAGTACTTCCTCTTGAAGAAGCGATTAAATATTTAAAAGATGCTATTCAAGCCGAATATGGAGCAAAGGGCGACAATATTGTTCAAATGAATAATAAAGCTGTAGATGAAGGTATCAAGGCTCTTCACAAAGTGGAAGTTAAAGAAGAATGGAAAAACTTAGATACAGCGGAAGATCACGCTATTGAAGGCGCTTCTGAATTCATCAATGACATTTTGGTGCCAATGACAAGACAAGAAGGAAATGATCTTCCTGTTTCAAAATTCGTAGCACATGTTGACGGAACATTCCCTTCAGGAACATCAAAATATGAAAAAAGAGGAATAGCAGTAGATGTTCCTCAATGGCAAATTGAAAATTGCATTCAATGTAACAGATGTTCATTAGTTTGTCCTCATGCAGTAATAAGACCTTTCTTGCTTGATGAAGAAGAAAAGAAAAATGCACCTGAAAGCTTTGAAACTAAAAAAGCTATTGGCAAAGGAACTGAAGGACTTGAATACAGAATTCAAATTTCGCCTCTTGACTGTACAGGATGCGGAAACTGTGCTCAAGTTTGCCCTGCAAAGGAAAAAGCTTTGATAATGACGCCCTTTGAAAAAGAATATGAAGTTCAGTCAAAAAATTGGGATTTTGCAATGACCGTGAAATCAAAACATGAAAATTTTGAGCCAAACAACATAAAAAATTCACAATTTTTCCAACCATACCTTGAATTTTCAGGCGCGTGTGCAGGATGTGGTGAAACACCATACATTAAATTATTAACACAATTATTTGGAGATAGATTGAGCATAGCCAATGCCACAGGTTGTACATCCATTTGGGGAGCTTCCGCACCATCTATGCCCTATTGTACAAATAGCGAAGGAACAGGACCATCTTGGGCAAGCTCCTTGTTTGAAGATAATGCCGAATATGGATATGGTATGGCAATCTCGCAACATCAAAGCAGAGATAGAATAGAAATCCTCATGAAACAATTCTTAAATTTGAGTTTAGATAGTGAACTGAATGACTTATTCAAAGAATGGATAGAAAATAAGGGAGATTTTAAAGCATCAAAGGAAACAACCGCAAAAATTTTGCCAATTCTTTCTGAAAGTGTTGAAGATGAAAAAGCAAGAAAAATACTTGATGAAATAAAATCTCTTGATAAATTCTTAATAAAGAAAACTCAATGGATAGTAGGCGGAGACGGATGGGCATATGATATAGGTTATGGCGGATTAGACCATGTACTTGCTTCAGGAGAAAACTTGAATGTCCTTGTACTTGACACTGAAATTTATTCAAATACAGGAGGACAAGCATCAAAAGCTACTCCTACAGGAGCAATTGCACAATTTGCCGCAGCAGGAAAAGCTACTAAGAAAAAAGACCTTGGAATGATGGCTGCTACTTATGGCTATGTATATGTTGCTCAAATAGCTTTAGGGGCAGATATGAATCAAGCTCTTAAAGCATTGAAAGAGGCCGAAGCATACGATGGACCATCATTAGTAATATGTTATGCTCCATGTATTTCACATGGAATTAAGCTTGGAATGGGATTCTCAATCGAAGAAGAAAAGAAAGCTGTTGAGACAGGATATTGGCACCTATACAGATTCAATCCAGAGCTTAAAAAAGAAGGTAAGAATCCATTCATTCTTGACTCAAAAGAACCTACCAAATCATATCAGGAATTCCTTGACGGAGAAGTCAGATACACATCACTTAAAAAGCTACATCCGGAAAAAGCTGAAGATTTGTATAAATTAGCAGAAGAAAACGCTAAAGAAAGATATGAATACTATTTGAGAATGCAAGCTCAAGAAGATGTAAAATAAAAGATATAATAAAAAGACTCTACTATAACCAGTAGAGTCTTTTTATTGTAAGAGAACAAATGCTAATGTTGAAAAATATCATGGAAAGATGGATTTTTAAGATTTTTTGCGTAGATTTTAATATTAATCTAATTTATGTATAATATATAAAGAGGAGATAATATGAAAATAGCCATAGTAGATGACAATAAAAAATATACCGAAAAACTGAAAACTTTTATTCATGATATTTTTTATCATGCAAATATCAAAGATCTATCACTAAAGGAATTTTATGACTATGACACCTTTTTATCTGACGATGAAAATTTAGAAAAATTTGATCTGTACATACTTGACATAGAAATAAAAGACAAAAGCGGAATAGAACTTGGTAAAAAGATAAGAGAGAAAAATTCCACATCCGATATAATCTATGCTTCAAATTATCCGGAATACAGCAGAGAGCTGCATGAAATAAGAATAGCAAACTTTCTCATAAAAGGCGAAGAAAATAACTACAGAAAACTCCATGAAGAAATTTTATACTTGGATGAAAAATTAAAAAACACCCACATAGAATTAAAATTCAAAACTCAAACACTAAACCTAAAAATAGAAAACATAGCTTACATAGAATCTCAAGGACATAAGCAAACACTATGCTACTATGATTCTTATTTCAAAACTTTTAAAAAATATGAAGTAAACTCCACATTAAAAGAAATAGAAGACAAATTAACAAAATCCGACTTTATAAAAATAAGAAGAAGTACGATCATAAACAACAAATTTGTAAAAGAAAGAAATGCGCAATTTTTTAAAATGGTTACAGATGATGTATTTTATATAGGAAAAACTTATAGAGGTAAAGTATGAATCAATTAACATTTTTTGTACTGGAGATAATCTACGCATTTATCATAGCCAAATACTTGGATTTATTTTTAGGAAAATTTAAATATAATAATATAATTAAATACATATCTATTATAATTTTTGGCATTCTTAATTTTATAAAATTTAATATGGTGAACTATATTTTCCTTAACACTCTATTAAGCATATTATTGGTTTTTATCTATACAATTTGCTATGAAGTTTCAAATTTAAAAAGAGTTGTTTCAAGCATATTAATTGTTGGAATAATGGGAGCATTTGAAGCTTTTTCATATGTTTTGCTGAACATACTTAATATTCGCACCACAGAATTATCACTTTCTGTGACTATGATCCAACATATAATAATTTTGTTGTTTCTATACAGAAATAACATTGACTTAAATTTCAATTTAAATATTCTGATTACAATTGCTCTTTTAGTTTTTCCGGTATTGTCATTAACAGATATTATCTTGTCGCTATTCTATGGACAGGATATTAATTTTATACGAATAAATATTTTGAACTGGATACAACAGGAAAAGATGGATAAAAATAGTATGCAAAAACAGCTTTGACAATAAAATTAAAATCAAAAACTCTGAGATATTGTCGTCAAAATCAGAAAAAAGAGGATACGGACTGAAAATAATTAAAGAATCAGTCAAAAAACTCGGTGGAACAATAAAAATAAATACCGATAATTTGTTTGAAGTGGAGATAAGAGTGCCGTTCGTGCAATAAAATGCTCCATTCGTGCAAATTATAACAAAAGCCTATCATTTTGTGGTAGGCTTTATTTAAATTGAGAATTACGATTAAAAAAATGAAAAAATTCATTTTATATTGATGTATTTTATTCATCTTACGGTTTAAATTATTGTGGGGGGTATAATACTAATATCAAAATTATATCTTCTTTTGTGTGATATTTTGTCCCATAAAATAAAAGCGACGGAACTGATTATTTTTATAATGATATTATTTTTTCAAATAGAAATAATCACGGCAGGAATATTTTTATCGTCAGTAATCGGCAGGACTTCAAATTTTGCAGGTTGTAAAGTAGGAGATAAAAATTAGAGTAAACAATTGATAGTTATAGTATTTAGTTGTTATTTTTAAGGAGGAAATATTATGTTAAGAAAAAAATTGAGTTTAATTGCAGCAACTGTATTTATGTTAAGTATTATATCCGTGAATGTTTTTGCAACCTCAGAAAATATTTTAAAAAATGAAGATAAAAATATTTATATGGGTTATGATGAAACTGAAATTAGTTTTTTACCTTATAATATAAATGATAATTCTGTTGAAATGTTTTCTGTTGATGCATGCCCCGGACGAGGAGACCATGAAATGCACAGCAGAGGATTCGGAACACTTATAGAGGTTAACGGGAGCAATAGAAGGACTGTTTTCGCAGGAGGGGCGGCATGGCAATGTAGATTTTGTAATGAAGTATTAGTAACCGAGTATGATCCCCTTGAAGCCGGATATGTGGGGTATTATTGTATGAGAAATCCCATGTATCCGATATCACCTTATGGAATTGTATTGGAAGCGCCGCCTGAATCAATAAGATTTACAAGTGGTTCAAGAGTACCTTATTGCAGGTTATTTTATTGATATGAAAAAGTTTTATAAAAATATTATATATATATTACTTATATTTTCTTTCGTATTTTTAATGTCCTGTTCCAAGAATAAAGAAAAAAATATGATAAAAGAATTTTTATCTTTTTATTTTGAGCAGTTAAATTATAATGAAGAAGAATGGGACAAGGCTAAAATCGAATACAGTTCCTATGTAAAAATAAATCCTGAGGAAAATAAAGAGAATAACTACGATTTTAAAAATTCATACGAAGCTTCGGAATATTCAAAATATTTAACTGAAAACTGTTTTTATAAATTGGTGCGAGATAGATTTATTCCAAACTTGAAATTAAAATCCTTAAAAAATGCAGAATACAGTTTAAACGAAATAAAAAAAGAAGATGATTTTTATAATGTAAGTGTAAATATATTAACAGATGATAAAAAGTACTCTATAAAAATACCTATTGCTTTTTATAAAGAGAAGAAAATTTCCTATATTGATTTTACCAGCCTAACAGAAATTTATGATAAAGACTAAAAAGTAAAAACAGTAAATGTTTTTGATATTACAATCTACTAAAATAATTTTAAGGATATGGGAGCAAAAAATATGTTGAAAAAAATTGGTTTTATGTTTTTAATCATATTTGTATTAATGCTTATTGGAACAAATTTTATAAATGCGAAAACACAGGAAAATTCCTTTGAGGGACTTACAAAAAATGAATTTGAAGAAAAAATTGATAAAAAGATTACCGATGAAGAATGGAATGAAATTACAAATCATGGAGAAACACCTATAATAGGGGCTTCGTCAGGAACTACTGATATAGTGGTTAAAAATGTCGGTCTTTGGTATATGGTTCCAATATTGTCAATATTTGTAATACTATATATAATATATAGATTAAAAAAATCAATTCGGCAAAAATAAACATAAATTATTTTTTAAGATTATTTTTAACAATAAAAAAACAGGGAAGATTAACCTTCCTTGTTTTTTATTGCCAATATCATCTTGCTTGTTGCTAAAGAAAATACTATTCCGATAGCTAAATATAAAGCTATAGTTAAAGTATCAGCGGCATTTGATAATGATTTTTCATAATCTTTAAAAATAAAATAATACATCGTGTAGTATATGTTTGCTCCGGGAACCATTGGAAACAATGAAGGAATTATAAAAACTGTTGCGGGTGTTTTTAGTTTTCTCGCAAGAAATTCTCCACATAAGCCCAGTAGAAAAGATGCAAAAAATGCTGAAATGCTATAGCCATTAAAGTTTAAATAGAGAACTTTGAAAAAAATCCATATTAAACTCGATAAAACACATGTTGAAAAGATTGTTTTTTTTGGAGAATTAAAATAAATTGCAAAGCCTAAAGTCGCAAAAAAAACAATGAAAAATTGATATAAATAAAAATTCATATTATCCTCCAAATATTTTAAGAGATGAACCTACGCCGAAAGCAATGAAAAATGCAATAAAAACAGCCTTGGTTAAACCGATCAATCCTGTTAAATAGTCTTCGTACATGATGTCTCTTGAAGAATTTGTCGCTATAAGGCCTGGAAGTAAAACCATTATTGACCCTATAATAATAGAGTCTTGATTTACTCCTACACCAATATTTATCGAAAATATCGCAAGTGTACTTACAATGAAAGCTCCGACAAAATTGCTCACTACAAAACTCATTTCAAAGGATTTTAATTTACTAACTATCCCACACATAAAAGAAGTAATAAAAAATGTAGAAATGAAGTCATTAAGAACTCCTCCAAATAAAAGGCTAAAAAAAGCTCCGGCAAAACCCGGTGCAATATAGTCTTTGAAGAAATTTTCATTCAAGGAACTATAAATTTTATTTAACAAGGAAATAGCCTCGTCTAATGTGTATTTTTCATTTACAAAATCTCTTGAAAAAGTATTAATTTGATCTATTTTTCCTAAATCAATATATGTCATGGGAATTCTTCTAAAGGCTTGAATGTTTTCTCCTTGAAATTCAAAGGAGATATGTACTACATTTGACAGTAAATAAGTTTGAACATTTTTCGCATTTTCATATAGACTGAATATTTTTTGAATTGTTTTATCTGCTCTATAGATTTCCGCACCTGAAACAACTTGAATGGTACTGGAACAAAGTGCCACATACATTAATTTTTTTGCTTCTTCTTTATTTTTTAAATATCTTTTCATAACAAGTATTATACTATTTAGCGATTAAAATTGAAACCGAATAATCCTTTTGATATAATTATAATCGAAAATCATAGAAAAGGTGATACGGTGAAAAAACCCATAGTATCTATAATAGGAACTCCAAATGTAGGTAAGTCGACTCTTTTTAATAAAATAGTCGGTAAAAAAATATCCATAACTGAGAATGAACCCGGAGTTACAAGAGATAGAATTTATGCAGATGCTTCCTGGTTAAATAGAAATTTTCTTCTAATTGATACAGGTGGACTGGATTTAAAAGATGATGATATATTTAAAATTAATATAAAGGAGCAAGTTGATTTAGCCCTTGATATGTCTGATGTAATAATATTTTTGGTCGATGGAGTTGAGGGAGTTTCTTCAACAGATGTTGAAGCCGCAAATTACCTTAGAAAATCGAACAAAAAAATAATTTTGGCGATAAATAAATTCGATTCAAAGGCGGCAAGTAATAATTATTATGATTTTTTTGAGCTTGGACTTGGCAATCCTATAAAAATAAGTGCTGAACATGGAACGGGAGTAGGAGATTTGTTGGAAGAAGTCATAGAGGGATTTCCCGTTGGAAATGAAGACCTGTATGATGATAACATAAAAGTCGCTTTTATTGGAAAGCCCAATGTTGGAAAATCTTCTATTATAAATAATATTTTAGGTGAATCAAGATCTATAGTTACAAATATTCCCGGAACTACAAGGGATTCTATAGATTCAAAATTTTCCAGAAATGGTGAAGACTTTATCTTTATTGATACTGCAGGACTTAGAAAAAAGAAAAAAATAAACGAAAGTATAGAAAGATATTCGGTTATAAGAACTTTAACATCTATAGAAAGGGCAAATGTATGTGTTTTGGTTATTGATGCTGCAGAAGGAGTATCTGAACAAGACTCGAAAATAGTAGGGTATGCTCATGATAACAAAAAGGGCATTATTGTAGCTGTAAATAAATGGGACTTAATTGAGAAGGATAATGATACTGTTAAAAATTTTGAAAAAGAAATAAGAGTCCAACTTCCTTTTATCAATTACGCTCCTATAATTTTTATATCTGCTAAGAAATCACAGAGAATAACTCAGTTGCTCGACACGATATCTTCAGTTAATAATAACTATAATCACAGAATTAAAACAGGGGTATTAAATGATATATTAAATAGGGCTGTGCTTTCAAATCAGCCCCCTTCAGATAAGGGTAAAAGGGGAAAGCTATATTATGGCACACAAGTTGCTGTAAGACCGCCGCAATTTTCACTTTCCGTAAATGATAAAAATTTATTTCATTTCTCATATATCCGCTATATAGAAAATCAAATTAGAGAATATTTTGGTTTTGAAGGTGTTCCAATCGTTATTAATTTAAAAAACAGAGGAGAAAGTGAATGAAGTTAATTTTTTCTCTATTATTTTCATATTTAATAGGTTCGATTTCCGGATCTTATTTAATTGGTATAATTTTTCTAAAAAAAGATATTAGAAACTTTGGAAGTGGAAATGCCGGAACTACAAATGCCATGAGAACCTTCGGAAAAAAATGGGGTGTATTGACTTTTATAATAGACTTTTTTAAGGGCTTAGTTCTTATGGTTATAATTAAAAAATTTTTCCTTTTGAAAGAATATCAATTACTTATTTGCGCTCTGTTTTGTATATTGGGGCACGATTTCCCTTTTCATATGAAGTTTAAAGGCGGGAAAGGTGTAGCTACAACACTTGGAACTATGGCTGTCTATGATTTTTATACGGCTTTGATTTCCGTTGCGATTTGGATTTTAGTTGTTATAGTATCCAAAATTGTATCTCTTGGCTCAATCTTTTTTTTCATAAGCCTTTTATTATTTGCCTTAATATTTAACACTTATGCGGATTTGGAGTATACTATATTAATAATGATAACATCTCTTGGAATATTTAGACATAATTCAAATATTTACAGACTATTAAATGGAAATGAAAATAAAATAGGAGATAAAAAGAAATGAAAATTTCAGTACTTGGTGGAGGAAGCTGGGGGACAGCTATAGCTAAGCTTCTTAAATACAATGAGCATGATGTAGAATTTTATATTAGAGATGAAGCTGTGGTAAATGATGTCAACACAAACAATGAAAATTCTAAATATTTACCAGGTGTAGATCTTTTAGGATTAAAAGCTACATATAATATTTACGACGCCATAAAGAATGCCGAAGCTATTGTATTAGGTGTTCCTACAAATTCAATTAGGGGACTTTTAAATCAAATAAAACATGAAATCGACGAGAATGTGATAATTGTTAATTTAGCAAAAGGAATCGAGGTTGAGACCTTGTATAGAGTTTCGGAAATAAGCGAACAAATTCTTCCAAATAATGTATTTGTGGCATTATCGGGTCCTTCTCATGCAGAGGAGGTTGGGAAAAATATTCCGACTGCAGTAACAGTATCATCAAAAAATCACGAAATCGCTAAAAAAATACAGCACGCTTTTGTCTCTAAATACTTTAGAGTTTATACAAATGACGATTTAATAGGGGTAGAGATAAGTGGTGCCCTAAAAAATATTATTGCTCTTGCTGCAGGAATGAGCGACGGATTAGGATATGGAGATAATACAAAGGCCGCATTAGCTACACGAGGCATATATGAAATATCTAAGTTGGGAATTAAACTCGGAGCAAGACTTCAAACATTTAACGGCCTTGCCGGAATTGGAGATTTAATAGTGACTTGTACCAGTATGCATTCAAGAAATAGAAGAGCTGGAATATTGATAGGCAAAGGAATTTCTGTAAAAGATGTAAATGCTCAAATTGGACAAGTAGTAGAGGGTATAAAAACTACGAAATCTGCATATTACTTATCTAAAAAGCATAGTATAAGTATGCCGATAACAGAAAAACTTTATGAAGTTATATATGAAAATTTAGACCCAAAAGTCGCTGTTAATGATTTAATGACAAGGACATACAAGGAAGAAATTGAAGAAATATTTTTAACATGACTGGTGGTAAATTGAAAGATTATAAAAGTTCAAATAAAAATAGAAGAAAATTTATAATAGTTTTCATCAGCATAATTATTCTATTTTTTGTTAGTAGGGCAATTACAGGTAGATTATATAAAAATTATAAAACGACTTTTCCCATCTATACCAATTACTTAAGAACTAAAAACATTAAGGGAATAAATATCTTTGAAGAAAAAATTTATTATGCCGAAGGTAGCGGTGTTAGTGTTTTTAATGCAAGTGAAGGACAAAAGGTTCCGGTAGGATTTGAAATTGCAAGCATTAATTTAATGAACGACACTTCCGGACTAAAAGATGATTTAATAAAAGTAAATGCCGCTTTAAATTACAAAAATAAAAATTTGCCGACGGAAAATGTAAATAATAAACTGAGCATAAAAAATTTACAAGATGATATAAAAAACAACAACCTGTCTAAAGCTATAGCAGATATCAACGAAATGGATATTTATTCGAATAAAAGCATAAGCATTTCAGAAATTACGGAATTATTAAATTATTCAGAAGATGCTCTACTTGCAAGAAAAAAAGAACTGGTTGAACAGATTAGTAATAGTAATATATCTTATTATGCTGAAAACTCCGGAGTAGTATCTTTTTTAATAGATAATTTAGAAGAAAAATACGCCTCAAAGGATTTTGATAAATATACTTATGATTATATAAACAAAAATTTAAATGCTAAAGCTAATGATGCAAAGACCAGAGTGGAAATCAATGAACCTTTATTTAAACTAATTAATAATTTAAATTATTATATAGCTATACCTATTAAAGATTTAAAAAACATCGGGAGCCCAGAGGAAGGTGACTATTTAACCTTTAATTCCAACTTGGGGGCAGAACTTAAGGGTAAAGTAATAAAAATAAATACATCAAAAAATGGAAATGTAGTCATTTTATATTTAAATTCTCAGTTTGACAAAATTTACAGAAATAGAATAAATGATTTTAGTTTGATATTAAGAGATGAGAAGTGCTTTGAAATCCCAAATTCAGCTATTATAAAAAGAGATAATTTATTTGGAGTATATGTTCAAGAAATACATGGACTTGTAAGGTTTATGCCAATTAAAGTAATTCGTCCTCTTGAGCATTCAAGTTACATTTCAAAGGGAGATAAGAATTCCTATATAAGTATTGACAATAAGAGCTATAGAACAATAACAATAAATGATTCAATAATTTTAACTCCTAAGCAAGTAGATGAATCAGAAGTACTAAATTAGCCGGTGATAAAAATGAGTTTAAGTGATAATTTAAAAAGTGTTTTAGAGAATATTGAAAAAGCTAAAGACAGAAGTAAATTACATCAAGATGTAAAACTTATCGGAGTATCTAAAAATCATACCACCGAAGAAATATTAAAAGCCTATGATTTAGGGCTAAAAGATTTCGGAGAAAATAGAGTTCAAGAATTAAAAGAAAAAATTGATGTATTGCCTAAGAATATAAATTTTCATATGATTGGAAATTTTCAGACAAATAAGGTAAAATATATTTACGACAAAGTAGCCTTAATTCAATCTGTTGATAGATTAAATCTAATTAAAGAAATAGATAAGAGGGCGAAAAACGACAATATCTTAGTTAATATTCTCATACAAGTAAATATTTCAAAAGAAAATCAAAAAGGTGGCGTTGCCTCGGAAAAACTTGTAGAATTAATAGAAGAAACAATTGATTATAAAAACATAAAAATCAAAGGTTTGATGGGTATAGGGCCTTTAACTGAAGATTACAGTGAAATAAGAAAATGCTTTAGAGAATTGTTTAATTTAAGAGAAAATATAAAAAATAGACATTACAAAGAAGTTGACATGGATTATTTGTCCATGGGGATGAGTGGAGATTTTGAAATAGCCATAGAAGAAGGCTCCAATATGGTTAGAATCGGCACTAAGATTTTTGGAAGCAGAAAATAAAATATATTAAATTTGTAGGAGGAAATATGTATGGCTGAATTGATGGATAAGGTTAAAAGGGTTTTTGGGTTTTCTGATGAATATGATTACGATGATTATCCTGAAAATGAATTTATAGAAGAAAATTCTATTGAAGAACAACCTTCAAGAACAAACAAATCAAAAAAGCAAGGATTTAATACTCTTAAGGCGGCAGATATGATAATTTCAGTTCATGAACCACTGTCTTATGATGAATCTCCTAAGATTGTTGATGATCTTAGAGCTAATAAATCCATTGTTCTTAATTTTGAACAACTGGATATTGACATCAAAAGACAAATTTTTGATTTTGTCAGCGGAGCTTTATACGCATTAGATGGCAAAATTCAAAAGGTAAATAAAGATATATTTATTTTAGCTCCTGAAAATGTCGAAATTGACGGACTTAAAGAAGAGCTTAAAAACAGTGGAATGTTTCCTTGGTAAGTACCATTGACAGAAATTCTTTGCTATTACATATACATGATGAAAGTAAAATAATAATAGCAAAAAGATTGATAGATAAAATCGAAATTGTTATAAAAAATCATATTATTGTTTCAACAGATTTTCTTGACCCATATGAAATCAGGATAGCGGAAAGTATTTTAAATAAGTTCGATACCATAAATTATAAAATAGATGGTGGGTATATTAATTGTGAAAGATCAATTATATATATTTATCCATCTTATTTGCATGAAATAAAAGAAGATGAAATAAGTTTGCTTAGCTATAAAAATGACAACAATTATACCCACAGAGATATCTTGGGCTCTTTAATAGGGCTGAAGATAGAAAGAAAAAAAATTGGCGACATTGTCCTCGATGATGATTGTTTTTTTATTTTTATAAAAAGTGAATTACATGATTTTGTAAAAACAAATTTAGAAAAAGTCTCTAAATATAACATCTACTGTATAGATAAAGAATTCCAAGAACCAAAAAAAGAATATATTGAGAAAAAAGTAATAGTTTCATCTTTAAGATTGGATGTAATTATTTCTAATGCACTTAATATATCAAGGGCAAATTCTAATGATATAGTTAAATCCAAGGCTGTAAAGGTTAATTTTAAAACTGAAGACAAAGGTTCTGTAATGCTAAATCCAAAAGACATAATATCTGTAAGAAAATTTGGAAGAATATATTTCGACGAAATAATTGGAAAATCAAAAAAGGATAAATATATAATAAATCTTAAGTTCCCAAAATAATCATTCTATAGGAGGATCTATGAGCGTTCTTATTTTTGCATCTATTTTAATATTAATAGATCAAATTTCAAAAAAATTAGTTGTTGAATTTTTAAAAGGAAAACCCCCTGCAGTAATAATCGAAAACTTTTTAAATTTTTTTTATCTTGAAAATAGAGGTGCCGCCTTTGGTATTATGCAAAACAATAGAACATTTTTTTTGATAATTACAATTGTTATCGTTATTGCAATATTATATATTTTGTTTAAAAATTATAAAAAAAGTTCTGCAATTTTTAAATTATCCTTGGGTTTAATACTTGGAGGTGCCATTGGCAACTTTATTGATAGGGTTAGGTTACATTATGTAATAGACTTCATTTCTGTGAGAATTTTCGGATTTGATTTTGCTGTTTTTAACCTTGCGGATTCTTTTGTTGTTATTGGATCCTTTTTGCTGGTATTAATGGTACTTTTCTATGACAATCCTGAAAAAAGATAATAATATGAATAAAAAAATATATTATTCAAAAAATGAAAATATTAGATTAGATCAATACCTTGTTGAGATAATTGATCTCAATAGATCTCAAGTAAAGAAAAAAATAAATGAAGGCATGATTCTTTTAAATGATAAAAAAGTAAAAGCCGGAAGCATAATTAAATTCGATGATAAAATTACAGTTTATGAGGAAGATGAGTTTATCCTTAAACCAAAAAAAATGAATTTTATTGTCAAGTATGAAGATGATTACATAGCCGTAATATCTAAACCTCAAGGAATTATAGTACATCCCGGAGCCGGAAATTCAGAGAACACATTAGTTAACGGGTTATTATATACATTTAAAAATTTAGCAAATACACCGGATCCTCTCAGACCCGGAATTGTTCACAGACTTGATAAGGATACTAGCGGTCTTATGATTATTGCTAAAAAGGATATTGCATATATAAATCTTGTAAATTCGTTTAAAGAGCATAAGGTCAAAAAAACATATCTGGCAATTGTAGAAGGTAAATTACCCTTAGAAGGCTCAATTGAAATGCCTATAGGCAGAAATATAAAAAATAGAATAAAAATGGACGTTACATCTGTAAATTCAAAATATGCTTATACTGAATACAATTCTTTAAAATTTTTTGATAATTTTACTCTTGCTTCCATAAATTTGTTTACAGGAAGAACTCATCAAATAAGAGTTCATTTTAAACATATAGGTCATCCCATATTGGGTGACTTGGTTTATGGAAATAAAAATAAATATAACATCAATAAACAAATGTTACATTCATATAAATTAGAATTTAAACATCCGATAATTGATAAAACTATTACTATAGAAGATGATTTTCCAATACGATTTGAAAAATTTATGAAAAGGTTTAATTATGAAGAATATAATAATGGATGAGCTTGCAATAAATCGCTCTATTCTTAGAATATCCTACGAGATTGTTGAAAAAAACAAAGGAATTAAAGATTTAATATTAGTGGGCATAATAAGAAGAGGCGAAGACATAGCTCGAAGAATCTCAAGTAAAATTTCTGAGTTAGAAGGAAACATACCCGTATATTCAATTGATATAACAAACTTTAGAGATGATATCGAATATAGAAATACAAATATCAGAATTGATATTCCCGTGAATAATAAAAATGTTATTCTTGTAGATGATGTGTTTTTCACCGGAAGAACAACACGTGCCGCTATGGATGCACTAACTTCTTCTGCCAGGCCAAAAACAATTCAACTCGCAACATTAATAGATAGAGGGCATAGAGAACTTCCAATTAGACCGGATTATGTTGGGAAAAATGTTCCTACATCAAAGGACGAGAATGTAATTGTAAATCTAAAGGAAATTGATGGAATTGATCAAGTATATATATTAAAACAAGAGATTTAGTTATGTTAAATCCTTTTATGTTTATAAATAAGATTAGATACTTTAATAAAATCATATTTTAATTTTGAGGTGATTATGAACACTTACGATATAATTTTAATTGGAGCAGGTGCAAGTGGAGTATTTGCATCTTATGAATTTACAAAACTTAATACTGATTTAAAAATATTAATGATAGATAAAGGCAATTCAATAGATAAAAGAATTTGCCCGATAAAGGCCGGGAAAGTTGAGAGTTGTATTGGCTGTAATCCTTGCAACATAATGAATGGATATGGAGGAGCGGGAACGCTTTCAGATGGAAAATATAATATAACAAATAATTTTGGTGGGGAGCTTTATAAATATGTAGGTCGAAAAGAAGCGATAGACTTAATGGAATATGTTGATAGCATTCTATGTGGATTTGATGGATATGAGTCGAAGTTATTTTCGACAGGTAATTCCGACCTTAAAACCGTAGCTCTACGCCATGATTTGCATTTATTAGAAGCAAAAGTCAGACATTTTGGTACCGATAGAAATATCAAAATTCTCGAAAAAATATTTAATTATTCCAATAAAAAAATAGAAATGAAATTTAACACCACTTGTACTGATATAAATTTTATTGATTCAGAAAATTTATTTGAAATAATCACAGATAAAGGTATTTTCAAATCTAAAAAATTGGTGCTTGGTTCCGGCAGATCCGGCTCTAAGTGGATTTCAAAAATTTGTAGAAAATTCGATATTAAACTGGAATCTAATCAAGTTGACATTGGAGTACGAGTGGAATTGCCTGCAGAAATTTTCAAACATATTACAGATGTAGTTTATGAAAGTAAGATTGTTTATCAAACAAAGACATATAACGATCTCATAAGGACGTTTTGTATGAATCCTTATGGACAAGTAGTAACTGAAAACACAAATGGAATAATAACAGTTAATGGACATGCATATTCAGATCCAAAACTGCAAAGTGAGAATACAAACTTCGCACTGTTGGTAAGTAATAAATTTACAGAACCCTTTAAAGACTCAAACGAATATGGAGAATCAATAGCAAAACTTTCAAATATGCTTGGAGGTGGAGTAATACTTCAGCGTTTTGGAGATTTAATTAAGGGAAGAAGATCAAGCAACAGAAGAATGAATAAGTGTTTTACAATTCCGACATTAAAGGCAACTCCGGGAGATTTATCCTTGGTTATGCCAAAAAGACAGTTGGATTCCATCATTGAAATGATTTATGCTCTTGATAAAATCGCTCCGGGGACAGCTAATGAAGATACTTTATTGTATGGAGTTGAGGTTAAATTTTATAATTCAAAGGTAAAAACAGATAATAACTTTGAAACGTTAGTTCCAGGACTTTTCGTTGTTGGAGATGGTGGGGGAGTCACGCATTCCCTTTCTCAAGCTTCTGCAAGTGGAAT
This sequence comes from Peptoniphilus sp. ING2-D1G, assembly GCA_000952975.1. Classification (GTDB taxonomy): domain Bacteria; phylum Bacillota; class Clostridia; order Tissierellales; family Peptoniphilaceae; genus Peptoniphilus_E. The sequence goes on along the minus strand of LM997412.1, from coordinate 776,509 downwards.
TTATGTGGCTAGGTATTTAAATAATATGAATTAGAAATATTGATTTTTAAGTAATGTGATGTTACAATTATACTGTAACAGTAATAGATGTCGTTTGCAGAGTGGGTGCCCCCACTCTTGTTTTTTTGAGGAGGTGCAATATGAACAAATCCAATTTATCGGAAAGCATTAGGAAAATTTCATTAAAGGCTGCACAGGAACTTGGTTACGAACTTGTGGATGTTGAAATAAAAGATGGGACAAAACATTTATTGATTTCTATCTTTATTTATTCTGTAAATGGTATTAATTTTGATGATTGTACATCTATGAGCATAAAAATAGAAGATGATATAGATAAATTAGATATCAAAAAGTCTTATTATATAGAAGTATCTTCGCCCGGGTTGGATCGTCCACTTAAAACCCAAGATGATTATAGAAGAAACTTAAATAATGAAGTTGAAGTGAAGTTATTTGCACCATTAAATGACAACAAGTCATATATTGGGAAACTGATTGAATACAATAAGGAAAACATAGTTTTATGCAATAACGAGGAAAATGTTAAGATACCTATTAAATCTATTTCTCTTATGAAACAAACGATTAATTTTAACGGAGGAATAAAATGAATGAAGAACTAATCGGCGCCTTAGAGGAGCTTGAAAAATCAAAAGGGATACCCAAAGAGGTGGTATTTGATGCACTTGAATCAGCTTTGATTTCAAGTTATAGAAAAAATTTCGGTACATCGCAAAACGTCAAAGTAGATATAAATAGAATGACGGGGAATATAAATTTATATTCACTAAAAACAATAGTCAACGATGAAGATATTACTGACAAAAATTTAGAAATTCCTATCTCTAAAGCAAAAAATATAGATCCTAAGTTCGAAGTTGATGATATATATACAGAAAAACTGGAACCTGCGAATTTTGGGAGAATAGCTGCTCAAACGGCAAAACAAGTGGTAATTCAAAGAATAAAAGACGCAGAGAGAGAAGTAATTTATAATGATTATGCCAATAGAGAGAATGAAATAATAACAGGAGTAGTTCAAAGAGTTTCCCATGGATCTGTTTATTTTGATTTAGGGGAAACCGAAGCAATACTTCCGCCTGCAGAACAAATAAAAAACGAATCATATAAACAAGGAAATAGGCTAAAACTTTTACTAGTTCAAGTCAAGAAAACTACAAAAGGACCACAAGTTATCCTTTCCAGATCGCATCCGAACCTTGTAAAGAGATTATTTGAACTTGAAGTACCTGAAATAGCTGATGGAATCGTCGAAATATTTTCTATAGCGCGCGAAGCCGGCTCAAGAACAAAAATAGCTGTTTTTTCAAGAAATGAAGAAGTGGATCCCTTAGGAGCGTGCGTAGGATATAAAGGAACAAGAGTTAAAGCTATTGTAGACGAACTGCATGACGAAAAAGTTGATATTGTAATATATGAGAAACCAATTGAAAATTTCATTGCAAACTCACTAAGTCCATCAAAAGTTGAAAAGGTATTTATTAATGAGAAAGAAAAATCTGCCCTTGTAATAGTACCGGATTATCAATTATCGCTCGCTATAGGTAAAGAAGGACAAAACGCAAGATTGGCAGCAAAGTTAACCAATTGGAAAATCGATATAAAATCCAATCAGCAATTTGAAAATTATCTAAAAGATAATAATATGACCGAAGAAGAATTGGAAGAAAATTTTGATAAAAGTTCAAATTTTATAAAAAAAGAAAACGAAGAATTAATAGAAAACAATTAAACGTGAACTTCTGATTAATATTATGTTTTGGGGTAAAAAATGGCAAAAGTTAGAAAAATACCTATGAGAAAATGTTTAGGGTGCAATGAAAGCAAACCTAAAAAGGAACTCATCAGAGTAGTTAAAGATAAAGAAGGAAAAATTTTTTTAGATATAACCGGAAAGAAAAACGGCAGAGGTGCCTATATATGTTTTAATGAAGAATGCTTAAAAAAAGCCATAAAATCTAAAGCCTTTAATAGAGCATTTGAAATGGAGATTAATGATGCAACTTATGAAAAGTTAAAAGAATCTATAAAACAAGAATAGCGCCTTATTTTAAGGAGGTGTTCCAATGTCAAAAATAAGAGTACATGCATTGGCAAAGGAAATTGGAATTAGCAGTAAAGAACTAATAGAAAAACTAAAAGAAATGAACATAGATGTAAAAAATCACATGTCAAATATAGAAAATGACGATATTGATAGAGTAAAGTCTCTTTATATAAGAAAAGGAGACTCCATGGATAATAGGAAAAAAACTATCGATAAAAATATAAGCAAAAACGAAAAAACAAATATGCAGCATAATGAGTCTAAAAAAGAAAAACTTTACAAAAAAAATAACATAAATAAGCCATATAGTGCTTCGAAATCAAAAATAGACTCTGAAGATGATTATCAAAAAACTAAAAAAATTAAAACTCATAAACCGAACAAAGAAAAAAAACAAAGTGATGAAAATAAAATATTTACCAAGAGAGATTTATCAAAAAAAGCGCCTAAGAAAAGAATCAAAAGTCATAAGAAAAAAGAGGAAGATAATAATAGCGACAACTCAATATTTACAATAGCTGCTCCAATAACTGTAAAAAGCTTTGCAGATAAATTAAATCTTTCTGTTGCACAAGTAATTACAAAGTTAATTGGTTTGGGAATAATGGCAAGCCAAAATCAAGAAATAGATGAAGACACATGTATTTTATTAGCTGATGATTTCAATGTACAGATTGAAATAGAAAAACCCGAAAACTTGCTTATAGAAGAACAGCTTAATTTGGATTTTGAAGATGATGAAAAAAATTTAAAACCAAGACCGCCTGTTGTAACTGTTATGGGGCACGTTGATCATGGCAAAACGTCTCTTCTGGATGCAATAAAAAAATCACATATTCAAAGTTCCGAAGCCGGCGGAATTACACAACACATAGGTGCGTATACTGTTTCGGTTAATAATAAAAAAGTGACTTTTCTGGACACTCCGGGACATGAAGCTTTTACTGCAATGAGATTAAGAGGAGCTTTAATCACCGATATAGCTGTGCTTGTAGTAGCAGCTGATGATGGTGTGATGCCACAAACAGTTGAGGCAATATCTCACGCTAAATCAGCCGGTGTTCCGATAATTGTAGCAATAAATAAAATTGATAAAGGTACCGGAAATATAGATAGGGTAAAACAAGAGCTTCTTGAAAATGGGCTAATGCCCGAAGAATGGGGCGGAGATACTATTATGGTAGGAGTTTCTGCTAAAACAGAGGAAGGAATTCCTGAATTACTTGAAATGATTTTATTAGTAGCTGAGATGTTGGAGCTAAAGGCGAATCCAAATAGAAATGCTGTCGGTACAGTAATAGATGCTAAACTCGACAAGGGAAAAGGCCCTATGGCTACAGTTCTTATCAATAAGGGGACTATGAAATTTGGAGATAATGTTGTTTCCGGGATTTCAAGCGGCAGAATAAGAGCCATGGTTGATGATAAAAAAAGAGCTATTAAAAAAGCTGGTCCATCGATGCCGGCTGTAATCCTAGGACTATCAGATGTTCCCAATGCGGGAGATCCCATATATGTTGTCGATGATGAAAAGACCGCAAGAGCTATAGCTGAAAAAAATCAAGAAAAATTAAGAATTGATAAAATGGCTATGGGATCAAAGGTTTCTTTGGAGAACCTATTTGACAAGCTAAAAGAAGGAGAAATGAAGGAATTAAATATCATAGTAAAGGGAGATGTCAAAGGTTCTGTTGAGGCATTGAATCAATCTTTGGAAAAATTGTCCAACGACGAAGTAAAAATACAAATAATTCACAGTGGAGTCGGCGGAATTAACGAATCTGATATTTCCTTAGCATCAGCATCATCTGCAATCGTAATCGGTTTTAATGTACGACCCAATATCAACGCATTGGATTTATCTAAAACCGAAGAGGTAGATGTTAGAACCTATAGAGTTATATACGATATCATAAACGATATAGAAGCTGCTGTTAAAGGTATGCTGGAACCTGATATCGTTGAAGAAATTCAAGGAAGATGTGAAGTTAGACAAACTTTCAAACTGCCCGGCAATACTATAGTTGCAGGAGTATATGTTCTCAACGGGAAAATACCGAGGAATTCAATGGTAAAAGTATTAAGAGATGACGTGGTAATACATGAAGGAGCTATTTCGTCTTTAAAAAGATTTAAAGACGATGTTAAGGAATTGGCTACCGGATTTGAAGGTGGACTTGGAATTGACAATTTTAACGACATTAAAGAAGGAGACTTATTGGAAAGTTATATCCTAAAGGAAGTAAAAAGGGCATAGGTGATTTTTTGAATAAAAAAAGAGTAGCTCAAATATCTGAAGAAGTTAGAAGAGCTGTATCGGATATTATCAGATTTAAATTAAAAGATCCCAGAATACCTGAAATAATAAGTATATCTAAAGCAGAAGTCACAAATGATTTGTCCTTTGCAAAGATTTATTATTCCATATTAGATAATGATACAAAAAAAGATGATACTCAACAGGCACTTGAAAATGCAAAAGGATTTATCAAAAGAGAATTGTCGCATGCGATAAAATTGAGAATTATGCCGGAGTTAATATTTATTTATGACGATAGTTTGGATATTAATTTAAAAATAAATAAGCTGATTAAAGAGGTAAAAAATGCAAATAGAGAAGATTAAGAAAGCTTTTTCTGAATCAAAAAGCGTTTGTATAGCATCACACATGAATCCAGATGGAGATAATCTGGGTTCTATTTGCGCAATGTATAATTATCTAATTAGTGAAAATAAAAATGCCTTCCTGATTATCGACGACTTGGTTCCAAAAAACTATCTTTTTTTACCTAATATAGCTCATTCTGTAAAAAGTGAAAATATCGCCTTTGTCCCTGATTTATTTATAGTGTTGGACTGTGCGGACATAGGCAGGTTAGGCGAAAATTGTAGAAGTTTATTTTTAAAATCAAAATATAAAATTAATATTGATCACCACAAGACCAATACTAATTTTGGAGATTTTAACTTAATAGACAGTTCATCGCCTGCAACAGGAGAAGTATTATTTAATCTGTTTAAAGACTTAGGCTTTGAATTGGACAAAGATATTGCTACCTGTTTGTATACGGCAATATCAAGCGATACAGGCAGTTTTAAATACGATTCCATAAGACCGGATACATTTATAACTGCAGCGCATTTGCTTGAATATGGAATAGATAAAAATGAAATTGCAGTAAATCTGTATCAAAAAAGATCTCTTGAAAAAACCAAATTGCTTATTAAAGCTTTAAGTACCATGGAACTATTTGAAAATAATAAAATAGCTATAGTTTATGCTGATGATGAAATGATAAAGAGCTGTGGTGCCGTTAAAAGTGATACAGAGGGAATAGTTGAATTTATTAGAGATATAGATGGAGTAGAAGTTGCCGTTTTTATGAAGATAAAAGAATCTTCAATAAAACTTAGCATTAGGACTAAATCACATGTTGATGCCACTAAAATAGCAACCGTTTATGGAGGAGGCGGTCACACAAGAGCGGCAGGTGCCGATATGGATCTTCCCTTCAAAGAAAGAAAAAAAGAAGTTATAAAACTTGCAATGGATGAGTTGAAATGAACGGAATATTGGTTGTTGACAAAAAAAAAGGAATCACTTCTCACGATGTTGTAAACATACTTAGAAGAACAACAGGTATTAAAAAGATAGGCCATACAGGCACTCTTGACCCCCTGGCCACCGGTGTGTTGGTTATGTGCATAGGTAAGGGGACTAAAGCCGTAGAATATCTTAGCAATGATGAAAAGGAATATATTGCAAATTTTAAATTCGGATATGAAACTGACACTTTAGATATTACAGGAAATACAATAAAAAAATCAAATCATATTCCCTCTGCTGAAATGCTTAAATCATCCCTAAATGATTTCATAGGAAAAATCGAACAAATCCCGCCTATGTATTCTGCAATTAAATACAACGGCAAAAAATTGTATCAATATGCAAGAGAAGGTAAGTCTGTGGAGATAATATCAAGAACAGTTGAAATTACCTATCTTGATATTATAGATAAAACAGCTAATGATTCCTATGAAATAAAGTTGATTTGCTCCTCAGGCACTTATGTCAGAAGTTTAATTAGAGACATAGGCTATAATTTAAATACCTATGCAACGATGGAGAATTTGCGAAGAACAAGAGCTGGTAATTTTCATATAAACCGGTCAGTAAATATTGATGATATAAAAACCGGCGGATATGAATTAATAAAATCCAACTTAATTCCCATTGACTTTGCATTAAAAGAATATGATAATTTTATTGTTCCTTCAAATTACTATAAACAGATTAGCAACGGGATGGCATATAAATGTAAACTTGATTTAAACACTGGTGAGCTGTTGAAAATTTATTGTAATAATGAATTTATAGGTATAGGTTCATATATAGATGATGATAGTTTCACAGGAATAAAAATTAATAAGATGTTAAAAGGTGATTAATACATTGGAAATAAAAAGCATTGATCTTAACTATAAATCTAAAGCAGAGTCAATTATAGCGCTTGGAAATTTCGACGGAGTTCATTTAGCCCACAAAATATTGCTTGAAAATTTAGTTGAAACGGCTAAAGAAAATAATATGCGTAGTTCTATTTTGATTTTTAAAAATCATACAAAAAATACTATTGATCATAAAAATCAAACTGTAATAACTTCAAATAGAAAAAAATATCAAATTTTGCAAAGTATCGGAATTGATATAGTCTATGAAATTCAATTTACAGAAAATGTGATGAAAATGAATCCCGTTGATTTTGTAACAAATTTCTTATTTAATAATCTAAATGTAAAGGGAATTGTTGTGGGTTATGATTATAAATTCGGTTATAAGGCCATCGGAAATACCGAACTCTTGAAAAAATTATGCAGTAAACACAATATAGTCCTAAATATAATAAATCCTATTACCTTTGAAGGAGAAATAGTTTCCTCTACACTTATTAGAAAACTGATCAAAAATGGAAATATAAAAAGAGCAAATAAACTGCTTGGTTATGAGTATACAATGGATTGTGAAGTTATACACGGAAAAAAATTGGGGTCTAAAATGGGTTTTCCAACAGCGAATTTAAGTATATTAAGTGACTATGTAATACCTAAATTCGGAGTTTATAGTTCAAAAATAATAATAAACAACAAAATTTATAAAGCTGCTACAAATATTGGAAAAAATCCTACGATAGAAAATAGTGGAATGAGAATTGAAGCAAGTATTTTAGATTTTAATGAAAAAATTTATGGCGAAAAACTCGAATTAATATTATTGGATTATATTAGACCCGAATTGGTTTTTGATGATATAAACGATTTATTCGAGCAAATAAATAAAGACATAAATACAGTAAAATGCAATTATTAACACAATTTATTTTATCAAAGTATTTACATTGTAATGCTGATATGATAATCTATATAAGATGACTACCATACATAAGTATATCGCACCTCAACGAATACTTGTGTATAGGCGAATTAAATTACCAGGAGGAATTTTACAAATGCTTAATGCTGAAGAAAAAAAAGTAATTATTGACGAATACAAGGTCCATGAAAAAGACACAGGATCACCAGAAGTACAAATAGCGATATTGACTACTCGAATTAATGAATTAAATGAACATCTTAAAGTTAACAAAAAAGATCATCATTCAAGAAGGGGACTACTAAAGATGGTAGGTAAGAGAAGAAATCTTTTAAGATATTTAAGAAATAAAGATATTGAAAGATATCGTTCATTAATAGAAAAGCTAAAAATAAGAGGTTAACATTAAAAGGGCGGTTTACCGCTCTTTATTTTTTAAGGAGGATAAAATGCAGAAAGTTTTCAAATTAGAGCTTGCAGGTAAAACGCTACAAGTAACAACCGGAAAAGTTGCGGAACAAGCTAACGGAGCCTGTTTATTGCAATATGGTGATACAGTTGTTCTTGTAACTGCTGTTGCATCAAATTCACCACGAGAAGGAATTGATTTCTTTCCTCTTAGTGTCGATTTTGAAGAAAAAATGTATTCTGTGGGCAAAATCCCTGGAGGATTTATAAAAAGGGAAGGAAAGCCAAGCGAAAAAGCAATTCTGTCTGCAAGACTAATTGATAGACCCATCAGACCGTTGTTTCCAGAAGGATATAGAAATGATGTTCAAATAATTGCTACCGTACTTTCAGTTGATCAAAACGCTCAACCTGATATTTTGGCAATGATCGGATCTTCTATTGCATTATCTATTTCAGATATACCCTTTGATGGCCCGACAGGTTCAGTGCAAGTTGGATTTATAGATGAAAAATATATAATCAACCCTGATGAAGAACAAAGGGAAAAGTCGGATATAAGTTTAGTTGTATCCGGAACAAAAAACGCCATCATGATGGTTGAAGCCGGCTCAAACATAGTTAGCGAAGAAGAGATGTTGGGTGCAATACTTGCAGGTCATGAAGAAATAAAAAAGATTTGTGAATTTATTGATCAGATTAAAAATGAAGTCGGTAAAGAAAAATCTGAATATGAAGTATTCAAACCTAATGATGAGCTGGATAAAAAAATTAGAGAATACGGAAAAGATTTACTGGTGAAGGCCATTAATAATTCTGATAAAATAGTAAGAGAAGAACAAACTGATTTAGCCAAAGAAAACATCAGAAATCACTTTGAGGAATATATGGAAAATTATTCCAAAGATATTGAAGAAATTATGGAATCCATTGAAATAGAAGAAGTAAGACGCGAAATTTTAGAAGAAGATATCAGACCTGATGGAAGAGAATTAGATGAAATCAGGCCTCTATCCTCAGAAGTAGGTTTGCTTCCGAGAACTCACGGCTCAGGCTTATTTAAAAGAGGACAAACTCAAGTCTTGTCTGTTGCCACACTTGCCGGATTAAGCGAAGTACAGGTAATAGACGGCTTAGGTGATGATAAACCCAAAAGATATATCCATCATTATAATTTCCCACCGTATTCAGTGGGAGATTCCAAGCCTGTAAGAGGGCCGGGAAGACGTGAAATAGGTCATGGTGCTTTAGCTGAAAGAGCTTTAATACCTGTCTTACCCTCAGAAAATGATTTTCCATATGCAATAAGAGTTGTATCTGAGGTATTGTCGTCAAACGGATCTTCGTCACAAGCTTCTATTTGTGGATCTACACTGGCTCTTATGGATGCAGGTGTTCCAATTACAGCTCCTGTTGCCGGTATAGCTATGGGTCTTATCGAAAAAGACGGAATAATAAAAATTTTAACAGATATTCAAGGGCTTGAGGACCATTTTGGAGATATGGATTTTAAAGTAGCAGGCACAAAAGACGGAATTACTGCTATGCAAATGGATATAAAAGTTGAAGGAATCAGCAGGGAAATACTCGAAGAAGCTCTTAAAAAAGCAAAAAAAGCAAGACTTTTCATATTAGAGCATTTAAAATCTACAATTGAAATCCCCAGAGACCATTTATCTCCATATGCTCCGATAATTCACATAATAAATATTGATCCTGATAAAATAGGCGAAGTAATTGGAGCTGGCGGAAAAACAATAAATAAGATTATTGAAGAAACCGGAGTAAAAATAGATATTGATGACGATGGAAAAGTTTCAGTATTGTCAGAAGATACTGAAAAGGCAAAAAAAGCTATCGCGATTATTGAATCAATTGTAAAGGAAGTTGAAGTCGGGGATATATACGATGGAAAAGTAAAAAAAATAATGAAATTCGGTGCTTTTTTGGAAATTAAAAAAGGCATAGAAGGATTACTTCACATATCACAAATTTCACATGAAAGAACAGGTAAAGTCGAAGATGTTTTAAAGGTAGGAGATATTGTAAAAGTCAAAGTCATCGAAATAGATGATGATTCAAAAATTTCATTATCTCGCAAAGCTTTACTTCCAAAACCTGTTAGAAAAGAAGAAAATAAAGAAAATCAATAAAATAAATATCAGGATACAAAATAGTATCCTGTTTTTTTAAGGAGAAATTATGAAAGTAAAAATTATCAATAAAAGCAAAAATCCATTACCCAAATACGAAACCAACGGATCTGCAGGTGTGGATTTAAGAGCCAATTTAGAGAAATCTTTAATAATCAACCCGGGTGATAGAGAACTTGTTCCCACAGGTCTTTTTATGGAAATTGAAGAGGGTTATGAAGCACAGATTAGAGCAAGATCCGGATTGGCATTAAGACATGGACTGTGTTTAGCCAATGGCATCGGTACGATTGATTCTGATTATAGAGGAGAAGTAAAAATTATTTTAATAAATCTGGGCAAAGAACCTGTAGAGGTTAAAACAGGGGATAGAATTGCTCAAATGGTCTTTGTAAAATATGAAAAAGTTTATTTTGAACTATCTGATAAACTTGAAGAAACAGACAGATCAAGCGGTGGATTTGGTCATACAGGCAAATGATTTTACATAGTTTGTCACCGGTCTTTATGATATAATTAATTAGGTGAGGTGTTGTTTTGGTGAGAAAAAAAATCTCAAAAAAACCTATAAAATCTACCCATAAAAATATTAATAAAGAATATATAGGCATAATTTTTATTTTATTCGGTCTATTGAGTTTGATAAGTTTATTTAGTTCTAAAATGGGAATTATAGGAAACATTCTATATAAAATATTCACATTTTTATTTGGCAGCGGTAATTTTATCTTTCCAATATTATTTATAATATGGGGAATATTACTCGGATTAAAACGTTTTCAGGATAATTTCAATAAAATACTTATTTCAAATATTATCATTACTCTTTGTATCTTAGTATTTTTGGATGGCACTAAAACTTCCGACTTGACTTTAGTAGATAGGATTTCTTTATCTGTGCAATATTTGGATATTGCAACTTCTGGAGGAATAGTAGGGTCAATTTTAGGGTTTTTTATGTACAAGCTTTTTGGCTCCATAGGAACATATACAATTCTCTCTGTTATAATTATCTTCAATCTTTATATAATTTTAAGATACACTGGTGAATTTTTTAGTAAAGTCATCGATTTTCTAAAAAGAGTTATCAATAAATTAAAGAATTTGTTTTCCGGTTTATCTGAAAAATTAAACAATAAAAAAGAAACCGATTCTGAAAATTCTTTTGAAATTATTGATAATGTCAGTGCAACTTCTACTTTAAAAGATTTCAACGAAATTGATTCAGTTGAAGAAGAAAATAATACAATCATCAAAAAAAATATCACTATTAATGACTTTGTCAAAGAAAACAAGCAAAAAGACAACCTTAAATCTGTTGAATATACTGAAGAAGAGTTAATTACGGAAAAAAAAGAAATTGAAAACAATTTAAAAATTTCGAAAAATATGTATTCTTTTCCAAAACTAAATCTTCTCAATAAAGAAGATTCTGATGTGCAAATTTCTAAAAATGAAATAATAAAAAACGGACAAATAATAGAAAAAACAATGGAAAACTTTGGAATAGAATCCAAAATTGTAGCAATCAACAGAGGCCCTGTAATAACTTGTTACGAACTTGAACCTGCCCCAGGAGTGAAATTATCAAAGATAGTAGCATTAAATGATAACTTATCTCTATCTCTTGCCACACCCGGAATAAGAATAGAAGCACCAATCCCGGGCAAATCAGCTGTAGGAATAGAAGTCCCAAATAAGAAAAAGCAATCTGTAGCTATAAGAGAAATAATTGGAAGTGATGAGTTTAAAAACTTAAATTCAAATTTACCTCTTGCGCTTGGAAAGGATGTGTCCGGATCTATAGTAATTTCATCCATTGACAAGATGCCTCACCTTTTAATAGCCGGAGCTACAGGGTCAGGTAAGTCTGTATGCATAAATACAATTATCACAAGCATTTTATTTAAATCATCACCTGATGAAGTAAAATTAATGCTAATTGATCCTAAAGTTGTAGAGTTAAATGTGTATAATGGTATTCCTCATTTATTAATTCCTGTAGTAACCGACCCTAAAAAAGCTGCTTTTGCACTTAATTGGGCAGTTGGAGAAATGGAAAAAAGATATAATTTATTTGCCGAAAATTCTGTGAAAGATTTGAAGTCCTTTAATAGTAAAATTTCAAAAACCGATCCAAAAAACAAACTGCCTAAAATTGTAATAATAATAGACGAGCTTGCGGACTTAATGATGGTTGCCCAATCTGATGTGGAAGATTATATTGCCAGACTGGCTCAAATGGCAAGAGCTGCAGGGATATATCTAATTATAGCGACTCAAAGACCTTCAGTGGATGTAATAACAGGAACAATTAAAGCAAATATTCCTTCCAGAATAGCATTTTCCGTATCTTCTTCTGTAGATTCCAGAACTATATTAGATACAGGTGGAGCTGAAAAGTTGTTAGGCAAAGGAGACATGCTATTTTATCCCGGATTTCTTTCAAAACCCATAAGAATACAAGGTGCTTTTATAAGTGATGAAGAAGTTGAAAATGTAGTAAATTACATTAAAGATAATTCAGATTACAATAATATTTATGAAGATAAAATTAAAAGTGAAATAATAGAAACGAAAAAAAATCTGGAAAATGCTACTGACCCTTTGTTTGATGAAGCTCTTAAATACATCATTGCCGACGAACAAGCCTCTATATCTTATTTGCAAAGAAAGTTAAAAATAGGATATTCCAGAGCCGCCAGGATAGTAGACCAAATGGAAGAATCAGGCATACTGGGCCCACATGAAGGCTCGAAACCCAGAAAAATACTTTTAACTGACGACGAAATAAATGAAATTTTAGGAGAAAATAATGAATAGTGTTCATTTTATTACTTTAGGATGTTCAAAAAACGACGTTGACACATCTCAAATGCAATCCTTACTAAATAAGGATAAATTCTCAGTAAGTGATGTTATAAATGAATCGGATATAATTGTTGTAAACACTTGTGGATTTATTGATTCTGCAAAAGAGCAATCTATAGATGCAATAATAAATGCAGCAAGATATAAAGAATATGGGAATTGCAAAAATTTAATTATCGCAGGATGCCTTGCGCAAAGATATCCAGAAGAACTCATGAGTGAAATCCCTGAAATAGATTACATAGTGGGAACTGGAAGTTTTTATGAAATAAATGAAATTTTAGAAGAATCTTTAAGAGGAAATAGAAATATTAAAATTGACAATTTAAATAATAAATATCTTGAGGGTACTAAGAAAGAAAAAGTAAATATTACTGAATACGTAAAAATTTCAGAAGGGTGCAATAATAATTGTACCTATTGCATAATTCCTAAATTAAGAGGGAAGAATCGATCCAGAAAACTGGAAGATATTTATTCCGAAGTGGAATATTTAGTGGGAAAGGGTGCCAGAGAAATAATATTAATTGCGCAAAATACCACAGATTATGGAATTGATATATATTCAGATTATAAACTTGATGAACTTATAAAAAACATATCAAAAATAAAGAATTTAAAATGGGTACGAATTATGTATCTATACCCTGATAATATTACCGAAGGTTTGATTGAAGAGTTTAAGAACAATGATAAACTGGTAAAATACGTAGATATTCCGCTACAACATATAAGTGATAGAATTTTAAAGAATATGAATAGACATACAAATAAATCTCAATTTCAAAATATTGTAAATAAGCTCAAAGATAATGTTGATGGTATAAGTATAAGAACCACTTTGATTTTAGGATTTCCGGGTGAAAACGAAGAAGACTTTAATGAATTGCTTGAATTCATAAAATTAAATAAATTTGATAAATTAGGTGCTTTTAAATATTCCAGAGAAGAAGGCACTCCTGCTTTTAGTATGAAAAATCAAATTTCTGATGACATTAAAGAGAAGAGATACAATGAAATAATGGAGCTTCAAAAAAATATATCAAATAATTTAAACTACAATCGATTGGGAAAAATATATGAGGTATTAATTGAAGAAAAGATTGATGATAATAATTATATAGGTAGAGCTTATTTTGATGCACCGGATATTGATGGCATAATATATGTAAAAAGCGATAAAATTATTGAAAAACCCGGATTTTATGATGTTAAGATAAATGATAGTATGGAATATGATTTAATAGGTGAATTACAATGAACATAGCAAATAAGTTAACTTTAATGAGGATATTGTTGGTACCTGTATTTGTTCTATTGATGTACATGAATTTTGAAGGGGCGAGAATTGCAGCAACTATAGTATTTGCATTTGCTTCATTTACAGATTTTTTAGATGGATATCTTGCAAGAAAAAAACATCTTGTTACAAATTTCGGAAAATTTGCAGATCCACTTGCAGATAAAATATTAGTTTGTGCAGCTATGATTACATTAACGGCGCTTGGAGATATTCCTGCCTGGGGAGTAATTATAATAATCTCCAGAGAGTTTGCAGTTACAGGACTTAGAATACTTGCTGCATCAGAAAATATAACTATTGCAGCAAGTAAGTTAGGAAAAATCAAAACTATCTCTCAATTAATTTCTATGATTATATTATTATCCAATATAACTACCTTGTACAAATACGGACTGTATATGTTTTATTTTGCAATATTATTTACTGTAATATCCGGAATTGATTATTTTATTAAAAATAAAGAGGTTTTAGATTTAAAAAACATTTAGGAGAATTTATGAAAGCTGCTATTATTACAATTGGCACCGAAATATTGATTGGAAGTATTTTAAACTCAAATTCTAAGTTTCTTTCCGAGCGACTATCAGAATTTGGAATACATGTCAGTTATCATGTTTCAGTCAGAGATGACCACGATGAGTTATTAGATCAACTAAAAATTATGAATGAAAAAGTCGACATAATATTTTTGTGTGGCGGTTTAGGACCTACGGCAGATGATATTACAAAACAAGTTTTAGCTGAGTTTTTAAATAAAAATTTAGTCTTGGATGATTATCAATACAATAAATTAAAAAAGAGATTTGAAGCTAACAAAAGAATCATGACTGAAAACAATTTAAACCAAGTTTATGTTATTGAATCATCAAATATCCTTGATAATAATTGGGGAATAGCTCCTGGAGAATATATTGAACAGGGTAACAAAAAATATTTTTTACTCCCAGGACCACCTAAAGAATTTGAGCCTATGGTGGATACTTATTTGAAAGATATCTTAAAAAATAATAATAAAATAATTATTAAATCCTTAAATATAGCGGGATTAGGTGAAAGCAGGGTAGAGGATGAGATAAGAAAATTAAAGCTTGAAGAGCCGAACATATCAATAAATACCTTTGCGAAATTTTATGATACTGAAGTTAAAATAATAGCAGAAGGAGAAGACTTTTCTTATTTAAATAAAAAAGTCAAATCCATAATCGATATTTTGTATGCTACATTTACTAATAATTTATATGCTGAAGACAATGTAAATCTTTCAAAAACACTCATAAACAAGCTTTTAGAAAAAAATTTAACCATATCCTTTGCAGAATCAATGACCGGTGGATTAATGACTTCTATGATTACTAAAGAGGCCGGAGCATCGAATGTAATAAAAAACTCAATCATAGCCTATTCCAATATAGCTAAAATAAAAATGCTCGGAGTTAATAAGGATACAATTAATCAATATGGAGCTGTTTCAGAACAAACAGCTTATGAAATGGCAAAGGGTTTGAAAAATATAAATTTAAGTGATATCAATGTTTCCATAACTGGAGAAGCCGGTCCTGTAAAATCGGAAAAAGATATTGGCACTGTATATGTTTGTTACTATTATAATGATGATAACTACGAAATTAAAGAATATTTTTTTAGAGGCAATCGAAATGAAATTCAACAAAGAACAGCAGATTCTATCATGCTGCACTTAATATTTAACCTATAGGAGGAAATATGGAAAAAGATAGTAAAAAACAGGCATTGGACATGACAATTGCACAAATCGAAAAACAATTTGGCAAAGGATCAATTATGAGACTTGGTGAAAATAGCAAAATTGACATAGAAACCATTCCTACAGGATCTTTAACTTTGGATTTAGCCTTAGGTGTAGGAGGTATTCCAAAGGGAAGAATAATCGAAATATATGGGCCAGAATCATCAGGAAAAACCACACTCGCTTTGCATATAATTGCCGAATCTCAAAAAAATGGTGGAATAGCGGCATTTATTGATGCAGAACATGCCTTAGATGCAAATTATGCAAAAAATCTTGGAATTGATATTGAAAACTTAATAATTTCTCAACCCGATACCGGAGAACAAGCATTAGAAATAACTGAATCGCTTGTAAGATCCAATGCTGTGGATTTAGTTGTCGTTGACTCCGTTGCCGCTCTTGTCCCAAAAGCTGAGATTGAAGGAGAAATGGGAGATAGTCATATAGGCTTACAAGCAAGACTTATGTCTCAAGCGCTAAGAAAATTAACAGGAGCTATAAACAAATCAAATGCAGCTGTAATTTTTATTAATCAATTAAGAGAAAAGGTGGGAGTGATGTTTGGTAATCCTGAGACAACTACAGGAGGACGTGCTCTCAAATTTTATGCGACTATTAGACTTGATATCAGAAAAACAGAAAATATTAAGCAAGGTGAACAAATTCTGGGAAATAGAGTCCGAGTCAAAGTAGTTAAGAATAAAGTTGCACCCCCATTTAAAATTGCTGAATTTGATATAATGTATGGCAAGGGAATTTCAAAAATAGGATCACTGTTAGATACAGCTGCTGATTCCGGTATAGTCAATAAATCCGGTGCATGGTACAGCTACAATGAACACAGATTAGGCCAAGGTAGAGAAAACGCAAAATCTTTTCTTGAACAAAATCCCGAAATAGCTAAAGAAATAGAAATTAAAGTCAGAGAAAAATTTAATTTAACCAATAAAAAATTTAACGATACAGAAGAAAAAACCGAATAATAAGGCAGTGGTGTAATTGAAAATTTTGTATTTTACGGATACACATATACGGGCTACGAACCCTAAAAATAGACTTGATAATTTCTTCGAAACTTTAAAGAATAAAATTAATGAGGTTGCAGATATAAGTATCAAGGAGAATGTGGACTTTGTACTGCATGGAGGAGATTTATTCGACAGACCTGATACTTCAATATCTATAGTCAATGAGTTTGCCAAAATTTTTCAAAAATTCAAAGCACCTATATACATGATAAGTGGAAATCACGATATATTTGGTCATAATTACAAGACTTTAAACAGAACTATGCTTGGTTTATTAGATAGTTTTAACATAATAAAACTTGTAAATGATAAAAAAATTATTCTTGAAAAAGACGGAACAAAGGTTCAACTTACATCTAATCCTTTTTTCGCAGGAATCGATGATGAAGCCAATAGATACAAATATATTGTAAGTGATAGAAACCCCTATATTGATTATCAAATTCATATGACCCACGGTTTTTTAATTGATAAACCTTTTTTGAAAAATGTACCTCATACCATTATTTCAGACTTGTTAGATACTAAAGCAGATATCACTTTAGGAGGACATTATCATTTTGGTTTTAAAACTCAAGAGATAAATGGAAAATACTTTATTAATCCTGGTGCATTGGTTAGAATATCCAATTCAATTTCTGAAATAAACAGAAGACCTAAGATAGTAATTTTAGAGCTTACCGATTGTATTAGCGTAAAGGAAATTTATTTAAAAACCGCATTGGACGGCAATGTCGTACTTGATAGAAGGGAAATAGAAAGACATAAATTCAAACAATCAAAAATCTATGAATTTAAAGAAATTATTGATTCAACAACACAACTAAGCAATTTAAATGTCTATGATATATTAAATGAAATTGCAAATAATGAATCTATTGAAGATGAAATTAGAAATGAAGCTATATCAAGAATCGAAGAGCAACAAAGAAGAGGAGCTGAGTTTTATTGATATATATAAGCAAATTGGAACTTGAAAATTTTCAATCTCATAAATATACTCTTCTTGACTTTGATAAGGGATTAAATGTGATTGTAGGCAATTCAGATAGTGGCAAAACTGCTATAATCAGGGCAATAAAATGGGCTCTTTACAATGAGCCTCAAGGAGACTATTTTATTAGACAGGGCGAAAAAAATACGTCTGTGAGTGTCCACTTCAACACTGGGGCTATAGTAAAAAGATTTCGTTCTCCTTCAAAAAATAGCTATTATTTAAAAAAATCCAATGGTGAAGAATTTTATTTTGAAGGCTTTGGACGAATTGTTCCTAAAGAAATTTCGGAAGAAATTAATATGTACAAAATTAATTTAGATGAATCCACAAATAGTATAATAAATATAGCTGAACAATTGGAAGGTCCTTTTCTATTAAACGAAAAAAATTCTATTCGTGCAAGTGCAATAGGCAGGTTAGTAGGGGTTAATTTCATTGATGATGCCTTAAGAGAAACCATAAGAGACTCAAAAAGCACTACTTCAGACATTAAAACTCTTGAAGATAGAAGAGAATTTTTATCTGAAAAACTAAAGGAATTCGATTATCTATCAAAAAAAGAAGAAATTTTAGCGAAACTTAAAAATCTAAAGTTTAAATTAGACACCAAAATTGATAAATATAATTCTCTTATAAAATTATTACAAAAATTTAAAAGTATTGAATTTGAAATTGACAATGAACTTCGTGTAATAGAAAAACATAAAAATTTAGATACTATTTTAAATATTTATAACAAATTAACTTTAAAATATTTTAAATATAAAAACTTATCCGATATTAATAAAAAAATTTTATTTAATAGTGAAGAAATTAATAAAAATAAAAAATGGATAAAAAAATTAGAAAATTTAGATTTATATGAAAATACTATTGATACAATTTCCCAAAAAACTAAGTTTTATAAAGAAATGACCTACCAAAAAAATAAGTATGATTTATGCTTAGTCGATATAGAAAATCAAAATAAAATTTTAAATCTGTTAAGTAATTTAAATGCCATAGAAGAAATATATAATCAAGCAAATGTTTTTTTAATGCGACTAAATATTTTTCAAAACTTCTTTACAAATTATGAAGATTTATCAAATAGAATTGAAGTTGGGAAAAGTTTTTGCCTTAAATACAATGATTTAGATGAAATTGAAAATATATTAAAAATACTTGATAAAGTATTAATTAAATATGATTTTCTGAAAAATAGCAAAATTAATTTAGATTCTTTGAAGCAAAATATATCAAAATCTAAAGAAGAATATTTAAAATTTGATAAAAACATCAAATTAAATTATAAAAGCTATCAAAATGAAATGCTTCATATAGGGCAATGCCCCTTATGTTTTAGCAAAATAGATAATGAAGTTATTGAAAATATCAGAAAAAGATACGTTGAGGAGTAAGTCTATGAACTATGAAGAAAAATTAAATATATTAAAGGATAATCTGGAAAAATCCAAAGATTTAAAAAATAGAGCTGAGATAAAACTTGAAAGTCTATATGCTACCAAAAAGGATTTAATTGAACAAATAAAACAGTATGGTGTTGAGCCCGAAAACTTAAATTCAGAAATCGATAAATTGAAAAATGAAATTGACGATTTATTGGACAGGGCTGACAAATTAATGCCTAAGGATTGATGCAAATGGATATTGATTCATTAAATAAGTCCATAAATACTATTGAAAATGAAATAAATATTGAAAAGGGTAAAATGTCGATTATTACAGAACAGTTTAAAGAAACCTCTTCTGAAATAGAAAAACTTGAAAAATACAACGATATTTTGTCCAAAGTTACAGTTCTTTTTCAAAAAACATCAGCTTACGGGAGAGAACAGGCAAAAAGGCAAATTGAGGAACTAGTTACTAAATGCCTTCAATTTGTTTTAGAGACAGACATTGAATTTATAATTGAAATCACTGAAAGTAGAAATATCCCTCAGGCTGAATTCTATGTAGTTTCAAATTATGACGGATATAGCATAAAGACCAAACCGGAACTTGCAAGAGGTGGGGGAATTGTTGATATAATTTCTATAGCCTTAAGAATATCCTTTATTCAAATTCACAGCCCCGGCATTGAAGGTCCTTTGATATTTGATGAGCCGGGGAAACATGTAAGCGATGACTATATTTTTAATTTAGGTGAATTTTTAAAAAAATCTTCTTCTATGTTTAAAAGACAAGTAATAATGGTAACTCATAATAGACATTTAAGTGAAATATGTGATTTGTCGTATATTGTAAGCAATAGAAACGGAATTTCAAATGTTGAAAAAAATAAAGAAGTATAAATTCATAATGCTGAATTATACTTCTTTATTTTTTAACTTTGATATAAATGATATAATAAGCTAAGTAAATCTTAATATCAGAGAGGAACTTAATGGAAAATATAAATTTGATAAATGATTATAAAAATAATATTGAAGAGCAAATAAAATATATAAAGACAACCTATAACGAAACACCTAAGAAAGCAACAGTTATTACTCATGGATGCCAAATGAACGAACATGATTCAGAAAAAATAGAATGGATTTTGGGAAAAATGGGTTATAAATTAAATCCTGATATTAATAATTCAGATTTAATTATTGTAAATACCTGTTCAGTAAGACATTCCGCCGAAGATAAAGTATATGGACAGCTGGGAAATCTAAAGCATTTAAAAAACAAAAAAAAAGACATTAAAATAGGTGTATGCGGATGTATGATGCAAAGAAAAGAATCAAGAGAATATGTTATCGAAAAATTTGAAAATGTAGACATTATTTTTGGTACTAATAATATATGGAAGTTACCTGAATTATTATTGAATACTTATAAAACCAACAAACTTGCAATTGATATTAACGATGACATCTCAGTTATAGATGAAAGCTTAGGCGCCAACAGGCTTTATTCTTTCAAAGCTTACGTAAATATCATGTTTGGCTGCAATAACTTCTGTACATTTTGTATAGTCCCTTATACCAGAGGAAGAGAATACAGTAGAAGCCCTGAAGATATTGTCTTAGAAATCAAAAATTTGGTAAGCACAGGTATAAAAGAAGTGACATTGTTGGGACAAAATGTAAATTCTTATGGCAAAAATTTAAATAAAAAAGTTACATTTGCAGAATTATTATATAGGATTTCCGATATAGATGGTCTTGAAAGAATTAGATTTATGACATCACATCCTAAAGATATTTCAGATGAGCTGTTAAATGCATATAAAGATATAGATAAATTATCAAACTTTCTACATTTACCCGTACAATCGGGTTCAGATAGAATATTAAAAAAAATGAATAGACACTATACTAAAGAATATTATTTGCGTATTATTGATAAAATAAAATCAATATGCCCGGATATTTCTCTATGTACTGATTTAATGGTGGGTTTTCCAGGAGAGACCGAAGAGGATTTCTTGGAAACTCTTGATCTGGTAAATAAGGTTGAATATGACACATCTTTTACGTTTATATACTCGAGAAGGGAAGGGACAATTGCAGCAAAATCTAAAGATCAAATTCCAGAGAATATAAAACATGAAAGGTTTCAAAGATTATTAGATGCATTATATCCCATTCAATTAAAAAAGAATAAAAAATTAATAGGTACAAATCAAAAGATATTAGTTGAAGGATTGAGTAAGAATAATTCTGAATACTTGACAGGAAGAACTGAAGGATTTAAAACTGTAAATTTTAAAGGTGATAAATCGAATATAGGCGAATTTGTAAATGTCGAAATTACACATGCCAATACATTTTCTCTAAGTGGTGATTTAATTGAAGGATATTAATATTGAAAATCTTACTCCCATGATGAAACAATACTTGGATGTTAAGAAAAAACATAAAGATGAAATACTCTTATTTAGGTTGGGAGATTTTTATGAAATGTTCTTTGATGATGCAGTCACTGCATCTAAAGAGCTTCACTTGACACTTACAAAGAGAGCTTCCACCGGTAATAATGTCCCAATGTGCGGTTTTCCTCATCACGTTTCAAATTCCTATATATCAAAACTGATCGATAAGGGATATAAAGTTGCAATTTGCGATCAAGTTGAAGACCCTAAATTAGCAAAAACCATTGTAAAAAGAGAAGTTACAAAAGTCATTACACCCGGAACTTTCACAGATTCGGAATATTTAGATAGCTCAAATAATAACTATTTGATGAGTGTATATGTTAAAAATCTAAGCATTTTTATATCCTATTTGGATTATAGTACCGGAGAAATATATATTACTGAAAAAACTTTTTTAAATAGAAAGGAGTTAAACATCTTTTTTGTTGATGAATGTTATAGAATAAATCCCAGTGAAATACTAATTAATAAACAAAAGGATGTTAATTTCAATAAAATACTTAAAAATATACCCTCTTATATCAACTTTGTCGAAGATTTAAATCTTAATGTAAATGATTTTGATGAATATATTGATGATACCAATATATATAGTGAACTGATCAATTTAAAAAATAATCGAAATATAAACGATTTAATTTCAATAAAAATTTTATTCAGTTATGTAATAAAAACTCAAAAAGATGGGTTTAAACATCTAAATTTTGTAATTTATTACAATAGTGATGACAATTTACTGATAGATGAGAACTCAAAAATCAATTTGGAATTAGTAAAGGGATTAAATACAAATTCAAAGAAAGATTCTCTTTTAGGCGTTTTAGACAATTGCAAAACCTCTATGGGATCGCGAACATTGAAAAAATGGATTGAAAAACCACTTAAATATAGAGATGAAATTGAATATAGGTTGAACATAGTTGAAAAATTAAATGAAGATTTTATTCTTTTAGATAATATAATCAAAGAGTTAAATGAAATCTATGATATTGAAAGGCTCAGCGTAAAGATTTCCAATTCAACTATTACCCCTAAAGATCTAATAGCTTTATTAAATTCATTAAAATCAATAAAAAATATAAAATTTATTTTAAAATTATCAAATTCTGAAATTCTTTCTAAATTATCAGATCAAATCAACCCGTTAGAAAAACTTAAATCAACTATTGAAAATACAATAATTGATGATCCACCTGCAAATTTTGAAGAAAAACAGTTTATAAAAAAGGGTTTTTCAAAAGAACTCGATGATTTATTTGATATGAGTACAAAGGCAAAAAAATGGATACTTGAATTTGAAAATGAACAAAGAGAAAAAACCGGCATAAAAAATTTAAGAGTTAAATATAATAAAATACTGGGATATTTCATTGAAATTACAAAGTCTTTTGTAGATAAAGTTCCCTCAACATACATCAGAAAGCAAACTTTAGTCGGATCAGAAAGATATTTTTCTTTAGAACTTAAGGAAATGGAGGCAAAGCTTCTTTCTTCCAGAGATGATGCATTAGCTTTACAATTATCTTTATTTGATGAATTGAAAAAATACCTTTCTGATAATATAAAAAATATTCAAGAACTCTCTAAAGTAGTATCTTTGATTGATGTATTGACAAATTTTTCAGATGTATCCATAAAAAATAATTATACAAAACCAGAATTTAATCAAGATGAAGTAATAGAAATTAAAGATGGTCGACATCCAATTATTGAGTTTAATTTTACTGATGAATTGTTTGTTCCAAATGATACAGTGCTGGATAATAAAGAGAATTTAATACACATAATAACAGGTCCTAATATGGCAGGAAAGTCCACCTATATGAGACAGGTTGCACTTATTGTCATAATGGCGCAAATGGGATGTTATGTTCCGGCATCAAAAGCAAACCTTTCTATTGTTGATAAAATTTTTACGCGCATAGGAGCTTCTGATAATCTTTCAAAAGGAGAGAGTACTTTCATGGTTGAAATGAAAGAAGTTGCAAATATTTTAAATAATGCAACTTCATCATCACTTATAATTCTGGATGAAGTTGGAAGAGGAACAAGCACCTATGATGGTATTTCACTGGCTTGGGCAATTGTGGAATTTATTGTGGAAAATATAAAAGCAAAGACTCTCTTTGCAACCCACTACCATGAACTTGTAGATTTAGCAAAAAAATACGATTGTATATCCAACCTGACCATTCAAGTACAGGAGCAAGAAGATACTATTATATTTTTGCGAAAAATCATAGACGGATATACAAATAATTCCTATGGGATTGAGGTTGCAAAACTTGCCGGTATAAACGAAGTTGTTTTAAATAGATCCAGGGAAATTTTGGATAATATCTCTGAAGAAAAAAGTGTTTTGATAAATAAACCAAAACAAACTGATATTAAGTCCAGAAATAAATACAGCGCATCAGAAAAAATTTTAAAAGATATATCAAATATAAATATTAATAATTTATCACCCTTAGAAGCAATCAATATTTTGAACACGGTTATTGAAAGGATAAGAAACACTAATGAGTATTAAGGTATTAGATGATATTACAATTTCAAAAATTGCTGCAGGAGAAATAATAGAAAACCCCGCTTCCATTGTAAAAGAAATGATAGAAAATTCCATAGACGCAAAAGCCAAACACATAAATATTGAAATTTCAGGTGAAACAACAGATTTAATTAAGATTGCAGATAATGGTGTAGGGATGAATAGCGAAGATTTAAAATTAGCTTTTTTAAGACACTCTACATCAAAGATAACTTCTTCTGACGACCTACTTAATATAAAATCATTAGGTTTTAGAGGTGAAGCACTTGCCAGTATTTCCAATATTTCAAAAATAAAGGTTTTAACAAAAGATAATTCATCTGAAATAGGAACAAAAGCTACAGTTGAAAAAGGTATAATAAATTCATTAGAAAATATATCTATGAATACAGGAACAATATTCTATATTAAAGATATTTTTTATAATACTCCTGTAAGGAAAAATTTTTTAAAGTCTGATAATACTGAGTTTAATAATATTTATGACATAGTACAAAAAATCGCCTTGTCCAACTCAGATATAAATATTAAGTTAATCAGAAATGACAAAATTATATTAAATTCTATTGCAAACAACAACAAATTAAATCATATCTATAGTATTTTAGGTAGAGATATTGCCTCTAATTTAATACCAATTGAATTTACCTCTTCTTCCTATAAGATTAAAGGATTTATATCCAATAACCTTTTATTTAGGTCAAACAGATCTCACCAATATATATATATTAACGGAAGATTTGTAAAAAATTCCGAATTTTCTTCTGTCATTGAAAATCAATACAGATCTTTAATCCCTCTGAATAGATATCCAGTATTTTTATTGTATATTGAAATTGATCCTATGCTTATAGATGTTAATATTCATCCTACAAAATCTGAAGTGAAAATTTCCAAGGATAATAATGTTTTAAAAATCATAGAAAATTTAGTAAACAAAAACTTGAATCTCAATAGGCGAATTTCGGATATTAAGGAAAGTGATGATAAAAAACCTGAAAATATGAATATATTTGAAATCTATGATTATAGCAAAGAGACAACAAAAGATAATGAAATAGCAAAAAATAATTTTGAAAAATCCAATCATATAAATTCATTTTACAAAACAAGTAACTTTCTTTATGAAGGAGAAGATGATTATAGAGCTGTATATAAAGAAAATAATAACTTTTATAAAGAAGAAGTAAATTCTAAAATAGACTTCAATTTATTGAATTCAAATATTATAGGTGTGATTTTCAGCACCTATATAATTCTTGAAAATTCTGCAGAAGATACTATATATTTCATTGATCAACATGCTGCACACGAAAGAATTTTATATGAAAAATATATGCGTCAATATAAAGATTCAAATATATATAGTCAAATATTGCTTGAACCTGAAATTCTAACATTAACACCCACGCAAAAGGATCTGGTCGAAAGAAATATTGAACTATTTAAATCCATAGGATTTGATATATCTGATTTCGGTGAATCTGATATCATTTTAAGACAATATCCGGTCCTTTTTGGCAAAAATCTAAATAAAAATTTCGTCTATGATATCATCAGTTCCTTAGACGATATTTCTCAATCCGCATATGAGACAGATCCCTATATTATAATGAAAAAAGCTTGCAAAGCTGCGGTAAAAGCAGGAGATAAATTAAGTCATATGGAAATAGAAAGTCTAATTAAACAACTGATAAATTGTGAAAATCCATATACATGTCCACACGGAAGGCCAACTGTTGTCAAAAAAAGTAAATATAACTTTGAGAAAATGTTCCTAAGAGAGTGATTAAATGGATGATTTATTAATTATAACCGGTCCCACAGGGGTAGGGAAGAGCGAAATATCTATTGATATTGCAAAAAAATATAATGGAGAAATAATTTCAGCAGATTCTATGCAAATCTATAGAGGTATGGATATCGGAACCGCTAAAATCGACATAAAAAAAACAGAAGTAAAACATTATTTAATTGATATTATAAACCCCGATGAAAATTATAGCGTTGCGGAGTTTCAAAAAAATGCGAAAGAATTAATAACAAAAATCAATGAATCAAAAAAACTCCCAATTATTGTAGGAGGTACAGGCCTATATATAAATTCCATTATATACGATTTAGATTTTCAAAATATTAAAACAGATTTCGAATATAGAAAATTTTTGATTGATCAATATAATGATAAAGGCTTGAATTATCTATATGAACAACTACAAAAATCCGATCCGGATTCCGCCTCAAAAATCGATAGACAAAATAAAAATAGAGTTATCAGAGCTTTAGAAATTAGTAAACATTCTAAAAAAACTACTTCTAATCTAAGAAAAAAAAATGAAAGCTACAATTTACTTTATATTGGACTATATATGGATAGAGAAATACTATATGAAAAAATTAATCAAAGAGTCGATGCAATGATTAAAAATGGGTTACTTAATGAAACAAAATCGATATTAAAAGGAAGTTTTGATTTAGATTATAATAGTTTAAAAGCCATAGGATATAAAGAAATAATAGCATATTTAAAGGGAGAATACGACTTTGATGAGGCTGTGAGATTAATAAAAAGAAACAGCAGACGTTATGCAAAAAGACAAATAACATGGTTTAAAAAAGATGATAGAATAAATTGGATTGATAAAAATTCAGTTGATTATAAAGAAAAAATTAATAATTTAATAGGAGCAAAATTTGGAAAACTCTAAAATAAATGAAAAAATTAAAAAACAAATAAAAGATTATTATGACATAAATGAGGAGATTTATGATTATGTTGAAGATTGTGAGAGTATTTTAGAAGATAAATTTAAAGATAGAAAATATATAAGCCTATATAACCAAATTAAAATTTTAAATTCAATGCAAGAATGCAAACTTCAAGCAACAGATTTTAACTGGACTACAGGATATGGATATGGAGATATAGGTAGAGAAAAGGTAGAACAAATTTACAGTAAGGTCTTTAATAGCGAAGATGCCTTAGTAAGACCAAATATAGTAAGCGGAACTCACGCAATATCGCTTTGCTTATTTTCAAATTTATCAAAGGGCGACCATCTTCTTTCCATAACAGGTACTCCCTATGACACCTTACAAAAAGTGATAGGAATTAGGGGTAATGCAGAGGGAAGCTTATTTGAAAATGGTGTTGAGTATTCAGAAATACCCTTGGTTGATAATAAGATCGATATTGCAAAAATCGATGAAAATATCAAGAATAATACAAAAATGATTGCATTGCAAAGATCCACCGGTTATTCAGACAGAAGAGCAATGACTATTTGTGAGCTCCAAGAGGCTGTAGAATATATAAAAGATAAATATCCTAATATAATTGTCTTTGTTGATAATTGTTACGGAGAATTTACTGAAACATATGAACCTACAGACATTGGTGCTGATTTAATAGCGGGCTCTCTAATAAAAAATCCCGGTGGAGGTTTAGCCTATTCCGGCGGTTATCTCGCAGGTAAAAAAATTCTTATTGAAAGGGCAGCAAATAGACTTACTGCACCTGGAATAGGAAAGGATTGCGGATTAAGTTTTGGAATGACAAGGCAAATATTACAAGGATTGTTTATTGCACCTAAGATTGTTGAAGATGCAATAAATTCAGCTTTATTATTTTCTGTTGCCTTTGAAAAAATGGGATATAGAACTGTTCCTAAATCAACTGATAAAAGATCCGACATCATTCTTGCAATTGAATTAAAGGATCCTGAAGTATTAAAATTATTTTGCAAGGCAATACAAGAGTCCTCTCCCGTTGATTCTTTTTTTACCCCTGAACCTTGGGACATGCCTGGATATGAAGATAAGGTAATAATGGCAGCAGGCGGTTTTATAGAAGGTTCTTCTATTGAACTTTCTGCTGACGGGCCTTTAAGAGAACCTTATATGGTGTATTACCAAGGGGGACTAACATATCATCACGCTAAATTTGCGCTGATGAAAGTACTCTCCTATATTAAATAAATATAATTACCACTACATTTTTCTGTATAACCCAACTATTTTCCCCAATATTTTTAGATCCTTGACATAAATCGGATCCATATAATCATTTTCAGGTTGCAATCTGTAACCTGATTTTTCTTTATAATAAGTCTTTATTGTTGACTCATCATCTATTAGAGCAAGCACTTTATCTCCATTTTTTGCAAAATTAGTTTTTTCAATAATTACGTAATCACCATCTAATATTCCTGCATTTATCATACTTTCTCCACTTACTTTTAAAATAAATAAATCTCGATCTTTTGTAAAATCCAAAGGTAAAGGATGCGTATCTTCTATATTGTCGTAGGCAAGTATAGGCATTCCTGCAGCAACTCTACCGACAATAGGTATATCCATGGTTTTCTTTTTAGGCAGTAATATATCATCACTACTTTCTAATATTTCCACAGCTCTTGGTTTTGTAGGGTCACGCTTTATATATCCTTTATACTCAAGTTTTTCCATGCTTCCATGTACTGTAGAAGTACTCTTTATATTTAATGCTTGGCAAATCTCTCTAACGGTGGGTGGATATCCCTTTGCATCTAAATATTTTTTTAAAAACAACAAAATATCAAGTTCTCTTTTACTTAAATCCTCATACATATTTACACCTCCATATAACTAATTAAAGTATAACAAAAACGAACATATATTTCAAACAAATGTTTGATTTTTAAAAAAATCTATTGACAAATGTATGTTCTTTTTATAATATATATTTAGAACATATATTCTGAACTAATGTTTCAAACATTTGTTTACTAATTTACTTGTGAGGTGGATTATGAATAAGGAGAAAAAAATAGTATTTATTAAGAAAAAAAAGTGCATTATCGCGCTATTATTTACTTTTATATTTTTGACAGGAGTCAACATAGTGGACATGTCCAATTATTATCTAAGTGCTAAGCAAACGGAGTATAGCTATTATGTAGTTTCTAAGAATGATAAACTGTGGAATATATCTGATAATTTTAAATATGATATGGATAAAAGAGATTATATTAAATTGGTTAAAGAAATAAACAATATTGATGACAATATCAAACCGGGAGATGTAATCAAGTTTCCAAATAAAATATCTTATTAGGATATAAAAGAAGTAGCAAAGGAACGAATAAGGTCACAAAATAATAATTTTGTGACCTTATTCGCTCCTTTTAATTTTATTTTTTAGGGTTGAAATCTGACAATGGATTGTTTTCTACAGTCTGCCTTAAAGATTCGTCATTTATATGTGTATATATTTGAGTTGTTGTTACAGATTCATGCCCGAGTATTTCTTGCAACGATCTGATATCAGCGTTTCCATATTGATACATTAGAGTTGCTGCTGTATGTCTTAATTTATGAACCGTGTATTTGTCAGGATCTAATCCTGATTTAGCTACATATTTTTCCACAATTCTTTGAACCTGTCTATTACTTATTCTCTTATTTCTATTGGATAAAAAAACTGCTTTATCTTCGCTTTTAGGCCTTATCTTAAGGTAATCATCTATTGCGTGCTTTGTTGCTTTATTTAGATATATAGAGCGTTGTTTAGAGCCCTTTCCCGTCACAACTAATCTATCGTCGTCTTTTATATCTTTTAAATTTAGTCCTGTGAGCTCACTGAGCCTTATGCCACAATTTAAAAATGTCACTATTATAGCATAATCTCTTGCTTTAATGAAGTCGCTTGATTTTGAGTTTAAGACTTCACTAATCAGTTTTTGAGATTCTTCTAAGGTTAAAAATACCGGCAACGTTTTTTCAAGTTTAGGCATATCTATGTCCTTAGCAGGATTATATTCTATTAAGTCTATCTTATTTGTGAGATAGTTAAAAAAAGTTCTCACAGATGAAATTTTTCTGAATTTAGTTTTATTGTTATTTTTTCTATTTTTGTCCAAGTAAGATATATATGCATACATGTCTCTTTTATCTATTGATTTAATAATTTCTAAATTTACAAGATCTATGTCAATATCGTCAATGTTTTGATAATCATTTTCTTTTACTACAGATTTGCGAATTAAGATAAATCTCAAAAAAGTTCGTATATCATAATAATATTCTTTAGCAGTTTTTTCTGATATTCCCTTAGAAGTACTTAAATAAGAAATAAAATCATCCAATATGTTGCTACTAATCAAAAATTTGCCTCCTCATATAATAAAAAACTCGTAATTTACGAGCTTTTTATTTGGCATATTCAACGGCTCTTGTTTCTCTTATGACATTTACTTTAATTTGTCCGGGAAAATCCAAGTCGTTTTCTATTTGTTTAACTATATTTCTAGCTGTCAAAGTAATTTCTGCTTCTGAAATTTCTTCTGGTTTAACTATTATTCTTATTTCTCTACCTGCTTGAATAGCATAGGATTTTTCTACACCTTTATAAGATGTTGCAATTTCTTCAAGCTTTTCAAGCCTTTTTATATAAGATTCTACTGTTTCTCTTCTGGCTCCAGGTCTTGCTGCAGAAATAGCGTCTGCTGCTTGAACCAATATAGACTCTATAAATTTAGGTTCTATATCGCCGTGATGGGATTCGATAGCATCTATTACTCCTGCCGATTCCTTATATTTTCTTGCCAATTCCACTCCTAAATCAACGTGCGGTCCCTCTACTTCATGATCAATACTTTTTCCTATATCATGTAAAAGACCGCCCCTTTTGGCTAATTTTACATCAGCTCCTATTTCATCAGCCAGTATTCCGGCAATGTTAGAAACTTCAACGGCATGTTTTAGTACATTTTGACCATAGCTTGTTCTATATTTTAGTCTGCCAAGGTATTTTATAAGTTCGGGATGGATTCCGTGTACGCCTGCATCATATGCAGCCTGTTCTCCGGATTCTTTTATCGTGATGTCTACTTCTTTTTTAGCTTTTTCAACAGATTCTTCAATTCGAGTAGGATGTATCCTACCGTCAGATACTAATTTTTCAAGTGCAATACGCGCAACTTCTCTTCTGACAGGATCAAAGGATGACAATACCACCGCTTCAGGAGTATCGTCAATAATTAAATCAACACCTGTTAAAGATTCAATAGATCTTATATTGCGCCCCTCTCTGCCTATTATCCTACCCTTCATTTCGTCATTAGGTAAGTTAACTACAGAAACGGTATTTTCAGCTACTTGATCTGCAGCACATCTTTGAATTGCTTGAGCAATGATATTCTTTGCATATTTATTGCTCTCATCTTTTATTCTTGCTTCATTTTCCTTAATAATAATTGCTGATTCTTGAGTTATTTCTTTTTCAAGTTCCGATAAGAGAATCTTTTTGCCCTCTTCAGAAGTAAGACCTGAAATTCTTTGGAGTTCTTCTTCTCTTTGTTCAACAAGCTTTTCTGCTTTATTATGTTTTTCTTTTACTTCATCTAATTTAGAATTTAATCTTTCTTCTTTCTTTTCTAAAGATGAAATTTTTCTCTCGACAGATTCTTCTCTGTTCACAAGTCTATTCTCTAAAGATTGAAGCTCTTTGCGTCTTTGCTTGATTTCATTATCATTTTCATTTCTAAGCCTATGAATTTCGTCTTTCGCTTCAAGTAATAACTCTTTTTTCTTGGATTCTGCATTATGTTCCGCATCGTTTATTATCCTTTCAGCAAGAACATTAGCATCATTGATTTTACCTTCGCTAATATATTTTTTTAAAGCATAACCTGCGGCTATACCTATTATCAAACTAATAATAATCGCAATGATAATTTCAAACATCTATACACCTCCTTATTAAATTTTCAAGTTCCAAAATCATAATTTAATTATATTAAAATTTAATTACAAACTTGTATAAAAATATTTTATATCTTTTAAAAAAATAAGTCAAGAGATTGGACTCACCAATACTTTAGACTTATTTTTTAGATTGATGTTCTTTTCAAAATATTAATAAATAGTTTATTAACCGTTTTTTTTCCTGATAAAATATCCTGGAGCTACATTTTTATCTACTTTTATTTTAAATGTCTGTTTAGCTTTATTTGCTACATCTATATCTAAGTTTTTATCATCTGTCATATAACCAATTTTTTGTTCAAAAAATTTTATCTTAGGACCAAAAATTTCCACAGTATCTCCTTTAAAAACTCTATTTCGTTGCTCAATTGTCGCTATTTTCGTGTTTTCATCATAACTTAACACTACTCCTATAAAATCATATCCTCTTATATAGGAGTTATCTTCATACACTTGAGAGTCTTCATTGGCCTTGTTATAAAAAAATCCTGTCGTAAAATCTCTATGGCTGACTTTTTTTATTTCATCTAACAAACTACTATCATATTTATAATTTTCAGAGTTTTCATAAAAAGAATCTATTGCTGTCCTATAGGCATTAATAACTGTGGCAAGATAATACTCACTTTTAACTCTTCCTTCAATTTTAAGACTGGATATTCCTGATTTTATTAAATCATCTATATATTCTATCATACATAAGTCTTTAGAATTCATTATAAATGTTCCTTCTTTGTGCTCTTCCACTGGAAAATATTGACCTGGTCTTTGTTCTTCCATTAAATAATACTTATATCTGCATGGTTGAGCACAATCTCCCATGTTCGCATCTCTTCCGGTCATATAATTGGATAGCAAACATCTCCCTGAATATGACATACACATAGCTCCGTGAAGAAAAGTTTCTATTTCTATTTCATCTTTCGTATTTCTTACAATTTCTCGTATTTCTTTTAAGGATAACTCTCTGGCAAGCACTACTCTTTTTGCTCCTTGAGAGGCCCAAAATTTAACTGTGTCGGTATTTGTTACAGAACCTTGAGTAGATATATGTATATCTAAGTTAGGAGCACTTTTTCTGATATTTACAAACATTCCCGGATCAGAAACAATTACTGCATCGACTCCAACATCATAGAGATTTTTTGAATATTCTCCAACACCTATAATATCTTTATTATGGGGAATTATATTAAGAGTCACATGAACCTTTTTGTTTTTGCTATGAGCGTATTTTATCCCTTCTTCAATTTCTTTAATGCTGAAATTTTTTGAAGCTTTTCTTAATCCAAAACTGTCTCCACCTAAATAAACTGCATCGGCTCCATAATCTATTGCAGTTTTTAATTTGCTTAAATCTCCTGCAGGCGCGAGTAATTCCACTTTTTTATTCATTCGCCCTCCTAATTAAGATCATTCCATCTCCAATCGGGATAATAGTTGAGATATAATTTTTATCCGATTTAATTCTTTTCAAAAATTTTCTTAACCTCTTTACTATTGTGATTTTTCTTCTTTTAACTAAATTTTGATTTGCTATCATCCCTCTAAATAAGACATTATCGCATAAAATAATCCCATTTTTATTTAAGAGCCCAATACAAACATCAAAATACTTTTCATATTGTCCCTTAGCAGCATCAATGAAAATAAAATCAAAATTTTCTTTTTCTGTTTTTAAATATTCGTAAGCATCTCCTTTTATGATTTCAATTATATTGCCTAATCCATAAGTTTCTACATTTTTTTTGGCTACGTTCACCATGCTATCTTTAATTTCAATAGTTCTAAGAAGTTTAATATTTTCAGATGTTTTTGCCATTATGATGGCAGAATAACCAATAGCTGTTCCCAATTCAAGTATTTTTTCAGGTTTGTGCATGCTAATTAAAAATTTAACAAATTCTTCCGACTCCTTTTCAATGATAGGTATAAAATTTTCATCTGCAAAGTTTCGCATTTCTATTAATTTTTCATCATCACAATCAATTAAATTTCTTATATAATCTTCTATATATTCATAATTTATATTAGTCATATGTTTCCTCTAAAAAAAGGAACCTTTCGATTCCTATTTTATATCTCCATAATAATTGGTAGTATCATCGGATTTCTCTTAGTTTTTTGGAACAAAAATGACTTTAAATCATCTTTGATATTGTTTTTTAATATTGACCAATCAAGCGATTCTTTTTTATCACATTTATCAAGTATTTTTTTGACGACATTTCTTACATCTTCAATCAAATCTCCAGACTCTCTTACATATACAAAACCTCTGGATATTATGTCGGGACCTGATAGAACTTCTTTTTTCTCTTTTGAAATCGTCATTACAACAATGATAAGTCCATCTTCAGATAAATGTTTTCTATCTCTTAAAACAATATTTCCTACATCCCCTATTCCCAAACCGTCAATTAATATTTCTCCGGAAGGAACATCTCCTATAAATTTTGCATCATTTTGGGAAATTTCAAGTGCATTTCCATTGTTCATAACAAAAATATTGTCTTTAGAAATTCCCAATGATTCTGCTATTTCTGCATGTTTATAAAGATGCCTTACTTCTCCATGTGCTGGAATAAAATATTTTGGCTTAACTAAACTTAAAATAAGCTTCAATTCCTCTTGACAAGCATGACCCGAAACGTGAATTTCGGTTAAACTTTCATAGATAACTTCAGCACCTGATTCTAATAGTTTATTGATTACCTTTGTTACATCTGTTTCATTGCCCGGAATTGGTGTTGCCGATAGTATAATTACATCATTAGGCGTTAAATGAATTTTCCTATGTTCTCCATAGGCAATTCTTGTCAATGCAGACATTGGTTCACCTTGTGTTCCTGTAGTAATAAATACTAATTCACCATCATCGTAATTTTTTATGTCTTTTATATCAATTATGGTGTCTTTTTTTACATTTAAGTAATTAAGTCGTCTTGCTGTTTCTATGACATTTACCATTGATCTGCCTGATAAAACAACTTTTCTCTTAAATTTCTCAGCCGAATTAATTATTTGTTGAACTCTATGAACATTTGATGCAAAAGTTGCAATAATAATTCTATTGGTTCTTTTTTCTGAAAATATTCTATTAAAAGTTTCACCAACCTTTGATTCACTCATGGTATATCCTTCTCTTAAAACATTAGTGGATTCTCCTATCATTGCAATAACACCCTTTTCTCCAATTTGAGAAATTCTTTGGAGATCAATTACATCATTTGATATTGGTGTAAAATCAACTTTGAAATCACCAGAGTGATAAACATATCCAAGGGGTGTTTTAACAGCTATTGCACAGGAATCAGGAATTGAGTGATTTACTCTTATCCATTCAACTTCCATTTTACCGAGTTTAATATTATCTCCTGCATGAACTATATTTAAATCAACTTTACCTAAGTGATGTTCTTTGAGTTTATTTTCCAGGAGTCCTATTGTCAGTGGTGTTCCATAAATGGGAGGCTTTATTTTTTGCAGTATATAAGGTATTGCCCCTATATGATCCTCATGACCGTGAGTTAAAACAAGACCCTTTATTTTTTCTTGATTTTTAATTAAATAAGTAATATCAGGAATAATAATATCTATTCCTAAATGTTCTTCATCAGGAAAGGTCATCCCACAATCTATAATTATTATTTCATCTCTATATTCAACAATCGTTAAATTTTTTCCCACTTCACGCATACCGCCAAGTGGGATAATCTTTAACTTATTAGTATTCTTCATTATCAATCTCCTTTATTATCGCGACAATCATCGCAATATCCGTAGAATTTAAGATTGTGATCAATTATTTTAAAATTTTCATTTTTTTCAATTTTATTTTCTAAATCATCTAACAAATCCAATTTTACCTCTATAACTTTAGAACATTTTAAACAAATTAAATGATGATGTCTATGCGTTGAATCTTGTGATTTAATTTCATATCTTACAACTCCATCATCAAAGCTTATCTTATAAAGTATTTCAAGTTGTTCAAATAACAGTAATGTTCTATATACAGTTGCTATTCCTGTTTCTGGATTGGTTTTTAATATTTCATCATAGACATCTTCAGTTGATAAGTGTTTTCCTGGATTATTTAAAAAAACATTGTAAATTTCAGCTCTTTGATTTGTATATTTATGCCCGTTCTTTTTTAAGACATCTTTTATATAATCATTTGTATACATAAATTCCCTCGAATTAATTTTCATTCATATTTAACAATTCTTCATAAGCATCTCTTGCCTCTTGCAGTTCTTCGTCATCAATTCCTATAAGATACTCTTCGTCGTTTTCGTCAGTCTCAATTCTTAATAAATATATTAAGTTATCAGAATTTTCCACAGGTTCCATTGCAACATAATCTTTGTCATCTAAACTGAATTTAGCTTTTATATCAAATTCTTGAACCTTTCCTTTTTCATCATAAAAGACTTGTTTTTCCATAATTCCTCCTACTTAGCATCGAGATATGTT
Source organism: Peptoniphilus sp. ING2-D1G (assembly GCA_000952975.1). Taxonomy (GTDB): domain Bacteria; phylum Bacillota; class Clostridia; order Tissierellales; family Peptoniphilaceae; genus Peptoniphilus_E. Next base: position 739,898 of record LM997412.1, on the reverse strand, counting down.
TGTAAAATATAAGTTGCAGCAATTTTATCAATATATTTTTTCCTGTTCTCTCTTCTAACATTTCCCTCAATTAAAATTTTATTTGCGGATATACTACTAAGTCTTTCATCTATATAAATTATCTCAACATCAAATTTATTTCCGAGTTTTGTAGAAAATTTCATAACTTTTTCTGCTTGTGGTCCGATAGTATTATTCATATTTTTAGGAAGACCCACAACAACCTTTTTTATATTATACTCTCTAATAATATTATGCAGTTCTTCGTAAACTTGTTTGTTTGATTGTCTTAATATTGTTTTTAAAGGCTGAGCAGTAAATAAAAGTTCATCACTTATAGCTATGCCAATCCATTTGTCCCCTATATCCAAACCTAAAATTCTAATGAAATCACAACCATTTCCGTATGTTTATTAAAATCATTGTAACATTGAAGTGAGATGGCTGACCATCTCACTAATTATCTTAAATATGATTTTAATAACTCCGCTAATAAATTATCACGTTCAATTTTTTGAATTATGGATCTAGCATTATTATAACTTGTAATATATGTTGGATCTCCGGAAAGTATATATCCTATTATTTGGTCAATAGGATTATATCCTCTTTCTTCCAATGCAAAATAAACATCTTTAATAATTTTCTTATACTTTTCAGATTCCAAATTTTGTTTTTCAAATACTTGCGTTTCATAATTTTTATCCATAATAAACCCCCATAGCAATTATTATATCATACAAAAATAATAATCATCACAATAGATTCTGCAAATTTTCAAGTGCTTCATCTATTTTATCTAAATCTTTAGCTCCGGCAGTGGCTATATCGGGTCTCCCACCTCCACCACCACCTGCAATTTTAGATACTTCTTTGACAATTTTACCCGCATTTAATCCTTTTTTAACTAAATCTTTTGAAACAGCACAAACAAAATTAATCTTATCAGAATTAACTGTAGCAAGTAGAACAACAACAGAACCCACTTTATCTCTGAGCATGTCTGCCATATTTCTGAGTGTATCGAGATCCAAATTTTCAAACTTAAATGTGATATAATTTATTCCGTTTTTTATCTTCAGTTCATCAATTAAATTAGAAATTTCATCCTTTGCAGATTTTAATTTTAGTTCATCTATTTTCTTTTCAAATGTTTTTACCGATTTAGTCAATTGCAAAATTTTATTTAATATATCAGTTTTATTTGTCTTAAGTAAATCAGCACTTTCATCCCTTAAATCTTCTAAAGAATTTAAATATTTGTACACAGATGGACCTGTAATAGCTTCAATCCTTCTAATTCCTGACGATATACTGGACTCGGAGAGTATCTTAAACATTTGGATTTCAGAAGTATTACTTACATGTGTGCCTCCACACAATTCTGTTGAATAGTCTCCCATGGATACTACTCTCACATTGTCATCATATTTATCTTCAAACAAACCTATAGCACCATCTTTATAAGCATCATTTAAACTTTTAATATCAGTTTTTACTTGCATTGCTTCAGATATTTTTTCATTTACTCTACTTTCTATTTTTAACAGATTTTCTTTGCTTATAGCTTCAAAATGTGTAAAATCAAAATGCATGGAATTCTCTAAAACTTCAGACCCTGCTTGATTTACATGATCTCCTAATATCTCTTTTAAAGCTTTGTGAAGAAGATGTGTTACTGAGTGGTTCTTTCTGATATTATTTCTTCTCTTAACATCTATTTCTGCAAATACTTGAGATTTATATACAGTCCCTTCATCTACTTCTACGAAATGAAGAAATGCTCCATTTTTTGTTTTTTTAGTATCAACAACATTTGCCTTGAAGTCATCATTGTAAATAACTCCCGTATCTCCTACTTGTCCACCGCTTTCACCATAAAATGTTGTCTGATCAAGCAGTATAATTCCTCTTTCACCTTCGCTTAATTCACTTACCTCCTCTTCATCCTTTAGTATCATCATAATATTCGAAGTGGATTTGTTTTCTGTATATCCCAAAAACTCTGTTTTAATTCCTTCAAAAATTTTATAATCGGAATTATTTGACCATCCAGAATCATGTTGTTCAGCCCTTGCTGCCCTTGCTCTGTTTCTTTGCTCTTCCATGAGGATATTAAAATTTTCCACATCTACTTTAAAGTTTTTTTCATTTAATATTTCTCTGGTTAAATCTATAGGAAATCCATAAGTATCATATAACTTAAATGCTTTTTCTCCACTGAGAACACGTTCATTTAAATTTTCTAACTCGTCCACATAAGATTTGAGTATTTGTGTTCCTGATTCAAGAGTTTCCAAAAATTTATTTTCTTCAGCCTTTATTGTCCTTATAATTTTCTCTTTATTTTTCTTCAAATCATTATAATAATCATTACCCCAAGAATCTATTACAAACTCAGATAATCCATGTAAAAAACCACCCTTTATACCTAATAATTTTCCGTGACGAGCAGCTCTTCTTATCAATCTTCGTAAAACATATCCTCTTCCCTCATTTGAGGGTCTAATATTATCAGATATCATAAAGGTAATTGCTCTTATGTGGTCTGTTATAACTCTTACGGATTGATCCAACTTTTCATCGCTCTGATAAGTATAATCAGCCAACTTACAAATTTCTGAAACAATCTCTTTTAAGGCGTCTATTTCAAAAATATTATTTGTGTGTTGAATCACTGTGGCTAATCTTTCAAGCCCCATTCCCGTATCAATATTGGGGTGACTGAGAGGGTGATAAACTCCATTTTCATCTTTATCAAATTGAGTAAATACCAAATTCCAAACTTCTATAAATCTGTCACAATCACAACCCGGCTTACAATCAGGTTCTCCGCAACCATATTCTTCTCCTCTATCTACATAGATTTCAGAACACGGACCGGAAGGACCGACTTCCAATTCCCAAAAATTGTCTTCTTTTCCTAATCTTACAATTTTATTCTCGGAAATGTGTATTTTCTTATTCCAAATATCATAAGCTTCATCATCGTCTAAATAAACAGTCACCCAAATTTTTTCAGGATCTATTTCTATTACTTCAGTTAAAAATTCATATGCCCATGAAATTGCCTCTTCTTTGAAGTAATCTCCAAAGGAAAAATTTCCCAACATTTCAAAAAAAGTTGCATGTCTATCTGTTTTTCCAACATTTTCTATATCACCGGTTCTTATACATTTTTGACACGTAGAAACCCTTCTATTCGGAGGTGTCAATTCACCCGTAAAATATTTCTTCATTGGAGCCATTCCGGCACCGATTAATAACAAAGATTTGTCGTTTTTAGGGATTAACGAAAAACTTGGCAATATCAAGTGTTCCTTTTTTTTAAAAAAATCCAAAAAAATCGATCTAATCTCATGTAACGTTAAATTCTTCACATAGCACCTCTTTATTACAAAATCCTCCCTTCTACTTGGGAGGAGAGTTAATAAAATTATATTTTAAATGATATAATTTGTCAATTTAGACAATATTTCTGTTCTTTTGATTGTACTTAATTTTTGCAAAATCTATTAAAATAATAATTACAGAAGCAATGGGAACTGCAAATATCATTCCAAATACTCCCATCGTCGCTCCACCTACAATTATAGAAATTAATATTAATAGTGGATTTAATCCTGTTTTATCACTTAGCAATTTTGGTGCAATAATATTGTTTTCCGCCCATTGTAACAATACAAATAATATTCCTACCCAAACTGCTTTCATGGGTGATTCTATAAATGCAAATAAAACCGCCGGCAAAAATCCTAAAAAAGGACCTATATAAGGTATAATGTCAGCAATACAAGTAATAAGCCCTATTACAATAGCAAAATCAACATTTAATATTAGCAAATAGAGCATTGTAAGAAATCCGACTATAATAGCCATCAACATTCTACCTTTTACAAAATCCAACATAGCTCGGTTGATTCTGGAAGATACATATAAAATGTCATCCTTATATTTATGAGGTATATTTCTTATTATGCTGTTTTTAAATTTATCTTTATCAACTGTAAAATAAAATGTAAAAATAAATATCAACACAATTCGAACTAACTTACTAAAAAAGTTTCCTACTCCTGAAGCCACCCCTCTTAAGCTCATTAAGACATCTGATTGTAATCCGATGATAAAATCAGTAATTGAATTTTGTATGGATTTTACAATTTCTTCAGTATTGAAATTATAGAAAAGTTCATAGCTGAACATCTCATTTATGAAATGATTTACTTTTATAAGCTCATTGCCTAAAACTTCGAAAACTTCTTGTAATTTAGTGATTAAATTTGATAATTCCATTGTTGTTTTTGGAACTACCGTAAGTAGAAACACAGTAAATACAAATAAAGCTGTTACATACACTAATATGACGCCTATTCTCCTTGGAATATTTTTTTCCTCCAGAAATGTAACTATTGGATTTATCATAAAAGATACAATAACAGCGGATATTATGGCCCAAAAAGTATCAGTTAAAACAGGAAATTTATTAAATATATTCTTCACTATATATAATAAAACCAATGCTAAAAATATTCTAATTATAACTATTAAATTGAAATTTATTCTTTTTTGTCTATCAATATACCTGTTACCTATGTTTATTAAATAATATATTAATAAAAATAATAGAGAAATAAATAAAAAACTTCCTAATACAAGTATAAAATCGGGAATTGCACCACTTAATCCAGTTGAATTAAAATTAATTGAATTCATAAATTATCCCCTTAAAGAGTTTATAGTACTTATAATTATATCAGATGCTTCAATAATTTCATCCATATTATTATCTTCATTTATAGTAATTCTCAAACAATTTTTGGCTAATTCATCATTTCTGCCAATAGCCTTTAACACATGCGATGGATTAATGCTTCCTGCATTGCAAGCACTTCCACTTGAAGTGCATACTCCTCTTTTGTCAAGCAACATCAGCAACAATTGAGAATCAACTTTTTCTATAGATATATTTATGTTTCCCGGAAGTCGATTTATAAAATCTCCATTTAAATAAACACCCTTAACACTTAATAGTTTATTTAACATAAAATCTCTCATTTTTTTTATTTTTAATATGTTTTTTTCTCTGTTGTTTGTTACAATTTCCATAGCTTTTGCAAAACCTACAATAAATGCCACATTTTCCGTACCGGCTCTTTTACCCATTTCTTGAGATCCGCCGTGAATTAAATTATCTACCTTAGATCCCTTTTTCTTATAAAGAAGCCCTATTCCTTTAGGACCCCCTATTTTGTGAGCTGATGCAGTAAATAAATCAATATTTAATTTCCGTAAATTAATATCAATATAGGGCAAAGCTTGAACCCCGTCTACATGGAATAATATATCTTTTGATTTAATTAGTTCTGATATTTTTGATATTGGCTGGATTGTTCCTATTTCATTATTTGCATACATCATTGACAAAAAAATAGTATCATCTGTCAGTTTACTTTCTAAGATCTCAATATCCACTATTCCGGATTCATTCAAGTCTAAATATATTGGATTAAAACCAAATTTTTTTAGATATTCAAAACTTTCCAATACAGCTTTATGTTCGATTTTAGTGGTCATGATGTCCTTGCCACATTCCATATTTGCAAAGGCAGATCCCTTAATTGCCCAATTATCGGATTCGCTGCCTCCAGATGTAAAAAACACTTCATTACTTTGAGCCCCAAGTATTGATGCAATTTTATCTCTTGATTCTTCAATCTTACTTCTTGCGATTTTTCCAAAGGAATAAACTGAAGAAGCATTTCCGTAATTTTCTTTTAGAAATGGCTCCATGGCAGCAAATACTTCTTCCTTTATCCTTGTTGTTGCTGAATTATCTAAATATATATTCATAAAAAACCTCACATATCTGCAAGTGTCACAGAATCCAAAACTTCATCAATTCTACTTTGAATTTTATCAAGTATATCCTTTGTAGCACAGATATTTGTGTTTTTGCATTCAACTATATCATCCATAGCAGAACAGGAAATTGCAATATTTCCTTCCAAGGCATTTAATATTTCACTTATTTTTATTTCCCTTGGATCGCGAGTCAATTCATATCCTCCAAAGGCTCCCCTACTTGATTTAACAAGGTTTGCTCTTTTTAGCAGTGAAAATAACTGTTCCAGATATGCTACGGACAAGTTTTCTTCTTTTGCTATATCGCTAATTGACATAGGCCCTTTGCCATAGTTTTGAAGCAATCTATACATTGCCATAAGCCCATATCTTCCCTTTGTTGATAATTTCATAAAATCACCATTTTCTAATCAAGCTTATTTTCTTTTATTACATTCTTTAAAGTATACCAGGGTAATTCCGCACACTTTACTCTGGCAGGCAAGTTTTTAATATTTTCAAAAATAGCTGCATCTTCAAGTTCGCTTAATTCACTTTCATCGGTTATTTCACCTTTTACCATTGATATGAATTTATCTGCCAGTTTTTCTGCATCTTTTAATCTCATTTTTTTAATTATATCAATCATTATGGACGTGGAAGCTTGTGAAATAGCGCATCCTGTCCCTACGTAGGACGCATCTTTTATTATATCTCCATCCATTTTTAATTGAAGAGTAATTTCGTCTCCGCAAGATGGGTTATGTCCCAACTCTTTAATTGTCGGATTATCTAAATCTCTTCTGTTTTTTTTGTTTCTGCTTTGTTCAAGCACCACTTCTGTATAAATATCATTAAGATTCAATTTTCATTATCCTCCTAACTTCTTCTAATTTTTCTATAAATACATCTATTTCTTCAAAGGTATTGTAAAAAGCAAAAGATGCTCGGCATGATGCATTAATGCCTAACTTTCTGTGGAGAGGTTGTGCACAATGGTGCCCGGATCGAACGGCAATTTTATAGTTGTCCAGAATTGAAGCAACATCATGTGGGTGTACGCCTTTAAAATTAAAGGATATCAATGGTGACCTTTTTTCCACAGGAGTTGTGTATAAGTCTATAAATTTTAATTTTAGCATTTTTTCATAGGCATATTTACACAGTTTGCTCTCATATTTGCTTATTTCATCAATACCAATATTTTCTATATACTTAATGGCAGATACTAATGAGACAACTCCTCCTACATTGGCGGTGCCCGCTTCAAATCTTTGCGGAGATTTCAAAAAAGTCGATTTATCTTCATGCACATATTCAATCATATCCCCACCATATAAGAATGGCTCCATGGAATTTAAAATATTTTCTTTCCCGTATAAAACTCCAATACCCATAGATGAAAGCATTTTATGCCCTGAAAAGGTCATAAAATCACAACCCAGATTTTCTACATTTATTTTATGATGTGGTACGAATTGAGCTGCATCAACTATTGCTACAGCAGTTTCATTATATTTTTTTAGTTTTGAAATATATTTTTTTACATCCGGCATTGTTCCGACCACGTTTGAAGCTGCGGTTATTGATAAAATTTTTGTATTTTCATTTAATTTAGAATCGAATTCTTCGTCGTCTATTTGCATTTTATCATTTAAATATAGATATTTAAGCTTAGCACCTGTTTTTTTACATACGATTTGCCAAGGAATTAAATTTGAATGGTGTTCCATTATGGAGATTAATATTTCATCTCCTTCTTTTAAATTATTAATGCCCCAGGAATAAGCAACTAAATTAAGTGCTTCCGTTGCATTTCTTACAAAGACTATTTCATTAGAAGATTTTGCTCCTATGAAATTCGCTATATAATTTCTGCCGCTTTCAAAAACCTCGGTGGATTTCATTGCAAAATAATGAGCTCCTCTGTGAGGGTTTCCGTTGTATTTTTCATAAAATTCAGAAGTATCCTTTATTACAATCTCAGGTTTTTGAGTTGTAGCGCCATTATCAAAATAAATATAGTTACTATTGTTGAGATACTTAAAATCTTTTCTTATTTCATTTACCAATTTAGAGTCTATCATTACTATTCACCCATTCTTTGAAAAACTTTATTCCATATTTTTTCTTTGATTTTTTCATCTTTAATGTTATTTATTGCACCGGAAAATTTAGATTGAACTATTAAAGATTTTGCTCTGTCTTCATCAAATCCTCTGGACATAATGTAAAATAGAAGTTCTCTATCTATATTTCCAGCACTTGCAGCGTGATTTCCTTCCACATCATCTTCATGAGATAACAAAACCGGCACAGATAAAGAACTTACACTGTCATCTAACAATATTGTATATTCTTCCTCCGATCCGACACTTTGGGCAGATCCTTTTTTGAAATCTAAAGTTGATCTGAATATTTTTTTTGCTTTATCTTTTAAAGCTCCATTTACTACTATTTCTGACTTACTTTTGATTCCATGGTGAAAAACATTGTAGAGCATATCGATGTTATTTTTTCCTGATCCGAAATAAACGGAGTCAATATTCAATAATGAATGTTTACCTTTTAAATCGCCTTGGAAGTATGTGTATAATTTATTTGAGCCAAGTTCGATTTGGTTGACATTTACAACTGCATTTTCACCTATTTCTGCATAAATTGTCTCAAGAGAAATTTGATTTTCATAATCATCTTGAATTATAAACAGATTGACTTTCGATTCATCCTTTGCATGAATTTTAATCAGGGAACTTCTAAATTTCTCATTATCTTCATCACTTGTGTAATCAAGTATTATATTTATAGATTCAAATTTTTCTGCCAAAATATAGTGCGAATCTATTAGTTGATTATTGAACTCACTTGTATTTAAATTGATTATTTTATTGCCCTCTTGATAAACTTTAAATAAATTACAATACTCTTTATTGAGTTTAAGAATATCTTCGGGTAATTCACCATAAATATTTTCGTAAAACTTTTCTAAAGTTTCCTTTTCTATTTTATCGGAAGTTTTATTAAGTTCATTTTTATTTAATTTAGGTATTTCAATTATAGATTCATTTACTTTTAAATAATTAAAGGTTTTAAAGGTGAGTTCATTTGATTTTATTAAAGCTTGCATATTACCCTCCTAACCTATTGAACCTTCAAGTTCCAGATTTATCAGATTATTCATTTCCACCGCATATTCCATTGGAAGTTCCTTCGCAATAGGCTCTGCAAATCCTCTTACAACCATTGACTTAGCTTCTTCTTCCGAGATACCTCTTGTCATCAAATAAAAAATTACATCATCGGATATCCTTCCAATTTTTGCTTCATGTCCGAAATCTACGTTTTTATTTTTTATGTCGATAGCCGGTATGGTGTCGGCTCTGGATTCATTGTCAATCATAAGTGACTCACAGGATACCGATGCCTTTGAATGGTGTGCGTTTTCTGCTATTTTTACAAGGCCTCTATAAATTGCCTTGCCTCCGGATTTGGAAATTGATTTTGAATTTACGGTGGATGTAGTATATGGAGCTAAATGAATTGCTTGAGCCCCGGTATCTATATTCTGATCTTTACCTGCAAAAGATATACCTACATATTCACTACTTGCTCCTTCTCCCTTCAAAACCGATGCCGGATACAACATTGATACCTTTGAGCCAAAGGACCCTGAAATCCACTCTATTTTCCCGTTTTTTTCTACATGCGCTCTTTTTGTGTTTAGATTATACATGTTTCGTGACCAGTTCTCTATTGTAGAATATCTAAGTGTAGAATTTTCTCCAATAAATAATTCTACAGCTCCAGCATGCAAGTTTATCACATTATATCTGGGAGCTGAACACCCCTCTATAAAATGACAATATGCATTATCCTCAAGTATTATCAAAGTATGTTCAAATTGCCCTGCCCCCGGAGCATTTAATCTGAAATAGGATTGTAGCGGGACATCAACCTTTACTCCCTTTGGAGCATATACAAAAGATCCCCCACTCCAAACTGCATAATGAAGCGCTGCGTATTTGTGCAAATTAGGAGAAATACACTTTCCAAAATATTTCTTTACAATATCCGGGTATTCTCTAAGTCCTGTTTCAAAATCCGTGTAGACAACCCCTTGATCTAAAAGAAATTTTTGAATATTATGATATACAACCTCTGAATCATATTGAGCTCCAACCCCAGATAAAAGATAGTCTTTTTCAGCTTCGGGTATTCCTAATCTATCAAAGGTGTCTCTTATTTCATCAGGTACATCTCTCCAGTCATCTGTAAGCTCTGCATCAGGTCTTATATAGGTAGTGATTTTATTCATGTCGACTTCCGATAAATCCGGTCCCCACACGGGGTTTGATTTACTATTATATATTTCAAGTGCTTTAAGTCTATAATCAAGCATCCATTCAGGTTCTTTTTTTTCTGTTGAAATTTGTCTTACTATGTCCTCGGTTAATCCTTCTACAGTCTTAGATTTATAGGTGAATTTATTTTTTATATCATAAATTCCTCTGTCTAAATCTTCAACATGTGTTTTTTTCTTTTTAGGCTCCATCGTATTACACCTCTTCTTTTAACCAGCCGAATCCTTCGCTCTGGATTTTATCAACTAAGGAATCTCCACCGGTCATGATGAATTTACCATCGATAATAATATGCACAAAATCCGGTTTTATGTTTTTTATTAATTCTCTATGGTGAGTTATAATTAGTACAGCTTTATCTTTATTTATAAATCTCTTTATACCTTCAGCTACAATTTTGGTAGCGTCTACATCAAGCCCTGAGTCCGTTTCATCTAAAATTGCAAGCTTCGGATCCAACATAATCATTTGAAGTATTTCATTTTTTTTCATTTCTCCACCAGAAAATCCTTCGTTTAAATATCTGCTTGCATAGGACTCATCAAAAGATAATTTTTCCATTTCCTCTTTTAATTCTTTTTTAAATTTAAGAACAGATACATTTTCGTCTTTTATGGAGTTTTTGGCTGTTCTTATAAAATTTTCAACACTTATACCTGAAACCTCCATGGGATTTTGAAAGCTCATGAAAATTCCCTTTTTAGCTCTTTTATCCGTTGACAAATCAGTTATGTCCTCTCCTTCAAAAAATATCTTTCCATTTGTTACGGTGTATTCAGGATTATCCATTATTACATTAGCAAGTGTAGTTTTTCCGGAACCATTGGGCCCCATAATTACATGCACTTCACCGTAATTTATTTTTAAATTAATATTATGAAGTATCTCAATATCTTTATTTTCTGTTACATTAGCAGTTAAATTTTCGATTCTTAATATTTCCTTGTTCATTTTTCTCTCCTTTTGGATCAAATCATACAAATTTACTACGATTTGATTGATAGTGATATTATAACATAAAATGTTTTAATATTATATATTTTCTTAGTATTTATTGTTTATTTTTCTAAAATATAATAATATATGTATATTACGAGGAGGATTGAATGGATAATCTACACTATATATTTATAATTTTATTTTTAATTACACTTTATTTTTCCTTTGAATTTACAATGATTGAAAGCGCTTTTTTATCGTTAACACATTTAAAAATCAAACAATTTGAAAATGAAAACTATGATTTGTACAAAGATGTAATATCTTTATACAAGGACGATAGAATATATTCCACCCTTTTGCTTTTGGATTATACAGCCAATACTTTGGTTTCAATTTTATTGGGCATTATATTTTTCTTAGAATTTGATTATTGGGGAATTATTTTAGGGGCGTTAATATCTCCTGTCGTCATAATAGTTTTTGGTGAAAGTGTGCCAAAAGCAATAGGAAAGCAAAGATATGAAAAAATTGTTTTGAAAAAAGCAAAAATGCTGAAATTCCTTACAAAAATATCATTAGGATTTGTAAATTTCATCACTATATTAACATCCGCAATTGTGCGAATTATTGGAGAAAAAAACTATAAAAGACCCTTAATTACAAAGGGAGAATTAATAGATGCTGTTTCTTTAAGTGCTGAAGCCGGGATATTAAATACGGAAGAATCAAGAATAATTGAAAATGTAATGGATTTTCAAGATGCAATGGCTAAAGATATTATGACTCCAAGAACCGATATGATTGCCATCGATAAAGATTTAAGTTTTAAAGAAATAATAGAAATCATAAACGAAGAATCTTTTTCAAGAATGCCTGTATATAATGAAGATTTGGATGATATAATAGGCTTATTACACGTTAAGGATTTAATAGGACTTGATGATAATGAGCTATTAAGAAATAGACTCGACATTTTAAAACCTGTACTTTATACCTATGAATATAAGCCCATCGGTCAACTTTTCAATGAAATGCGCATAAAAAGATTTTCCGTGGCTATAGTAAATGATGAATACGGTGGCACAGAAGGCATGATTACTACAGAAGATTTAATTGAAAAAATTTTAGGTTCCATATCCGATGAATATGATGAAGATGAAGACGAAGATTATATTAAAATAAGCAAAAATGAATATTTAATTGACGGTTCTATGAATCTAAACGATTTTAATTACACCTTTGGAGCAGAATTGGAATCTGAAGAAATTGATACAATCGCCGGTTATATAATCGAAAAAATTGATAGGTTTCCAAAAACCGGAGAAAAATTAATTATTGATGGACTCAATTTTACTATTTCAAACAGCAAAAAGAATAGAATAGAAAAACTGATTTTAAAAATTTAAAATCAGTTTTTTTATATACGCTATTCAATTTCTATAATCTTCAATTCAGAATTTTTCCAACTGGCCGCTTCTCCAAGATCAGCTACTATATCTTTAAGTATTTCATCATTTTCATAAGTCTCGTCAATGGGAGAAACCCTGATATCTTCATCAAAGGGAATCTCTTCAACATCTTCACCCAAATCAACAAATGTTATAACTCTATTTTTAAGATTCTTTTGTTCTTCTGTATCATCAATCCTCAAGTATCTTAAATTAGAATCTCTTGTGTAAAAATAAACATCTTTATCAAATTTTCGTTTATAATACATCGCGTATGCCTCACATGATAAGGAAAATGTCGCCAATGGATGTACATCAAAAATAATCTTTTTCATAAACCCTCCTTTATGAATTATAACATAAAATATAGGTTTTTTATAAAATAAGACATTTTTGTATGTAATATTTTACAAATATGCAATGGAATAAGGTTACATCAGAAATTAAAAAAACTATACTCTGATTAGTAAATTTATATGCAAAATAAAATATAAAACTTTTAATTTTTTATACTTATATACTCTCCCTCTATATTAACTAAATCCTTTATTTCAAGTATGGTCATTATTGAATTGATTACTGACACATCTGTTTTAAGCTTCATTGCTATCAAACTTATTTCATTTACTCCTGAATTTATCAAATCCAATATTTTTCGTTCATCCTCTCCCAAATCTTTAAATCTATTTGAATTTGAAAGCTCTGTTGAATTGTCACATCCTAAACAAAACAACAAATCATCTGTAGATGCCAGTATTTGAGCACCATCTCTAATAAGCAGATTTGTCCCTTCAGAATATATAGAATTTATATTTCCGGGAACCGCAAAAACTTCTCTTCCCTGTTCTGCCGCCAATCTTGCAGTAATCAGTGAACCACTTTTAGATCTGGCTTCCACTATAACCACTGCTTCACTTAATCCGGAAATAATTCTATTTCTCAAAGGAAATCTATAGGGCTTCGGATATGAGCCTGGAGCATATTCACTTATTAGCAAATTTTTTTCGATAATTTTATTGTATAGATATTCATTGGATTTAGGATAAACAATATCTACGCCTCCGCCTAAAATGCCTATTGTCCTAATGTCTTTTTCAAGGGCATGTTTATGCGAAAGAGCATCTATACCGTATGCAAGTCCGCTAATAACTGTAACTCCCTTGTTTTTAAGGGAATTTACTATATATTCAACTACAGCAGCTCCATAATTGGAGTGTTTTCTGGATCCCACTATTGCAACAGATTTAGTTTCAAGCAAACTCAAATCCCCTATTGCATATAATATTTTGGGAGAATTTTCTATATATCTTAATTTTTCAGGATAATTTTGATCTGAATCAACTATTATGGATATATTTTTCTTTTCACAATAGGAATAAAGCTTTTGAATAAAATTTGCATTGTATTTAAATAATCTGTCTTTAGTACTATCTGGAATTTTTATGGAAGTCCTATTTAAAAAATCTTTGTTAAACACTCTTTCATAATTATCTGAAATACCGATAGATTCCAATGCGTTTTCAATTTGTTGATTTTCAAATCCTAAAATACTTAAATTAATAATAAAATCTCTATATTCCATATTATCTTTTCCCAAAAACCGTAGCTCTGTAACGTATTGCCTCAAGGATATCGTCCGTTACGATGTTTTTACTTTCTTTTAAATCGGCTATCGTTCTTGAAACCTTTAATATTTTGTTGTATGCTCTCGCCGAAAATCCATATTTTTTATAAGCTGCTCTCATTATTTCTTCACAATTTTTATCAAGCTTACAATACTTATTCACTTGATTTTCCTTTAAATCCGAATTGTAATTTATACCTATTTCTCTATATCTATCCTTTTGAATATTTCTGGCTAAATTTACTCTTTTTGCTATTTCTCCGGAACTTTCACTTTCTTGTTCCTTTGATAAATATTTATATTCAACAGCTGATGTTTTTACATGAATATCAATTCTATCCAGCAAAGGTTGTGAGGCTCTTGCCATATATTTTTCCACTTGAGAATTGGTACAGGTGCATTCATGTGTAGGATCTCCAAAGTATCCACATGGGCAAGGATTTGTCGCCGCTATTAAAGTGAATTTTGCGGGGTATGTGATACTTGCATTTGCTCTTGAGATATTTATTGTTTTGTCTTCCAAAGGCTGTCTTAACACTTCCAATACCGACTTAGGAAATTCAAGGAGCTCATCTAGAAACAAAACTCCATTGTGAGAAAGGGATATTTCTCCAGGTTTTGGTATTCTTCCTCCTCCAATAAGAGATATCGAGGATGCAGTATGGTGAGGCGATCTAAAGGGTGGATTTGTCATCAATGTATTTTCCTTTAAGAGCCCAGCTACAGAATATATCTTAGTCACTTCTATAGATTCTTCGTATGTAAGTTCTGGGAGTATTGTAGGATATCTCTTCGCAGCCATCGACTTGCCACTTCCGGGAACTCCGATTAAAAGAACGTTATGCTTTCCTGCTGCAGATACCTCCAGTGCCCTTTTTAAAAAATCTTGTCCTTTCATGTCGCGAAAATCAATATCAAATTTAGGTTTGTTAAATTCGGTTTCATTGATAAATCTATCAACTAACTCTTCCCTGTTTATGTGTTCAACTACTTGCCGCAAATTTTTTGCAGGATATATTTCAATATCATTTACCAAAGAGCATTCAACTTTATTCCCATCCGGAATAATAAACTTTTTAAATCCCTGTTCTCTTAGAGAAATAACCATAGCTAAGGCTCCATTGATTGAATTTATTGAACCGTCCAAAGAAAGTTCTCCTAAAAACACATAATCCATATTCGCTTCGGTTAATAGCTCATTGGCTCCTAAAATTGCCAACGCTATGGCTAAATCCATCTGTGAACCGTCTTTTCTTAGACTTGCAGGAGCAAGATTTATGGTTATTCTTTTTAAGGGAAATTCATAACCGCTGTTCTTTATTCCCGACCTCACTCTTTCAATCGACTCTTTTATTGAAGTATCAGGCAGCCCGACTATGGAAATTTTTGGTATTCCGTTACTTAAATCCGCTTCAACATCTATTAAGTTTCCTTCAAGTCCTATCAGGCAACAGGTTTTTAAACTAAAATACATACCGTCCTCCTACAGAGCGTAAAAAGCATTTTCTATATGGTTAATGTGGTGTTCTTTTATGTAATACTCTATAATGTCATATCTTATTTGGTATTCGGTTAAATTTTTTGAAACCGCATAATTAAGAGAAGCTGTAACGATATTTTTTATTTTAAAGTAGTCTACAGCCTCGGATGCATTTCCAAATTTTTTTGAGTTTCTGGTTTTAACTTCAATAAAAACCAAAATGTTTTTATCCATAGCAATTATGTCTATTTCTTTGCCCAATGCTCTATAATTTCTATCTAAAATTTTATAATTCTTATTTATTAAATAATCTACGGATTTTTCTTCTCCGAAATTTCCTATATTTTTATTATTCATTACCATTTTTCTTTATTTTTAACAAATGTATTTCTGTGCATTTCTGTAGGCCCCATCAATTTTATAGCTTCTCTATGTAGTTTAGTCCCATATCCCATATTCTTTTCTATTCCATAATTAGGATATTTTTTAGCCCATACTTCACAAAGCCTGTCTCTATAAACCTTTGCAACTATAGAAGCACATGCAATAGTATATACCTTGTCATCTCCTTTAATTATTGAAACTTGATCAATATCTGTGTATATTTTCTCGGCATCTACTAATATCAAATCCGGTTTTATGGGGAAATCCCTCTTATCTCTTAAGTTCTTAATAGCTCTTAACATTGCAAGTCTTGTGGCTTCTTTGATATTTATAGTATCAATTGTATTGGAGTCAACCCTTCCAATTCCTACTGCAATCATATTTTTAAGTATTAAATTGTAATAATGAACTCTTTTAGTCTTTGATAGTTTTTTTGAATCCATTACACCTTCAATTTTCTTTTCATTAGGCATTATTATCGCGCAAGCAACTACATCTCCAAACAAAGAGCCTCTGCCGACTTCATCTATTCCTGCAATTCTGTTATATCCTTTAGAACGATATAATTCTTCAAAATTTTCCATTCTATAACCTCTCTAAAGTTAAAGGACCAAGCTTTCCCTTTCTAAATTCATCAAGCACTATGTTGGCAACTTTAGTGTAATCGATCACATTGTTTTTTAGAATAGCACCTCTTTTTTTAGCTATTTGTTCAATTATTTCCAAGGGCATTTTACCTTCGACTTCTATTCCATATCTATTTGTTAAATATTCAGGTTTAATCTCAGCAAGCTTTTCTATAAATTTAACAGCTAAAGTTTCCACATCTAAAATATCATCCTTAATCGCTCCTGTAAAAGCTAAATTTAAAGCTGTAGACTCTTCAAACTTATGCCATAATATTCCCGGTGTATCTAACAAATGCAATTTTGGATTTAGTTTTATCCATTGATTTGTTTTTGTAATCCCCGGTTTGTTCCCCGTCTTAGCCGATTTTCTCCCGGAAATTCCATTGATGAAAGTGGATTTTCCGGAATTAGGTATTCCGACAATAATCGCTCTTAATGTCTTTAACTCAACTCCCTTTTCTTTGAATTTATTGATTTTATCCGCCATTAATTCAAAGGATGATTCGATAATTTTATTCACGTTGGGTTTGTTGGAATTATACAATATAGCAATATTTTCACCTTTAGATAATTCTTTTATCCATTTATAATTTTGCTCCAATTCTGATAAATCTTGTTTGTTTAAAATCAATAAGCCCGGTTTATTTATAAGTATTTTTTTTAAAAGAGGATTTCTGCTGGAGACAGGAATCCTTGAATCAATAATTTCTATATAAAAATCAACTATTTTTGCCTTTTTTGCAATATCTTCCACTGTTTTTTTCATGTGACCCGGAAACCAGTTAATGTTCATATTAAATCACTCTTCTTCTAAGATTTTTTTTATAATTTTAATTGCCCCTAATTCATTATTGTCAAAATCACTTATTACATCTGCATTTTGTTTAATTAAAAAATCCGAATTCTTCATTGCAATTCCTATATCAGAATTTTTAATCGACATTGCATCGTTTGAATCATCCCCTATTGAAATAACTTTGTAACTCAATAGATTGTTGTGTGATTTGTAACTTAAAAGACCATACCATTTATCACTGTTTTCAGGAAGAATTTCAAGCATAAATGTGTTTTTAGAATGTATTTTCATCAAATGAAAATTAAATTTATCAAATTTTTTCTTTAATTCAATTTTATGATAATTTAAGGACTCATAATCTCCGACAAGTACAATTGATAAAATATCATAGGTAATCTTATCAAAATTCTTTACTTTTAGAAGATGTTCTCCAAAATCATCTAAATATCTCCTTGCTTTAACAGTAGTTTTTTTATCGATTGCAACGACATCAAACCCCTTTTCGAATGCGTTAATATGAAGCAGGGGTTGTATTAAGCTGTATTTATCTATTGAAAGAATTATTTCCATTGCTTTTTCTTTTGATATTGGATTTATAAAAATAATTTCATCATTTAAAGTATTTCTGCACATATTACCGTTATTGCAGATTATGTCGATATTTGTTTCTTTAAAAAACCTTAAAGCAGAACGATAGCTTCTTCCTGTATTTATCACAAATTTGTATTTGTTTTCTTTTAAATATTTAAAAAACTCCAAATTTCTTTGATCTAAAACTCTATGACTGTCTAATAGTGTTCCATCTAAATCAAAGGATATGAGTATATTTTTCTTTTCCATACATTTATAATACCATAAAATATATTTTTGTTGTTTTAGAAATTTACAAATAAATATCCCTGCGTCAAAGGCAGGGTTTTCCGTATATAAAAAAGTTCAGAAATTAATCTGAACTTTTAACTACAATGCTCTTGGAATTATTATTACAATTAACATTACAATGAAAAATACTATTGTATATCCTAAACTTTGTTTCAACTCTTTGGAATTTAACTTCAAAGTTTCTTTGGACATGAGTTTTGCTAAACATATGCCTATAAAAGCAATTATAGGAAGTAGCAACAATACCACTGAAGTTGAAACTCCCAATCCTAAAAATTTATAGAAAGTCAATATAATTAGCATAAATAGCGGTATGTAGAGTTTAGATAATGATTTTCTATCAAGCCAAATAAGTGCGAAAACAGCCAATACAGATACAATAAAAATTACATATGCAACATTATTAATAAGTGAAATTCTGGATACTGCACTATCCTCCTTTAATTCCTGTGCATTTACATAGAAACCTGATTCACTGAAAGTAGAGTTTTCGTTTTCTCCCATTTTTTGGGAATTAGTGAATTTATCAACCCTTGCATTTGTAATAAATGCTGAAATTTTAGATAGAATACTGTCTTCTCTATAAACTAAATCTCTCGGTTCATAGTAGATGGTAAAGGAATATGGATCTTCCTTGTTTTCTAAAGGTAATCTGATTTGAGAATTTGCTACAAACTCGTAGTTATTAGCCTTTTTATAATATTCTCTAAGTGATAGCTTTTCATTAAAAAGTTTACTGTTGATATTGTCATAGCTACCTTTTAATTTGACTACACTATGACTTGGAATTAATTCATTATTAAAAAATATTTGCCTTATTGGCGTACCCAATATACGCAAACTGGATTCTTCCCCTTGAAACGAAAACTCAACTTCATATTTTATTATTTCATCCCCCCCACTTCTATCAATACTTCGTTGTATTGATAAATTAGAAATTTCAGTAGGATCTTTAAACAACAATCCTCCAAATTCAGAGCTTATTCCTTCTGATAAGCTCCAAAGAGTATTTGTGTCGACTCTATCTGTCAATGTGGAGATGAATAAAATTAAAATAAATATACCAAAGATAATTGCATTTTTTAATCTTTTACTCATTGAAAAACCTCCGAATGAAAACATTTTTATAAATATATAATATCACATTGGAGGTTAGAAATAAACTCATTTATTTAATTATACAATGCTATTCTTGTGAAGTGGCAGAGACTTCGGTCCATATTCTATCATAAAGAGCAAGAGCTTCTTCTCCCAGATATTTATAGGTTTCAAGCTCCGGTAGTTTTGAATAGTCCGGATAAGCCACCTCGGAATTTTTAAGTTCTTCAGGAAGCATTTCTCTTACAGCATCAACAGGAGATGTGTAACCCATTAAATATTCAGCGTTTTTTAAAGCAATTTCAGGTCTACACATAAAATTAATAAACTTTTCTGCAGCTTCTTTGTTTTTAGAATTTTTCGGTATTACAAAGGAATCTATCCAGATATTTGCTCCTTCTTTAGGGAGAACATACTTTAAGTCAGGATTGTCATTTATCATAAGAGCCGCATCTCCCGAATATTGAACACCAATTGCTGCATCTCCCTGAACTATAGTGTCTTTGCCATCATCTGTTAAATATGCCGCTACAAGGGGTTTTTGTCTTATGAGTTCAGTTTTTGCTTCTTCAAGTTCCTTAGGATCTGTGGAGTTCATAGAATAGCCCAGTTTCTTTAATGTCAAAGCTATGGAATCTCTTTGAGAATTGTACATTATTATTTGATCTTTATATTTTTCATCCCACAGAGCATTCCATGAATCAATTTCTTCATCAATCATTGAAGTGTTGTATATTATTCCCATAGTTCCTGAAAAATACGGAACTGAATATTCATTTGTCGGATCAAATTCAGGATTTTTTAAGGATTCTGAAATTCCAGCAAAATTTGGAATGTTATCAAAATTAATTTTTGCCAAAGCATCTTCATTTATCAATCTTTCAATCATATAATCCGAGGGAACCAATACATCATAAACATCGTTCCCCTGTGATACTTTAATATACATATCTTCGTTTGATGCAAAAGTATCATATATGACTTTTATTCCGTATTCTTTTTCAAATTCTTTTAACACCGAAGTATCAATGTACTCACCTGCATTATAAACATTTATACTTTCTTTTGTTTCCGTAGCTCCGCATGCCGAAAGTGCAAATAAAGATGTTGCTAAAATAACGGTTATAATAATTTTTTTAATCAATCTTTATACCTCTTTTCTCTATGTTTTCTTTAGAATTTCTTTTATTAATTATAAGTAATAATATCAACAGTGATATAAACATTATTGTAGACATGGCATTTATTGAAGGATTAATTCCCTTTCTTGCCATGGAATAAATTGTTATAGACAGATTTGATACTCCATGTCCAGTAGTAAAATAACTTATTACAAAATCATCTACAGACAAAGTAAATGAAATCAAAGCTCCTGTAATGATTCCCGGTTTTATTTGTGGAATTATTACATTTTTAACTGCATACATCGGCTTTGCACCTAAATCCATAGCCGCTTCAAGTGTATTTTTATCCATTTGCGCTAATTTAGGCAGAACAGATAGTATTACATATGGTATGCAAAACACTATATGAGATAATGTCATGGTCGCAAGACCGAAGCTAAGTCCAAGCGGTCTAAACAAAGCGTAAAGTCCCATCAATGAAACGGCAGTTATTATATCCGGATTTAATATTGGAAGATAATTTAAATTTAAAATAAATTTTCTTAACAATCCGCTTGTTTGGGAAATCCCTATTGCCGCTATTGTCCCTATTATCGTTGCTACTATTGTCGCTATTACAGCCACTAAAAGAGTGTTATATAAAGCTCTGAGGATGGTTGTGTCCTCAAACAGCAACTTGTACCATTTCAAAGTGAAGCCCATCCATGAGCCTTTCAATTTTGAGTTGTTAAAAGAAAATACCATCAATACAATTATTGGAGCATATAGGAATATAAATATTAAAAATAAATATATTCTTTCAATTGATTTTTTTACCATAGCACCCCACCTGCACTTTTATTGTCGGATTTCTTGTTAAACTTCTCAGTAATAAATAGTGATACAAGCATAAAAATTATTAAAATTATACTTATTGCGGAACCGAATCCCCAATTTCCGGTAAAGGTAAATTGTTGTTCGATCAAATTTCCTATTAAATAAAATTTATTTCCTCCCAGTAAATTTGATATTACAAATGTTGATATGGCCGGTATAAAAACCATGGTAATTCCAGTGAGTACACCAGGTATGGATAAGGGAAATACAACCTTGTAAAATACCATATTATCATTTGCTCCTAAATCCTTTGCCGCATCTATAAGTTTTTTGTCAATTTTCAATAATACCGAGTAAATCGGAAGTACCATGAAAGGCAAAAAATTATAAACCATGCCCAGCAATACAGCCTTCATGTTGTACATTAAATCAAAAGGACCTAATCCGAATATTCCGAAAAACTTATTGAGCAACCCGTTATTACCCAGAAGTGTAAGCCATGCGTAAGTTCTTAGCAAAAAATTCATCCACATCGGTATTACAAATAGCAATATCAAGTTTCCCCTAATTCTTTCTGGCAGCTTTGAAATTATATAAGCTACAGGATATCCTATTATCAAACAAAGAAGTGTTGAAAGCAAAGCTAAAATCACCGAAACCCACAATATTTTTAAATACAAGGGTTCGAAAAACATTTTATAATTATCGAAAGAAAAAGAATAATTTTCAAATCCCATGCCTATTTCTCCATTAAATGAATAGGCCAAAATCAATATTAATGGAAACAAAATGAAAACTATCGCCCAAATCAAATAAATATAAGAATATTTCTTCATATTATCCCTCACTTTTCTTCATTACATGAATTAAATCAGGTTTAATAATCATTTCTACTTCTTCTCCAATTTCACTTGATTGTGTAGATTGTATCAGCATTATATAACCTTCAATATCAACTTCCATTTCATAGTGAACGCCTTTAAATATATTTGATATCACGATTCCCTTCAAAGCACCATGACTTTTTACTAATTGTACATCTTCAGGTCTTATTACAATTTCCACATCTTCATTGCTTTCAAACCCTTTATCGACACATTCAAATTCATTGTCTAAAAATTTTACTTTATAATCTTCCAACATTATTCCGTCAATTATATTACTTTCTCCTATAAAGTCTGCAACAAAAGCATTTTTAGGCTCATTGTAGATATCTATAGGTGTTCCTATCTGTTGAATTTTCCCATAGTTCATTACAACTATAGTATCCGACATAGTAAGAGCTTCTTCCTGATCGTGAGTTACATAAATAAATGTACTTTTTACCTGATTTTGAATTTTTTTAAGTTCAATCTGCATTTCTTGTCTGAGCTTCAGATCCAAAGCTCCAAGCGGTTCATCCAGCAAAATTACATCAGGTTCATTAACTAAAGCCCTCGCTATAGCAACCCTTTGTTGTTGTCCTCCGCTTAAAGATTCTATATCCCTTTTTTCAAATCCTCTTAAGTTTACAATTTCTAAAACAGCTTTAACTTTTTCTTGAATAATTTTATTATCGAGTTTTTTAATTTTTAAACCGAAGGCTATGTTGTTATATACATTTAAATGAGGAAATAAAGCATATTTTTGAAAGACTGTGTTGATTTGTCTTTCATAAGGAGGAAGAGTCGTGATATCATGCCCTTCAAAAATCACCTGTCCGCTATCTGGAGACTCAAATCCGCCTATGATTCGTAAAATCGTTGTTTTGCCACAGCCACTGGGTCCAAGCAAGGTTAAAAATTCATTTCTTTTTATTTTTAAATTAAAATCCTTTAAAACAACATTATCGCCAAAGGATTTATTTATATTTACTAAATTAATTAAAATATCCTTGTTATCCATTGATCATCCTCCAAAGTTAAATTAAAAATTTGGTGGCGAACTAACTAACATTATCTTCGCTGTTCTCTTGTTTTTATTTCTTATGCGGCTCACTTTATCAGCAGAAAAATAAAATGTTTCATTTTTCTTTAAACTGTAAATCTCATCATCGTAATTTAATTCAATCTTTCCTTCCAACACATAGCCTAAAACCTCTCCATTGAAAGGCAAGATATCCTTTGTCACTATATCCTGTCTAAGTTCAATTATTACAGGCTCCATATGATTTTTTTGAGCATTTGGAACTATCCATGTCACTGAATAATTCCTGCTTTTAGAACTTTCAAAATAGTCCTCTTCAGTGAATTTTATCTTTTGTGCATCATCCTTAAAGAAAGCTCCAGGAGTTGTTCCTAAAGCCTCTAAAATATCTGTTAAAGTTGCAATCGAAGGAGATGTTAAATTTCTCTCCACCTGGGAAATAAAACCCTTTGTAAGCTCAGATCTATCAGCCAGCTCTTCCTGAGTCAAATAATTTTTTACCCTTAAATTTTTTAATTTCTTTCCAATATCCAAAAAATCACCTTTATTTATATTAAACAAAATACTTAGTTTATTAAGTCCAGATGATTATAATATTAAACCGATTTAATGTCAACATTATTTATTAAATAATACAAAAAATTTAATTTTTAAAACTAACGCTTCTCTTAAAAATAAAAAAGCAGTGTTTTTTACACTGCTTTACCAGCCTCCTGAAGCTCCGCCTCCACCGGATCGTCCTCCCCCACCGGAAAATCCGCCACCTGAGAAGCCTCCACCGAAGCCACCTCCAAATCCGCCACCGGATCCGAACCCTCCGCCGAAGGGTGGATAAAATCCCCCACCTCTTCTACGCCTATTTCCTCGGTTATTTTTATTATTCTTATTATTATTGTCCAAACCGCTAAATACAAGTATCAATATTATCACAACTATCAATACCATGATCCAATCTTCATCAAACTCGCTATTTTCTTCAACATATTCCATATTTGCTTTTTCCGCATTTTCTATATCTACTCCATATTCCTGCGAATAAAGACTTAATACCTCATTATATCCTTCTAATATACCTTCTGAATAAGCTTCATCAGAAAAGAATGCAGCCATATTTCTTATTATTCTTGAAGCATATGCATCGGGAATAAAACCCTCAGTTCCATAGCCTGTCTCAATGCGCATTTTTCTGTCATTTATTGCAAAAAACATCAAGGTTCCGTTTAGCTTTTCAGCGTCACCTATTTTCCACTTTTGAAAAATCTCTTCGGTTATTTCTTCAGGAGTGAATCCTTCTAAGGAATCCACTATATAAATGACTACTTGCCCACCCGTTTTGTTTTGCAAGTCTCTATTAGTACTATTTATGTATTCTCTATCTTCACTGCTTAATATATTTAATTCATCATATACATACTCATTGGATTGAGAAGGATCAGCGATAAAGTCATTTAAGTCTTCTGCGAACACATTATTACAAAATAATAGAACTATAATGAAAAATAATAAAATTGTTTTTTTCATTCTAACTTTATCACCTCTTTTCATAGTTAAATCATTTTATATTAAAATTTAACATCTGGAGCATTCTGTTCATCTGCTGCTGCTTCAAAAAATTCTTTTTGATCAAATCCTAACATTTTTGCAAATAAATTCATAGGAAACGATCTGACATTTCTATTATATATTTGTACTGTTTCATTATATCGTTGTCTTTCCGTGGCAATTCTATTTTCAGTCCCCTCAAGTTGAGCCTGTAAATCTAAAAAATTTTCATTAGCTTTGAGCTCAGGATATGCCTCAACTGCAACATTGAAATTTCTTATTGATTCCGTCACTTGCTCGTTGGCATTTGCAAGTTCTTCCGGTGTAGTTGCATTATTTACTCCGGCTCTTGCCTCTGTGATTTTCGTCAATGTTTCTTGTTCAAAATCCGCATAACCTTTAACTGTTTCAACTAAATTTGGAATTAGATCCGCTCTTCTTTTTACTACAACTTGAACCTGTGCAAAAGCTGCATCCACTTCATTGTCAAGTTCTACAAGACTGTTATATTTCCCAACTGTAAAAAATCCTAAAATAAGTACTATGACAATTACAGCAACGGTTGTCTTTTTCATAATTTCCTCCTAATTAATATTAAAAATTTGCATATTTTTTACGGCATCTTCAACTAATTTCTCTACATCTAAATTTGATTCAGATTTTTCAATATCCTGTAGTTTGGGTTTCAATACAGGATGTTTTGGAAGAAATACGGTACAACAATCTTCAAAGGGTAAAATCGATGTATCATATGTTCCTATTTTTTGCGAAATTTCAATAATATTGATTTTATCCATACCTATTAAAGGTCTAAAAACCAACATTTGCGCTATATCATTTGTCACATTTAACCCATCTATAGTTTGTGATGCAACTTGACCTAAATTTTCTCCTGTTATAATGGATTTATACCCATTTATTTCAGAAATCTTCTTTGCTATTCGCATCATAAATCTTCTCGAGATTATGGTCATTTCTCTTTCTGGACAATTCTTATTTATTTCTTTTTGAATGGGCAATAAATTAACAGAATACATTTTTATGTTTCCTGTATATTTTGACAACAATCCGGCTAAGTTGTGTACCTTTTCTTCTGCCCTTTTTGATGTGAAGGGATATGAATGAAAATGAAGAGCATCAATTTGGACTCCTCGTTTTGCCATCATATATCCGGCTACGGGAGAATCAATGCCTCCCGACAAAAGCAAAAGCCCTTTTCCATTAGTTCCTACAGGAAGTCCTCCCCTTGCTTTATATCTTTGAGTATATAAGTAAACATCCTTCTTAATATCACAGTAAATATACATGTCGGGATTGTGCACATCGACTTTTAAATCCGAATTTTTTAGCACTATTGAACCTATTTCTCTATTTAATTCCATTGATTTTATTGGAAAATTTTTATCTGCTCTTTTACTATGTGCTTTAAAGGTAGTATCTTCTTGTTTTTTATTTTCTTCTATCGTTTTTAATACAGCTTTTTCAAACTCCGACATATCTTTATTTATTCTTATACATGGACTTACATAAACAATTCCGAAAATATCAATGGTTTTTTCTATAATTTCATCTATGTTTTCCGGTTTTACATTTATATAAATTTTCCCCATATCTAAATAAATTCCATTATGCTCAATATCTTTAATTGCATTTTTTATGTGTTTTATTATTTTATCTATAAAGGATTTTCTGTTGTTCCCTTTAAGCATTACTTCTCCCAAGCTATAACTTACAACTCTATCCAAAACATCACCTTTTTATAATATCTCTAATTTCATTTACATAAATTTTCAATTTATCTATAAAATTATCTATGTCTGTCTCTGATATTTCATAGGACAAACATAACCTTATTGTACCGTCTTCGTAGCTTTTGTTAAGGTGCATGGATTCCAACACCTTGCTCTTATGTGTTCCGTTAGATGTACACGCAGAAGCTGTAGAAATATATATTTCATCTTGTTCAAGATAATGAAGCAATACCTCTCCTCTTATGTCTTTAAAAGAAACGGACAATATATAGGGCGAGGATTCCTCCGGGGTATTAATAATGAAATCATTGAAGTTTAAATTGATTTTTTCTATGAGATATTGTTTTAAACTCCTTATTCTTTTTTGTTCTTCACCGAAATTCTCAAACATTATTTTTGACGCTTCACCAATTCCCACTATTCCGGGAACATTTTCAGTACCGGATCTTAAATTTTTTTCTTGACCACCACCATAGGTAAGCTGTTCAATATTAATTCCTTTTTTGAGATAAAGTATACCTATTCCTTTGGGTCCGTGGATTTTATGACCTGAGGCCGAATAACTGTCGCATCTCAAGTTTTTTACATCAACTTTTATCTTACCATAGGACTGAACTCCGTCAACATGTATAAATATATTTTTATTAATATTTTTTATTTTTTCAACTATTTCTTTTATTGGAGCTATTGTGCCGATTTCATTATTTACATGTATTATTGAAACCAAAATAGTTTTGTCGGTTATTTTTGAATATAATTCACTTAAATTAATATTAGCCTTATCATCTACTCCTATTTCAATAACTTTATAATTTTGATCATTATAAGATTTAAGTTTTTCAATTACGGAAGAATGCTCAACAGATGTTGTAATAATCTCATTTCCAAATCTTTTATTCTTTTCGATAAATCCATTTAAAGCGATATTATTGCTTTCAGTTCCACCTGATGTAAAATATATTTCTTCCGGGTTTGCTCCTATTAAATTTGCAACATTCTTTCTTGCCTCTTCTATTTTATTTTCTACATCTTGCCCGAAACTGTGCAGAGAAGATGGATTGGCAAAACCCTTTTCAAAGGACTCTATAATCTTATCTATTACTTCTTTTCTCGGCTTAGTTGTTGCGCAATTATCTAAATATATCATTATGCACCTGACTTTACACATTTTTAAAATACGTTATACTTTAATTACTAATACAATTATAGTAATTTAAACTTCCTTTATCAACTTTTAGAATAGGTGCAAAATGAAAATCTATAAATATGACTATGAAATTACAAATAAATATATTTTAAACAGATTTAATGGCTACACAATCCTGGACATTGAAACTACCGGACTCTCAAGGAATAATGATATCATTATCTTAATTGGAACAATATATATTCAGAAACATACTACCATAAGATTGCTCTTTGCAGAAAATCTAAACGAAGAAATTAAATTGTTAAAAGAATTAAATCTAAATGACCAAAAAATTATTACTTATAACGGCAATTCTTTTGACCTTCCCTTTGTCCAATCAAAAAAACTTTTTTACAAATTAACCCCTGATAAATTTACAAGTTTTGATCTATACGAATATATAAAAAAATATAAATATTTATTAGAACTTGATAGAATACGACAAATTGACATTGAAAAATACTTAAATATATCAAGGAAAGATTTTATTTCAGGAAAAGAATTAATTCTTCTGTACAAAGAATATTTAATAAACAATGATAATGATATTTTAAAACAGATAACAGCACATAACAAAGATGATTTAACGGGATTATTAAACTGCCTGATAATTGTTGAAAAAATAGAAAAATTGTTAACTATTGTGATAGAAAAAAATATTTTTAACATTACACAGATTGAATTTCAAAAAAATAGATTAATAGTAACAGGCAATACAAATTTAAATAAAAATCTGGAATTAAATAAATACAATTACAATTTAAAAATTTACAATAATAAATTTTCTATTTATATCGATATTTTAGAAAATTATTATGATGATTTAAGAAAATGTAAATATATCTTGTCAGGAGATTTTTTTGGAATAGAAAATATATCTAATGTAGAAAGCCCCGAGCAAGTATTTATACTTTATTTAGATAAGATAAATTTTGATAATATTAAACATTTAACCAATATAATTTTAAAAGAAATTTTTAAGCTATAAAATAAAAACACACTAACATATATAATATTTTCATAAAATTATAATTTGATAATTTTTAATAGACTGTATGAAACTTAGTATACGAATTAATATAATTTAATACTCACTTACAAAAAAATCTTTGTGGAAAAAAATATGAAAAGCAACCTTTTTGAGATTGCCTTATTTATATATTTCTTTTCTATGGTCTAAATCAATCAACAAAACAATGAGTTCTTCATCTTCAATTTTGCAAATAACTCTGTAATCTCCAACTCTGTATCTCCAATATCCTCTTAGGTTTGCAGTTATAGCCTTGCCCCTATACCTCGGTTCTTCCAAACTTTCAATATCTCTCACATATTTGGTGATAAGTTTTTGAGTATATCGGTCTAATTTGCTTAGTGTCTTCTTAGCCTTTTCAGTATATAGCAACCTGTATTTCATAAACCGAGTTCTCTCTCAACTTCATCTGCAGTATAGTATTTTACAAGACCTTTAGAGGCGGCTTCTTCATACTCTCTTATTACTTCAAGGTCATATTCATCTTCTATGCTTTCAACCAATGTATTCCTAGCCCAATCAGATAAAGTCATATTTTTGTTTTCAGAAACTCTTTTAAAAAGTTCCTTATCTTCTTCAGATAATCTTATAGTAATTGTAGTCATGATATCCCTCCTTATGTTACATCGTAACATATATTGGGGATTTAGCAATCAAAATTTTATATATATTTATTCATAATTCATATCCTTATTAAACTTAATCTCTTTATTAGCTATATTGACTTGCTCCTTAAGAGTTTTAATCTCTTCATCCTTAGCAGTTGCTTTTGCTTTTTCAGCTTTAATATCATTGCCGTTTTCTTCCATGATCTTATCAATTACATCTTTCTCTAAACCTAAACCCTCTAAAAATTCCCTTTTCATAATTTCTCCTTTCACAATACGATTTTTTACGTCTATCTCTTGACCTATGCCAGCTAAGTTTTACGCCATTCCAGGGCAATAAAAAAGGACCTATAAAAGATCCTAATTTAAGCATTAAAAAAAACAACTAATCTATGAAAATGGTTTAATAAAATCTAAAAATTACTATCTTGGTATGGTTCATGTAGAACTAACCAACCATGGAATTGAAGTTGCTAAACATTTTTTCGGCTAATCTTTTAATATCCAACCAAACAGACTTAAGTATGTTTGAGATACTTAAGTCTGTTTGTTCTCCGCCAACAAAATCAACAGCTAAATCATTTTTGAATACAGCATCAACAATGTATCTGTGTTTATTCTTCCTGATCCATATTCGATATAGTTCGCCCTCTATATTTACTTGAATTACTCTTCCACTATAATCAACATCAAATACCTTCACATTCCATACCTTCTTTTTTGCAATAAAAAAGCACCTGATAACTGTTTCTTGTTACTTAGTGCTTAGTTTACAATGATACCTTTCTTTTTCATTTTTTCGTAATATCTATCTCGTTTTTTAATAGCTTTTAATAATCCTGGAGATGCGTGTTTTTTTACATATTCTTCCAAATAACTATCTTCATCATCTCCATCATCTTTAGTTTCTTCTAAATAATTTAGAATTATTTTTTCTTGTTCATCTTCATATTCTATCGGAAGTCCACTTCTTCCATATTCAGTCATTTTATCACCTCTTCAAGTATTTTTATCATTTCTTTTGTAACTTTATTTTTTCTCTTGCTATTCGTATATTCTGCTTCAGCTGCATAAGATAACCATTCATCAAGTTTTTTAACTTCTTTTATGTCAAATCCTATAAATTGTATTACTAATTTTTCTGTATTTCTACCATTTATCCTCAATTTTAAATTTTTCAATGCTTTTCTTGATACTGTTTCAGATAAAGAAATTTTATCATAGCCTGTAACAACATAATCCAAAGCGTGAATAGCTTCGTGAATTCCTGTATTATAATTACTTAATCCTTTGGGTCCTATTTCGATAAGTCCATTCGTATGATATTTTCCGTATGATTTTAATTTAGAATTATAATGAATACGATTAATTCCATTTTTTACTTTTGGAAATTTGTTAGCTATATCATCAATACCTGCCAATGTGATTTTTACATCTTCTATAGGTTTTTTATTAAAACCGATAAGTTCAATTTCAAGTTTTTCTTTAAAATAATCATTTAAACTACTATAATTCTTTATATTTATAATACTACTTTTGCTGATGTTTTTCAATTCTTGAATGGTTTTTACATCTGTTGTTTTAAACATTATTGCGGGTCTGTCTAATGTTTTTTCTGATACAACATATTTCTCATACCATTCCTTATAACTTAAATTCTCAATCCTTTCACTCTTCCCCGTCACAGAATTTCTCATCATCCTAGTTTCATCTTCCATATCGTCATAATACGGAATAGTATCGCTTCTGCAATTAGGATGAAAAGGCGGGGCGGTGATTCCTATCTTGTAGTCCTTACACTCAAATACCTTGCCATCCATTTCCCTACAGATTTCACTTGTCTTTAAATCTAAAGTGGCAAGTATCTCATACTTTTCAACTCCAATCTCTCTATAAGAATCTAAAGCGGCCTTAGAACTAATGGCGGCAGTCTCAGTCATTACAAGCCTTCCTGCATTAAACTTGGAAGCATTAAACTGTTTGGCTATATTTTTTATTGATTCATCCGGAGCAGCGCTTCTTATAATATCTCTTTGCAAATTGTCGTATAAAGAATTGATAAGCTTATTACCTCTTCCCCAAATTCTTTGTGAAAATTCTCTGCCATCACTTGTCCAAGGTTTGGATAATATCGTCTTTAGCTTATCTTTATTTACAGCTTGAATATTTGAATATCCGACTGTCCTTTGTAACTCATAAAGCTCGTTGTAATATCTTTTTTCATAAGTCTTACCTAAATGAGTGAATAATCCTTTCTCTTCTTTACTCATTAAATTTGCTACAGTTTTCTTAAGCTCAATTTCCATAGCCTGCAATCTTGAAATTCTAACCCTACGAGATACAATATTTAATTCTCTTTCGATTTCAGGAGTTATTGTTCCTTGAGACTTTTTAACGATAATCTAATACCAGTGTAAAAATCGGTTTGCCTTCTTTTTCCAGATTTCATACCCTAATCTTTTTAATACTTTCTACATTTCTGCAGTTGTTGTGTTATTCGACCGTCTTTTCATTTTATCTATTACCTTCTACATCACACATAACGCACAAAATTCCTTTTAAACTAATAACATTTGACTTTATATTTATATTTTCAGATAAATAACCTGATTTTAAAAAACAATACTTTTCAATTTCTTTTTTTCAATGCAATGTCTTCAACTAATTCAAATTTGGATTTAATCTTATCATCTACTAATAAATGAATTGCTTGCTTTTGTAAAAATAGCTTTTAAAATAAAACATTCCATGCCCTAAGGAACATCTGTATTGCACATTTAACAGAATCAGATATACAACCTAAAATAGCACATGCTCTTGTAGGACATAAAGACTTCTCTACAACAATGAATGCTTATACCCATGTTCAGCAGGAAATTAAAAAACATGCAGTAGCAAAACTTGATGCTTTGAAGGTTTTCAACATATAATTATGATGTAAAAATATTAGAATTCTATAGAATAATACAGAGTTTAATAGAAATTTACATTATAAGCTAAATAAAAAACTCCATAGAACTCTGTATTTATAGCCATTTTATAATAATACAGAATTCTATGGAGTTTAATAAAATACATGGCAGGGGTAGCAGGAACATATATTCGAAAATACAACGTCGCTATTTTCAATTGATTGACAATAGTTATTTGTTCATGGTGTAGTAATGGTGTAAAAAATTAAGGTTATATGATTATAATATTAAAAAGGGAGCTTTGTGCTCCCTAGTTTTATTCTTCTTTATAGTCTTCGGTTTTTATCACATTGGTGATGTCTGTTGGTTTGCTATCTGCCAGTCCTTCTGAAAGCATATACACGCACAAGCCACCTATGGCACTTACAAGTGCTACAATCCTTTCGGTTGTCTCTGCTGGAGCATTAAAAAAAGCTACTAGTGCGATTATAACCGCAGAAACACATGCCCAAAACTTTCTTGACCCTAATTTTCTTATTAATTCTTGTTTTTTCATAATATCACTCCTCAATCGGTTTTTTTAGCCATTTGTCTCATTTTATTTGGCGGCCTACAATAGGGTAAATTTGCGTTTTTATTTTTCCTCAATGAAATGTATGCCTAAAAATTTAATTTTTGAATAATTCTATCTAATAGAGCAAAAACTTCTCCTCTTGTCATAAAATCATCAAATCTTTCCTCATGAATCTCAATTCCCTTTGAACTTAAATCCTTCCAATATTTTTCTGCCCAATGTTCTTTTTCTTCTACTTTCTTTTCCACTTTTATACTCCTTATTTCTGAAATATAATTTAACAGTTTATATCCATAGTCTTTACCAGGTGCCCATTTACCACCTAAATCTTCTACATATTTACAACTTCCTAATAAATATTTAAAATGTCTTGGGTCATTTGTATTAGATTTAGGATATCCAGTAGCACCTGCATATAAAGCTAAGTGATCTAAATGAGCCATTATTCCATCTTGCCAACTTAAAAATTTTTTGTGAGCAGAAGCCTGATAATCTCCTCCGCCTTGTGTAATCTTTAAGCCACATGGATTATGAAAACTAGCGTCAAGACCTGCTGCAGATTTTATTTTATATAAAAATCCTGTTTCATGGCTCATTTGAACATAGGCAACAACGGGATCTATCCCTATAGTTTGTGCAAGTCTCCAATATAAATCAGCTAATCCAATAAATTCTAAATTATTACTTTTAGACTTTGCCCATATTTTCATTTGTTCAAGATTGGCAGTAGGTTTGCTTAATATAGGAGTTTTTGTTACAGATTCTGATTTGCTAAGTCCAAAATATTCAGCAATAGTCTTTGCAGTTACTTTTGCTACCTTATCTAAATTGTCTACATACTTTTTACAATCTGCATAATTGTCATGAAATGCATGCTCGATTATAAAATTATGTCTGGCCAACCCATTTCTAAGTACACCATAATAATTAGATCCATTGTTATTTTTTCTATATTTAGTCCCACGATTATTAGTACCAATAGCAGAAGAAATTGCAGTACATAATTTATCTGTAAGATCTTTAATAGATTCTTTAGGATTTGTGCTATCCCAAATTTCAGTACCAGTTGCAGATCCACCTGCAGCGTTAGAGTGGCAAGATAAAAGCAGGTCATAGCCTCTTGCCATTGCTCCTCTAGCTGCTAGTGTTGGGTTTTGCCAAATATCACTTCTAGTCAAGCCTACTATTATCCCGTACTTCTCAAGCGCTGGTTTTAAATAGTCCTTAGCATATATGAAATTGCAGTCGCCCTCGTTGCAATATGGCAAATTATCAATTTGTTTAAAGCCTCTATTGTGCGCCTTGCCGCCGCCATGCCCTGGGTCTAACATTACTTTTAACATTTCATCAACTCCTAAATAAAAAAGGCAGGTTTAACCCTGCCCTATTATTTTCCCAATCTGTCAATCTTTTCTTCTAATCGAATAATCATTTCCTTGATCTCTTCGTCATTTTTGCTATTTTTGATTAAAATAATATCGTTTTTCATGTCTAGCATAAATCTTTCCATTCTTTCATGGTAGATTCTACTTTCTCGAATTACGCTTGTGTTATCTTCAATAACTTTGGTTACTTTCTCAATCGTTTTTGGTGTTTGCCATAAGTACATGGCAGCTATAACCACCAAGACTCCAAAGTTGGCTATTGGTTGATAAAGTTCTAGCATTTGATCACTTCCTTTTTTTGCAATAAAAAAGCACTCTTTAAAGTGCCATGATTAGTTAAGTTTTTTCCAACCTTGAGCATACTCATCTGGAGAATAAGCGTTATTATCAATTAATGATTCATATATACCACCTTTATATTGAACCTTATCTCCTTTTTTATAAGTATCATGAGCTCCCGTTGGTTTCTTAAATTCTGCTACTACTTCATTGCCTTGACTGTCTTGTTTAACTTCATAGACTTTGAACAGTGCAGGTGTCTTATCTGGTGTCCAGTCAGCTTGTGTAGTATGAGCTTGTATAACTTCATATAAGACTTCGTTATATCTTACTATCTCCCCAACCTTTAAATCCTTGCCAGTTTCAAATAGAGGATAAACGCTCATCAGGTCTTTTAATTCTTCTTGTGATATATCAGACTTTAAGATTAATCTTCCAGTTGCTCTTTTAGTTGCTTCAATTTCATCTCTAAACTCTTTCGCTTGATCAATTAGATTCATCAACTCCACCCCCTGTGATTATTTCAAGAGCCTTGGTGGCTTCTTCTAATTTAGTTTCTAGATTTTTAACTTTTGATTCTAATTCTTCGTTAGAAGAAGATGATGAAGAGCCAGCATCAGCTTTTAATTTTGGTATCTTTTCCAAATCAACTTCATTGTAGATTTTTACACCCATTATTCATAACCCCCTTTAAATCCTCTTAATACAGAAGATACAGCAGATGTGCCATTTTCAACTATTACCTTAATGCCTATCGCCCACTTGCTTGCGGTCTTTGTAGTATTAGTAAAAGCATAGGCTCTTGCCGCCTTACTTGAATCTGTCATATCTTCCCATGTAGGAGTAGTATCATTGTAATTATTGCAAGCAAAGACTTTCATATCCGCATCAGATGCAAATATTCCGTGCGGTACTGCTATTATTTTCTTAGGTTGAATATCAAATTCATTAATCTTGATTTCAACTTCAAGTCCAGCACTTACACGCTCAAAGGTATAGGTCCTTACTTGCTTATTATCTACGCTAAAGTCGTCCCATGCTTCAATTTTGATTTCATGCTGCTCATATCTGAGTTTTAAAAAATCAACTACAGGTATTGTGTAAGTGTAATTACTTCCATCTTCAACCGCTGAATTTTCAAATACTTCTACGCCATCAAGATATATTTTTAAATAAACTTTATCTTTTTCAATATCTGTTACACTGTACTCAATTGTAAAAGGTTCTTTTTTATCTCCTAAATCAGTATTAGTACCTGATATTATTGGAGGTCTATTTATCTTTGTAAAAATGTAGCGTCTATAAGCAACACCGCCTTTTCCATCATCAGCCTTAATTGTTATTGTGTGAACAGATCCTATTTCCATAGAATTTAACTGTACATCCGTAATAGTAACTGATAAATCTTTATTCTGTGCAGATGTGACCGTTGCAATCTCTGTATCATCTAAGGTTATTACTACACTTACATCATCATTATTAGAATCTGTAACTTTATAATTTTGGGTAAAAGCTGTACTCTTTCCCCCTAAATCTTCATCAGTCCCTGAAATAACAGGAGCTGTATTTGACTTGGTGAAATTGTATGTTCTTGTTGATGTTGCGTTATTGCTATCTTTTGCAGTAATAACAACGGTGTGCTTTCCCAATGTAAATTCATTAATTGATATTGGATAGGTGTATTTTGCTCCAAGCGTTACACTTTTAGCGCTTACTTTTTTCACTGTGTCAACTGTAATGTCTACTGTACAAGGATTACCGTCTGCATCTTGTACTATATATTCAATATTGAAATCTTCAACTTTGCTGCCTAAATCCAAATCAGAACCTGAAATAACAGGTGCCTGATTGTCTATTCCCTCATACACATACCAGTAGCTACCGCTGTAGTTATTATCAGGATATGCATTTCTGTTTGTTGATGTTACTGTGCCAATATATGAACCTTGAGAGTAATGAGAAAAAACTTGTTCTGTGTAATATTCATCATATAATACTACAGGATAATAACGAGTATTTCCTGATTGGTCGATATAAGATTTCGCCGAAGGTCTTACATTAGTTTTATCATTATAAAGTTGTGGATTAGAATCTATATTCTGTTGTGCATAAAGCAAGGCATCTTCATATTCAATCCAACTTGCGAAGTCTAAAACTCTCTCTTTCGCTCTTGTTTTTGTTACGGTTCTATAATTACTCTTTTTCTGATATTTCCCCCATCTATGCACCGTCATAAAATCACTCCTTTTTTACATTAAAAAAGACAACCGAAGTTGTCTTAATGTCTAAATTATTTAATTTTATCTTCTATACTTATCTAAAATAAATCACTATGCGAACCCGTTCTGTTTAATATTAAAACAAGTTCATTATCATTAATCTCATAAATAAGTAACCAATCAGGACTTATATGGCACTCCCTATAGCCTTCATAATTTCCCTTTAATTTATGATCCTTATACTTCTCATCAAGAGAATCACCATTTGCCAACTTACTGATAACTTTATACAGCTTGTCTAAGTCAAATTTGCCACTTTTCTTTATCCTCTTTAAATCTTTTTCAAAGCTTTTTCGTACTTTAATTCTTCTCATAACTTATCTACATAATCCTTAAAATCTTCCATGTTTTCAAATTCAGCCACTATCGGATTACTTGCCTGAACCTTAAAAGGTATAGCTTCTTCATTTACAACAGCCTTAGCAAAGATATTAAAAGCAGTAGACATGCTCATTCCCATAGAATCACAAACCTTAGAAAAATCATTCTTTAATTTTTCATCAAGTCTAATATTTAAATTTACATTTGCCATAAAATCAACTCCCTAATAGAATTATATCATATTACACGCAAATGTAAATAAATATAACATAAATTTAAACTATTTTAGCTCCACACCTCCGCTTTTTGCTTATCATAATATCCTCTAATAATTTTAATATTATCAAGGGTATCAAAGGTAACCCCATAAGCGTTAGCAATAAGACCATTTAAGGTAGTTAGTTCTAATCCGTCAGTCTTTAAAGCTTGTTGCAATAAAGTATTATCTACATAATTTCTCCACTCATAAAGGATAGCAATTGCTACATCAAGATTACCTAAATTCATCTCAGATAGGTCTGTTCCGTCCTCAATAACTTCTCCCTCATAGAATTGTAGATTTACAATATCTTTTCCATCATCTGTCGTACCCATTTTATTTAAAATAAAAGTCCATGGAAGTTCCACTATTCTATCAGAGAATTTAGTCATTTGATAAGAATTGTATTTCTGAAAAGCTTTCAAAACTTCCTCAACTTTAAAATAAGGATTCTCAACAACTTCTACGCCGTTATATCCGTTTTTATCTGCCATTTTCCACCTCGTTTTCAACTCTAATTTCTACTACTGCTAAAAACTTATAATGATTAGATTTTACAACTTGCATATCTTGTACTTGGAGTAAATCTCCATCTATATCATATATCTCTATTTTCTCAATAGTTCCCTCATCTGAAGATAAAGCCACGAAAACCTTAATCGCATTATCCTTAATAGTTTTTTTCTTAATAACACCATCAATAGCTTGTCCGTTGATATATAACTTTGCTGAATTGATGTCGTCATAGAGTTTCTTTGCTCTTTTGCTTAACTGCTCAATAGGTATCATCTAGCACCTGCCTTTCTTTCTCCAACAAATACTTTTCTATTGCTTCTGTTCCTTGTTCCGTTAGGTAACTTAATATTTGAATTAATTTTCTTGCCAACATATTGATGGTTGTAAATACTTCCACATTGATGATAGGTTGATACTGGATATAGTCTATTGGTGTATGTGTTTGTTTTTTCTTTTAAAATAACAGATTCCCTATACCTTAATTCAAATAGTACACGTACTCCCGCCGCTTTTATCCTATCGATGATTTCATAAGGGAGCTTGCCCGCATACTTATTTAAAATAAGTCTAAAGGCAGCAGGTTCATTGTCCCATTCATCAATTAAATAGGCTTCTTCTAACCCTAAATAAACGTCTTTAACTAATATTGATAAGACCTTGTTGATAACTGGAATGCTCCCTATACTCAAATTTGCTATAATTCTAACTTTAATAAGTTGTCTGTATAAGTCATCATCTTCCCCAAACCTAAATTGCCCCACATTTGCCCCTAATTTGTCTAGAGTTTCTCCTTGTGCCTTATCGATATTTCGACTGTCATTTATACTTGCAAATCCTTTTTCAAGTTCTCCATATCCACCATACAAAACATAGTACAAGTCCAAATTATTCGGCTTTCTAAATCTTTCTGGCAGTCGTCTCCAAGCCTTATAATATAATTCATCTTGATTATGATACATACTCAATCACAACCTTTTCTGGACTTGTTTTGGCAATAGAGGCTCTTGCTATTTCAATGTTAGTTTCTTTCCAGTCTTTTCCATCTGTGGAAATAAAAGCTTCAATGTCGGCAATTCCACCAAGGCACATTGCACGACCTAAAACTTTTGATAACACTACATCTTCTCCAAGTTTTAAGCCTGCATATTCAATTCCATCTTTATCTTTTCCACCAATATAATTGATGATCGCTCTTTTAACTGCATCATCGCCTTTGTAGTCTTTATCTTTTTTGATTTTTAATTTAATAAAGATTTCTTCAACTTTCGCCCTTGTAAAGCCTATTTTGTGTACTTCTTCTTTGTCGTCTTTGATATCAACAACGATTTCTCCAAATGCTTGGATACCTGCAGCTTTATTGTCGTAAATAGTTTTTGCTATTTCCTTGTCTTCGCCACCATAGACAAAGCAAGCTACAGATTTTGGGGGTATACCGTCGATTGTTTCCATTGTTACATTTTCCCTAACCTCACAATCTACGATTTTGTCCATATCCAAAAGTGCTGCAGTAATTGCAGGTACAGTTGACCCACCAACTCTTGAATAAGATTTTTTATATCTTTGTCTAAATTCGTTATCAGTTTCTGTATTTAGTCCGCCAACAGAAGCTTCAGTATTGATAACTTTATCAATACCTAGAGTAGGATTTAAAATTTCTGTAATTGTTTCTTTGTCTACATTGTTTTGTTTTCCTGCTCCTATTGATTCAACATATACATCAACGCTGCCACCGCTTATGGTTGCATCTTCTAAAGTTTCAAAGACTATGCCTTTTTTAGTTCCAATTTTAAAACCTTTTGGAATTACGATTCCGTCGTCTCCATAAATTGTAACTATAGTTTTGCTCTTGGTTGCAGGTCGTCTTGTGATGGTTAAATACATACCAACGTTATCTAGAGAAGTTCCCTCTGCAAAATTGACAAAAGGTGCGTTATAAACATCTTCTGCTAATTCCCACAAATAGGCTTCGTCCCAAGATAAATTTCTAATTAATTTTCCCAAAAAAGAAGTCTCTGAGGTATCAATATTGACCCCAAAGACTTTTTTTGCTCTTTTTATTCTATCAGCTATACATTCTGGATATAGCTTTCTTCTAAACCCAAATTCAGTTAGACCAAATTCAGAATTATTTATTTTTTTAACATCATCAATCATACATAGTCCGTCTTTGCAATTATCCAAGGTCTACCACCTCCTTGAGCCATAATTCTTGCTCGCCTTTATCAATTATTAAAATATCAATATCGGCAGTTCTATTCTTAGGATCTCTTTCTATCTTTATATCTCTAACTTCTTTTACTCTTTCATCTTGCAGGCAGCACTCACGAATGGCAAATTCAATTGCCCTGTCAGTTACTCCTTTACCGCTTATAGAAGCATAGTCAAGACCAAGTTTTATGTTTAAGAACCATTCATTTTTATTCACAGACAACCTATTTTCTATATTTTGTCTTAATTCTTCTTGACCCTTAACCAATATTAAATCTTCATCAATAACCGTGTCGC
This sequence comes from Peptoniphilus sp. ING2-D1G, assembly GCA_000952975.1. GTDB lineage: Bacteria > Bacillota > Clostridia > Tissierellales > Peptoniphilaceae > Peptoniphilus_E. The sequence continues at coordinate 699,418 of LM997412.1, read as the reverse complement.
CATTTATCATTTTAAAAGTATTTTTATACATTTAATCACCTACACTTACGGTACTTTTGCCCGTTGCGATAGCATCTCCACAAGATATAGGATCTCCCACCCTTGCAACTTGCTTGCCGTTACAAAATACAGTGCCGCTACCTATTGATGTGTTCCCCTCATGACAAACACCTACAGTATTGCAATGAGTTATCCAACTATCACCTACTCTGTGTACACCGGATCCTTCAGCAAAAACATCACTTGAACCTTCAACCGTACTTCGTGGCGGGAAATCACCGTGTCCTGTAGACATACTGCCTATAGTTGCAATCTTCAATTCAAATCAATCCTTTCCGCCTCCACTTTGAAGTGTTTGCACTTAATATCTATATCTCCATTTTCTTTTACAATAATCTTTGCAGTATTTGAAATATTTTGAATAATAAGACTGTCGGGATCATCTATGCTTAAGCTATCGTTTAATAAGGTTATTCCACCTATACAGATACAATCTGATACATCGTGTCCTCGTTCGGTCTCAATACTATCTTCTCCCAATAAGATATTATCGGTGTCATTGTCGGCAAATATTAAAATAACTATATCGTCAGCTTTTAAGGGATAATAAATTAAAAAGTCCTTACTCCTAACAGTTGCAACGGGAACATTAATAATCATTGCATTATCCTCACTTGGTAAAGGCATAACATCAACTTTCATAGTTTCAGGATAAAACTTAACCACCTTTGCCATTTTGCAGACGTTCGTTTCTCCTGCAATATTCTTTTTAAAATCTTCAAAAAAGTTATTGGCGTGTCTATTTGCCTGTTCCCTCATATTTCTTCAACCTCTAATTCTGTATTAAAGTCTTTTGAGTGCCTTCCAGATATGACCCTAAAAGTACCATTCAAGGCTTTTGATTCAATCTTAATAACACTATCAGTTTCTATTTTTGGATTTAAAAGGCAAGTTACTTTCCAAGTCTTTTTAGTTTCTTTATTTTTCTTCTTGTCCTTTTCTTTTCCAACATCTACAGTTTTATCTCCAGATTCATCTTTATTAAGAGTTGGTATTCCCACAAGTCCAGTATCTTTATTAAGTACAAAGCCTGTCGTATAGCCTTTCTTTTGGTCTCTTATAACAATTCTGTTTTTGTTGACAAACATTTTAGATTCTGTGTCCTTGACTAATTGAGTTAAGGACTTACTTGCAGACCCTTTTATAGTTTTACCTAATTTATAAACTAAATCATTTTTAGGTGTTATCTCTACAATTTCATATTTCAAAACATTAGCAAGATCTTGCATGATGACACTTGCCTTTGTTCCGTTAGCATAGGTCTTATTAAGTTCAGCCTTTCTCCATGTTTTCGTTCCGTCGCCTACTGTGATTTTAGAAACCTTATCAAGACCAGACCAAGTTGTCTCAATATCTTCAATTTCTCCAGTCAAGATATTAGCCTTATTATTCATCATCTTATAACCAACATTAAGATATAAGTAGCCATCTCTTTTTATGTCATTTATAGTATTATCAGATAAATTATAAATAGTAACGGTTGATACATCGGGATCTTTGCCGTCATTAAAAGATACATCAAAGTCAATTTCAAGGGCGTTGTCGCCTATATTTGTAAATTTCTTTTGTCCCGCCAATACTTCTATTTCATGAATCCAAAACATATAAGAACACATCCTCGTTTAAATTTTCATAACTTATATTGTTTGAATTTCCTGTTGTATCAAATGGCTTTATAATAACCCTTGGAACTCCCAAATATTTTAAATTTTCAAAAAGTTCTACATTGTAAACAACTTTGTAATTATCAATAATTTTTACATGGTCTTTTTTAAGGGAAATAGTAAAGAAATCTCCAACAGAATTATAATTCAACTCGAATTGAAAGGTAGTATTTTCAAGCACAATCTCGAATTCGTATGGAATTTGATTTTTATCAATATTGATATATTTCATCGTTCTTGCACCTGCTTTCTTCCTGCGTTAGTCTTTTCTTTAACCTTTGTAGCAGTCTTTGCATCTTGTTTTTTACTTTCAGGATTTTTAACATTTACTTCAAAGGTTTCAGGCTTAGCAATTTTAACGTGTTGTAAAGTTATTGAATAATCAAAACCCTTAGCATTTTCTACAGAATGATCAGTATCTAAATTAGTTAACACTACATCTTTAAATATATTTCTACCAACATAAGTTAAGAGCTTAGCTTCTCTTTGATAAGTTCTTAACAACTCTAGCTTTGCAGGAGCGTCATTAACTATCGAGCCTTTTAATCTAACAGTATAAGGTTTGATTTTCATATGATCAGATATATCTTCTCCCTTTTCTACAGGCTTATTTGTTACATCAGCAGTATTGGAAGGACTTTCATCAACGACGGCATCCATGACTATATCTTCAAGTTTTATTCTTGTTGTATTTGCTTTTGCCATCTATATCACGCCCTTTGTAACTGCATTTCTTTAAAGAAACTATCTAGCTCTTGTCTTACTCTTTGACCTATGTTTATAGCTTCGTTTTCTGTCCTTTCTCCGTAAACATTGACAATAATATTTGGAGAATTTGAAATTGAATTGCCACCACTATTATTTGCAGGTAATGAGTTTTTACTTCCGCCAATTGCACGAAAAGCCTTTGCAGCACTAGCAGTTAAGACCATCTCATCCTTGTGTAAATCTGCAGGGTAGTTATCAAAGGGTACTTTTTCAAGTCCTGTTGCATGAGGCTGTCTACTGACTCTGCCCCCTCTTACATCAACAGCAGCACCCTTGGCGGCACTTCCACCACCTATGCTAGCAGCTCCTTTTTGAGCAATTGATATAACTCCTTTAATAGGATTTTTTAAGAAGTTTTTCACACTTTCCCATGCATTTTTTATTCCATTAAGAGCACTAACGGCTTTATCTTTTAATGATGTGAAGTTATCCCCAGTTACTTTTAATGTAGCTAAAAGATAACCCTTGATACCCCCACCTAATTCTTCAGCCGTTGCTTTAATCTTTTTAAAGTTTGATATTAAATAAACACCGACCCCAACGACTGCCATGATTACCCAACCTACGGGACCAATAGCAGCCATTAAACCAAAGAAAGCTCCGCCAACAGAACCAACTACACTGATAATAGTTCCAAATACTCCTAGTAAAGTTCCAAATACAGAAATAGCCCCACCTACTACCATTCCTACAGTTCCTATTATGGAAACTACAGGTCCAATAGCAATAGCAAGACCTACCCACTGCATTATAGACCCTTGAGTACCCTCATCTAATTCAGAAAACTTACCGACTATACTTGAAATGCCATCAGCTATTTGAACAACATAAGGAGCAATAGCTCCGCCTGCATCAATAAAAGCATTTTGCATTCTAGTAGTCGCCACCTGCATTTTCTCAGCAGGACCCATCATCTTCATAGCGTTTTCAGCCGTTGCACCGTCAGAGTTTTGAATTTGATCCAAGACTTTTGAAAATCCCTCTACGCCATCACTCAATAAAGAGTTAGCAGCTTTGCCAGCATTAAGATTTCCAAACATGTCGGCAAGTTCAAGACCCGCTCCTTTTGCATTTTCTTGTAAAATTCCAAGGACTTCTCCAACGTTCTTTCCCTCTTTAGTTAGTTCTTTAAAAGACTTTCCCGTCATTTTTCTAAGAGCCTTATCAGACTTAGACCCTGTTGCAGAAAGTTCGCCAAGTAAACTGTTCATTGTAGTCGTTGCAAGCTCTGCATTCATACCTTTAGCAGTTAATACTGAATAACCAGCCCCTAATTGTTCAAGGCTTACACCTGCAGCAGCTGCAGTCGGTACAACCCTACCTATTGACTTACCAAGTTCATCAACAGTAATTTTACCTAAATCTTGAGTCTTAACAAAAATATCGTGAATCTTAGAAACTTCGGGAGCAGCATCTCCATAAGCATTAAGGGCAGTAGTTGTTGCATCAATTACAGTTGGCATATCTGTAAAGCCTGCTCTTACAAGATCTATACCAGACTTAACAAAATCGGTAACCTTGCTTTGATCAACTCCAGAAGATAAAGAATCATACATTGCATTTGCTATTTCTTCTTGACTTCTGCCAGTGGCGTTTGATATTTCTTTTACGTCTTTTTTTATTTGAGAAACAGGAAGTACATTTTCATCAGTTAAGGTCGTTACTTGTCTAATAGCAGTATCAAGGCTTAAGAAGTCTTTTACTCCCTTACCCACGGCAAGTGAAACTGGCAACATCGCTTTGGTCATCTTGCCACCAAAACCAGCTATCTTTTTACTTGTCGCTGTAATCTTGCCGCCCATTTTTTGAGCATAAGCACCAGCAAGACCGAACTTTGAACTTAATCTTCCGCTTGCAGAATCAGCATTCTGCATATTTTCTTTTAACTTGTCTATTTTCTTATCAATCTTGCTTATCTCGGTACTTGCCCCGTCTTTAGTCTTAAGACTCCAAATAAGCTCTCTTGCATTTGCCATTCAATCACTCCCTTTCATCCAGATATTTTTTATATGCAAAACTTAATTTATAAAATTCATCAATATCAATACTATTAATCTCAGTCCATGTTAGTATTCCATCAGACATTAAAATTAAAGCTTGCCTATAAAATCTTTCGTATAGATTCTGTACTTCCCTTTCTAGTTTTTTGTTTTAGAGCCATAAACAAAGTTGATACACTCAATTCCTAAGGCTTCAACTGTTTCTAAATCATCGAAATCATCTAGTTTTACTTTCGGCATAACAACAATGTGCTCAAGCAGTTTGTCGTACATTTTTTCTTGATTAACAACTCCATTTTCAAGCCATGAATCACGAAGTTTTAAAGCTTCTCTAACAGGCAATTTTTGTAAAGTGTATTCTACATCGTTAACAGTTACTTTTTTTGTTTTTAATTCCATAAATAATCCTCCTAAATAAAATTAAGAGCCTTTGTATTAAAGGCTCTTATTATATGCAAATGGAATGAACACTTCAAATTCTACTCCCTCAGCTTCTTTCTCTCTTGAATAGTCAGGAGTTTTAATAATTCTACATTCATCACAAGAAATATTTCTTCCGTTGTCGTTAATATCTACCATAGTAAAATTAAAATCTTTTTTACTTGCCGCTAGCTCCATAATAAAGTTAATGTGAGGACTTGTAGACATTAAAGGTAATTTTGCTTTTGCGGTTTCATCATGATTAATTGTATAGTGAACACTGCCGTCTACTCCTACTTTTGGAATAATATTATCTTCGTTTTTTTCAACTGTAATTTTAGCAGAATCAGAAAAGCCAGTTAAATATACTCCATCAATTTGAACTATGACTTTTTCAGGATCATAGGTATAAGTTAGTTTTTCAGCCATTATCTATCTTCCCCCTCTTCGTTTACTATGTCGTAAGTTAAAATACCGCTGATTTGTCCTGTGTGTATTGCCCCTTGAAGCATTGCGGTCCATAAAACATAGTTATACTTTCTAAGTGCAACCTCATTGCTTGGTACATCTTCCCTTAACTTGTAATCAACTCTATACTGTCCTTCTTCAACTATTCCTTGGTCCACAGCACGTGACAATACCTTTTCAGTCTCCCCAACAAGCATGCCTATTCCCCTGTTTGTGTAGGGAATTTTATCTTCTGTAACAGCAAGTCTTTGCAGTGCCTCTTCAAGTCTAAATCTTATCCAGTACTCACCAAGCACAACATCAATATACTCTCCCGAAAGCATTTTACCTTCACTTGTTTGAAGTACACCAAGCTTTTCAACATAAGATTGAATATTAGCTTTATGCAAAGCGTTTAATTGTGTAAGAGTAACATTTGAATTTTTAACCCCTTGTATAGTCTTAAATTTAGCAGTTTTCCCACCAATTTTATAAGACATAATAACAGCAAGCCCTTCAGCTACATATGAATCTTTATCATTATGATAAAAAACAAAAGTGTTATCGAATTTTTCTTCTCCAACCTCTGTAGCAACCTCGATATCATTTACTGTTACTGCATATATTTTATTATTAGTTTGACATATAGGAGAAACAGCCTTTATGGTTTCAGCTGTATTATCTACAGTCACCAAATAAAACCAGTCAGCGTTAACCTCTAACGCTTGTTTTAAAACCGCATCAACCGTTCCCACTGCCCCAAACACAGCCACCTGTTGAGGTTGCGGCTTTTGCATAAATAGCCTTGTAGCTATTTTAGAAACCTTGTCTTCACTTTCCATCTCGTTTAAATCATCTGCTGTGATGTATTTAAATTCAGTTTCTTTTGTATTGTCTAAAATTAATATTGTGCCAAATCCTCTTTCAGACACGGCAACTGTTTTTCTCTGAATGTTTACAGGAAAATCTAATATCATTTTCTACCACCTTCTATTTTTCCATTTATTATATGTTCTTCTATCGTTTCGCTTCTATCACTGAATTCGTGTAATACTCTAAATTCAACATCAAAACCCTGTCTATATTCATAGTTGTCTACAAGCACAATAGATCTGTCTTGAATGTTGCCAACATCAACCACAACAATATTGTTATCAGCTAAAATCCGTCCACCCTTTAACTTAAACCATTCCCAAGCTTTTAATATCTGCTCTTGAGAATCTATTAAATCATCAGAATAGCAATTAAAGCTAACTATCACCTTTGGTTGAAATGTTGCAGTAGTTCTAACATCATACTTAAATCTTTCATCTTCACTTTTTATAAAATCATCTTCAAATACTCCTGCTTCCCCTATATTCTGTCTAAGAGTTGTAAATTTATAAGAAAAGTAAGGATACTTAGGCTTTTTGTTAGGATTATCAGTAGGCACAACAAAAAGTCCTGTGTCTTCATAAATCCCTTTAACAAATAAATCACGAAGATTCTTTATCATCCCTATCCCCTCTTTCCAAGATATAAATGTACAAGCCTAAATCAAAATCTGAGTAGTCTTTTTCAGCAAGAACTTTATAAGTTTTAATAACACCATTTTCTTGTGTATTTGTAACAATTGTGCCTTTTTCTAACTTTTCATAACAGTAGAGCTTTCTATTATCATGATTATAAGTTCCTCCAGCATCAAATTTTAAATCGTCATTGCTAAGCGGAACAATGGCGCCTTTCTCAAATCTTATCTTTTTTAAAGCACCATCAACCCATTCTCCGCCATTATTCATATCATAGTACCCTTCTGTTTTTAAAATAACTTCAATCACTCCTGTAGAAAAGCTTTCTACAAGGTCCTTAAAATCAAACATCATTATCCACCTACTATTTCATAGTCAATCGCATTTATAAGTCTTCCTGAATCTATAAGCGGAGTAGATTTCCCATTTTTGTTTTGAATAGTAAGGTTAGTGTTTGCCGGAGAAATACCTGCGGTAATAAACTCTTTTATAACCTGTACACAAGTTTGCCCTAGCATTTCATAGAAATTTCTTGCACCTAATTGTCCTTCAACAACTTGTGTGATTAAATTCTCTCCAGTTTCTTCAACGCTATCTTTTTTATCATCAAAAGAAGAGCGAATAAAAGACCTTTCTGGGATTTTAATGACATCTTTTTTAATCCAAGTTCCAAAATTATGGAGAAAGAATACTCTCATTTTATTTGTAACGGGTATATCGCAACCAAATTCATGTACATTTGCAATCATAAGCATTTCACCACTTGAAGAACTTAAAATCCCGACCTTTACAGACATACTTTCAAGCTCCTGTAACCTTTTTAATACTTCATCAGTTCTATCAACATCTTTTATTGCCACTGTAGAACCTCTTTTCTTTATTTCCGGCTAAGTGAATACGCCTGTAAGGTGCAAGCCAATTTAAAATATATCTTGGTATATTTCCTCCGTTGTCGCTATAAGTTTTAGCCATATCTGAAAGCTTTTCAGAAGTTAAATTAAATTTCATAGGATCAACTTTAACAAGCTCATCTAAGGCAAGTTGAACCCCTGCCGGAAAATTTTCCACATCAAAAATCACATTGCAATAATCTTCAATTTGCGATAGGTACAAGCCCTTTAGTTTTTCTCTTTCCTCATCGGTCATTGTCGCACCCCTTTTCTTTAGTCATTTAAAAGGCTTAACAACTCATCTTTTTTAGCACCTTTAGCATATTTAATGCCTTTTTCATCAAGCATTGACTTTATTTCAGAAATAGTTAATTCCTTTTCTTCTGCTTTTTCAATTTCTTTTACTTCTTCAATCCATTTTCCGCCCTTTGTCAAGATTTCGCTAAAGCGTTCGTTGGAGACTTCAAACTCATCTCCAACACCTCTTAACTTCTTCTCTTTTAGGTCAAAAAACTCAATGACAGCCTTAACTTTCATATTAAACCTCCATCTTAAACAGCAGGTGTAAGTTTAGCTTTAAGTATAGCCTTTTTATTCTTTTCAGGAATATATTTACCGTACTTAGCAGCCGCTTGGATAGCTACTCCTGCAAAATCTTCAGAATCAAGCATTCTGTATACTTCAATCCCAACACCGACTACACCGACATTATCAGCAGCAAAAATCACCTGCTCATCTTCTTGGAAATAAGAATCTGCAAGCTCTTCTAAAATAAATCCCTTGAATTTCAAAACAGTTTGATTGTCAATATTTGCACTTGAACCCTTAGCTGTAGTAGCCAACTTATGATCCATAATAAAATTGTAGACATCGGCATTAACATAAGCCACCCAACCGATATCTTTAGATACCTTGTTGTTTACAAACTCTTTATGGGCATCAGCAAACAATTTGGATATACCATCTTCTGAAAGTGTTCCGCTTAATGTTTTACCCGCTTCATCTGATAGAGCCTTTCCAAGCCAAGCATTAAGCTTTTCAACCCAAGCCTCAGCATGCAGTCCTGCTCTTTCTTGGATAACCTGATCCGCATTGTCATTTACAGTGAAATTGTCCACACCCTCATGAATAGCAAGAGGTGCCTCATACTCAACTTGCTTGTCAACAGATTTAATTTCTTTTCTATTTCCGAACCTGTTAGTAGAGCCTGTCCCTATACCGAAGGCCACATTTTCACCCATATCATAATTTTGAATTACAACATCTGTATCAGAAATCTTTAAATCAAGGAAATCATCCTTATTTGTTATACCGTCTTTAACTTGTAATTTTCCGCCAAATGTTCTTAAAAAATGTTGCTTAACAACAAATATATTTTGCAATAATCCTGAATATTCTTTCGTATAAATTTTAATCGCCATTATTTAAACTCCTTTTTTATATTTATCTGCTATGTTCTGCCATACATCAGACTTAGGAGCATCACCTTTTCCTGTAGGTGTTTTGCCCTTAAATCTCTTTTCAACTTCTGCTTGAACCGCATTATTATATACTTCTTTAAATTCTTTAATAGCTTCATTAGTCTTTTCAGCATCTTCAAGCATTAAAAAAGACTTAAACTCAATAGGTAAACCCTCTTGGTTAAGTCTGTCTATGGTATCTTTTTCTAAATTGTTTCTTGCTATTTGAGCCTTAAGCTTAGCTATCTCATCATCTTTCTTCTTTGATTCTTCCTTTGCCCTTTCATCTGCAGAAAGCTTAGATAACCTTTCAGCCTCTTTCTTTTCTTCTTCAGCCTTGGCTCTTTCTCTTGCAAACCTCTTGTCAATAATCTTATCTACCTCTTCTTGTGTAAGTAAATTTTTAGTAAGCTCATCAACCTCAGCTTGTGTATAAGTTTTTTCTTCTTGCCCTTCTTTATTTTGTGTTGTAGAAGTACCAACATCTGTAGAATCTGTGCTTGGTTGAGCTTCATTATCACCAAACAACTGCAAATCAAACACTATACAATTTTTCTTTTCCATTTCTCCTCCCGTTTAAAGTCCGTCGACTGTATATTCCCGTGTTTCTTTTACGTCTAACAAGTAAAAGACAATTATTAAATAAAAAAGCACCCTTAACATTCAATAGTCAGTGTGCTTTTAGTCTTCTACTATTTCAAACATTTCAGGTGCATATAAATAATCTTCTCCTTCTTCGTCAACTATTCTATACCACCCTTTTTCAGTAGAAATTACATCATAAATTTTATTCTTTATCATATAAATCGGGTCTGTTTCGCCAATATATCTAACTTTCATTATCAAACCACCTTTTTACTTTCATTTTAACTCTTCCGGTTTGTTTAGATTCAAACCAATGCAATTCACATTTTAAAGATTCTTCATTAACATCAACAAAACCCTCTCCTCTAACTTTTCTCCAATCGTTAGGAGCATTATTATATTGTTTAGCTAAATATTTAGCTACCTTTACTTTTTTATTGGTTTTACCGCCTGCAAAAACAACAACTTTTGTAATTTTTGTCCCCTCTGTAACTTTGGTATATGTTCCATCCGGTAGTTTTACAGTATCTCTAAAAGCAGCCGCACTTAAACTTTTGTGGATTATTATGTCATCTTTATTATACTCTAAATTCTCGTCTTTATCATCATTTTTATCGACCTTATACTCTAAATAACACCTGCAATTAATATCTTCCTCTGGATAACCTGTGCTTTTAGGATACATGCAGGTAGCGCCGCTCGGCAAAGTAAACTCTTCATCAAATTTAACCGTTACACCTTCCATGGCTTGATGGGATCTTCTAACCCCCTCATCTTTCATGGTTCTCCATGTTTTTATAAGCGATACTTGCTTGTTTACCTCTTCCATGGTTGCATTTTTTGTATAGGCTTGTACCCTTGCACTTTCTGTCCTTGCTATGGTTACAGCTCTTTTTAAGTCCTGACCGAATTTAGATTTTAAACTCTTTGACACCGTTGTATAGGTATCACCTCGTTCTAATCCTTGTCTTATTATAGAGTGGACATCATAGACGAAGTTGTCGCCGTAGTGCTTGATTCTTTGTGTCCATATCTTGCCCGCTATTTCCTGATTTATGATTTCTGTAGAGTCAAATTTTCTCTTAATAGGTGTAATGCTTACCCTGTTGTTTATAATTGTAAAAGAGCTGTTTTTTGTGTCTTCTATGACTTCTTTTAGTGTTTGTCTTATCAAAGACTTGTTTGAGGAATATAAATCAATAAGTGTTTTAGCTGTCGCTAAATCTAATGCCTTTAAACGGTTATATTTTCTTAATTCATCTTTGGAAATTACTCCGTCCTTTTCATACTTGTCGTATATATCGCTAAGCTTTTTCCTTAATTTTTTATATGAGCTTGCATAGTTTTTTACTATTGCCTTTTCCTTGTCTTTTATTAACTTTTCAAAATCCTTCTGAAGTTTCAGGAAGTCCTCTTTCATCTTCTTGCTCCTCTACAGCTTTTAAAAAGGCATCTGCATAGGCTTCTCTTTCTTCTTGTTGCCTTTGTATTTCTTCTTGTATATCATCAATATCTCTTAACTTGCCCAGTGCATATTGCTTAGATAAGCCTGCATCAAGTGCGGCTTTAACTGTATTTATATTATCTAATTCATTAAAAGGTGTATTTTCATTAAATATTATGCTTATATCTCTGTAGTCAAAATCCATGCCATTTTTGATATTTAGAGCATTTATGATTAATCTAAACCTCGTTTGTAGTGCGGTTTTAAACTTTCTTTGTTTCTGTGCGACTATCTGATTAGTTGCAAAGAGTTTATATTTCATCGATTCACCACTGATATTTGATGCAAAATGTTCATCACCTAAATTCGGTACTTTTGCAAATTTATGTATATCGGCATCAAGTCTATTTTTATAATTTTCTAGTGCCGTATCATTAATTGATTTAATAAGCCATGAAGCAGATTGATTGCCGTCTTTTGATGAATCTAGAAGTATAACCCTATCTTCTATTAGCTGTCTTATATCTTCGCTATCTGTGTCTAGCATGCCGTTTAATACTAAAATTGCATTTGTGAACTCTTCAAAATCATTAGCTGTATCGGATTGCGAAAGATTCATCGCATCTATAAGGGATAAAACTCTTTCAAAATCCCCTATTGCTTCATTGTTGTTTAAAAATTCTATTATAGGCACCTCTCCAAAGGGATTTATATAATTATCCACCGGGTAAAAATCACCATTCTTTGATATATATTCTTGTATGGCATCTTTTTGATATACGATTATTTTCATATCCTTTGTTTCTTTGTCTATATTTTCTATGTCTACTATATTTGTCATATATATTGCAAAAAGCGGTTCGGGATTTATGCTGTCATCATATACTACTATTATATTTTCTGGATTTACTTCATTAAATCTTATGTTGCTTTCTTCGTCTACATATACTATTTCATAGCCTTTGCCCTTAATTCCTATCATCTTTGCTATTTCAGTATTCTCATCTTGCTCGTCATTTAGATCTAATACATCTTGTATCAAGCTCATCTTTTCTTTGTCTTCTTCTCTAACAGTATAGGAAATAGGCTTACCTACAAATAAACCTAAAAGAATATCAACTATATAGCTTGGATAATCAAGGACTAATTTATTGTTTGCCTTTTCTTGGTCTTTCTGTCTTTCATTTATCTTAGCTTTTCCCTCATAATATCCTTGTAATGTTTGGTATCTTTCATTCTCTTTTTCTTTTAATTTAAGTAACTTCTTGATTAATTCTTCACTTATTTCTGTATCATTCGGCAAGCAAATTCTTCTTGGTAACTCCAAATGATTCGTAATATAACTGTCCATCTAAACCCCCAGTATCTTTTTATTTATCGTTCTTAATTTTCTATTTCTGATGTACGGTTCGACTGCATATCTCATCGCGTCCATTAAATGGTTAAAATCATCAATAGGCTTATTAATTGTGTTTTCAAACTTGTCCTTGTCCCATTGATAATTAGTTATTTCAGTCATGAAATTCACACAATTAGGATGTACTATTATTTCAAAGTTTTGTATATATTGAATCCCGTTTAATATACTGTCTTTGCCTTTCTTTGCTGCCTTTATTCTTGTAAGTCCTAAACCTCTTAACTCGTCAATTGACTTAGGCTCGGCACTATCTGCTATTATTGTTTCTTTTCTGTGTCCCATTTTCTCGACTTCTTGATATATCTTTTTGTTGGATAAGCCTTTTTTGTATAACTCATCAAATACATAGATCTTATAATTTTGAGTATCTAAAAGACCACAAAATAAAGCTGTCGGGTCGTTGGTATATCCAAAGTCAAGTCCAAAAATAGGCTTAATATCTGGCTGCTTTTCAATAATATCTTCTACATCAAATCGTTCTTCTTTTACATTTTCAAAAACAAGTCCGTCAACTACTCCCCATTCTCCTAAGCCTGCTACTCGGTATCTTTTCGGGTTATGTAGCCTCATCTCATCAAATACTTTTAAATCTGCCTTATCTAACCACTCATTGCACTTGTAGTTGGTTGTGATAGCTAAAATGTCGTCATCTTGTCTATCGAAAAATCTTTTTTTAATCCAGTGGCGGTCGTTCCAAGGGTTAAGCGTTAAAGTAATTTGCTTAAATAGACCATTAGAAACTTGCCCCCTTATAGATTCATCAAGCATATTAAAATCATCTTCGTTCATGATTTCGTATGCTTCCTCTATCCATAGAAAACACAGAGAGCCTTTATCTACTGCTACAGATGTAACTTTTAAAGGGTCATCTAGTCCCCTAAATAGTATTTTCTGTCCAGTGGGCAAATAAGCAAGCTCCAAAGGACTTTCGGTAGCTTTCCAGTATTTGTCAACCTTAAGCCTATGTATAGCCCACTTAAGCTGACTAAAACAACTGTCTTTAAGAGTTCTAAATACCTTTCTAACCACAAGACCATTTGAATCCGGATATGCCATGATTCTATAAACCATATTCATAGCCGTTGTTGTAGACTTTTTACTAGCTCTTGACCCCTTGCACACTCTGTATCTGCCTTTATAATTCCAGTAGCTGCCATAGCCTTTTCCTATCACATCTGGCAAGTATATTTCATTAGTCCTCAAGCTCATCAGCTCCACTAATGATAGTTGGGACGTCTATTTCCATGTCAAACTTATCAGTCCACATGCCGAACCTTTTGCCAAGTAGTTCTCCCGCCTTTATTGCGTCCTTGTTTTGTGTCGGTAGTTTTATGACCTCGGATTTTTCTTCTATTCCTAAAAAATTGCCTTTTTTATCAAATGCAGGCTTTTTTGTAATAACTACTTGATAATCTATTTCTTGACGCCTAAATTGCTTGGTTAGTCCCCTTAAAATTTCCCTTTGATCTGCAATTAATTCTTCATCAAGCTCCGCCATTCTTTCGTTTAAATAATCTTTCATTTCTTGACTACTAAAAAGACGGCTCGCTGCTGAAGCTGCCGTCTCTCTGTTTTTCACATTCCTATAAAATTTTAAGTAGCTTTCCGTTTTATTTCCAGTGACGATAAAATCATCTCCGACCTGTTTTTGTTTAATTGTAAGAGCCATTTATCATCACCCTTTCTATCAAACAAAAAAGACAGCTCTATCTCAAGCCATCTTCTTTGTTAGCGTAAATTTATTAAAAACATATATAAGGAGGTAACATGAAATAATTCACTATTACATCTTATATATTAAACTAAAAAAATCGCACAAAACGCACAAAGTTTATTATTTAAAATATAAATAAAAAAAGAGCCTTCTTATAGGCCCTTCCCACTTAAGCAGGCGTGCTTACATCACGCTTAATATCACTATCAAATCTTAAGTGTAAAACAGTATTATCTGTAATATTATTATACCCAAAAAATTAAGGAAAAGTCAAATAAATATGATTTTTTATTTTTCTCCATTCAGGTTTATTGAATCTATAAGAATTAAAAATTCTATTAGCTAGTATATCACTAGCTTGAACCAAATAATTATTCTTTGAATCGCAAAAACTAACCGTTAATTCACAATCACCATGTAATATTGGATTAAAATTTCTCCCATAATCAAAATTTACAATACCATATACTAATTCTTCATATATCGATTGTTTTAGATCGTATATCCCATCAGTTGCTGTAAGTTGTTCGTCAATACTAATCATTAATTTTATAGGTTTATTGGCATCAATTTCTCCATTTTTAATAAATTTTTCTATGATTGTCTTTATCAAGCGTTTTAAAACATAATCTTTATATCTCACAATTGAATTTTTATTATTTAATATATAATTATATATCTTGTCAATATCCACTTTTAGATGACAACTATATTCCTTTCTCATAGCATTAAATAAAGCCCTTTTGTGTTTGTTGTCTATGTTACAGCCCTTTAATTCATCATTTCTATGAATACTTTGTTTTATCTTTCTATTTATTTTTTTATATCTATTTCTAGCAGCTTCTTTTGTGCTTTTTGATAAAAATATATATCCTGCATAGACAAATATATTATCATTAGCATTTCTATGTAAAACTCCTGAATCATCTATAAAAACAAAAATTTCTTGCATCTACAACTCCAATTTAATTAAAGATTTAATTAAATTATAACACATTATTTTTTCTTACTTTAGTTTATTTCAAATACCTATCATGTATCATCCTTGCATAAGATTCATTAGTGCTACCCATTGCCATAGAAATTTTAATCCAGCTCCACCCATCTATGTAACGCCTTTCAAAAATCATCCTTGTCCTTGAATCATCAATATCTGAAATAAATTTCTCAATTTTATACTTTGCCTTTGCCGCTTGCTTGTATCTTTTAACAATAATTGCATTTATTTTATCTACTTCTCGAGTATCTATGCCCTCTAATCGTATATGTATAGGCTGATAAGGAAACTCAGGATTAGAAGCCGTCGTTATATCTCTTACAATTTCAGATTTATCTTCAGCCTTTTTCTTACGAGATTTCAAATTTTCTATTTCTCTAAGTAAATCCCTGTACTGTCTCAGCTTATTAACCTGCATTTCCTTATCCTTTCTTGAACTATCTTAAAATAACTCCTCTAACTCTAAATACAAGGTTTCTATCCCTTCGTCAAAGCTCATTACTTGCATGAGATATTCTCTGTCATCGATGATGATCTCTGCTTTAACCTCTAAGTTCTCGTCATACTTTTCAAGCTCTTCAATTAATTCTTTAACTGTCATTGTTCAACCTCCTCTACCAATATCATCTTCAACTATAAACCAATTGTTTACAGTTCAATCTCGAAAGTCTTGTTGTGGTGTGTTTAAAATTGCTGTAGGTGTTAAATTTTCATTCTTCCACCTCATAATTTTTGTTTTATAATGTGTTTAATTGATTTAATCGTTTCCTGTTTGGTGTATTCTTTCAGTGTTTCTTTAATTACACCGTCTATTTGTATTTCTTCCAAGACTTCATTGATTATATTTATTACAGTCGGCTTAAATAATTTGCCTATATCTTCATCAATGAAATCTCCACTATAATTTTGACTAAGCATTTTGTTCATAGTGCGTTTTAATTTTTGACACACTTTTTCGTTAGCCAATTCTTTGAAAGCGGGTAAGTTTAATTTCACCGCTTCTTTGACATATTCTTTTAATTCATTTTCGGGAATATATTCTTCAAAATTTTTAATGTTAATGTCCATTTTCTACCTCTTCTACTTTTCCGCCCACAAGTGTTGCAAGCGCCTGTGCTTCTTTGCGTTTTGTAAAATGCAGAACTTTTTCACTATCATAATGACTTTTTGATAATACTTGTTGTTCGTTATCTTTTTCTTTTGAATATCCTGTTATATACCAACCTTTTTTTCTAACGATATATTTCATTCTTCCACCTCTAAACCCTTAACATTTCTTAACATTTCATCAACATTTCATCAACATTTCATCAAAATAATCTACCTTGAACATAGCCCAAAATAGCCAAAGCCTCATCAACATCATGAGCCACACCACAAAGCACACCATGAGCCTTAAGCATATCCAAAACCTCTTCCTGCTTAGCACTTAACCTGCCATTATGAGCCTTAACCTCAATAGCGAAAAACTTACAGTCCTTTTTTCGATATCCGAACAAATCAGGAAAACCCTCCGGTAACATCCTGATAAACCTCTTCCCATCAGGACTTTTAACAAGACCTGAAGAAGCAACAAAACACACCCCGAGAAAAGAATTATTTATAGCATCTTTAATTTGCTTTTGGACATAAGACTCTTTCAAATGCCATCACCCATTTCCTTAAACAATTTGTCTCTTTTCTCACGTGCAAGATCCTCTAACTCTTCATCACTAAAACTGTTGGAAACATTGACAGAATTGTTAAAACTGTTGCTTGACTTATTAGTCTTAAAATCCTTGTACTTGCCATTATAAATTTTAATAAAATTATTTAAAATAAAATCTATATCAGCATTATCTGTCAAATACTGACTATCTTTGATGTTTGATAAAACCTGCTCAAATACAGCCTTTTCATAGTTTTTTACTAAATATTTAAGTTTCGCTGGTGTTGATGATTGCAAGATAAAATCCCGATTCAATAATTTTTTGCATGCTGAAATAAAGATATTAATATAATCATCATCAATATACTTTACTTTACTTTCCTTTACTTTACTTTGTGTACTTCTGTATACATTAACTCGATTATTGTCTACATTAATTCCGTTGAGTTGAGTTTCTGTATACATTAACTCATCTGAGATATCATTATTGTCTACATTAACGACTACATGATTAACTGCATCAGTGTTTATTAATAAATAATCTTGACACATATTAACCTGCTGCCTTCTATTTGTAGCTTCAATAAATCTTTTCTGTATACCTCTACTGGTTAGAATTTTATATTTTTCATAAAGCACTTTATCAAAAAAATCTACTTTTAAGGCCATGTCAATGACGCTGGTAACGGCACCCTCACTAACGCCAACATCGTCAGCAATTAGGAAGCACACATCATCATCAAAACTCATAAAATATCCCTCATCTTGATAGATATTAGAAAGCAGCGCGATGAGTACCTCTACGGCATTCTTTTGAGCCTTTTTAATTCTTCTAACCTTTATATCTCTTAAAAATCCAACATCTAAAGGAAAGTAATCCAACCCTTGTTTATTAGGTCTTGCCACTTAATCACATCCTTAAGGGGTCAAAATCGACCCCTTTAGTTAAAATGGTATCTCCTCTTCATTAAAATCAAATAGTGTTTCTTTCTCTTGCGGCTCTTCTTTTCCTTGTTCCTGCTTAACATTAACAGTAGGCTTATTTAAAAGCATTGCTGCTCCTTGCCTTAAAATTTGGTCTCGTCCATTTTCAGCTATCCATTTTACATATCCTTTGTCGATTTCTGCAATCTCGCCTAAAGTCATTCCTTTATATTTTCCAAATGTTACCTTGAATTTCTTAGCATCATCCTGTGTCATATTATCTGTCTGTTCCGCTTGAGCAAATTGTTTCATGTCCTCCATATCTTGCGTAAATACTTCTGATAGACTTGCAACAGTTAAAGTTGCATCCACTTGTGCCCTTTTCTTTGCCATTTTTAAAATTGTATTTACCTGTGAATAAATTTCATCATTTTCAACTCTGACCTTGCCGTATTGATTTGTCTTTAGAGTGCTCGGATCTATTCCCATTGGCACATCTTCAGGTCTGACCCATCTATATCTATACTTGTCCTCTTTACTGTTGCAGTTACCCAGACCCTCGGTTATTTTTGATCCGCCTTTGGATAATATACAACGGACTGTATAAGCAAATACTCCATTTTTCCAGTCCTCTATGCTGTCAACAATCTCATATTCACTTGTTAGACCAAACATCATAAGTATCTTTTCTGCACCCGGTTTTAGTAATGTTGGTTTACCGGTTCCGGGTATTACATCATAATCATGTCCGGATTTTAAAGTCTTTTGTATTACTGCCTGTACACTTGCTACTTTATTTAAACTTGCCGATACCTCATCAAGCTCAACTGTATCTATTAAATTCATTATTTCATTATTCATATTAAACCCCCTTTATCGTGTAACTTGTTACATCTTCAATTACTACACCATCTATTATCTCGCCATTTTCAGTAACAAGACTTCCATTAATTGCTTTGAAGTCTGTCTTAAGCTCTTGTTTTTTCAGCTTCTCTTCTGTTTTTATATATCCATCAATACCATTTTCTTTTAAAAATGCTATTACTTTGTCATCATCATACTTATATGACTTTGTTTTTCGTGCAGATAAGCTGCCCTGTGCAGTTTTAAGCTTAAACTTATCATCAATTGCTTTTTGCTCTTCATAATATGCAATTAAAAGACTTTCAAAAAAAGCTATACTGTCATCCGCAGCTTTCTTTTCCTTATCCTTAAAAGCCACATACTTTTCTATCTCTAAATCTGCATAGCGCTCCTTTTCTGCTATGTCCTTCTTAATAGCCGATATCTTCCTAAAACACCAATCAGCACTTGCCATGTCCGTTACTTTAAAACTCTCTCTTTCTGTTACTTCTTCATTTGTCAAATCTTCTATCAGTGCTAAGTTATCCATTCTTACCTCCTATAATGCATATGCATATTTTTTAAGCCTTCCGTTACGTCTATATCTATTTATGAAATTTATTATTTCTTCATTGCTTGTATAATTTTCGTCAAGCTCAATTATCTCAACCTCGTAGTAACACTCTTCTATATCTTTGTGATATGCAAAATTACTTAAACTTGTAAATTTAATCTCATCTCGAGTCCTATCTTTAAAATAATTCTCATTTCCATCAAGCTGAATATATCCGGAAGTTGTTTTTTCAATATAGAACTTTCTATCACCATCAATAACCCTATAAAAAGTCTTTTTTAAAGTAGTATTAAGCAGTATCATATACTCACCTGACCCTTATAATCCTCATATCATTATCCCCTGATTAATCATATTCTCCAGACATTCCATTACTTGACCTTTTTCGAATTTTAAATTGTCAATCTTCGACTGAATATCAATCATATTTAATCTCAATTCTTCCTTATCAAAAATATTGTCAGCTTTATAAAATAAAATTTCCGCTTTCTTATATTCTTTTATTAATCTTTCCTGTTCATCTTCTATATTTTTAATTTCTTTAAAATAGTTTTTCATTTCAATTTCTCCTCAAAATCTGCTATAATACAGATAGATTAACTTCTAGCCCTTTGCTTGGCGGCATTTATAAGGGCTTTTTTATTTGCTTTCATCACATCATCCCCGCAATTCTTAAAATCATATACATAAAACCATGATAAAAAATTGCTAAAATCAATAATAGACTTGCACTTACCGATAAAAACTGAATGATATTAACTTTAGTCTTTTTCTTTTTTTTCATTATGATTCACCTATCTAATCTGAAACCCATAATTAGTTTTTAAATACTCAATAGCCTCTTCCTCTATAATCCTTGGTTGACTACCCACCATAAAACACGGAAAACCCTTTCTTTTTACAATTTTTCTCAAAGACTCACGCCCAACATCAATACTATCCTTATACTTTTTATAAAACTTCGGAAAACTTAATATTGTCATAATAACCTCCCTATCTTTATCAACTTAACTTATCGCTTTATATTTCCCTTAACCTTGCTATGATATAATCATCTAAAGGAGATGATTATAAATGAAAAATTATTCAGACCATATGGCACAAATAAATTATAAAAGTTTTGTATTTGAATTACCTCGAACATGCCCACATTGCAACCATTCAATGACGCCAGATGTAGTATTGCGCTCTCCCGAACTAATTAATATTAATGGAGAAACTGTAATTTCTTTACTATGTCAATGTATAGATTGTAAAGAATTTTTTGCTCTTACTTATAAGCTTCTTTCACACCAACATGAAAGATATCCAAATTATTTTAAAACAAGTTTAATACCTTACAACTACTCAAAATATGTTGAATACGATATTCCTAAAGAAATCGAAGAATTTTCTCCAACATTTAAAGAAATATATCAACAATCTCAAACAGCTGAAGCATATAATCTTAATCACATTGCAGGAATAGGCTTTAGAAAATCAATAGAATTTCTAGTAAAAGACTTCTTAATAAATGTAGTAATAGATAATGATGAAGAAAAATCAAAAATTTCAAAATTAAATCTTTCACAAGCTATCGATAAACTTCACAACCAATCAATGATTAATTTAGCTAAAGCTGCAACATGGATAGGCAATGATGAAACCCACTATATTAAAAAATATCAAGATAAAGATATCAATGATATGAAAAAATATATAAGAGCATTATCACATCACCTCTCATCAGAATACTTAGTATTAGAATCGGCATCCTTTATAAACGGAAACTGATCTAACAAATCTAACCTACCAATCTTTCTACCATCTAAAGTCCAAAACTCTTGAATAATTCGATTAGGTAAAAAAGGATTATCGTCTGCTTCATATGTCACCTTAACAACAGAGGTGACTTCTATTTTTTTAGGTAATTTCATAACCCCTCCTATTACAACTATTAATACTGATTTAACAAAATATACATCTTCTTATTTTTTATCAGAATATTATTTTCAGAACAACATATTGTTGTTTTTCTTCAAATACGGCAACTTATATACCATATATTGATATTTCCCGCACTTTGTATTAAAATTAAATAAATACTATACAAAGGAGGTGAATTAATGAAGAATAGCAAGCAAACTTCCAAAAAAGCAGCAAGTGCAGCCTCTAAAGTTCTACGTGACGGTCGAACAAGCAAAGCAAGCAAAACAGCTGCAGGAAGCGCACTATCCCAACGTGCATCAAGAAAAACTAAATAGCTTTACCAACTGAGCATGGCATTTGTCATGCTCAAACTTTTAAAAATATTTCAATGACATCCTCATAACTCAAATTCAAAATTTTAATAATCGCATTAATATCTTTTAAAAACAACTTTTCGCCATTATTCCTTAATCTTCTATAAAGCGTATCTCTATTGATATCTAATTTTTTTGCCAAAGACGACATTGTCAAATTATTTTCTGCAATTTTCCCCTTTAACTTTAAAATATTTAACACTTTTCATCCCCCGCCTCCTATACATTGTTAATGTTTATGTTACGTTTTATGTAACACTTTGAGTAAAAAAAATATCTACAGGATCTTCTATCTTTAAAATATCTATTAATTTATAAATTTCATCAGAATCTAGAACCCCTTTTTTAAATTTTAAAGATAGTGTTTTTGGTGTAATTCCAAGTTTTTCCGCTATTTCTGCCTGGGTAAATCCATTTGCGACTATTCTTCCTTTTAGTTCATCAACTTTTATCAAAATATAATCACCCCTTTGTTACTTATTGTGTAACTCAATATTACAATATCGTTTGTATCTTGTCAAGTAATTTTAGTAAAAATATTTTACTTTTTTGTTGCTTTATATGTAATTTAAGTATAGAATATTATTAACAAGTTAATTAGGAGGAAAAAATGGATATCGGAAGAAGGATAAGAAAGAAAAGAATAGAAAACGACTTTACCTTAGAAGAAGTAGGCAATTACGTTGGAGTTTCTCGTGCCACAATACAACGTTATGAAAATGGAGTTATATCTAATATTCCTTCTGACAAAATAGAATTATTGGCAAAATTTTTAAATACTACCCCCGCCTACCTCATGGGTTGGGAAGATGAAAACAGCGAACCAATCCTCGAAAATATACCTGGCATTATTACCCCTATAAAAATGAAAAAAATCCCTATACTTGGTACAATCGCATGTGGAAATCCTATTTTCGCCGAACAAAATTATGACGGATATTTTATGCTCGACAAAAACATCCCTGAAGCTGACTTTGTACTTAAAGCAAAAGGTGATAGCATGATAGAAGCTAATATTTTTGAAAGCGACTTCGTATTTTTTAGAAAACAAAATGATGTAGACAACGGAACAATAGCCGCAGTTTTAATAGATGATGAGGCTACTTTAAAACGTGTAATTAAATCAAAAGATTTCCTAATTTTACAACCTTGTAATGCGAATTATGAGCCAATCATATTCACAAAAGAGGAGCATAAAAATATCATAATCCTTGGAGAAATGGTCGGAGTTTATTCAAGTAGAAATAAATAAAGGAGAAACCCATAAATGAAAAATGAAGAACTACTAAGCAAAAAAAGAGCTATTGAACTCTGGGATAAAAATATAATAGCCTTATTCGAAGTAGGGACATTTAAAGGACTTTGTCAAATACATCAATACCTATTTCAAGACATATTTGAATTTGCAGGTGAAATAAGAAATGTAAATCTATCAAAAGGTAATTTTAGATTCGCACCAATTCTATTTTTAAAAGAAAATTTAATAATTATAGAAAAAATGCCCGAAAATACATTTGATGAAATAATAGAAAAATACGTAGAAATGAATGTCGCACATCCTTTTAGAGAGGGTAACGGTCGCTCAATGCGTATATGGCTTGACCTGATTTTAAAGAAAAACCTTAAACTGTGCATTGACTGGTCAAAAGTTGATAAATTTGAATACCTACAAGCAATGGAAAGATCCCCCGTAAATTCACTCGAAATAAAACATCTTTTAAAATCAGCATTAACAGATGATATAAACAACAGACAAGTCTATATGCGTGGAATACAAAATTCTTATTACTATGAAAATCTATATAATTATGACATTTATAAGTTAGATGAATAAATTTAAAATAAATAAAAATATCAGAAAAAGCCGTTGCTTTTCAAAGTGACGTTATATAATTTTAAATATTAAAGGAGGAAAAATATGCCAGAAGATTTAGCACCAATATTATGGACTTTTTATAATGAATGTCCTATGCCAGAAGATGTTTCAGACTTACTACTTCCAAACGAAATAGCCATTTGTGCTTACAAAACAATCAGAGATTCAGCTATATTTACAAATAAAAGACTTATAGTTAGAGACTCTCAAGGATTAACAGGTAAAAAAGTAGAGATATACTCTTTACCTTACACATCAATAGTTATGTATTCTACAGAAAATGCAGGAAAACTTTTAGACTTTAATTCCGAAGTAGAACTCTGGACAAAAGCAGGACACATAAAAATAAAGCTCAACGCTAAAGCCGATATACGCAAATTAGATAGAATTTTAGCTTCAGCATTATTAGGTGAAGAAATAATCATCTAAATACATAATGGAGAAATACTCCTATTATAAAGTCTTTTAAAACATTAGTAACAAAAAAGCCCCTGCTCTACTGGCATAGAACAAGGGCAAGAGTTAAGCTATATGCTATAACCCACACATTCATATTATAGCATATAACCTTACTTTTAAAAATAAAGGAGGTTATTTTTTATGCAAGAAATAAAACTAGGTAGCGTCTATAAAACTAAAAGAAATGGTAAAGATTATTTTAGATGTGATGCAACAATTAAAACAGACACTAAAAGTATAAGAAAAAGCTTTGGTAGCTTAAAAAGATATCTAGCACTAGAAAAGAGAGATAATTGGATAGAAAAATATAAAGATCTAATTATACAAGACAATGATAGCTTTGGAAGCATGTTTTACTCATGGATTGTAAACGTCAAACAAGACAACATACTTGGAGTAAGTCTGAAGCCTTATATAACAACCTACAGCAAAAGAATCAAGGACTATTTAATAGCAAAAATGAAAACAGCAGATATAAGCAATTTAGATGCTCAAATCTACATTAAACAATTAAAAGAAACTAATAGCTTAGCAACAGTAAAAAGAACCCTATCACACATAAATTCATTTTTCCTATATGCAACAAAAAATCGAATGGTAAAATTTAACCCATTTTCAACAATAACAATAAAAAATAATTTTAAAAAACGTCAGGCCTATACAATAGAGGAACAAAAAATCATACTAGACAACCTAAACTATGAAGATCCGGTAGATCTAGTAATATACACTTCCCTAGTAGCAGGTCTAAGACTAGGGGAATGTTTAGGCTTAAATATTGACGATTTTAGAGACGATGGACTAAACATTGATAAACAATATAACATAAGCTACAAAAACGAAAATAACAAGCAAATAGCCATCTATATAGTTAGAGATTTAAAGACACAAGCATCACACAGATTCATTCCTCTTCCAAAACAAGCCTGTGAAATAATAAAAAAAAGAATAACCAAAATTAAAGAACTCAACCTTAAAACTGGCTTTGAATATGATCCGGATAACATTCTATTTTGTGATAAAGGAAAACACATAGAAATAAAAAGACCAACAAGAAGATTAAAAAGACTATGTGAAGAAAATAATATAGAATATAAAACATTTCACGCATTAAGGCACACATATCTTACAAGATTAGCAGAATCAGAAATATCACCAAAAATAGCACAAGCCTTAGCAGGGCACGAAGACTTTTCAACTACAATGAATGTCTATACTCACGTTCAAGATGAAATAAAAAAACAAGCAGTTTCAAAACTTGATAACTTAAAAGTATTCAATATATAAAAATGTGGTGTAAAATATGGTGTAAAAATTTTGTGATTCTATGGTAAATGGTGAAATATTATAGAATAGTATTAAAAATAAAAATAAAAAATTTCATAAATTACTGTATTTATAGCCATTTTTAGAATCTTACAGTATTTTATGAAATTTAGTAAAATTTGTGGCAGGGGTAGCAGGACTCGAACCCACGACACCTGGTTTTGGAGACCAGTGTTCTACCAACTGAACTATACCCCTTAATTTTACATATTTATTATAACAACAAAATAAAGTTTACCAAATCTTTATAATTAAATCAAGTATCAATTGGTTTTTATATAGTCTTTTATCTCGTTGAACTTCTTCTCGCCGATTCCTCCGACATTCATTATGTCTTCAATTTTACTAAAGGATTTGTTTTCTCTATATTTGATTATTTTTTCAGCCGTTTTCGGTCCAATGCCCGGTAGATTTTGAAGCTCATTTACATCTGCAGTATTAATATTGATTTGCTCTATGGAACTGCTTGAAAATACGGTATTCACATTTACTTCACCTACTGCAGGAATATATACTCTTTCTTCGTCTTGAAGTTTTTTTGCCAAATTAATATTGTCAATATCTGCATCATCATACATACCACCGGCTGCATTTACAGCGTCAATAACCCTCGCATCGGCTTTAAGCTTAATCAGTCCGGGGTTTTTCACTTGTCCGCAGACGTGCACATATATATCCTCTTGCGACTCTTTGTTTAAACTATCTGAATTATCCACTGATTTTAACTTGTCTTCTGTCAGGTTAATATCGGAGACGATTTTATTTGAGTTGTTGAAAGTATAATTATCGTAAGTGACTTTTACAACGAATATAAGTATCACAAATAAAATCCCAAATAAAATTTTCTTTTGGTTATCGAAGAAATCATCCATATTAATCTCCTAAATAATATTTATTAAAATTATTATACATCATTTCTGCATTTTTATCATATGGTATAATTTAAAGGAGGTGAAATCATGGAATTTAAAGAAAAATTATATAAATATTCAGAATTTATAATAAAAAACGGTCTTAAAATTAAAAATGGAGATATGTTAGTAATAAGATCTCAAGTAAAAAATATAGACTTTATAAATATTCTCTCCGAAATAGCCTTCAAAGAAGGTGCTTCCGATGTTAAAATTAATTTCAGAGATGAAAACTTTTCAAAATTGAGATACAAATATGTTTCTAAAGATGTATTAAAAAATGTTCCTCAGCATTTTATAGATGAGCAAAATTACTACATGGATAAAAAAGCTAAATTTTTATCCTTAACCGGTGAAGATCCAAACCTGCTTGAAGGTATAGATTCAGAAAAATTGCAAGTCTCTATAATAGCAAATTCAACCGCCCTAAAAAGTTTCAATGATAAAATGATGAATAACGAAACCTCCTGGTGTGTTGCAGGTGCAGCTGTCGGGAGTTGGGCAAAGGTCGTATTTCCCGATTTAAGTGAAGAAGAATCCATCTCTAAGCTATGGGATTTAATTTTCTACACAAGTAGAACAGACTGTGAAGATCCTGAAAAAGAATGGGAAAAACATATATCTAATTTAAAAAGAAGAAGCTCATTTTTAAATGAATCAAATTTTTCCATGTTCGAAATAAAAAGCGAAAATGGAACCGATTTAAAGATCAAAATGCCAAAAAACTACTTCTTTGCAGGAGCTGAAGATAAAAACTCAAGCGGAGAAGCTTTTATCGCAAACATTCCAACGGAAGAGGTGTTCTCAATGCCACATAGACTTGGCGTAGATGGCATTGTCTATAATACAAAACCTCTCAACTTAAATGGATCAATTGTTGATGAATTCTTTTTGAAATTTAAAGATGGTAAGGTTTTTGATTTTGATGCTAAAGTCGGTTATGGAACTCTTAAAAAACTTCTTGATACAGATGAGGGTGCAAAAAGGCTTGGTGAAATCGCCTTTGTGCCATATGATTCTCCTATCTCAAATACAAATGTAATGTTTTATAATACCCTATATGACGAGAACGCTTCCTGCCACTTAGCACTGGGTAAATCCTATCCGAGCTCTATAAAGGATGGCGATAAGCTTTCCAAGGAAGAACTCAAAGCTTTGGGAGCAAATGATTCTCTTATACATGTCGACTTTATGATAGGTGATAAAAGTACTGATATCTGGGGATATACAGAAAAAAAAGACAAAATACAAATTTTTAAAGATGGCAACTTCATTATTTAATAGGTTTAACTTTAAATCTTGAGTAAGAAATTTTGCAATTAAGTCTTAAATTAATATTTTGCCCTAATCCTGAATCAATATTAAAATATGTATTTTTTATTTTATATAAGCCTTTGGAGTATTTTGGAAAAAATGTGAAATCATGATCTATAATTTGTCCAAAATAAGGCAATCTCACCTGTCCTCCATGTTTATGGCCGCTTAACACCAAATCGTAATTGGCTGTTTTTGATGCTATAAAGGTTTGGGGATTGTGGCAAGCTAAAATATTATATGATTCCTTTGAAGGCTCTTCAACTTCATTGTTTTCAAAACTGATTCCTGATATAAAAATTTTATCATTAAAAAGACTTAAACAAACACCTGAATTGTTTAAGTCTTTTATGTTGTGCCTTTTAAGCAACATATATAATTTGTTTTTTAATTCGTTTTCAAGCTCATGATTTCCATTTACGAAATAAGTATCATATTCACAAAAACAATTTAAAAAATTACTTATATTTGAAAATTCGGATGTATTTCTTGAAATTATATCTCCTGTTAAAAATACTAAATGGGGATCAAAATCTTCTATGCTCTTCTTTAATTTCTTTAAATCTATCAGAGCATTATCGTGAAAATCGGAAATCCGAATAATTCTTAAATTATTTCTTATCTTATTTGTATACACATTATAAGTATATACCTTGAATTTTGAAATTTGAAAATAATTGTATATACATAAAAAAACAAGAATCAATATAAATAATATCTTCAATTAATTCTCCTGCTTTCATGAATAATTATAAATCCTAAAGCAATTAAAATTAAACTTACAATTTGAGAAATTCTAAAGGGTCCAAAATATAGCGAATCAGTTCGTAAGCCCTCTATTAAAAATCTTCCGATACCATATATTATTAAATATAGACTAAATATATGACCGTCAAACTTTTTTCTTTTGTACATATAAAAATATAAAAATAAAAATATTCCAACATCCAAAATGGATTCATATAAAAAAGTAGGATGTACCATTAATCCATCAACTTCTATCGCCCAAGGTAAAGTTGTTTCTCCTCCATGAGCCTCACCGTTTATGAAGTTGCCCCATCTGCCAATACCTTGTGCCAAAGCAAGTCCGGGCGCTATGGTATCTGCAAGTTTTAAAAAAGAAAGTTTTTTTACTTTTGAAAACACATAAAGGACAATCATTCCCGTGATTATTCCTCCATATATTGCAAGTCCACCGTTTCTTATGGCAAAAAGCTCATCTAAATGCTGCGAATAATAATCCCATTCAAAGGCAACATAATAAAGCCTCGCTCCAATTACTCCGAACAATATTACATACAATGCCAAATCTGAAATAACCCCGTCATAAAATCCTTCTTTATCGGCAAGTTTGCTTGCAAAATATATGCATAATGAAGCTCCGATAGCAATTAACACTCCATACCACATTATGTCTATTCCAAAAATGTTAAAAGCCACAGGATTAATTTTCATAATTGTACTCCTCCATTATAGAAACTCCCGAGCTGCTTCCTATCCTTGTCGCACCTGCATTTATCATTCCAAGAGCAGTTTCTAAATTTCTTATTCCACCTGAAGCTTTAACTTGCATTTTCTCGGAGATATTCTCTCTCATGAGTTTTACATCATCTATATTTGCTCCCGCTGTAGAAAATCCCGTGGATGTTTTTACAAAATCCACTCCTGCTCTTGTGCATATTTCACATGCTTGCACTATCTCTTCTTTGTCCAATAGACAGGTTTCAAGGATTACCTTAACTATTCTTCCCCTTGATATTTTTACTATATTTTTGATTTCACTTTCTACTAAATCGTATTTTTTAGATTTCAAAAATCCGATATTAATTACCATGTCTATTTCCTCGGCGCCCTTTTCTATGGCAATTTTTGCTTCGAATTCTTTAACCTTTGAATCGGATGCTCCCAAGGGAAATCCTACGACAACACACGTTTTTATATCGCTTTTACTAAGCAATTCACTTACCAATTCAACCCAACAAGGGTTAACACACACAGATTTAAAATCATATTTTAGCGCTTCTTCGCAAAGTTTTTTTATATCTTCTTCCTTAGCTTCAGGTTTAAGGAGAGTATGATCTATCATTTTATTCAAGTTCACTTGTTATTTCTCCTCCCCACAGTCTATAAATTTTGTTTTCTTTGAAATCGTAATCAACTTTGTCTAAAAGTTGCATTAATTTTTCATTTTTTTCACTGACAGGGTATTTATCGGTATTATCCATTTCAATAATTGTATGTCTTTTACATGATGTCACTTTGAAAAAATGGTCAAACACCAATTCAGAGCCTGTAAATTGATCTTTTTGTTTTGGAGCTCCTCCATTGATTAGAGCGATTCCTATTTTTTCTTTAATAGGCGGTAATTTAAGAATGTATTTTCTGCACCAGTAAACTTGGGTTCTATCTACAAAATTCTTTGAAATACCCGCCAAAGAATTGAAATATATGGGCGTTGCAAAAATTATCATATCGGCCTCTTCAATGTATTTATAAACTTTTGTCAAATCGTCTTTAACTATACAGAAAGGCTTTTTCGCACAGCCGTAGCAAGATATACACCCACTGAATTTCAAATCTCTTAAAATAATCTCTTTATATTCATCCTTTTCTTTTAATATTCTCTTTTTAAAAATATCTAAAAAATTATGAGTGTTTTTATTCTTTCTGGCCGAACCCATGAAAGCAAGTATTTTCATTAATTACTCCTCTTCCCAATTAGTATAGACTTCCTGTACATCATCATTGTCTTCTAAAGAATCAATTAATTTTTCCAGTTTCTTAATATCCTCTTCACCGCTTAACGAAGAATAATTTTGGGGAATATAGGTTATATCAGATTGAATAAACTCATAGCCTTCATTTTCTAAGCCGTTTCTGACTGCATGATAATCTTCAGGTTCCGTTAATATTTCAAAAACCTCTTCCCTATCTATTACATCTAAAGCCCCATATTCTATAGCATTCATCATCAAATCTTCAGCATCAATTTCTTCAGTTTTTTCAACACCGATTTGTCCTCTTTTATCGAACATAAAAGAAACACAACCGGGTTGTCCTAGATTTCCACCATTTTTATCAAATAAATGCCTTATATCCGGTGCCGTTCTGTTTCTGTTGTCAGTCAAGCAAGTGACCATTACAGCTATTCCTCCCGGACCGTATCCTTCATAGGTTATTTGTTCATAATTTGAATCTGAACCCTCTCCGCTTCCTTTTTTTATTGCTCTCTCTATGTTATCATTAGGCATATTTTCTGCTTTTGCCTTATCAATTGCCACCTTTAATGAAGGGTTGTAATTGGGGTCAGGTCCACCTTCTCTAACAGCTACTATTATATTTCTTCCGAGTTTTGTAAATATTCTGCCTCTTTTAGCATCTTCTTTACCTTTTCTGTTTTTGATATTATTCCATTTAGAATGTCCTGACATTTAAATCTCCCTTTCAAATAAATTTACATAGAATATTTTATCATAATAACCCTCAAATTTCATCTTTCATATGGGTATAAAAAAACTTCCCTTTACAGGAAGTTTTCATTCTACATTTACTATTTCTTTTCCGTCATAATATCCACAGCTTGGACATACTCTGTGTGGTAATTTCGGCTCATGGCAATTAGAGCATTCTACCACTGTAGCTTTATTTAATCTATAAGAAGATGCCCTTCTCTTATTTTTTCTTTGTTTTGAAGTTTTTCCCTTAGGTACTGCCATTATTACACCTCCTCATCATTAAACAAGTCTAATATTTTTTCAAATCTTAAATCAATGTTTGAATCATCTACACAGTCACAAGGACCGTCATTTAAATTTTTACCGCATTTCGGACATAACCCCTCACAATTATCATCGCATAAATTCTTAAAGGGTTTATCGGTAATAATCTGAGATATTATTATATCATCTAATTCAATCTCTTGATTAACAAGGTCAAAATACTGAGCATCAGCAGGATCTTCATATTCAAGTTCATTATCAAGCTTAAAATAAGCCTTGAGTTCTGATGATTCGCATTTGATAATTGGTTTTAGACATCTGTCACATTGAGTATTATACTTATATTCAATGTTTAAATCAAGCATTAATTCCTTACCCATATGATATATTACAGCATCGTACTTAATGGGCATAATTAAATTCAAATCCGCTGTATCATAATCAGTTTGATAACTGTCAAGTTCCCCTTTGTCCCTTAATACAGTCTCATCACTACTAATAAAATTTTTTAAATCTAACCTCATAATCATCGCCCTTAAAATTAGCACGTTATATTATACATTGGTAAAATATTTTTGTCAATAAAAAACAAGTTTTACAGAAAATTTATACTATTTTACAAGTTTGAGAGTGTCTCTTGCAATCATTAACTCTTCATTGGTGGGAATTACAAAAACTTTAATTTTAGAGTCTTCTGCTGATATTACTTTTTCTTCGCCTCTTATGTCATTTGCTTTTTCATCAATCTTTATTCCAAAAACTGACAATCCGTTAATAATATTAGCTCTTGTTGTTTTAGAATTTTCTCCAAGTCCTGCAGTAAACACAATACCGTCTACTTCATCAAGACTGGCAAATTCAGTCAAATAAGATCCGATGAATTTTCTAACTGAATTTTCAAATATATCAAGTGCCAATTGTGCCCTATTATTTCCTTTTTCAGCTGCTTCTTCGATATCTCTAAAATCAGAGCTCACACCTGAAATACCAAGAACTCCTGATTCTTTATTCATTAAATTGTTTATTTCATCGATAGATAGATTATCTTTGTCCATAATAAATCCTACAATTGCAGGATCCATATTACCTGTTCTGGTACCCATTGGAAGCCCTTCAAGAGGAGTAAGTCCCATAGACGTATCATAGGATTTTCCGCCTTTTACAGCTGTGATGCTTGCGCCATTTCCTAAGTGACAAGTAATCAAGTTTACTTCATCAACATTTTTCCCTAACATACTTGCTGCCCTTTCCGTTATATACTTGTGGGAAGTTCCGTGAAATCCATATCTTCTTATCTTATGATTTTCATATTCTTCATATGGGAGCGCATAAATATAGTTTAAAGCAGGCATCGTTTGATGAAAGGCCGTATCGAATACTGCAACTTGTTTTACATTAGGAAGTATCTTTTTACAAGCTTCAATTCCTATAATATTAGGAGGATTATGAAGGGGAGCCAAATCTATGTTTCTATTTATAGCATCCATAACCTTGTCGTCTATAATTACACTTTCAGCAAAGTCTTCACCGCCATGAACAACTCTGTGTCCAACTGCTCCTATCTCATCCAATGAATCTATTGCACCATATTCTTTATCAACTAAAGAATCAAGTACAATCTTAAGGGCTTCTCCATGATCATTTAATTTTTCTTCAATTACTTTTTTATCTTTTCCGATCGTTTCGTGCTTAACACGTGAACCTTCTATTCCGATTCTTTCCACTAACCCTTTAGCCAACAGTTCTTCATTGTCCATATCAATTAATTGGTATTTTAAAGATGAAGACCCGCAATTAATAACTAATATTTTCATTTGTTCCTCCTAATTCTCAAACTTTATTTTTCAGCTAATTTATTATATCATAATTGAAAAGATAAAGTTTAATCAAAAGAGGAAATTTATGAAAAATACAGCAATAATAGCAGAATATAATCCATTTCACAACGGGCATAAATATCAAATTGACAAAATAAAATCCACAAATTCAAATATCGTAGTAATCATGAGTTCATCATTTACACAAAGAGGAATTCCCGCTATTACAGATAAATTTTCAAGAGCAAAAACTGCTGTATTATGCGGAGCAGATTTGGTGATTGAGCTTCCGGGGGTTTTTTCGACATCAAATGCAGAAATATTTGCAAAGGGTGCTGTTGGGATATTAAACCAAATGGAGATAATCGATTATTTGTGTTTTGGATCTGAAAACAGTCTTGAACAATTAAATAACATACTAAATAAAATCGAAGAAAATAAAAACACGTCCGAAGATTTGCTTAAAAAATATCTGTCACTTGGATTTGCTTACCCTAAGGCTACAGAAATGTCCTATGAATTTCTAAAAAGCGAGGAAAAACAAATACTTAAAATGCCTAATAATATTTTGGCAATTGAATATCTAAAAGCTCTTAGAGGATTAAACTCAAATATTGAACCTGTTTCAATCAGAAGAAAGCACATAAGCCACAACTCAGAGTCTATATTCAATAACTTTACGTCCTCTTCCTATATCAGAAATAATTATTTAGAAGATAATATTAAAAATTATATGCCGAATCAATCTTACGACGCTCTTATAAATAATCAAGCTGTATTTTTGAATGATTTTTTTAATATAATAAAATATAAAATATTAGAAAATAAAATTGATTATGAAAAATATATTGATTATGAAATCGGAATGGAAAACAGATTTAGAAAATATATAAATTCCCAAAATATATATGATTTTATAAATAAAATCTCTACAAAGAGGTATACAAAATCAAGAATAACAAGATTATTGATTCAGATAATGCTCGATTTAAAAAAAGAACTTATCTTTGAATCTATAAATAAGCCCTATGTACGAATATTGGCATCAAATAGAAACGGTTTTACTTTATTAAATGATTTAAAATTAAAGGGAGTCAATTATATAGATAAATTTTCTTTAATAGAAGATATGGACGACTCCTCCATCATTAAAAAAATTGCAAAAAAAGAAACATTTATAACAAATATCTACAACATAGCAGCAGAAAGGACTATGAACGAAGACTATCTTATTAATAAAATAGTAATTTAAAAAACCTCTTTAATTATGATATTAAAGAGGTTTTTATAAACTCAAAAAAATATCAGTCCGCCTTATAGGATGAACTGATACTCAAATTGCTTCACATTTGAACTTAGAGATTAACCTCTAAGTTCTTGTCTGTTTTCATTTAATAATTTAATTATATCTGACAAATTAACTTGAGTGTTTTCAAGCAATTCATCTGCATAATCTCTTGCGCCTTCTCTTATTTTTGTTGATTCTTCATTCGCCATTTTTAATATCTCATCGGCTCTTTTGTTAGCTTGTAACACTAATTCATCTTGAGAAATTATTTCTTCTGCATGAGATCTTGCACCCGCTATGATGTTGTCGGCTTCCGTCTTTGCACTTTGAATTATAGCATCTCTATCGGTGCTTATTCTTTGTGCTTCTCTAACTTCCGCAGGTATTTCATTCCTCATTTCATTGATGATTTCCAAAACTTCATCTCTATCAAGCATTACTTTTCCTGTAAGTGGTATTTGGCTTGATGTTTCAATTAAATCTTCTAGTTCTTCAACTAATTCTAATAAATTCATATTTACCTCCCAATTAATTTTTCTTTCATAGCTTTTCCCACAACATCAGGCACAAATAAAGATAAATCACCATCAAACTGTGCTACTTCTTTGGCCAAAGTGGAACTAATAAATAAATTTTTATAAGAAGACAACAAAAATACTGTTTCAACGCCGTCCTTATAATGCATATTTGCCATTGCCAATGTATATTCATTTATGTAATCCGAAGCTGATCTCAATCCTCTAACAATTGTATTGCACTTTTTTTTCTTAGCATAATCAACCAAAAGACCTTCGAAAGAATCTATCTCCACACCTTTTACATCTTCAAGAACTTTTTCCAATAAATCTATTCTTTCTTCTATTGTAAACAAGCCCTTTTTGTTTGTATTGTTCAGTACAGATACTATTACTTCTCCAAAAATATCTCTTGCTCTTATTATTATATCCAGATGACCATTTGTCACAGGATCAAAACTGCCTGCATAAATAACTTTCATTTTTTACTCCATATACTTATGTGTGTATTTCCATATTTTTTGGATTTTATTAAATTTAAATATTGATCATATGAGTTTTTATAATCTTCATCTTCTTCAATTATTAAAACGGAGTTTTCATCAATTAAATTATATTTAATTAAGTTCTCTACGCTTTTAACATATAGTTGCGAATTTTTATAGGGCGGATCGATGTATACATAATCAAATTTTACGTTTTTTAATGTACTTAGAGTCGATACGCTGTCGTTTTTTATCAATACAGAAGATGATTTTAAATTAGTTTTTTCTAAATTTTGTTCAATTAATTTTATGGATTCTTTATTTTTTTCGACAAAATAAACCTTCGCACTGCCTCGAGATAAAAACTCAATACCTATGGCGCCACTTCCTGCGAATAAGTCTAACACAATAGAGCCGTACAAATTATGATCAATCAGATTAAAAACATTTTCTTTAACTCTGTCTTCTGTCGGCCTGATATCCATGTTTTTTGGTGAAAACAGCTTTGTTCCCCTTTTATCGCCGGAAATAACTCTCATAAAGCCTCCAAACATATTAATTTTAACACATCAACGCATTTATAACAATAATCTAATTAAGAGTAGATATATCTACTTTATAATCTTCTTTTAAAGTTTTTGCAAGCATTTTATTATTTTCCGTTTTTAGTTTAGGATCCTCTTCTAAAATATTGGTTGCTTCCAAATGAGCATACTTTAAAATATTGACATCTCTTTTAAAATCGGCTATTTTTAAATCCAAAAATCCGGACTGTTCAGTTCCAAAAATGTCTCCTGACCCTCTTAACTCAAGATCCTTATTTGCAATATAAAATCCGTCATTGGATTCTTCTAAAATTCGCATTCTCATCCATGAAATCTTTGTATTTGAACTGTTATACAAAATACAATAGGATTTATGCGATGACCTTCCTACTCTACCCCTTAATTGATGCAACTGTGCAAGCCCGAACATCTGAGCGTTATAAATCAGAATTACAGTCGCATTTTCAATATTTACTCCCACCTCAATAACAGTAGTCGAGATGATTATATCTATTTTTTTATCTTTAAAATCTTGCATTATTTTATCTTTTTCTTCGTTTTTGAGTTTACCGTGTAAAAAAGCGACTCTATAGTTCTTAAATACATCTGAACTTAAATTTTCGTATAATTCATCTACACTGTTTAAATCTAAATTTTCATTTTCTTCTATTAAGGGACTTATTATATAAGCTTGATGCCCCATATCAATTTGTTTTTTTATAAAATCGTGAACTCTGTTAAGCATTAGTTTGTTTATAGCGACGGTTTTTATTTTTTGTCTACCGGGCGGTAATGAATCTATTATTGATATATCCAGGTCGTTGTAAAGTATCAACGAAAGTGTCCTCGGTATTGGAGTAGCAGTCATTACAAGTGTGTGGGCTTCATCGATTTTAGTGTTTAAGGCTTCTCTTTGCTTAACTCCGAACCTGTGTTGTTCATCTGTTACGGTAATGCCCAAATTATTAAAAAGGACTTCCTCATTTAATAAGGAATGTGTTCCTATAACAATGTCCACTTCTCCAATTTTTAGTCCCCTTAGTATTCTATCTCTATTTTTTTGCTTTGTTGAGCCCACTAAAAGCTCTATCTTTAATCCCAAGGGCTCTAAAAACGTTCTGAAACTGTCTAAGTGTTGTCTTGCCAGGATTTCCGTCGGTACCATTATAGCCGATTGATATCCGTTTAAATAAACAAGATACATAACCGCTATCGCCACTACAGTTTTACCTGAACCTACATCTCCTTGCACAAGCCTGTTCATTTTGTATCCCGAAGTTAAATCGTCAAATATTTCTCCTATCGCCTTTTGTTGCCCATCGGTGAGTTTAAAGGGCAAGTCCTCGATAAATCGATCAATTTCTTCAAAAATTCGCATAGGCTTCATTTTTATAGATTTATTGTACTTTTTTATAGAAAGTAGTTTTAATTGAAATAATAATAATTCCTCAAAAATCAATCTCCTTCTTGCACTTTGCAAAGATTTTCTGTCTTTCGGTCTGTGAACGTTTTTTATCGATTCATTTTTATCCATTAACTTATACTTGTCTATTAAATTCTTCGGTATATTTTCGTAAAATAAATCCCTATCGATGACTTGAGCTGTCAGTTTCGAAATATCATTATTTTTAATATATCTTGATTGAGGATAAATCGGATGAATTTTCGATTCATTCAAATATACTTCATAATCCATGACCACCGGTGAACTGATTTGAATTTGGGATCTAAATGTACTTATTCTTCCTGTAACAATATATTTTTTATTAAGTTCTATTTTGTTTTTTATGAATTTATTATTGAAAAAAGTAACTTTCGCGACTGAAGTATCATCTTCTACCGCATAAGATAAAAGATGTAAATTTTTTCTAACTCTCCTATCTTCAATCAAAGATTTAAATTCTATGGCAAATGTAGCTTTTTCTCCGTCAAATACATCATCTAATTTTTTTATTTCACTTTTATCTTCATAATCTCTTGGATAATAAGTTAGCAGATCTTCAAGATTAAATATTCCAATTTCATTAAAATATTTTTCTCTTTTTGGCCCTACTCCCTTTAAAAATCTGATAGAGTCCTTTAATTTCAATCTTTCACCTTCTTTATATAAAATAAGAAGTCCAAAATGGACTCCTTATTCTAAAGATATTAAATAGTAATACAAGGGCTGATTGCCTTCGATTAAATCAATATCCAAATCTTCATATTCAGCCTCAAGATCTTCGTAAAGTCCTTTTGCTTCCTCTTCCTTGAGGTCATGTCCCCAAAAAAGTGTAATCATTGAAGTTTCTTCATTTACAAGTTTTGAAATCAACTCTTTCGTCACTAAAGAAACATCTTTACCCGAAGAAAGAATCTTTTTCCCGCTAAGTCCTATAATATCTCCACCGGTAATTGATTGTCCATTCATATTGGTATCCCTTACCGCATAGGTTACTTGTGCTGATTTAACCTCTTTTATAACATCGGTCATTTCTTCAACATTTTCTTGGGCACTTACTTCTTCATTAAAAGACAACATAGCCGTTACACCTTCAGGAATAGAACTGGTAGGTATTACAAAAACATTTTTTTCAGATAAATCCCTCGCCTGATTTGCAGCAAGTATAATATTGCTGTTATTGGGAATAATATAAATATTTTTGCTGTTAAGACTGTTTATAGCATTTATAAAATCTTCCGTGCTTGGATTCATCGTCTGTCCACCTTCTACAATATAGTCGGCTCCTAAGGATTTAAACACTTCATTAATCCCTTCGCCTATGGATACGACTATAAAAGAAGATTCCTTTTCTTCTGTAATTTCCTCCATCGACTTTTTATTTGCATTTTCATCCTGCTTCGCTTTTTTTAATTCTTCGTTGTTAAACAGAACTTCTTGATGCTGAAATCTCATATTGTCAATTTTTATATCTTGAAGACCTCCCAATTCAAGAGCATCTTCCAATACAACACCGGGATTATTAGTATGGATGTGGACTTTTATAACTCCACTTCCCGCTCCTCCTACAACTAATAAACTATCTCCCAAGGGTGATAACCTTTCTTTAAAAGAATCAACATCCTCGTAATCCGTCTTTATGATAAATTCTGTACAATATCCGAATTTAATATCTTGATTTTCCTCGCTTAAGACAACTTCTTTTTGAGCTTTTGCCTTCAAATTTTCGTCTTCTGTTGAGGATATAGTTTCACCTCGTAACGATTTTAACAGCCCCTCAAACAAAACAACTAACCCCTTCCCGCCTGCATCTACAACTCCTGCATCCTTTAAAACTTGAAGCTTTTCAGGTGTTTTGTCAAGAGAAATTTTTGCAGCTTTCACAAAATCAATTAAAAAATCAATTATATTAGTATAATTTCTATTTTTTCGCATGGCAAAATCAGAAGCCTCTCTACCTACAGTTAATATAGTTCCTTCAGTAGGCTTCATGACAGCCTTGTAAGTGGTCTCAGATGCTGATTTGAAGGCCAAGGCCAAGTCATTTACTCCCGCATCATCTTTGCCCTTTAAACCTTCAGAAAACCCTCTTAAATACTGCGACAATATAACTCCCGAGTTTCCTCTTGCGCCCATCAAAGAACCTGTAGCCATTGCTTCTGCTACTTTATAA
This sequence comes from Peptoniphilus sp. ING2-D1G, assembly GCA_000952975.1. GTDB lineage: Bacteria > Bacillota > Clostridia > Tissierellales > Peptoniphilaceae > Peptoniphilus_E. The sequence goes on along the minus strand of LM997412.1, from coordinate 659,904 downwards.
ATAGAGCTTTTATCTTTAAGATTGTCAATTTGCTTTAAAGATGATTTTGCTGTTAAGGACATATTTGTTCCCGTATCTCCATCCGGAACGGGAAAAACATTTAGGGCATTGATTTCATCTTTGTGTGAAATAAGGTAATTAACAGCTCCTGCAAAGGATTCTGCTAATTTAGTACCATTTATCCTTTCTATATTCAATTCAATCCCCCTACTTTGTTCTTATTCCTTCAACGATCACATCTATATGATTAACCCTTAATCCGGTTAATTTTTCCACATTGAATTTTACTCTGTCGATGATATTTTCCCCAACTGTGGATATTTTTACTCCGTATTCTAAAACCACATGCAATGTGATATTTAATTCATTGTTTTCAGTACTAACAGAAATTCCCTTGGACAATTTATCAAATTTTAATATTTCTAATATTCCATCTGCCGCATTTTTTGCAGCCATGCCTACAATTCCGTAACTCTCCATAGCAGAAATACCCGCTATGCTTGCTATTACATTATTCTCAATCACTATATAACCCTCTTGGCTTCTAATGTTTGCAGACATACTACACCTCCTTGGAAATGTTTTTTAATATTTTTTATTATATCACATTACTTTATATATTTTTAATGTATTTTACAATTTAATAAAGTATTGAAATTTCAAGATTTTTATTTTATATCTCAATTAAAAAAGACAATGCACGTATATAATAAATATGATTTTATATATGTATTGACAATTAAAAGTATATACGACTATTATTATTTATATGTATTTGAATTATTATTTACAATGTGTTAAAATATCTAAGCTGATTTGAATTTATGAGGAGGTGCACTATGGCAAAAAGATGTGAAATTTGCGGAAAACAAAAAATTTTCGGAAATACAGTTTCTTTCTCACATAAAAGAGGCAATAGATCCTGGGCTCCAAACCTGAGAAGAGTAAGGGCTGTTGTTAATGGTCAAAGAAAAAGAATTAATGTATGTACAAGATGCTTAAGATCAGGTAAAGTTGAAAGAGCTATTTAAGTAACTTATATAAATTTTTTAATATTTTGCAAAATATTAAAAAAGGTTGATGAATTTCAACCTTTTTTATATTATTAGCAGTATTGACCACTAATAAAGTTTGTGGTACTATTTGAAAGTCTTTAATTAAAAAGCCCAGATAGCTCAGTCGGTAGAGCAGAGGACTGAAAATCCTCGTGTCGCTGGTTCGATTCCGGCTCTGGGCACCAGGTGCGGAAGTGGCTCAGTGGTAGAGCATCGCCTTGCCAAGGCGAGGGTCGCGAGTTCGAATCTCGTCTTCCGCTCCATTTTTTTATAAATTTTTTATCGCCTTTAGTATTTCTTCCAGATCTTTTTTATCAAAATGATAGTTTGTATTGCAAAAATAACACTTTACATCTGCCTTTTCGTCTTCTTCTATTATTTTGCTTATTTCTTTTTCTCCGATGGAAATCAAAGAATCAATAACCTTTTCTCTGGAGCAGTCACATTTAAATTCAACGGTTTTTTTATCTAAAAACTTTACCTCAAATCCATTTAAAACTTTTAAAATAATATCTTCGGGACTGTAGTTTTTATCAATAAGGGTCGTTAAGGGCTCCATTTTTGAAATATTGTTTTCAATTTTTGATATTATGTCTTCTCCCGCTCCGGGCATTAAACTAAGTATGAATCCACCTGAAGCTCTAATGGAAAAATCTCTATTTACCAATACTCCTAAATTTACAACTGTAGGAACTTGATCTGATACTGCAAAATAGTTTGCAAAATCTTCTGCGATTTCTCCTGAAACCAAATCAACTTGCCCGATATAGGGCTCCTTTAATCCTAAATCCTTAACTACGGTTAAAGTTCCGCTTCCCACTATTTTTGAAACATTGAGTTTGTTATCATCTTCTCTTACATCTGCATCAGCTTGAGGATTGTTGACATAACCTTTAATTTTTCCATCGTTTTTGCCTGTTACTACAATTTTTTCCAATTCGCCATCACAATTTATATTTATGGTTATTGAATCGCCATCGTTCTTTAAATCCTCCGCCATTATAAGCCCTGCACTCAATGTTCTGCCAAGAGCCGCTGAGGCTGTTTTTGACAAATTATGAGTAACTCTTGCTTTTTCGACCAAGTTCGTTGTAATGACAGAGGAAATTCTAATAAATCCGGCTTTATCCATAGCTTTTACCAAATAGTCCATTTGCTCTCCAATCTATTTTTCTACTACATATACAATTCTTTTTGCATATTCGATATTTTCTTCAAATTCATATCCGTTAAAGGTGTTGATTTTTTTAAATCCGGCTTCTTTTAAAATTTTTACAACAAATTCATTTCTATAGGATTTTTCATAATGTTCTTCATAAAATCTTCTGTAAAAATCTCCTTCTCTTACAAAAAAATTAATAGAATACAAATTTATTTTATCCAATTCATTATAAAAATTTTCCCAGACATAAAAAATATCATTGACTTCATCAACATAGCTCAAATTAAAACTTTTAAATTGTTCTTCCGTATTTAAATCAAATATGAAGAGTCCTCCATCATTTAAATGAAGATATACATTTTTAAAAATATCGATGACTTCAGATTCCTTTAAAATATAGTTTATGCCGTCGCAAATAGAGACTACAATATCAAATTTTTCCATAAAATTAAAATTTCTCATGTCTTGCTTTATGAACTTGACATTTCCTGCTTTTATTTTATTGTATGCAATTGAAAGCATCTCGTCGGATAGATCAAAGGCTGTAATTTCTCTGAAATTTAAAAGTTTTTCAGTGAAATTTCCCGTTCCGCATCCGATTTCAAGCACTTTTTCAGGAATAATTTCAGCCTTTGATACAAAAAAATTCACAAAATCATAGGCTTTGTCATAATCAAATTCGGTCATCAAGGTATCATAAATTTCTGCAAAATCTCTATACATCATATAAGTTTATTTATCTCGTCTAAAATTTTTTCCAGCACTTCCCCGGCTCCTTCATGAAATACTACATCGGCCTTTCTGTCAAAGGGAGTAGGGCTTTGGTTAATTATTATCAATTTATCCACCATATTCGGTAAAAAATTAACCGGACTCACCGTTAGACTGGAACCGACTATTATCATCAAGTCTGTATCTATAAGCTCATCTTGAGCTCTTGAAAAATCATCGGGCATCATATCTCCGAACATGACTACATTTGGCCTTAATGTGCCACCGCATTTATCACACTTGGGCGGAATTTCTCCCTTTTCCACCTTTTGTTTCATGACATCAAAATCATACTGCATGCCACAATTTACGCAGTGGACGTTTCTGCTCTCTCCATGTACTTCATAAACATTTTTATTTCCGGCCTTTACATGGAGATTGTCTATGTTTTGAGTGATTATCCCATTTAATAAGTTCATTTCCTCAAGCTTTGCAAGAGCTAAGTGTCCCTTGTTTGGTTTTTTGTCATACAAATCTTTTAATATTATAAATCCTTCGCTATAAAATCTCTTAGGATCATTTAACAGAACATCTCTTGATAATGCCTTCATGGGATCCATCTTCGTATAGTATCCAGTATCTGATCTGAAATCCGGAATTCCTGACTCCGTGCTTATTCCCGCTCCTGTAAGTGCAAAAGTTTTTGAAGAACTTACAATCAACTTAGCAGCTTTTTCAATATTATTCATTTATTTCCTCCTTAATAAACAACAACAAAGTATATAAAGTACAATATTATCAAAGTAAGTATGGGTACAAAGTTAAAAAAATCTATATTTTGTATATATCTCGTCGGCTCATGTACGCCATTTAAGTAGTCTCTCTCTCTTTTTTCTCTATCCATTCGGACAAACAAAAATCTCAAAACAACAACGGAAATTATTGAGATAATAGCTAAAACTATTATTATATACAGTTGAAGAGATCCGATATCTCTTGCAAGTTCAGTTTGATTTAAATAACTAAATATGGTTTCATTTACGTATCTCGCTGTCAAAAAAGCAATCACGTTATTTAAAAAATGTGCTGTCATAGGGGCAAAAATTGACCCCGTAAGTTCCAGCAGATTTCCGAATAAAATTCCCAGAAGAAGCGGAGCTATGAAGTTTTGGACATCAAAGTGAAACAATGCGAATACTAAAGAAGACATTAAGATAGCGAATTTTCCGCCATAGATTTTATAAGAATTTATAAGTGCTCCTCTAAAAAATATTTCTTCACATATTGCCGGAAGAAGACATATATAGAAAAGATATTTTAATTTTGCATGAGAATAATCTATGGGAAAATTTTCCAAGGCTATGAATTGAGAAAGTATGGTCAAGAATATTCCGTTTAATAAAAGTATTACCGGATATGAAAAAACCACAACGAGTATGACTCTTATGAAATTTTTTAAGGAAAGTTTTTTTACTTTTAAAACCTCAGTTCTTTTTCCGCTTCCACAAAGTAAGAGAGCCGGAATCAGTATTATAAAAACCTCATTAATAAATGTACCTTTGAAAAAATCTCTTGATTGAATTGAATATCCGATTGTCAAGAAAAGTATAGCTAATACTAAAGTAAAGGTATTGACGCTTAAAACATTTAAATTTTTCTTTTTGTATTTGTTTTTTAGCATAATCAGCAAGATAAATTTCAATTGAATTTATCTCTTCCCTCCCTGTATCTATTGTCTTCAATTATCTTTTTTATTTTTTTCAGCTCAACTAAAATTTTATTCAATGTAAACTGAATGGAAACCAACACAATTAAAAATATAACAGTTACTAAAAAATCATATTTCATGATATCACCACTAAAATTATATCAGATTCATTAATTATTTAAAACCTGCCTGTATTAATGATATAATTATAAAAAATGGAGGTTGCCAATGAATAATTTAACCTTTAATGAATTTGCTCAAAACAAAATAATAATATTGTATATAATTAATAAATTTAAATTTCCACTTTCACAAAGTGAGTTGACAGCATTTATCATGAACAATGAAATTTATAATTATTTCTTTTTTATGGAGTTTTTAAATGAGTTAATTTCTGAAGATTTCATTTCAATAGAAAATGATAAAATTATTCTCAACGAAAGCGCTAAAAAAGCCCTTTTATTTTTTGATGATGGAATTGGAGAAGATTTAAAGATGAGCCTTGATGAAAAAATTTTACAATTCAACAAAGATACACTTATAGAAAACAGTATACGTTCTGAATATTTCTTAGATGATGGGATATATTACTGCAATCTCAGCATTATAGAAAATAAAAGAGAAATACTTAACATGAAGATTGAAGCTCCCAATGAAGAATATGCAAAACTCATAACGGAAAATTTCAAAAATAATCCTTTGGACTTATATAAATTAATAATTACACAATTTAGCAAATAAAATTAATAAAAAAGGTTATGGACTCACTTTTCATAACCTTTTTATTTCAAGTATTTTTTCTATAAATAAAATTTTCAGGGAGATTTTCTTCCTTTTTAAAAAGTTGCCACGGTAGATTACCCCCTAAAATTCCTCCAATAATCATAAAGATTGTAGCCGGTATTAAAAATATAAAACTAAAGATACTGGGCCTGGTATAAATATTTTTTATGGAAGTCTTTTTTCTTATAGCAATAGCGAGCCTTATAATTCCATAAAGCATTCCTATTATAAGAAAAACATTTATGAGTTGATTGATAAGAAAATCTTCAAGGCTGATTTGTCCAAAAATATCTTGGAAGAAAAAACTCAGTATGAAAATCCCTGTGTGGATAAGAATCAAAAGACAGATTATGTAGACCATGATCCCCCCTCCGATAGAGACCGCACCTGCAAAATTTATGCCCGCTCTTACACAAAAACACCTGTAAATTTCAAAATGAACTTTATTTTGTCTTCCTTCTACAAAACCCATATTTGAAATAACATAAAAATTCAAATTTAAATTTTCTTCTTTTATTAACTTTTCAGCTTCAAGCAAAAAACTTAAGACGTGAGAGGGTGATCCGTCCACGTAAATTGGCACACTAAGCACCAACGCATCAGCTCTTCTCATTTTTTCAAAAATAGGTTCATAGTCCGACTTCCTTCTTAAAGATAGGATTTCATTTTTAAAATCAAAAAGAAACAGTTTTAAAATCCATAGGAAAAGTTTAGACGCTCCTCCGGATTTTTTAGGGCTGGCACCCACGTATATAATATTTTTCATTTTTCAACCTCTATTTTTTCAAAAACCGGATTTTTACATCCCATATTTATCGCATTTCTCTGCAAGAGATCCTTAAAAGTTGCCTCTTCCAAATCATTCATATCTCCATATACAAAGACCTTTACAAGAAAGTCTTCTTTTTTCTTGTATCTATCAATGTGATGGACTTCAAAATTTTTATAGGTAAAAAAAGGTGTTGAGTTTGATAAAGAACGGTCTATTATATTTTTAACTTGAGGACTATAAGAACCATAGGTGTTTTTAGTAACTATATAAATTTCATCAGCATAACCGAAAAGCACACCGACACGTTGAAGTTTGTCCTTTAAGATACAGATCCCAGGAGTCTTAAGCCAACATTTAAAGCATCCGATACAAGGAGAATATCTTCCATCTGCGAAAATAAAATAATCTCCATCTCTTAAAATATTTAATTTCTCAAAGCTTTCCCCCAACAAATCCGAAATTACAAGTCTCATAAAGCTTCCCCCTTTAAAGAAAGTATAACACTTTATTTTTTTAATTTTTGTAAAATTTATTTTATATATTTAAAAACTCAACTTTATGGTAAACTCAAATCCGGTAAAATCGGCTGTACTTATAAATAAATCCTTCTATCGGAATTCTATTTTTCCTTAGTATAAAAAATCCTCCTGATTGTTTAATTTTTCAACCAGGAGAATTTTTACTCTAATTTATTTAACCCCTAAATAAATTATTATCCTCTTACTCTTTTATTTTCTTTATCGTAGAAAACTCTATCACAAAGTTTTGTTTCAACTTTGTCAGGACCTACTTCCACAGTGTCTCCTTCTTTTGCTTCATTTGTGTCTACTAAGGCATAACCGATATTTTTGCCTAATGTAAATCCGTAGGTGTATTTAGTGACATGTCCTACTTCTTTATCTCCCACATATACTTTATCTTCGGGATTTATTTCAACATCTTTATCTTCTATTTCAAATCCGAGTAAATCTCTTGTGATTCCCTTTTCTTTTGCAGCTTTTAGAGCTTCTTTTCCTATAAAATCGCCGTCCCAATGAACAGTCCAACCATATCCTACTTCCAGTGGATTTGTGTCTTTTAAATCACTCATTAAAACATATCCTTTTTCAGCCGGCAAGCTGCTTACGATTACATCAGTTGTAACAGGACATAAATCAAATTCTTTTCCTGCTTCTTTTAATTGTTCTTCAAGCAGTTCTTTCTTTTCTGTAGGCACATAAAGTTCAAAGCCGAGTTCTCCTGTATATCCTGCTCTTGCAACTTTAATATCCAGATCCCCCACAGTATTGTCAACTATGTGGAAGAATTTTAAATCTTCTATGCTTTCGTCTACAAGTTTGTTTATCAAATCTCTTGATTTAGGTCCTTGAACTGCAAACATCGTAACTCTTGCTGTAATATCTTCATAGCTTACATCTTCGCCGTCGTTGTGAGCATCCAACCATTCAATTAATTCTTTAATATAAAGCGTTGAGACCCAATATCTTTCTTCCTCAACTCTGAAGATAATTACATCATCGATAATAATACCGTCTTCATTTAACATAGTGCTATATGCAGCTTTTCCGACTTCAAGACCAAGAATAGAGTTTACAAAAACTTTATCCAAAAATTTTCCCGCATCGGGACCTGTCACGTCCAACAGTTGATGTGTAAAATCATAATATCCTACACCTTCTCTTACCGCTTCGTGTTCTTTTCTTTTTAATTCAACATCATTCTTCATCTTATTATCACCTCTCATAATATATCCATAACTTTCAATATCATGATACCCATTTAATTAATTAAACATCGCAAAATTATTTTTGTCTTTCTTATTTTTATCTGAATTGTCTCTATAAATTATATTTCACAATGATAATTATTTTAAAATCAAAAATCCCCGTGAAAGTTAAACAAAGGTTAACTCCACGAGGATTTTTTATTAAAATTCCACAATTGTCTTAAATAAATCTCCATCAATATCCAGTTTGAATTTTCCTCCTTGAGCTGCTACCAGGGAACTTGCAATGGATAACCCAAGTCCTGAGCCCTGAGTGTTTCTTGAACTGTCTCCTCTTGTGAATCTTTCAAGCAATTCCTCAGAAGAAATGTTTAACGAATATTTTGAAATATTTTTAATTATAAGTTTTGCCTTTTCATCTTCTGTCAAGTCTACATAAACTCTGGTATTTTCCAAAGCATACTTTTCTATATTTGAGAAGAGATTATCCAACACTCTGGAGGTTTTATTTCCGTCCAATTCTTTCATAACAGATTTTTCAGGAAGATTTATGATTAAGTCCAGACCCTTTTCTTCAAGTTTATCTTCCCATTCTCCTATTACTTGACTGACAAGTGATTTAAAATCCAAATTTTCCAGATGAAGTTCTATATTGTTGCTGGATGCCTTTGAAATTTCAAATAAATCTTCGATGATATTTTTCAACTTATGCGATTTTTCATTTATTATTTTCGCATACTCTTTTATGTCTTCATCCTTTGTTTTACCGCAGTTAATAAGCTCTGAATAGTTTATTATCGAGGTCAAAGGTGTTTTTAAATCATGAGACACGTTAGTTATGAGTTCTGTTTTCATTCTTTCGGATTTTACGGCTTTTTCCACTGCAGTATTTAAATTATTGGAAATATTATTTATATTATCTGTTATTTTCTTGAATTTATTGTTGTATTCATCTACTTTTAGTGAATAGTCTCCTTTAGCAATACTATCTGTTACACTTTCTATTTCTCTTAAACTTTTTATATGTTCTCTGAAATAAGCAAATATTGAGGTAACTAATACAAACCAAAGTATGAATACAATCTCTCCACCGTAATGTACAACGGTATTACAAGCTATAAATCCAAGCAGCATAAGAGCCGCATAAGCGATTATATACTTTTTATAATCAGTTGCATCAAGTCCTATTTTTGTTCTGCTCAAGATATTTAATACACCTTTTTTGATGGCTTTAAATATCTTAACTATTATTGATTTTTCAAATACAAAAGACTTAAATCCTTCATTGTAAACGGACTTGATTCCATAGATCAGATAATATACAGCTATCGAAGCGGTGAGTATGGCAATAAATTGAGCGATCGGCAAAATAATATCCAAATATTTAAAGAAATTATCAACTATAAATGTACTGCCTAATGTTGATATTGAAGCCATCCAAAGTCCAACAGCAATCACTACTATTTCCAAGGGATATCTCGATATTCCCAAATAAAAGGAAACTTCTTTCGCTCCTCTATAATTTGTAACTATAGCAAAAACTGCAACAACAAACATAGAAATTGCAATGCCCATCAACATAACTTCAAAAGCGTTATATAAATAATCATCTCTGTAAACACTTTTGCTTATAAAATCAGCATCAGGTCGAAAAGAATAGGCAAAATTTATTTTTTTAATGCCATTATCTGATGGATTTATATTGCCATATACATCTTTCAGGGTGATAATGAAGTAATCATACATTTTTTTTGTTTGTTTATTGTACTTATCAGAAGAGTTCAACGGAATATTTTTTTCGGTGATATTGATGTTTTCCGTATCAATTTCATAAAATCCTCTTACAAAGATATCATTTTTATCTAAATCAACTTTTTGAGGATCAAAATCTTCTGTTAAAATTCTGTTGGAAAGATAATTTGTAATGAAAACAGGTTCTTCTGTTATATCTTGATTTGTCTTTAATTCAGAAGCGTTATATCCATAAATATATTCTCCGCTATTATCTCTTGCGACTACATTGTTCGGATATTTTTCTTTGTATTCCTGTGTAAAGGGATAGTTTTTGATTTTATAGCTTCTGACATAGTAATCGAATTCCTCATTTATGGAATAGTTCACGTTATCTTTATATAAAGAGCTGTCTATGAAAGAATAAAAATCTTGTGAAATTGAAGATGGCAGGTTGTCCAGATTTGATATTTCTTTATTTTTAGTGATAAATGTTGTGATTAATGTTGCTATTAATGATATTAAAAATATTGTAGTCCAAATTAATTTTGTATTATATCTTATGTCTTTACTTTGTTCCATTTTAATTCCTCCTATAGGGATCTATGAATTTGTATCCCAATCCCCACGCAACTTTTAAATACATGGGTTTTTTAGGATCTATTTCTATTTTTTCTCTTATTCTTCTTATGTGAACTGTGACGGTTTTAGCTTCAATGGCAGGCTCATTCCACACAAGTTCGTAGATTTCTTCAATGGAAAACACTCTGTTTACATTTTTCATCAAAAGCTCCAGTATTTTATATTCAATTGATGTTAATTTTACATCTTTGCCATCGACATAGGCGGCTTTTTCCATTGTGTTGAGTTTTATATTTCCTATTTCTATATATTTTTCATCTTCAGATTGCACATTTTGGTATTTAAACAGCCTTCTTATGTTGGAGTTCACTCTCGCCATCAATTCAAGCGGGTTAAAGGGTTTGGTTATGTAGTCATCCGCTCCTATATTGAGTCCTATCACCTTGTCATAATCTTCAGATTTTGCAGACAATATTATGATCGGTACATAACTTATTTCTCTAAGCCTGAGTATCGCCTCTTCTCCACTTAGCTTAGGCATCATCAAGTCCATTATCACAAGATCTATTTTTTCTTTTTTAAAAACTTCCAGCGCTTCTTCTCCATTCTCTGCATATGCGACATCATAATTTGAATTTTTCAAATATATCCCAATGGACTCTCTGATAGCTTTATCATCTTCCGCAACAAGTATTTTATATTTATCCATATCTATCCCCCAAGATTATAATATCAATTATATTTAACAAATTAATTTAGAAATTATTAAAACTTTCTTAAATTATAACACGTCACGAAATTCAAAATGTGCTTCATATGGTATAATTTACTCAAGTAGGTGATGAAATGGCATTTGACGGTTCAGTGCTCAAATGTATAATTGACGATTTAAAAAACAAGCTCATAGGAGCAAGAATAGACAAGATTTATCAAATAAACGATTTTGATATAATTATGAACTTGCGAAATGGGTCGAATAAATACAAACTCTTGTTATCTGCATCAAGCAATGCGCCCAGGGTCTACTTAACTGAAGAATCTTTTAACAATCCTCAAAGTCCTCCCGCCTTTTGTATGCTTTTGCGAAAACATTTGGAAGGTTTCAGGATTGAAAATATAGAACAGTACAAAATGGACAGAATTATGAAAATAGATGTCCTATCAAGAAATGAATTTTCAGATCCCCTATTGAAGTCTTTATTTATAGAAATAATGGGCAAACATTCAAATATAATCTTGACCGATGCACAAAATCATAAGATATATGATTCAATAAAGCGCGTCAATTCATCCATGAGTAGAGTTAGACAGATACTGCCCGCTCTTGTCTATGAGGTGGATTCAATTTCAAAGGCTGAAAATCCATTGATTCAAAAAAGTTTTTTTGACAACAAAGACAAACTAAATCCATCAAAAAACATAAAAAATAATCTTATAGCTAACTTTACAGGTTTGAGTAAACTGAGCATAAGAGAAATTTGTTTTCGAGCTATGCTTGATGAAGATAGAATTTACAATACTTTAAGCGATGAAGAATTAATGCGCCTTCAAAATTCCTTTGATGAAGTGATGAGCCTATTTAGAGAAGGCAAATTCCAACCTATATTGATATATAAAGATAATAAATTAAAGGATTTTTATTCAATTGATCTTGGGTACATAGATGATAAAGACAAAAAATATTTTGACAACATGTCTGAAATGTTGGAATATTTCTACAGCACAAAGGAAAACAACCAGTTGGTAATGGATAAATCCTCCAGCATAAAAAAAGTTATTAAACACAATATTGATAAAGAAACTAAAAAATTAAATAAGCAAGCAGACGAGTTAAATGAAGCCTTAGATCGAGATATTTACAAAACATATGCAGACTTGATCTCATCAAATTACTACAAAATAGATAAAAATGTATCCTCAATAGAACTTGAAAATTTTTATGACAACATGAATATTATCTCTGTACCTCTCGATGAAAAACTATCTGCTCACGAAAATGCCGACAGGTATTACAAAAAGTATTCAAAACTTAAAAATGCTGAAAAAATACTCAAAAAGGAAATTGAAAAAACAAAGACAAATATAGAATATTTGCAAAATCAGCAACTTAACGTGGAACTGAGCGACAATGAAGACGACATAGATGAAATAAAGCAAGAGCTGTTCGAAATGGGGTATATTAAGAGATATACTGCAAAGAAAAACAAAAAACCGAAGCTGAATTTTTTGAAATATACAACACCTGATAAAGATATAATTTTATGCGGAAAAAACAACAAACAAAACGACTACTTAACACTTAAGTATGCCAATAAAGAAGACTTATGGTTTCATGTAAAAGAGGCGGCCGGAAGTCATGTTATATTGAAAAATGACAATTTCGAATTTTCAGAACAAAGTATTGAAATTGCAGCAACAATAGCTGCCATAAACAGTTCCGTTAAAAATTCAGACAATATAGCTGTAGATTATTGTAAAAGAAAATTTGTAAAAAGACACCCGTCAAAAATCCCCGGCTTGGTAACATATACAAATTTTGAAACTATAAACATAAAAAATAATAATATTGATTTGAATAAGTTAAAAACATTTTAATAAAATATTGATGTATTAATATTTAAATATGAGGAGGAATATTATGAGGTACTTACCTGTCAGTTATGATACTAAGGGAAAAAACGCATTAGTGTTGGGAGGAGGATTGCTTGCGCTTTCAAAAATAGAGCAATTGATAAAAACAGAATTTAAAATCTATGTGATAGCCGATAGTTTTGTAGAAAGAATTGTAGAATTGGAAAAACAATATCCTGACAGATTTTTAACTAAAGAAGAAAAGTTGACAAAGGATTTTATATTTTTCAGTTATGACTACCTGATTATAGCTACAAACGATTTTGATCTTAACTCCGCCTTTGAAGAGAGGGCAAAAAAATCTAAAATACCCTATCAAAGATGCGATATATTATCAAATTCGAATTTGATAATTGACAATATAGTAAGCAAAAACTCAATAACTTTAGGATTTCAAGGTTTTAAATTAAACCCCACTTTAACTAATATCGTAAAGGATGATCTTGAAAAGTTCCTTGATAATTATAACGAAGAAAAAATAAATATATTGAATAATATCAGATCGGAATTGGTCAGAAAAAATGTCCCGGATATTGATGAAATAATTAAAAAACTTTACTATGAAGAAAAAATCACTATGGAAACATTTTTAAAGGATTTAAAAGAAGAGAAATTTGAAAAGGATAATTCAAATATAATAAATAAAGACATAGAGGAGATTGTAAAAGATTACACAAGTGAAAATGAAGATAATGAGACAACAACCGAAGAAAAAAAACTATAAACTCTACAATATAATATTTCCCATCTGGTTTTTAATCGCTTTGCCACCGGTTTGGATATTCACAATACCGGCAAATTTCATAATTGACTCCATTGTAATACTATTGGGAATGAAAAAATTAAAAATTCAAGAAATCAAAAAAAACTATAAAAAATCTATAATCAAAGTAGTATTTTTGGGATTCTTAAGCGATATTCTATCGGGGATTGCACTGTTTGCCGTGGCTATGATCCTGCCGGGAAATTTACAAAATAATTTATTTGATGGGGTATTTTACGAGCCGACAAAAAGCATCTACAGCTTCGCAGTAGTGGCAATCACTATACTTTTTGCAGCTGTGCTGATATACTTATTTAACAAAAAATTTTCCTTTAATAAAACTGATTTAACAAAGGACGAAATTCATAAACTCTCCCTATACTTATCAATCTTTACAGCCCCGTATTTTTTCATGGTGAGTTTAAATTTTATAGACAGCATTTTCAACATATATTAATATATGAAAATTGTAGGGGACGATGAAAACATCGTCCTCTATATATTTATCTTATCTGTTTTCTCTTAAGCTTCTAAGTATCATTTTTTGTTCTACTGAAGCTATAAGTCTTCTTGTGTATTCAACAGTATCGGGATTTACACTAATGGATGTAACTCCACATTCAACTAAATATTCTGCAAGTTCAGGATATTGGCTTGGACCTTGTCCACAAATTGAACATGTTTTTCCTTTTTTATTACAAGCTTCAATTAAAATTTTAAGAGCTCTTTTTACAGGTTCGTTTCTTTCATCGAAATATCCCATATTATTTAAAATTCCCGAGTCTCTATCTGCACCCATTACAAGTTGTGTAAGATCGTTTGAGCCTATGGAGAATCCGTCAACAAGTTCTGCAAATTCTTCCGCTTGGAAAACTACCGAAGGAACTTCCGCCATTATCCAAATTTTAAAGTTTTTGTTTTGTTTTAAACCTTCGCTGGCCATAATCTCTTTAACTTCAACGAGTTCCTCTATAGTTCTGACAAAGGGAAGCATGGCAATTACATTGTCTAATCCGTATTCTTCTCTGACTTTCTTCATGGCTCTGCATTCAAGTCTAAATCCTTCTTCGTATTCAGGAGATATATATCTCGATACGCCTCTCCAGCCTATCATCGGGTTTGCTTCAATGGGTTCTACTTCGTCTCCGCCCTTTAATCCTCTGAATTCGTTAGTTCTGAAGTCGGACATTCTTACAACTATATTTCTCGGATAAATCGCTTGAGCTACCTTAGATATTCCTTCCGCAAGTTTTTCTATCATGAAGTCACCTTGATTATTTTTAACAAGATACATAGGATGTGCTCCTATCATATTTGTAAATATAAACTCGGTTCTCATCAAACCTATTCCGTCAAAGGGAAGATCCTTATATCTTTCAATTAATTCAGGTTCTCCTAAATTCATGTAAATTTTAGTAGCTGTTACAGGAGCAACTAAATTTCTTATGGCTGCAGTTAAATCTTCTCCAACGGTTATTGAACCCTCTCCTGCTTTTTTTTCTTTCTTTTCTTCTTTTAATACGTCACCTTCATACACGATTCCCCTTGTTGCATCGACGGTTACCGTATCTCCTGTCTTTAATACTTTTGTAGCATTTTTTGAACCAACTATACATGGAATTTGAAGTTCTCTCGATACTATTGCAGCGTGGCAAGTTCTTCCACCTTCATCTGTTACAACTCCAGCCGCTTTTCTCATTGCTGGAACCATATCCGGATTAGTCATTTCAGTTACAAGTATGTCGCCATCTTCTACGAGATTTATTTCAGAAATATCTTTAATCAGCTTTACTTTTCCTCTTCCGATTCCCGGAGATGCCGGTAAGCCTTTTACAAGCATTTTTAATACTTCTTTTTTAAGTTCTTTTTCTTCCATTTCTTCCTCTCCATCTTTTAAGGTTGTAATAGGTCTTGATTGTAAGAAGTAAAATTCCTTAGTATCTTTATCAAATCCCCACTCAGTATCCTGAACACTTCCGTATAATTCTTCGACTTTAAGCCCACGTTCAATTAGGCCTTTAATTTCCTTTTCGGTCAAACATTCTCCAGCTACATATTCTTCTCCTAAGTAATCTTTAACAAGTACTTGTTCGGTTCCTATTCCGCTCTTGTTTTTTATTACCATGTAGTTTTTTGTAGATATGTTTTTTTCCACTATTTCTTTAGTTTTTTTATTTATTATATATTCATCAGGAGTTACGATTCCCGATACTACCGCTTCACCTAATCCCCAACTTGCATTTATCATCATTTCATCTTTATTTCCATTTACAGGATTTGCTGTGAACATTACCCCGGACTTTTCAGAATTGACCATTTTTTGAATTACAACCGACAAGGCAACATCAAAATGATCAAAATCTTGTTTTTCTCTGTAGTATATTGCTCTTGATGTCCAAAGTGAAGCAAAACACTTTCTGACATGCTTTAACAGTTCTTCTTCGCCTCTGATGTGAAGATAAGTATCTTGTTGACCTGCAAAGGATGCATCAGGCAAATCTTCCGCAGTTGCCGAAGATCTTACAGCTACCTCAGGATCGACAACTCCTATATTTGCAGAAAATTCTTTATAGGCTTCTTTTATTTCACTTTCTAATTGCGGATAAAAATCGCTTTCGATTATTTTATCTTGAATCGCCTTAGATGCTTCAAAAAGTGAATCTACATCTTCCACATCCACGGAAGACATTAAAAACTTTACCGTATCATCTAATGAAGCATATTCAATAAACTTATTGTAAGCTTCAGATGTAACACAAAATCCCGGCGGAACAGGTAAATTCATTTTTGTAAGTTCGCCTAAATTGGCTCCTTTTCCACCTACAATACTGACATCTTCTTTAGAAATTTCATTAAACCATTTAATATAAGTATATCCAGCCATAAATCCTCCTTTATTATCAAAACTATTATAGCATAATAATTCAATATGTCATACTGTTTTTATAAAAATTTTTAAGTTCTGCAATGGATTTAGTAGAAATTTTACTTTTATCAATATTTAATTTATTTAGTATATCATATAAGTGTTTTTCATTATCGAATTCTATTTCAAGAAAGGGATCTGGATAAGTATTAACATCCCATGTATCTATGTCAAATCTCATGCTTTCCAATTCGTAGGACGTCCTTTTTTTATATCCCACATCAAAAATATTGTATCCCATTACTTTTAATATCTTTATCAATTCTTCTTTGTTTTCAATCTTAGTTGTGTATTCAATATTTTTTCTTATTTCAATATCAGTAATATGCTTTTTAAAGGTAAAATACATTTCACTTTTGCCCGTGATTTTATCCTCTACAGTTCGTATTCTCAAATATCCTTGAGCTTTGGGTTCTATTGGATTTTCAGATGAATCGACCCTTATATTCTCCTGATCTTCCTTTGAAATTAATTTTGCTCCCAATTTTATCAGGTTTTTTTCCACTTCAACTACATCTATGCCCAAAATTTTAACTTCTTTTTCAATTTCCATTAAACTGTTACCTCCTGTAATTTAAAATCTACATAATCAGATGCTACACATCTGTAATTTACATTTTTAAATTCCCCCTCTATCACAAATTTATGCCCATCTCCGTGTAAATGACCGTAAATGCATAAATCTGTACTTACTTCACTAAAAAAATTTGAAAATTCATTCAGATCTCCGGACTGATCAAAGGGTGGATAATGGATCATAGCTATTTTTTTTGAGCATGAAGTTATGCTGTCGTGAGAATTTTTTAATCTGTTCAATTCCCTTTCAAAAATTCTCCCATCCTTTTCGGTAAAACCGGGGGTGTCTTTTGAAATCCAACCCCTTGTGCCGAATATGGCAATATCGTCATATATATAGCTGTTATTGTTTAAAAATTTTATGGTCTTAAGTCCTATTTCATCCATTTTATTCATGGAACTCCACCAGTAATCGTGATTGCCCTTTGAAATGATTTTCTTACCCGGCAGAAAATCTATCTCTTCTAAATCAACTATACTGTCCTTAAGTTTTAATCCCCAACTTATATCTCCCACCAATAATACCAAATCCTCTTCAGCAACTACCTCTTTCCAATGGGAAATAATTTTTTCTTTATGCATTATCCAATTTATTCCAAAAATATCCATGGGTTTATCCCCTACAGGATCAAAATGCAAATCTCCTATTGCCCAAATCATGCCTACTCCATTTCAATTAAGTTATATTTTTTATTTAATTTTTTCAACGCCTTAGTTTCTCTATCTGTGGCAGTAAAAATAATAATCTGTCTTTTTTCTTCAGATAAGTAGTCTAAAATATTTTCCATCCTAAGATCATCATATTGAAGGAAATGATCATCAAGTATCAACGGAACTTCTTCAAATATATAATCAGTTACAGATAGTCTGAAGGAAAAATACACTTGATCCACAGTTCCATTGCTCAAACTTTCCAATTTAACAAAATTTTTTTTACTCTTATCGTAAATACTTATGTTGAATTTGTCATCGATTATAACTTTTCCGTACTTTTGCTTAGTTATCTTGGATAGATAAAATTCAACTTTATCTATAATTTTAGGTAAAAGCTCTTCTGCATTTTTTTCTAAGAGTTTTTCTATTATTTCCGCCGCTTTTTCAAGGTGTTCTTTCTTTTCATTAAGCTCTTCAATTTTAGATGACAGGTATTTTTTTTCATCTAATAATTCTAAATATTCCTTGTATTTATTCTCGACATTTATTAAATTCTGTTTTATTTTTACTCTTTCAATTTCCAAAGAATTAATATTTAAAATATTCTCTTCAATTTCTATTTTCTCTAAGTCTATATTGTGATTTAAAGACTCTTGTTTCCTGCTTCCAAGCAAATTTTCGATATTATTTGTGAGGATTTTAATCTCAGAATTTTTAGAGCTTTGGATAATACCATTGTTAAACTTGTCCTTAAAATCTTCAATACTGTCTGTGTTGTGTTTTAAGCAGATTTCCTTCACAATTTTTCCAATTTTCCGCATTTCAGATTTTATATTTTCCAGCTTAATTTCATTGACTTTCAATTCTTCTTTTTTTAAATTGTATTTAAAACTGTCTTCGTTTTCCAAATTTATGAGATGTTCCAATTTATCTTGAAGGACGGCATATCTTTTTTGAATAGTCTCATCCTTGCTTAATTTTAAGTCAGGCATTTTCACTTCATATTTATCAAAAAGTTCATCAAAATCCTTATCGATTTTTTTCTTTTCTACTGTTTTATCGTAAGACTTTTGTTTGTAGTCTTTTAATTTAATATTTAATCTGTTGACATAATCCTTTGATATCCTGAATTTCTGCACTCTCAAATAAGCATAAGTCAATATAAAAGGAATGAGTACAATGAAAATATATTTTTTATTTATCAAAGAAAACATCAAAATTGTTGCCGTTATTAATAAAGATATTGACACAACGAAAAAATATTTGTTGGAAACAATTTTATTGCTGTTTATTTCATCAAGTAAAAAGTTCATTTCCTTTGAATAGTTTTTAGAATTCAATTCGCTTATTCTGTTGTTTAAAGTCCTTATGCCTATTAAGTCATCTCTGTATTCCTGCAATGTTTCATTGTTTGGTTCTTCAATATCTTTATCGATTTTTTCCATTATCTCCTTAAATTTATTCTCAAGAAAATAATATCTCTTTTCTAAATCTGTCAATTTTTCATAGGTTTCATAATCAATGGTGCAATCTTCGTCTATTTCTGATTCCAACTCTTTTATTTTTTCTTGATATCCTGTTATTTTGTCGTATTTTCTTTGATCTTCAACCTTTGAAATCAATAGGTTTCTATTCTTTGCATAAACTATTTTTTCTTCTATCTCTTTTAGTTGTTTTTTTATACCGCTTAAATCCTTTTCTATTCCCGCATACCCCAATATATATTCATTGGTTTTTTCAAGTCTTGAATAAATTTCTCCGATCTCACTGTTTTTTTTGTTTTCTTTGCCCAGTTGAGCGAGTTTTTCCCTTAATATTTCAACTGATTTTCTTCCATCAAATTTTTCATCTTCAGTCGTTAAAAAATTTTCAAATTTCTCCTTTAAGCTTTCATAGCTTCCCTGAGCCACTTCCGATTCCAATTGACCTATATAGAAGGTATTTGAAAAAACACGACTGTTTACATCGAAAAACAATGCTCCCGGCTGAGCAACTTTTGAATATTTAAATAATCTTTCATCTTTTGAAAGATCATATGATTTAGTTAAATTTGTCAAACTGATTTCTGAATTCTCAAAATCTCTTTCTACTCTGTATGTTTCGTTCTTATACTCAAGAATAATATAGCCTCTGTATTCTTCATGTATCCAGGGTTTGTACTTAAACTTGTCGTTCTCATAGCTTCTTTTCTTAAGTGAGTCCTTCACAAAACCGTAGAATATACCTCTGATAAAGGCCGAAATAGTTGATTTGCCGCTTTCGTTGTTTCCTTTTATGACATTTATACCTTCCTCTAAGTTTATATGAAAATCTTTGAATTTCCCAAAGGCAATTAAATCCAACTTTTCAATTTTCATTTTTTGCCTCCAATAATGCCCTTATGCCATATTCAAGAACTTTTTCATCGTCCTTTGAACATTCTATAAATCTACCTAAAATGTTATCCTTGTTTTTCATCAACAATTCTTCAATATCGTAGGAAACTTTTAGATTGTTTTCTATTTCAAAATAAAAATAATTTAAATTCTTTTCTAAAAAAGAAACTAAATAGTCTATATCATCGTATCTTCCCTTTAAAATAATTCTGTTAAAATCATTTTGACAATATTTCAATTTATCTTCTATAATTTCCTTTACTTCATATAAGTCCATGGACGGATTGATATATACTTCGTGCTTAATATAGTTTCTCAAAGACTCTCCTTTAAAGGCAACGCTTAATTCATCCTTTAATTCTATCTCAATAAAACCGTGATCTCCCATGTCTTTAAAGCTGACCGGTTCAGGGGATCCCGAATAATAAGCTCTGTCTGTAATTTTTTGTCTGATGTGAATATGTCCTAAAGCAATATAGTCGAACTCTAAAGAATTTAATACATTTTTGTCCAAATAAAAATGTTCTTTTGAAAGAGTGCTTCCGTGTAGCATCAATATATTAATAAAATCAGAATCTAATTCGAATTTTAAATCCTTTGAAAAATCAAAACCTTTGTCCCATGAAAATCCATAAACCCTTAAATTTAAATCATTTATTTGAAAATGGTCTTCTTCCACAAATAAATGAATATTTTTATTAAAATTGCAATTTAAAATCAATGAATTAGAATCAATATAATCGTGATTACCCGCAATAATAAAAACTTCCGTTTCTTTTAAAGTATTGAGTAAAAAAGTGAATCTATCCATATCAGATGAAGTAAAGTGCTCTCTTTCGTATATATCTCCACATAAAAGTAAGACATCCACTCCATTGTCTCTAATGTATTTTATATTCTTTTCAAAGGTTTGCCAAAGCTCTTCTCTTCTTTTCGATGCGAGATCCATGGTTAGCTTCCCTTTATAAAATCTACCTAAATGCACATCCGCCATATGAACTATTTTCATTAAATCACCTGAATTAATTATAGCACAGCAGTATTATCATAGCCACAATCAAGGGCTTTATAAATTGAATAATGTTTTCATTTACACTTTATTATATAATTAAAAACCGCTCTCAATGAGCGGTATAAATTACTTTATTAATTTTTGAACTTTTTTAAACTCTTCCGTTCCCGATATTGAGTTTAAATCAAACATTATTGATTCCGTATTGGTTACAACACATCCCATATCCCTCAATAAATCAAGTCCATTTTCATAATTGAATTTTGATCTTGAGCCTATGGCATCTGCCGCTACAAACACTTCATAGCCTTCAGCTATTAAATCTCTGGCTGTCAGCAGTACACAGATGTGGGCCTCTGTTCCCGATAGAACTACTTGTTTTTTATTCTTTTCTTTAAGTTTTTCTTTGAATTCTTCGTTTAACAGACAACTGAACGTCTTTTTATCTATTTCTTCCGCCTTTAATATTTTCTGTAAACCTTCCTCTGTATGCCCCAATCCCTTTGAATATTGTACTGTCACAATTTTATCTATATTCATGATATCTGCCATCTCCGCAAGAATTTTTGAATACTTCAATACACTTTCCCAATTATCTATTGCCTTTAAAAGTTTCTCCTGTATATCCACAAACAAAAATATCACATTATCTCTATTTAATTTAAAATTTTTCATACTACCCCCTAAAATTTCAACAGTTCTATTTCATTCATCAATCCCTTTAAATCCGCCATAGTTATATCTCTGAATCGAACATAATTTTCAATCACATATGCCGCTACAGCTATTTTTAAGGTTGTTTCCAAGTTATAATTTCTTTCAACTGCAAAGCAGAATGCTCCAAGCATTAAATCCGAACTGCTCTTGTTTATTTCTTTTCCCAATTTTCTGAAATCAACTCTGTAATTTATATTTTTATTCACATAAATACTTCCCTTGGGTGAATTTACTATTATTGAACCTATTCCTTCTTTTAAGAATACATTTGATGCCTTAGATACCTCTTCTTGAGTTTTTATCAATAAGTTTGTATAATTTTCCAAAGTTTCTTTTTCTATTATGAGCAAGTAGGGTTTTGATTCTTTTATTTTTTCGATATCATCTACATTTACCGCTACTTTTATACCTTTTTTATAGCATTGATCGATATAGGATCTATAACTTACATTTTCCGCTTCTTCATCATAGGTGGAAAATGCAACTATATCTTTGTTATCTATTTTTTTTGTATAAAGCGCATAAAAGTTTTCTTCATCTTCAATAGTCTTCCTTACTTTTTTGCTATCCAGTGTAGTTTTTAAATTGACGGATTTTATCAGAACTCTTTCTTCATTATTGTCCTTGATGGAAACATAATCATATTTTGCCTTTAAATCTTTTAATTCCGATTCTATTATCTTTCCGTTTATTCCGCCAATATAAGTGATCAACTCCGGATTTGCTCCTATTTTTTTTAAGAAGGCCAGCATGTCTATACCATGCCCAGAGGGATAAACTCTGTTTTCCGTAAATGTATTTGAAGTATTTTTAATAAAATTAACCGATTTATAACTTCTTATTATCTTTGGATTAAAATCACATAAAAGTATCATAGCTACCTCCTTAATTTATAGAATTCATTTTCATTATAATCTCTTCACTTAAATTCTTGAGTTTAGCATCTGCTTTCTCTTTTAATTTATCGACAACATACACGTACAATTTTACTTTGGGTTCTGTACCCGAAGGTCTAAGGGCAAACCACGATCCATCCTTTAAGTGATATATCAACAAATTTGATGGTGCTATATCTTTATATCCCTTTTCATAATCTATTTTATCCTTAATCTCCAGTGAACAAAAGCTTTTGTACTCAGTATCTCTAAAATGTTCCATTATACGCTTTATTCTTTTGCTTCCTTCTATTCCTTCAAAACTCAAACTCGAAACTTTTTCAGCATGATACCCGTATTCAGTAAATATCTCTTCGAGAATATCGGTGAGCTTTTTCCCTCTTTTTTTATAATAAGCAGCCATCTCTGCAATTATCATTGAACTTACCACTGCATCTTTATCCCTTACATGATCTCCGTAGACATATCCGATAGACTCTTCATACCCAAAAATAAACTTATGTTGTCCTGTTTCGTCCCATTTATTTGGCAATGAACAAATATTTTTAAATCCCGTTAAAGTTTCATAAACATCCACTCCATAACTTTTTGCAATTTTTTCACCTAAATCTCCTGTTACCAAAGATTTTACAATTGCTCCCCTTTCGGGTATTTGATTTTTTGCCTTTAATCTGTCCAGTATGTAGTAAATCATCATGGCTCCGATTTGATTTCCGTTAAAGCCTACATACCTATCTTCTTCCGATTTGCACATTAAAGAAACTCTGTCGCAGTCCGGGTCTGTAGCTATAATTAAATCTGAATTATATTTCTTTGCATATTTAAGGGACAAATTGAAGGCCGCCGGATCTTCCGGATTCGGATAAGGTACTGTTTTAAATTCAGGATCCGGATTTATCTGTTCATCTACCAGTTGGACATTATTAAATCCTCTTTGTTTAAATACATGTCTTACCGGTTTGTTTCCCGTTCCATTTAGTGGTGTATAGAGAATGTTGATCTTCTTGTCAATATCATCTTCAAGGGATAGAGCAAGAGTTTTTTCATAGTAGCTTTTGTCAATTTCGGGGCTTAGAATTACGATTTCCCCCTCTGCTATAGCTTCTTCATAATCTTTAATTTTAATATCATCAAAGCTTAATTTTTTATTTTCAGAAGATATTTTATCTGCAATATCATCTAAAATTTGAGAGCCTTTTTCCCAATATACTTTATATCCGTTGTAATCCTTCGGATTATGAGATGCAGTTACCATTACTCCGGATATTGTATTTAAATATCTAACTGCATAGGACAACATCGGTGTCGGTCTTACATCATCAAAGACATAGGTTTTTATTCCATTTGCAGCAAAGATTTGCGCTGAAATTTTTGTGAACTCTTCTGAAAGATATCTCGTATCTCGAGAAATAACAACGCCATTTTCTCTTCCCTTTTCAAATTTTAATATGACGTTGGAAATAGCTTGGGCTATCTTTGCAACTACAAATTCATTCATCCTATTTGTGCCGGCACCTATTATTCCTCTAAGACCTGCCGTTCCGAATTCAAGTTCCTTATAAAATCTGTCCTTTAATTCTTCTTCATCATCTATTTTTCTTATTTCATCTTTATATTTTTCAGAGATGACCTTTGATCTTAGCCAATTATCCATTTTTTCTTTATAATCCATAAATACCTCCAAAGGACTTTATTAACTATATTTTAGCATATGTTATGTTTTTTAGGTATTTAAAAAGCCGGTGCATGAGCATCGACTTAATTTTTTATATCTTTTATGAAATTCTTTATTAATAATATTGCAGACGGAATAAATAACAGTCCGGTTATTGCAAGCATGATTGCTATTTCATAGTTTTTATCGACAAAGTATCCATAAGTCGCAAAAATTATTAAAACAGATACGACAATTAAAATAATGATTGCAGATACAGCCATGAATTTTAAAAGGTATTTTAAAATTCCGGTTGACCTTCTATATTTTCTACAGAATGCAGTTGCCAACATCAGAAACCCCACAGTGATTATTTCCATATAGTCATCAAACATTTTTTACTCCTTCCTGACAAGAAGAACTGTTAACAAAGTGGCAACTCCTATTAACACAATGCTTCCTCCGGGTTTTAATCCGATATAGAATGAGATTATAAGCCCGCTCATTGTAAAGAAAATACCGAATAGAGAGGAAAGGACTATGGTTCTAAAATACCCTTGCTTAAATTTCATTGCACAGGCAACCGGTATTACCATTAAAGATGAAATTATCAATATACCTACAGTTCTTGCAGATGCGGATATAGTTACGGCGATTAACACCATGAATATGCTGTTTACCCTTTCAACTTTTATCCCTGCAAGTCTTGCTCCTGTTTCATCAAAGGATATGTGCATAAGGTCCCTGTAGTAGTAAATAAAAGTTATAAATACCGCTATGGATATTGTAATTATCACATAAAACTCACCATCAGCTATGGCGACTATACTTCCAAATAGATAAGACTCGAAATTTGCAGCCGTCTTTACAAATCCGGATAATACTGAGGCAAATCCGATACCTCCGGACATGATTATAGCAGTTGAAATTTCTTGATATCCCGGAAATTTTCTTCGTATATACTCTAAGGTCAAGGCGGCAAGCACGCAGATTAAAACCGCTGTATACATAGGTGTTATTCCTGTGATAAGTCCAAGCATAATGCCGGCCAAAGAAACATGTGATAAAGCATCTCCCACTAAGGAGATTTTTTTATTTACTACAACTACCCCCATAAAAGGTATAATTACCGATAACATAAACCCGATTATTAAAGCTTTAACCATGTATGAATATTCAAAAATATTCATAATACACACCTCTCCAATTGAGAATTTTGCAGTTTATATATATCCATTAAATACTCTTTTGCATCTTCTATTTCATGAGTTATCATCAAAATCGTAATTTTATGTTCATGGGACAAGTGATTAAGGAGTTTGTAGATATTTATTTTACTTTCATGGTCAACTCCGTTGGTCGGTTCATCCAACAGCAAAAAATTCGGATTTGCAACCAAGGCTTTGGCTATAAGAGCTCTTTGTCTTTGCCCTCCGGATAGTTGGGAATACAGACTATTATAGAAGTCTTCCATCCCTACTTGAAAAAGTGCATTGAAAATCTTCTCTTCTATCGCGGAATCTATCTTCTTAAATCCTTTTAATTCTTCATAAAGGGAAAGAGATACAAGTTCATATACTTTAATTGGAAAATTTAGAGAACTGCTCATCTCAAGCTGCGGAACGTAACCTATTTTTACATTTTCATCATAAAATTTTATTGTTCCGCTATTTTTTTTAAGTTGACCTGTTAAAATCTTTATTAACGTGGATTTGCCGGAGCCGTTGGAGCCGATAATCGCAACAAAATCTCCCCTGTATAAAACTAAGTTTATATTTTTTAAAATTAATTCCTTTGTATAGGCAAAGTTTAAATCTTCAATTTTTAAAAATATATCTTCCACTAACTTAAAGCCTCAACTAATTTCTCTAAATTGGACTTCATAACTGATATATAATCCTCTCCTGAATTTATTTCTTCTTGGGATAATCCCTCAAGAGGATTCAAATAAACTGTCTTTGCTCCTGTTTCGGCAGATATGGCATCTGCTGTTTTAGTGTCAATTAATTCTTCAGTAAATATGGTGGTTATGTTTTGATTTTTAACATAATCTATAATTTGAGCCATGGTTTTTGCATCAGGTTCTCCTTCAGCAAAAATACCCTCAATTCCAACTTGGTTCAATCCGTATTCATGACAAATATATCCATAGGCCTCATGGGAAACTACAATGGTATCCTTAGCCGGTGAGGAAAGTTGTTCTTGATACATGGTGTCAATCTTCATAAATTCCTCTCTATACTTGTCTAAATTTGCTCTGTAAAAGTCCGCATTTTCAGGATCAGCGATAATTAACGCATTTGCTATATTTTCGATTTGAATTACCGCATTTTTGGGATCAAGCCAGATATGTGGATCATAGGCTCCATGTTCATGTTCCTCTTCATGATTATGGTCTTCTGCAGTTTCTTCATGATCATGAACTTCTTCATTTTCATGAGTATGAGTAGATGGAATCAAATTTACGTCCTTACTTGAATCAACTGATATTATATCTGTATCAATAGATGACAATACCTTGTCTACCCATCCCTCAAGACCGGCTCCATTATATACTAACATATCTGCTTCCTGAAGTTCTTTCATTTCCTTTTGTCCGGGTTCCCAGTGATGTGAACTTTGTCCAACAGGTATTAATAATTTTACATCAGCTTTATCCCCTGCAATTTTTTGAGTAAAATCATAGACCGGATACATTGTAGCATATATTTTTAAACCGCCTTCAGATGAAGCTTCCTTTGTTTCTGTTTGTTGTCGATTTTCACTTTGTATTTCTTCATTTTGATTTTTTGAGCCACAACCTACAGCCAAAGTACCGAGAGTTAAAACCAACAATATCAATCTAATTATTTTTTTCATTTCCAACCTCCATTATTAATGGGAATAATTCCCATTAATAATTATACCCCTGAAAATTATTTTGTAAATATATTATTACAAATTACTTTTGTTTATTATATAATTATAAGATGAGGAGAATAACTATGGAAAAATTATTAAAAAGTAAAAATCTAAAAGTTACAAAAGGAAGAGTTGGGGTTTTGCAAATTTTTTATTCTGCAAGCTTTCCCCTTAGTGCTGATGAAATATACAGACAATTAAATAAGTTCTCTAATGCTTCTTTATCCACAATTTATAGAATTATCTCCACTCTTGAAGAAAATAATATAATTAGAAGATCTTCTGTAATAGAGGGTGTTACTTTTTATGAACTCAACAGATTGGACCACAGGCACTACATAGTGTGTGAAATATGTGGTAATATGATGCCTATCGCCCACTGCCCGATGTCCGAATATGAAAAAGAAGTAGAACTTAACACAGGATTTAAAGTTACAGGGCATGTTGTGGAACTAAAGGGAATATGCCGAGAATGTGCTCAAAAAACAAAATGAAATATAACCGATAGCGTAGAATTTTATATCGGTTCGCCTCAATAGGTGAGCCGGTATTTTTTATTGTAGCACTGTTATCGGGACAGTTTCTCTCTTATTTTAACTCAAAGAGCTTTCCTATTTTAATTCCAATTCTCATAGTATTGATTTTTGAAAGTTTATATAGTAATATTTCATATATTTGTTGCTCTTGGGAAGGAGAAAAATAATGGACACTTTAAAATATTCATTCAAGCAAAGCATCCCAACTCTGTTCGGATATGCTTTTTTAAGTCTTGCCTATTCAATTTTAGCCGCAACTGAAGGTCTGAGCTTTTTTACTACCGTGTTTATGTCCTTTATTTGCTATGCAGGCAGTCTGCAATTTGCATTATTGGCAATGATGTCTTCGAATACTTCAATCTTTTCAATAATTCTAATAGCCTTGATTTTGGGCTTTAGGCAAATTTTTTACGGACTGAGTTTTATTGAAAAATTTAAAATGAACAAATTAAAAAAATTATACTGCATTTTCGCTCTTACTGATGAAACCTATTCCATACTGGTTTCGCTCAAACCACCTAAAAATGTAGATATTTACAAAGCATATTTTCAAATAAGTCTCCTAAACCATTCATACTGGGTTTTGGGCGGATTAATAGGATACTTAGTGGGACAGATGTTGCCCTTTAGTACGCAGGGCATAGACTTTACAATGACAGCTTTATTTATAGTTCTTTTGCTGGAAAATATGGAAAATTCAAAATCTTATTTTTCACACACAACAGGGATCATATTATCTGTACTTTGTATAATCTTTTTTGGTCCGGATAAATTCATAATTCCCGCAATATCCGTCACTGTTTTATTGTTGATATTTAAGGGAAAAAAGGAAGGTGAAATTTAATGCTTATGGATATAATTATAGCTGCATTGGTAAATTTCTTCACCAGAGCTTTGCCCTTTATATTTTTTAAAGAAGGAAATGTACCGAAGATAATAACTTACTTGGGGAAAATATTGCCCGGTGCAATAATGGCCATATTAGTGGTCTATTGTCTTAGATTTACTGATTTTTCCACCTCTGTACCCTTTCCTGAAATAATCGCCGTAACATTGTGCATAGTCCTTCATAAAGCGAAGCATAATATTTTACTCAGCATCGGCGGTTCTACCATTGTCTATATGATTTTATTAAATATCATGTGAACTAAATCTATGTGAATTCGCACCGATTTTATTGTCTTTGACTTATATGCTTTTTCCTGATACATTAAACTCAATATAATAAAGGAGGAATCTTATGGCACATTACGAAATCAAGGCGGAAGATCGCCAATTTTCCTTTGACAAGGAACACAAACCCGTCATAACTGTTCAAAGGGGAGATAAAATCACCTTTAACACTGTGGATTGCTTCTCTTGCCAACTTGAAAGTCCTGAGGATTTAATCGGTGATATAGACTTTGACCAAGTCAACCCGGGAACAGGTCCTGTCTATGTGGAAGGAGCAGA
Source organism: Peptoniphilus sp. ING2-D1G (assembly GCA_000952975.1). Lineage (GTDB taxonomy): Bacteria > Bacillota > Clostridia > Tissierellales > Peptoniphilaceae > Peptoniphilus_E. The sequence continues at coordinate 630,581 of LM997412.1, read as the reverse complement.
ACCGGGAGATGTATTAGTGGTTCATGTTGATGATGTTGAAGTAAAGGATTACGGCATATCCGTAACTTACGGAGTAGGCCCTCTTAAAGAAAACTCAGAAATCAGAACAAAAATTATTCCCATCGACCAAGAAAGACAAATTGCAAAATTCAACGACCTTGAAATTCCGCTTCACAAGATGATCGGAGTTATAGGTGTAGCCCCTGCGGGAGATGCAATCGGCTGCGGAAGAATCGGTGATCACGGTGGCAATATGGATAACAGATTAATTCAAAAAGGAGCAACCCTCTACTTTCCGGTAAATGTATCGGGAGCTCTCCTTCAAATCGGTGATTTACACGGTGCTATGGGTGATGGTGAGTTAGACGGTGCAGCTTTGGAATGTTCAGGTGCGGCTACAGTAACAGTAGATGTCATTAAAGACTTTAAGCTGGAAAGACCTTTAATTGAAACAGAAAATCGCTGGTATACGACTGCTGCAAGAGATACTTATCAGGAATCGCTTGAGCTTGCTATGAAAGATATGCAAAAGCTGATGAGAGAGCCCTATGGTTGGGATGATACCGACATCGATATATACCTTTCCATTGATGGTCACGTTGAAATCAACCAAGGCTGTGACTTGGATTCAATGCCTATAAGTTTACGTGTTGGAATTCCTAAACAAAAAGGAAAGAATTTAATTAAATAATCTTTAAAAATAGTCCTATAGTTTTTGATGTTTTATAAAATATGTTTAAATTTCTATCTTGATATTTTCTACCCATAAAAAATCTCCTGATTAAGTTTGTTTCTGCTTATTCAGGAGATTTTTGACATTTGAATTATTCTTATTTTATAGTTTTATTTTTAATTTCTTCCTTCAGGTCTTCAATGAAATTTTCTACAGAAACATCCTTTGTCTCTTCACCTTTTCTATTTCTAACTGAGAGCTTGCCGGACTGAATTTCTTGTTCTCCTACTACTAACATGTAGTTTACCTTATTTAACTGAGCTTGTCTGATTTTATAACCGACTTTTTCCGCTCTGTCATCTAAATGAACTCTCAATCCTGCTTTGTAAAGTCTATCAGTAAGTTCCTTTGCAAAATCTCCGAATTTTTCAGATACGGGAATTACTTCAACTTGCACCGGAGAGATCCATAGAGGGAATTTTCCTGCAAAATGTTCAATCAATATTCCCATAAATCTTTCAACTGATCCTAAAAGTGCTCTATGCAACATTACAGGTCTTGCATTTTCCCCTTCTTCATTTACATAGGTCAAGTTGAAATTTTCTGGCATTTGAAAGTCAAGCTGTATAGTTCCGCATTGCCAAGTTCTTCCTATGGCATCTTCGAGATGAAAATCTATCTTAGGGCCGTAAAAAGCTCCATCTCCCTCATTTATCCTGTAGTTGAGTCCCTTATTTTCCAAAGCTTGTTTTAAAGACTCTTCAGCAAAATTCCAAGTTTCAATATCTCCCATAAAGTCTTCAGGTCTTGTAGAAAGTTCTATTTCATATTTAAATCCGAAGGTCGAATACAGATAATCTGCAAGATCTATCATTTTAAATACTTCTTCCTCGATTTGTGAAGGTAGACAGTATACATGTGCATCGTCTTGAGTAAAAGTCCTTACTCTGAACAGCCCGTGAAGCGCTCCTGATAATTCATGTCTATGCACTTGCCCAAACTCTGAAAGTCTTATGGGAAGTTCTCTGTAGGAATGTTTGTTTGATGAATATACAAGAGTTGACCCGGGGCAATTCATCGGCTTAACAGCGTAATCTTCTTCATCTATCTTTGTAAAATACATGTTGTCCTGATAATGATCCCAGTGTCCTGACCTATGCCAAAGGGATTCATTTAAGATTATGGGTGTCAGTATTTCTCCATAACCGTTATCTGTCAAAACTCCTCTCCACCAGTTTAGCAGTTCATTTCTTATTATCATTCCCTTTGGATGAAAGAATGGAAATCCCGGTCCTTCTTCATGCATTGAAAACAAATCCAATTCCCTACCCAATTTTCTGTGGTCTCTTTTTTCCGCTTCTTCAAGTCTTTCCAAGTACTCATCCAATTGTTTTTTCTTTTCAAAGGATATGGCATATATTCTTTGAAGCATTTTGTTCTTTTCGTCTCCCCTCCAATAGGCTCCGGCTATTGATAGAAGTTTGAATGCTTTAATATTTTTTATGGTGTCAAGATGAGGTCCTTTGCACAAATCATAAAATTCTCCAATTTTATAAACAGATATATTTTGATCCTCAAGTCCCTCTATTAGCTCAATTTTATAATCTTGATTTTTAGATCTAAAGAATTCAATAGCCTCATCTCTGGGCATAAATAAATGTTCAACTTCAAGATTTTCCTTTACAATTTTTTTCATTTCCACTTCAATTTTTTCAAAATCTTCAGCTGTGAATTTATGCTCCGAATCCAAATCATAATAAAATCCATTATCTATTGCAGGTCCTATTGCAAATTTTGTTTTGGGATATAATCTTTGAATTGCATATGCCATAACATGAGAAGATGTATGCCAAAATATTTTCTTTCCTTCTTTATCATCGAATTTTAAAACCTTAAAATCCGCATCCTCATCTACATATTCAAGTTTTCCTTTGACTTCTCCATCTACAACAGCTCCAACCGAAGCTCTTTCTAAGCCTTCTGAAATATCTCTTGTAATTTCTTTAACTGTTTTTTTCTCATCATATTCTCTGACAGACCCGTCAGGTAATTTAATTTTCATATAATCCTCCAAAATAAAACCTCCACCTTCCATAACGCCTCACATCTGGCAGGTGTCTGGAAACCTTATTGTTTCACAATAAAAAAATCCATCGCCCAAAGGACGACAGATCGTGGTTCCACCTTAATTATTCCTCAATTTCCTTAACGCGGAAAATACGCTTCGTATTACCGAAGTTCTCAGGGACAGTCTTCAAACAGATCTTTTCAAATACTTTCACCAACCGTATCTTCTCTGTGCAAATTCTCCGCTTTACTCTTCCCGTCAGAAACATTACTAAAGGTATATTAGCATAATGTATTTAATATTTCAATATTTCTAAAAAATAATTTCAAAGATCTGTAGTCTATATTTGTAAAATGCTTCCATAGTCTTTTAAATTACCATTAGACAAAATTCCATATTTTTCATTATTCAACTTTAAAAATTCTTTTATTCTTTGCCCGTCACTGTGACTTTTAATATCTCCTGTAAAATACAAAGTCCCATTTATCAGGCCACTACAACCGCCAATAAACCCATAATTATATCCGTCTAAAATTATTTGTTTATGCTCTATTAAAAGTATGTTGAAAATTCTATTCAATTTATTGTAGATATCTGTATCGGAAGTTATAAGACTGTTTTTTCCTACAACAATATTACATTTTGTGTATCCTTGTTTTACATCAATAAAATTAAAATTTCTATCTTTATAATATTTTAAAATTTTTTTGTCAGTGTATTTTAAATTATGTATGATGTAATTTTTAAATTTGCAAAAATTAAGCGAGATATCTTCTGGATATTTCCCCTTTAATGAGCTTTCTGATTTCATTACATCATATCCGAAAAGAGATGACTTGTAGTATTGGTAATTGTCTTTATCAACTATTAAGTCATTATCTTCCAAGGCTCTTATCAACATATCGGGGTGTGTATTAACAGGGCTTGGAAGGTTGTTATTCTCCGTGGTGAACAATATATCATCTAAATTTTTTAAATTATTTAAAATTTCATCATCAATTTTTTTATCAACTATTATCATATTTTCGTCTGTTTAATTCATAAAGTAATATTGACCCTGCAACATTTACGTTTAGAGAATCGATGTTTTTGGACATGGGAATATAGACCTTTTTGTCTGAAAAATCCTTTAACTCCCGCGAAACACCTCTTGCTTCATTCCCCAATACAATTACAGTGTTACTTGAAAACTTTTGATTATACAGAACTTCTCCCTCTTCTAAATCCGTTATCAGTATTTCAAAATTTTTATCTTTTAAAACCTTCAATTCACTTTTATCGTCAATTATATATATGGGAATTTTAAAAATAGAAGCCATGGTAGTTCTTATAAGTTTAGGGTTGTATATCTCCACTGTATCTCTTGAAGCGAATATGCCATCTATTTCAAAGGCAAGAGCAGATCTTATCAATGCTCCCACATTGCCCGGATCTTGTAAATCATCAAAAAATAAGTAGATTCCTTTATTGATTTCTCTTAAAGAATTTTTATGCAAAAATTTATAATATGCTATAATTCCTTGGGGATTTTCCGTATCACATAGATTTCTAAATAGGTTTTCTGAAAAAATAAATGTTCTTAAATTTTCTCTTAAAATGTCCTCATCGTCAGTATAATTTTCTGAAATTACCAGATACTCCGGTTTTTCATATTCAAGAGATTCTCTTATTACCTTTGAACCTTCTGCAAAAAATAAATTTTCTCTTTGTCTGCTTTTTTTGTTGAGCAAGGATTTAAAATACTTGAAATATCTGTTGTTTTTACTTCTTATTACCTCATCATTCATATTTGTTAAATTTATCCTTCATCGCATTTAAAAATTCTTTATTGGCTCTGTACTTTGTCAAATTGTCCAAAAGAGTTTCTGTAACTTCAGTGGTCATATCTTGATTCATGGCTTTTCTGATCTTCCAAGAAAAATTAAGTTCTTCATCTGTTAAAAGCAGCTCTTCTTTTCTCGTTCCGCTTTTATATATGTCAATTGCGGGAAATATCCTTCTTTCTGAAAGCTTTCTATCAAGATGAACCTCCATATTTCCTGTACCCTTAAATTCTTCAAAAATTATGTCATCCATTCTTGAGCCTGTTTCTATTAATGCTGTCGCAAGTATCGTAAGAGAACCGCCTTCTTCTATATTTCTGGCCGCTCCGAAAAATCTTTTAGGCTTGTGTAAGGATAATGGATCCAAGCCACCTGATAAAGTCTTGCCGCTTGGTGGTGTTACAAGGTTGTAAGCTCTTGCAAGTCTGGTCAAGGAATCCATTAAAACGACTACATCCTGCCCACTTTCAACCAATCTTTTCGCTCTCTCCAAAACATTTTCAGCAACTCTTGTGTGATTTTTGGGTTGTTCGTCAAAGGTTGAATAAACTACTTCTCCCTTTACAGATCTCTGCATATCCGTTACTTCTTCAGGTCTTTCATCTATTAACAAAACTATCAATTTCACTTCAGGATAATTGTTTGAAATGGATTTTGCGATTTTCTTTAAAAGAGTTGTCTTACCACTTTTCGGTTGAGAGACAATAAGGCCTCTTTGCCCCTTGCCTATTGGTGAAATTAAATCCATAAGTCTCGTCGCAAGGTCTTCAGGATTGTTTTCCAAAATTAACTTTTGTCTGGGATAAAGAGGAATCAATTTTTCGAAATGTGGTCTGTTTTTTGAACTATCCGGATTTTGACCGTTTACTGATTTTATATAAATAAGAGCGTTGTAGCTTTCATTTGGCTTTGATGGTCTGATTATTCCAACTACTTCATCGCCGTTTCTGAGTCTGAACCTTCTTATTTGAGACGGTGATACATAGATATCTCCTTCGCCGGGAAGATAATTATTAATTCTTAAAAATCCGTAACCGTCTTGATGCAAGTCTAAAATACCGCCTACATAATTTATATCTTCCATGTCTTCTATTATTTCAGTTGCATTGTCGGATAAATCTTCTATATTTATTTCTTCTTTTAAATTATCCCCGTCTTCATTGTACTTATCAAATACATCTTCGTCCTTTTGATAATCCTTTATCATTTCAATAAGTTCGGATTTTTTATATTTATATGGTTTTTCTATTCCTAAATTTTCAGCAACCTCTTTTAATTCAGCCATATTCATGTTTTTAAGTCGAATTTCGTTTTCATCTATTTCAGAATCTCCGGATGATTCAAGTATTTTTTTTATCAATTCAATCTTTTTGTATTTATAGCTTTGTTTAACACCGTGATTTGTTGCAATATCCCTTAATTTTTCAACACTCATTTCCTCCAGTTCTTCTGCTGTATAATTGTTTATTAAGGGTTCTTTGCCTTCTGTTATATACTTATAATAATCTCCTCTGTTTAGGGAAATATGGTCATCCAAACCCATTGATATTGCAATTTCCTTTAATTCATCCAAGGATTTATTTTTTAATATTTCGCTGTTATTTTCTTTTTTTGCTTTGCTTTTCAAAGTAACCTCCTACCGACTTATTTTGCATAGTCCGGCTTTTGAGATAATTTATGCGTAGACTTTATTCTTCTTATTGTTCCGCTTGGAAGTCTTAATACCAAAGACTCAGTTGTCGCAATGTTATTTTTGTAATATTTTACACCTTCTAAAATTTCACCTGATGTCACTCCTGTAGCTGAAAATATTACTTCATTTCCTTTTACCAAATCATCTATATAATAAATTTTTTTAACATCGGAATTAAGAGCTTTACATCTTTGCATTTGTGCATCATCTGTGGGATAAAGTCTTCCTTGAAAATCTCCATCTAAACACTTAAGAGCAGCGGCAGCTATTACTCCTTCAGGAGCACCTCCTATACCTATCATCAAATCTACTCCGGATTCTTCAAAACAGGTTTCAAGTGCAGTTAATATATCTCCATCGGACACTTTTTTTATTCTTCCGCCGATTTTTCTAACTTCTTCTACTATTTTTTCGTGTCTGGGTCTGTCTAATACAGCCACCGTGATATCTGAAATATCCTTTCCCAACGCTTTGGCAACTCTGGTGACATTGTCAGTTACCGAGTCATCAAGATTTATTTGACCCTTTGCTCTCGGCCCGCAAGCTATTTTTTCCATATAGACGTCGGGAGCATTAAGCATAGTTCCCCTTGGAGATACTGCAAGTACAGCTATGGCATTTGTCTTTCCTTCCGCAATTGATGTTGTGCCGTCAAGAGGATCTACAGAAATATCGACCTTGTCATAATCCTCGGAATCTTTACCTATGTGTTCTCCAATATACAACATTGGAGCTTCGTCTATTTCGCCTTCTCCTATCACTACTACACCGTCAATCTCAATTACATCAAACATTCTTCTCATTGCGTCAACTGCAGCCTTATCCGCCCCATTTTTATCGCCTTTTCCTTGGTATTTTCCTGCTGATAATGCTGCAGCCTCCGTTACCCTGGCTAAATTTAATGCTAAGTTTCTGTTCATTTTCATCTTAAAATCCTCCCTTGGATTTAACTCCTTCAAAATCTTTCTTAAATCTTTCAATACCTAAGTCTGTAAGAGGATGTTTTGCCATCTGCTTAAATACATTATAAGGAACAGTTGCTATATCAGCTCCATATAGGGCACACTTATGAACATGTTCTGCATGTCTGATACTTGCTGCGATTATTTCAGTCCTTATGGCATAGTTTTTAAATATTTGCGCAAGTTCCTTTATCAATTCAATCCCATCAAAACCTATATCATCAAGTCTTCCGATAAAAGGACTTACATAATCGGCTCCCGCCTTTGCGGCAAGGATAGCTTGATTTACCGAGAAAACAAGCGTTACATTGGTCTTTATGCCCTCTTTTGATAAAATCTTTACAGCCTTGAGTCCTTCTATAGTCATGGGAATTTTTATTATTACATTTTTATTTATAATTGAAAGTTGTTTAGCTTGAACTACCATTTCATCACATAAATCTGCAGTAACTTCTGATGATATGGGTCCATCGACTATTTCGGTTATTTCTGCAATAACATCTTCAAAAACTCTATTTTCTTTAGCTATAAGCGAAGGATTGGTTGTTACTCCATCCAACACTCCCCATGAATTTACTTCCTTAATCTCTTCGATATTTGCCGTATCAATAAAAAATTTCATATCAAATCCTTTCTTTTAACAAAACCACAGCTTGTGCAGCTATGCCCTCTTCTCTTCCTTCAAAACCCAATTTTTCCGTCGTCGTCGCCTTTACTGATATATTTTGTTCATCCGTATGCAAAATTGAAGATATAACGCCTTTCATTTCCTTTATGTAATTTTTAAACTTTGGCCTTTGAGCAATAATTACAGTATCTATATTATTAATTTCATAGCCTTCATAATCCATTATTTTATAAACCTCTCCGAGCAAAATTTTCGAATCTATATCTTTGTATTTATCATCGGTATCGGGAAACAATTTTCCTATATCCCCAAGGTTTAATGCTCCCAAAATAGAGTCCATTATGGCATGAATCAATACATCTGCGTCTGAATGTCCGAGGAGCCCTTTTTCAAATTCGATTTCTACTCCTCCTACATAAAGTTTTCTATTTTCAACTAATTTATGGACATCATAACCCATTCCTATTCTCACTTTTATTCTCCTCTATCAAAGCCTCTGCAAGAACTAAATCTTCAGGTGTAGTTATCTTTATATTGCTGTAATCATTTAATATCAACTTCACTTTTCTACCGGTTTTTTCCACTAAAGAGCAATCATCGGTACCGTAATAATTTTCTTCATAGGCTTGTTTATATGCTTTAAGTAAAATATCTTTAAAAAATACCTGTGGTGTTTGGACAGCCCAAAGCTCATCTCTATTGGGTGTATAGTCTACAGTTTTCCCGTTTGAAGAAACTTTTATCGTATCCTTAACTCTGTTTGCGAGAGTACATGCTCCTGTTTCAAAAACAGATTCAATTGCCAAATTCACTTTCTCTACAGATACATTCGGCCTTGCTCCATCATGTGTTACAACAATTTTTGTCTCCTCCGGCAAATTCATCAAACCATTATATACTGAGTCCTGTCTTTCTTCTCCTCCATATACTATTTTAAAAGGTAGGTTGATTTTATACTTATGCAATATTGAACCGACATAGGATATATCGCTTTGTTTTATCAAAATTATTATAAAATCTACATATTTTGAAGATTCAATTTTTTTTAACGTATGCGCAAGTATAGGAAAACCGCCAATTTCTAAAAACTGTTTATTTATTTTGTTTTTCATTCTCGTTCCCATGCCGGCAGCTGCCACTATGGCGCAAACATAATTATTATCAATCATATCAAGACCTACTTACTTAATTCTTGAAGCGAAAAACTTATTATATCCCTGGCTATCGGTGCGGCTATTTCTCCACCTAAAAACTCGACATTTTCAATTACAACCGCCACCGCAATCTGTGGATCTTCTGCAGGCGCAAATCCTATAAACCACGCGTTATTAATAGTTTTTTCTTGCGACCTCTCTGCAGTTCCTGTCTTACCCGCCACTTGTACAGATCTTAAAGCGGCCGATTTCCCGGAGCCTATTCTTACCGCTTCAATCATCATATTTTTGATTTCATTTGCTGTTTCAGGGGTTACCGATTGAATTAGTTCCTCAGGCGCATTGGTGAATATCTCCGTTCCGTTTGATTCTGTGACCTTTGATACCAAGTAAGGCTTCATCATTTTGCCCTCGTTAGCAATTGTAGAAGCTACCATACACATGTGAAGAGGTGTCACACTTATATCCGATTGACCTATTGCTGCCGCTGCGAGAGCCTGTTTGTCCCAATCTTCATAATTATATGTGGATTTGTTGAACTTAACATTTTGTGTATTTAAATCGAAGTCAATGGATTTGTTGTATAAAAACTTTTCAGCTACTTCGCCCATTTTTTCATTTCCAATTTCCATGGCCTTACTTGCAAAATAAGTATTTACAGAAAATATAAAGGCATCTTGCAAATCAATTTGTCCGTATTTTCTACCTCCTGCATTTCTTATAGGATATCCTCCGGCACTTTCTTCTCCCAAGTCTTCATAATTTTGGTCAACTCCACTTTCAATTATTGCAGCTGTAGAAATTACTTTTTGAATTGATCCGGGAGTAAAGCCACCTTGCATTGCTGAATTATAAAAGGCTCCTTCGTTTTTTTCAACTATTGCCGCATAATCCCTTTCAATGGTTTCAGTGTTAAAATCAGGATAAGAAACTAAAGACAAAACTTCTCCGGTCTTCGGATTCATTACAACAGCTGCTCCCTTTTCTCCGGTTTCACTTATGAGTTCTCGAACTTTCCCTTGAATAGCCGTATTAGTTGTCAAATAAATATCGTTTCCAAACTTACTGTCGTAATCACTTTCAAAGAAGGCTCTTATGTTCTTCATTATTTCAGGTTGTGATTTTCCCAATATATATTTGTTGTAAGAGGCTTCTATGCCTGTATTTCCTCTGATTTTACTGGAGTATCCGATGACATGAGAATAAATTACCGGGTGAGTGTAAATTCTTTTATACTTATACTCTTCACCTTCTGTGTAGGCAAGAAACTCTCCTTCGCTATCATAGATATTGCCTCTTTTTATTTCGGAAATTTTCAGGCTTTCTCTTCTATTAGCAGGATGATCTACTATGTCTTGAGCTTCAAAAATAGTGAAGTAACTTAAATATATAATTAAAGCCATAAAAAGAATAATTAAAAATATCAGAAGTACAAGTATTTTTTTGTTTTCCTTTAAATTCATCTAAACACCTCATTCATACTTGTATGACATATCTTCACTTGTAACCTGTAATATTGCAAGGGCGATAAAACTTGAAATCATCGAAGAGCCTCCATAGGAAACAAAAGGCAAAGTAATACCGGTCATAGGTATAAGTTTTATAACTCCGCCAATATTTAAGAAAGTTTGGACCGCAAAGAGTATAGCTACACAAATTGCAAGTATTCTGTAAAATTTATATTCTTGCCCCATTGAGATCTTTATCGCTCTGTATGTCAAAAGCATAAATAGCATTATTATACCTATTCCGGTAAATATTCCCATTTCCTCGCATATTATTGAAAATATCAAATCTGAATATCCAACCGGTACAAGCTTCGGATAGCCAAGTCCAATTCCCGTTCCGAAAAATCCCCCTTCTGCTATTGCAAAAAGAGACTGAACAATTTGGGATCCTATATTATAAATCCTTTCAGGCTTCCATGGGTCAAGCCAAATGTCAACTCTTACTCTTACATGATAAAACAACACATATCCCATAAAAGCTCCTATTAAGACAAGTCCTAAGTTTATCAACAGACTTTTATAGTCTTCTTCATATATGAATTGAACCCCTGTAAATATGGATAAAAATATCACGGCAGTTCCTAAGTCCTTTTGTATGAACAGCATTCCTATGAAAAGATAAACAGCGCCCATCAAAACAAAGTTTTTATAGGGTTTTTTGATTTTTATTTTGTACTGAAGGTATGAATAATAAGAAGCAATTAAAAACATCAACAATATTTTAGTGACTTCTGAAGGTTGCATTGAAAATCCGGAAATCACAATCCAGTTTTTAGCTCCCATGTCATTATCGGTTCCGAAAATCGCTGTTGCTAAAAATAAAAAAACAGATACCGCAAAATATAAAACCCCGTATTTTTCAAGTCTTCTAAAGGCTCTTAAGGCAAAATAAGCAATATAAAAAAGAGAAATACCCAGTAATGCCCAAACCAATTGAAGAATTCCAAGGTTGGGATTTATTCTATATATGGTTATTATTCCAATGGTAAGTAGCATTGACATGATCAGGAAAATATAATTATCTCCCGTTGACACTCTGCCTAAAATAAAATTTGATATATATATTATTAAAATCAGACCAAAAAAAAGTATAGCTATGTATTTATCCACATGTGTATTATTAAAGAAAAAAAGCAATACAACGCTCAATATCTCAAAAATTAGCAGTAAATCACGCGGTCGCCTTTCTTTAAATATAAGATTGAACATTTTTCCCCCTATTGTCAACGAAAATAAATTGAATAAAGCCTACCCCGATTTTATCACCGTCTCTAAGCTCTACTATCTCATTTAACTCTTCGCCATTCAAAAAAGTCCCATTTGCAGAATTTAAATCTTCAATAAAATAGACCCCACCTTCTTCTGTGATTCTTAAATGATTTTTACTTACAAACTTATCCTTTATGGGAATATCAGACCTTATAGATCTGCCAATTGTGGTCACAGATCCAAGAACATAGGATTCCATCATCTTAAAATTAAGAGAATCCAACCTATTTACTACTTTCAAATATGCTCCATCAAGGGAGGAGCTTTTTTTATCCATAGTTTTTATATCAAGATACATAAGTCTTATAATTCTAAATATAAATAAATATATAATAAGTATGAAAACATATTTCAGTATTCGAGATATTAATTCAAACACTATTGCACCTCACAAATTTTATCAATCATTATAATATCACAAAAAACCTTTAAATAAAATATAAATGATTTCAATAGGTGTGTTAGAATGTATTCAGGTGAGTTTATGAAGATTACAAAGATTTTATACAACAACAAAACTAAAAATTACACTGTATGCTTTGATAATGAAGAAAGTATCACCCTACTTGAAGATACCATTATTAAAAAAAACATATCAAAAGATAAAACAATATACCATAAAGAATTGACTGATATTCTCTTCGAAGACCAAAAAAACAAATCCTTTGAGGTAGCTGTTAAATATTTAAAAAAGCTTAGAACATCTGAAGAAATGGAGAATTATCTGGAAGAAAAGGGTTTTTCAAAGGATATCATAAAAGATACGTTAAAGCGTCTGTGCACATTAAATTACATAAATGACAGAGAGTATGCGCTCTCCTACTGTAGAGATAAGGTTAACCTGAATAAGTACGGCCCTAAAAAAATTGCATTTCTACTAAAGTCTAAAGGTATTGATGATGACATTATAAATTCTTCAATGGAAAATTTGGATTGGGATAAAATAATAGATAATTTGAAAAAAGATGGCATGAGCAAACTCAAAAAACTGGAACAGGATGATAAAAAGTGGGAGAAAACAGTTAGATATTTATTGAATAAGGGCTATAGCTACGATTTAATTAAAAAGCATCTATGAGGTCGTTATGAAGACTTATGTATATATATTACAATGTAAAGATGATACCCTTTATACAGGATACACACTAAATATTAAAAATAGAATAGAAATGCACAACGCAAAAAAAGCCTCTAAGTATACCAGGGGCAGAACGCCAGTAAGATTAGTATATCTTGAGACTTTAAACTCTAAATCCGAAGCATTAAAAAGAGAATATGAAATAAAACAACTCTCTAAGGAACAGAAACTAAAATTGATAAATTCACAGGATATTAGCTTAAATCATTTTGAATAATACCCATAATAAGCGCAAATAAAAGCGATATCAACCCACTTGCGCAAGCTATTACAAATATGACCAACACTTCAATATTATCCGGGTTAAACAAATCTTCAATCACCGTGAAAAAGGAAAATATTCCTATAAAAATAAGTATAATTCCCGGAATGTATTTAGCGAATTTTAACCTTATGGTCGCAAAATTAACCACAAAGGTTACGACTATTGCAGCAATAATTGCATAGGTTGAAACTTTTAAATATTCGTCATTTTGTAAAATTGTGTCTATGAGATCTCTCATGATTCACCTCAAACTATGAAATATAATTATATTATAACCCAACTCAGCCTATTATACCCTAAAATTATTGATCTTTAACTTGATTGTCCAATTCTGTTTAATGCTTGCTCAAATTCCTTTTCTGTAATCTCATCGGATACTTTATTTATTTTAAAAAAAATTCCATTTTTGTATATAAAGGCATTCTCTTCATCCACCTTTAACATTTCATAAATTAATTCTTCTTTACTATAGACATCTAAAACAGTAAGATACTTGCCGGAAATATTCAGTTTTTTGTCATCCATATTGAACCTTTTTTCCAGATATTTTTTGGATTCAATTCTCCTTGCCCTGAAAGTAGGTTTTTCTAAATATGTGTCATCTGCTATTATTCCGTGGCTTGTGATGAGCACATCATTTCCTATGAAATCTTTATAAGCAAAAAAATCCTCTTCTTCCTTTTGAAATATTATCTTTGAAATCGTCCATTTCCCATCCATTGGAGTTTTTGCTAATAAAGGTGTCTCTATCTTGGAAAAATCAGTGTTTACCAAAGAACAACCTGAAAGCAATGCCATAACAGCTATCAGGACAAGTGCATTTTTAAATAATTTTTTCATCCTGTTGCTCCTTTTCAATTGGCGATATCGGTAACTGAACTCTCACCGTCGTCCCGATTTTATACTCGGAAAAAATTTGAAGATTTCCATCATGAAGCCTTGCTATTTCATCTGATATGGACAAGCCTATACCACTATGGCTTTTGGAATGCTTCCCCTTGTAGAATTTTTCCTTTACATGGGTTAATTCTTCCTTTGATATTCCCATGCCGTTATCAGATATTAAAATAATAAATTTATTATCATCTACATATGTTCGGAATTTTACCCAACCTTCCTTGGATGTAAATTTTAGCGCATTGTCTAAGAGATTTATAAGAAGCTGCCTAATTCTATTTTTATCTCCAATTATTATCACTTTTCTATCTTCTATTTCATTGATGAAATCTATTTGAGAGTTGATTGCTCTTGGACTCATTTGTTTTGCTACATCACTGCAAATATCAGTTATGTTGAAGGCATCCTTGTCTAAAGTTATTCTTCCTGAAATAAATCTTGAAAAATCAAGAAGTTCCTCCACCATATTTGCCAATCTATCCGATTCATTTTCAATAATCCTAAGACCGTCCATGAGAAGTTGTCTGTCCTTCTCATCAGTTCCCTTAAGCACTACCGCCCATCCCTTTATGGAAGTGAGGGGAGTCCTCAATTCATGGGAAATCGAAGAAATAAAATCGTTTTTTATCTGCTCTTTATTAACTATCTCTTCAGCCATCTTGTTCAACGTCATGGATAATTGTCCCAATTCGTCCTTTGACTTTAATTGTGATCTCACTTTATATTGGCCATCTGCCATTTTTCCAGCAATCTCAGTGAGTTCTTTGATGGGTTTTACAATTGTATTGGCAAGCACTATAGAGATAATGGCGGTTATAATGATGATTACAAGTCCAAAAAGCATAACAGTCAAAGAAGCCTTGAGTATATCTTTGTCAGCCTTTTGTAAAGACGTGGTAAATCTCAGATAACCTATGGTATTGCCATCGATATTCTTTAACTTTCCGGCTATGGACATTATTTTTCCTTCAGTGTAATTGTTGGTTCCCACATAGGTTTCCACTCTATCGTCTTTTGCAGCTATTATGTCGGAAGTATTGATCGGATCTGTGGGCAAAGCTCCCAAGGAATCTAAAAGCACAAAGCCTTCTTCATTTAAAATTTGAACCTCTGAATTTGTACGAGCCCACATATCCGTATCTGAAAGCAAAATATCATTGAGTGATTTATCGGAATAGAACTTATCAAAGGAGTCAATGGAAACCATAAGTCTATTTTCAATTTCATTTCTTATATTGGAATAATAAAAATTCTTAAAACCGATTATTAAAAAAAAGTCGATAGTAAATACAGTAAAGATTATTATCGTCAAAAAACTCTTTACAAGCCTATTTGCTATACTTTTTTTCAAAATTTACACCTCTGAATGCCATCTGTATCCCAAACCCCATACAGTTTCTATATATTCCGGTTTGGCGGCATTTCTTTCTGTTTTTGATCTGAGTCTTCTGATATTTACATCCACTATTTTAGAATCCACTATAAATTCGTTGCCCCATACGAGTTCAAGAATTTCTTCTCTCTTCAATGCCTTGCCCGGATTTTCCATAAACAATTTCATTATTTGATACTCTGTGGGTGTAAGAACCAACTCTTTATCATCTTTGTAAAATTTTCTGGAGTAAGTATTTAGTCTAAAGGGTTTTTGAATTATCTCATCCTTTGGAGTCTCCTCGATTTCAAGCCTTCTTTCCAATGATTTTATTCTAAGAGAAAGCTCCGTAGGATTAAAAGGTTTTGTGAGATAATCATCAGAACCGTATTGAAGCCCCATAATTTTATCTAAATCTTCAGATTTTGCACTGAGCATAATTATTCCCAAATCGGGAAATTCATCTCTGAGCACCCTACAAACTTCAAAACCGTCTATCCCCGGTAACATAATGTCCAGAACTACTATTTCAGGTTTGTTCTTCCTGGCGATTTCAATTCCTTCTTCGCCTGTAGCTGCTTCAAAAATTTCATAGTTTTCTCTTTCTAAATTTATTTTAACAAATTTTCTTATAGCTTCTTCATCTTCTACTAAAAGTATTTTTGTCATTTAAATTCACCTCTCACTAACTTAATTATAAAGAATAAACTGCTAAAAAACAACAACTCAAGGATTATACAACAAAGCGAAACCCTTTTAAAATACAATTATAAAAAACTAAGAAACTCCTTATATCTCTCGGACTTTCACATCAATGAAATCTCCGTCTTTTTTGTTGAGTTCTTTTCTTATGGATTTTAACAAACCGATGATATAGCAAATGCTGCCGTCTTCATTTTTCACACCCATGTTAACTATGCTTCCGCAATAAGGTATCCCATCAAATTCCACACGAACTTTTACGCGACCTTTGCCGAATTCCTTCCTTATATCCCAGGGGAAAATCACATATGCTCCGCCCTTTTTTGGCACTTCATGAATTACTGCACTATATTCATATTCCTTCATACTATCCTCCAAAACTGATGAAAATTTTGAATTAATTTTCCATTATAAATCTTTCTATTACTTCATTTGTGAGCTTGGGATTATCCACATTGGCATTATGACCGGCTTTTTTTATGATTTTTAGGCTTTGTCCTTCTTTTTTACTCCATTCTTCGCAATATTTCTTTACCTTGCCCACACCATCAAACTCTCCTACAGTTATTAAAAGAGGACAGGTTATCTTCAAGTCCTGATTATCCTGCATAAAAGCATCGTAGTAAACTTGCATTAAATGAGAATATTCTCTCTTGGAGTAATCCTCAAGCATTTTCATCATGTTTTCATATCCAGCCTTTGTAGTCGTAGTTGCTTTTGCAACAGATTTTTTTAAAATTTCATAGGGATATAGCATGCTCATCCAACCAACCTGACTGAGCCAAAAATAATCTAAATCAGAATAGTAACCCCTTCCATAGGGAGTTGTGCCTATGCCGATAAATAATTTCACCACATTTCTATCTCTACACATTAATGCCTGGATAAAATATCCCCCGAAGGATTGACCTACAGCAATGATTTTTTCTACAGAGAGTGTCTTTAGTATTGTTTGAATTATTTCCACTGCCATATCCATGGTGAAGTTTGAAAATCCCTTTGATTTTCCATGCATGGGAGCATCCCAAAGTATACAGTTATATTTCTGTCCGAAATATTCAATTTGTTTTTCAAACATGCTATGATTTGCCGTGAGACCATGGAAGAAAAATATGGTTTCCCTACTTACATTCCAAACATCTGAAATCCAAAGGTTGATATTTCCGTAATTTGTTTTTATTATTTTCTCTTTGATAATTCCACCTCTAATTCTTGGTTTCACATCTCTTGCAAACCACTTTGTTTACAATTGAGCCTTTTCTGCTATCTCCTTTGATTCTTCTTGCTGATTTTTTTGTTAGTTTATTAATAAATTTATTTTATTTTTATTTGCAATAATTTTCTATCGTGAAATATTTTCTTAAAGCCAAACTCTCTGTTTCATTAATATTATATATTGGTTAGCTCAACATTTACAATACACATTAAAAAACACCTAAAATACATTAATCACCTTTGAAAGTTATGCGTTTTCTTCTCTTGGCTATTGTCTGAACTCAAAATGAAATAAAAAATAAAACGGGTTGTCTTGTGCAATAAGCAGCAACCCGTTTAAAAGATATAAATTTAATAACTTTGCAAAATAGTATTCTTAAGTTTTTTAGTATTTCTCGATATAGTTAGGAGATTCCCTTGTAATTGTAATGTTGTGAGGATGATTTTCCTGTAATGTTGCCGGGGTAATTTTGACGTATTTTGTCTTTGTCTTGAGTTCTTCTATATTTTTACATCCCGTATAGCCCATGCCGGATCTTAATCCACCAATCAATTGATAAATTACATCAGAAACTTTACCTTTAACCGGAACTCTTCCTTCTACTCCCTCAGGCACGTATTTTTTGGTTTCTGATTGGAAATATCTGTCACTTGATCCGGAACTCATCGCTCCTAAAGAACCCATCCCTCTATAGGATTTATATCTTCTGCCTTCGACATATATCTCTTCTCCCGGAGATTCATCAGTCCCTGCTAATAGTGAACCTATCATTACTGTATCTGCTCCTGCTGCAATGGCCTTTGTTATATCTCCTGAATACTTAATTCCTCCATCTGCAATAATAGGTATGTTGAATTCTGCTGAAGCCTTAGCCGCTTCCATTATAGCTGTAATTTGAGGAACTCCAATACCTGTAACAACTCTGGTTGTACAAATGGACCCGGGACCTATACCTATTTTTATGCAGTCCGCTCCGGCTTTAATCAGATCCACCGTCCCTTGATAAGTTGCTACATTTCCTGCAATAAGTTGAATATCGGGATAATTTGATTTTATCTTCTTAATTGTATCCAGAACATTCTTAGATTGACCATGAGCTGTATCTATTACTATTACATCCACCTTTGCTGCAACTAATGCACCGACTCTATCCAAAACATCTGATGTAACTCCTACTGCAGCACCTGCTAAAAGTCTGCCACCTTCATCTCTTGCGGAATTGGGATATTCAATTTGCTTTTCAATATCTTTAATGGTTATTAATCCTTTGAGATGTCTTTCATCATCTATTAAAGGTAGTTTTTCGATCTTGTATTTTTTTAATATTTTAAGAGCTTCCTTAAGAGATATCCCTTCTCTTCCTGTAATGAGATTTTCTTTTGTCATGACTTCTTCTATAGGTCTGCTGAAATCAGTTTCAAATCTTATGTCTCTATTGGTTAAAATGCCTTCTAATATATTATTTTCATCAACTATTGGAACACCGCTTATCTTATACCTTGACATTAAATCATCGGCATCTTTTATTGTATGTCCTCTTCCAAGGGAAAAAGGATCCGTAATAACTCCATGTTCTGATCTTTTAACTCGATCTACTTCTTGGGCTTGCTTCTCAATGGACATGTTTTTATGAATGATTCCTATTCCACCTTCTCTTGCCATGGCTATTGCCATGTCGGATTCAGTTACAGTATCCATCCCCGCGCTTATAAGAGGAATATTAATCTTTATCTTATTTGTTAATTTTGTTGTTAAATCCGTGCTGTTAGGTAAAATGTTCGATACATCAGGTAGTAATAAAATGTCATCAAATGTTAATCCATCTCCAAAAAATTGCAAAAAATCTCCTCCTCAATTATTAATTAACTTATTATAAACTCAATATTTTTATATTTCAAGTAAAAAGTTACCTGTCAAATATCCCTTTTTTGTGCAATTTTACTTTTACATACAAGGGATCCTTAGAAAGAAATCTGAATTCCGATGGAATTTCAATATCAAGTTTAACATCATGCTCTCCCTCTTCTAATCCTGCTAAATCTATAAATGCTACTATGGAATTCTTATATAATTTTTTATTGGATATGGGGTTTTTAGGTGTAACCTCGAACTCCAATTCATCTGTCTCTATAATTTCAACATTATAATCTTCCGGTGCGTTTTTTATATCTATATCTTCATTTTTAATTGTGATCTTCTGTCTTGGTATTGTTATAGGCTGTGCCGATGCAACAAACTTTATATCCTTGTCCACTAAGGATATGCCATCAGGTAACAAAATTTCTACAGGTTTCTGTTTGTCTATTAGGTCATTTACATTTACAAGTTCAGTGGAAATTTCCTTGATTTTATTTACTACAACAGAATTTCCCTTTATAGTTACAGAATTAGGTTCAACGGAAAAATCCTTTGTATCCATACCTTCCGGCATTTCTCCCGTTATATTTAATCTTACAGGTAGTATCTGAGTTTTTAAAATAGGAACTTCAAGATCAATTGTCTCAGGGCTAAAAGATACTTCATTAATAACATTTGAATCCTTGTCATAGGCATTTATCTTAGAAGTCAATACTGTAGATTCCCATTTTCCATCCACATCAAATACAGCTGATACTCTTTCGATTTTATCTATATAGCTTTTAGCTCCTGTAACGGTTACTGTTTCTTCTTGCTTGATGTTTCCTAAAACATAGTTATCGGCAACAGAACCCTTTGTTATTAAATTCACTCCAATATCTCTTGATACTATTTCCTCTATTTTAAAATTAATTGTTTCCGGCGATCGGGATTCAACTACCATATTCGTTACGTCAACGGAAACTTTTATAGGAATCTTATAATCTCCTGCATAGTATCCTGCAAGATTTACAGATGCGCTTACAGAATCCTTGTTCAATTTGGATATGTTGGATTGATTTCCCTTTATCTTTACATTTACCTTTGCTTCTTTAGGAGAAATTATCTCCAGGTTGTTTGCCTTTATTTCAGCAATATTTTCAAATCTCACATTTACATCTCTTATGGTGATAGTTCTTTCCGGATCTATCTCACTTCTTGCGTATAACCATAGAAAAATAGCAAATACAACGGAGATCAACAAGAGCATCCTGTCATTTTCATTGTTCTTTATTTTCTTTTCTTTCATTTAGATTTAACCCCCATTTGCTAAAAAATCCCGTTGATTCTTCTATCTTAGATACATATATTCCGTTAAGTATGGATTCAAGAGTCGATAAATCTAAATATCTCGATATCACTCCGTTTTCAGCTGTAGAAATTGCTCCTGTTTCTTCCGATACAATAATACTGAGACAATCAGATTTTTCTGAAATCCCTATTCCCGCTCTATGTCTTGTTCCAAGCTCCTTTGAAATATTCTCATTGTCGCTAAGAGGTAAAAAACATGCAGCAGCTACCACTCTATCTCCTTTAATAATTACAGCTCCGTCATGTAATGGAGTATTCGGAATAAAAATATTTATAAGTAAGGAACTTGTTGCATATCCGTCTATTTTCGTGCCTGTTTCAATAAATTCATTGAGTCCTGTCATTCTTTCTATTATTATAAGAGAGCCTATTTTCTGACGTGATAGTGATGCCACTGCGTCACAAATCTCTTTTATTACCTTTGGTTTATCTTCTTTAGTATACAAATTATTTTTTAAAGAGCTGGTTCTTCCTATAAATTCCAATGCTCTTCTAAGTTCAGGTTGGAAAACTACGAACAAAGCAACTACTCCCCAAATCATAAGTCTGTTCAATACCCAATAAGTTGTATAAAATTCTCCCCATTCGCTGAGTTTTGTTAAGATTAAAATTACAAAGATACCTTTAATTAATTGTTCAGCTCTTGTTCCTCTTAACAATTTTAAGCAATTATATGTAAAAATAGCTATAATAGCTATGTCTATAATATCTCTTACTCTTATAAATTTTGTTATTTCATTTAATAAATTCATACTTTTCTCCTTGAGATATAAAATATATAAATTACAATGCCTATTGATATCACAATATCTCCTACGCTTATGACTTTCGCCATAGGATAGGGCGTTGAAATCGGAATAATATCCGATAAAATATACATGATCGGATCCTCAAATATACCATGACTTAGCGATCTGCCCTGTGCAATTAAATTATATTTATAAACATCTGCAGTTTTTAATAAATCCGATTCACTCACGGGCATTTTTTTATTAAATAAAATGGGTATTACATTCAATATAAATCCCAACCCTACAATTAATAATCCGGGATTTTTATAGTTTAATATCATCCCTAAAGCTATTAAAATCAATGATATTACATGAAAATAAAAATAATATTCAATAAATATATAAGTTAAATATCCGAAATCTATTTTTGTAAAAACCATCATGCAGATATTAAGTAAAATGCCCACCAATAAACAGTATAAGCTAACCTTACTAAAGCTGATATCATCATTTATTCTTCTTTTTGTTATTAAAATAAAAAACAAACCGATTAATAAGGCTTCAAATATCATACAAACACCCACCTACATAATAACATAAATCATTGCATGCTAACCTAATTTATTTATAAAAAAAGGACTGTTTTCAGTCCTTTGATTTTATTATCAGACAATTTCCGCTATGAAGGGTAATTTCTGTTAAGTCTTCTATTATTTCATTGCTTACCCCCAAGGTGGAATTCAAAGAAATATTTAAATTGTCCGTTTCATACAGTAACCCTTTAGAGGAAACTCTGACATTTTCACTAAGGGGAATTATACTCAAATATTTAAATCCATCTTTTTGAATTTTAATATTCGATTTTTCACAATAAATTACTTCGTTGTGGTTGTCTATTATTTTTGCTTTGCACTGACCATATAATTTTCTTAGCAAAAATACATTTGCAATAGTATGATCAAATCTTGTTCCTATTGCAGATATTATATTTACTTCCTTAAATTTATTTTTCAGAAACACATCAACAGCTATTTCCGTATCAGTATAATCCTTTTTAGCAGGATACTTTTTTATCTTAATCTTATTTTTTTCGATAAATTTTAAACTATTTTCATCAGAAGAATCAAAGTCGCCCACTACCATGCCAGGAATAATATCTGTGTCAATAAAATTTTCAATTCCCGAATCTGCACATATTATAAAACTGTCTTTTGAATACTTATACAATATATCTTTATTGATTTTGTATCCTCCGGTTGATAAAAGCCCTCTCATTTCTTTATTCTTTTAAATTTAAGCATTTCATCATAGGAATTTTCCTTTGAAAAAATAGCTGAACCTGCTACCAAAATATCTGCTCCTCTTTTATATATTTCTTCAGCATTTAAAAGATTTACTCCTCCATCAACTTCAATTAAACACTTAGATGATTTTCTCTTGACAAATTCAGCTGCATCTTCTATTTTTCTAAGTGTGGAATTTATGAATTTTTGTCCCCCAAATCCCGGATTTACCGACATTAAAAGAAGCAAATCGATATCATCAATTATATATTCAAGTATGCTTAAATCTTCGGCGGGATTTAATACTATACCGCTCTTGATTCCATAGGATTTTATTAAATTCAATGTCCTGTTTAAATGCGTTGTTGCTCCCGGATGAATAGAAACAATATCAGCTCCCGCCTTTGCGAAATTTTCTATGTAGTTTTCAGGATTATTGATCATCAAATGCACATCAAAGGGAATTTCAGTAAGATTTCTCAACTGTTTTACTATTGATGGACCGAAGGAAATGTTTGGAACATAGTTTCCATCCATCACATCCACATGTATAAAATCCACTTCCGCTTTATTCATATTGTCAAAATCTTTTTTTATATCCGTAAAATCACAGGATAAAATCGAAGGCGCTATCATCAGTATTGCTCCCTTTCCTTTAATTCTCTATATATGCTCAAATAGTTATCGTATCTTGATTGTCCTATTGTTCCATTTTTTACTAATTCTTTTACTTTGCATTCCGGTTCATCAATATGCAAACAATCATTGAATCTGCAACTCTTTGCTGGTTCATGAAATTCTCTAAAACAGTCTTTTAGTTCCTCTGCAGGTATATTCAAATCTATGCTTGAAAATCCAGGTGTATCAAATAGATAAATCTCTTCTTCTCCGCTGAATATTTCCACATGTCTTGTGGTATGCTTTCCTCTTCCGGTCTTTTCAGACACATCTCCAACTAATATATTCTTATTTAAAATGCAGGATGCAATAGTTGATTTACCCGCTGCGGAAACTCCGCTCAAAGCTGTGGTTTTTCCTCTCAAATATTCCCTTAATAAATCTATGGTGAACATGTATTTATATGAAATCATAAAACTTTTAAATCCAGCTTTTCTATATATCCCAAGAAGATATTCAGCAGATTTTTTATCTAAATCATATTTATTGATAGCTATTAAGATATCAACTTTATTTTCATAACTGCATATCACTTTATCTATTAAATTTAAATTATAGTCAGGATCTTTTGACGGAATTACTATTAATACCTGATCCACATTTGCAATTGCAGGTCTGATGAGTTGATTTTTTCTCGGATACACCTTCTCAATGTAACCAAGCATTTTCCCCTCAACTTTAAACTCAACATCATCCCCGACAAGGGGCTTTATTGAGTCATTTCTGAAATTCCCTCTTGCTCTGGTCTCATAAATCTCAGAACCGCTTTTAACATAATAAAATCCACCTAAAAGTTTTACTATTTTACCTTTCATATGCGCTCCTAATTTATTTTTTTAGTTTCAACTTTTTCACCATCTATATATACTTCAAATACATCTCCCTTTGAAACATATTGAAGAGTTACCGTTATATCTCCTTCTGAAGATTCTTTGTTATAATCATATATTTTATACTCATCTCCTCCGGCAGTGCGTCTTAAAATAACTACATTATGTCTTGCATTGTCATCGGGCATATTTACCGTTAAGGTTTCAGGAAGTCCATAGCTGTTTTCTTCTGAAGATTCAGGAACGCCACTGTTTTCATTCCCTGTATTGTTCTCCTCAGGTTTTTCTTCCGGACCTGTAGTTACATATAAAGTAATTTCAGTTCCCTTATCTGCTACATCCTTAGGTTCATAATCGACAACATCACCTACATCAAGTCCCGTATACTTGATTTCTTCGATTTTCACAACAAATCCTAATTTTTCAAGAGTTGCTTTTGCTTCCTCTTGATTTACTCCTCTTAAATTAGGTATATTTTGCGACAAATCTTCCTTGCCCTTTGATACATAAACAGTTAAATTTTTATCGTTTACTACCTCACTTCCGGATGCCGGTTCTTGTTTTATTACAAGGTTTTCTTCATATTCATCTGAATATTCAAGTTCTATATTGTTAATTGTAAGACCGGCTTCAGCTACTAAAGCCTGAGCTTCCTCAAGAGTTTTACCGACTAAATTCGGTACTTCTATTACATCTTTTAATACATTTATCTTCACCTTTACTGCAGAACCTTGTTCTACTTCAGTTCCAGCTTCAGGGCTTTGTTCAAGCACTTCTCTGTTCGCTTTTTCATAATTATCGGCAAAATCAGCATCCATGGTCAATCCCGCTTTTTCAAGTTCTTCTCTTGCTTGATCTTGACTGAGTCCAATAAGAGGCGGAACTTTAACAGTAGTTACTTCTTCTACTTGAGTATCTTCGGGTTTATCAGTTAATACCATCTTCGGAACAATATACAATAACATAAAGGCCAAAAGAATCGCTGTCAACACGCCTAAGAATATAGGTAGAGATGAATTCTTCTTCTCAACTTTATTTTTTATATATCTCGGTTCCTCTTTCTTTAAATTTTTTCTTTCCAGTATAGGTGATGATTTAACTGCGGTTTTTGATATCGGACCTGTAGAACCTGTTTGCGTCCTATAGTTTACAGTACCGGTTCTTCCCAATTGAATGTTTTTTATATCTCTTATCAACAAATAAACGTCAGAATATCTGTCTTGAGGATCCTTCATAGTCATTTTACTGACTATTTGGTCTGCATATTGCGAAACTTGAGGATTTTTTGATGATGGAAGAGGCATGTTGCTTTGAACTTGCATAAGAGCAACAGACACGGGATTTTCCGCATCAAAGGGTAATTCTCCCGTAAGCATCTCATAAAGAACTATTCCCAATGAATAAATATCCGATCTGTTGTCTACTTTTGTTCCCCTTGCTTGCTCAGGTGAAAAATAATGAACTGAACCCATTATGGCATTTGTTGCAGTAACCGTTGCATTATCAGCTATTCTTGCTATTCCAAAATCAGTTACCTTTATTCTGTCATCCTTAGTTATCATAATATTTTGGGATTTTATATCTCTATGAACTATACCCTTAGAATGAGCTACCTTTAAAGCTTCAGCTATTTGAACGGTGTAATTTAAGGCAATTTTTTCACTTAGTTTTCCTTCTTCTTGAATTTTTTCCTTTAATGTTATTCCGTCGATGTATTCCATTACTATATAGTGAACTTTTTCTCCGTCAATTTCTTCAGTACCTACATCGTATATGCTCACTATATTGGGATGAGAGATACTTGCTGTCGCAAGTGATTCTCTTTTGAATTTTCTAATGAAATTATTGTCGCTATTATATTCGGATTTAAGCGTTTTTATTGCAACTATTCTATCTAATCTTCTACAATGGGCCTTATATACATCACCCATTCCTCCAGTACCTATTTTTTGTAGAATTTCATATCTATTGCCTAAAATTTTACCTATCATAATTTTCCACCTACTTACTATATATTAAAATCAACGTAATATTATCCATTCCACCATTATCAAGTGCTTCGCTAATGAGTTTTTCTCCAATTTCTTCAGCTTTTTCCTCATTAACTATTGAGAACAACCTTTCCTTTGGAACCATGTTGCTAAGTCCGTCAGAACATATTAGATATTTATTCTCTTTGTTGAAGTATATTTTATTGACTTCGATGTCTAAATTTTCCGATGTGCCTAAGGCCTTTGTCAATACATTTTTTTTAGGATGAGATTCAGCTTCGTCTTTGCTTATTTCTCCTATTTCAAGCAAATAATTTACAAAGGAATCATCTTGTGTAATTTGTTGAATATCTTCATCGTTTATTTCATAAATTCTACTATCGCCAACATTTATATAAAAGACATTATCTTCAAATATGTATATAAGTGAAAGCGTTGTGCCCATTCCTCTGTACTTTAGATTTTCTTTAGAAAGATTTAATATTTCCCTATTGGCTTCTTTTATAGAATTGATCAAAGTAGACACTAAGTCTTCTTCTGTATTTATTTCCGCATTTATTAAATCTTCTTTTAAAATTGATACTGCCTTTTGGCTTGCGATTTCACCGGCTTTGTGTCCTCCCATTCCATCAGCAATCATAAAGAATTTAAGATTTTCTTCGTCGACAATAAAGGAGTCTTCGTTGTTTTCTCTAACTAATCCCTTGTTGGTTAGTGCTATGAATTTTATCACTGTTACCCTCCTTAAAACTTCGTCTTAACTGACCACAAGATGCATCTATATCAGCGCCCAGTTCTCTTCTAATTGTAACATTTAATCCTATGTCTTCAAGTTTTTTTCTGAAATGTTCAATTTCATTATTTTTAGGTCTTGCCTTAACATATTCCTCTATGGGATTTAATGGAATCAAATTCACATGACTGTTTATACCTTTCAGTAATCTCTTTAGATCCTGAAGGTTTTTTTCAAAGTCATTTACGCCTTTTATCAAGGTGTATTCCACTGTAAGTCTTGTATTTGTTTTTTCTGTGTAGTACTTACAGGCAGTAAGTGTTTCTTCAATGCTGTATTTTCTGTTTATAGGCATGAGTTCGCTTCTACTTTCGTTATCAGTATTATGGAGAGATAAGGCAAGGGTTACAGGTATTTTTTCATCGGCAAATTTATATATATTTTCAGCAACTCCACAGGTTGAAAGGGTTATGTTCCTATAACTTAAATTTTTTCCCTCTCCACTGTGAATTATTTTTAAAAACCTCACCACATTTTCATAGTTATCAAGTGGCTCTCCACTTCCCATTAAAATAACATTTGATACTTTAATGGAATATTTGTTTTCGGTGGTATAAATTTGTGACAACATCTCAGCAGCAGTTAAATTCCTTACAAGCCCCGCCTTCGTAGATGCACAAAAAACGCAACCCATTCTACAACCGACCTGAGTCGATATGCAAAGAGAGTTCCCGTACTTATACTTCATTAGCGACCCTTCAATTATATTTTCATCGTCGAGCACATATAATAATTTTTTAGTTTCATCTATTTTTGAACTGTAGTCTTTTAGAATCTCCACATGAGCTATTTTCTCATTTTTTATTAATTCTTCAGTCAAATCTTTGGGGATATTTGAGTTTTCAATGTCAGTTCTCTTACTTGAGTGGAAAAATGTATAAAGCTGATTTCCTCTAAAGCTTTTATGCCCATATTTTTGAACCAAAGCCTTCAGTTCATCTAAATAGCAGGAATTTAATTGCATTTCTACTTCCTCTTTATTCTGCAAATTGTAAAACCGTCAGTACCGTCTTTACTTGGGTAATACCTTTTAAAATTTTCTCCATCGGTTTTTATAATTTCAAATTTATCATAATCTATCACGCTATTTACTACATGCTCGTTTTCTTCTTCGCTCCATGTGCATGTCGAGTAAGTCAAATTTCCTTTTTCATTTAAATAATTCAAGGCATTTACCAATATTTTAATTTGAATTTCTTGTAAGGATTTAATATCATTATATTCTCTATTATACCTTATTTCAGGCTTTCTTCTATAGAGTCCAAACCCCGAACAGGGAGCATCCACCAAGACAAAATCAAATTTATTTACAAATTTATCATTGAGTTTTGTAGCATCGTTTTTGCGAGGAAATATATTTTTCAATCCTAATCTCTGTATGTTTTCTCTTATTAAATTTACTTTATAATTGGAAATATCACAAGATATTATATCAGAAGATTTACTCAACAAGGATAAATTTATGCTCTTTCCCCCCGGAGCTGCACATAGATCAAGTAAAGTTTTACATTCTCTTATATTTGAATTTTCAGAAACTAAAATAGAACCTTCGTCTTGAACATAAAAATACCCATCTCTATAAAATTTTGTGTCAAATATTCCATCGGGATTCTTTATTTTTAAAGCATTTTTTGATATTTTTGTTTTTTCGCATTTATAATTTAATTTACCAAGTTTTTCTGCAAAATTATCTACACTTATTTTATCAGTATTGACTCTTATCTCAAAGGGAGCTTCTTCGTTGTTTGATATTAGCAGCTCTTCTACAAACTTTACATCGTATTTTTTTAAAAGAGATTCTACAAAAAATAATGGATGAGAATATTTTACCGATAGATATTCTGCAATATTTTTTGTTTTAAGCTCATTTAAATAAAAATCGAATTTCAAAATATCCTCTTTATTTGCAGACAAGTTTCTTAAAAGCGCATTTACAAATCCCGCTGAACCCCTGTTTCCAAATTCTTTAGCTAAATTAACCGACTCATTTATAGATGAGTAATCCGGTACTCTGTCAGTAAAAAGTATTTGGTATGCACCCATTTCTAAAATCATCAATATTACGGTGTGAATTTTTT
This sequence comes from Peptoniphilus sp. ING2-D1G, assembly GCA_000952975.1. Taxonomy (GTDB): domain Bacteria; phylum Bacillota; class Clostridia; order Tissierellales; family Peptoniphilaceae; genus Peptoniphilus_E. The sequence continues at coordinate 601,622 of LM997412.1, read as the reverse complement.
TAATTCTTATCTTTGAATATTTTTTGATTATGTGGTCTATAAGTAACTTGTTTTTAAGGGTTCCTTTGGTCAGGTTGGATATTAAATTTTTATCTTTTATTGAAATATCTTCATTTTTCAAGATATTCAACTCTTCATTTAAAAAAGCGCCCTCATTTAAAACTCTATTTAAAATCAAGAGCGCCAATTTTCTGGAATTTTTCATATATCAATCTCTGCGTCTTGATAAAGACAACAATCTTAAAAGTTGTCCAATTGCAACTAATGTCGATGCCACATAAGTCAAGGCTGCTGCAGATAATACTTTCTTCGACCCTTTCAGTTGATCTTCCGATAGAATTCCTACAGCCAACTGCTCTTGGGCTCTTCTGCTGGCATTGAATTCAACAGGTAAGGTAATTATTTGAAATAATACTGCTAAAGAAAACAATGCTATCCCAACTTTTAAAAAAAAGTTTGAAAAAAATAGTCCGGCTAAAATAAAAAACATAGCCAAATTTGAGCCGATACTTGCTGCCGGGACCAATAGTGACCTAAGTACAAGAGGTCTATATTCTGTTTGGTGCTGAATTGCGTGTCCAACTTCATGGGCGGCTATTGCCAAAGAGGCAATGGAAGTTCCTTGATAAACTTCTTTTGATAGATTGAGTTCTCTTGTTTGCGGATTGTAATTATCTGAAAGTTTACCCGGAATCATTTTTATGACAACATCTCTTAGTCCGTTTCTGTCCATGATTATTTTGGCGGCTTCTGCACCGTTTATTCCTGTTTTGGAGTCGACTTTGCTGTATTTCCCATAGGCCGAACTTATTTTATACTGAGCGTACAAAGCAAGCAAAAGTGCAGGCAACACATATATGAAATAATCTAAATTATATCCGTAATATCCGTACATTTCAACCTCCTAAAATTTCTCCCAACTCTAATTTATTTCCTGCTAAAAAAGACTTTGTGTCCATTTCTTTTTTTCCGGGAAATTGAAGTCTTTGTATTAAAAAAGATCCATTAATTGTGGCTATTTTTAATTTTTTATTATTGTCGACAATTTCTCCCGGTTTAGCTTCTGTTTTTTCATCTAATAATTCTATTTTTGTTATCTTAAATCTTTCCCCTTTATATGTTGTGGATATAGCATATCTTGCAGGCATAGCTCTTAATATTCTGAGGATATCTTCAGATGTTTGAGTTTTAAAATCTATATTCCCTTCGCTTTTATCTATTTTCTCGGCATAAGTATAATCATCTGATTGCGGAATAAATTCTATTTTCCCGTCCTTTAAATTTTCTACAACTTGTACAATTAAATCTGCGCCTATTTTGCTCAAATATTCCGTTAATTCGTCCGCATTTCGTTCTTGTATATCCACTTCTTTTATAGCAGCCACATCTCCGCTGTCAAGCCCTTCATCCATTTTCATTATACATACTCCGGTCTTATAATCTCCGTTAAATATAGCTCTGTTTATAGGAGCTGCTCCTCTTAACTTCGGAAGAAGAGATGGATGTATATTCAAACAAAAATATTTTGGAATCTCTAAAACTTTTTTCCCCAATAGTGCACCGAAGGAAACCACGATGAATAAATCCGCTTTTAAAGATTTTAAATATTCGATAGAGCTTTCAGAATTTATATTATCAGGCTGAAAAATTTTTAATCCAAGTTCTTCAGCTTTTTGTTTTATAATTGTCGGCTTTAATTTTTTTCCTCTTCCGCGAGCTTTGTCCTTTCCTGTGACCACGGAAACAATTTCATATTTTCCGCTTAATTTTTCAAGAGGTACTATACCGAATTTTGAAGAAGACATATATACTATCTTCAATTTTCTCCCTCTTTCTCTTTATCTGTAACTACATATACACTTTTTGCAATGTCTGTATATAAAATTCCATTTAAATGATCTATTTCGTGTTGTAGTATCCTCGCCAATGTATCTCTGGCTTCAATTTGTTGTTTATTATTGTCTACATCTACATAATTTACTGTTATATGAGTTGCTCTTTCAACCTCTCCTTGTCTTTCAGGTACCGAAAGGCAAGCTTCATAGGCAATTTCAGCTCCCTCTGCGTGAGTTATTTCCGGATTGATCAATGTTAATCTCGTTTCTTCATTGTCATCTACTACAATTAATCTTTTTAGAACCCCTATTTGCGGGGCGGCAAGCCCTACCCCTTGTGCATTATCCATGGTTTCATACATATCTTCGATCAATATTTTAAGTTTATCATCAAATTTTTCCACTATTCTGGATTTCTTTTTTAATATCGGATCCTCATCCGTTCTGATCATTCTTAATGCCAATCTCATCACCTTTATATAAATTCTATATCAATAAAAATTTTATGTTTTTCAAATATTTTTTCATTTAATTTCATAACTTCTTTTATTTTATCCATTAAAATCTGCAATTCATCAGGTTTTACTTTAATAGTAAGCTTATTTCTATGCTGCCTTTTGATTTTAGGTAAACTGATTACCCTTGTGTGTTCTATATAAATATTTTCAATAATATTTTCTAAATCCTTTAGAAATTTGTGAGCTGTATTGTCCAAGTACTTGTCCTTTTGGGAAATGAAATAAATATTTACCATCTTAACAAAGGGCGGATATTTAAAAAGCCTTCTGTATTCTATTTCTTTGTTATAAAATCCTATATAATCAGATTTTTTAGCAAATAGTACAGCATAATTTTCAGGATTGTAGGATTGAATTACAACCTCTCCCTCTTTTTTACCCCTTCCGGACCTTCCTGAAACTTGGGTTAACAATTGAAAAGTTGTTTCATTAGCTCTATAATCGGATATGAAAAGTGATAGGTCCGCAGCTATTACTCCAACAAGAGTAACATTGTCAAAATCCAATCCCTTTGCAAGCATTTGAGTACCTACAAGTATATCGACCTCGTGGTTTTTCATCTTCTCGTATATTATATCGTAGGAATTTTTTTGAGACATTGTGTCCCTGTCCATCCTAAGAACTTGAGCATTTCCGAAGATTTTTTTTACTTCTTCTTCCACTCTTTGCGTTCCTATGCCAAATTGTCTTATATACTTGCTACCACATTGCGGGCAAATTGTTACAAGATTTTTTGTGCTACCGCAATAGTGACATCTCAATATGTTCATATCTCTGTGATAAGTCATGGATATATCACAGTTATCACACTTAATTACATGACCACAGGATCTGCAAGCCACAAAATTTGAAAAACCCCTTCTGTTTAAAAAAAGAATTATCTGCTCATTATTTTTGAGTTTCTCATCAATTTGTTGGGACAGTAAGGAGCTGAATATGGACATATTGCCCTTTACAAGTTCATCTCGCATATCCACTATATTGATATTGGGTAATTTTGCTCCTTCAACCGCACGCTTTTTCAGCTCATATAATTTAAATTTATTATTCTTTGCAAGATAATAATCACATACATCAGGAGTTGCAGATCCAAGAATTACTTTACCCGATAAAATTTCCATTCTCTTAATTGCAACATCTATGGCATTATATCTTAACGCATTGTGAAATCTATAGGAACTGTCGTGCTCTTCATCTACAATTATCATCTTTAAGTTTTCAAAGGGTGCAAATACCGCCGATCTTGCTCCGATTACAATATCCACGTCTCCGTTTTTTATCCTTTGCCAAGAATCATATCTTTCTCCCAAGGAAAGTTTGGAGTGCATAACTGCAACTCTATCCCTAAAAACTCCCTTAAACCTCTCAATCATTTGCGGAGTAAGCCCTATTTCAGGAAGCAATACTATAACTTGACCTCCCTTAGATGTGATTTCTTTGGAAAGTTTTAAGTATATTTCCGTCTTGCCGGAACCTGTGAGTCCATGAATTAAAGAAACACTCGGATCATCCTTTATAATCGAATTATATATTTGAAGTTGTTCCATATTTAAATTATGAAATTTATTTTTATAAACCGCATCATAGGTTTTTCTTTCAACGCGGGATTTATATATGGATAGTAATCCTTTGGATTCAAGTGTTTTTATCGGTGAATCAGAAATTTTCAACTCTCTTAATATATCCGATAGTTTGGCTTCTTTTTTATCCGACAAATATTCCATTACCGCTAATTGCTTATCGGATAATTTTAATTGATTTTTAGAAATTGTATTTATATAATCGTCTTTTATTTTGACAAAATTTTGAAACTTTCCTCCACCAATTGACAGAATTTCAAAATCCAATTTGATGGTTTTGTTTTCTATCAATTCTCTGATTTTATATTTAAAGTTTTCATCTTTTTGCAAATTTTCCAAAGAATAATTGTTTTCTATAACAGGTTTTAAAATTTTCTCTTCTTCAATGCTCAAATCTTGCTTTAAGATTTTTATTTTTCTGTTTATTTTTCTGATATCTCCCGGTGGAAGTATGGGTGAAAAACTCTTGGATATTTGGGTTAAATATTTTTTAGACATCCAAAATCCCAGTTCAATTAAATCTTTGTTAATTATAGGCTCAAAATCTATTATTTCAATTATGTTTTTTATTTCATAACTCTTATCTTCAATATCCTCTATAATATCCACAACTACAGCAATTTCACGTCTGTTTCCCTTCCCGAAGGGTACAACAACACGGACTCCAAGTTTTAAATCCAAGGAGTCCTCCGCTTTATATGTGTATAAATTTCCTATTTTAGATATGCTGTTTTCTATAAATACCTTTGCATATTTCATTTTATCCACCGCATTACAATACTTCGTGTTTTTATTTATTGTGCTAAAATGTGATTAATACATAAAAAACAAGATAAAAATCTTGTTTAAAATAAATTTACAACCTTATTTAAAATTATGTTTGCAAGCTCTTCTTTATCCATTTTTTCCAGCTTTTCGATATTTTTATTTTTATCGATAATGCTTGCAATATTTGTGTCGCTTTTAAATCCGGCTCCCTCTTGCTTTATATTGTTTATGACTATCATGTCGAAATTTTTCTTTTTTAATTTCTCAATTCCGTGTTCAATTTCGTCTATGCTTTCAGCTGCAAATCCGACTATTATTTGGTTTTTTTTAATTGAGCCAAAATATTTTGCTATATCTATATTTTCTTCCAATTCTATAGTATTTAATGCATTTTTTTCTTTTTTTATCTTTTCTTCAGATATGTTTTTAGGTCTGAAATCAGCCGGCGCCGCAGCTTTTATCAATACGTCGCATTCATCAAAGTTATCCTTTACCGCTTCAAACATATCCTCGGTACTGGTGATTCTTATAAAATTATCTACATTAGGCGGTGCTATGCTCGTAGGTCCTGATATAAGGGTTACTTCAGCACCCCTGTATTTTGCTCTCTTTGAAAGAGCATATCCCATTTTACCGCTGGAGTGATTTGACAAAAATCTCACCGGATCTATTGCCTCTATTGTCGGTCCTGCGGTTACAACTATTCTCTTTCCTGATAAATCTTTTTCTGTAAGCTCACTTTCAATGGCTTCGACGATTTGTTCCGGTTCAAGCATTTTACCTTCTCCGACATCATTGCACGCTAAAAGATCAGATTGAGTTTTTAAAATTTTAACTCCTCTGTTTTTGAGAATATCCATGTTATGTATATTTGCAGCGTTCTTTAGCATATATGTGTTCATTGCCGGAGCCATTATAACCTTGGATCTGCTCGCCATTAAAACTGTAGTCAACAGATTATCACATATCCCATTTGCAAATTTAGCAATTGTATTTGCCGTTGCAGGAGCCACAACTATAATATCTGCCCATTTTGCCAACTCCACATGTTCCACATCCATGTCTACCAATTGGTTAAACATATCTACATGCACCACATTTGATGTCATGGTTTGCATAGTCAATGGTGTGATAAATTCACAGGCCGCCGATGTCATTACGGTTTTGACATTGGCTTGTTTTTTTCTTAATATGCTGGCTATAGCAGGTGATTTATAAGCTGCTATACCCCCTGTAATCGCTAATAAAATATTTTTATTCCTGAGCATTTTCTTCAGAATCTTCTCCTATTTCTCTTTTAACAGATTCTTGAGTTTTTTGTCTTTCATTTCTTAATGCTTCTATTTTTTCTGTTTTTTCTCTTTCCATCTTCGCTCTGTATTGCTTATCGCTCATAGGTTCACCAAAAACTATTGCCCCTTTAACAGCCTCTTCAATGGCAATGGAAACAGGCTTGCTGTTTTCCGTATCAATTAAAGGTTTAGCTCCGTCTACTATTTTTCTTGCCCTTTTTGAAACAAGAACAGATAAGGAATATCTTGAATCCGTTATTTTTTCCAGTTGTTCAAAGGATGGTATTATCATTTTCTCACTCCTATTATTAAAGAACTTGTTCTTTTATGTTCTTATGCCTTTTTACTCTAAGTCTCTCGGCTGCAATTATATTTTCAATATCCTCAACTGCCTGTTCAACCTTGTTATTAACTACAAAATAGTCATATTCTCCCACAAAATCAAGTTCCTTAAAAGCATTTTTATACCTTGTGTTAATTTCCTCTTCAGTTTCAGTATCTCTTTTAATAAGTCTGTTTTTAAGTTCACTCATCTTTGGTGGAAGAAGAAAAATAAATACAGCCTCTTTATATTTTTCTTTAATTTGCAAAGCTCCTTGCACATCGATTTCAAGAAGTACAATTTCTCCCTTTTCAATTTCATCAAATACAAATTTCTTAGGTGTTCCGTAATAATTTGTGTGCACAAAAGCATATTCAAGCAATTCATCATTTTCTACCATTTTTTCAAATTCTTCAATGGTAGTAAAAAAGTAATTATCTCCGTTAATTTCATTAGGTCTTGGAGTTCTCGTGGTGACAGATGTTGAAAATACAATTTCATCATTTTCTTTCATTAATGCTTCACTGACTGTTCCCTTGCCACTACCTGAAGGCCCAGATAAAACTAGTAAAAATCCACCTGACAAGTAAACCCCTCCTTCTTATAAATGTGATTTATTCTATATTTTGAATTTGTTCTCTGAGTTTTTCAATTTCGGACTTTAAATCCACTACGGAATTCAAAATCTCAATATCTGTGGTTTTGGAACCTATGGTATTGACCTCTCTATTAAGTTCTTGAACTAAAAAATCCAGTCTTCGTCCAATAGCTCCAGATTCATTAATTATATCATTAAATTGCCCTAAATGAATAAAAATTCTGGTTATTTCTTCATCAATTGAAAGTTTATCACACATTATGGCAACTTCTGTAGAGAGCCTTTGAAGATCTAATTTATCCTCATCTACATTTTCTTTAATAGTTTTTTTCAGTTTTTCGGTGTTTTCTTCTATTACCGCGGGAGATTTAACCCTAATAAATTCCGCAATTTTTTTTATATGATCCAGAGAATTTTCAAAAACTTGCTTAATATTTTCTCCTTCTCTATTTCGCATCGCTATAAAATTGTTTACGGCTTCCTCTAAGGCTTTTTGAATAACCCCCATGTAAATATTTTCATCTATTTCTTCGGGTTCGTTTGTCAACACACCTTGCATTAAATAAATATCTCTAAGCTTAATATCCTCTTTGAAATCTAAATCTTTTTTTATTGAGCTGAGCGCCTCGTAATATTCCTTGGCAAGAGCGGTGTTGACTCCGACTTTAAAATTTTTTATATTTAAAAAATCCACATTTATAAATACGTCTATCTTCCCTCTATACACTTTATCCTTGATGTATTTCTTTATTTTATCTTCAATGTATAAAAGTATTTTCGGAAGTTTTATATTTATATCGCTGTATCTGTTATTAACGGATTTGATTTCAACCTTCACGCTCACATTTTCATTGGAGCCGATTCCCAGCCCATAACCTGTCATACTGTTCATAATACGCCTCCGGTTTTATTATATAAAGAAGTTAACGCAGAAAACTCTGCATTAACTTCTTCATTTTACAACTATATTATATATCTTTCCTGGAATATATATTTCCTTAACTATGTTCTTGCCTTCTGTATATTGTGCATATATTTTATTTTGTTTTGCAATTTCTCTTACAGTGTCTTGGTCGGCATCTTTTTCAACTTCCACTTGGAATCTGACCTTCCCATTAAATTGCACAGGAATTTCCACCACATCATCAATAGTTTTTGCTTCATCGTATTGTGGCCAACTTTGTTCATTTAGATATCCGCCAAGATTTAATTTTATCCATAATTCTTCTGTTATATGAGGTGCAACGGGATTTAAAAGCATCAAGAATGTGGCAAAGTCCTTTCTTGATATTTCTCCTTCTGCATTAAAGTTATTTACCAATGTCATGAGTGATGCAATTGCTGTATTGGCCTTTAAATTTTCATAGTCATAGGTGACTTTTTTTATGGTTTTGTGGATATTGGATTCAAGTTTTTCGGAATATTCGTCCTTACTATTTACTATATCCGCTAAGTTCCATACTCTTTCCAAAAATCTTCTGCAACCTTTAACTCCATTATCAGACCATGGTGCATTCTTTTCAAAGTCTCCTATGAACATTTCATAGGTTCTAAGGGTATCTGCTCCATAATCTTCTACAATTTCATCGGGATTAATTACGTTACCCCTGGATTTAGACATTTTTTCCCCATTGTCTCCAAGGATCATTCCATGGGAAGTTCTCTTCATATAAGGCTCTTTTGTAGGGACAACTCCTATGTCGTATAAGAATTTATGCCAAAATCTCGAGTATAAAAGATGTAGTGTAGTGTGTTCCATCCCTCCGTTGTACCAGTCTACAGGAGTCCAGTATTCAAGAGCTTCCTTCGATGCAAAAGCTTTGTCGTTTTCGGGATCGGTGTATCTTAAAAAATACCATGAAGATCCTGCCCATTGCGGCATTGTATCGGTTTCTCTCTTGGCGGATTTACCACATTTCGGACAGGTGGTATTGACCCATGAGTCCATTTTAGACAGAGGGCTTTCACCGTCATCCGTCGGCTCATAATTTTCAACCTCAGGTAAAATTACAGGTAACTCCGATTCATCCACAGGTACCCAGCCGCAATCTTCACAATAAACCAGAGGAATTGGCTCTCCCCAATATCTTTGTCTTGAAAATACCCAGTCTCTCAATTTAAAGTTGACTTGTCTGTGTGCAAGACCTCTTTTTTCAAGCTCATCCATAGCTTTTTCAATTGCATCCTTTACGCTGAGTCCGTTTAAAAACCCGGAATTCATCATTATTCCCTTATCGGTATCGACATTTGCACATTCGCTTATATCGGAGCCTTCTATTACAGGGATTATTTCCTGATTGAATTTTTTTGCAAATTCATAGTCTCTTTGATCATGAGCCGGTACAGCCATAATGGCTCCCTTTCCATAACTCATCAATACATAGTCGGATATGAATACTGGAATATCCTTTTCTGTAAGTGGATTTACCGCTTTAATCCCCTTTAGTTCCACTCCGGTTTTGTCCTTTGTGAGTTCCGTCCTCTCAAATTCGGATTTTTTAGAAATTTTTTCTCTATATTCTTCAACTTCATCAATATTTTCAATTTGATTTCTGTATTTTTCAATTAAAGGGTGTTCAGGAGCTACAACCATATAAGTTGCTCCGAATATCGTGTCGGGTCTTGTGGTAAAAACGTCCAGATTTTCATCGGTTCCCTTGATATTAAATTTTATTTCAGCACCTTCACTTCTGCCTATCCAATTTTTTTGTTGAGTTTTTACTCTTTCTATATAGTCGACATCGTCAAGATCGTCCAAAAGCCTTTGCGCATAGGCGGTTATCTTCAGCATCCATTGGCTTTTTACTTTGTGAATCACATCATTTCCGCATCTTTCGCACTTACCTGAAACAACTTCTTCATTTGCAAGTCCTATTTTGCAGGAAGGGCACCAGTTTATCGGCATTTCACTCTTATATGCAAGACCTTGTTTAAAAAATTGCAAAAATATCCATTGTGTCCATTTATAATACTGAGGATCTGTAGTGTTTATTTCTCTTGACCAGTCAAAGGAGAATCCTATGGATTTTAATTGTTCCTTAAATTTCTTTATATTTCTTTCAGTTACGATTTTAGGATGGATTTTATTTTTTATCGCAAAGTTTTCCGTTGGAAGTCCAAAGGCGTCCCAGCCCATGGGATATAAAACATTATATCCTTGATATCTCCTCATCCTGGCAACTATATCAAGGGCAGTATAGGGTCTTGGATGTCCCACATGAAGTCCTTGTCCTGATGGGTAAGGAAATTCTACTAAGGCATAAAACTTTTTTTTATCATATTCATTTTTTGCAACATAAGTCTCATGTTCATCCCAAAAATCTTGCCATTTTTTTTCTATCTTATTTGGATTGTAATTTTCCATTTTTCCTCCTAAAATTCCGCTTGTCCAACAGTTCTCGGGAAAGGTATTACATCTCTTATATTTTTCATTCCCGTAATATACATAACGGCTCTTTCAAAGCCCAAACCATAACCTGAATGAACCACACTTCCATATCTTCTTAAATCCAAATACCATTTATAGTCCTGAGTGTTCATATTATTATTCTTCATCTTAGCTTCAAGGATTTTAAGATTGTCCTCTCTTTGAGATCCGCCTATTATTTCTCCTACCCCCGGAACGAGTAAGTCCATTGCGGCAACTGTCTTTTTATCCGGATTTTCTTTCATGTAGAAAGCCTTGATTTCCTTAGGATAATTCGTTACAAAAAGAGGTTTTTTATAAATTTCTTCCGTTAAATATCTTTCGTGTTCAGTTTGCAGGTCCATACCCCAACTTACTGGATACTTAAATTCCTTTCCTGATTTTTGAAGAATTTCTACAGCTTCAGTGTAAGTTATTCTGCCAAAGTCCGAATTTAATATATTTTCAAGTCTATTGATCAAATCCTTATCTATGAAATTATTAAAGAATTCCATTTCCGATTTTGCGTTTTCAAAAACATATTTAATTATATATTTAAGCATTTCCTCTGCAACTTCCATGTTTTTATTGTTATCGGCAAAGGCAAGTTCAGGCTCAATCATCCAAAATTCCGCAGCATGTCTCTGTGTATTTGAGTTTTCCGCCCTAAAGGTCGGCCCAAAAGTATACACGTTTTTAAAGGCCAAAGCAAAGGCTTCCGCTTCAAGCTGTCCTGAAACGGTTAAATTTGTTTCTTTTCCAAAAAAATCCTCACTGTAATCAATCTTGCCATTTTCCATAGGCACGTTGTTTAGATCAAGAGTTGTAACTTGGAACATCTCTCCTGCCCCTTCAGCATCAGATGCAGTTATTATAGGAGTATTTACATATACAAACCCTCTTTCTTGAAAGAATTTATGAATTGCAAAGGCAAGGATGGATCTTACCCTGAAAACCGCATTGAAGGTATTGGAACGAGCTCTCAGATGTGCTATAGTTCTTAAATATTCCATTGTATGTCTTTTCTTTTGAAGAGGATAGTCGCTGTCCGATATGCAGTATGGGATAATCTTGGTTGCATGAATTTCAAAGGGTTGTTTTGCTCCCGGGCTTTCAACTAATTTACCTTCTACAAAAAGTGAGGAACTTATGGGATACTTGCCTATTTCCGAGAAATTTTCCAAATTATCGTCATATACAACCTGAAGAGTGTTAAAACAAGTTCCGTCATTAAGTTCTATAAAACCGAAATTCTTCGAATTTCTGCTGGTTTTAATCCATCCCTCAAGTTTTAAATTTTTATTTATATACTCTCCGCTATTCTTTAATATTTCATTAATAGTCATCCTGTTCCTCCTAATATTTGGTAGTTCAATATAGGTTATTATAGACATTTTTACATTTATTGTCAATTACAGTAGCTTGTCAAGCCTTACAATTATCACCTAATATATTGCTATGTCTTAACTGTATTATTTATCATATGAATCAAAGAAATAAAAAACTGCCACAGCAAAATATTTGTGGCAGTTTTTTTATTTTATTTAATTTAATCTAATAAAGAAGTTTTAAAGGGGTTCTTTTGAGTTCTTGTGGAATTTGCAATTACATATTCCATGAGTTCTCCATACATAATCTTAGCTTTATTTAAAGCATCCATGCCGAGTTCTTCTGCTAAATCATTCGCATATACAACTGATTTTGCTTTATCTTGATGATAAAGAGTCAAGAATTTTTTATCTCTTAATTCTTGAGTTTTCAACAGATTATCTTCGTACTTATCCCAATACTCTCTTACACTTTTTCCATATCTTTCTCTATCTAATTCGCTTAGCATAGTCAAGGCTCTGAATTGCCAATATGCTTGAGTATCATCAAATTCCAAAGATTTTTTAGAATAGGCCTCAGGAATTTTTGTTAGGTTCGGGAAGTAGGGAACATATACATTGTGTTCACAATTTCCCATTGCCAACCATAATATTCCCGGAATTTCCTTAGGAAACCCTTCTTTAAGTTCTATTATATGGCATTCAACTTGTGAAGGAACTCCTATTGCTCTTACATCTTTATTTTCAGGTAGATTTGCATCAAGTGCCGTTCCTTCATATCTATATCTTTGTAAATTCATAACTTCTTTAACTGATATGTTTTTATCCGGTGTGAAAAGAAGTTTATAATCTTCTTGTGGTGCATCATAAGAAAGTTTTATAGATGGAGCCAGTAGGTTATATCCGCCCCAAATTCTCGCTCTGTTGTATTTGGAAAGTTCAGGTCCATAAGTTTTTCTCACTGAAAATTTTCCGTCAACAGTTTGAATTAAATTGTGAGATTTAGGTAAATTATATAAATCCTTTGATGTGATGTAGTTTTCTGTATCATTCACATCTACATAATCAAGCATAAAACAGTTAGGCATAACGGCCACTTTATCCTTCGGTAATTTCATTGCCGCATATTGATGTCCCGAAAGTATTTCCATGTACCAAGTTTCTTCCTGGTCTGCTATCATCAATGTGTTGCCCTCTGATGCTCCCTTTTCTTCAATTATCTTTGCAAGCAATTCAACTCCCTCTCTGGCCGTTGTTGCTTGAGATAAAACAAGAGTTGTGATGTTAGCTTCTCTTAATCCCGCTTCAACAAGCGGATCAATTGCTTCTATATGGTCGTTATAAGAAGCTGATTCTGTAGCGGTAATTGCGACGCCCTTTTCATTGTAACCCACTTCATCATAAATTCCGTCATCCAATTCTCCCGCAGAGTCCGGAACTGCTATGTAACTTAAAGACTTTAACGGTTGTGGCCAAGTAAACCCTGTCAATACATCTACGAATTCCGTGCCTTCTTTGTATTCCTGTGCCGGATAAGCTACAAAGCTCTTAGGATGTGCTCCTGAAATATCTTCAGTTCTTGCGACAAGTGTGGAGCCGTTTTCAGATACTTTATTTCCCACATATGTACTGGTGCATGCCAGTGCAGTGTTTGTAACTAATGCACTTGCCATAACAAAGGCAAGCATAAATGAAATAATTTTTTTCATTTCATCATCTCCTTTACAGTCATTATACCAAATATACACAAATAAAAAAGGAAATCAATCGCTATTTTAATTTCCTTTTTTGAGATATTCCATATATTTCTTTATGTTTTTTTCATAACCTTGTTCTGTAGGTTCGTAATATTTTCTATATTTTAATTCTTCAGGCAAGTATTGTTGCTGCACATAGTGATCGGGATAATTGTGGGGGTACTTATAAGAAACACTGTCATCAGTTATATTTTTAGTATCTCTTATATACATGGGGATTTGTGCGGATTTGCCTGATTTTACATCTTCTGTCGCTCTGTTTATAGCAATGTAGGAGGCGTTTGATTTTGGAGCTGTCGCCAAATATGTAACAGCTTGAGCAAGATTTAGTTTTGCTTCAGGAAGTCCTACAACCTCCAGTGCTTTAAAGGCTGCAACTGCAATCAACAACCCTCTGGGATCGGCATTTGATACATCTTCCGATGCAAAAATTATAAGTCTCCTTGCAATGAACTTAGGATCTTCTCCCGCTTCAATCATCTTAGCTAAATAATAAATCGCAGCATCAGGATCTGAACCTCTTAGGGATTTAATAAAAGCACTGGCGGTATTATAATGCTCCGTTGATGATTTATCATAGATGAAATTTCTGCTTTGAAGACAATCTTTGACAACATTCTTGTCTATATATATTTCTCCATTGACTGTATCTGTAGAAAGGACTGCAATTTCTAAAGAATTCAGTATATTTCTGCCGTCACCCGATGAGTTTCTGACTAAAAATTCCTTTGCATCTTCAGTTACATTTATATTTAAGTTTTTAAACACTACATCCTTTTCAATGGCATTCTCTATAAGTTGATACAAGTCTTCTTCATCTAAAGGTTTTAAAAATAAAACCTGCATTCTGGACAACAACGCTTTGTTAACCTCAAAGTAAGGATTTTCAGTTGTAGCTCCTATTAAAGTGACTATTCCCTTTTCCACATAGGGAAGCAATGCATCCTGCTGAGATTTGTTAAATCTGTGTATTTCATCTATGAATAGAATATTATTTAAATTATGAAATTTTATGTTGTCTTCCGCTTGTTGCAAAACCTCACGCAACTCCTTCAAGTTTGATGTGACTGCCGATATTTCTATAAATTGTTTTTTCGTCATAAGGGAAATAATCTTTGCAAGGGTGGTTTTTCCTACTCCCGGAGGTCCGTAAAATATCATGGAACTTACTCTGTCGGATTTTATAACTCTATTTAAATATTTTCCCTCGCCCACCAAGTGTTTTTGACCTACAAAATCCTCAAGGGACTCAGGCCTCATCCTGTAGGACAAGGGAGATTTCTCTTTCATGTTATTTTGCATATTAAGGGTAAATAAGTCCACTGTATCACTTCTTGCTCTTTATTATTTCTTCTATTTCATCAAAAAAACTTTGAACATCCTTAAATTGTCTATAGACTGAGGCAAAACGCACATAAGCTACTTCATCCAATTCTTTGAGTTCCTTCATTACAATATCTCCTATTTCTTCGGAAGTTATTTCCTTTTTTAAGGAATTTTGAATTTGTTTTTCGACATTGTCTGCAGTTTTCTCAATCTCATCCAATGTAACAGGTCTTTTTTCACAGGAACGAATTATTCCGTTTACTATCTTGCTCTTGTCAAAAATCTGTCTCGTTCCATCTCTTTTTACAACGACTATAGGCGTTTCTTCTATTCTTTCATAGGTTGTAAATCTACCTTTACAATCTATGCATTCTCTTCTTCTTCTTATGGTGGCTCCTTCGTCTGTAGGTCTTGAATCTATTACCTTTGACTCAGTGTAGCCGCAATAGGGACATTTCATAATACACCTCTAAATAGAAAAACCTCATCGTAGGATGAGGCTTTAAAAGTTTATTTTCTGTTGGTCCTTAAAAAAGACGGTATTCTTAATTCTCCGATATTTGCGTTTTCTTTTTCTTCGCCCAAGTCTCTAAATTTATTTTGTTTTTTATCATCATCTTTGTATTGGTCGAAATCAGTAGCTATGACTGTGATTTTTACTTGGTCCTTTAATGTATCGTCTATTCCTGCTC
Organism: Peptoniphilus sp. ING2-D1G; assembly: GCA_000952975.1. Classification (GTDB taxonomy): domain Bacteria; phylum Bacillota; class Clostridia; order Tissierellales; family Peptoniphilaceae; genus Peptoniphilus_E. The sequence continues at coordinate 586,200 of LM997412.1, read as the reverse complement.
CAAATATTATATTTGCATCTTCAGCTACACAATCTCTTATTAAGTCCGCAGCTTCATTAACTTCAAATATTCCAAGATCATTTCCTGCCGTTATGTTTAACAATACGGATTTTGCGCCTTCTATAGAAGTTTCAAGAAGAGGAGAGTTTATCGCAAGTTTTGCGGCTTCTACCGCTCTTTCATCTCCTGAAGCCTGACCTATGCCCATGTGAGCAATGCCCTTATCATACATAATCGCCTTAACATCTGCAAAATCTAAATTAATGAGGTTGGGGACGGAAATTAAATCTGAAATACCTTGAATACCTTGCTTTAAAACGTCATCGGCAATTTCAAAGGCCTTTGAAAAACTGGTTTTTTTGTCGGATATTGTAAGAAGTCTGTCGTTAGGAATAATAACTAATGTATCAACTTTATCTTTTAATTCCTTTATTCCTTTATCTGCAGATTTTGATCTTTTCATACCTTCAAAGGTGAAAGGTTTTGTTACTACTCCCACTGTAAGAAGTCCAAGATCCTTAGCTATTTCAGCGATTATAGGAGCTGCCCCGGTTCCTGTTCCTCCGCCCATTCCGGCAGTAATAAATACCATATCGGCGCCATCAAGTACTTCCCTGATTTCATCCCTTGATTCTTCTGCGGATTGTTCTCCTATCTCAGGATTTGCCCCTGCACCCAATCCTTTTGTAATTTTTTCGCCAATTTGAATTTTAGTTTCGGCAAGTGAAGCTCTAAGCGCTTGTTTGTCAGTGTTAAGGGCAATGAAATCCACTCCTTTGACACCGGCATTAATCATTCTGTTAACAGCATTATTTCCGCCTCCGCCAACGCCCACAACTTTAATTTTAGCAAATTCGTCGTGATCCATATCAAAATCTAACATAAACATCCTCCTCATATCATAAATTCATAAATTTTCTAATTTTAAGCACATATATTATATATTTTATAAACAAATAGCTAAATAGTCAACATCTTAAAGAGTTTTTAATATATTAAAGTTAAGAATCCTCTGAAATCTTAATTATTATTTTCTTTTTCATCATAAGTGCTTTGTAGAACTACTATCGGAGAATGTCCATTGTCCATTTCTATTCTTATGGCATTTTTTCCTGTAGCTTCAATGTCCTTTAAAATTTCCATTAGCATTTTGAATTTATACTCCAAGTCATCTATGGAATTGAATTCGATTTCAACATCATTATTATCTATCAATAAATATACATCTTCTTTAAATTCAATCTTTTTAATTAAATTAAAAATTTCTTCTGCATTTATTAATTGAGTTAGAAATTCTATTTTATCCTTGTCTCTTGTCAGTATATAATCCCCAAGATCTAAATTCTGTGTATCTATCCCACTGATTTCTTTAAGGTTTTGAAATGGTCTGCTCATTATTTCTATAACCCTTAAATCTTTGTCTATTATGTAGTAACTTGCGTAATTTTCAATCTGCATTATGCCCTTTCTTTCCTCAACCTCAATGGTCGTATTTCCGGAAATTGAAAATTTTATTTTTGAAGATTTTACCTTCGCTATGCTATTTATCGCCTCAACTCTATCTTTTTTTGACACACTAAAATAATTTTGTCCGACTGCAATACCTGACCTTTTAATTATCTCCTCCTTGGAAATTGTTTCATTGCCGAGAACATTTATTGAACTCACATTAAAAAACCCGGTTTTAGTCAAAACAAAAAACATTATAGCGGCCATCATCATCAACAAAATAATCTTTCTGATGAAGTTTTTTCTTTTAGCTCGTATTCTGTACTTTTCTTTTCTATTTTCTTTCATTTAGCAACAACTCTATTTCGTTTAATAGAATTTCAACAGCTTTAGGATTTCCAAGCTTCTTTGAGTTTTCAGCCATGACATTTCTAAGCTTATCGTCTTTTAACAGAGATGTTATTTCTTTATAGAGGGTATCTGCATTTAAATTCTCCTCTAAAATTATTTCGGCTGCATTTTTGTCTTTATAACTGTTTGCGTTGTATACTTGATGGTTTCCGGCAGTATAAGCCTTAGGTATCAAAATGGAACTTACTCCTACAGCTGATATTTCTGCTAAAGTCATAGCTGAAGAACTTGCAATAACAAGATCACTTGCCATCAATAAAGATGGTATTTCATTTGAATATTCTACTATTTTTATATTATCATTTAAATTTATGCCCCTTAATTGGTCCATAAAATTTTTATAATGTACTTTACCGGTGACATGGTACAATTTAAAATCTATTTTCCTATCTGACTTTAAAATATCAAGGACTGCCTCATTTGTAGATTCTTGTCCTCCACTTCCCCCAAAGGAAAGCACAAATTTTTCATCATCTGCAATAGCGTATTGTTTTCTGGCTTTTACTTTGTCAATTTGATTAAAATCAGCTCTTATGGGGTTGCCTGTAACTATGACTTTTTTGTACTTTAAATATTTTTTAGCTTCTTCAAAATTTAAAGCTACCAACTCAGCTCTTTTGGATAAAAGTTTGTTGGTCTTTCCCGGGAAAGCATTTTGTTCCTGTATAACTGTCAATATACCCATTTGTTGCGCTTTTAAAAGAATCGGTGCACAGACATATCCGCCTGTTCCGATAACTATATCAGGTTTGAACTTTTTAATTATTTTATCACTTTGAGCTAACCCTTTAAAAAGGGAGATAATTGTTGATATTGTTTGCCAATTTAATTTTTTTCGAGGAAATCCTTGAACTTCTATAGCTTCAAAGGTTATGTTTTCTTTTTTTGTCAGCTCTTCTTCAAGGCTGTCTTTTTTACCAACATATAAAACCTCTGCTGCTACATCTCTTTTTTTTATTTCCGCAATGATTGAAAGTGCAGGATAAATATGCCCGCCCGTGCCTCCACCGGAAAGTATGTATTTCATTTTACACATCCCTTGAAATTCCAAGCAATAATCCTACTGCGACCATAGTTACCAATAAGGAGGTTCCTCCATAGGATATAAAGGGTAACGTAATTCCTGTTACGGGAAATAAACCACACCCTACTCCCAAGTTAAATATAGCTTGTATGCCAATATATGAAGTAATTCCTATTGTCACATATTTATCATAATAATTTTTTGACTTAATAGCAATAACATATCCTCTATACACAAAAAGAAAAAACATCATAACGACAAATATCCCGCCTATTAAACCGAATTCTTCACATATTACCGGAAAAATAAAATCATTGTGGGCTTGAGGTATATTGGAGTATTTTTGCCTCGAGTGAAAAAACCCCACTCCGCCAATTCCCCCCATGGCTATTGCGTAAAGAGATTGTGTAATTTGGTAGTTTTCATCTAAAGAAGCAATATCAGGATTTAAAAATCCGAAAATTCTTCTCATTCTGTATAGAAATTTCATAGTCATAGGAATCATTCCAAGTACACTAATACCTAAAAGTGTGACAAATTGGTATGATTTTATTCCCCCTGCCATATACATTGCAAAGAGCGAAAATCCTATTACAACTCCTGTAGACAAATCCTTAAGCATTATAGGAACTACAGATAACCCTATTATCCCTACAATTACCACAAAAGTTTCTTTGTTTTCCATGTTTTTTCTGTTTATTTCAAGAATTTTTGCCAAAAATAAAATAGATGTGATTTTAAGTATATCTGAAGGTTGAAATCTCAAATTTATGCCCGGAATTTTAAGCCATCTTGTGGAACCGTATGTATCATCTCCCATCGGTGTCCATAATGCCAATATCAACAATATACTTATAACAAAGAGATAAGGAGATATTTTTTTGATTATATTTCTTGGAAATCTGGATGCGATATAGCTAAATATAAACCCTAATATGCAAAACATAAGCTGTCTTTTTCCATAATAAAAACCGTCATCATAGTATTTTATTCCCAGCGGATAAGCTGCGCTTGTTACCACTATAAGTCCAAAGCCCACTAACACTATAAATATTAACAATAGTCCAAGATCTACGGATTTATATCTTTTTTTTAGAACTTTCATTAAATCAACTCATTTACCAACTTTTTAAAATGTTCTCCTCTTTTTTCATAGGATTCATACATGTCCCAGGATGCACATGCCGGCGATAGCAGAACTATATCTTCAGTTTCTGCAATGCTATAAGATAACTCTACCGCCTGTTCCATATTTTTAACAATATACATTTTTATTCCATATTTTTTAGCAACCGCCTGAATTTTATCAGCAGTTTGTCCAAAAAGCACCATTGTTTTTATTTTTTTCTTTGCCATATCAAGCATATTGTCAAAATCTGCACCTTTATCATATCCTCCGGCTATTAAAATAATATTATCATCCATAGCTTTAATTGCCATTATAGTGGAATCGGGATTTGTCCCCTTTGAATCATTATAGTATTTAACTCCTCTGAGTTCTCTGACAAATTCTATCCTGTGTTCAACGCCCATAAAATTTCTAACTGATTTATATATCATATTTTTTGGTACATTCAACACTTTTGCCACATTTATTGCACACATTATGTTTTCAATGTTGTGTTTCCCGGGAATTTTTATTTCACTGATATCTATTATTTTATCAATTTCGTCTTCATCTTTAAAATAAATTGCATTGTCCTTTAAGAAAATACCTCTATCTACAACTTTTTCTGTGGAAAAAAAGTATTTTTTAGGTGAAATGCTTTTATATTTCAGTTCACTATTTTCATTTATTATTATGAAATCTTCCGAACTTTGATTTGCAAATATCTTATATTTAGCATTTTTATAATTTTGGACAGTCTTATGCCAATCTAAATGGTCACTGGTAATGTTAGTAATTATAGAAATTTTAGGTCTGAACTTATTGACATATTCAAGTTGAAAGGAAGATGCTTCAATCACTACACATTCTTCTTCTTTAGCTTCCAAAGCAACATCGAAAACAGACTTTCCAATGTTGCCTACAAGATACGTCTTGTATTTTTCTTTTAAAATGTTTTCAACTAAGGAACTTGTAGTTGTCTTTCCATTTGTACCGGTGATTGCAATCAAATTTTTACACTTGCATATTTCATAAAATACTTCCAAGTCTGATTTAACAACAATTTTATTTTTTTCAGCTTCTGTTAATATGGGATGATCAGGTTTAATTCCCGGACTTTTTACTATAAAATCTATTGACTTCAAATCTGAGCTTTTATATATTTTAAAAATATAATCCGAATATTTTTTTAAACTTTCGATGTTTTCATCGTAAATGTATATATTCACATTGAAATTACTAAGGCATTTTAAAGCCGATCTGCCCGTAATTCCAAAACCTAATATCAAGATATTTTTATTTTCATACATATTTTTCTCCTAAAAAATCATAAAAAATGCAATTATGCAAAGTATAAGTTGTATTGTGGAAAAAACTAAGACAATCTTTGTTTCTTTCCAACCTTTCTGCTCAAAATGGTGGTGTAAAGGAGACATCAGAAAAACCCTTTTGCCCGTAGTCTTAAAAGAAATGACCTGTATGATTACAGATAATGTCTCTATAAAAAATATTCCGCCTGCTATGGGCAATATTAACGATAAATTTAAAAGGACGGCTACACCTACAATTGCCCCGCCCAAGGCAAGAGAACCTGTATCTCCCATAAACACCTTTGCAGGATATTTATTGAAGTGCAAAAATCCAAAAAGAGCTCCTGCAAGTATAATACAGAAAAATTCTATTTCATATCTTTGCATTTTATTCGCTACTACTGCAAAAAACCCTAAGGTTATTATGGACGTCAAACTGGCTAATCCGTCTAATCCGTCTGTCAAATTCACTGAATTCACAGTTCCTACAACTACAAAAATTATAAAGGGTATATAAAAAACACCCAAATCAATTCCTATTTTTAAAATAGGTACAAATACACTGGAACTTAAGCTTTCTGAGTTGTATTGATAAAATACTAAAATCAATGCTACCGCTATTTGAAAAATTAACTTATCTCTTGCTGTAAGTCCCAGATTTCTCTTTTTTATTACTTTTATATAGTCATCTACGAAACCGACTGCCCCAAAAAGAAGAGTTGCAAATATCAATACCCAAGTGATTAAATTAAAATTACGAGAAAGAATGCTTACTATCACGATAGTAGTTAAAAATATAAATCCACCTATAGTAGGAGTTCCATTTTTAACCCTATGTCCTGCAGGTCCATCTTCTCTTATACTCTGTGATGCATTTAGCTTTTTAAGCATGGGCAAAAGTATCCTTCCCATAACTAAGGAAATAATTATTGAAATTATAAAGTATAGTATTTTCTGTTTTAAATCCATTCCATCCACCTGTATATCGTGTTTATTTTATCAGATTTTTGTGTCTTTATTCAATTTGATAAGTTATTCTTCATTCGAGTTGTTTTCTTTTGAATTGTTTTTATTTTCTCCATCAGTTTCTTCTATGGACATTCTCAATTCCAATACTGAGTTTTCATCAAATTTCGAGCCCGGTTTTATAGATTGAGAAATAACCTCTCCCTTGCCTAAAATATTATATTTTATATTTAGGGCTTTTAAAATACTTTCCAGGTCATTTGCTTTTTTCCCGACCAAATTAGGCATTATTTTTTTGTCAGTATCATTTTCATTAATGTATAAGTCTATAATACTTCCGACTTCTACTGTAACTCCCGCTGATGGATTTTGTCTCATGACAGTGGAAACATCAGTTATGTTATCTGAATTGGTATTAAAAATCAATCCCAAATCTACAATGGCTTTTCCTGCATCCGATAAAAGTAAATTTCTTACATTGGGAACAGTTACCTGACCAATTGATTCCCCTTCAATTACTTCTTCAGTTTTAGGAATTTCCATATATTTTAAAACATCTTCCATAACAGTTTTTGCAGCGGGTACCGCAACTGTTGATGCAAAGAAATCTCCTTGAGGCTCCTCCACAATTACAAGTACTGTTATCTTGGGATCATTTAAAGGCGCAACACCCACAAAGGATGAAATATAGGCATCTTCTTCATAGCCTATCCCATCTTTGGAAACTACATCTGCAGTTCCGGTTTTCCCTCCAATTTGATATCCGGGAATTTGCGCTCTTTTACCCGTTCCATCGTCTACAACTTTCTTCATTAATTTTTTCATGGTATCAGATGTCGACTCGGAAATAACTTTTCTTAATGTTGTCGTTTTAAACTTTTGAATTACATTTCCATTTTTATCTTCGAATCTGTCTACAACCCTTGGCTCATTTAAATTGCCTCCATTGGCTATAGCAGAAACAGCATTTATCAATTGAATCGGCGTAACCGCAACTCCATGCCCATAAGACATAGTGGCAAGCCTTACCCCTGATATAGCCTCTATTCCCTCAGGTATCGTTCCCTTTGCTTCAGCCGGCAAATCTATGCCTGTTCTTGAACCGAAACCAAAGGATCTCAAATACTCTAAAAATTTTTCTTTGCCCAATTCTTGCCCAATTTTTACAAAGGAGATATTGCAAGATTCCGCCATCGCTTGTTCCATAGTCTTTGTGCCTCTATTTTGAGAGGTGCACTTTATATTAATTCCGACATCTATAACTCCCGGACAGGTGTATTCCTTTTGAGGATTTGTGGTGTTTTCTTCGATAGCTGCCGCTGCAGTTATGAGCTTGAAAGTTGAACCCGGCTCATATTGAGATGATATGCAAGTATTGTTCCAATTTCTGAACCATTCATCTGCAACTTCTTTTTCGCCGAGATTTTTCCACAATTCTCTTTGATTATCGCTTACGGGTTCTTTAGGATTGTTTAAGTCATAAGATTGACTAATTGCCATTGCAAGTATTTCAGAATTCATCGTATTTTGAACTATTATGGAAACTTTTTTTGCTCTGTGATTTGCCTTGGCATCTTCAGCTGCTTTTTCTGCAATTTGTTGAATAGTTTCGTCTATGGTCAATACCGGGTTTAAACCCTCTTTTGGCGCAAAATTCTGTTCGTCGGTTAAAGGTATTTGATTCATCAAGTTGTTCTTTATGGAAATGTTTTTCCCGGCAATTCCGGACATTTCTTCATCATATTTAGCCTCTACTCCATAAGCCCCTGTACCTTCATCATTTACAAAACCGATGAGGTTCGAAGCCATGTTGTTATAGGGATAAAATCTTCTGGTCACATCTTCAACTGATAAGTTTTGAATTTTCAAATCCCTAAGTTCTAAAGCTTTCTCTCTTGATAGATTTGTTGCAATTCTTACAATTTTATTTCCCTTCAATAAATCTTTTACTTCTGATTGTTCAACTTCAAGGACAGCGGCTATTTTTTTGGAATCCTTGTCAATTATCTCTTCAACATGTTTATTAAACTCAGCTGTTGTACTATAACCTTCGTTTTTAAAATTCATGTTGTAATATGCATTCCCTTTAGTGACATTTACAGCCAATTCTCTTTTGTTTCTGTCGTATATTATACCTCTGTTTGCTTGCACAATTTCAGTTCTTGTCAATTGATTAAGCGCTTTTCTGGTCAGTTCTTCCCCTTGAACTATATTGATATATAAAAGTTTTGCTATTATGGCAATAAATAAAAGAGCCATAAAGAGTAACAGTAAAAGTATTTTTGAATCAATAACTTTACTTGTATTCTTCGAAGAAGAATCTTCTCTTTTCGGCTCTTCTTTATTATATCTAAATTTCATGACTCTCCCTAATTTCTAGTAAAGGATTTTAACACAGAATAAATGGGGCTAAGAAATACGTTATCGTTGACATCTTTTTCTTCTTCTTTATCACCAATATCTATGTATACAATTTGTTCTTCCTTAGGATATACCATTCCCAATTTATACATTGCTTCCTTCTCAATTTCAGAAGAACTTTTTATGCCCTGCATTTCACCCAGTAAAGACATTTTTGTCTTTTCAAGTTCAGAAATTTCAAAATTCAAATTATTAATTTGCTTATCCAAACTTGACAATCCGGCAAGTGAAATTGTAACCCCAAGTGAAATAATCATAACAATAACCAGTGTTATAAACAAGGGCCTTTTACCATTTTTAAATATCAGTCTTTTTTTTACAGGTCGTTTTTTATCATTTTCAAATTTATTTATAGTCATTATACACCTCTACAATTTCTCTGCAACTCTGAGTTTTGCACTGTGAGACCTGTTGTTTAATTCAAGTTCTTCCTTTGATGCAGTTATGGGCTTTCTCGTAATTATTTTTATTTCCCTTTTTTTATTGCAGGTACATATAGGAGCGTCTTTTGGACATATGCAATCTAAATATTTATACTTGAAAGTCTCCTTTACTATCCTGTCTTCTAAAGAATGAAAGGATATTACAGCTATTCTGCCCTTTGGGCTTAATCTATCTATCATCCTGTTCAGGGTATTTCTTAAAATGTTCAGTTCATTATTTGTTTCTATTCTCAAGGCTTGAAAGGGCTTCTTTGCAGGATGCCCTGCCTTTCTTCTAACCGAGACCGGTATTGCCGCTTTAATTATGTCAACAAGTTCAAAAGTAGTGGTAATAGGTGCTGTTTTTCTTCTGTTTACGATAAATTCCGCAATTCTGCCTGACCATTTTTCCTCTGAATAATCCCACAATATTTTTGATAATTCATCTTTTGTATATGTATTGACAATATCGTAGGCTGAAAACGAACTTTCTCTGTTCATTCTCATGTCCAACTTAGCATCTATTCTGTAGGAAAAACCTCTTTCCCCATTATCAAATTGATAAGAACTAACTCCTAAATCCAATAAAAATCCATCTACTTTCGAAATTCCCAAAGAATCCAGGCATTCTTCAAAATCTTCATAGTTTTTTTGAATTAATTTATAGTTTTGAGATATATTTGACAACACTTCTTCAGATTTATTTATAGCATCTTTATCCTGATCAAATCCAATCAGCAATCCTTTATTGCTAAGTCTTTTTAAAATCTCCGATGCATGTCCTGCTCCTCCGACGGTTCCGTCTACATAAATTCCGTCAGCGTTTATATTTAATAATTCTATTGTTTCATTTAATAAAACTGATTTGTGATTGAAGTTCATCATATCCCAAGCTCCGCTAATTTTTCAGCCATATCCTCATAGGAAAGTGCTTCTTCTTCCTTATAGGAATTCCATTCTTCAACACCCCAGATTTCAACCCTGGTGTTAAGACCTATTATCACTACATCCTTGTCGATATTGGCATGATCTCTCAAGTTTTGAGAAATTATTACCCTTCCTTGCTTATCTAAAATTTGATCTTGTGCACCTGAAAAAAAGGTCCTCACAAAAGATCTTACAGGTCCGCTTGTCATAGGCAATTCTTTAATTTTATCAGTGATTTTTTTCCATTCTTCCATAGGATAGACGAATAAACAATGATCCAATCCCTTTGTCATTACAAATTGATCTTGTAAATCTTCTCTGAATTTTGAAGGAATGATAACTCTACCCTTGCTGTCAATGGAATGATTGAATTCTCCTATTAACATTTATCCACCATTTTCTACCACATTAAACCATTTCTCTCCACTTAGTTACATTTTACAATAAAAAACCCATATATTCCACATGATTTTATAAAGAAAAAAAATAGTGACTATGGTCACTATCGGCTTGATTTTAATCTTATTTATAAATTTAATCTTAAATACCAAAAATTAATTTACTTTTAACTATTTGATTAAAAAAAGATGTTGCAAATGTTAAAAATAAAATGTACTCTCGGAGTTTTTTTTGCATAAAAAAAGAGAATGCTTTTAAACATTCTCTTAAAAAAATTTATACCGCCTTTGTTCTGAAGTAAAATTTAGATCCCCTACCAAGTTCAGATTCCACGCCGTATTCAAACTTATGCATTTCAAATATGTTTTTGACTATATATAATCCAAGTCCCGTTCCCGCCTCAGGTCTTATGTGATTAGCTCTGACTCTATAAAATCTTTCCCAAATATTATTGAGCTCAGATTTAGGAATTCCCATTCCATTATCTACACAACTAAACTCAACAATTCCATCTTTTTCAATTACGTTCAAGGTGATTTCCTTGTCATCCTTTGTATAGTTTATTGCGTTATTTATAAGATTATATATAGCTTGTTCAATTCTTTTTTTATCAGCTACTATATGAGTATTTCCCATTTTATTTAAAATGAATTTATATATCTCTGAACTATCCATTTTTTCAAATCTATCTATCATCTTCTTGGTGATTTCTGACAAATCTATCTTTTCAAGTTTCACATCTTCAAGTTTTGATTCTATTTTCGACAAATCCAGCAAGTCATTCACAAAATCCGTCAACTTATCAGCTTCATCTATTATGGTGTTAATATGAGCATTTCTTAATTCTTTGTCATCTCCTGAAATGTCTCTTATCATTTCTCCATAGGATCTGATAACTGTCAAAGGAGTTTTTAAATCGTGACTTACATTGGCTATTAAATCTTTTCTCAATTCAATGGTTTTAGTGAGTTCATCGGTGGCATAGTTAAGCGTCTTTGACAAATCATTAATTTCAGTATAATCCACATTGTCAAAATGAACATCATAATCTCCGCTTCCCAACTGTCTTGCAGTTTTTGACATCTCAATCAAAGGTTTAGATAACCTTTTTGAAAAATAATAGGATAATATTATACTCAAAAAAAGAGAAATTATAGACACTATTATCAGCATTCTTTTTAATATATCCGTAGTTGAATCCACCGGCTCAAGAGCGGTCTTTATCATAATATAATACTTTGAGGTATCATCCCTTCCAAGATATCCTGCATATACGATACTGGGGTTTTCCAGATTTTGAAATTTGGTTATAAATACCCTTGAAGGTATCTTGCCATCCTTTATTCCCGCAAAGAATTCATCAAAGGTATCTTTGTCTATTACCTTGGGTTTTATCAATACATCAACCCATGTCAGAGGAAAAATAAGATGCCCTTTACCATCTATTACCTCAATGGTCATTGCCTTCCTCTGAGAATAGTTAAGCACCTTTGTTTCAAAGGTTTCACTTTTAAATTCTCCTCTTAAATAGTCGCCTATTTTAGTGACTTCCCTTATTTTCATAGATTCATAAAATCTATTTAAAAAAACTATCTGCAAAAGCCAAAGCAGAACTAAAATCGTGACGGCAAATACCACGAAATATTTCCAAAAGGTAAACATTATGCTGTTTTTATCAATTTTTATCTTATCCTTTAGCATCGAATTTATATCCTGTACCTCTCACTGTAACTATGAATTTTCTATAATCCTTTATGGAGTTCCTGAGCATTTTTATATGTGTATCTACAGTTCTGTCATCTCCGTAAAAATCATAACCCCACACTTCGCTTAAAAGTTTATCTCTGGACAAGGCGATATTTTCATTGGTGGCAAGATAAACCAAGAGGTCGTATTCCTTGGGAGTCATATCCACTTTTTCTCCATCTACAGACACAACTTTCCCGTCCAAATCAATTTTTAATCCTTCAAACTCCAGAATTTTATTGGTAGTGGTCTTTTGGCGTCTTTTTACAATTACATTTAATCTGGCCATTAATTCCTTAGGCGAAAAAGGTTTTACAACATAATCGTCAATTCCTATTTCAAACCCGAAAAGCTTATCATATTCTTCTCCTCTTGCAGATAACATCAATACGGGAATATCGGCTATTTTTTTTATTTCAGTATAGGTGGAAAACCCGTCAAGTCTTGGCATCATTATGTCCATGACTATCACATCAAATTTCTCTTCTTTGCATTTTTCAATGGCTTCTATGCCGTCAGAAGCCTCCGTAACGCTATTTCCTTCAAATTCGGCATAGGTTCTTATGACTTCCCTTATCTTTGCTTCATCATCTACAACTAAAATTTTAAACAAAATAGCACCTCCCTTCTCCGTTAATTATATTATCTGAATGTGAAATAAGTATGAAATTGTTATAAATTGCCCTTCAATCCACACTCTTCCGCTCTTTCCTGCAACCCTTTTATAGTTTCCTCAAAAATGATATTTTTATCAATTCCAAGCATTTCTATTCCCTTTAAAATTACATCTCTGTCGCACCCTGCAGCAAACTTTTTATCTTTGAATTTTTTGTTCAGACTCTTAACACTTAAATCCAATACGGATTTACTTGGTCTGAGCAAACAACAGGCATTTATTATTCCTGTAAGCTCATCTATTGTGTATAGAGTTTTTTCCATTGTAGATTCCGGTTTTACATCTGAACATAGTCCCCATCCATGAGAAACTATAGCTCTTATATATTCTTCATCCCATCCTTCTTCTTCTAAAATTTGTCTGGTCATTGTGCAATGTTGATCAGGATATTTTTCATAATCTAAATCGTGAGCAAGCCCTACTACCGAATATTTTTCCACATCTTTGCCAAAATATTTTGCAAAGTGTATCATGGCAGCTTCCACTTGAAGCGCATGTTTAATAAGAGCGTCGGATTCATTGTATTTTAACAATAATTCCATAGCATCTTCTCTTGTTGGTATCATCCAATCATCCCCTTTAATATATAATACAATAAATTTTAACTTTTTTGAACTGAACTGTACATTGAATTTTACTATGCTATAATTTTAAAAAGAGGTGAATTTATGTTAGTAAAAAAAGCTGTTATTCCCGCTGCCGGACTCGGCACAAGGTTCTTGCCCTTTACAAAGTCAATCCCCAAGGAAATGCTGCCCATAATAGATACTCCGGGTATTGAGTTTTTAATAAGAGAAATCACAAAGTGCGGGATTAAGGATATTTTAATAATTTTAAGCAACGGAAAAGATTCAATCGTAGATTACTTTGACACAAACCATCAATTGGAAGAAAAACTCATTGCAGATAATAAAAATGAAGACCTTGAAAAAATAAGAAACTTAAACGACATAGCAAATATTCATTTTATCAGGCAACACAAAGCCTTAGGTCTTGGTCATGCTGTAAACTGTGCGGCAAGTTTTGTGGGAAATGAGCCCTTTTTACTTCTTCTTGGAGACGAACTTATAGATAATCCCGTAAATGCATCCGAGCAATTGCTGGATAAATTCAATGAAGTGCAAAGTTCAGTAATAGGCTTATATGCAGTGGAAAGAAAAGACGTAAATAAATATGGCATAGTTGAAATCGAAGAAAACAAAATACTGTCAATGGTGGAAAAACCCGATGTGAACTCAGCACCATCAAATCTTGCAATCATGGGAAGATACATAATAACTCCTGAAATCTTTAAAATATTACCCAATTTAAAACCGGGTGCAAAGGGAGAAATTCAACTTACCGACGGACTGATAGAACTCATGAAAACACAGAACATATATGGAGTCAATATTCAAGGCAAAAGATACGACTTAGGTTCAAAAATCGGATATCTGAAGGCCACCTTTGATTTTGCGTTGAAAAACGAAGAATTGAAGGACGAATTTAAAAAATATATCCAGGAAAAGATAAAAGAATTTTAACGCAATTACATTTTATTAGTTAATTATATTAAAAAAATATTTTATAATTAATATACCGGTATATGATAATAAGCCTTATACAGGCTAATATAAATTTTTTGTTCTAAATAGTTTATACATGTTATATAAAATATAGCTTTCTCTGATTTTTAGTTTTAATTATAAAACAATCATTAAGAAATATTTCAAACAAAAAACAACAGGAAAATAACTTTTTTCCTGTTGTTTTTTGTTATTTAACTTTAATCTATAGAGCTTTTACAAGCCCTCCATCAAGAAGTATCGCTTGTCCTGTGATATAAGTATTTGACGGTGCAAGTAAAAATGCCGCCAATCTTCCGTATTCTTCCGGTTTTCCATAACGTCCAAGAGGTATTGTGGCATAGGTTTCTTGTTGAATTTGTTCCACTGTCTTGCCCGCTTTATCCGCTCTCATTTTATCCAAATAGTCAATTCTTGCCGTTCCTATCCTTCCGGGTCCTATTACGTTGCAAAGTATTCCATGGGAACCTTCTTCCTGCGAAACCGTCTTTGAAAGGCCTACCACTCCGCTTCTCATTGTGTTTGAAAGTCCCAAGTTGAACAAGAATGATTTAATAGATGAAGACGTTGAGTTTACAATTCTTCCTCCACCTTCTTCTCTCATCATCGGCACTACCTCTCTCATCATTCTCACGTAGGATAGAAGTGTCAAATCAAAGGCTTTGTACCAAGCTTCATCATCAAAGGAGAGTATAGGTCCTGCCGGAGGTCCTCCCGCATTGTTAAAGAGCGCATAACATGGTCCAAAAGTGTCCAGAGTATATTTAGCTATGTCTTTAATAAATTGCGGATCGGTCATATCTCCTGCAATATAATCTACATTGTTATTTCCCGTTTCGTCTTTAATCCATTTAACTTTTTCTTTTACATTATCTTCTGAATAGTCCGAGAGTACTACTTTTGCTCCTTCTTTTGCCAATTCCATTGCAACCGCAGAACCAAGTCCTCCTCCTGCTGCAAGGACTATGCCGACTTTGTCCTTTAAACCGTAATCCATAAAATACCTCCTATTACTTTTTCTTTAAATCAACAACTGGATTTTCAAGAGTTCTGAATTTAAATCCACCTTCTCCGATAATTCTACATTCTATGCTGTCTCCGTCTTCAATGTGAACAGCCCTGGGAGTACCTGTAGAAAGAATATCCCCCGGATACCATCCTTGAATATGTGAAATCAAAGCTACTAATTTGGCAGGTTTATGAGTCATATTGAAAACCGTATTTTTTGCATGGATTTCTCCATTATGCACAGTTTGTACTTCTAAGTTTAGAACATCCTCTACCTCATCAGGTGTTACAAGTTCCGGACCGAAGCTGAAAAAAGTGTCAAAACTCTTTGCAATGGACAAAAATCTGGGATTTTGACGCAGTATCGACTCTTCTGTCATGTCTATCGCATTTGTATACCCTACAATGTAATCTTGCCAGTCTTTTTCCTCTATGAATTTACATTCTTTTCCCATTATAATCGCAAGTTCTGATTCTCCTGTGGTCTTTTTCGCCTCTTTCAATGCCGGTATTTTTATAGCATCTCCCGGACCTATAATTGTAGATGCCGGCTTGTAAAAACTTCCCGGAAATCCTTGAGGAGCTTTTTCGCCCAAGTCTCCCGCATGATCTACATAGTTTAACCCTATTCCGAAGATTCTCCCGGGATTTCTATAAAGAGGAGCATACTCTACCTCTTCAAAGGCTATGCACTCATCTGTCAACTCTTCAATTTCTTCCTTTCCGCCTTCCTTATACCATTTAGTTATTTCAGGTATTTCTCCCTTTTCAATAAGCCTGAACATATCTGTGTCATAATCTTTATTCAGTTTTTCATTGATTTTCTTTACCGGAACTACTCCTTTTTCTACAACTATTGCAGCAGTTTCTTCTCCATTGAATCTAATAGTGGAAAGTCTCATAAATACCTCCTTTTATGATTTGTTCTAATTTTATATTATCACTTTAAAATATTACTCACAAGGACTTAAATAGTTAATATACTATAAGCCTTTAATTATGATATAATTTGCTAAAGAGGTGATATTATGAATAAAAATCCGGAGTATTTTAAAATGATAGTCCAAGAAGGAAGTATAACAAAGGCAGCCGAAAAAATGTTCGTTTCACAACCATATCTAAGCCAGTACATAACCAAGCTTGAAAAAGAATTGGATATTAAACTTCTCAATAGAAATAAAACACCTCTTGAGCTGACGGAGGCAGGAAAAATTTACTATAACTATCTCAGAAATTCCCAACAGCTTCGTAAAAAACTAACTCTTGAATTGGATTCTTTAAATTATGAGAGATCTACTACTTTAAACCTGGGCTTCAGTCCGTGGAGAGGTTCAACTCTTCTTCCTGATATCCTTCCGATATTTTCAAAAAAATATCCAAAGGTTCAATTGGAGCTAAATGAACATCCGGCCAACGAATTACAAAATCTTTTAAAAAACAATAAAGTCGATCTCGTAATTGTAAACTCGAGCCTTGATGTAGATAGTGATATAAATAAAGAAATAATTTGTTATGAAAAAATAAAATTAGTATCCAATAAAAACAATGAAAAAACAAAAATGATAAAGGAAGCAGTAGCTCAAAAAAATGAAAACCCTCTGGAGATCATAGAAAATGAAAGATTTGTGCTGTTGAAAAAAGGATTGCTAATTTCCGATATGGTTCATGATTATTTTGAAAACATGAAAATAGTTCCTAAAAATAAAATCTATACAACTAACAATACCACAGCCCTAAATCTCGTAAGCGTGAACATGGGTTTCGGTTTTATAGTTGTATCTTCCGGTTTCATCAACAACATAAGCGAAAATCTGGAATTTATAGATTTGAACTCCGAAGATTTAACAGTTCCCTTAGTTGCACTATACAGAAAAGACGATTTTCTTTCAGCAGCGACAAGAGATTTTATAGATATAACAAAAAAACACTACAATTTACCATAACAATTTGATTATAAAAAACAACTCCATCTCAGGAGTTGTTTTTTAATTTGGCGAGTATGTCTTCAGTTAGTTGTATTTGTTTTTGTACGGCTTCAGGAGCTGGTCCTCCAAATACTTTTCTGTTGGATAAAATATAGTCCAGATCAATAAATTTATAAACATCCTCTTCAAAAACATCGGAAAAATTTTTCAATTCCTCTATCTTTAATTCATTTAGACTCTTATCTTTTTTTACACAAAACCTTACAATTTTTCCTACAATATCGTAGGAATCTCTAAAGGGCATTCCCCTTTTAACAAGATAATCCGCCATATCGGTGGCGTTAATAAATCCTCTGTGAGCCATTTTGAGCATCTTATCTCTATTTACTTCGATTGTATCGATCATCCCTGTAAATACCTTAGTCGCATTTATTACAATATCCACGCTGCTAAAAAGATACTCCTTGTCTTCTTGCATATCTTTGTTGTAGCAAAGAGGCAGACCTTTCATCATAGTGAGCATACCCGTCAAATTTGCAATGCACTTTGCACTTTTTGCTCTTATTAATTCCGCCATATCCGGGTTTTTCTTTTGAGGCATTATTGATGACCCGGTGGAATACTGCTCATCCAAGGTTAAAAATCCGAATTCTTGAGATGAAAACAAAACTATTTCTTCGCTGAATCTGGAAAGATGAATCATGTAATTTGCTATGTCATAGACTAGTTCCATCACATGGTCCCTGTCGGAAACGGAATCCATACTGTTTAAAGTGGGACTTTCAAATCCCAATGCTTCAGCTGAAAATTCTCTGTCTATGGGATAAGTGGTAGTTGCCAATGCTCCTGCGCCTAAGGGACATGTGGACATTCTCTTTTTTGCATCGGTAAACCTTCCAATATCCCTTGAAATCATCTGAACATATGCCATTACATGATGTGCGAAGGTTACGGGTTGAGCAATCTGAAGGTGAGTATATCCCGGCATAATGGTATTTAAATTTTTCTTTGCAAGTGAAATTAAACTTTCACAAAGTTCAAATAAAAGTTTTGTTATTTCTTCCGATTTTCCAATTGAATACAGTTTTACATCCAAAGCCACCTGATCATTTCGAGATCTTGCGGTATGAAGTTTTTTCCCTGCAGTTCCTATCCTCTTTGTCAGCTCTTCTTCAATAAACATGTGAATGTCTTCAGATTTGTAATCTATTTCTAAAATACCTTCTTCTATATCTTTTAAAATACCTTTAAGCCCTTCTGAGATAGCTTTGTAATCAGATTCCGATATTATTTTTTGTCTATACAGCATTTCACTGTGCACAAGAGATCCCTTTATGTCGACTTCATACAATTTGTAATCTATGGATATGGAATCATTTAAAACACTTGCATCTTTATCGATATCTTTTTCAAACCTACCCTGTAATACCTTCATGTTTTAAATTTTCCTCCATAATAGTTTGTATTTTTGTAGAAAGAGAATATAGATTTACAAAGCCTTGTGAATCTTTTTGGTCATATACATCGTCTTCTCCGAAGGTTGCAAAGTCTTTGTTAAATAGAGAATACTTCGACCATACTCCGGCAGGGATTATGTTTCCTTTGTATAACTTCAATCTAACTTTCCCTGTTACTCTTTCTTGAGTGCTGTCAATAAATGAAGCTATAGATTTCCTAAGCGTGCTGTACCAAAGTCCATTGTAAATCAAGTTTGCGTACTTTATAGCCACAATATCCTTGAAGTTTAAGGTTTCTTTGTCTAAAGTTATGGATTCCATCAATTCATGTGCGGCATATAAAATAGCCCCTCCGCTATTTTCATAAATTCCTCTTATTTTCATACCCACTATTCTATCTTCTATCATGTCGTTGATTCCTATGGCATGTTTTGCCCCTATGTTATTTAATTCTTTAAGTAAATTTTTAGGAGAGAGCTTTTGACCGTTTAATTTTACGGCAATTCCCTTTTCAAATTCAATTTCTACATATTCAGCAGTATCGGAGGCATCTTCATAGGTCTTGCAAAGAGTCAACACTTTGCCGTAGTCAGGTTCATTTCCGGGATCTTCAAGGTCGAGCCCTTCGTGAGATATATGGAAAATATTTCTGTCTTCCGAGTACACATTGCCCTTGTTTGAATTTATCTTAATACCTCTTTGTTTTGCATATTCTTCCTCATCTTCACGAGACTTTATCTCCCAAATTCTCCAAGGTGCGATGATTTGTATATAGGGATCAAAATATTTAATTGCTGTTTCAAATCTTATTTGATCATTTCCTTTTCCTGTACATCCATGTACTATTGCATCACAATTTTCCTTGTGTGCTATCTCCACAAGTCTTTTTGCAATCAAGGGTCTTGCAAAAGAAGTTCCCAGCAAGTATTTCTTTTGATATTTCGCCCCTGATTTTATGGTTTCAAATACAAAATCTTCCACAAATTCATCTGTCAAATCATCTATATAACTCTTTACTGCTCCGCTCTTGGCTGCCTTTTCTTCCAGACCGTCCAACTCTTCCTCTTGTCCCAAGTCTGCAGAGTAAGTCACCACTTCACATCCGTAATTTTCAATGAGCCATGATATTATTACGGATGTATCAAGACCTCCTGAGTATGCCAACACTACCTTATTAATTTTCTTCATCTTTTTCCCTCCAATAAAAAAAGTCTCTTTATAAAAAAAGAGACGAATATTTCGCGGTACCACTCCATTTGAAAGTACTCTAAAAACAATACCGAAAAATAAAAAATCTCTTTCTCACAAGGAGAAAGAGACGAATCTACCGCGGTACCACTCTTTTTTAGAAATACTTCCCACTCAAAGTTTAACGAAAACTGTACGCATATTGCTCAGCTAAACCTCACAATATGATCTCCATGGCCCTCACGATTGAACTTAAGCTACTGAATTTCACCAAATATCAGCTCTCTGAAAATACCTAATGTTCTCTCATCCACTTCATCGATTTTTAAATAAATTTAATCCATAATACTAGATTCAACTATAAAAGTCAAGGCACAAAATTAATTATTTTAAAAAGATATTCCTTTAAATAATGCTATCCCGCAAAGTATTGCCGCAAGTGGAACATAAATATATTTTCCGATTGCATGCCATGTGTTGGAGTGTTTCCTTTCCGCTCCATCGTTTACTTCGGCAATTAACTCCTCTCTTCTAAGAACCCAGAACCAAGTAATAGAGCCTATAACTGCACCTATGGGAATTATATATATGGATACGAAATCCATCCATGGACCCCACTTGGAAATTTGGTGCATATTTACGCTTATGACAAATAATAAAATAGTTAAAACGGTCAACACTGTATTCCTCTTTAGCTTTGGAAATTTGTAAAGTATAGATTCAACCACCACTTCAATCATATTTTGCAAAGATGTTATCCCACCGAATACCACAGCCAAGAATAATATAATTGCAAATACTCTTCCCAAAGCTATATCTTGTAAAATCGTCGGCAGAGTTACAAATAACAATCCGGGCCCTGATTTTAAATCAACTCCATAGGCAAAGGTTGAAGGTACTATTACAAGAGCCGCCGTCAATGCAGCTATGGTATCGAAGAACGCTGTTTCCTTGGACGATTTAACTATATCTTCTCCCTTGGACAAGTAGGAACCATAAACGATCATTCCGCTTCCGGTTACAGACAGAGAAAAGAAAGCTTGCCCCATTGCAAAAACCCACACTTCAGGATTTGTCAATTCATCAAATCTGGGAGTGAACATAAATTCATAACCCTTGAAAGAATTGTCCAAAAAGAAAACTCTCACTGCCAAAATCAAAAACAATACAAAAAACAAAGGCATCATTATTTTGTTGGTCTTTTCTATGCTCTTGGCTCCTACACTTAAAGTTATTGCGACAGCTATGATAATGATTATGTGGTACGGTACGACAGAATATTCCGCAGAAGAAAATCCTTCAAACCACGATTGACTGTCCACAGTCATCAAAGTACCCGTCAGTGATTCCACCAGCGCTTTTAAAACATAGGCAACTATTACTGAATATCCTATTGCAATACAAAAAGACCCTACAAGAGGTATCCAACCTATAACCTTTGAAATACCGTTAAAACCTCTCCTTTTCCATGCATACTCATAGGAACCCAAGGTACCTGTGCCCGTTTTTCGACCTATTGCGTACTCTGCACTAAGTCCAACATAGGAAAATAACACCACAAAAATCAAGTAAGGTATTAAAAAGGCAGAACCTCCAAGAGATGCCATCCTATAGGGAAATCCCCAAACATTTGCCATTCCCACGGCACTTCCTACACAGGCCAGAACAAAGCCCCATCGTGTTCTAAAATTTTTATCTTTCACATTATTAGTCCTTTCATAATTATTGCTATTACCAGTTCTTAGAATAGCATAAATATGTTCAAATGTAAATCGCATAAAAGCGTTGCGATTTAAATGGATAATTAATCGCATTAACATGATTAAAATTTGCGCTTTAAGTCTTTATCAAAAATTAACATTTGAAACTTAATTGACTCACTAACTTAATATAATTGTCAAATTAAAAAAATAATAATCGGATATAATATAAATAAGGAGTGATAAAATGAAAAAAACCTTAAAAAAATTAATGGTGTTTTTTGTCTTTGTTTTTATTTTTTCTGCGGGACAAAAAGTAGAAGCTAAAGAAGTATATGCACATTTACCGGGTTTTGACGTAACATTAAACGGAATAAAGGTTGATAATTATTCTTCAGAATATCCACTTTTAGTCTATAAAGACATAACCTATTTCCCCATGACATGGTACACAACTAGATTTTTGGGAGTTGAAACCGACTGGAGCGAAAGTACAGGTCTTGTAATAAATCAAACAGGAATTTCAGGAGATTTTAATTTTTACAATACAAGGCTTAAAAATGCAAACTCATATCCTGTAAGTATCCCCTACTTCAGAATAAGAGTAAACGGCACCGACATAAAAAACGAACGTGAACCCTATCCCCTATTCGTCTTTAGAGGAGTTACCTACTTTCCAATGACATGGAGATTTTGTGTGACTGAATTCGGATGGGATTATGATTTTTCACATCAAAAGGGTCTTGTCATCTCATCAAAAAATGAAAAGAAACCAATAACACCACAGAAACCTTCCGACCCATATGAAGCATACTATGACCTTCCGGGAAGCATATATTACAACGGAAAATATTACATGATAAGAACAAATGGGAAAAATTACAGATTGTTTAGTCGTACACAAATAGGAAATAAATACAATGAAATTTCCAGTATGCAAATAAAAGATTTCAAACAACAAGGTTCCAAATTATACTTTGCATCAGGAGATAGTTACTATTCATACGATATGGATAACGAAAAACTTGAAAGAATAGCCAAAGATGTCTTCATAAAAGACGGAAATTTAATATCCTTGGGAAGTGAAGCTTTTTGGGTTGATTCAACAGATTCAACACTACGCACAAAGGATAATGTGAAACTGAATAACGGTGCCAAAGTTGACCGCATGGAAAAACAAGGAGATTACTTAATCGTTACCTTCGTTGACAACATGGATGGAAAATACAAATTGATGGTATTTGATAAAAAAGGAATGGAAATTTATAAGACTGCAGATGCGACACAAAATGCAAGAATAGATGGAGATACACTGACATACTTCAACGTAGAAATAATGAGAAACGAAACAATTAAACTTAACTAAAATTAAAAGACATAGACCCCGCACTGTGCGGGGTCTATAAAATATTTACAATCTTTTATCTACTAAAAATTTTTTTCTGCTTGGATTACCTTCACATCGATATATCTTACCTTCTTTAAGATCATATATAGATGACCAAATAGTGTCAAATTGTTGATTTCTATCATATTGACATATAAATCCCTTTGTGCCATTTAAAAGTAATTTTATTTCATTTATGCCATATAAGTTATAATCTGTACTTGCAAGAGTATTAAATCTATTGTGAGACTGAATATCATCATTTAGGTCCGTTTGATATTTAATCATTTTATCAGACACAAAATGATTTGTTCTATACAGTGCGCCATCTTGAACTTGTTTGAAATATTTATCATTGGAATTAAGTTCTGCAAGTAATATTTGTCCACTTTTATCAACGACAATTATATTTTGAGACGAACCTATTTTCACATTTTCAAGAAAAGTTCTTGCCTCCTCAACTGTTGAACATTTTTCTAAAATATAACGTATTAAAAAACCGGCATTGAAGCCTACAGATTTTACAGTTGGATAAACAAATGTCAATCCACAAGCTAATCCCTTTTCATTTATTCCATCTTCCATTTGAATCATAGCTGTAGTATTTCCAATAAAAGAATAATTGTCATCCAGCCTATAAAAAGCACTGTCAGTTAAATTTTTAATACTTCTGTCAAAATCACTGTTTCTTGCTAAAAATATACCCTTAGAATTAGAAATTCCAATACAGGAGCAATATGTATTATTTGTAAATACATACATGGAAGCAAGAAATGCAAATACGCTTTCAAACTCAATTCTTAACCCATCAGCAAATCCTCGTATTTCTTCTATAATTTCTGGGTAATATTTATTATAAATACTATATGCTTTTTTTGAATATTCTACCTTAGCCGCACTTATTAAACTATTTATATCCAGTATTTTACCATTATTAAAAAGAATGTTTCCATACTTAAATCCTGCTTCTCTATGGCTGCCTTTCCATCTTGAATGATACATTTTATTCACCCTATAAAAGTATCTTCCAATTAAAAATTTTTGTCAATTATTTAAAAATTTAAACTTAAATACACTTTAATGATGAATAATGAAATGTATAATAAGTAATCAAACAAAAATATTTTGTACTAAGCATGAAAATAACACCTATATAGATATGGATTTAATGACTTCTATCAAATCATCCCTGAATTCTTTTTTCGCTTCAACAGCTTCATCTAAATCAAATACTTTTACTTCACTGTTCTTTATTCCTATTGCATATCCTCCGAAGTTATCTAAAATAAATTCAACTGCATTATGGCCCATCACTGAACCTGACATTCTGTCTAATATGTTTGGACTTCCTCCTCTTTGCAAATATCCAAGAACTGTAACCTTTGTTTCAATCTCTGTCAATTCGCTGAATTTTTTTGCAAGCTCATAGGAATCTCCTACTCCTTCGGCCATTATTATTATGTGATGTCTTTTACCTCTTTTTTTGCTCAATATTGCTCTTTTTGCTATATCTTCAAAATCAGGCTTTCTTTCGGGAACTATTATGGTTTCCGCACCTGATGCAAGTCCGCTATAAAGTGCTATGTCTCCGCAGTTTCTTCCCATCACTTCGACTACATGTGCTCGTCCATGGGATTCTGTGGTATCTCTGATTTTTGATATAGCTTCTGTCACCGTATCAACAGCTGAAAAAAATCCGATGGTGTAATCTGTGTATCCCATGTCGTTATCAATGGTCAAAGGAATACAAATCACATCTACTCCTCGTTGAGCAAGATTTTGTGCTCCTCTTAAAGTTCCATCTCCTCCTGCTGCAATTAGTTTTGTTATTCCGAAAACCTCTATCATGCTCAGGGCTCTTCTTAATCCTTCTTCAGTCATAAATCTATCTGAACGTGATGTTCCGAGAATTGTCCCGCCTCTTTGGATTATATTTGCAACGGATGATTCAACAAGCTTGTTTATTTCTCCATTGATTAATCCTTCATAACCGTTATTTATTCCGTAAACTTCATGTCCCTTACTTATTGTGGTTCTGACTACGGATCTTATTACGCCGTTCATTCCCGGCGCATCTCCACCGCTTGTCAATATTCCGATTTTTTCCATAATACACCTACTTTAATATTATCTTTGAGGGATCTTGTTCTAAAAATTTTAAAATATCTATCTTCAAATCTTCAAAATGCTCTTCATTTATCCAATAATCTCTGCCAAGCCCATAGGCCTTTTTTATATCTTCATAATAAAATACTACGGGCACATTTCCTTTATATTTTTTTAGTATCGAGGCGAAAAGTTTTTTTAAGTTTTCGTCCTTAGAATTTTTTAAGGAAATATACAGTTTTTTTCTGGAAGGTTCCTTTAACTTTTTTATTGAGTCTACTAAAATTTTCGGCTCTTCCACTTCAGAATATTGTATGTGTCCTTCAACTAATACTATTAAATCATCAACTATGTTATCGGCTTCTCTTTCATAAATTGTTGGAAATATTACCAATTCAATCTGTCCGTAAAGATCTTCAAGCTTTGCAAAGGCCATAATCTTTTTTTGTTTAGTAATCAGTGTTTTTTTGTTTTTTAATATTCCTACAACTCGTACATTCATGCTTCCCTTTGCATTGGGGTCTTTGTATCTTTCATTTATGGAATTCACATTAGTTACGTTTAATGTTTTTATTAACTCTTTATATGAATCAAGAGGATGCCCCGACACATACATTCCCAATATCTCTCTTTCCATCTCCAGCTTCAAACGCGTGCTGAAATCCTTTATATCGGGAAGTTTCTCCTCATTGTCTTCTATGTCAAAGAGCGAAAATTGTCCCTTTAGGTTGTTTTTCACATGAGAAAGTGAATTATCTATATAAGATTCATAAACTGCCAAGTACTGCGATCTTTTTCCACCTAAGCCATCTAAGGCACCTGATTTTATTAAGTATTCCATAGATCTTTTGTTGATTGCATGGGGATAATTTTTTGCAATTCTATCAATAAAGTCCTTAATGGATTTATATTCTCTGCTCTTTCTGGTTTCAACTATTGCATCAATTAAGTTTGTGCTTAGATTCTTGACTCCCTTAAGACCGAATCTTATTTTCCCATTTTCAACAGCAAATTTTTTGTAGCTTTTATTTATATCAGGTGGCAAAATTTCTATTCCCAACCTCGTGCATTCCTCTATATATAAAGCGACTTGGTTCATATTGCCCATGTGAGATGAGATCTGTGCAGCCATGAATTCCGTAGGATAATAATATTTTAAATATGCCGTCCAATATGCTACTACTGAATATGCTACTGAGTGGGATTTGTTAAAGGCATAGTTGGCGAAATCTATCATTAAGTCATAAATTTTATTTGCACTTTTTTCATCTACTCCGTTTTCAATGGCACCACAACAAATTTTTTCTCCATCTTCAACCTTTCCATATATGAAGTTCTGCCTTTCCTCTTCCATCACAGACATCTTTTTCTTGGACATTGCACGTCTTACGAGATCCGCTCTTCCAAGGGAATACCCTCCGATCTTTTGTACTATCTGCATAACTTGTTCTTGGTAAACTATACATCCATAGGTGCTGGATAAAATATCTTCAAGTGCCGGATGAATGTAGCTTATTTTTTCAGGATTGTGTTTTGATTCTATGAATTTAGGTATCTGATTCATAGGACCCGGTCGGAACAATGCATTTGCCGCTACCAAATCTTCAAAGGCATCGGGTTTTAATTCCTTTAAAAAAGCTCTCATCCCCGATGATTCAAATTGAAATACTCCCAAGGTTTCCGCATTGGCGAACATTTCAAGGACATTTGCATCATCTAATGTCATATTTGAGAGGTCGATATCCACATTGTGATTTTTCTTTATTAAAAACAGGGTGTCTCGTATAACCGTCAATGTTCTAAGCCCTAAGAAATCCATCTTTAACAGCCCCAACTCTTCAAGCTCAGTCATATTGAATTGAGTAGCTATTATTTCTCCATTTCTCGTGAGAGGAACATAATTGGTTATAGCATCTTTGGATATGACTACACCTGCAGCGTGGGTAGATGTATGTCGTGGAAGACCTTCAACTTTTAATGCAGTATCAATCAGTGTGTGTATGTCTTCGTTTTCGCTGTATTCCTTTTTAAGTGTTGGGTTTATTTCAAGGGCCTTTGCAATTGTCATGTTTAGTTCGTTAGGTACTAACTTTGCAATATAATCCACTTTTCCATAGCTGATATCCAAAGCTCTTCCTATATCTCTTATGGCTCCTCTGGCTCCCAGAGTACCGAAAGTGACTATCTGAGCCACATTCTCTTTGCCGTATTTATCTATTACATAATCTATTACTTCTTCTCTTCGCTCATAACAAAAATCTATATCTATATCCGGCATGGAAACTCTTTCAGGATTTAAAAATCTTTCAAAGAGAAGAGAGAATTTTATCGGATCAACATCGGTTATTCTCAAAGCGTAAGATACAATTGAACCTGCAGCTGAACCTCTTCCCGGCCCCACCATTATATTTTTGCTCTTTGCATACCTTATAAAATCCCACACTATCAAAAAATAATCCGTATATCCCATTTTAATGATGGTATCCAATTCATATTCCACGCGTAATTTTATCTCTTCATCTATAATTTTATATCTTTGGGCAATTCCCTCTTCAACTAAATGTCTCAAATAAGACTCGTTTGTATAGCCCTCGGGTACTTCAAAATGAGGCAGGTGAAGGTTGTGAAATTCAATTTCGACATTGCACCTGTCGGCGATTCTTTGTGTATTTTCCAGAGCGTCTTCATTGTTGGGAAAAATTTTATACATTTCATCATAGCCCTTTAAATAAAATTCATCTGTTTGAAATTTCATTCTGTTTTCATCATTTATGGTTGTGCCTGTTTGAACGCAAAGAAGTACATCATGGGCATAGGAATCACTTTTATTTAAATAATGGACATCATTTGTTGCGATTAGGTCTATGTTCAACTCCTTTGATAGTATTTCCAGTTGTTTATTTACTTGTTTTTGTTCAAATATTCCATGATCCTGAAGTTCCAGAAAAAAATTGTTTTTTCCGAATATATCAACATATTCAAGAGCTGCTTTTTTTGCTCCTTCATAGTCATTGTAATTCAATTTTCTTTGCACTTCTCCTGCAAGACAAGCAGATGTGGCAATAATTCCTTTTCTGTACTTTCTTAAAATCTCTTTATCCACTCTGGGCTTGTAATAGTATCCATGCACAAATCCCTCTGAAACTATTTTCATGAGATTTTGATATCCTTCGTTGTTTTCTGCAAGCAAAATCAAATGGTATCTTGCCATATCCTTATCGAATTTTTGATAATCTCTGTCACTTATATATACCTCGCATCCGATTATGGGCTTTATCCCCTCTTCTTTGCAAGCCTTATAAAAGGCTATGGTTCCATACATATTTCCGTGATCGGTAAGGGCGATGCTATTCATATTAAGTTCCTTGGTTTTCTTTGCTATTTCCTTTATTCTCGCAGAGCCGTCAAGTAAAGAATACTCGCTATGCACATGCAAATTAACAAAATTATTCAAAATATCATCCAATCATTAAAATCATTAATACTATATAAAGAAAGAGCTTTAATAAAATTAAAACTCTTTGTTATTTATTCTATGAAATTATTTTCTACCAACGAAATCAATTTGTCAATTGCTTCAGTCTCATCTGAACCGTGAGCTCTTATGCTGATTTCTTCTTTATTTTTTGCGCCAAGAGACATAATACCGATGATGCTCTTACCATTAACGCTCTCTTCATGAGCCGTAATTGTAATTTCTGAATGAAATCTATTTGCACACCTTACAAATAGTGCTGCTGCTCTTGCATGTAATCCATCTTCATTCTTTAATGTAATTGTCTTCTCAACCATGACTTTCACTCCTTAATTTATCAGCAATTTCTTTAATTTTTGCAAATCTGTGATTTACGCCCGACTTGCCTATGGGCGGATTAAGCTTAGCTCCTAATTCTTTGAGGCTTAATGATTCATCCTTCATTCTAAGTAAAGCAATTTCCTGCAAATTCTTGGGTAATTTATCAATTCCCAAATGCTTGTCTATATATTTTATATCCTTTAATTGTCTTAGACGCGCATCTATAATTTTATTTAAATTGGCACTTTCCAAATTTACAATCCTGTTCACTTGATTGTTTACATCTTTAAAGACCCTTACACTTTCAAATTCAAGGGTGGATTTATGCGCACCCATAAAACTAAGTAAATCGGAAATTTGTTCTGCTTCCTTTAAATACACTATATAATTTTCTTTTCGGATTATTATTTTGGACTTAAATCCAAAACTGTTTATCAGCTCACTTAAAAACCTGCTGTGAGTTTCATTATTACATACAAATTCAATATGATAATATTTCTTAGGATCCGAGATAGATCCAGCTCCTAAAAAACTTCCTCTGACATAGGATTTTTTACAGCAAGTGTCTTTTAATATTTTAGAGGGTGCATAATTAGGCATAAATACGTTTGCACCTCTCAGATAATCTATATCGTCAAGTAGCAATTTTGTCTCACTTTCATTTTCAAGAACTATGCAATATATATTGTTCTTTTTAAGTTGCTTGGATCTTGAAAATTTTACATTCACATCATCAGAATAATATCTTTTCAAAAAAGTGAACAACCTTCTTGCCACAGGAGCACTCTCAGTACTGAAACCAAGTATCATTCCGTCACGAACGAATTTTAAAGAGCCGCACATGGGAACAAAACCCGCTAATTCCGCTATGACATCACAATTGCCTTTAACAGGGGTTTTGGCAAGTTCCATTTTTACAAGTGATGAAAAACTCAAAATCTTAACCCTCTTTACTTTATTCATATGAAAAAATATTTTAATGCATTTTTATTATACATCACTTTATAACTTTTATAAAGTAGAAATAATAAGATTAAATTAAAGTTCTCCAAATTTCATCTATTGTAGTATTTTTCATTTGTAAATATTCTTCAACTTCATCAATAATATTTTTCATTGCCATTGGATTCATGAAATTTGCAGTTCCCACTTCCACTAAACTCGCTCCTGCCATGATGAACTCTATGACATCAGTGCCGGTAGTTATTCCTCCCATTCCTATGACGGGAATATTTACATTTTTGCAAACCTGATGCACCATTCTGAGGGCTATGGGTTTGATAGCGGGACCCGAAAGTCCGGCATATACATTCTCAAAAACGGGTTTTCCCGTATTTAAATTCACTGCCATCCCAAGAAACGTATTTACAAGAGATAGTCCATCGGCTCCGGCTTCTTCAACAGCCATGGCATTCTCCACTATATCTCTTGCATTGGGTGAAAGTTTTACTATCAAATTTTTATCTGTCACACTTCTAACCTTTCCGGTTACCTCAGCAGAGGTTTCAGCCTCAATACCAAAGGCCATTCCTCCCTCTTTTACATTTGGACAGGAGATGTTGAGTTCAATTGCGAAAAAATCATATTCGTTTAACATTTCCACAGCCTTTAGGTATTCATCTATGGTGTTTCCCCCGAGGTTTACCAAAATATTAGTTCCAAGTTGATTCATATCCTGTAATATATTTTTGCAAAAATATTCAACTCCGAGATTTTCAAGTCCTATGGAATTTAAAATTCCACTGGGTGTTTCCCAAATTCTCACTCCTTCATTGCCCGGCTTTGCATTAAGCGTTAAACCCTTGGAAGAAATTCCTCCCAATATAGAAGGGTCATAATAGCTTTTATATTCTTCTCCAAAACCATAGGTCCCCGATGCCGCAATTATAGGGCTTTTGAATTCTACACCCAGCACATTGGTTTTAAGTCTATTCAATCAAATCACTTCCTTTAAAAACAGGACCTTCTTTACAGGATCTAACCCTACCATACTTAGTATCGCAAGTACAGGATAGACAAGCTCCTACTCCGCACCCCATTCTCTTGTCCAGAGATAAATAAATATCTATACCTCTCTTTAAAGCCTCATCCCTTATGGCATACATCATAACATCAGGACCGCATGTGTATATGAGTTTTTTGTCATAACTTATGATATCTGTTATAAGACCGCCCTTTTTGTACTTGAAATTTACATCTAAATCCAAAAAACATTTCTCCAGTTCTTGACCTTCTCTTTCTCCCAAGTACAAATCTATGATGCCGTCTTTATTGTGTTCTTTTATTTTTTTTGATAAATAATAAAAGGGAGCAGCTCCTACACCGCCTCCAATCAATGAAATTTCCTTTATATTTTCATAATTAAATCCATTTCCATAGGGTCCGAAAACATTTATTTCATCTCCCGGACATAATTTTGAAAGTATGCCTGTCCCAACTCCTACTTTTTCTATTAAAAATACAAGTCCATCCTCTTGCACATCATAAATGCTAAGCGGGCGTGAAAGTGTAGGATACTTATCCCACGCTCTTAACATAAAAAACTGTCCAGGTAGGACATCTGCAGTTCTATCGACTTTTATCAAAAAATTATGTCCGTCAATGTCCTTATTCCAAATCACTTTACTCATTATTCTTCCTCATATGTCGTCAAGGAATCACAGTATTCGCAATTGTATTCCTTTGTTTCTTCATTTACAAGTGTAAATATATGAGATTCCACCTTTTCAATGTTGGAAATACATCTTGGATTACCGCATTTCATTATACCTTGAACTTTCTTAGGTAATTCCATTCTAAGTTTTTTAACCCTGTTCCCATCCTCTATGAAGTTAACCGTCGTATGGGGTGCAATAAGTCCCAAAACTGTAAAGTCGGGATTGAAGTCTGTTTCAATTTTTATTAAATCTTTCTTTCCCATGGATGTGGAATTTATATTTTGCATCAATACAACAGGATCCTCAACCTCTGCAAGCTTCAATGCGTTATATAAAACATGGCCTCTGCCACATTCTATATGATCGAGTACTATGCCTTTTTTTATCTTAGAAACATTTATCATCTTTTAAACCTCCATCTCAAGTAAAAACATTATAAGTGCCATTCGTATATACATTCCAAATTTTGCTTGTTCAAAATAGACCGCTCTTTTATCATAGTCCACTTCCACAGCTATTTCGTTCACTCTTGGAAGTGGATGTAAAACTATCATGTCTTTTTTTGCATATTTCATCTTGTCATTATCGAGTATAAAAAAATCTTTCAACCTTAAATATTCCTCTTCAGATACAAATCTTTCCCTTTGGACTCTGGACATGTAAAGTATGTCAAGATCTGCTATGGCTTCTTTTAAATCCTGAGTTTCTACATATCTTGAAGGGTCTATCTCATGCTTGAATTGTCTTGGCATCTTTAACTCCTCAGGAGAAATGAATACGAATTGAACTCCGTCGTATCTTGCCATTTGTCTCATGAGTGAATGGATAGTTCTGCCGAATTTCAAATCTCCACAAAGACCTATCTTAAGTCCTTCAAATCGTCCTTTATAATGTCTTATGGTCATTAAGTCCGTAAGAGTTTGTGTCGGATGTTGATGTCCGCCATCACCCGCATTTATGATGGGCATGGTGGTCATTTTCTTTGAACAAAGAAGAGCTGCCCCTTCTTTAGGGTGTCTCATAGCTGCAATATCCGCATAAGTTTCAACCGTTCTTAAAGTGTCGGTTAGAGATTCTCCCTTTGCCGTTGAAGATGACATTGCATCTGCAAAGCCTACTACATTTCCGCCAAGCCTGTACATTGCAGACTCAAAGGAAAGCCTTGTTCTCGTCGAAGGTTCAAAAAAAAGACTCGCCAATAATTTACCATTGCAAACATGTCCATATTTTTCTGGATTGTCAACAATATTATCGGCAAGTCTGAATAAAATTTCATAATCCTCTTTACTAAAATCACCGGGTTCAATTAAATGTCTTAACATATTTCCTCCTTATATGCGTGCAGGAGGGATAAGCATATAGATTCCCTATATTACTTTTTTAGCGTCCCGCACTAAATTAAAAGTAATTTCTTCTCGAATAATGATACTCCAAGGACAAAATAAAGTCAATTAAAATTATAAATATAGTACCTAACTTTAAAAAATTTTTACAAACCTCACACTTGTAAGTAAGTACAAAAAACTTATTCCGGTTATTATAACTACAATAATATCCACTCAACCGCATATACAGAAAAATTCCATTAAAAAAACTATAATACCCTTTAATGCAACATCCCTTGTAAATATAGCATCCCATTTATTTAACACATTATTCTTTATTGAGCTTTAAATTTCAATTTTTAATAATAAATCCATTCTTCCACTATGATTCACATGGGTGGTGTCCGAGCCCTTGTTGTTTCACAATAAAAAAGCCACTTAATTGCACATTACAATTAAATGGCTCTAAACTATAAATAAAATAAAATTAATTTAATCAGTCAAGTTCTACAGTTGCTCCAACTTCTTCAAGCTTAGTTTTAATTTCTTCTGCTTCTTCCTTAGGCGCATTTTCTTTAACAGCCTTAGGAGCTCCGTCAACTAAAGCTTTAGCTTCTTTTAGTCCTAATCCTGTAAGGTCTTTAACTACTTTGATAACTTTGATTTTTTCTGCTCCTACTTCTTTAAGAATAACATTGAATTCAGTTTTTTCTTCTTCCACAGGTGCTGCTGCTCCAGCTGTCGGTGCCGCTGCTACAACTGCTGCCGGTGCTGCTGCTGATACTCCGAATTCCTCTTCTAAGGCTTTAACTACTTCCGATAATTCCAATACTGTTAAATTTTTAATCTCTTCAATAAGAGCTTGTACTTTTTCTGACATTTTTATTCCTCCAAATATTCTTTAATTTAAATTTTTATGCCGCTTCTTTTTCTTTCTTTTCGCATATTGCATTCAGTACAACTGCAAGTCCACGAATATTTCCACTCATTACATTTGATAGTCCTTGGATTGGAGCATTCAATCCTCCTAAAACTTGAGCTATAAGAACTTCCTTAGGCGGAAGTTGTGCTAATCTTTCTACTTCTGCTACAGAAATCAATCTACCATCAACAATTCCGGTTTTGATTTCAACTTGTTCGTGTCCTTTAGCAAATTCCGAAGTTATCTTAGCAGCCGAAACAGGATCCTCCATTGAAAAGGCCACTGCACTCGGTCCTTTAAGAAACTCGTTAATCCCTTCGTCAAAACCAAGCTCTTCAAAAGCACGTTTCATCATAGTGTTTTTATACACTTTATATTGAACTCCCGCTTCTCTGTACTTAGCTCTCAATTCAGTTACAGCCTCTACACTTAAACCTCTATAATTTATAAAAACCATAGCTTGAGAATCATTGACTTTTTGTTTTATTTCATCGACTAATTGGGTTTTTGCTTGAAGTTTTTCTTCTCTCATCATTTCACCCCCAAATAAAAAAATCTCATCGCAGACAGGATGAGATTAAGAAATTCGATATAATTCTCGATTGCTTACCTCGGTAGGATTATTAAAGCATAGGCTCCCTACTGTCTGCGGTTAGTTAACAATGTGTATAATACCATAATTTATTTTTAATGTCAACAATTGAAAAAAATTATTCCTTCGCCCAATTCATTGAATATTTTATCGCCCTATGCCATCTCTTTAGAATTGCTTCTTTTTTTTCTTTACTTAAATTTGGCATAAACACTTTGTCGATCTTTGAGCTTTCTTCAAACTCTTCACAATCATTCCAAAAACCGATTGCCAGTCCGCTAAGCCTTGCAGCGCCAAGAGCTGTAGTCTCCACTTCTCTTGGTCTTATGACATCGACACCTAAAACATCCGATTGAAATTGCATTAAAAAATTATTTTTGCTGGCTCCTCCGTCCACCTTCAAGGACTTTAAATTAAATCCACAGTCCTCCTGCATCGCCATTAAAATATCGTTTGAAAGAAAAGCAATAGACTCAAGAGTTGCTCTTATTATATGGTACTTATTAACACCTCTGGTCAAGCCGACAATAGTTCCTCTGGCAAATTGATTCCAATAAGGTGCACCAAGCCCCGTAAAAGCCGGAACAAAATAACAATCATTCGTATCTTTTACCTTAGTTGCCATGTATTCACTGTCTTCTGAAGAGTCTATAAGTCTCATTTCGTCCCTTAACCATTGAATTGCAGAACCCGCAACAAAAATGGAACCCTCAAGAGCATAGTTGACTTTACCCTTTAGTCCCCATGCAATAGTGCTGACAAGTCCGTTCTTGCTCATAATTATATCCTCGCCTGTATTCATAAGCATAAAAGCACCTGTTCCATAAGTATTTTTAGCTTCGCCCCTTTCAAAACATCCCTGTCCGAAAAGAGCAGCCTGCTGATCACCTATGGCACAGGCTATGGGAATGCTATCTCCTAAGTACTTGGAGTCCGTATAACCATAGACTTCACCTGATTGTCTAACCTCAGGCAAAATATTTTTTGGAATATCCAATATATCTAAAATTTCTTCATCCCAACATAAATCCTTTATATTAAACAACATAGTTCTTGAAGCATTAGAATAATCTGTCACATGTACTTTTCCATCAGTCAACTTCCAAATTAACCAAGTATCCACAGTTCCAAAAAGAATTTCCCCTCTCAGAGCTTTCTCCTTTGCTCCTTCGACATTGTCAAGTATCCATTTTATCTTAGTAGCAGAAAAATATGCATCGATGACAAGACCTGTTTTTTCTCTAAATAATTCCTCGTATCCTTGAGACTTTAAAAAATCGCAGTATTCAGAAGTTCTCCTACATTGCCAAACAATGGCATTGTAAATAGGCTCTCCGGTGTTTTTATCCCATAGAATAGTGGTTTCTCTTTGATTAGTTATTCCGATAGCGGCAATATCATTGGCATTCGCACCAATTTTGGACATTGCTTCAACTGCAGTACCTATTTGAGTAGACCATATTTCCTTAGAATTATGTTCCACATACCCCGGCTTTGGGAAATGTTGTTTAAATTCCTTCTGTGCAACAGAAATAACCTGTCCGTATTTATCAAAAAGAATAGTTCTACTGCTGGTAGTACCTGCATCAAAAGCCATAATATATTTTTTCATATCAACCTCAAATAAAATTTCCAACTTTATAACTTCTAATTTTCAAATTTAAACATCCAATATTGTAAAAATTATATCATAAATTAATCTATATATATAAATAATAATGTACGAGCTAAAATCAAAACACAATCTAATCTATGTTATATAAAATTTTTAATGGGTAATACATATAATGATAGTATTTATTAAAATTAGATGATTTTATTAAGGAGGAAATTTTATATTATGGAAATTCAAGAAAGAAACACTTCCTTTCCTATAATAGGAAGACCTGCACCGAAATTCACAGCAAATACAACTCAAGGAGTTATCAATTTCCCTGATGACTATGAAGGTAAATGGGTGATTTTATTCTCTCATCCAGCTGACTTCACACCGGTTTGTACTACAGAATTTATGACATTTTCAAGCATCTATGACGAACTGCAAGAATTAAATACCGACTTGGTAGGCCTTTCAATAGACTCACTTCATTCACACCTTGGATGGATTGAAGCTATAAAGGGATATACTTGGAAAGATATTGAAAATCCTGTAATTCAATTCCCTGTTATAGATGATATTAAAATGGATGTAGCTAATAAATATGGAATGATTCAAGGCGAATCTGACTCATCAGCTGTTAGAGCCGTATTTTTCGTAGATCCAAAGGGAATTATGAGAACAATTCTTTACTACCCTGCATCTCTTGGAAGAAATTTTGATGAAATAAAAAGAATTCTTATCGGTCTACAAAAGAATGATTCCGATAAGGTAGCATTGCCTGCAGACTGGAAACCTGGAGATCCTGTAATAGTTCCACCTCCATCAACAGCTGAAGGTATCAAAGAAAGAATGGAAGAAGCTAAAAACAATAATTATACAATGATAGATTGGTATTTGAGCTTTAAAGAAGACAAATAAATCAAGCAAAAAGTCCCCTTACTGGGGACTTTTTTATTGTAGAATTCCAAATAAGAAAGACTGTGCCATACACACAGTCCTTAAGGTGTTTTATATTTCCATTAATTTTTGTCCGTTGATTCTGACTCCGGGACCCATTGTTGTAGCTAATGTCACAGATTTTAAATATCTACCCTTAGCCGCTGCCGGTTTTGCCTTAATGATTGCTGACATAACAGCTTTAAAGTTTTCCGTTAACTTTTCAGACCCAAAGGAAACTTTTCCTATGGGAACATTGATTATAGAAGCCTTATCAACTCTATATTCGATCTTTCCCGCTTTAGTTTCCTCAACAGCTTTAGCTATATCAAAGGTTACCGTTCCTGATTTCGGGTTAGGCATAAGACCCTTAGGTCCTAAAAGTCTACCTATTTTACCGACAACTCCCATCATGTCCGGAGTAGCAATCAATACGTCAAATTCCAACCAATTTTCCTTTTGAATTTTTTCAACATATTCTGCTCCACCTGCGTAATCCGCTCCTGCTTCTTCAGCTTCTTTCACCTTATCGGCTTTTGCTACTACAAGCACTCTTTTAGTCTTACCTGTTCCATGAGGAAGAACAGTAGTACCTCTTACTTGCTGATCTGCATGTCTTGGATCTACGCCAAGTCTTACTGCAAGTTCAACAGTAGAATCAAATTTTGTAGTTGTCGTCTTTTGTACCAGATCTATCGCTTCATCATAATCATATAATTTTGTTCTATCGACAAGCTTAGCACTTTCTATATATTTTTTACCTCTTTTTGGCATTAATAATCCCTCCTTGTGGTATTATCGGAAATGAATCCTCCCACTAATCTACTACTTCTACACCCATACTTCTTGCAGTTCCGGCTATCATACTCATTGCAGATTCAACATTTGCAGCATTTAAATCCTTCATTTTCAATTCGGCAATCTCTTGTACTTGCGCCTTTGTTATCTTACCAACTTTTTTCTTGTTGGGTTCTCCTGATGCAGCTTGTAAATTAATAGCTTTTTTTATTAAAACTGCCGCAGGCGGTGTCTTTGTTATAAAAGTGAAAGATCTGTCTTGATATACTGTTAAGACAACAGGAATGATTAAGCCTGCTTGATCTTGAGTTTTTGCATTAAATTCCTTTGTAAACTGCATGATGTTTACTCCGTGAGGTCCTAATGCTGTACCTACTGGTGGTGCCGGTGTTGCCTTTCCGGCCGGAATTTGTAATTTTACCATCGCTATTACTTTTTTTGCCATTATTGTTTCCTCCTTGTGGTATACGGGATTCCCCTCCCACTACACGCTAACTTGTCAACTTTGCTTAATAATTTGATTGAAGTCCAATTCGACTAAAGTATCTCTGCCAAACATAGAAATCGAAACTTTTACCTTTCCCTTTTCATAATTAAAGGATTCGATTACTCCTGAGAAGTCATTAAAAGGTCCATTTATTACCTTTATATTATCTCCAATCTCATAGTCTCCAAATAATTCCTTATCCGTAGCAACTCCGAGATTTCGAACCTCTTCATCTGTAAGTGGCACAGGTTTTGAACCAGGCCCTACAAATCCTGTAACTCCTCTGGTATTTCTCACAAGGTACCAAGATTCATCGCTCATTATCATCTTTACAAGAACATAACTTGGAAAAATCTTTCTTTCTTTAACTTTCTTAACTCCATCCTTATTCTCAACGTATTCTTCCATAGGAACTTGAATATCAAATATATATTGTTGCATATTGCTATTTACAACTAAAGCTTCCATTGTTGCCTTAACCTTGTTTTCATGTCCTGAATAAGTATGCACAACATACCATTTAGCATCCTGTTCGCTATTTTCATTTACCATTAAATCTTCGTCCATTATTATCACCTTATCAATAAATAAAGGTACCTAATAAGAACATAACGATTTTGTCGTATATGATGAACAACACACTTGCTGCAACTACTGCGGCAATTACTATAAGACTGTAGTTTATAAGTTCTTTCTTTGTTGGCCAGACAACTTTTTTAAATTCAGACTTTACTCCTCTAAAATATTTAGCAAGACTTTTCTTTTCTTCTGTCTTTTTAATCGTATTATCTTTCGCCAATTTTATCCTCCCAAAAGATTACTTAGTTTCCTTATGAGCCGTATGTTTTTTACAAAACTTACAATATTTTTTCAGCTCAAGCCTTCCAGTATTAGTCTTCTTATTTTTATAAGTTACATAGTTTCTTTGCTTACATTCTGTACATTCTAATACTACTCTATCAGCCAATAAAAACACCCCCTGCAAAAGAATTGTTATTTTAACAAATCTTATGTTTAAATTTACCAAAATAGTCTATCACAAATATGCGATAATGTAAAGATTTTCAGACTTATAATCATCCTTAAGCCTTGAATTTTCATATATTACAATAAAACTACCAAGTGAAATTAAATTTCATCTCAATCATCCGTTGCATTAAATTGTAAATTCATTTATATAATTTATTTGTATAAAATATATAATCTTACATTTAATTCTCAGAATAAAAAAATAAATAGTTCCTTAAAACACTATTTTTAAATTCTTCCATATTGAAATAAATTTATATTGGCGGAGAAGGTGGGATTCGAACCCACGTGGGCTTACACCCTAACGGTTTTCGAAACCGCCCCGTTATGACCCCTTCGATACTTCTCCAAACTCACTATATCTATTTTATCTTACTATAATATTGAAATCATTTCCATAAAAAAACTCCGAAAGTTCATCTTTCAGAGTTTCTCTGGCGGAGAAGGTGGGATTCGAACCCACGTGGGCTTGCACCCTAACGGTTTTCAAGACCGCCCCGTTATGACCGCTTCGGTACCTCTCCAAAAAATGGTGACCCATGCGCGATTCGAACGCGCGACACCTTGATTAAAAGTCAAGTGCTCTGCCTACTGAGCTAATGGGTCCTATGGCTGGGGTGGCAGGACTCGAACCTACGAAATGCCAGAGTCAAAGTCTGGTGCCTTACCGACTTGGCTACACCCCAATTATGGTGCACCTAGGAGGATTCGAACCCCCGGCACACGGATTAGAAGTCCGTTGCTCTATCCAACTGAGCTATAGGTGCCAATATTTTTATGGAGCGGGTGAAGGGAATCGGACCCTCGCAACCAGCTTGGAAGGCTGGGGCTCTACCACTGAGCTACACCCGCAAATTTATTTAATATTTAGAATTATACTATGTTATCTGGTGGAGGAGAGTGGATTTGAACCACTGAAAGCTTAGCTAACGGATTTACAGTCCGTCCCCTTTGGCCGACTCGGGAACTCCTCCTCACCTTTTTTCTTTTTCTTGGAGCTGGTGAGAGGACTTGAACCCCCAACCTACTGATTACAAGTCAGTTGCTCTACCAATTGAGCTACACCAGCTTGGCGACCTGGATCGGGCTCGAACCGACGACCTCCAGCGTGACAGGCTGGCATTCTAACCATCTGAACTACCAGGCCGCATTTGTCCTTTTTTTATATGGTGGGCACAATAGGGCTCGAACCTATGACCCCCTGCTTGTAAGGCAGATGCTCTCCCAACTGAGCTATGCGCCCACATCTTTCTATTTTTTTCTTTTGGTGACCCTGCCGGGAATCGAACCCGGGATACCACCGTGAAAGGGTGGTGTCTTAACCGCTTGACCACAGGGCCGTCTTTTGGTAGCGGCGAACAGATTTGAACTGCTGACACTGCGGGTATGAACCGCATGCTCTAGCCAACTGAGCTACGCCGCCACGTTTTCTTTACATAGCTCTTTTTTTGGTAGCGGGAGCAGGATTTGAACCTACGACCTTCGGGTTATGAGCCCGACGAGCTACCAAACTGCTCCATCCCGCGTCATCTCTTCCTTGCTCTTTTGGTGCCGAGGACCGGAATCGAACCGGTACGATGTTTTACCATCGCAGGATTTTAAGTCCTGTGCGTCTGCCTGTTCCGCCACCCCGGCATTCTGGCTCTCAGGGTGGGACTCGAACCCACAACCTACCGGTTAACAGCCGGTTGCTCCACCATTGAGCTACCTAAGATTATTTTCCCGCTTCTTGCGGGTTTTTTTATCCGGCGATACTTACTCTCCCAGGCCGTCTCCGGCCAAGTACCATCAGCGCTGTTGAGGCTTAACTTCTGTGTTCGGTATGGGTACAGGTGTGTCCCTCTTGCTTTTGTCACCGAATTTTCAACTACAAATCTTTTTTGGTCAAGTCTTCGACCTATTAGTACTCTTTGGCTCAGCATATTGCTATGCTTACACTTTGAGCCTATCTACCTCGTTTTCTTCAAGGGGTCTTATCTTTTTGGGGAAATCTCATCTCGAGGGCAGCTTCGTGCTTAGATGCCTTCAGCTCTTATCTATTCCAAACTTAGCTACTCAGCTGTGCCATTGGCATGACAACTGATGCACCAGAGGTTTGTCCATCCCGGTCCTCTCGTACTAAGGATAGCTCCTCTCAAATTTCCTGCGCCCACGACGGATAGGGACCGAACTGTCTCACGACGTTCTGAACCCAGCTCGCGTGCCTCTTTAATGGGCGAACAGCCCAACCCTTGGGACCTACTTCAGCCCCAGGATGAGACGAGCCGACATCGAGGTGCCAAACCTCCCCGTCGATGTGGACTCTTGGGGGAGATAAGCCTGTTATCCCCGGGGTAGCTTTTATCCGTTGAGCGATGGCCCTTCCACTCGGTACCACCGGATCACTAAGTCCTAGTTTCCTATCTGCTTGAGTTGTGGCTCTTGCAGTTAAGCTCCCTTTTGCCTTTGTACTCTTTGCACGATTTCCGTCCGTGCTGAGGGAACCTTTGAACGCCTCCGTTACTTTTTCGGAGGCGACCGCCCCAGTCAAACTGCCCGACTGACAGTGTCCCTCCCCCTGTTTCAAGGGGGTCGGTTAGAATTCTAAGTTTAAAAGAGTGGTATCCCAAGGCCGACTCCGCAAATACTGGCGTACTTGTTTCTTTGTCTCCCACCTATCCTGTACATTTAAACTCAAAATCCAATGTCAACCTACAGTAAAGCTCCACGGGGTCTTTCCGTCCTGTCGTGGGTAAGCGGCATCTTTACCGCTACTTCAATTTCACCGGATCCTTTGTTGAGACAGTGCCCAAATCGTTACACCTTTCGTGCGGGTCGGAACTTACCCGACAAGGAATTTCGCTACCTTAGGACCGTTATAGTTACGGCCGCCGTTTACTGGGGCTTCGGTTCTAAGCTTCGTTTTTCAACTGACTTTTTCCCTTAACCTTCCAGCACCGGGCAGGTGTCAGCTCCTATACTTCGTCTTTCGACTTTGCAGAAACTTGTGTTTTTGGTAAACAGTCGCTTGGGCCTTTTTACTGCGGCCATTTTCATGGCTCCCCTTCTTGCTAACTTACGGGGTCATTTTGCCGAGTTCCTTAACAAAGGTTCTTCCGCTCGTCTTAGGATTTTCTCCTTTCCTACCTGTGTCGGTTTGCGGTACGGGCGAGTTCTTGCTTGATAGTGGGTTTTCTTGGCAGTGTGGAGTTGCATGCTTCTCTACTTGTTTTCGATCGACATCATACTTTAGTGTTTGCGGCTTAGGGGGTTTGCCTCCTAGGCCCACCTTTGTATTTGTACGCCTCACCAACTGGGCGCTCATGTTATCCTCCTGCGTCACCACGTACTTTGTTGCGCTTAAACTCGGTACAGGATTTTCCACCTGTTGTCCATCGACTACGCCTTTCGGCCTCGCCTTAGGTCCCGACTTACCCTGAGTGGACGAGCCTTGCTCAGGAATCCTTAGGTTTTCGACGGGTGAGATTCTCACTCACCTCTCGCTACTTATGCCAGCATTCTCTCTTGTGTGCTATCTACAGGGCCTTGCGACTTCTGCTTCGTCTTGCACACATTGCTCCTCTACCATCATTTCTGATCCACAGCTTCGGTATTTAGTTTAGCCCCGGTTATCTTCGGCGCACAATCACTTGACCAGTGAGCTATTACGCACTCTTTGAATGTGTGGCTGCTTCTAAGCCAACATCCTGGTTGTCTGAGTAATTATACTTCCTTTCCCACTTAACTATTATTTTGGGACCTTAGCTGGTGGTCTGGGCTGTTTCCCTTTTGACTATGAAGCTCATCCCTCATTGTCTGACTCCTTAGCGCTTGATTTGGTATTTGGAGTTTGATAGGTATTGGTAAGCGTATTGCCCCCGCTACTATTCAGTGCTCTACCCCCTTATCATTGTTCGCTAAAGGCTAGCCCTAAAGCTATTTCGAGGAGAACCAGCTATCTCCGTGTTCGTTTGGCTTTTCACCCCTATCCACAGGTCATCCGATAGCTTTTAAACGCTACCCGGTTCGAGCCTCCATTGAATTTTACTTCAACTTCACTCTGCCCATGGATAGATCACACGGTTTCGGGTCTATGTCAATTAACTTTCGCCCTATTTAGACTCGATTTCTCTGCGACTTCAATGCTTTACATTTTAATCTTGCTTATTGACATAACTCGCTGGCCCGTTCTACAAAAAGTACACGATCCCGGTTCCTTTACCGGTTTCGCTGCTTGTAAACATTAGGTTTCAGGTTCTGTTTCACTCCCCTCTCGGGGTTCTTTTCACCTTTCCCTCACGGTACTTGTTCGCTATTGGTCACCAAGGAGTGTTTAGCCTTAGGGGGTGGTCCCCCTGTGTTCTCACCGGATTTCTCGTGTCCTGTGATACTCTTTTGTGCTTGCTTTGCTTGTTTTCGTCTACGGGTCTGTTACCTTCTTTGGATCATCTTCCCAGATGATTCGACTGACTTGCTTTTGCTTTTTTGCACGGTTGGGCTTTTTCCTTTTCGCTCGCCGCTACTTGGGATATCGAGTTTTCTTTCTTTTCCTCGGGCTACTTAGATGTTTCAGTTCGCCCGGTTCGCTTCTTTAAGTTATGGATTGGCTTAAAGATACCATTTTTATGGTGGGTTGCCCCATTGGGAGATCTGTGGTTTGTCGATTGTTTGCTTCTACCCACAGCTTTTCGCAGCTTACCGCGTCCTTCTTCGCCTCTTGGTGCCTAGGCATTCGCCTAATGCTCTTTTTTTCTTGACCTTTGTTATTTTTTTAATAACTTCCAATGAAATTGTCTTTGCTTATTGTTGTTTTGTCTTCTTTTTTGTTCTTTTTAAGTTTAGACTTCTTTCTTTTTTTCGATTTGTAGTTGTCATGGTTCTTTTGACTTTCGTCTGGTGGACCTGGGTGGACTCGAACCACCGACCTCACGCTTATCAGGCGTGCGCTCTAACCAGCTGAGCTACAGGTCCATATAATTAATAGTATAAGGTCACACGGTTTTTCCTTAGAAAGGAGGTGATCCAGCCGCACCTTCCGATACGGCTACCTTGTTACGACTTCACCCCAGTCATTATCCCTACCTTCGACTGCTGCTCCCATTTGCATGGTTGGCTTACAGGCTTCGGGTATTGATTACTCCCATGGTGTGACGGGCGGTGTGTACAAGACCCGGGAACGCATTCACCGCAGCATTCTGATCTGCGATTACTAGCAACTCCGACTTCATGTCCTCGGGTTGCAGAGGACAATCCGAACTGGGATCGGCTTTTTGAGATTTGCTTGGGATTGCTCCATTGCTGCTCTTTGTTCCGACCATTGTAGCACGTGTGTAGCCCAGGGCATATAGGGCATGATGATTTGACGTCATCCCCACCTTCCTCCGATTTGTCATCGGCAGTCCCTTTAGAGTTCCCATCTTTACATGCTGGCAACTATTGGTAGGGGTTGCGCTCGTTGCGGGACTTAACCCAACATCTCACGACACGAGCTGACGACAAC
Organism: Peptoniphilus sp. ING2-D1G; assembly: GCA_000952975.1. Lineage (GTDB taxonomy): Bacteria > Bacillota > Clostridia > Tissierellales > Peptoniphilaceae > Peptoniphilus_E. The sequence continues at coordinate 541,384 of LM997412.1, read as the reverse complement.
CATGCACCACCTGTTTAGCGGCCTCCGAAGAGGATTGTGTATCTCTACATTGTTCCGCTATATGTCAAGCCCTGGTAAGGTTCTTCGCGTTGCTTCGAATTAAACCACATGCTCCGCTGCTTGTGCGGGTCCCCGTCAATTCCTTTGAGTTTCATGCTTGCGCACGTACTCCCCAGGCGGAGTGCTTATTGCGTTTGCTGCGGCACTGAGATTCCTCCCAACACCTAGCACTCATCGTTTACGGCGTGGACTACCAGGGTATCTAATCCTGTTTGCTACCCACGCTTTCGTTCCTCAGCGTCAGTTAGTGTCCAGTAAGTCGCCTTCGCTACCGGTATTCTTACTAATATCTACGCATTTCACCGCTACACTAGTAATTCCACTTACCTCTCCACTTCTCAAGATAGTTAGTTTCTACTGCTTACGAGGGTTGAGCCCTCGCTTTTTACTTTAGACTTTCCTATCCGCCTGCGAACCCTTTACGCCCAGTGATTCCGGACAACGCTCGCCCCCTACGTATTACCGCGGCTGCTGGCACGTAGTTAGCCGGGGCTTCCTCCTATGGTACTGTCATTGTCTTCCCATAGGACAGAGCTTTACGAAACGAATTCCTTCTTCGCTCACGCGGCGTCGCTGCATCAGGGTTCCCCCCATTGTGCAATATTCCCCACTGCTGCCTCCCGTAGGAGTTTGGACCGTTTCTCAGTTCCAATGTGGCCGTTCACCCTCTCAGGCCGGCTACTGATCGTCATCTTGGTGGGCTGTTATCTCACCAACTAATTAATCAGACGCGAGTCCATCTTTGACCGCTTCGCTTTGATTATCTGTTCATGCGAATTGATAATGTTATCGGGTATTAATCAGGGTTTCCCTTGGCTATCCCCGTGTCAAAGGCAGGTTACTCACGTGTTACTCACCCGTCCGCCGCTAATTCCCTTCCGCTTCGGCCCGAAGGCTTCTGTGGTCGGTTCATCGCTCGACTTGCATGTGTTAGGCACGCCGCCAGCGTTCGTCCTGAGCCAGGATCAAACTCTCGATTATATCTTTGTTTGCCTGCTTCAAGTTTCTACTGACTTTCCGCTTTTTTGCTTTGCTTGTGTGTTTCCTTATACTATTTAATTATCTTGGTTCTGTTACTTCTTTTTTGAAGTAGCTTGTCTATTATATATTGTCTTTTTGACTCATGTCAAGTGGTTTTTTAAAATAAAAAATACTTGGATAAGCTGACTTGATTATAATAACATCTCAGTCATTTTATGTCAACATCAATTTACAAATTTTTATTAATTCCATCCTGTTTTTTACATTTATTTTTTTGTATAAAACTGACAGATTGTTTTTTACAGTCCCCTCACTGAGATAAAGCTTTTTTGAAATTTCTGCGTTTGTGCTGCCTGATATTATTTCAGAAATCAGAAATTTCTGCCTCATGCTCAATTTTTGTAAATGTTCATATGAATTTAAAACTTTTTCTTCGATTTTTTTTATTTTTTCCGAAGAATAGGATCGTCCCAGTTTTAAAAATTTAATAGCTTCTAAAAGTTCAAATTTCGTTGAATCTTCCAATATTTTTATATTAGCTGTGGAAAATATGGCTTCCTCTACGTTGGAAAATACTACTATGGTTTTATCTCTATATATGTGTTCATTTGTTATTAAATATTCGTCCTTTTTTACTTCTTGAATACTTTTTACAGAATATATTTCATGGTTTTCTTCAACTATCTTAGTTATCCCAAATTTTAAAAAATCTTTATTTATTAATACTTTTATTTTCATTTATTTAGGTTTTTAACCGTATCTCTTTTTAATATACCTATGGGGAGTACCACTCTTTCATCTGTGTCTCTTGATTTTTTTTCTATCATTTTTAGTATTCTTCGCACTGCTACAGCTCCTATGTCATAATAGGATATTTTAACCGTTGTGAGTTTAGGTCTGTAAATATCTGTTAGATCCGTTCCTCCAAATCCTGTAATTGAAACGTCATCGGGAACTTTAATTCCCTGATCTGAAAGGTAGTTGATTATGTGTATTGCCGTCTCGTCTTGTGTGCAAAACAATGCTGTAGTTTTATTTTTTATGGCCTCATCTATATTGTCCGCAATTTTTTTTATGTTTTCTTCGCCGGATCCACCGGTAAATATGACCTTTTCTTTTAAGCCGTGTTCTTTCATTGCTTTTTTATATCCGTTTAGTTTGTGTCTTTCTTCCGTTCTGTCTATGTCTTTTTGTATTACTACAGCAGCAATATCTTTGTGTCCCATCTCTATTAAGTAATTTACCATTTCATAGCTTATTTCTTCATATTCTATTCTAACGGTTAAGTTTTCTTCTATGTCATAGTATTTGTTTATATCGATGTGTGGCATCTTGGCTTCTTCAAGTTTATATATCAATTTTTGATTTAATTTAGAGGTTATTACTATTATGCCCTCTACCTGCTTTTGAGCAAAAACTTTTGCAAGTTTCAATTCCACTTCCGGATCTCCATAAGAACACGAAAGAAGTATGTCGTATTCATACATTCTGCCTATTTCTTCTACTCCCCTTAAAATTTTACTGACATAGGATGTTCCTATGTCATCAGCTATTATCCCTATTAAATAAGATTTTCTCTTTACAAGGCTTCTAGCGACTTCATTTGGAGTATAGTTAAGCACTTCAATGGCACGAAGTACTCTCCTTCTGGCTTCCGGAGAAACGGGCTTTGAGTCGTTTATTACTCTTGATACTGTTGATATGGATACATCAGCCATCCTGGCTACATCTTTTATTGTCGATGCCAATAAAATCCCTCCCTACATTAATATTAAATTAAGCTCTTTTTCCAATACTTTAAAAGTCATTGGAAGTTTGTTTGATTTTTCGCCGTCAAGGTCAATTATTAAATCAGTTTCAGAGCTTATGGTTATTTCTTTGGTTTTGAATCGTTTTATATTGTCTGTTTTAAATTGTGTTGAATCTATTAAATAACTCAAGATATCAGGAAATTCTTTGATGTCTATATCTTTAATTATGAGTACATGAAGATATCCATCTCTTACATCGGCATTTGGCACTATATTCTTAAATCCGCCAACATAGCTTGAATTCGATACCAAAAACAAATCCAATTTTTCGGTTTCATTGTATTGTTCCGATTTAAATGTTATTTTTAATTTTTCTTTCCTTTGGGTGTTATATTTATAAAGTTCCCTAACACCTTGAGCGTAATACGCAAGTCTTCCAAATCTGTTTTTTAAATCGGTTTCAACTTCATAGGCTATATTTGTAAAAAGTCCTCCTGCGGCTACATTGGCAAAAGCTCTGTCCCCTGCAAGACCAATATCCACAGGTACTACATTGAAATTTTTTATCATTTCATAAAATTTATATGTGTCATCGGGAATTTCTAATACATTTGCAAAGTCATTTACTGTCCCTGCTTTATATATGGCCAAAGGGGTTTTCTTTTTTGCTCTGTAAATACCGTTTACGACTTCATTTAAAGTTCCGTCTCCTCCAACAGATACCAAAATGTCTTCTCCTTCATCTTCCATTGCAAAGTCCATAGCATCCCCTTTAGACTTTGTAAATCTCAAGTCAATTTTATATCCATCTTTGGAAAATAAATTCACTAACTCGTTTATCTTTTTTAAAGATAGTTCTTTTCCGGAGACAGGATTGGCGATAAATTTAATTTTTTTCATTTTATCCTCCATAATTAACATATTTATATTATACAGGATTTTAAAAAATTTGTATGAAAAAGGCGAAATTTTATAAAATTTCGCCTGAAATGTTTATATTGATTTTATTTTGAAAATACTTGTTTAAGTGCTTCTAAAATTTCCTTTAAGATGTAAAAATAGTCTACAATATTATTTGCACTTATGGAAATCGTTTTTGATGTATCCGAAATTGTATCTGATACATTTGCGATGGTATTTGTAACCTTAAGTGTGGTTTTATCCACATTTCTTGATATTCCGTCCACGGTTTCAGACACCGAGCCGATTGCAAGAACAGCTTTTTCAACTTCAGGTTTCGCCTTAACCATGATTTCCGAAACATCTCCGCTTATTTTATTAGCATTAGTGGATATGCCCACTGCATTGCTGGTAAGTTCCGGTACTTTTTTAAGAGTATCGTCTATTATTTCCTGATTGGTTTCAATAATATTATCAATTTTCTTTAAAATCTCCAAAAAATTCTTTAAAACAAGAGCTAAAAAGATTAGTGCACCTGCTCCGGCAAGATAAAGAACTATGGTAAGAAGATCTTGTAAGGTTATAGTTGCTTGCATAATGCACACTCCTACTTATCTAATTCTTCATCAATCTTTTTTGAAGCGTCTTCTGATTGTTCTTTGACTTTTTCTGCTCCTTCTTTAATATCTTTTTTTACTTCTTCTGTTGATTTCTTTACTTCTTCAGCGGTGCTTTTAACTTCTTCTTTGATGTCTTCAGCACCCTCTTTTACTATATCTCCAATTGCTTCAGCCTTTGATTTTGCAACAGCTGCGTTTTTATCAAACTCTGATTTCTTTTCATCTAATTTATCCCTGAGATCTGAATAAGTTTTTTTAACTTGTTCACCTGCTTGTTGGGCTTTAACTTGAATGTTGTCAGCTGCGTCTTTGGAAAAAGTACTTACATTATCTGCAGTTTCTTTAGCCTTTTCAGCTATATCACTTCTGGTTTCCTTTCCTGATTTAGGCGCAAATAAAATCCCTAAAATAGCTCCTATAGATGCTCCGGTTGCTATCTTGCCTGCATCTTCAAGGCCTCTTTTTCTTGCTGCCTCTCTTCTTTTTTCTTCAAAATAATCAAATAATCCCATGCAATCACTCCTTAAACTTATTTAAATTGTCTATTATCTATTATCTTCTTACTTTATTACCCTCTATTATTAATTTTCAATCATTAACGTAATAAAAACTCCACAATGCCGTATGCTTATTAATTCAGACCCGCCCTCACTCAGTGTGGTTGACCTCACTTTGATTTCTAACTTCCACAATCCTGCGGCCTGTTATCCGTCAAAAAATTTGGTTTCCCGGATCTTTTATGTCGGTTGAATTAAATAAGTTTTTTTCGCACATCGCAGAGTATATTATTATTATAGCTCAATTTCTCTCTTTATTCAAATATTCTGTTAGTTCATATTGCCCTTAATTTACAAATTTAGCTTTTAATATTTCCATATTTATTATAATATATTACTTAATGTAGGGGGAAATTATGAAAGAAAAATACATAAATATTTTAATGAATTCAAATCTTGAATCTAAAAAAATTTCTAAAGAACTCATGAAAAAATTGTCAGATAAAGGATATAATCCCACTACAACTTTTTCAGAAAATGCCGAGCTCACTATTTGTATAGGAGGGGATGGTACTTTTATAAGGTCAATTCATAAAAGCAACTTCTCTCAAATCCCAATGGTGGGGATAAATACCGGTCATTTGGGTTTTTACCAAGAAATAAGTCCCAATAAAATAGATGATTTTATCGATGACTATTCAAGTGGAAATTATACCATAGAAGAATTAAAGCTCGTTGGAGCGGAAATCTTTACAAAAAACAGATCTCATATTTTAACAGGTTTAAATGAAATAGCTCTGAAGGCGAAAAATTCAAAAATAATTCACATGAATATATACATAAACAGAAATCACCTGGAAAAATTTTCAGGAGATGGTGTTTTAATCGCAACTCCATCGGGATCTACCGCTTACAACTTCTCCCTTAGAGGATCAATCGTTCATCATTCATTGGAAGTTATGCAACTTACACCCATGGCTCCTATCAACAGCACAGCCTATCGTTCTCTTTCAAGTTCCATAGTGATCCCGGGAAATTATATTATTTCCTTAATTCCTGAAAAAAGATATACTAATTCGTCACTTGTACTTGTAGATGGAGAAGAGTTTTTCTTCTCAGGTCTTAAAAAAATTAATTTAAAGCTTTCAAATAAAAGCATTAAGAAACTTGTATTCTCTCAAGACTCTTATTGGAACAATTTAAAGAGCAAGTTTTTATAATAAATTTCCCCGCATTAAATGCGGGGATTTTGTATAAAAATTATTTTTAATGAGCGTTGACAATTTTCTATTCAATTTTATCTTTTAATTTACTCAATAATTCTAATGTTTCATCGTCCAGACTTACTATTTTGGAGGTGTTCTTGTTGTTTTTTATGTTTTTCTTAACTTTGTTTATAACAGTGTAAACTTCAACCTCAAATTCCCTGGCGGAAATCCTTGAGCCTCCTCTTGAGAGTATAATCTGTTGTTCTATATTATCTGATGTGGCAACCCTTATTTTTCTTACTCTGCCTATTTCGTCCAGCTCTTTTTCGATGAAATGATCTGCAGTTTCGAATTCTTTGGTGAAAACTATTTTTATTCCCTTGTAGTCATAAATGGCACCTGAGGATTTTTTTACCATGTATCCGTCGAAAACAAGTATTATTTTCTCATGTGTTAAATGGGCATATTCTGCTAAGATATCAGCAAGCTTCAATCTTCGATCTTCCAGCTCACCTTTAAAATCTTTAAAAATATCCCAAAAATTCATTATATTGTATCCATCTACAAAGATGTACTCGCTATCTTTTTTATATCTCAGTTGTTTCATTTTTTCTTTGAACTTCCGCCATCACTATAGATGCGGCACAGGACACATTAAGGGAATTTATCTTTCCAATCATCGGAATAGAAACTACTACATCGCAGTGTTTCTTCATGCTTGAAGATAGTCCCTTGCCTTCATTACCCAAAACTATAGCTATTTTTCCCTTCATGTCGGTCTTGTATAAATTTTCTCCGTTCATATCCGTTCCGTAGATCCAATATCCCTTTTTCTTTAGCATTTCAATTTCATTGGATATATTGTTGGCTATGTGAACTTTTACATTGTCGATTGCTCCCGCAGAAGTCTTATACACCACTTCATTTACATACGATGAATTGTGTTTGGATATGATTATTCCGTTAAAACCCAAGGCTTCTGCAGATCTTGCAATTGCTCCGAAGTTGTGCGGATCTTCTATCTTATCAAGAATTACTATGTTTTCGCCGATTAAATCTTCAAATTCGCCGTAATTATATCCGCTTACAAGGGCTACAACACCTTGATGATTTCCCTTTGAGCTTAAAAAATCCAACTTGGATTTATTAACTTGAGTTATCAACACGTTGTTTTCCTTTGCAAGGGCATATATCTTTCTGATTGAGCCTTCTGAATTCATTTTTTGAATATAAATCTTGTCCGCTTTGTTGTTTTTTAAAACTTCAATTACAGGATTTCTCCCGTAAACATATTCATCCATAATTACAATTCCTTAAAGAATTTTCTCATTTCTTCTTGTCTTCCGCATGACATTGCTCCTTCTTGGCATGGACCGTTTACACATGAAGGCCCGCAATCGGCAAATAAAATTGGAGCTATTTTCTTGCATTGTCTAAGCATTTCAATGGCAACCTCTCTTATTTCCCATTGAGCTCTGGTACAAGTTCTGAGTTCAAAGAAATGAATTAATGATCTTACATTCATTGTAAAAACAATCTTTGTCTCACAAGCATTTGGAAAGACATATCTTGCATCCTCAATAGATTCTTTTTCAACTTTTTTTCTGGCTTTCTTTTCATCCATGCCATCAGCTATTAATGCCTTTGCTTTTTCATCTATTAATATTTCAGTCAGTTTTTGATAAGCCTCCGCATCCTGTTCCATGGATTCTATAAATATCTTCTTAGCTTCTTCATTTGCAGCAATTTTAGGTGGAATTATATATTCAAAGTTGTCAAGTCTTACATATCTTTGAGATTGTTGCGAATAGGACGCTATTCTGTGCCTTACCAATTGATGACTGAAGGATCTCGATACACCTTCTACGGCAAAAGTAAAATATGAGTGTTCCAATGGTGAAGCATGAGAAAAACTCATGAGCATTTTTAAAAATTTATCCCTGCTTTCGGGAGTCATCTTTTCTTTTATCTCATCTACTCCCACAGGAGAATAACAAAGCTTTGCAGCTTGAGCAATAAGTTCTTCAGGATTAGGTGTGTACGCTATAATTTCAACTTTCATTTCAAATCCTCCATAATTTTAAATAATTCTATTATTCTACTTCCTTCGTTCCTTAAATACAGATAACCGAATAAAGCTTCCAATCCCGTAGCCATTCGGTAATCGGATATTTTTGCATTCTTGGGTACTGTGTGAGGATTGGCATTTCTGCCTCTTTTAAAAACCTTGAGTTCTTCCTCTTCCAATTGAGCGATGATACGCTCTGCACGTCTTGCCTGTGCTTGTGCCTTTACATATTTTATTGCATTTTTGTGGAGAGTGTTTACATTTTTATTGCTTTGGAGTATATAGAGTCTCACCAAAAGTTCATAGACGGCATCTCCTACAAAGGCAAGAGCTAAGGGGGACAGTTCCCTTATGGACTTATCATCATATCGCCTTGCTATTTCAAGAAATTTTAAACTTTCTTCCATGTCGTTCCGTCTTTAGTGTCTTTTATTTGAATGTTTTTTTCGAGAAGCAAATCTCTTATTTCATCCGCTTTTTTAAAATCTTTGTTAGCCCTTGCAATTTCCCTTTCTTTTATTAAATCTTCCACTTCTGAGTCTGCTTGTTTTTCTTTATTCTCGAGAATTCCGAGAACTTTACTCAGCTTCAGTAGCGTGTTTAGAGTTTCCGATATCACAACTTTTGAAGATTCTTCATTTAAATTCACGTTTGCAAGCTTTACTATGTTAAATATTGCAGTTATGGCATCGGCGGTATTTAAGTCATCATCCATTGAATTTTCAAAGTATTCCACTTCTTTTTTTATATCTTCAATGTAAATTTTTTCAGATTCTGATGATTCCTTATCCTCAGCTTTTTCAAGTAATTCTTCCATTCTCCACTTAGCGTTATAAATTCTTTCAAGAGAGTTTTTAGTTTGCTCCATTACTTCCCTCGAAAAATTTATAGGTGAGCGGTAATGTGCGCTGAGTAGGAAAAATCTAAGTATTTCAAGGTCAAATAGTTCAGAAATTTCTCGAACAGTGAAAAAATTCCCCAAGGATTTTGACATTTTTTCATCATCTACAGTTATCATTCCGTTATGAAGCCAAAATCTTGCGAAGGGTTTGCCATTGCATGTTTCCGATTGCGCTATTTCATTTTCGTGATGCGGAAATTGAAGATCTTCTCCTCCTGAGTGTATGTCTATGGTTTCTCCAAGCAATGTCTTTGCCATTACTGAACATTCTATGTGCCATCCCGGTCTTCCCTCGCCCCAAGGAGCTTCCCAATAGGGTTCCCCTTCTTTTTTATTTTTCCAAAGAGCAAAATCCGCCGGGCTTCTCTTTATCTCGGAAACATCCACTCTCGCCCCGCTTATTAAATCTTCAAGGTTTTTCTTCGAAAGCTTTCCGTAGTCTTTTGCGCTGTTGATGTCAAAGTAAACGTCTCCTTCCGATACATAGGCCGCCCCCTTGTCGAGCAATATTTGGATGAATTCTATAATTTCAACAATATGCTCGGTGGCTCTGGGGTTGTAGGTTTTATAGTCATAAAGGTGTAATCCGTTGGCATCTTTTTTAAATTCTTCTATATATCTCTCTGCAATTTCCTGTGAAGTTACTTGTTCTTCCTTGGATTTGTTTATTATCTTGTCATCTATATCGGTAAAATTCACCACGAATTTTACATCCAATCCCCTATATAAAAAATAGCGCCTTAAAGTATCAAAAACACACAAAGGTCTGGCATTGCCCACATGGATGAAATTGTAAACTGTAGGTCCACAATTGTACATGGTGACCAATCCTTTTTGCAAGGGCTCAAACTCTTCTTTCTTTCTCGTCAATGTATTATATAATCTCATACAATACCTCCCTATCATAAGTCCTCTACTATAAATCAAGAGGGAATATTACGTTTATTTTATCCTAAATATTTTATCTTTTCAACAGAACTGAAAAACTTGCCATAGTATTTGAGATTTACCATTTTTCCTTGACTTACCAATTGACGTATCTTGTCTAAATCGGCAATCATCACTTCTGAGACCTCTTCTTTCTGTAAAACCAAATCATCAATATTTATGTTTTTATCTATTAAATATATATAGAAAATAGTATGCCCTTCTATTATTATTCTCTTGAGCTTTATAGGTGCCTTGGAAATGTCTAAGGAAAGCTCTTCGAGGGATTCTCTTATAAGCGCATGTAAAGGCTCTTCTTGTGCATGAACAGAACCACCCACTGAACAGTACCACATATTTGGAAAGAGTTTTTTATTTGCACTTCTCTTTTGAAGCAAAAATTTATTTTTTTCGCACCTTACCCATCCTTCGACTACCAGATGGTACTCACCGTTTTTTAAAATTTTGCCTTTTTTTATGACTTTATTTCTTTTCTTTCCCTTTTTATTATAGATATCCCAATACTCGCCCATAGCATACCACCTACTCAATCTGTTAATATTATTAAATACTAATAACTATAATTTTGCAACATATAAAAATAAAGAGACAAATCTGTCTCTTTATCAGATGAAATTTTATTTCATAGACGCCTTGATAAATCCTTCAAAAAGCGGATGTGGTCTATTGGGTCTTGATTTGAATTCAGGATGAAATTGACATGCAACAAAAAACTTGTTGTCCTTTAATTCAATGATTTCCACAAGATCCAAATCTTCGTGTATTCCGCTAAAGACAACTCCTGCATTTCTTATTTTCCCTCTGAAGCTGTTGTTGAATTCATATCTGTGTCTGTGCCTTTCAAAGACGGTATCCTCTCCATAAAGCTCATGAGCAAGAGTGCCTTTTTCAATTAGGCATTCATAATTTCCCAGTCTTAAAGTCCCGCCTAAATTATCGTTAGGTCTTTGATTTTCAAGTAAGTCGACGATGGGATAGGGCGTTTCAGGGTCTATTTCAGTAGAATTTGCGCCCTTCAATCCCAGTTTATTTCTGCAGATATCTATCAATGCTATCTGCATTCCATAGCATATTCCCAAGTATGGAACATCATTTTCTCTTGCATATTTACTTGCAAGTATCATTCCCTCAGTTCCTCTGCTTCCGAATCCTCCGGGAACTATTATTCCGTCCATTGCCTTAAAAGTTTCGACAATATTATCTTCATTGATTTTTTCTGCATTTATCCAGTTTATTTTCACTATAGCATCATTGTTGTATCCGGCATCATAAAGCGCTTGATTAACTGATATATAGGCGTCGTGAAGTTCGGTGTACTTGCCCACAAGAGCTATGTTTACAGGTTTTGTAGCACCTTTAAATCTTTCGACCATATTGTTCCATTCTTTATTTGAATCGTGCTTTGGAGTAAGCTGAAGTTTTCTTAAAATATAATCATCTATTCCTTGTTCATGAAAAACTATGGGAACTTCGTATATTAAATCCACCGTTTTCGATTCAACTATGGCTTCTCTGGGCACATCACAGAACAGAGATATTTTCGCCTTCGTTTCATCGGTTATTTCCACCTCAGCTCTCGTGATGATGATATCGGCCTTTATCCCGTAAGACATCAGAGATTTAAAAGAGTGTTGGGTCGGTTTCGTCTTTAGTTCATCAGTACCGGGTATGGTCGGGACAAGAACAGTGTGTACAAATAGAACATCTTCATGTTTGTTCTCAAAGTGTATTTGTCTGATTGCTTCTAAAAAAGGCAAAGATTCAATATCACCTACAGTTCCGCCGATTTCTGTTATAATTACATCCGCCTTTGACTGCTCGGCAGCTTTATAAACGGACTTTTTAATCTCATCTGTAATATGAGGAATCACCTGAACAGTTGAACCGTTGTAATCTCCTCTTCTTTCCTTCTCTATTACTTTGGAGTAAACTTTGCCTGTAGTTATTGAAGCTACCTTTGTGAGCTCCTCGTCAATAAATCTTTCATAATGTCCAAGATCCAAATCCGTCTCCGCTCCGTCTTTTGTTACAAAAACTTCGCCGTGTTGATAAGGACTCATGGTCCCGGGGTCAACGTTTATGTATGGATCGAATTTTTGCATGAATACACTGAGTCCCCTGCTCTTTAAAAGTCGACCAATACTGGCTCCGGCAATTCCCTTCCCAATTCCGGATACAACTCCTCCGGTTACGAATATAAATTTTGTCATTTTATCCTCCTATATCAATGAACTAAAAACATCTTCATATATCGGTATTTTATAATTTTCTCTGCTGACAACTTTTTCTATATCATCAGCATAATTTCTCATCTCTTCCAATAGAGAAACGGCGTTTTCTTGTAAATATTCAGCCTTTTCAAAGCAACTTTGTTTTTTTTCAAAATTGTTGCAAATTTCCATAGCTTCTTCTCTTTTTATTAAGAGTTCCTTAACACAGTTGTTAAGCCTTTCCATTAACTCCTTTAAACAGTCGTTTTCGACATATCTTAAACTTTCTCCCAGGTCCTTGATTTCCTTTAAAGCTGCAGGAACTATGTCCTTTATTATCATATCCTCTGCAATGCGTAAGTCCAAACTGTGGTATTTTGCAATATCTTCAAAATTCACTTCATAAATCGCCTTCAGCTCATTTTCGGTGAAGATATTCATCTCATAAAAGAGTTCATAGCTTTTTTCTTCTTTTATAGCTACAAGAGCATCAAAGAGCGTTTTATGATTTTTAAGCCCTCTTTTCTTAGCTTCTTCCACCCATTCATCAGAATAGTTGTCGCCATCGTATAAAATCCCTCCACAGTTTATTATTATTTTCTTAACTATTTCATATACTTCGGATTTTAAATCTTTTTCTTCAATATTTTCAAGCCTGTCTGCAATTCTTTTCAGGCTGCTTGCCATGGCAGTGTTAATAACTATATTTATATCTGCAGCTGTCTTTGATGAGCCTAACATTCTGAATTCAAACTTATTGCCTGTAAATGCAACACTTGATGTTCTGTTTCTGTCTGATCTGTCCTTTTCAATTTCCCCAAGACTTGCAATCTTTATTACACCATCAAAATATCTCGGTTCATAGTCCTCATAGGCTATGGAGTTAAACAAATCCTCCAGATCTTTACCTAAGAATACTGACACTATGGCAGGCGGAGCTTCGTTTCCTCCAAGCCTCAAATCATTGGAAACCGAAGATGAAGAAATTCTAAAAAGCGTTTGGTATTTATAAACCGTTTCAATAAGAGCTGCTGTGAAAATCAAAAATACTAAATTTTCCTTTGGATTTTCTCCCGGATCAAATACGTTGAGCCCATAATTTGTCATCAATGAATAATTATTGTGTTTGCCGCTCCCATTTATTCCTCTAAAGGGTTTTTCATGAAGCAGACAAACCAAGTCGTGTTTTAGTGCCGTTTGTTGTAAAATACTCATGCAAAGTTGATTGTCATCTATGGATATATTTGAATTTTCAAAGAGAATTGCCACTTCAAACTGACAGGGAGCTGCTTCGTTGTGTTCTGTTTTTGCATAAATTCCTAAAGTCCAAAGTTTTTTATTTACCTCTTCATAAAAATCCATAACCCTTTGAGGTATGGCTCCGAAATAGTGATCTTCCAGCTCTTGTCCCTTGGGAGGTCTTGCTCCGAATAAAGTTTTTCCGCAATTCTTAAGATCCGATCTCTTGTCGTAAACTTTCTTATCTATTAAAAAAAATTCTTGTTCAAGCCCGACCTTAGGTCTCATTCTATAGGTGTATTCAGATTTTTCAATCATGTTTACAACCCTCGAACCCTCCCTTGAAATTTCATTAAGTGAACTCATAAGAGGTGCTCTTTTGTCAAGAACTTCTCCTGTGTAGGAAAGAAATATAGATGGAATATACAGGATATGGTCAATTATAAAGGAGTTTGCCGTACAATCCCAATAAGTGTATCCTCTCGCTTCAAAGGTCGATCTCATTCCTCCGCTGGGGAAGGATGATGCATCGGGTTCGCCCTTGATTAATTCCTTACCTGAAAAACGGTTCATTGTTTCAAAATCCGAAGTCCTGTCTAAAAAGGCTTCATGTTTTTTCGCAGTCAGCCCGTTTAAGGGAAAAAACCAGTGTGTATAATGTGTTGCTCCCTTTTCCAATGCCCACTCTTTCATAGCGTGAGCTATTGAATCCGCTGTTTCTTTGTCAAGGGTTCTGTTAGTTCTGACTACTTCTTTCCATTTCAAATAAACGGGATAGGGTAGTCTTTCTTTCATTCGCGCCTTATTAAATGTCATTTCCCCAAACTCTTCAATTATTCTATTTCCCATTTTTCCCCTCCTAAAAAACAAAAAATTGGCACTTAATTGCCAATATGAAAAAAATATAATACCCAAGGGGTGTTTTCTTTTATAATACCCGTATTTTTTTTACTTGTCAATAATTGTAATATAAATTTACGCATATAAAAATTTTTTGTTATATAATATATAATCATTAGTATAAAGGGTGATGATATGTTTGAGTTCCAAAATGTAAAATTCAAGAATATATTAAATATCAAAAATCTAACTATAAGCTCAGGTAAAATAACCTCTATAGTTGGAGAAAGTGGAAGTGGAAAAACCACTTTAATAAAACTGCTCAATAAAATGAACAGTCCTACAGAGGGAAGGATACTTTATAAGGGCAAAGATTTAAGAGAAATCAGTTCAGTTAGCTTAAGGCGTGAAGTGTTAATGCTGGCACAAAGTCCCGTTGCATATGATGGCAACATAAGGGATAACTTGATGGTAGGTTTGAAGTTTTCAGGAAAACCTCCTGTTTCAGACAACATACTGAAGGAATTCATAAAAAGAAGTGGCCTCATTAAAAATTTAGATGATCCCATCGAAAACCTTTCAGGCGGCGAGTTGCAAAGAATCTCTCTAATAAGAATTTTAGTGATGAATCCGGAAGTTTTTTTGTTGGATGAACCGGCTTCCGCTCTGGATGACGAAACAGAAAAGTTGATTATAAACATGGTTGTATCCTATGTAAAAGAAAATAATAAGACCATGGTCATGGTCACTCACTCGAGAAATATGGCAGAAGAAGTTTCCGATGTGATAATTAAACTGGAAAAAAATAAAGTTTTGGACGGAGGTTTGTTATGAACGGAGTAGTTGATTTAAGCTTAATTCAAATGGCATCGGCATATATTTTCATATTAATTCTTCTATTTATAGTAAAAAAAAGAAAAATATCGAGAGAAAAAATAATAATACTCGGTACTCTTCGCATGACTGTTCAATTGGTATTGGTAGGATATGTTTTAGGATATATATTTAAAAATAATCATCCCATATACACCCTTATCATAATCGCAGTTATGGAAGTTTTTGCAATAAATAACGTCTTTAAGAGGACAAAAAGAGAACTTTCCAAGGAATTAAAGAAAATTATCGCCATTTCACTTTTTATAGGAACTGTCTTTACAATATTTTATTTCTTGCTGGGAGTAGTTAGAATAGAACCCTGGTATGATGCACGTTACTTTGTACCCATTGCAGGAATGCTTGTGGGCAATGCCATGACAGGTATTTCCTTGGGTGTAAATAATCTCTTGGAAGGCATGCATGCAAATAAAGCCAAAATTGAATGTTCTTTAATGCTTGGTGCAACTCCTGAAGATGCCACTAAAGACATAGTAGACAACGCCTTTGATTCGGCAATACTTCCCACAATCAATTCAATGATGGGAATGGGAATAGTATTTTTGCCGGGAATGATGACAGGTCAAATACTTTCCGGTATATCTCCCATGACAGCCATTGAATATCAAATTGCAATAATGCTTGGAATTGCAGGAGCGGTATCCCTTTCAACTATCATATTCGTAAGTTATGGCAGCAAGACCTTTTTCAACAGTGAAGACCAGCTTATTAATTTTTAAAAAGTATCTTGCCTCTTTGTTGTTTATACTACTATGCAAATATTTAGACTGTAGAACTTTACTTTGTTTCAATTGTATTAATATTATATAATATTAATACAATTGAGCAATGTGTAATTGTTTTATAAAGGAGCTAATTTGTGAAAAATATTTTTCTGAGATTTTTAAGCCTAAGCATACTTATTTACATAACCATATTCAGCATAGGAAAAGCTAATTATTATTCAATGGGGAATTTTAAACTACCAGGTGAATATAGCGAAATATATTTATATCCGAAGGAGCTTTTGACAGAAGAAGGAAAAGTGGAAGTTTCAAATAAAATATTCAGGCTGCAAAAGAATTCAAAACTTGCTTTCTTTACTTTTTCAGCTTCAAAAGAAGTACAGATAATTGACAATATGAATTATTTTAAAAATTTGACAGGATATGGGTTATCTGATGAAAATATATTCGTTAAAAATTCAGTACTAAATGATATGTTTACAATAAAGGACATCGAAAATCTTTATCCCAATAAAAAAATAATTCCTTTAAAATCTGACCTTCTTAAAAACAATACAGAATTTATTATAAAAAAGCCTCTTTGGATAAAACACCATTGACTATTACTACAACCGATACTTCAGAAGAATTGACAGATTTATTAAATACATATTTTAGTCCGGTAATAAATACACATACAGGGACTACGCCTGAAATAATTTTCAATGTATTTAAGGCTTTAATTGGTTCTTCTATGCTGTTGTTAATACCGCTTTCATATCACTTATTCAATTCAAAAAAATCCAATAATCTAAATTTAATAAGTGCTGTATATTTTTTTGCAGCTATTTTCGCGATCCTGTTTTACACAGAACTCTACAAAATATTTGATCTTAGAATAGTGATTCTCGTATCAGTTCTTACTTTTATTATAGATTTATTTGCTAATTTACTTGCTGATCATATCCCCGATAAGTTTCCTACAACGATCTTCATATCCCTTTTGTTTGTTTTTTCTTTGTGGCTTCTTGCCCCTCAGTTTTTCGGAAATTTTTCCCCCGTTAAGAATAATATAAAAATTGAAAGCTATTATGAAAAATACACTCCAACTCCAATAAAAAATGAAGATTTGGAAGTCTTAAAAGACTTAGAAATAGTTTATTCCTACAACAATAAACCGATGAATCTTCAAGAGTATAAAAATTTCAGATCAACAACAGAAATAAATGAGTTATCTCAAAGAATGTATTTAAAAAATAAAGAAGATTTCAAAAATTTAAGGGTTTTATTCAAAAAATAGGATATAGATCTTGTTCCGATAATAAAAAATAATTTCAATTATGAAGTTTTTGCTTATAATGTCTTTTTTGTATTTTCAGTCTTGATGTACCTATTTATGATTTTTACACTTATTAAAAATAAGACAGACAAGTACAAATTATACTCACATTAAATCTTATTTTAAATGATCAGTACACAGGCTTTTGCATGAACCCTCCCACCTGTTGCATTTCGTTGTTGAATATAATTCGGGACGATGAAGGCATCGTCCCCTACAATTTATATTTGCATTCATTTTTGTATGGATGAACTCTCCCTCATACGCTCGTTACATTTCGTTGTTGTTTATAATTCGGGACGATAAGGGCATTGTCCCCTACAATTTTCGCATTTATATTACTTTTTTGTAGGGATGGTCTCTCCCTCATACACTCGTTACATTTCGTTGTTGTTTATAATGCGGGACGATGAAGGCATCGTCCCCTACAATTTTCATATTTATATTACTTTTTTGTAGGGGCGGACGCCCTCGTCCGCCCGTTATATTGCATTTTAGCCATAAAAATAATTAGGGACAGTTATAACCGTCCCTAATTATTTTTTCTATCTTTTTGATTTTACAGATACTTTTCTATGTTTTCAAGATGAGATTCTTTTGTGTAATAATAAGGTGGAGTATCTAAAACCGTATGGGCTCCATAATTTTTTTGTTCCATAAACCTAAAGAGCGCTCTTGCCGACGCTATGGCTACAAGAGATGTAAAATTGGGATTGCTCATGAGTTCAAGCGAAAATTTATACATTTCAACTTTGCCGTCCAAGCTTTCTCCGACTCTTATCACATATCCTCCATGGGGCATATCTGTGTGATTTTTTTCAAATTCTTCTTCATCTATGAAATTAACAGTCACTTCATAATCAGCAAAATAATCTTTCATGTTTACTATTTCTTCTTCTATTTTTTTCTTATCGGCACCCTCTTCAGCTACTACAAATACTTCTCTGATATGTGTTTCATAGGATTTCAAATTGCCTCTTTGAGCCTTTATATTGTTTAGTATTTCCTCTTTGGGTATGGTGTATTGAACAGCTTTTTTTACCCCGTCAATTCTCCTTACTGCGTCGCTGTGTCCTTGAGAAACCCCCTTGCCCCAAAAGGTATAGGTGTTTCCCTCTGTTAGTATCGCCTCTGCAACCATTCTGTTCAAGGAAAAAAGTCCCGGATCCCAACCTGTGGATATGAAGGCGCACTTTTTGTTTAATTTTGCAATTTCGTTCATTTTTTCAAAATAATGCGGAATTTCAGCGTGATTGTCATAACAATCCACAGTATTGAAATTTTTTAAAATTCTTGGAGCAAGTTCAGGAATATCCTTTGCTGAACCTAAGGTTAAAATTAAAATATCAATATCTTCAACATAATTTTTAATTTTTTCCAGTGATTCAAAGAGATCGTCATTGAAAGTCTCGGGATTTCTCCTTGTAAAAATTTTCACCAACTTTAAATCCTTTTCCTTTTCAATTAAAAATCTGGTAGCCCTGCCAAGATTGCCATATCCTACAATTCCAAGTCTTATCATTTTTCAACTCCCAGTACATCTCGCATATTGTATAATCCCTTGTCTTTATTCAATAAATATCTTGCTGCAAGTATTGCGCCCTTTGCAAAGATTTTTTTAGAGCCTGCGGAATGTTTTATTTCCAATACCTCGTCTTCTCCCGCAAATATAACGCTGTGTTCTCCGGTGATTGTGCCGCCTCTTATTACTGAAATACCCACTTCTTCTTTTTTTCTTTTTTCATGTACATCCGTTCTGTCGTAAACAGGATAGACATCTCTGTTTCTTTTTATGGTATTAAAAAACATCTTTGCCGTTCCGCTGGGGCTGTCCACTTTTTGATTATGGTGTTTTTCTATGATTTCAATGTCAAATCCTTCAAGCATTCCTACGAGTTTTTCTAAAATTATGTCTATGGTGTTTACCCCGATGCTCATATTTGAAGAAAATACTATGGGTATATCCTCCGATGCTTCTTCTATCATTTTCACCACATCTTCTTCTATTCCCGTAGTTGCAATTACCAAGGGTTTTTTATTTTCTAAGGCGAAATTCAGAACGTCCCTTGTGCAGAATTTGTTTGAAAAGTCTATTATTACATCGAAATCTTCCACAACCTCGTCTAAGTATCCATATACTTTTAATCCGTCAACTTCTCCCATTCGTCCGGCAAATCCTGCAACCACCTCATCTTCATCGACGGTATTTATAATTGTACGCCCCATGGCGCCTGTTATTCCCGATAAAAAAATTTTCATCATTCACCTAATTCTTCCATTATTTCCTTTAGGGTTTCAACTGTTTTTTCACTTGCATCACAAAGAGGAAGTCTGAGTCCTCCTACGTCGAACCCTTTTATATTCATAGCCGCCTTAAGTGGTATTGGACTGGGTTCCATAAACAACGCATCTATAAATTTTTTGTAATTCACTTGAATTTGTGCCGCTGATTTAATATCTCCCGCAAAGAAATCATGACACATCTTGTGCACCGCCTTGGGAAATATATTCGCCCAAACGGAAATTACTCCCTTGCCTCCAAGAGAAAGCACCGGTACAACTACATCGTCATTTCCGGAATAAATATCGAAATCATCTCCGACAAGACTTTTGACCTTTGCAGTGTATGCCAAATTTCCCGTAGCATCTTTAAGAGCTACAAAATTATCCATTTCCGATAAAGCCTTCACTGTTTCAGGTTCTATGTGCATTGAAGTTCTTCCCGGAACTGAATAAGCTATATTGGGGATTTTAACCGCTTTGTCTATAGCTTCGTAATGCATTAAAAGCCCCTTTTGAGAAGTCTTGTTATAATAGGGTGTCACTTGCAAAAGGGCATCGGCTCCTGCAGCTTCACACATTTTTGAAAGATTGACTCCGTGTCTTGTGTCATTGGAGCCCGCTCCTGCTACTACGGGTATTCTTCCATTTACTTTTTTTACGGTGAAATCAACAACTTCAGCTTGTTCTTCATCTGTAAGGGTAGATGCTTCTCCTGTAGTACCTACTACTACAATTGCATCTGTTCCTGAATAGATTTGAAATTCAATCAATTCTCCAAGCTTTTCAAAATCCACATCCATGTTTTCCTTAAACGGCGTTATAATCGCAACTCCACTACCTGTAAATATACTCATACTTTTCCCTCCTAAAGATCAAATTCCTTCACCAACAATTTAACTACTTTATTTGTATTTATCGTATCCACTATATAGGATATTGAAATTTCCGATGTGGACACTTGATAAAAATCAACATTATTTGCATTTAAAAGTTCAAAAACTCTCGCTGCAACTCCCGGTTGATTTCTCATGGCATTCCCGATTAAACTCACCTTTGATACATTTTCCTTGAAATGAAAATCATCCGATATATCCATTATTAAATCTTTTTCGTCTATAAGTGATGTAAATGTTATATATCTGTCTTCTTCTATATCCTTTTGAGAAATCACATCTATGTTTATATCCTTACCTGCCAGTTTTGAAAAAAGTTCCGCAGTTGTTTCATCCTTCTGCAATTTTTTGTCCACCAGCAAGATATTATCCTGTATTGAGAGATTAGAAATTATACTTTGTTCCACATTATTCTCCTTATCTATATAAGTACCCATGATCTTTGTGCTGTTGTGTGCAATATACAATTGCACTTCGTACTTTTGGGCAATTTCAACAGCTCTCGGATCGATGACCTTCGCTCCTAAATTTGCCATCTCCATGGCTTCCAAGTAGGAGAGATGTTCCAGTTTCTTAGCTGATTTATGAATTCTCGGATCCACGGAATAAATCCCGTACACATCCGTATAGACTTCGCAATCACAGCCGAGTTTTGCAGCTAAGGCAACAGCCGACGTATCGCTTCCCCCTCTTCCCAGTGTGGTTATATCTCCCGCTGAATTCACGCCTTGAAATCCCGCAACTATTACTATATATCCTTCTTTTAATTTTTTCTCCACAAGAGTTGTGTCAACATCCAAAATTTTAGAAAATCCGTGTCTTCCCGCCGTTCTAAATCCCGCCTGTTCACCTGTTAAGGATATCGCCTTAACCCCCAACTCTCCAATGGCCATTGACAATAGCGCTATTGAAATCATCTCTCCTGTGGAAATAAGTCTGTCCATCTCTCTTTTGTCGGGTTTTTGCGAAATTTTGTAAGAAAGTTCAATCAAATCATCTGTGGTATCTCCCATGGCACTTACTACACACACTATATTGTTTAAATCCCGTTTTTTATCCACGAGGATTTTAGCCACATCTTTAATTTTTTGTGCGGTTGCAAGGCTGCTTCCTCCGAATTTCATTACCTTTGTTTTCATAAATCCTCCAAAGACCATATACAAAAAGACCATGAGCAAAAGCACTCATGGTCGATATAGTCCTTCTGCCCTCAATAACAAAAGCTCCCTAATTTAAAATGGGCTTAATTAAATTAACAGTGATACGCATATTTTGCGTACCCCCAGCTTTCGCTTCGGCAAGTTACCCTTTTAAATGTAACCTGCGACCTCTTTTGCTATTGATTAACTTTATTTAATTGTTTACTACAGTATCAGGGATAAAAACATTTGTCAAGTGATATTCTTTACTTTCTCAAATATTTCTTAAAAACATTTAAAACTTCTTTAGGTTCAGTAATGTCGTAAATTCTCGCCGGCTGTCCCCATTGATCTAAATCTACTCCGCTAAACCAAATCGCCACCTTTATTTCAGGAAATTTCTCTTCGATTACATTGAACATATCCTCTGTCCAAGCAATTTTATCTCCTCCTATGGTACTTGAGGCAAATTCAGTAATCATCATGGGCTTGTCGTAATTTTTCAAAGAATGCTTGTATAGGTCCTTATATAGCGACTCAAAATCTGTCCAATACTCTCCCGGATAGTAATTTCCCGTGTTGTAAAGAGTAAGACCCAGAACTTGATACTTCGTGTGATGAGGTCTGTACATCGATTCGTCATTGTATCTGAAATCCGGAAAACTCTTTCCGTTGGGATTAAATACATATATGACGTATTTATTTGCACCCTCTTCTGCAAATATCCTGTATATGTAATCGTATAAATACACATAGATATCTGAATCAAGTCCCGTATTATATGCGCAGTAACTGCACCAATCACCGTTCATTTCATTGCCGATTCTAAAAAAGACAGGGTGTCCCGCCACTTTTATTTTCTTTGCCATTTCCCTTATGAAATCCTCTTCTTTGCCTTGAAGAACGTCATAAATTTCATTTTTTCCATCTTTCATTTGAGTTTGAAAAGTAAATTCAATATAGGAGCCTCTCACCCTTGCAAACTTTACAGCGTCGGAGTATATTTCATTGCTAAATCTCGTATCATGATACAAAAGCAAGTATTTAAAACGATGTCCTATCTCTTTTTCTATCTTATTGAAGTTTTGACTGTTCCAAAAAGTATTTACAAAAATCCCCCATTTTCTTTCGGTGCTTTCCAAAAAATCATCTCTGTAGAGTTTTTTCGTATCGTCACTCCAATAATCCGCACCCTTAAGTGTATCGTTGATTATTTTCATATCATTAGGCACCTTCTTTATGGAATTCTCCACTTTATTTACATCGAATTTCACAGAGGAAATCATTGAAAAAACTCTCTCTTTATCAACCAGTTTATCAGACTTGACCATGAAAGTCATAGCTTTATCGGAAGCTATTTTTTGAAAAATTATAAGATAATGATTTTTATCCTTGGGCACTTCCGTCAGTTTTCTCCTGTTGAATTCTATATAATAGGACTCTCTATCATTTAAGATCAGTCCTTCCTCTCCGGTGATTATATGCTCATTGCTCGTGTTTTTTATCCCTAACAAAGAATAATTTCTATACTCTTTATAATCTATTTCCTTTTTTAAATTTTCAAGAAAAATTTTTATATTTACATTTTCAAAATTCACCTGAGTTCTAAAGTTGTTCTCATTTATATTAACCTTTGCACCCTTGGGTATTTCAATGGAATATCCGTCGATTGCATTTTTTAAAACATCTGTGTTTTCATCCTTAGCCGAAACATTAAGCGCACTTGCCGCCCCGACTTTTATAACTATCATCAAGGATAATAACACAGAAAGTATTAAAGTCTTTAATTTCATATTTCTTCATCATTTTCTATAGCGATAATCTTATCAACTCTCATTTTATGCCTACCGCCTTCAAATTTACTTTCCAAAAAACTGTCAACTATCATTTTAGCCAAGTCTTCTCCGACAACTCTTCCGCCCATGGCTATTATATTTGCATTATTGTGCCTTGCGCTCATCATGGCCGTATAGGGTTCAGAACATACGCACGCCCTTATGCCCTTTATCTTATTTGCAGCAAGGGAAATTCCAACGCCCGTACCGCATACAAGCACACCCTTATCCACTTCTCCCGCCGCTACCTTTTCTCCGACGATTTTTCCGAAGTCGGGATAATCCACTCTTTCCGTGCTGTGAGTTCCATAATCCACACACTCATATCCCTTATCTTCTAAATACTTCTTTAATTTCTCTTTGAGTTCATATCCGGCATGATCTGAGCCAAATCCTAATTTCATAATTTCCTCCAATCTATTAGTTGACTTTATTTCTCGGTCTTTGTCCTTCTTTAAAATCCATCAAATTATCAAGAACAGCCTCTCCCATTTCCCTTCTGGCATCATATGTTGCATTGCCTAAGTGAGGCATCAGTACTACATTTTCGAGCTCTAAAAGCTCATCTGAAATCTTCGGTTCAAATTCATAGACATCAAGAGCCGCCCCCCTGATTTTGCCCTCCGTCAAGGCGCATATCAGCGCCCTTTCATCTACAAGGGGTCCCCTTGCCGCATTGATCAAGTAAGCACTTTCGGGCATAAGCTCAAATTCTCTGTCTGAAATCATGTGTCTGAGTTCCGGAGAAAAGGCAGTGTGCAAGCTTAAAAAATCCGCACTTCTTATCAAATCGTCCCTTTCCATGTATTTAACTCCTAAATTTTCCACGTCCTCTTTTCTGTTTCTGGAGTGATAAACTACATTCATTTCAAAGCTGAGAGCCCTTTTCGCAAGATTTTTACCTATATTTCCAAGACCTATTATTCCCAAGGTCTTTGATTTTAACTGTTCGCCCAAAAAATAAGTCGGTCGCCAACCTTTGAAATTGCCATCTCTTAAGTTTTTTTCAGCTCTGAGCATGTCTCTTGCAATCATCAAAATAAGTGCAAAGGTAAGTTCTGCAGTGGAAACTGCAGAAGAGGGCGCAGGCGCATTGGTTACGACAATATTTCTCTTTGCCGCCGCATTTATATCTATATTGTCAAATCCCGCCCCGTAATTGGCTATGATTTTTAAATCCACCGCTCCATCTATTATTTCTTCGTCAATTTTATCGGAAAGAGGACATACTAAAGCATCACAATCCGCAAGACCTTCTATTATTTCAGCCTTGGAAAGGGGAGTCTCGGAGTCGTGATATTTTACCTCGAAATTTTCTTTAATTTTCTTTAAAATATTTGCCGGTATTTTCGATGTAATAGATACTCTCATGCTAAATCCTCCCTTTCAAATCTCGCTATGAAGCAGTCTTCATCTCGGAATTTTCGAAGTTCCATTTTTAGTTTATCTCTGTCGATCATCTTTGTTCTTGAAATTACAAAACCATCCCTTTCAAAGAATTCTTCCAATAAATTTTCATCTATTTTTTCCTTCGTTCTGACATAGTAAGAACCTTTGAATTTTCCGACACATTTTATTTTTGTATTATCCAATTTAAATTTCAAGTTATTTGATAACAGCGAATCAATTATGTCTATGACTACAGCATTGCCCGTTGGAAGTTTCCCTGCGCCTTCTCCCATAAAAGACAAACTCGAATAGTTGTCTGCGAATATTTCAACAATATTGTTGCTTCCCTCTATAAAATAAAGGGGATCCTCCGATTCAACCAACACAGGTTCAACAATCAGGGCATATTTATTCTCATCTAAAAAGGACTCCGCAACAAGTTTTATCTTAAATCCTTTTTCTTTAAAGACTTCTATGTCCACAGGCAGTATGGAAGATATTCCCTCTGACAAAATCTCGCTGTTTTCAATGTCCTTGCAAAAAGCTATGGAGCTGAGTATTTTAAGTTTTCTAAGGGCATCTATTCCCTCTACATCTTCATAGGGATCGGCTTCTGCATATCCCAAAGCTTGAGCCTCCTTCAGAACATCTTCATAGGATAAATTTTCGTTGTACATCTTGGACAGTATAAAGTTGCTCGTCCCGTTTAAAATTCCTCTGACTCTGTGAATATCATTGATCACGCATTGAGATATCAGCGGTGTTATAATTGGTATTGAACCTCCCACAGATGCCTCAAATAAAAAATTTACTTCATTTTCATCAGCCAAATCTACGAAGTAGGACAGATTTTCACTTACAACGGCTTTGTTGGAAGTGACGACGTGTTTCTTTGCCTTTAGCGCATCCCTTATATATCTATAGCTGTTCTCCAAGTCTCCTGTCATTTCACAAACCAATGAAATATTATCATCCTTTAATATCTCATCATAATCATCTGTGAAAACATTCTCTTCTCCCTTGTATTTTGCCGTATTTCTTACAAGTATTTTGGATACTTTAAGTTCATCCTTCAGAACTTTTTTTATTTGCTCGGATCTTTTTTTTATGATTTCATAAGTTCCTTTGCCCACAGTTCCAAATCCCAATAAAGCTATTTCTATCATCTATATTCTCCTTGTATTTATTCCTTTTTCGATTATAACATAATATTGAGTTCCAATGAGCATATTTCTTCTAATGCTTCCCTTAAAATCGCTATTTTACAAACATTAAATTTGACAACAACAGGATTAAATGATATTATTTTAGCTGAATTAAAAGGAAAGGGTGTTGATTTTGAGCAAAATAAATCTTGCAATTTTTGGATCTACCGGACTTGTGGGCCAAAAAATGAGAAGTATTCTGGAAGAAAGAAATATTGATATCGAGAACATTTACTTTTTCTCTTCGGCAAATTCTGCCGGCAAAAAAATAGAATTTAAAGGCGAAGAATATACCGTTGAAGAATTGACTGAAGAAAACTTAAAGGGCAAAAATATCGAATATGCTCTTTGTGCTCTTGATTCTCATCTTTCGTTAAAATTTAGTCCCATAGCTGCAGAAATGGGAATAACCGTTATCGACAACTCCTCGGGATTTAGAATGCATGACGATAAACCCTTAGTTGTTCCTGAAATAAATGGAGATAAAGCTCTCGGACAAAAAATAATCGCCAGCCCCAATTGTTCCACTATCCAATCGGTAGTTCCTCTTTATCCGATTTATAGAGAATATGGAATAAAAAGAATAGTTTACAGCACATATCAAGCCGTCTCCGGATCAGGGGTAAACGGCATTGAAGATTTGAAAACAGGCTTGTGGGCCGGCAAAAATAAATTCTATCCTTACCAAATAGCGGGCAATGCCCTGCCACATATCGATGATTTTCTTGAAGACGGATATTCAAAGGAAGAAATGAAAATGGTCAATGAAACCAGAAAGATTTTAGGAGATCAAGATATCAGAATTACCGCTACTACAGTTAGAATCCCCGTATTTGAATCTCATATGGTCTCCATGGCTGTCGAAACTGAAAAACCCTTTGAACTAAAGGATATATTTGAACTCTTTGATAAGGAAGAAGGGATTGTACTTTATGATGATGTAAAAAACAACATTTATCCCATGCCCATAGTAACCACAGGCAAAGATGAAGTCTATGTCGGCAGAATAAGACGTGACTATTCAGTTGAAAACGGAATCAACTTCATCTCAGTCGCCGACAACACCAGAAAAGGCGCCGCACTTAACACAATTCAAATATTGGAATACTTGTTAAAACAAAAATGATATATAACGGGCGGATGAAAACATCCGCCCCTAAAAACCATATAACATCAAAATATCAACTGACCCCTGTCGAACCGGGGTTAATAAAAAATCTCAGTTAATTGACGACTGAGATTTTATTTTTATAAATAATTTTTAATAGAATATTAATATTTTTGTACCTTTGAATAAATGCAACCGCAATAATCCTGTCTGTATAAATCATACTCCTTTGACAGTTCTATGGATCTCTTGTATCCTTCTTCCTTCTTAAAATCCGAATAAAGATAGCGGATACCGTATTTTTGTGAAATCTCACATCCTATTTTGTTTAACACTTGTGAGTTTTTATGTGGGCTGATGGATAAAGTCGTTGTAAAGAAATCAAAGTTTTTTTCCTTGGCTATTTTTGCAGTCTTATCCAACCTTAGATCAAAACATATGCTACATCTTTCTCCGCCTTCCTCGTCCTTCTCATGTCCTTTTATAGCCTCGTAGTATTGCTCCGGTTCATAATCTATTATCAGCAACTCTATCTCCGAATTGAGTTGTCCCAACAGTCTTTTTTGTTCCTCCACTCGCCTTTCGAATTCCCTTTGCGAATCCAAATTAGGATTGTAATATAAAACCGTAATGTCAAAATATTCCCTCAATCTTTCTAAGACAGCACTGGAACAAGGAGCACAACAGGAGTGCAATAACAAAGATTTTTTTGAATTCAATTCACTTATTATATTTTTCATCTTTATGTTGTAATTGACTTTATTCATAATTTCACCGTTGAATAATTGTAAATATTATGTTATAATTTCATTCTGACATCGGGATGTAGCGCAGTTTGGTAGCGCACATGCTTCGGGAGCATGGGGTCGAAGGTTCAAATCCTTTCATCCCGACCATTCTGAAAGTACTATCTATTTAAAAAACTATTTTATAATTTTATATCCTTGTCGGGATGTAGCGCAGCCCGGTAGCGCACATGTATGGGGTGCATGGGGTCGAAGGTTCAAATCCTTTCATCCCGACCATGACCAAGTTACTTAGATAAATTTATTTTATCTAAGTAACTTTTTCTTTATAAAGATATTGTAAATTTTACAATTTACAATATCTTTGCCAAAAATCCTATCTTTTTCTGTGAACATAGGCATATATGGCTATCATCAATCCTATAACACTTATTATCAAATTGGAATATTCCGTAGATTGCGGGCATTTATTTTACCTGTCCTTTGTTCACCTCTTCTATTGCAGTTTTTTATATCTTTCTATATTTTCATCTGATAGAAAATCATAGGCGTTGTTTATTTCCTGGAACTTTTCCGTTGCCCCCGGTTCTTTGTTTATGTCGGGATGGTATAATTTCGCCATCTTTTTATATGCCAACTTGATTTCGTACTTGTCCGCATTGTAATTTACTCCCAAAATATTGCAGGATTTTTCGTACTGAGCTTTAAAGCTCATTGAGCCTCCCGTGTTTTGGTAATTTCCGCCTCGGTTTTGATAGTTTCCGCCATAATCGCCCTGATAATTTCCGTATCCCGCATCTCTGAAAAATTCCTCGAAATTGTCAAAATCATCAAAGGTATAGGTATGAAACCCTCCGAAGTCTTCAAATCTTCTCCTGAATTCTTCCTCTTGAGCTTTTCTT
Organism: Peptoniphilus sp. ING2-D1G; assembly: GCA_000952975.1. GTDB lineage: Bacteria > Bacillota > Clostridia > Tissierellales > Peptoniphilaceae > Peptoniphilus_E. Next base: position 512,724 of record LM997412.1, on the reverse strand, counting down.
CTTTGCTCTTCTCTTCTGATCTTTTCCCTTTCCAAGTTTTCTCGGTATTTTCTGCCGTAGTCTTCCATTTTTTCAAAGGAAGCCCTTCTCCCCAAAAGATAAAAATCCGACTTGTCAAAGAAATATTCAGTCCCTATGTAGTGAATGTACTTCAAGTAACTCACGGCGATCTTCCCAATAAAAGGCACCACAATCGACAGCATTATCAATGTCATCAAAAGGGGATTCCTTAAAATACTGTACAGTACAAAGGGGTTGAATAAAAGCATTATAAAAAGACATCCGCCCATGGAAAGAATAAGCCCCAACATCTCTCTAAAGGACTTAAAAACACTCACCAAAGCATTTACTACAAAAATCACTGCCCTTAATATGTAATCTATTAATATTCCGACAAATTTATACATGTGTCCAAGAATTTTATTCATCGTCTCTCCTTATACCTTTGAATATATTCCAAATCTTCTATTTCAAGATCATTTTCCCTTGCTAAAAATTCAAGATGGTGTGTCAACTCGTGTCGCAAGGTATCACTTATTCTTTCTTCTAAATCTTCCCTCGTTAAATATCCGTACATCTCCATGAAGGATCCGTAGTAAAGTATGATGGAATTGCCCACTATATCCCTTTTGTATGCTCCGAGCACCAACAGATCTTTGTCCTTTGAGGCGGGATGATAACACACACCCTCTTCTATTACTATGCCTCCGTTTAAATATTTAAAATATCTTTGGTCAAATCCATAGTAAAGCTCTTCAACTATACTTTGAAATTCATCCAATCTATCTGTATTCATTATAAAAAAAGCAGCCCTCTGCTGCCCCTCCTGAAAAAAATTATAACACAATACAATCATATGTAAATAATCAAAGCACTATATTTTTTATACCCACATAGGATTCTCCGTAAATATCTTCCAAATTTAAATAAGTGCTTCTTCTGTCCGCAGTGACAAATATTTTCAAGTTATTTTTCACATTTTTGTCAAAGTTTAAATCCTTTAATTCATCCATGATGAAGTCCTGTATGAAATATATGTTTTTGTCGGAATATGTATCTAATATAAAATCTTTGAGAACATAGAAGTTTGAATCCATAAAATATACATTCTTATATCCCTTTAAATAATAGTCCAAAATATTCTTTACTACATACTCTTGCACACCGAAAGTTTGAACCTGGTTGGATAAAATCTGCGCATCTTCGGAATTCATTTCTCCATGCATCTTTTTTAAATAATCTGCAAAATATTTGTTTGTAAGTACGATGGCACTCGCATCTATTGAATCATAAAATCTCTTTAATCCACTTATTACATTTCTGTTTGATTTTTCTAAATTAACTGCAATGGCGGGATTTGTAACTATGTAGTTTTCAGCTTTTAGTTTACTTAACAATTTAATGGACATGGCAAAAATGCTCTTTTTTCTAAGAGAATAGGGATAATTTTTATTATCGACAAGCAAAGCGCTGTTACTGTATCTTTTCTTCAGTTCTCTCATAAATTCAACCGAACCGATTCCATCATCTATCAAAGCAATATTATAGTTCATCTTCTCCACCTACGGTTTTAGCCATATATGTATACTTGTATAAATCCTTGTAATAATCATAAGCTTTATTTAAATTTACCCTGTCATCAAAAATGGCAAACATGGTTGCTCCGGAACCGCTCATAAGCGGTATTCCTCCGAATTCTTTTAACTTCTTCTTTATATCCGATAAATCGGGATGATTTTTAAACACTGAAGATTCCATCTTATTTTGTAAAAATTTCGATAATTTAAAAAAATTCTTAGTTTTTAAAGCTTCTCTTATTGCATCAAAATCAATTCTGTCATTGTCAATATCCAGATTTTCATAAACCTTCTTTGTGGATATTCCATATCCGGGATTTACTATTAATAGATCCTGTCCGCAAAAGTCGTCAATGACTTCGAGTTTTTCGCCTATACCCTCGGCAAGTATAGTTCCACCCACCAGCATATAGGGAAAATCCGCCCCGAGTTTTAAAGACTCTTTGCAAAGTTCCTCCAGGCTTATTCCCAATCGGTAAATTTTATTTAAAGCCCTTAAGGTCAAAGCACCGTTGCCCGTTCCCCCTGCAAGTCCTGAAGCCATGGGCAAGTTTTTCTTAAGATGTATTTCTATGGGAAGTTTTTTGCCTGTGTAGGTTTCCAAAAGATTATGAGCCTTGTAAACTAAATTGTCTTCATTGTCCAATTCGTCCACATTTGAAAGAAATTTAAATCCCCTTTTTATCTTTATAAATTCCATCTCATCATATAGGGAAATTTTTTGCATAATGGTCTTTATATTGTGATATCCATCCCGTCTTTTAGAAATAACATCCAAACTCAGATTTATTTTCCCATAGGATTTTGCTCTCATAACCCACCTCTTTTTCATTATAACATAAAAAACACCTTGAAAAATCAAGGTGTTTAAATTCAAAATTTATTTTAAATTATAGATTAAAAACTTTCTTAACATTTGCTATTACTACTTTACCTATGTCATCTTGTGCATCAATTGTAGAGCCACCGATATGTGGAGTAATGTATACTCTGTCAAGTTCAAATAAAGGAGAGCTGATTTGAACATCTTGTGTATCAAGTCCGCCTGTTCCCAATTCATCAGCCAATGTATCCAAGTTTGCTCCGCCTAATTTACCGTTTTTGATATATTTATAAAGAGCTTCTTCATCTATAACTCCACCACGAGCCGCGTTGATAAGTATTGCTCCGTCTTTCATAGCTTCCATTTGTTCATCTGAAATCATATTTTTGGTTTCCGGTGTAAGAGGAAGGTGAAGAGTGATTACATCAGATACTTTGATAACTTCATCAAAATCTGTTAACTTAACATAGTCATAAGGATTGTTCTTAGGGTCGAAGTAGGGGTCGTAAGATACGACATCCATGTGGAACACGTGAGCTATTTCAGCAACTCTTCTGCCTATTGCACCGTATCCTAAGATACCCATGGTCTTATTTCTAAGTTCTCTTCCAATCCATCTATATTTGTTCCAGATTCCCTTTTCTTTGATTTCATATTGTGCTTGGTAAGAATTTCTGAACAAGTCAAGCGCTTTACAGAATACAAGTTCCGCTACTGCATTTGAGTTTTGTCCCGGTGAATTGTGAACTTCTATTCCCTTTTCCTTTGCGTATTCAAGGTCAATGTGGTTTGTTCCTACTGAACCTACCATTATCGCCTTTAAGTTTTTAGCAGCATCCAACACATTTTTATCTATGAAAGGATCTACTCTCATAACTAAAAGATCATAGGGTTCAATAATTTCAGCCAATTTTTCAGATGTGGGAAGCATTTCTTTGTCTACTTCAAATCCAAGTTCTCCCAATTCCTTAGGAATGTTTTCAGAAACATAATCAACTATTAAAGCTTTCATTAAATATCTCTCCTTTGTATTAATGTCCTCTAAATTTACTAATATTAGTGTATATTAAATAATTTTTATTTTCAACTATTATTAAAGATATAACAAAGTTTTATAATATGATAAAAAACAGGAAATTAAAAAATAATTATTACGACTTAATTCAATATAACGGGCGGATGAAGGCAGCCGCCCCTACGAAACATAAATATAAATATGAAAATTGTAAGGGACTATGCCCTCAGTCCCGAAAAATAAAAAATAAATCAACCAATGTAGGGGACGATGCCCACATCATCCCGTATTATGAGCTTAAGAAATATAAAAAATCTACCGGGAAATCCGGTAGATTTAATTTATGATTATTTGCTTTTTGTAACGCTGATTGTTACTTTTTGGTTTACAGCATCCCATTCGATGTTCTTGCCTTCACCCTTGTTGCCATGAGTAAGTCCAAGAGCTCTTCCTATTTCAGAAATCGGAAGCATCGTTCTTCCTGATCTTATTTCAGGTTTTACGCTGAAAGTGTGTTTAACTCCATCAACATAATACTCATCAGAGTCAATATTTAAAACAACTACTTTGTTTCCGTCTGAGAATGTCGCATTTCTTGTAGCATCGTTAAATGTTACATAGTATCCCAAAGATTCAGCAACAAATCTGATTGGAAGCATTGTTCTTCCGTCTTTGATATAAGCTGCAACATCCATGTAAGTCGTAGTAGTAACTCCGTTTACAGTCTTATTAAGAGCTCCGCTACCTATGGTTATCTCAGTTTTATAGGTATCTTTAGTAGTTGTGGAAACTACACTGCTGTCAGAATAGAATTTCAAATTTGCATCGTTGTAAATTCTTGTGCTTGATGAAATACTGAAATATCCATCAGAATCTGTTACATCGGATCCAATATATTTGCCGTCATAATATGCTCTTACGCTGGTGTTCGGATTATAGTATCCGCTTACATTGTAGCTGGATGTTGAAAGGCTCCATGGATAAATTCTATTTCCGTAGGATTCATCATATGTTCCATATCTATCTCCAATATAGAAATCCAATACTCCTACACCTGATACGCTTCTGTTAAGAGAAATATTGAAATATCCATTTCCGTTAGTGTATCCTGATCCAAGATAAGTTCCATCTCTGTAAACTGATACATAGGTGTTGGGATAAGATCTAAGGTATCCGTTCACTACATCATCTGAGTAATTTAAGCTGAGTGATGTTGGATAAACTTTGGTGTTGTAATATGAATAATAGTTCGGATAGTCCGGATAGTAATAGTTCCATCCCCAATATCTGTTGTAATCATAATGCGCATTAGCACTACTCAAATAGTAAGTGTCAAGTAAAGTAGTTCCATCATAAGCTTGTAGTTCATAACCGCTTAAATCATAATAGCGATATCCGCCGTTATAGTAGTCATAGTAGTCATACCATTTTCCGTCATACCAATATCCGCCGTTATAGTAGTCATAGTAGTCATACCATTTTCCGTCATACCAATATCCACCGTCATAGTAACCGCCATAATATCCAAAACTGTTAGCTATGCTGAAATATCCTGCTCCATCAGCTGTGTCGGATCCCAAATAAACTCCATTTTTATAAAGTTTTACAGTCGAATATCTGGGAGCATATCCTGTCACTTTGTTGTAATATACATCTACATTGTAAATTTTGCCTGTACCAACGGGAGCTGAAGCAGGGTTTACCACTACGGTTATTGTTGCTTCTACAGTAGGATCTGCAACAGAAGTTGCTGTAATAACAACTGTTCCTTCTTTAAAAGCAGTCAATGTACCGGTACTTTGACCTATTGACAGAATTGTAGGATCAGAACTTGACCATGTAACCGCTTGACTTGCACTTGTAGGTAGAACTTTGGCAGTAAATACTCTTCCCGTTTCTCCTACTCTGATGTCCGATATTGTACTAGGTGTGGTTACAATGCCTGTTACTACAGATGATGCCGCAGTAACTGTAACATTTACTGTATCAGATACACCGCCATCTGCTGTTACACTTATAGTAGCAGTTCCTGGTCCTACAGCTGTAACTACTCCACTATTATCAATTTCCGCTACACTCGAATTATTGCTAAACCATGATAAGTTCTGGTTTGTAGCATCAGCAGGATCTATCGTAGCACTTAGAGTTTTAACATCTCCTACAATCATATCCAGATTTGAAGGTGTGATGGTCACACTATTAACAGGTATAGTAGCCTGTAATAACACAGGTGCCATTTGAGGTTGTGCAAAAACTTTTGCAGGTGCAACTTCAAGCGCTGCTTCTTCAGGCGCAACTTCAGTTACGGTTTCTTCAGCCACAACTTCAGATGCAACTTCTTCAGTATTTGCCGGTGCTTCCGGTTGTGCGGTTTCTTCTACTGCTGCTTCAGTTGCTGCAGGTGCAGGTTCTGTTGAGTCTGCAACTACTTCAGCAAAAGCAGAGGTCTGTAAAGCTGAAAAAACCATTACAAATGCTAAAAGCAATGGCATAAGTTTTTTTCTCATTATTACTCTCTCCTTTATTTACTTTTAAATTTTTTAACTATTGTTAGTCAAGTATTAACCGTTCTAACTACCACTCCTCCCAGTCTGAATACATCAATTGATTGCTATATAACATAAATAGTATATGTACCTTTAGTTTACCCTAAAAGTCAATTAAATAAAAGGCATTAACACGTTAAGAGGTTGTAAATTTTTGTTGACAAACAATTTATGTTATTGTGGGAAACCTGTAAAATAGAGCCTTATAAGTGTGTTTTTGAAAATTTCTTTAATAAAAATCTAAGGGATTCTTAAAAAATTTAATATAAATGTAATATTATCCTTCACTATTTCTCCTTTAGATCTAAAAATCGCTCAGCTTTTTTTATGCCTGATGTATTTTTTAAACTTACTATATTAAATTCATGGTACCTGCTCACTCCTTCAATTTCAAATGTAGCCAGATCGTCCATTTTGTGTATTATCCTGTCATATCCGACAGTTATTCCCAAATTTTCAAGCAGTAGCTCTCTTATTATGTTTATATTGCTTACGTTTATTGTTCTGCTGAAATTTTCTATATTGTACCCGCATCTGTTTAATTCTGTTTCCAAAAGGTTTCTGTTGCCTGAGCCCTTCTCTCTTATGAGTATCGTTTCGTCAAATATTTGTTTTAAGTTTACTTTTTTATTTGCCAATTTATTTTTTATGGAACAAATTCCCGTAAAAAATTCCCTTGAATATAGGAAATGGTCATATGCATTTTTGTCAAAAATTCCTTCCACAATCAAAAAATCTTTTTTGTTGTCTTTTAATTTTTTAAAAAGATTGTCGGTATTGTCAACGGAAAGTTCTATATCGTCATCGGAGTTTTCAATGTATTTTTTCAGCGGTTCTAAAATCACTATATCCCCAACTGTTTTTGTGATTCCTATTCTGAGCGTTTGTTTGCCTTTGTGTTTGAGCTTGTGCAACAGACTTTCGTAGTTAAACTGAAAGGATACGGCATAATTTTCTAAAGTATAGGAATCCTCCGACCTTTTTAATTTGTTTTTTTCATATGTAAATAATTTAGTATCCAATTCCCTTTCAAGGGATTGAATTTGCTTTGTGACTGCCGGTTGTGTCAAGTGAAGCTTTTGTGCTGTCACTCTGTAATTCATAGTCTTGCACAAGGTTAAAAATGTGATTAATCTTTGATCCATATTTCTCCTAATAAATTTTAGTTATCAATGTATTATTAATGATAATTATATTTTATCACCGATTGATGATAAAGTATACTCATTATACATTATGAAAGGAGATTTACTTGAAAAATTTTAGTTTTAAAGATTCTATTTTCCCGGGATTTGTCCTGGTACTAATAATTGCAACTATATCAAAGTTTGCGGAGTCGCTCATTCCCCAGTCTGTTATAGGTGCATCGGTCATTGCGCTTTTTATAGGGATGTTTATTAACAACTACACAGGTGAAAGAACTGAGTTTAAAAAAGGTATTTCCTTTACATCTAAGAGAGTGCTGAAGTTTGCAATTATATTGCTTGGCGCAAGCCTTAATGTCAACACAATTTTTAATGTGGGCAGAATGTCTGTTTATGTAATGTTTTTTACTCTACTTACGTGTTTTGGCGGAGGATATTTCGTAGGGAAAGCTCTCGGACTTAATTGGAAGTTATCAAATTTAATTTCTGCAGGCACGGGAATATGTGGCGGATCTGCCGTTGCGGCTATAGCGCCGGTAATTGAGGCTGAAGATGTGGATGTCGCCTATGCCATAAGTGCAACTTTTATATTTGATATTTTTATGATAGTTTTATTCCCCATTGCCGGAAGATACATGGGGTTATCTGACATTGCCTACGGTCTGTGGACAGGTACTGCTGTAAATGACACATCATCGGTTGTGGCTGCAGGATATGCCTTCAGTGAGGCTGCGGGAGATTTTGCAACTATGGTAAAGCTTACAAGAACTCTTGTCATTATCCCTACTGTTATAATTTTTGCCTTTATTAACAATCATTTGAAGTTTAAAAATTCATCTGCCCATAAAAATGTAAGCGTAAAGGTGTCGGATATTTTTCCGTGGTTTATTGTCGGATTTTTAATCATGTCTGTTCTTCACAGTGTGGGAATTATATCTGTTGAGCTTTCGGAGGTTTTGAAATCCATAAGCAAATTTTTGATGATTTGCGCTCTTGGGGCAATAGGGCTTAATACCCGTTTGTCTGATATGAAAAAATCGGGAACCGCTCCTATGGTCCACGGTTTTATAATTTCAGCACTTGTGGTTATTGTGGCTTTCGTGGTTGAGTATGCCATGGGATTGATTTAAAATAAGTTATTTGCATTTTGTTCGTATTTCGGGACGATGAAGGCATCATCCCCTACGTTAGGCATTTGATTATTCATGTTTTCCGTAGGGGCGGCCGCCTTCGTCCGCCCGTCGTCATTAGCGTTTATGATTCAAATTGATTGTAGGGTCAGTGAATTATTCGGGACGATGAAGGCATCGTCCCCTACGTTGGTTATTTGATTGTTCATGTTTTCCGTAGGGGCGGCCGCCTTCGTCCGCCCGTCGTCGTTAGCATTTATGATTCAAATTGATTGTAGGGTCAGTGAATTATTCGGGACGATGAGGGCATCGTCCCCTACGTTGGTTATTTGATTGTTCATGTTTTCCGTAGGGGCGGCCGCCTTCGTCCGCCCGTCGTCATTAGCGTTTATGATTCAAATTGATTGTAGGGTCAGTGAATTATTCGGGACGATGAGGGCATCGTCCCCTGCGTTGGTTATTTGATTGTTCATGTTTTCCGTAGGGGCGGCCGCCTTCGTCCGCCCGTCGTTGTTAGCGTTGATTATTCAAGTTGATTGTATGATTTAGGAATTTTTGCATAAAAACCCCCTAAAGTTGAATTTGCTGGTCCAACTTTAGGGGGTCAGTACATTATGCCGGGTTTTTTATTATCAGTTATTTGATTTTAACAAATTATTCTTCTTTGTTATTTGCTTCAGCTACTATTTTTTCTGAAATATTTGCAGGAACTTCTTCATATCTTACAAATTCCATTGTAAAGGTTCCTCTTCCCTGTGTCATGGCTCTTAGGTCAATGGAGTATTCAAACATTTCGGCTTGCGGAGCTTCAGCTATCAATATTTGAGAGCCGTCTCCCTGTTGGTCCATTCCCAAAATTCTTCCACGACGCTTATTCATATCTCCCATTACATCTCCAAGATATGAGTCGGGAATTGATACTTCCACTTTCATAATGGGTTCAAGAAGGACGGGTTTCGCTTCTTGCATACCTTTCTTGAAGGCAAGAGATGCCGCCAATTTAAAGGAAATTTCATTGGAGTCTACATCATGATAGGATCCGTCGTATAATACGGCTTTGAAATTGGTGACGGGATAGCCTGCAAGTACTCCCTTTTCCTTGGATTCTATGATTCCCTTTTCCACTGCCGGGAAGTAATTCTTCGGCACTGATCCTCCGAATACTTCTTCGGCGAATTCAAATCCTTCTTCTATGGGTTCAAATCTGATCCAAACATCTCCGTATTGGCCCGCTCCACCCGATTGTTTTTTGTGCTTTCCTTGAACTGATGCCGTTCCTCTGATGGTTTCTCTGTAGGGAATTATAAAGGGAATTATATTTACTTCAACTCCGAAGGTGTTTTTAAGTTTTTCAAGAATTACATCAAGTTGTACTTGCCCTTGTCCTCCGATGGTGAGTTGTTTTGTCTCAGCATTTCTTTCAATTACAAAACTTGGATCTTCTTCTCTTAATCTTCTAAGAGAGGTGGATAGTTTTTCTTCATCTCCCTTTGTCTTAGGTTCGATGGCATAGAATAATACCGGAGTTGGATATTTAATCTTTTTATAGATTATTTTGTTGGACTTATCGCATAAAGTATCTCCTGTTTCCGATTCTTGAAGTTTTGTAGTGGCTCCTATGTCACCTGCTTGAATTTCTTCAACTTCGAATTGCTTTTTGCCTCTCATTGCATAGAGTCCGCCAAGTTTCTCATTGGTGTCCTTTGTGGAGTTATAAAGAGCTGTGTTTTTTGTGATTTTGCCGGAAATAACTTTAAATATTGAAATTTTTCCCACAAAGGGGTCTGTGATGGTTTTGAAAATAACCGATGAGAAGGGTTCATCGGCGGATACTTTTTTGGGTTCTCCTTCTTCGACTCTAAATCCTAAATGCGCTCTTTCATCGTTGGGTGCCGGCATGTAGTTGACTATGGTATTTAATAAAATATCTATTCCGATACCTTTTTCTCCTGATCCCACAAGAAGTGGAACTGCTTCTCCCGACAATAACGCGGAGGTAACTCCTCTTAAGAGATCTTCTCTTGTGAATTTTTCACCTGAAAAATATTTTTCCATTAAAACTTCATCAGAACCTGCCGCGACTTCCGCTATCTCTTCATAAATTCTTTCTGTGGCTTTTACTTGATCGTGAGTTAATTCAATCTCTTCCGGAGCTCCATTTACGTATTTAAAACCCTTTTGGAAAATTACATCTGTAACGCCTATGAAGTTTTCTCCTTCTCCTATTGGAATTGAAAAGGGAACAACTTTTTTGCCGAAGGCATTTTCCAATTCTTCCATCAATCTTCTGAAATTTACATTTTCTCCATCTATTTTATTTACGAATACTATTCTTGGCATTCCGATTTTTTCAGTGTACTTCCACATTCTTTCCGTGCCGACTTCAACACCTGCTGTGGCATCTACAACCATCAATACAGCTTCAGATGCACGCAAAGCTCCGTAGGCTTCTCCGACAAAGTCAAGATATCCGGGAGTATCGATGACGTTTACTTTGTAATTTCTCCATTCTATGGGAATAATGCTCGTTCCTATCGATGAACCTCTTTCCATTTCCTCCTTGGAGAAATCACTTAGAGTGTTCTTGTCTGAAACACTGCCTAATTTTTTTGTAGCACCTGTCTGAAATAGCATAGCTTCTGTTAAATTTGTTTTTCCACTTCCACTATGCCCTACTAAAGCTAAGTTTCTAACCATCTCCGTACTGTAAACTTTCATTTATAAACCTCCTATATGTTGTAGTAAATATGAAATCGTTTTATTGCTTTATTATATCATATAAGCCCTGTTTCGTATATTATTTTATTTTATAATGGGCTTAGATTCATGTGTTTTTTACTAATGGTAAAAATTGTATAAAAAAAGCCTTCGTAAAAAAAGGCTCTTAATTTAAATTTATAGTAAGGGGTCTTTTTACATGTTGATGTCTCTGACCAATGTTTATGCACTTATTTTTAAAAATCTATCTGTTTTATGCATATTTACTTTTAAAAATCTATCTGTTTTATGCATATTTACTTTTAAAAAATTCTTCCGCCGCTTCAGGGAATAATATATATGTCATCAAGTCTTCTTCGCTCTTTAATTTATCTCCGTATTCCTCTTTGTAACTATCATATAATGGATCTAAATGGTTGGCCGGTCTGTCTTTTATTACGCTGAGGTCTCCTATAATGCTTCTTTTAAAGTCTTCATCTATAGGCGCCGGACTTTTGCCGTAAAATCCTCTAAGATACTCCTTGATTTCCGTCGGCACCATTTTGTATCTTTCTCCCATGATCACATTAAATGTAGCTTGAGAGCCGACCATTTGACTCATGGGGGTTACCAGTGGCGGATATCCCAAATCCTTTCTGACGTGGGGAATTTCATTTAATACTTTTTCAAAACAATCTACTTTACCCATGCTTTTCAGTTGAGAATACAGATTTGACAACATTCCTCCAGGAACTTGATAAATCAATCCTTTAGGATCTGAAGAGAGCAATTTTACGGGAATGGTTCCCTTCTCTATGTATTTTTCCTTAACCTTTGCAAAAAAACTCGCCAATTCTTCCAGTTTTTCAAGATTCAAAGGACTGGTATAGCCCATTTCCTTTATAACTACGTGCATAGCTTCAGCCGCCGGCTGAGATGTCCCTCCTGCAAAGGGAGATATGGCGGTATCTATGATATCGGCACCCGCTTCAATGGACTTTAAATAACTCATCTGAGCCATTCCGGCGGCGCAGTGAGAATGTATTTCCAGAGGCAAGTCCGTTAGGGTTTTTATGGATTTTACCAACTCATAGGCTTTATATGGTGTCAAAATGCCGGACATATCCTTAATTGCTATGGAATCGGCTCCCATTTCCAAAATGTCTTTACAAAGGTCAATGTAGTACTGTGTGCTATGTATATCGGAAACTGTATAAGCGATAGCAACTTGTACTTCTCCTGCGTATTTTTTTACTGATTCAATGGATACCTCTAAGTTTCTCAAATCATTTAACGCATCAAAAACTCTCACTATGTCGATTCCGTTTTTTATGGAGAGTTCAACAAATTTTTCTACTATATCGTCGGGGTAATTTTTATATCCCAATAGATTTTGACCTCTAAGGAGCATCTGCGTCTTGGTATTTTTAAGCTTTGATTTTATATTTCTAAGCCTTTCCCAGGGATCTTCTCCTAAAAATCTGATGCAGGAATCGAAGGTAGCTCCTCCCCAACACTCTAAAGCTTTATATCCCGCTTCATCCATCAACTCCAAACTGTCTTTGAAGTCATTCCAACTTAACCTTGTCGCCATCAGACTTTGGTGAGCATCTCTTAATGTGGTGTCTACAAATTCAATTCTTTTGCCGGACATTTTTCACCTCTAAATATTTTTATCATCTAAATAAAGCATAACATAAATTTATATTTATGCCACTATCAATAAACTTATATTCTTTTTATGCCTTACACTTTGTGATATACTGTTTAAGTCAAGGAGGATTAATTATGAAAAAAAAGAATTTGATTTTGGTATCGGGATTTGCTCTTTTTTCAATGTTTTTCGGAGCCGGTAACCTTATCTTCCCCCCCACTTTGGGTTTGTGGGTAGGATCGGAATTTATTCCTGCAATTTTAGGATTTTTATTGACTGCTGTAGGACTTGTAATGTTGGGTGTAGTAGCCACTATAAAATCCGGAGGCAATCTTGAAAACATAACCGGTAAACTGGGAAATAAGTCCGGTTTTCTCTTTGGAACTTTGGTTTTACTTTCCATAGGACCGGGTCTTGCAATCCCGAGAACTGCAGCAACTACATATGAGCTTTTACAAGTGGCATTATTTGAAAATCTGAATCCGATAATTTCTTCAGCGGTGTTTTTTGCGATAGTATTGTTTTTTGTATTGCGACCAACGGATATTGTTGATAATTTAGGTGCAATATTAACTCCGACTCTCATCCTATTACTTGTTGTCGTGATAGTTAAAGGAGTGGTTTCTCCTTTATCTGATATCATAGATACAGGAATGAAAAACGTTTTTGCACGAAGTTTCGAAGAGGGATATCAAACTATGGACGCCTTAGCCGCCCTCGCCTTTACTTCCGTAATAATAAATGGATATGAGGTTAAAAATATCACCGATAAATCTCAAATATACAGCTTGACCGTTAAAGCTGCCATAATTGCCGCTTTGGGGCTTTGTTTTGTATATGGCGGTCTTATTTACATAGGTGCTACGACTTCATCTCTGGGCATTGAAAGTCTTTCAAGGGTTGAGCTTCTGATTTATATTGCCGAAGGTCTTCTTGGGAAAATCGGGACAGTGGCTATGTGCATAATAATGATACTTGCATGTCTTACTACCGCCATCGGTCTTACATCTACTTTCAGCTCCTTTTTTGAAAGAATGACAAATGGCAAAATAAATTACAGCACTTGGGCGATTATCGCTTCTGTTTTCAGTGGACTCATGGCAGTAAGAGGTGTTGAAACTATAGTTAAAATCTCTGTGCCCGTACTTTCCATGATGTATCCTATTTCCATCGTGCTTGTTGTTTTAAATTTATTTGACGAAAAACCCTATATAAAGAGATATACATATATAGGCGGAGTAATCGGAGCTTTGCTTCCGACTATATCCTCTATACTTTCCTCAATTGGAATAACTCCGGGATTTTTAGATGCTTTTTACGGTCTGTTCCCTGAAACTGTGCAATCCTTTGTGTGGATGATTCCCGCAATCGTCTTTGCAATGACAGGTACCTTATTGGAAAAAGATTGAACACAAAAATAAGAGAGCCGAACCTTCGACTCTCTTATTTTTATGCATTTTATTCTTCGATAGCTATTTCTTATTATTTGGTTTTTCTCTTTCAAACAATTTAAGATGCCTGCCTTAGGTCTCTTAAAATATTTTCATTGTACAGTTTATTTAATTCAGATTCCGTAATATCTTCAGCCAATACATCCAAGACAATTTGACCTTTGTTCATCATTATGATTCTGTGGGAGTATTCGATGGCATGTCTTAAATTATGAGTTATCATCAATGTTGTGATTTTTTCTCTGGTTATTAAATCCCTTGTCTTGTCCATTATAAGTTTTGAGGTTTTGGGGTCAAGAGCCGCCGTATGTTCATCCAACAACAGCAAATCCGGGCTTTTTATAGTAGCCATAAGAAGCGATAGAGATTGCCTTTGTCCTCCAGAAAGAAATTTAACTTGAGTGGTCAATTTATCTTCAAGCCCTAAATCAAGCTCTTTTAATTTTTTTACCAACAAGTCTATGTCGGTATTTTTGATTAATTTTTTAAAGGTGAATTTATTTCCCTTTTTAAAGGCGATGGCCATATTTTCAAGAATGTTTAAATTAGGTGATACTCCCATGGAGGGATCTTGATTTACCTTGCTTATATAAACCGCTCTTTTCTCTTCAGGAAGATCTGTCAGTTCAATATTTTTGAGCTTTATGCTTCCTTCATCACTGGTTAAGCTGCCGCTTATCAGGTTAAACAATGTAGACTTGCCACATCCGTTAGGTCCGATAATAGTTGTACATACATTTTCTTTAATATCTAAAGAAAATTGGTCGAATACTTTTTGCTCCTCCGGTGTGCATGGATAAAAGGTTTTGCTCAAGTTATTTATTGTTAACATTTTTCTCTCCTAACTCTTTTTTTATCATTTTATTTAAATTGGATTCATTGCTGATATTGTTATATGCTATGAAAATTATTACTATAAGCGCCGTTATGAGCTTAAGATCATTGGGATTTAGCCCTAAATGAATTGCAAGCCCTGAAATTATTCTGTATAATATCGCTCCTATAATTGCTCTTGTGGTATATTTGAGTTTTCTGTTATTTTTTAAAATCGTATCCCCGATTATAATAGATGCAAGAGCTGTAACTATCATTGATGTCCCCATTTGAACGTCTGCAAATCCTTGGTGCTGTGCCATTAAAGAACCACTCAATGCCACAAGGGCGTTTGAGAGCATAAATCCCGATAATATATAAACTTCAGGATTTTTGCCAAGAGATTTTACAAGGGATTCATTGTCTCCTGTAACTATGAGCAAGTAGCCTTGTTCTGTTTTGAAAAAATAATCCAAAATTAATTTTAATATCAAAACAATTATTGCAAGCACTGCCATCCTCGGCAAAAATTCAAAATTTTTAAATATTGAGCCGAATTCAAACAAAGGAACATTGCTCTTTCCTGTAATCCTTAAATTTATGGAGTAAAGCATTGTCATTGTGAGGATACCTGCAAGAAGTGCCGCTATTTTTAACTTCTTATACAACAAGTAAGTTAAAAGCCCTGCACACATTCCACCTATGAAACTGAGTATAATTGCAATAATCGGATCTACTCCCTTTACCGCCAAAGCCGCAAATATGAAAGCTCCTAATGGAAAAGTTCCTTCAACAGATAAGTCTGCAACGTCTAAAACTTTGTATGTCAACACTACTCCTATGGCAAGTATGGAAAAAATAAGCCCTACCTCAACTGATGATCCAAGTACCGAAATTAATCCCTTAAACATTTAGTCCTCCTAATCAACTATCTGTGCATTCTTGAATAGATCTGAATTTGCATCTATTCCAAGTGCATCGGCGGTGGTTTTGTTTACTGTTCTTTTAGTTTGTGTCGAGAATACCACAGGTATTTGCGCCGGAGATTTTCCGCCAATTATCTCATCTGCAATTTTTCCTGCACTCTTTCCAAGCTCTACATAATCTATGCCATCTGAAAATAACAGCCCGTTTTCAACCGGTCCCGACTCTCCGGAGAAAGAAGGTATTTGAGCTTGTTTTAAACTATCTGCTATTACGCTTGCGGCAGATGATGCTAAGTTATCTTGTATTGCAACATAACTGTCAATTTTTGTCACAAGTGATGTCATCGCTGCAGAAACATCATTTGTAGTGGTTACTCCCGCTTTTACGAGTTCAATTCCCAAGTTTGCAGTTACTTCTTCAAGTTCTTTTATTTGAGCTTCCGAATTTGCCTCACCTGTAGAGTAAAGAACGCCTAATTTTTTTGAGTCCGGGAATATTTCCAAGAAGTTCTTCAGTTGAGTTTCAATTGAAAAATAATCTGAAACTCCCGTTACATTTCCATCCGGTTTTTCATTTGTATCCACAAGTTCCGCAGATAAGGGATCCGTAACTGCATTGAATATAATTGGAATATCAGCCACGGCATTTTTAGCTCCTTGAGCAGCAGGAGTTGCTATTGCATAAATTATATCGACTTCATCGCCTTCAAATTTCTTTGCAGTTGTGGGAATCAATGAAATTTCTCCACTTACATTGACCGTATTTTCTTCAACTGTGTATCCTAAATTCTTTAATTCTTCCAAAAATCCTTCTCTTGTTCTGTCCAGTGCAACATGTTGAGTAAATTGAATTATTCCGACTTTAATATTTTTTTGACCTTCAGATGTTTCTTTTTCCACAGCCGTGTTGTTTGTACTGTTCTTTGCAGTGTTTTCCTTCTCTGAATCTCCGGAATTTGATGAACAAGCTGTAAGCACAAATAATGCAACTAATAATACTGAAATCTTCTTAATTATCTTTTTCATTCTAATCCTCCTAATTTAAAAAGTCTTCCGCTCCTTGGAAACCCAAGGGGCGAAAGACTTAACTTACACGGTACCACCCTTATTAACTCTTCGTTAAAAAGAATACTCAATTAATTAACGCATTTTTGCGTACCTACCTACTTAATTCAATAGATATAGCCCAAAAGTGTATATTAAAAATGATATTTGCGACCTCTCAGCTTAAGTCACTCTCTGTGAAAACTCTCATTTTCTTTTCCTTTTGCATTGCTTTATTAAATTAATCAGTATTATAGTACAGCACCAGTTTAAAGTCAAGTAGAAAAATTGAATTGTTATTAGATTAAATTTTTATTTTATTGAATTGTTATTTTATTGAATTGTTATTTTATTATTTCTGCTCCTTCAAAAATCGGATTTGAAAGGTCAAGTCCCAATCTTTCAGCAGTTTCACCATTTACCAATTTAGTGTTTACTTTGTTTTCTTCAACGGGGAGATTTTTAATTTCTTCTCCCTTTAGTATTTTTATCGCCATATCAGCCGCTTGAGCGCCTTGAGCCTTGTAGTTAACACCTTCGCTCATGAGCAGGCCTTCCTTTACCTGTCCTTCTTCCGACGAAAGTGAAGGTATGTTGTTTTGCAGTAAATTTTCTGAAACTATGGGAGCCGCATTTGCCACAAGGTTATCCGTAAGGGCAAATAGAGCATCGATTTTTCCTGCAAGAGAAGCTATCGCTTGAGTTATGTCATTTACGTTATTTACTCCTACCTTTTCCAAACTCAAGCCCTTTTCATTTAGGGTTTTTTCAAGTTCTTCAACTTGCACTTGAGAATTTTGTTCAGATGTTGAATACAACACTCCAAAGGTCTTTACATCGGGATATAATTTTAAAAATTCATCTATTTGTCCGCTTGGGTCCACATAATCTGAAACTCCTGTAATATTTCCCTCGGGAGCAGCGGCATCTTTAACAAGTCCGGCACCTACAGGATCGGTTACAGCGGAAAACACTATGGGTGTGTCCGTTATTACATTTTTTACTCCCTGTGCGGAGGGTGTCGCTATTGCATAAATTAAATCAACTTCTTCGCCCTTGAGTTTTTCTGCCAGTGTAGTTATTAAACTTATATCTCCATTTGCCGACAAATCTACCAATTCGATTTTTATTCCTTCTTCATCAAGTTTTTCCAAGAAGCCTTCCTTGGCTGCATCCAAAGATACATGGTCGATAAACTTTAAAACTCCAATTTTAACTGTATCGGAACTTTCTTCAGTTTCAGCGGTGGTCGCATTTGCAGTGTTTTGAGTCGTGTTTTGTGCAGCATTTTCTTCAGCCGTATCCTTTGCTGCATTATTTCCTTGACAACCTACTAAACTCAACATCATTACCAACAAAATCAATATTCTTTTCATTTTTTCCTCCCAA
Source organism: Peptoniphilus sp. ING2-D1G (assembly GCA_000952975.1). Classification (GTDB taxonomy): domain Bacteria; phylum Bacillota; class Clostridia; order Tissierellales; family Peptoniphilaceae; genus Peptoniphilus_E. The sequence goes on along the minus strand of LM997412.1, from coordinate 494,514 downwards.
AATTTATTTGTTAGAAATTCCGGAAATCCTTTTATAAATCTTTGCAATAAAAAAACCTTCGTCTTATAGGACGAAGGATATTCGCGGTACCACCTAAATTTATAATCAAAGATTACCTCATTAGAGTCTAACAACTCTTAGCCTATGATAACGGGGGCAACCGAGAAAGCCTACTGTTATTTCAGCCTACCTGCCACAGAGTGAATATTACATACTTCCTTTTATGTCGGCTTTCACCTGTTCCGACTCTCTAAAATAAAATTTCATATCTTTCTCTCTGTCTTAGCATTTAACTTTAGTACATTTTAAAGGCTATATTTTGAAATGTCAAGCATATTTTTGAAAAAATTTTTAATTATTGTAAAATTTCAAGGAAGCCACCATGTATTTAGCTCAAAATGGGGCTTATCCTGAAAGTATTTAAAATAATATCCGGGAGTCAATCCTATTTCTTTCCCGATTTCGGCGCATTTTTTAAAAAAATCTTCATCTCCATAGGGGTCATCTCCTATTTTTGCAACATCGAAGGCTCTTCTCATGGTGTGTTTGCTGTTTTTTGTCCAAGTCACTTTGACACCGGGTCTACTTCTTCCCAGTTCATACAGGTGATTTTGCCGCTCTTGAGTTCTGTAGGTCTCAGTTATCTTAACTTCAAGCCCTTCCTCTGAACAACGCTTAAGAAATAAATTCGCCAATTCTCTGGTCTTTGGGCTTAACTGTTCTAAATCTGAAACTACAGCATATTTATCATCAATTTGTCGATAGGTGTCATGGTCAAATATTGAAGCATAAATTCCCATTTTCGGAAATGCGACAAAAATCACAAAGGCGATCACGGATATTTTTAATAAAAGTTTTAATAATTTAATCATCAAATCACAACCTGATAATATGTTATCAAAAATTTTTTAAGACTTTATTAAGATAGATTTAAATTATTATAAACATGCAACTTTCTGCGTTTTTGCATAAAATATAACGTAAAATTTATTTTCTTTTATAAATGCTTGCATAATGCCTCTTATGCTCCGAATTTTGGTGCATTCTCTTTATCTTTTGAGCAATTTCATCATCTATTTTATCCCCGCGAATGTATGCATTTAAATCTCTGTAGGTAAAGCCCATTTCCCTTTCGTCGCTTTGATTTTCAAAAAGTCCGGCCGTTGGCACCTTGTCTATTATTTTCTCAGGGATTTCCAGTTCTCTTGCAAGTGCATAGACTTCATCCTTTAAGAATTCTGCAAGAGGTATTATATCGGCTCCGCTGTCTCCGTACTTGGTGAAGTAACCTATGTAAAATTCCGATGCATTTGAACATCCTGCGACTAAATAGTTTCTGTCCTGTGCATAATAATAAAGGGTCATCATTCTGAGTCTGGGCTTGATATTTGACCTTGCCATCAGCTTTTCAGAAACAAAAGAAGCCTTTAAATATTCATCAAAGGTATCAGACATATCCACCTTTTCAATATTTAATCCTATGCTTTTTGCCACAAGCCTTGCATCCTCTTCATCTCTTTGATCGCTGTGGATGGGCATGATAATTCCCAGAGCATCTTCTCCGAAGGCCTTTTTGCACAAAGCTCCCACTACAGCTGAGTCAATCCCTCCGCTAAGTCCAAAAACCACTCCCTTTGCTCCGGCTTCTGCAACTTTTTCCTTCAACCAATTTACGATATCATTTATCTCTCTTTTCATTAAATGTCCTTCCTCCATTTAATTTTCGTATATTATTTTTCCATCTTTACAAGGTAAAATTTCATCTTTTATCTTTTTTATTTTAACTGTACCTGCAGTGATGTCCATGAGTTCATCTATCAAGCTTTTATCATCTTTTTTATTGTGAATTTCCACTGTCACACTTTCTAAAAACTCTTCTCTTAAAATCTTGTAATTATTATTCATCAGGTAGTTGTTAATTGTCCCATGATGGGTGTAATCGTAATTTATACTGAGTTTTTCATATTCTACCATATTGACAATTACTGAGCTGTCTATTGCAATTTTAGCTCCCTTGGAATAGGCTCTTACAAGCCCGCCGGCTCCCAGCAGTATTCCACCAAAATATCGTGTCACTACAATACATACATCTGTCAGGTCTTCTTTTTTTAAAACTTCAAGCATGGGCACTCCTGCAGTCCCTGAAGGCTCTCCGTCGTCATTGTACCTCTGTATCATTTTGTCTTCTCCGATGATGTAGGCACTGCAATTGTGTGTTGCATCTCTGTGAATTTTTTTGATGTTGTCAATTTTTTCCAAAGCCTCTTCTTCTGTTTGCACCTTAAATCCATAGCCTATAAATCTGGATTTTTTCTCGATAAATTCATCACTGCCATCTTTTAAAACACTTTTATACATGATTTATCACATATTCCTTGTATCTTTCGTATTCATCATCCCTTAGAACCACTCTTATCTTTGTACCATCTTCAACATAACTTAAATCCTTGTATTTGTGGTTGTTAAGAATATCTGATAACACATCGGATCTGTCATATCCTATTAAAAGTTCCACCTCATAAAATTTATCCGATAGGCTCTCTTCAATGGCATAAAGCAACTCGTCCAAGTTCTCATCTTTTTTTGCTGATATATAAATTCTATTTTGTGCATATTCGGGATTTATTGGAAACTGCTTTCCATCCACCTTATCCATTTTATTGAAAACCGTGATTATTTTTTTGCCCTTTATTCCTAAGTCCTTTAATATATCCGTGGTTATCTTGTATTGTATTTCTATATCTTCACTTGAAGCATCTATCACGTGAAGTATAAGATCCGAATACTTTATCTCTTCCAAGGTGGATTTAAAGGCCTCTATCAATTTTGTCGGAAGTTTTGAAACGAAACCTACAGTATCGGATATTATAAAATCCATTCCGTTGGGCAATTTTGCCCTTCTTGAATTGGGATCAAGGGTTGCAAAGAGCATATCCTTTACAAATACTTCTTTGGAGTCCCTCTCCTTTATCCTGTTCAATATGGTGGATTTGCCCGCATTGGTATATCCCACTAAGGAAACTGTGCTGATTTTGCTCTTGGTTCTGTTGCTTCTCATGACATCTCTTGTCTTTTCAAGTTTTTTAAGCTTTGCCTTTATGCTGTCGATTTCCCTTAAAAGTCTACGCCTATCGGTCTCGATTATCTGTTCCCCGGGACCTCTTGTTCCTATTCCTCCGCCTGTTCTTGACCAGCCGTCAATCCCTAAAAGTCTCGGCAATTGATATTCCAATTGTGCAAGTTCAACTTGCAATTTACCCTCATAGGTTGAAGCTCTCTGAGCAAATATATCCAATATTAAATTAGTTCTGTCAAGAACCTTTACTTTTTTGTCAAAAAAATCTCTTCCGTCGTTGAAGTTCTTTTCCAGGTTTCTCACTTGAATTCCCGATAATTCGTCGTTGAATATGACCAAGTCAATATCTAAATTAACCAACATATCCCTGATTTCTTTGACCTTGCCCGTACCTATTAAATATTTCGGATTGAATTTTTCCAGACTTTGAGACACGACGCCTCTCACCTCAGCACCTGCAGCCACTGTCAAATCTTCAAGTTCTTCAAGAGATGTGTGCATGCTGTAGGGTCTTGCTCCTAAATCCGTTGCCACTATTATAGCTTTTTCGATTTCTTTATCTTTAATATTTTCCATATATTAATTATACCATAGGTTGTATTTGAAAATTCTTAGATATATACACAAAACTTTCAAAATACACTTGCCTCACTTTGTTATAATGTTCTTGGAGGTAAATATGAAACACAAAAGAAAAAACTCTAAAGGTTCATTTTTCAGAATATTTTCGCTATTGACCGTAATCCTATTAGTTCTTTCGGCGATTTATTTTTACATCTCCATAAAAAATGTCAAAGATATAAATTTCGAAGATTTAAACAATAGGTACACCATTTCCGCTCCCCTTGAAGAAATACCAAAGCCCCTGCAGGACTCCTTTATCGCCATAGAGGATCACAGATTCTATCAGCACAACGGCATTGACCCCATAGCTATTATGGGTTCCGCTGTCGATAATATTAGAGCCAAATCCATAGTAAGAGGTGGCTCCACCATCACTCAACAACTTATAAAAAACTTGTATTTAACCCCCGAAAAAACTTTAAAACGAAAAGTACAGGAAGCCTATCTTGCGATAAAACTTGAGAAAAAATTGGAAAAAGACGAGATTTTAGAAATTTATTTAAACACGATCAATCTCGGCAACAATACCTATGGGGTTGCAGCCGCTTCAAAAAGATATTTTAATTTGGATGTGAAGCAATTAAACTTGCCCATGTCCGCTCTTATGGCTGCCATAACAAAATCTCCCTCTTATTACTCCCCTGTGAAATTAATATATTACAAAGATACAGAGGACACAGGAATTGATGAAGTAACGATAGATGGCAAGAAATACAAGGTATTTATCAATGAAAAATCTTTAGACAGAGAAAAAACAGTCTTGTTCAGACTTAATCAATTGGGGTATATAGACATCAAAGAATACAAAGATGCACTGGAATACCCCATTGAAGATGTAATAGATGTCAATTTTTCAGAATAATTGACTTTTAGAAAAGAGGATTAAAATGAGCAAAAATTTAATAAAAAACTTATCAAGAAAAATTAAACTCGCAAAATTCGCAAGGAAATTCTCCATAAGCACCGTAAAACTGGGCAAAATTGCCTTTGCTGTCTCCAGAATACAAAAAAGAAACAAGTCAAAATGATTTATTATCCGTTTATATTCTTGACTTTAAAGGAGAATTTTATGCAAGCTTCATAATTTTCCTTAGGAGCGGATGCTTCCTTCGCCCGTTATGATTTTGTAGGTTCATAATGCGGGACGATGAGGGCATCGTCCCATACATTTTTCATATTTTCATTCGTTTTTTCCGTAGGGGCGGACGCCTTTGTCCACCCGTTGTATTAGACGAATCCATAATTTGGGACGACGGGTATCGTCCCCTACATATAACACAAAAAAGACGTCATCTTAGACGTCTTTTTATTTTGAATTTTTATTCTGTTTCTGTACTTGGCGCTTCATCTGTTTCTTCACTTTTATCGGATTGAGACAGTTCTATAACCTCTTCCGACGATGAATTTGCTAATTCAATAGGCTTCGCAGGCTCGTCATTTTTTTCTAAAAGTTTCATGAATTGTTCTCCCGTAATTGTTTCCTCCTTCAGAAGAAAGGCTGATATTTCATGAAGGGCATTTATGTTTTCCTTTAATATGTTTATGGCTTTTTCATGAGCTTTATCAATAATTCTCTTTACTTCCGCATCGATTTTCGCTTCAGTTTCAGAGGAACAACTAAGTGACATATCTCCACCCAAGTATTTGTTGGTTTGACTTCCAAGGGCTACAAATCCGAACTCATCTGTCATTCCAAACCTTGTGACCATAGCCTTTGCTATCTTTGTAGCTTGTTCAATGTCGTTTGATGCTCCTGATGTTCTCTTGTTAAAAATCAATTCTTCCGCAGATCTTCCTCCTGTGAGTGTCACGATTTTATTGAACAAATCATCTCTTGACATGAGGAATTTTTCTTCTTCATCCACTTGCATGGTGTATCCCAATGCCCCCGATGTCCTGGGAACGATGGTTATTTTATGGACAGGTGCCGAGTCCGTTTGTTTTGCAGCAACTAAGGCGTGACCAACTTCGTGATAGGCTATTATTTCCTTTTCCTTTGGGGAAATAACAGCATTTTTCCTCTCGTATCCGGCAAGTACCACTTCTACGGATTCTTCAATATCTCTCTGGGTCATTTTATCTCTGCCTTCTCTTACAGCCCTTAATGCCGCTTCGTTTATCATGTTTGCGAGGTCGGCTCCCGATGCTCCTGCCGTTGCCCTTGCTATTTGCGCATAATCTATATCCGAATCTCTTTTTATTTTTTCCGCATGAACTTTAAGTATTGCAGTTCTGCCTGCTAAATCCGGCAGTTCAACGGGAACTCTCCTGTCAAATCTCCCCGGTCTTAAAAGTGCAGGGTCAAGGGTTTCCGGTCTATTTGTAGCTGCCAGTATTACAACTCCCGACTTGCCCTCAAAACCGTCCATTTCCGACAAAAGTTGGTTTAAAGTTTGTTCTCTTTCGTCATTTCCGCCAAAGCCTGAGCCGTCACGTTTTTTACCTATGGTGTCTATTTCATCTATAAATACTATACAGGGTGCTTTTTCCTGAGCTTGCTTAAATAAATCCCTTACCTTCGCAGCTCCAAGCCCTACAAACATTTCAACAAATTCAGAACCCGAAATTGAAAAGAAAGGAACATTGGCTTCTCCGGCAACCGCCTTTGCAAGAAGGGTTTTCCCCGTTCCCGGAGGTCCTACGAGCAAGGCTCCCTTTGGAAGTTTCGCTCCGATATTTGTATATTTTTTAGGATTGTGCAAAAAATCTACAATTTCAGTCAGAGCTTCCTTCGCCTCGTCTTGACCCGCTACATTATCAAAGGTTATTCCATCTGTGGATTGGACATAAATTTTGGCATTGCTCTTTCCGAAACTCATCGGTCCTACTCCACCATCACCACCGAATCGCTTCATGACTATTTTTGAGAAAATCCACCACACAACTACCAACATCAACACCGTTGAACCAAAGGATATCAGCATTCCCACAAAGGGATTTAATTCCGGAGGATACTCTCTGTCAAATTGAATTCCCTTCTCATGAAGAAAATTCGGAAGATTGGGATCATTAAAACTCGATGTTTTGTATTTCTTTACTTCATTTCCTTCCTTTGCCTCAAAAAGTATTTCTTTTTCAAGAACATGTACCTTTGACATATTTCCCTTTTCGGCAATATCCAAAAACGTACTGTAATCTACCACTTTTACGTCGTTTGGATTTATGAGTTTTTGTCTTGTAAAATATGGTACTGAAAACATCAAAATTATTGCCAATATATAATATATTATCATCGGATTGTTATTAAAATTCCCCGATCCTTTTTTGTTATCTTTTTTTTCATTTTTATCTTCGTCAAAAAACAATTAAACACTTCCCTTCTCAATAAAATATAAATCACAGCATATAAAGTATGCTATTTGCATATATATACCCATTTTTACGAGTTTAATGTATATCAACACTAAAAAATAAGAATACCACCCTTAAAGGATGCATAGCATCGGGTGGGTATCCGTAAACCTTGTTATTTCACAATAAAGCAAACTCCTTTTAAGGTTTTGCTTAAAATTCCCTTCTGTTTTCCATCGCCGTGGTTATTGTAAGTTCATCGTAATATTCCAAATCTCCTCCAACAGGAAGTCCATATCCGATTCTTGTTACTTTTATTGGGATTTGTTCCAAGGTTTTTGCCAAAAACAATGCCGTGGTTTCCCCGTCAACTGTAGGATTGGTTGCGATTATAACTTCCTTGACATCTTTATTGCCAAGTCTTGCAAGCAATTGTCTAATTGTTAAATCTCCTGCCACTATTCCCCTTGAAGGAGAAAGTGTCCCGTGCAAAACATGATAAAGTCCATGATAGCAGTTAGCTCCTTCCATGGCCTCTACATCCTTCGGATACTCCACAACGCAAATAGTTGATACATCTCTTTTTTCATCATTGCAGATTTCACATGGGTCTGCATCGGTAAAATTGGCACAAATGCTACATTTCTTTATATTTTTTTTTGCATTTACTATAGATTCAGATAATTCTTCAACTTCATTTATGTCTAAATCTATAATATGGTATGCAAGCCTTTGAGCTGTCTTAGTGCCTATTCCCGGAAGTTTTGAAAGTTGTCTGATTAGTTTTTCTATAGATCCTGCTCTGTTTTTCATGATTACAGCCCCGGAATGTTTAATCCGCCGGTGAGTTTGCTCATTTCACTGTTCATCTTTTGTTCTGCAGTTCTCAATGCTTCATTTACGGCTGCTACCACTAAATCCTGCAACATTTCCACATCATCGGGATCTACTACATCTTTATCTATTTCTATTCTTATTAATTCTTTATTTCCGTTTACTACAGCCTTAACAGCTCCTCCGCCGGCATTTGCTTCTACTTCCTGTTGTTTTAAATTTTCCTGCATGTCTTCCATTTGCTTTTGCAATTTTTGAACTTGTTTCATCATATTGTTCATATTTCCACCCTTGGGAAATCCTTGAAATCCTTTAGCCATAATTCCTCCTAAATTCTATTTATATTGTCTTTTCCAAATAATTCTTCCAATTTTTCGATTGCAGTTTCTTTTTCTCTGTCCTCATTTAAAGTAAATCTTACCTTTATTTCCTTATTGTAGTAATTATTTAAAAAATCTTCAATAAAGGCTATATTATCTTCATCGGAAATTGCCTTGTACTTAAAACTGTCCGACTTTTCAAATTCAATTACAAGAGTTTGATTGTTATAGTCTTCAACTCGTCCTGAACTCAACAAAATAGGTATGTTTACACGACCTTTTTTTTTAAATTCTATCAATATATTATTCCAGTCGGATTTTATCTTGTTTGAATTTAACTCATCATCCATTATATCATCTTTATCAGCTTTATAATATTGCTTTGTTTCTTCTTCCTGTGCAGGAGTTTCTTCTGCTGCAATTTTATCCACGGAAGTATTTTCGGCGCTTTCTCCCTTTAATTCTTCTGTATTTGCGGTTTCTTTAACGGTGTTGGAAGAAGGCTTTTTAACTTTTTGAAGAGTTTTCGGTATATCTTCACGATTAAAATCCTTGCCATAGATGTAATTTTCGATGTTTTCAATTCGCTCTTTCAAGTTATTTTCATATGCATCGGTGATTTTAATAATGCTCATCTCTAAAACCACTCTTTTATCCTGAGCATATTTTACATTTACTAAGCATTCATTTAAAGTCTTTATGATGAAAATAATTTCATCTATGTCTATGTTTTCTGAAAGCTCTTTGTATTCGTTAAAGTTATTTATCAAAACCATTTCGCCCGGTTCTTTTACCATTTTCAGCACCATTAAATCCCTAAATCTCGATACTAAATCCGTTATTAGAATGCTTATATCCTTGCCTTCTTTATAAACTGCATTTAGGTTTTCCATGGCTTTCTTCAAGTCCTTATCTAATAGTGCCTTCACCAGCTCAAGTATTATTTTATCGGAGGATATCCCTAAAACTTCAATTGCCGAATCATAATCGATAACATTTTTTTCAAGAGAAAAAAGCTGATCCAAAATCGAAAGCGCATCTCTCATAGCCCCGTCCGAGTTGTTTGCAATTAACTTATAGACCTCATCGGTGCATTCTTTCCCTTCAAGTTCGGTTATTCTCTTTAGATTTTCAATGATTATTCTCTTGTCAATTCTCTTGAAATTAAATTTTTGAGCTCTTGACAAAATTGTTGAGGGTATTTTTTCAAGTTCTGTCGTTGCCAAAATAAATATTAAATGAGAGGGAGGCTCTTCTAAAATTTTTAAAAGCGCATTAAAGGCTCCCTTTGAAAGCATGTGAACTTCATCTATTATATATACCTTGTATTTTAAGCTTTGAGGTGGATAAACTACCTTTTCCTTCAGTTCTCTTATATCGTCAACACCGTTGTTTGAAGCGGCATCCATCTCGATTACATCTATTGCCCTGTCCTCAGCTATTGCCCTGCAATTCTCACACTCATTACAAGGGTCACCATTTTTCGGGTTTAGACAGTTGACCGCCTTTGCAAAAATCTTGGCAGCGGAGGTTTTTCCCGTTCCTCTTGTACCTGAAAAAATATAGGCGTGAGATATTTCGAGTTTTGATATTTGATTTTTAAGAGATTTTGTTATACTGTCCTGACCCACCAACTCTTCAAAGGTCTTGGACCTGTACTTTCTATAAAGTGCTTGATACATTTTTTCACCTCATATCTATTATAGCATCTCATGTTAAATTAATAACCCTTTAAATCTTCAAAAATTTTTAACCTGTTACACACATGTTTTTCACAATAAAGACCTATAGTATATTTATGTAAATATTAATTTACAAATTATATTGTTAATATATGGAGGTTTTAACATGAATTTAAAAAAATTATTAAGCGTAGCAACTATTGGAACTCTCATGTTCGGTTTAGTGGCATGTAGTGGCGGAAATGCTCCTGCCGAAGAAGAACCCGCAAATAACACTACAGTAGAAGAACCCGCAAATAACACTACAGTAGAAGAAACTACAAACAACGCTGCAGAAGCTCCTGAAGAAAATACAACTGAAGAAGCTACAAACAACACTACAACAGAAGAAACTACTGATAACACTACAGAAGCTCCTGAAGAAAACACAACTGAAGAATCTGCTCAATAATTTAAAATAATATTTATTAAAAAAGGAGGCAAATGCCTCCTTTTTTAATATTGTATTTTAATTTTATAGAGCATACATATTTTTTATGCTATAATTTATACAAATACGGTAACTACACCGAACTAAGAAGGTGAACAAAATGTTTTGTCCTAATTGTGGCAATAAGGTTTCAGCAGAGGATAATTACTGCAAAGTTTGCGGAAAAAATCTCAAAAATGTAAAAGTAATAATAACCAATGACGATGCCAAACCCACTGAAACTAAGAAAAATTTTGATCAATCTACAATAATTTTTAAACCTAAGAAAAATTTAACCGACATAGACAACACCAGCGACTTAAAGGACATAATTGATGAGGTTGACAAAAAAATTTCACAAAACATCAACAAATACAAAACAAATTTAAATAAACCGGGCGAAAATGTACAAGGCCCTGAACAATTTTTTGATGAAGAAATTCAAGATCTTTCTCAAATCAAATCCGAACATAAATTTAAAAAAGACTCTGATGTCCCAACTAAATCTTCATCTAAGGAAACTTCTTCCCTTGACAAAAATCTTGAAAAATCAGAAGATAGCACTTCGGATAAAGCTAAGGGGAAAAAATCACTTAAAGAAATCTGGAGAGATTTTATCAATGAAGATGATGACGAATATTCCATATTCGAAAATTTTGACAACGAGAGCGTGGATAAAAAGAAAAAGGATGTAAAAATCGCTACTACTACAACCGTGCCCACTACCATGGAAAACACTATGGATATTCCCCTTAAGGATATTGAAGATGCGCTTTCTTCCACCGTTGCCAAAAAAGAGCTCAAAAAGTCGGAACCTTCAAAAAACTCTATTGAAAAAATTGAGGATTTAAATACGAACATAATTTTTGATGAAAACAAAAAAAACTTCGACATGCCCATTGCCGAACATAAAAATTATGTTGAAAAAAAATATTCGAAGTCTTACAATTACAAAGATTTCACGGATTTAGTAAACTCCGAGTTAAATAAACAAAAAACTGTCGATGAACCTATTCCTGAAGAGAACCCTTCGGATCTTAAGCTTTCCATAAGAAAAAAATTTGAAAACTTAAAAAAATCTCTGAGTTCAAAACATCCCGAGGTTGAACAGATAAGAGAAAAAAATACTCAAAAAGTCGAAGAAACCGAAAATAAAAAAACACTTAAAGAGGTTAATGTCCCTGAAACTTCAAAGGAAACAAAAATCTCTTCGGAAATTCCTCAAGCGGAACTTGAAAAACAAGAGATAACAATAAACGAACGTGATAAAAATCCAAAGGAAAAAATTTATTCAACGGAAAATCCGACAGAATCAAAGGCTTTTTACAACGGGATATTTTCATCCATAAATGAAGCTTATATAAATCTTAAATCAATTTTTTCCTCCAACCTTAATCTTACAGTATTTCTGCTTGGAGCTGCAGCCTCAATTTCACCTATATTCATCGCCGAAAGAAAAATAACCGGTGCTCTTATTTTCCTTTGCATAGCGAAGTTGATATTTAAGATGGTTCAATATTTTATGGCTCTGAAGGTTACAACAGATAAAGCTTGGATGGAAACTGATAGAAAAGAAATATTATCGCTATCTCTCTTTAATTTTATGGTATGTGAATTCTTTCTTTTGATAGCTTTCATATTTTCACCTTGGAACGGATTTTTCAATTTCAATTTAATAAGTGCACTGACCTCTCTTCCGGTAGCTATGATATTTGTAAGCTTGCTTTCAGTTACAATTGCTGTGTCCCTATATTGGGAACAGCTTAAATATGAAAGGAAACTGGATTTCATCGCTTGGTACATCATAGCATTTTTGATAGTTGAATTTATTTCAAAAATCTTTTTCATAATAGCTAATCTTGTCATCACTCAATAAAACAAAGTTTCGGCTTTGTTTTTTGTTTTTAGTACAGAATAATATACCGATTAGGTGGGTATAATTTTATATATTAACTAAAGACTGGAGGCTTTATTATGATAAAAAAAGCAAAGGAACAAATAATAAATTATTTTAAAAAGGGAGAAACTACAAGGGACAAATTCCGTATAGGAGCTGAATTTGAGCATTTTGTAATATATAATGACACATTTAATACTGTTTCCTATTATGGAAAAAACGGTGTCGGTGAAAGCATTGCCGAGATTTGCGAAATATTTCACGCAAAACCCTTGATGGATGAGGAATATATCTTGGGATTCACCGCAGATGATTTTTCTGTTTCCACAGAACCGGGTTCTCAATTTGAATTAAGCATGAACCCGCAAAAAAACATTCAAAATCTCGAAAAAAAATACCTTGTATTTATGAATACGGTCCTTCCTGTTTTTAAAAAGAAAAATCAAAGCCTCATATGTCTGGGTTACCATCCTCGTACAAAAATTGATGAAATAAAAATTTTACCCAAAAAAAGATACGGATACATGTATGAACATTTTAAATCAAAGGGCAAAATGGCACACAACATGATGAAGGGCAGTGCATCAATACAAGTGGCCATAGATTATGAGGATGAAAAAGACTTTAAGGATAAGTACTTCCTCGGCTCTGCAATATCTCCGATTTTCTATACTTTGTTTGAAAATTCTCCCCTGTTTGAGTCTGAATTATATAAAAAACACAATTTGCGACAAAAAATTTGGGAAAATACTGATGATGAAAGGTCGGGACTTTTAAAAATCGCCTTTGATGAGGATATGTCCTATGGAAAATATGCGGATTTTATTCTAAACACCACTCCTATATTTCTGGAAAAAGAGGGTATTCTTAAAAGTGCGGAAAGTAAAAAACTACATGAATTGTTTACTGATGCAGATGGAGAAGATTTGATATTCCATGCACTTTCAATTGTATTTCCCGATGTTAGACTGAAAAGTTATCTTGAATTCAGAATGTTTGATTCTGTAAAATACGATCTTAACTTTTCCGCAATAGCCCTTGTAAAGGGATTGTTTTACAGTGAAAAAAATATTGAACTACTAAAGGAAATCTTTGAAAATGCAACCTACGACACAGTCATGAAGGCAAAGGAAGAAAGCGAAGAAATGGGACTGGAGACTTTGTATATGGGTAAAACATTCCTTGATTACGCAAAAATTTTTATAGAAATGGCAAAAAGCGGTCTGGAGGAAATGGAAATAAAATATCTTGAACCCTTAGAAAATTTAATCAACCAATCCCTTACCCCTCATGATAAATTTTTTAAAGAACTGGAAAACGACTCCATAGAGGAATTGCTTATGAAAAACACTGTTGAGGTGAAAAATGTATAACGACATATATGTTGAAGACTTTTATAAAATAATTGAAAAAGATTCTGCAAAATACTATGCAGACTATTTGCAAATAACTGAAAAAATTAAAAAAGATTTTAAAGACAACAACGGCAAAATAATGAATAATCTCTATCAAGGATATTTTTATTCAAAAAAAGAATTTGATAATTATTCGAAAATCGCAAAAACATTGATGAACATCACAAAAAAAGTCATAAATAACTATATTGAAAATGAAGAATACAGAAAACTCTTCGAATTTCCTGAAAAACTTGAGGAATTGATTCTTCACGATCCCGGATATGATATTGCTGTACCTATATGCAGATACGACATGTTTTACGATGACGAAGATGATTTTATGTTTTTGGAATTTAATACCGATGGAACAGCTGCCATGAATGAAGATAAAATCATCGGAAAAAACCTCATAAATTCCAAAGCCATGAAGGAATTTAATAAAAAGCACAATGCAAAGACAATCGACCTCTTTACTCCCTGGGTAAAAAAATCAACTGAAATATACGAAAATAAATACAACGAAAAGCCCAATATTGCCATTGTGGATTTTCTTGAGCTGGCTACTACCGCAGATTTTAAAATATTCAAGGATTATTATAACGATGCCGGATATAACTGTGAAATATGTGATATAAGAGATCTGACTTATGAAAATGGTCATTTGATGTACAAAGACTACAGGATTGACTTGATATACAGAAGATTTGTGGCAATGGAATTCATGAAACATTACGATGAGCTTACAAGTTTCATCAAAGCTTATTTGGATAATGCATTTATGATGCTGGGTTCCTTTAGAACTCATATAATGCATGAGAAAAAAACCTTCAAAGTCCTACACGATGAAATGACTTTTGAAATATTAAATGATGAAGAGATAGAATTTATAAAAAACCATATTCCCTTTACAGCGATGTTAAACAGCAAAGTTGCCGAAAAAATAAAACAACATAAGGACGAATATATAATCAAACCCGTAGACGGATATATGTCTTCAGGTGTTGCTCCGGGTAAAAAATACGAGCAGGAAGAATGGAATAAAATAGTGGATGAAGCTCTAAATGAGGAATATATCTATCAAAAATTCTATAATTCAAAACCGCTTAGGTTTGTTGAGTTCGATGAAAGTGGAAAGGCTGAATTAGAAAATTACGGTGCAGTTATAGGTCTATATATATTTAAAGAAGAATTTGAAGGCCTCTATGTCAGAATAGGAAAACAATCCGTAATCGGAGGATTTCAAAGCACCTACTTTATAGCTCCAAATATGTATATTGACTGAGTTTATATAGCTTTAAAGAAGACGGATTTTAAATAATAGGATTAAGTATAAATTATTAAACAAATGCTGACTTTATATTCTCGCAAGGTGATTTAATGGATTTTATTACAACACAATTAAGCAAGTATTTAAGCAGAGAATTGGTAGTGCTCATAATTGCAATCATGCCCTTCGTAGAATTAAAACTCGCACTTCCCGTGGGATTGTCTCTCGGCATGGGAGTGCCTGAGTCTTTTATCTATTCCTATATAGGATCACTGATACCAATGCCCTTTATATTATTTTTTATAAGAGATGTATTTATTTTTTTTAAAAGTAGAAGATTTTTAAAAAATACCATCAATAAACTCATTGAAAAATCCAATCTTAAATATGAAAATTTAATTAAATACAAAAAATTCGGGCTCTTTGTATTTGTGGCAATCCCCTTGCCCGGCACGGGAGTTTGGTCTGCATCTCTCATCGCAAATATAGTAAATCTCGACAAAATATCATCTTTGATTGTAATATCCTTAGGCAATTTAATCGCAGGGATAATAATTCTGTTTTTAAGCGGACTGATAATTTTATAATCAAATTTTCAATCAACCTACAAGATAACTCCATATGGGCAAAGTCAACATTGAGGCAAGTGTAGTCATAACTATACACCTGGTTGCAAAGATAAAGTCGCTGTTGTATCGTTCAGCGAACATCGCAGCTGTCGCTCCGGTGGGCATGGCTGTCATGAGTACTCCGACCCCCAGGGATACACCCCTTAGTCCCAATGCTAAAGCTACTCCCAATGCTACCGCAGGTAACAAAATCAGACGAAACACGCTGAAGGCCATCGTATCTTTATTTAAGACGGTGCTCAATTTAATATCCGCTAAAATCGTCCCCACTATGAGCATGCTCAGAGCTGTATTGCAGTTTGCTATGTAGTAAACAGTATTTGAAATTACAGTGGGCAGTTTAATCTGTGTCACCATGAAAAAAACTCCCAAGTATATGGACACCAGACAGGGATGTGTGAGTACGTTTTTTAAAATCATCCTTTTATCCATCTTGCTATCTGAGATAAAATAAGCAACTCCTACAGAGTATATAACTATTCTCATGGGAATTAAGAAAATTGAAGCATACAGTACCCCGATTTGCCCATAAATCCCTTCTGAAATTGGGTTGCCGAAGAAGCTGTTGGGTACGATGGTACAATACTTCATGACCTTTTTTCTTTCTTCAGGATAACCGTTAAACAAAAAACGATTTAAATTAAGGCATATTATCTGTATTATAATTGACAACACCAGTATTAATGCTCCGGATTGAAGAATACTCCAATTAAACTCAATTAAAAAGGACCTGAAAATATTGCACGGAATTACAACATTGATACACAAATCTATCAGACAACGTTTTCCGTTTTTGTCTATTAACCCTATTTTTTTTAACAATGTACCCACGAGCATTATGGCAAAAAGCGTTCCCTGTAAACTGAACAAATCCAAAAGTCCCATGAAATCCCTCCCCGTTTTTTTAATTTCATACCAATTTAACAAGTAAAGTGCACAATACTTCCACTTTGTCAAGTACAAGTGCTTGGTAGCTGAAAATAAATAAAAACACAAGCAAGATAATAATATATTTTAAATTCTTTAAATCATATGTACTTGTATTAATTCTATAGTTTGGTAAAGGGAAAATCAAGGACAAAGTAAAATAAGAGAATGTGTCCGATTTTAATAGTCTTGCCAACTGTGAATAAAAATCAAAGGCATACAAAAACTCCAAGACGTAATTGTCATCTTGGAGTTTCTTTATTTAATATGATCTTACTTACTCTTTGCCTTTTGTTTAAGTTCTTCATTCTTTTTCATTGAGTCCAATATTGCATCGGTCAATGAATCCATATCACTCTTGTTTGCGCTATTAAGTGCTGAGTTTACTGTAACTCTGTCATTTAATACATCGCAAAGTTTAAGTTGTTCATCTACAAATTCTTCAATCTTATCACCTACGGTACAAGCCCATGAACCATTTTCGATGATTGCTATTGTTCTGTTTTGCAAGTTAAGTGCAGCCATGTCCATGATGAAATTCTTCATTACAGGATAAATATCCAAGTTGTAAGTTACAGAGGCAAGTACTATATGTGAATATTTAAAGGAATCAGATATAAGCTCCGATAGATGTGTGTTTGAAACGTCATGAACCACCACATTTGTCATTCCCTTATCGCATAAGTTTGATGCCAAGGCTTGGGCTGCATGTTCCGTATTTCCATACATCGATGCATAGGCGATCATAACTCCTGTTTCTTCGGGTTCATATCTTGACCATTTGTCATATTTGTCTATAAAATATCCAAAGTCATTTCTCCAAACGGGTCCGTGAAGAGGACATATATACTTGATATCCAATGTAGCAGCTTTTTTAAGGACATCTTGAACAAAGGGACCATATTTTCCAACTATGTTTGTATAATATCTTCTTGCATCATCAAGCCAGTCTCTATCGAAATTTACTTCATCATTGAAGAGTTTTCCGTCCAATGCTCCAAAGCTTCCGAAGGCATCTGCCGCAAACAATACTCCGTCTGTCACATCAAAACTCATAAGCACTTCAGGCCAGTGAACCATGGGCGCTTCCACAAAAGCGTTGGTGTGTTTTCCAAAGCTGAAAGTATCACCTTCTTTTACTATTATTTGCTCATGTTCATCTACCTTTGAAAATCCAAGTTGTCTCATTATTTCAAATCCTTGTTCACTTGAAATAATTTTTACTTCGGGATATCTCATGCAAATTTCCTCAATTGAACCTCCGTGATCCGGTTCCATGTGATGAATTACCAGGTAGTCCAATTTTCTGCCTTGCAATACGTCTTCTACATTTCTTACCAATTGATTAGCTGAACCCCAGTCTACGCAGTCGAACAATGCTGTTTTTTCATCTAACAACAGATAGGAATTATATGATACTCCTCTTGGAATTGGAAATATGTTTTCGAATAAATTGAGCCTGTGATCATTTGCACCAACCCAGTAGAGGTCTTGAGTTACTTTTCTAACTGTATACATAATCTGCCTCCTTATTTTCTATCAGCAGGAAAATCTGCTTTTACAAAATTTTGTTTTTCTTCCAAACATTCCGGGCAAACCCAATCATCGGGTAATTTTTCAAAGGTTGTGCCTGCGTCTATTTCTCCCTCGGCATCTCCGTAATTCGGATCGTATTCATATCCACATCCCGGACATACATATACTCCATAAGTCGGTGCCAATTTTCTCGGTTTGGATCTTCTTACCTTTTTCATCGGAGGTGCCGGCTTCTTTTCTCCTGTTCCAAGAGCTTCTGTAAGAAGTGGCATTATTTCATGAATATCTCCAACTATACCGTAATCGGCATTCTTAAATATAGGAGCTCCCGGGTTTCTGTTTATTGCAACGATGGTCGATGCATCCTTGATACCCTTTAAGTGTTGAGATGCTCCTGATATTCCAAGGGCGATATACAAATTACCTTTAAATTTTTGTCCCGACATACCCACGTATCTTTCCAAAGGAAGAAGTTTCATGTTTTCAGCTACCGGTCTTGAACTTCCAATAGCTGCTCCTGCAGCATGGGCGAGCTTCTTAGCATCTTCCATGTATTCTTCTGAATCTATTCCCTTTCCTACAGATACGACTCTTTCCGCATCAGAAATTGGAGTATCTACAGGAATTCCTACTGAAAAATCATATCCGTCTTTTTTAAGATTTTCAACAAGCTCTTTAACAGCTTCTTTAGCGGTATCAGCTTTGATAATATGTCTTTTCCTAACCCCTGTGATAGGTCCGTCCTTTTTTGCGGTAGCTTGTGCCTTTCCTTTTTTCTTAGGTGCTTTTCCAATGATGTGTGATGCTATAACTACTCTTTGAATTTCATTTGTTCCTTCATATATAGTTGTTATCTTTGCATCTCTGTAAAATCTTTCAACATCTATACCCTTAATAAATCCGTTTCCACCATGAATTTGAAGAGCATCGTTTACTATTTCAAGGGCAACATCTGAGGCATATTGTTTTGCCATTGCAGATTCCATGCCGTAATTTTCATGATTTTGCTTCATTTCGGCAGCAGAATATATTAAAAATCTTGCAGCTCTCAGTTTTGTAGCCATATCCGCCAATTTAAAAGATATGATTTGTTGTTGAGCTATCGATTTTCCGAATTGAACTCTTTCCTTTGCATATTTAAGAGCGGCTTCATAAGCTCCTTGAGCTATACCCAAGGCTTGAGCAGCTATACCTATACGTCCTCCGTCAAGAGTTTGCATCGCTATTCTAAAGCCTTGTCCTTCCTGTCCGAGCAAGTTTTCCTTTGGAACTTTTACATTGTTGAAGTTGAGCTCTGCTGTTGAAGATGATCTGATCCCCATTTTGTCATAGGGATCGCTAAAGGTAAATCCCTCATAATCCTTTTCAACTATAAAGGCGGAAATTCCATGAGTTCCTATTCCCGGAGTTGTAACTGCAAATACTACATAGTAGCTTGCTTTGGGAGCATTTGTTATAAATATTTTTCCTCCGTTTAATATATAGTAATCTCCATCCAATACTGCTGTTGTTTGTGTACCGCCGGCATCACTTCCCGCTTCGGGTTCTGTAAGCCCGAAGGCTCCTATCGCTTTACCACTTGCAAGCGGTTTTAAGTATTTTTCCTTTTGAGCTTCTGTACCGAAGGCTTCTATAGGATAAGCTCCTAAAGATGTGTGAGCCGAAAGTATAACTCCCACTCCACCATCAACTCTTGAAAGTTCCTCTACTGCAATCGCATAGGAAATTACATCCTTACCCGCTCCACCGTACTTAGTTGAATAGGGAATACCCATCCAGCCGTTTTCTCCAATTTTCTTTACAATTTCATCGGGGAATTTGTTTTCTTGATCCAATTGAAAAGCTATGGGTTTGATTTCAGCTTCAGCGAATTCCCTCACGGCTTTACGGAGCTCTTCGTGCTCTTTGCTAATTTTGAATAACATACCTTACCTCCTTAATAGTTAAACATTGTACTCATATATTGCATTTTAAATTAAAAGTGTACTTAATATGTGCAAGTTTTTAATGTATACTAATTCAACGTTCATTCTGATTATATTATACCTCTTTTGTATAAATTTATCCATATAATTTATCATTTTATTAAACTTTTATTTATTTAAATTTGAAAAATTATTTTACAATTAATCAAATTTGCCTTTTTTACATTATCTTATTTTTTTACTATTTGTATGAGATTTCTATAACTAATTTAGCCTAATAAATCTTAGAATAGAGTTGGCATCTTACAGTATTAATAACTTTCAAAGCTTAAATTTACTACTCAACAAAAAAAGCTAAGTTAATTAAATTAACTTAGCTTTAATTTCTCATTCAACTAAATGGCAGGCGACGAAATGCCCGTCAAGTACTTCTCTGAATTCAGGTTTTGATTTTTTACAAATACTTTGTGCTCTTGAGCATCTATCTACAAAGGGACATTCCTCAGGAGGATCTATGGGACTGGGGACTTCTCCTTGGAGTATAATTCGGTGTTTTGCCCTTTGAAGTTTGGGATCAGCTATGGGTATTGCTGATAAAAGTGCTATTGTATAAGGATGAAGCGGATTTGAATAAAGTTCATCCGATGTGGCGACCTCCATCATATTTCCCAAATACATTACTCCTACTCTGTCGGAAATATATTTTACCATGGACAAATCATGGGCGATGAATAAATAGGTCAAGTCCATTTTTTCCTGCAATTCTATCAAAATATTTATTACCTGTGCTTGAATTGAAACATCAAGAGCAGATATGGGTTCGTCACAGACTATGAATTTAGGTCTTAATGCTAAAGCCCTTGCAACTCCCACACGTTGCCTTTGACCGCCTGAAAATTCATGAGGAAATCTTGAGGCGTGTTCTTCAGACAATCCTACAAGGCTTAACAGTTCAAGAACTCTCTCTCTTCTGTCCTTTGCGTTGTCATATACTTTATATATTTCCAAAGGTTCCGCCACAATTTCTTCAATAGTCATACGCGGATCAAGAGATGCATACGGATCTTGAAAAATAAATTGAAAATCTCTTCTTCTTTTTCTCAGTTCAGACTTAGGAAGTTTAAAAATATCTTCGCCTTCAAAAAACATCTCCCCTTCCGTGGGTTCAACAAGTCTTATTATCGTTCTTCCTGTGGTAGATTTTCCGCATCCTGATTCTCCCACAAGTCCGAAGGTTTCGCCCGGGTATATGTCAAAGCTTATTCCGTCTACTGCTTTAACTGTACCTTCCTTTACCTTAAAATATTTTTTGATGTTTTTTGCGCTTATTAAAGGTGCTTGCATATTCATACCTCCTGATACATGTCATGATGCAACCAACATTTGCAATAGTGCCCTTCTCCATGTTCTGTTGCAGGCGGCATATGATCTTTGCATACCACCATTGCCTTGTCACATCTGTCGTAAAAAGGGCATCCCTTTGGAGGAATATAAAGGTCCGGAGGCGTTCCGTGTATTGATTGCAGTTTGTCATTTCTATCCATATCAAGTCTTGGAAGAGATGCTAATAATTTAGTGGTGTAGGGATGTTTAGTATTGTAAAATATATCATCCGTCGAGCCCTCTTCCAATATTTGCCCAGCATACATGACCTCAACTCTATTGCTCATGTCTGCCACTACTCCTAAATCGTGAGTAATCAATATTATGCTCATTCCGAACTCCTTTTGAAGTTCTTTCATAAGATCTAAAATTTGAGCTTGAACCGTAACATCAAGAGCTGTTGTAGGTTCATCGGCAATCATGAGTTTTGGATTCATTATCATGGCGATAGCTATCATTACACGCTGACGCATCCCGCCTGAAAATTCATGAGGATATTGATTTATTCTCGTTTCAGCCTTGGGCACACTTACCATCTTCAGAATATCTATCGCTCTTTTTTTAGCATCTTCCCTTGATATTTTTTCGTGTTTCATCAAACCTTCTATAATTTGATCTCCAACTTTCATCGTTGGATTAAGAGAGGTCATGGGATCTTGAAATACCATTGAAATACTCTTCCCTCTGATGTCTCTCATTTCCTTGTCGGTCTTTTTTACAATGTCTTCTCCTTCAAAGAATATTGAACCGCCCTTATAAAAAGCCGGAGGGTCGGGAAGGAGCTTCATTATGGAGTTGGCGGTTACACTCTTTCCACAGCCTGATTCTCCTACAATCGCTACGGTTTGTGAACGCGGAACGTCGAAGGATATTCCTCTTACTGCTTCAACTTCGCCAAAAAATGTTTTAAAAGAAATTTTTAAATCTCTTACCTCTAAAATGTTGTCCATCATTCGCCTCACTTTCTAAGCCTTGGGTCAAGTGCATCTCTAAGTCCATCTCCAAGTACGTTGAACCCGAACATTATAAGAGAAATCATAAGAGCCGGCATCAATATTTGATATCCCATTCCTATTGCCAACACTTCTATTCCGCTACTGGACAAGTTACCCAATGAAGGTAGAGGATCTTGTAGTCCCAGGGACACGAAAGAAAGTGTCGCTTCCGAAAAAATAGCTCTTGGAATGATTAAAGTTAAATTTACAAGTATCGGACCCAGAGTGTTTGGAATTATGTGCTTGAATAAAGCCCAGGTACCCGTCGCTCCCATGGATTTTGCAGCCATTACGTATTCTGAGTTTTGAAGGGAAAGAACTTGACCTCTTACCAGTATTGCAGTGGGTATCCAACCCGAAAGGGTAAGAGCAAGTATTATTACTCCAAGGGATGTACCAGAGCCCTTTTCCGATAAAACTACAGAAAGCAGAATTACTATTAACAGGTAAGGAATTGAATATATAATTTCAGCGATACGCATCATTACAGTATCTATGATTCCTTTATTCATGCCTGCTATACCACCGTATAGAACTCCCAAGGTAATATTTATAAATGCCGCCAAAAATCCTATAAGCAAAGAATATCTCGCCCCATAGGTAACTCTTGTAAATAAATCTCTTCCCAAAGAATCAGTCCCGAACCAGTGCGTTGAAGATGGTCTTTGATTTGTTGCAAGCATGTCCATTTTTTCATAGGTATATCCGCTTATTAAGGGTCCTATTATGGCAAATGTAACCATGAATATGATAATTATCAAACCCGCCATGGCAAGTTTATTCTTTTTTAACCGTCTCCATACATCTTCCCAGTAATTAATAGTAGGTCTTTTAATTTTTTCATCGTGCATTTCACTCCTTTCAACAGGAGCAAACATATCGGGAGTTGGTTTGAAATCAATATAATTTTTATCCATTAATTTTCTCCTCCCGACAGTTTTATTCTTGGATCTATAAATACATAAGCTATATCAACAATCAAAAGCATAGTTACAAGTACCAATCCATAAAATACAGTCGTACCCATTATCAGCGTATAGTCTCTGTCGGTGATACTCTTTATGAAAAATCTTCCAAGTCCGGGAATTCCGAATATTTTTTCAACTACAAAGGAACCCACTAAAAGGTCTGTAGAAATTGTTCCCAAGGATGAAATAACCGGAAGTATTGAGTTTCTTATCGCGTGTTTTATTATTACCGCCGCCTTTGAAATACCCTTGCTGGCAGCTGTCTTTATATAGTCCTGATTTAGAACTTCAAGCATTGAAGAACGCATAAGCCTCGCAATTTGAGCTGTGGGCATCATGCAAAGAGCAATTGAAGGAAGTATGGTATGTTGCCATGTTCCCCAACCGCTTATTGGAATCGATGTGTTCTTTGCTACAAATTGAATTAAAAGTGTTCCCATTATAAATGAAGGTACGGAAATTCCTATTAAGGCGAAAATTTGAGCCAGGTAATCGGGAGCTTTATTTTGATATATTGCAGCCAATGAACCTAAGGTTACTCCTATTATTATTGCATATAAAAGCGCTTGTATACCCAGTCTTACAGATACAGGAAAACCTCTTGCAATCATTTGGTTGACCGTTTCGGTTTTTGACTTCATGCTTTCTCCAAAATCCAATTTTATTATATTTTTTAAATAAATAACGTATTGTTCAGATTTGGATTTGTCCAATCCGTATTTTACCCTTAAGTTTTGATAGACAGTATCAGGGATTTTACCCTCTTGTTGCAATGGATTACCCGGTACTGCATGCATCAAAAAGAAAGTTAGTGTTATTATAAAGAATATTGTAAGTACTGACATCCCCAGTCTTTTAGCTATAAACTTTAACATGTTTTTTCCTTTCTATCATTAAAGTAAAGAAACCCCTTAAAAATGGGGCTTCTTTACTTTAAGTTTATTCTACAATCTCAGCATATGTTAATACCGGATATTGAAGTATTGGTTTGTAGATTCCCTTAACATTTTGTTTTACGAAATATGGTTGTGTGTAGAAATATACAGGAATAACAGGCATATCTTCCATTAATATTTTTTCCGCTTCTTTCATAGCGTCCATGCGAACTTTTTGATCGGGGCTTGATATAGCTGTGTTTATCAGTTCGTCATACTTCGGATTAGTGTATCCTGAGTCGTTAAATGAACCGCCTGTTATGAACAAATCAAGCATTGTCATAGGATCTGAATAGTCTCCTACCCATCCCGCACGGCTGATATCAAAATCATGCGCTTTTTCACGAGCAAGTTTTACGTTAAAATCAACATTTTCAAGTTGAATTTCAATTCCTAAAGTTTCCTTCCACATTTGTTGGACAGCTTGAGCATTTTTCTTGTGAGCTTCATCTGTGTTATAAAGAAGTACCTTGCCGTTAATGTCCTCAAGTGTCAAACCTGTTTCTTCAAGTCCTTTATCCAACAATTTCTTTGCTTCTTCAGGATTATATTCTATCAAAACTCCATTTGCTTCTCTGAAATCGGCTCCGGTATCATCCGTCAATCCATATGGAACCATGCCTTCGGCCGGAATTTGTCCACCCTTGGTGATGTTTGTTACAAGACCTTCTCTGTCAAGTGCCATTGATAGAGCTTTTCTGATATTTACATTTACAAAGGGGTTGTTTCCTTCTGCAGTTTGAATATTGTTAAGATTGTAATAGTATGTTCCCACTTGTTTTCCGATTATAAGTTCTGGATCTTCGTTTGAGAATTTTTGAGCTACTACTTCTTGTGGAGGATCTACTTCCATCCAATATTTTCCGCCATCGTAATTTTGATAAGCTGTATTTGAATCTTCCAAAATATCCCAAGAAATTCCTGCAAGTTTAACCTTGTCGGCATTTACCCAATTATCGTTCTTTACTATTTCTATTAAGCTGTCATGTTCCCATGTTTTAAGGGTAAATGCACCATTTGAAACGTGTGTTTCTGCATCTTTTGCCCAATCGGGATTTTCTGAAACAATTTTTTCATTTACAGGATACAGTGTATAGAAAGCTGTTAAGTCTTTAAAATAAGGAGTCGGATTTGCAAGGGTTACTTCAAGTGTTTTTTCATCAACCGCTTTGACTCCTACTTTATCTCGAGCTTCAGTAAGCCATTTTTCATAAACCATTTGCGCTACTTCTTCGTCTGATTTTCCCGCTATGTCCAAACCTTGAGTGTCAGCATCGGTATAAGTAACTTCATGATCCACTTCTTCAGTGTCATTGTCATCATCGTCTTTTACGTAATATACTCCCGGCTTTTCAATGGAGTTGAATTCCTTGCCACCTGCAAGATAATACAATTGATATGCATATACAGATGCTGTTTGAGGGTCTAAAACTCTCTTCCAAGAGAACTCAAAATCATTTGCAGTTACCGGATCTCCGTTAGACCATTTCATACCGTCTCTTATGGTAAAGGTATAGTTTAGTCCGTCTTCAGAAACTACAGGTAGATCTGCCATACCCGCAACAATTTCTCCACTTTCATCATAGGTCAATAAACCTGTGAATAAATGGTTTAAAATCCAAGATTCATGTGTACCTTGTGCTAAAGCAGGGTCCAATGTGCCCGGTTCAGATCTGTTTGCCGTATAAAGGATATCTCCTTCGGCTCCGCCTGTTCCTGCCGACCCTTCCGATCCGCCTTTTTCTGTAGCGGAATTGCTACCTCCGCCTCCGCATGCAGTTAGCACTAAAGCTAACAATGCCAATAATGCTGTGAGGCTCTTAAATTTTTTAATCATAGTCTTCCTCCTATATTACGATTTTTATAAATTTTATCATATTCTTTACCATCTTGCAATAATCTGCAAGGTCTGAATTTTAATAATTATGTAATAATTCGCCTTTGATTTTCTAATAAAAGCCCTACCAAATCGCTTTCCTGTAAACAAAAAGATGTATTATTTCCTTTGATTCCAATATTTTTTATATCTTTATTTAATAATGTGCCACGTTAAATCGATTCTATTTTTTATGAGCTATGTTCTTTTATTTTTTGTGAATTTCTTTAAAAAAAGTAAAAATCCTGTAAGGTTAAACCTCGCAGGATTTTTGAAGTATATTTAATTTATGATTTTTTACCACAACAATTTTTGTATTTTTTTCCGCTTCCACAGGGGCACGGGTCATTTCTTCCAATTTTTTTCGTTTTTCGCACAAAGGGTTTCTTCTTTCCATCGTCGGGATTTACTGTTTCAATTTCCTTTGCAACTCTTACCCTTTGCATTTTTTCAGGATTTACTACATGGAACAACATCTTAACCGTATCTTCTTTGATATATTCGTTCATTTCCTCAAACATGTCAAAACCTTCTTGGGCATAAGCTCTTACAGGATCTACTTGCCCTACGGCTCTTAATCCTATACCTTTTCTGAGTTGATCCATGGCGTCTATGTGGTCCATCCATTTTTGATCTACAACTTGAAGAAGAACTATTCTTTCCACTTCTCTGAATTTTTCACTTCCGAATTCCTCTTCTTTTACCGCATATCTTTCAAGGGCTTTTTCTTTTATCGCCGTCTCTATTTCTTCTGTTGAGGTTAAAGATTCATTTATAAATTCAGGATTTAGATCAAAAATATTTTGAACGGCTGTTTTTAGCCCTTCATAATCCATGAATTTTTTGCCTTCCTGGTCGACTTTATTATAAAATTCAACGTTCTTGTTGATTACATCTTCACCCATTGCAAGTATGTCTTCTTTAAGGTCTTCTCCTTCGAGAACTCTTTTTCTTTCTCCGTAAATTACCTCTCTTTGTTTGTTCATTACATCGTCATATTGCAATACATGCTTACGTATTGAAAAGTTGTTTCCTTCAACTTTTCTTTGTGCCGACTCTATAAGTTTAGTGAGTATGCCCGCTTCTATGGGCTCATCATCAGGAGCATCTATCCTTTCCATGGTTTCTTTAAATCTGTCCCCTGCAAAAAGCCTGATTAAATCATCATCTCCGGAAATATAAAATCTTGTGGAGCCCGGATCTCCCTGTCTACCTGAACGACCTCTTAATTGATTGTCAATTCTTCTGGATTCGTGCCTTTCAGTACCTATTATGTGGAGTCCTCCCGCTTCAATTACCTCTTTAGATTCCTTGTCCGTTTCAATTTTGAATTTATTTACAAGTTCTTGATATTTTTTTCTTGCTTCAATAACTTCCGGATCGTCCGTTTCATTATATGAATCCACTTGGTTTAAAATTTCTTCGCTAAGTCCGGATTTTTTAAGTTCGGTAGTTGCCATGTGTCCCGGGTTTCCTCCCAAGACGATATCCGTACCACGACCGGCCATGTTTGTCGCTATGGTAACAGCTCCTAATCTTCCCGCCTGAGCTACTATTTCGGATTCTTGGGCATGTTTTTTAGCATTTAGCACATTATGTCTGATGCCTTTCTTTTTTAAAAGTTTCGAAAGCTCTTCAGACTTTTCAATGGAAATTGTACCTACAAGGACCGGTTGTCCCTTTTCGTGAGATTTTTTAATATCTTCGATAACCGCATTGAACTTTGCAGGCTCATTTTTGTAAATGGCGTCATTATTATCTTCTCTTACTATGGGTTTATTGGTCGGAATCTCAACGACATCGATATTGTAGATATCTCTGAATTCCTCTTCTTCTGTCATAGCCGTACCTGTCATACCGGCGAGCTTTTTATACATCCTGAAGTAATTTTGAAATGTAATTGTCGCAAGGGTTTTGGATTCAGCTTTAACTTCCAAACCTTCTTTGGCTTCTATTGCTTGATGAAGTCCTTCGGAATATCTTCTTCCGTACATAAGTCTGCCCGTAAATTCATCTACAATTATGATTTCACCGTCATTTACAACATAATCTATATCCCTTTTCATGTTGCCCTTGGCCTTTAAAGCCTGATTTATGTGGTGAGACAATTCCATGTTTTCGATGTCGGAAAGATTTTCAATATTAAAATATCTTTCCGCCTTTTCAATACCTTGATCTGTCAACACTGAGGATTTTTGTTTTTCATTAACTATGAAATCAACAGTTTCCTCTTCAAATTCCCTGTTAAATCTTTCAAGATTGGATTCATCTTCTGTTTTTATCCTGAAGCTGAGCGTGTCAACGAAACTCTTCGCTCTGACATATAAATCTGTAGATTCATCGCCTTGTCCTGAAATTATTAGAGGAGTTCTCGCCTCATCTATTAAAATGGAGTCGACTTCGTCAACTATACAATAATTCAACTGTCTTTGTACCATCTCTCTTTTATAGATGACCATGTTGTCACGCAAGTAGTCGAAACCGAATTCATTATTGGTACCGTAGGTTATATCACTGTTGTAGGCCTCTTTTCTCTCTTCTGGCTTCATGTCGTGAATTATGCATCCTACAGTAAGCCCTAAAAATTCGTATACCTTTCCCATCCAGTCCCTATCACGCTGTGCAAGGTAGTCGTTTACCGTTACAATATGCACGCCTTCGCCGCTGATCGCATTTAAATAAGCGGGTAAGGTAGCCACAAGGGTCTTTCCTTCACCGGTTTTCATTTCGGCAATTCTGCCTTGGTGCAGCACAATGCCGCCTATTACTTGAACTTTGAAGTGCTTCATACCCAGCACTCTCCAAGAAGCCTCTCTAACTACAGCAAAAGCTTCCACCAACAAATCATCCAAAGATTCCCCGGCATGATATCTATCTTTAAATTCCTGTGTTTTAGCCTTTAGTTCTTCATCGCTTAAACTTTGCATTTTTTCATCAAGAGCAAGTACCTGCTCTACAAGTGGTGTTATTTTTTTTATTTCTCTATCGCTATAAGATCCGAAAATTTTATCAAATAATCCCATCTTACACATCCTTCCTTATCCTAAATACATATTTTATCATTAAAGGTTGATACATTCAATTTATTGAAGATAAAATGTTTTTTACATAAAAAATCTCGGACTTTTAACCGAGATTAAGAATAATAATAAAATATAAAATTTAAAAAAGCAAACCCTTCAAAAGTGAACCTGCGAGAAAATTATTGAAATTTCACGCAAACAACCCAGACTAAATCAAAAAACCGGATATTCCTATGTACTGCACCACTGCAGCCGTCAAAACGAATATATGCCATACAAAGTGATTATATAAAGGAATTTTCTTTTTATAGAAATAAGTCCCTGCCGTGTACAATATTCCTCCGATTAAGATAAATGCCATAAAAGCAATCCCTGTTTTGAGAATTATGGGTTTGATTAAAAATATAGCCATCCATCCCATAACTATATACAAAAATACGGAAAATTTTACG
Organism: Peptoniphilus sp. ING2-D1G; assembly: GCA_000952975.1. GTDB lineage: Bacteria > Bacillota > Clostridia > Tissierellales > Peptoniphilaceae > Peptoniphilus_E. The sequence continues at coordinate 465,008 of LM997412.1, read as the reverse complement.
TATTTGTCGTATTTATTGTAAGTGACAAGCTTAAATATCGTTCCGAAAAGTGCTGCAGCCCATATCACCGCTAAAAACAAAATTTGCATTCTGCCTTCCAAAATATAAAGTACAATTGGCGTATAGGAACCTGCGATAAATAAAAATATGCTGGAGTGATCAAATACTCTCAATATCTTTTTAGCCTTGGGGGCTTGTATGGCATGGTACAAAGTACTTGATAAAAACATAATTATGAAACATGCTCCATAGATTATAAATCCTGCAAACAAGTAATTTGAAATTTTCCCTCCAAATTTAAATATCATCATAATTAAAAAAATAATACCTAAAATAACTCCTATGCCGTGACTTGTGGAATTGAGGATTTCATATAACAATTTTTTATTTTTCTCAGACATAAAACTACCTCTAATCTGTAAACATTTAGTTTTAATAACTATATACATAGTAACACATTCTATCCTCTTAGAGTAATATTAATGATAATTTTATGTAAAATTTTTATTATATGCCTGTTTTCAGCCGTTTTTCTTTGACTTCATCTAAGAATAATGTTATACTTTACCAGTAAGTTTATTACGGTGGTTACCGATTGGTAGTTTTTATCTGATGCCTATATGATCGATAAAGAGCCTGTAAAAATACCTGATGTGGAATTTCTAAAAGGCTAAAAAGACATGGAGAAGCTCAGAGTTTTTACAAGAAAAAATCAATAAACAATAAAAGCATCAACACCATCATAAGATTGCAAATTAAAGGGACTGATAACCGAAAAGCAATCTTTTTTTGGTTCTATCAGCCCTAATTGAAAATTGGGGTGTAATTAATGCTTGAAAAGATCTTTAGCAATCTGACTATTTCAAAAAACAGCTTTTATCGAATCATATCCGGATGTATTATTATGGCTTTTACCGTCGTAAATATACATATGCAGGCTGATATCACCGAGGGAGGAATTTTAGGGTTAACTTTATTCTTATATAAAATATTCAATCTGGATCCTTCCTATGTCAGTCCGATTTTGGATTTTCTGTGCTTTGCCGCAGCAATGTCTCTCTTTGGAAAGAATTTTTTAAAAAAGACCGCTGTTGCATCAGTGGCCTTTGCATTATTCTACAAAATATTTTTATCTATAGGCGCTTTTATTCCTAATCTTTATAATTTTCCTATAATTGCTGCAATTATAGGCGGTATCGGAATAGGTATAGGCTGTGGGCTGGTAGTTACGGAGGGAGGAGCGGCAGGCGGAGATGATGCTCTTGCACTTATGCTCTCACACAAATTTAAAATAAATCTTTCAAAGGCTTATTTATTTTCAGATTTTGTGATTTTAGCCTTGTCTTTGGCATATATTCCTTTCGGCAGAATATTTTTTTCACTATTGACAACTTTTGTATCATCGATACTCATTGGTCAATTTGAAATAAATCCGAAGGGCAATACTCAAAATCAAACTGCTTAAAAATTTATCAAAAAAGAGTTGCGAATTGTTTCGCAACTCTTTTTAAATTACTTTTCAAAAATATATATCTGATGTAGTTTTTATTATGCTTTCCCAAGTTTGTTGAGCGTCATCTTTTGAGCAACTACTATCATAATGAATAATGCAACCAGACCTACAGGCACTACCGCCATCTCCATGCCTATAACTCCCGCTACAAAAAATCCTATTATCGATGCTATTGCTGTAATTACAGCATAGGGTATCTGAGTTGATACGTGTATTATATGATCACAGCCCGCACCTGCTGAAGAAAGTATAGTGGTATCTGAAATCGGTGAACAGTGGTCTCCAAAAACAGATCCTGAAAATATAGCCGCAAGTACTATTTCGAGATAGTGCATATGGTTAGTATGTACCAATATCGGTACCATTATCGGAACTAATATTCCAAAGGTTCCCCAAGCGGTTCCTGTTGAAAAAGATAGAAAACAAGCAATTATAAATATTATTGTGGGTAATATCCACATGGGCATTGTAGATTCCTGTATAACTCCTGCGATATATCCGCCTGTGTTTAAATAAGTATCGCTTGTAATCCCGCCGATTGTCCATGCAAGTGTAAGTATTACAATTGCACTGATCATCGATTTTATTCCATCTACTATACCGTCCATAAACTGTCTGAAAGTGAGAAGTTTCCTCGGAATATACATTATAAAAGCCACAATTAGCGCAACTACGGATCCTATTACAAGAGATAGGTTTACATCGGCATCTCCAAATCCCGCACCCATTCCTATGGAGGGGTCTGCAAAATATCCTCCGGTTCTAAGCATCATGAGAAGTGTAACACCAATAAGTGTCAGGATAGGAAGTACAAGGTCTATTACCTTGCCCTTATCCGAATGAGAATAACCTAAGTTTTCATCCGAAAGCATAATTGAAGTGTCATTTCTTTCATATTTTTCCATACTGAACAATTCGGTCTTTGAAAAAGAAAAATACACCATTGTAACTAAAGTAAGTATTGCATAAGCATTAAGAGGAATGGTTCCTAAAAATTTACCCATGGGATTTTCTACTCCCGTATCTCCTATAATTGCAATTACAGATGCCGCCCAACTTGATATTGGAGCAATTATACATACCGGAGCCGCCGTAGAGTCTATTATGTGAGCAAGTTTTGCCCTTGAAATTTTATTTTCATCAGTAATTGGCTTCATTACTGCACCCACAGTCAAACAATTAAAATAGTCGTCAATAAAAATTAACATTCCTAAAGCCACCGTTGCAAGTTTTGCCGCAGGTTTGCTTTTAATTTTCTTGCTGGCCCATTGTCCGTAAGCAAAGGATCCTCCGGCCATATTCATAACCATTACCAGAGAACCTAAAAGCGCAAGGAACATGACCATAAGAGAATTATCTCCGAGTTTTTCGCCCATCAATCCAAAAACGGATTCAAAGGCCGCTATTACATCTCCTCCTGTAAAAATTAAACCTCCTGCAATAATTCCGAATAGTAAAGAAGTTATTACCTCTTTTGTAATCAATGACAGAACAATTGCAACTATGGGAGGAACTATCGATAAAATACCAAATTCCATAATACCACCTTTTTTTAGATTTTGCCCTGTGGCAATTTCTTTATTTAGTTATACATTATACTATATAAATGACAGCTTTTACTATAAATTATTTATTTTTCTTCGTCCTCTGCTAAAAGGTATCTTTCTCCTAAGAAGTTTTCGCTGTCTTTTACAATAAGCCCCGCCTTTTTCAACTCCTGAAGTTTTAAATTAAATTGATCAAAACTGTAACTTTTAAAATGCTTGGCATTTATTTCCTTGATTATTTCCAAAGAGTTTAAACTTGGATATATGGGCAAATACTCTTTTATATATTCCAAAAATTCTTTATTTTCTTTATCAGAAATATTCCTTAATTCATCAAAGGGATTTTCCTTGTGGGGAGATTTTGTGTGCGCAGCTCTTATTCGCACATAGGAGGTTCTGCCCAACTTTGCCGAAGAAATAAAGACATCTCCTGTGGTGAGATACGGCAACCTCTTGGATTCATCGATGCTTATATCCGTTTCCTCTTTAATTGTATCAATGTCCGATGCCCTCACCGTTCTGAATATAAATTTGCTGTTTAATTGCGCCGTAGTGGTTTCATCTAAAAGCGTGGGCCTTTGTGTTGCAAGTATTAAAAATACTCCATACTTTCTACCCTCTTGGGCAATTTCTCTTATTATGGATTTAGATGGAGTTTCAAATCCCTTGGGCGCAAAATTATGTGCTTCATCCGTGACTATTATAAAGGGTGGGAAAAAGTCTTCTTCTACTTTTTTCGTGAATTTGGACTCCCTGTAGTCTCTCCTGCTCGTGTAGAGTTTATTTAAAAGATATGTGGAAAAAACCTGTATCATTCTCGTGGAACCTTGAATTACAACGAGCTTTCCGGATTTTAAACTGTTTATTATAGGAATTATGTCTTTGTTGAAAATGCCTTCGTTAAAGAGTCTTGCAAGTCTCCACAACACACCTCTTACAGAAGCGCTTGGACAAGACTTGTCATATTTTTCATAGAGTTTCTTTCGGTCTTCCCATTCTTTTTTTTGCACTTCATCTTCTGCATAAAATATTTTTTCTTCTATTTTGTCCAATCCTCCTGCATCTTGAGCTTCCAGCAAATTACTCAGTTTTTGAAAGAAGGAATAATAATTGGAACCCTTTACAAATAATGTACTGACCACATTTACCATAGGTTCCGTCAGATGCGAAGAGGTGTTTAAAAGTTTGATGATATCATCCCTTGATAGATCTTCAAACTTTATCCCCACATCTTTTCCTATTTGAAGTTCTTCATATAATCCGCTGTAGTCCTGTGTATATTTCGAATCGGAGGAAAGCTTGAAGTTCATCTCATAATGAGGATCCAAAACCACCGTGGGTATGCTCTTTTTCATCAATTCTTCCAATATAACTCTAAGCCCGAAGCTCTTTCCCGATCCTGAACCTCCGAAAATCCCTATGTGTGGATATTCGTGCATGGATTTAAAATCAAATACGAAGGGTACATCCCTTTGCTCCTCATATTTATCATCTTCATATATATCCATAAGATTTTTATATTCTTCGTCCATATATTCGGTTAATGCATCGGAGTTTCTTATTATGCCGAGCAACAATCCATCTTTAGGTCTTGTGGGCGCTATGATTTTTTTAATTTCTTCGAATTTTGGAATTCTGATATCGCTGCCTGTGAGTATGGGGTATTGCGCTTCTTTTAAAAGCCTGAGTTTGCCTATATAGATAGTCTCTTCACCTACATCGTATCCCATGGTTCTCAAAGACTCCAATACTGAAGAATCTACAAAATCTCCTCCGATATTCAATGGAATAAATCTGTTAAAAGTCTTTGCTTCTACAATTTCTCCAAGCAAATCTCCCTGAACTTCATCTTCCACTATTAAAAATTCATTCATACGGAAATTTCTTTCTCTTGAACCTATATATACCTCTTGACCGGTAGTTATTCCGACTACTTTCATATACCTCTCCTATCCCTTTCCGTTATAAAAAACCTCTCGTAAATATCTCTGTCCAAGTATTCCTCCAACATTGACTTTATGAGCAGATCAGTGATCTTTACCTCTTTATCAACAATATCAAGCCACAAAGGCACACCCCTTGAATTATAAGGTGTTAGCGTATATACAAGTTCCGCCGCATCTTTTAAGTATTGTCTTTGGGATTGTAATATATCTATGCCTATTGCCATGGCGGAATTTGAGGTTCTCAAAAAACCTGAAGTCAACTCTCCTTCATTTTCTCCGGATTTTTTGTTGAATCTGTCGTGAATTTCTATAAAATCTCCGAGTTCCAGCTTTCCGTACAAAAGTTCTCTGTCAAAAATCGAATTTTCATATTCCAAAGCTCTGGAAATTACATTTGTCTTGAGTTCCTTTAAAACCCCTATCAAAATTATATCTCTATCTTCGCATTTTTCTATGAGTTCTGTGTATCTGTCTTTGTCATTTATCTTATATCTTATGAGCCCTCCATCCATCATCAGCATGTCAGGCTTATGGAAATCTATGGAATCAATGGCCACTTGCAGTTCAATCTGCGCCAAAAGTTTCTCTCTTTTACTCAAGCCTCCGCCTTCTTCGTCAATTTGCCCCAATAGAGGGGTGTATATTTCATTCTCGTATAAATCCTGACCCTTGGTGGGTTTTGCCAGCGCCTGATAAATTTCCACATAATGGGGAAAATCTCCTCCCACCTTGTTTACCGAACCGTCAACTCCCACTACAAGTCCAAATTTTTTTAAGGAGCTTTCCTTCAACTTCTCCAACTTATAGTTCTTTCCTATTTTTTGTAAAACTTCATTTTTAAACCTCATCCTGCTCATGCCGAAGAAATCCTTGTATTTTTTCTTTAATTGCGCGTTGAGATTTTTTATTTCCTTTTCTATTTCCTGTATATTATTCATCTTCTACCTCTAAACTTATTTTATAGAGTTCATTTTTCGATATACCATATTCCTTGGCAATTTCCTTTACCGCTGAGGATTTGCTGATGCCGGAGTCGATCTTCCGCCTTAAGAGTTCCTCAAAATCAAAGTCTTCCTCTTGTTTCGAGCCTTCAACTACAATTACAAATTCTCCCTTAAGAGTGATTTCAGTATCGATTATCTCACTTAATTTTCCTCTTATGGTCTCTTCATAGAGCTTTGTCAACTCTCTGCTTATGGAAATATTTCTATCTCCGAAGATTTCAAAAATATCTTCGAGCATATCCTCAATTCTATGAGGTGATTCATAAAAAATAACAGTGTGCTTAAAGGATTTAAGTTGCTCCAGTTCTTTCTTTCTATGAGATCTCTTTGAATCCAAAAATCCATAGAAATAAAAATGTTCCGTACTTAGCCCTGAGAGCACCAAAGCCGTTAAAGCCGCATTTGCCCCGGGAATCACTGTGAATTCAATATTCTCTTCTATGAGTCTTCTTACAAGCACGCTTCCCGGATCGCTTATTCCCGGAAGTCCTGCATCTGTTATTATTGCAATGTCATTTTCCAAGGACAATTTTATTATTTCATAAGACTTTGTCCTTTCATTGAATTTGTGGTAAGAAATCAGTTTTTTCTTAATGCCGTATTCATTCAACAACTTAATGCTTACCCTCGTATCCTCACAGGCAATTATGTCTACCGTTTTTAATATTTCAAGAGTTCTCAATCCTATATCCTTTAAATTTCCTATGGGCGTTGCACAAAAATATATCATACGCTTCTGTAAACCTCTCTTAAATCCTCACTCATATCATCCGACTCCGTCAATAGAAAATCTCTCTCGAAGAAAAATCCTCTCTTGGCATACTTTACACCTTCTATCAATATGAGTTTCGGCAATGAATAGGCGTTTTTCTTCACAAATCTTATTCTCTTGGGTTCAATTCTCTTTGATACCAAAATCTCAAAGGCATCAATCATTCTACCTGCCGAAATAACCATGTAAAATCTTCCCAAGTCCTTTAATGCATAGCTTGCAGCCTCTACAAATATTTCCAAATTTTCGCTGTATCTCGCCTTGTCATATCTCTCATTGTCTACTCTCAACCCGTCTTTGTAGTAAGGGGGATTGGTCAAAACCGTATCTATGGAATTTCTTTCTACAATTTCATCTATGGCTCCTACATCCCATATATAATTTTGTATTTTATTTTCAAGACCATTTATCTCCACAGATTTATTAAGTAGCGAAATCGCCTCTTCATTTGCATCAATATTTATGAATTTTTCCGACTTATCTATCATGCGCAAAGATAAAATTCCGCTTCCGCATCCCAAGTCTATGCAAACTCCCTTCGGTTTTGCAAAAGAAGATAAAATTAGAGAATCAGTGGTATATTTAAAATTTAAATCATCTTGATAAATTTTATAATTTGTAGCAGGTACATAATCAAGTTTAATCATAATGCTATTATATCATTACCCGGTATAAATTTTCCCATAATAAAAAACAGGCTCATCTAAATAGCAATGAACCTATTTTATCTTATCTTTCATCTTTATTTTCTTCTTTAACTCTTTGCCCGTGAGCAATTCTCGCCGCAGCCGCAGCCACTATAGCCGCAAGAATATCGTCTGTAAAAGTAGTTACATGATATCCGTCTTTTTTTCTTTTGTCAATTTCAGCTATAATTCCCGGTTTCTCTTTATCTAAGTATCCAAAATTCGTAATCCCGATAGTTCCATATAAATTTACTATACCCAAGGGAAGTATTTCATCCACTCCATAGAGTCCATCGTCTCTTTTAATGACCGATTGTATAGGTTCGGGAAAACTGCCCTCTTGAACCAGTTTATCTATAGCAAGTCCTGTTAATACAGTATTTATTACCTCTCTTTTTTCCAAGACCTTTAATACATTTTCTTCGCAATCTTTTATATCTATATCTTTATTGTATTTTTTTTGAAGATCATAAACTATCGCTGCAAGATCCTGTAATGTCACTCCTATATCCCTGAGTTTCTTTCTGACAACATCGTATAATTGATTTTTATCTTCCATTATTTACCTCAATTCATTTCCTCTCGTAGTGCCCTTTTCTGAGATTTTCCACATTCCTGACTTTAAATCTCTTGCTTCTTTTTGCGCTTTTTTAAAATCTTTTTTGTATTTTACATTAGGTTCAAAGGTGTATGTCCTGGATAGACCTTCCTTCAAACTCATTGCTGAATAATTCAGATTTTTGATGTTTTCATAACTTAAATCCTCCGGCACACCTACCCAAATATAAGCTAATCTCCTGCCATATTGATCGAAAATTTCTTCGTCGCTTTCAATGTATACCTTCTTGCCCAACAAATTTTGTTGTGCAAACTCCTTTGATTCTTCCGATAGAAGTTCTTTCTCATCTATTTCAGGTGCATTAATCCCTATTATTCTTATTTTTTCTCCATCATCTGAATACACCGTATCTCCATCAACTACCTTTGTGATGATAACCTCTTCAAACTCGATGTCTTTAACATCGGAAGTTTGTCCTTCGTAATTAAAATATATAAAGTAAACAATTGCAAATATTAAAATTACAAATAAACTTTTTTTCACCTTCTTTTTTTCATCTCCATTATCTTATTTCTTCTGTTGATTTTTATCCTTGATCGCCTTATAGAAATGCCATAAATCATTCCGGGAATTACAGCCGATAGAGCCAAAGTCACCATGCTGTATTCAAAGCCCAACAACTCAAAGGAAAACAGCCCCGGCATCAAAAACAAATCCAGAGGAAACTTCCATATACTTTCAGCCACATTCAGCTTAAACAGTCCAAAGCCTTCCATTATAAAGGCCGGTACAAATAAAATAAGCGCAATCAATATTATTAAATTTCCTGTCAAAAAATCCAATCTTCTTGAAACCCTTTTGTTCATTGCCTTTGAAAAATTAAAGTACAAAATCACAGGTATCAATGCCAGTATGATTTTAAATATTATATTTCCGTATAAAAATTTTGAAAGAGTATCGCTAAGCCCTATCAATACATTTAATAAAAATAATATTATTATTATAAAAATATGAAAAACCAAGCCTCTTACATTGTTTCTCATTTAATCCTCCATTAACTCTCCCGCTTTTTGCGTTGAATGAATCGCTCCATCATTATTCATCCACAAAGCTCCGACTTCAAATTCATTCATAACATCCTCAAGATCTTTTTCTTCAGTCAAAAACAATACCGTCGATAGAAAATCGGCAATGAAAGAATCTTCCGTTATCACCGACATTGATCTGTAATTTTCCGAAGGTCTTAGCGTAAAGGGATCTATTATATGAGAGTATCTTTTGCCGTTGTACATGAAAAACCTTTGATAATTACCGCTTGTTACAACGGATGTATCATCGACCTCTAAAACTGCTAAATAATCCTGTCCTTCCTCAGGGTGGGCTATTGCCACCTTGTATTTTTCTCTATCGGGCGGTTTACCGATAAATCTGACATTTCCTCCTGCTGAAATAACCAGGGACTCAATACCTAACTCATCCCTTGCAAACTCTGCAACCCTCTCTGTTGCATAACCCTTTGCCACAGAGCCTAAATCAATTTTCATTCCCCTTTTTTTCAAGAATACGGATTTCTCTTCTTCATTTAAAAGGATATCATCTTGATTTATTAATCCCCGTAAAGCTTCCAAATCTTCATCGCTCGGGATTTCAGCACCCATTATTCTCCTTACCTCTTCAGGTGATTTCCCTTCGTTGTATAAATCTCTGTAAGAAGACCAAAGTTCAGTAACAGGTCCTATGGCTATATTTAGTTTATCTGTCTTTTCACTTAATTTAAGCGTTAAATCTATCAAATTATAAAGCTCTTCATCCACAACTACGCTTTTTACTCCCGCATTGTCATTTATGGTCTTTAAATTATTTAAGCCCTCATAATTGTTAAATCCGTCGAATATTTTGTGATAATATTCATATTTATCTTTAATTTTATCAAGATCTTCCTGAGCCTTTTCTTCACTATCTTCGTATACCGTAAAAACAGTGTATGTATCAAAGGCATCAAAAAGTGAAAGTTCATATTTTTTCATTTCTTTATTTTCGGCAGAACAACCCACTGAAAAAATAAGAATAAACACAATGTATAAAAATTTTTTCATTAAATCACCTTTATATATATTAACAAATATAAAATACTTTTAAAATAAAAACAATAAAGTTATTTGCATTTATGAAGATTATCACCATATCATAAAATCAAATTCTCATAATTTTGTTTTTATGATATAATTTTAAACTGATTTTTAATATAATTCCTTTCACAAAGGTTTAAACTTACAATTTTTGTAGATTTTTGACAATTTCTAATGTATAATGTTTAAATGGTCAGATCCACAGGAGGTAATTTTAATGACTGGTAATAAAAGCGTGGTTCTTGGAATGAGTGGAGGTGTTGACTCTTCTGTTGCCGCCCTTTTACTTAAGGAGCAAGGCTATGATGTTACCGGAGTTTTTATGAAAAACTGGAGCGAAGAAGATGAAGACGGCGTATGTACCGCTCAAGATGATTACCTTGATGTAATAAGAGTAGCTAATCAATTGAATATTAAATATTACACCGTGAATTTTGAAAAGGAATACAAAGATAGAGTTTTTTCATATTTTTTAGATGAGTACAAAAAAGGCAGAACACCTAATCCTGATGTAATGTGCAATACTGAAATAAAATTCAAGGCGTTTTTAGATTTTGCAATGGCCTTTGAATGCGACTACATAGCCATGGGTCATTACGCAAGAACAAAAACAGAAAATGGAAAAACCTACCTTTTAAAAGGCATAGATCCAAATAAAGATCAATCCTATTTTTTATCCAGAGTCACTCAAGAAGCTCTTTCTAAAACTTTGTTTCCCATAGGAGAACTCAAAAAGGAAGAAGTAAGAGAAATTGCAGAACAAAATGACCTTGCAACAGCTCACAAAAGAGACTCCACAGGTATATGTTTCATTGGAGAAAGAGATTTTAACAAATTTTTGGATAAATTTCTCTATACAAAACCCGGTGATATCTATTCTTCAGAGGGAGAATATCTCGGAAAACACTCCGGGTTAATCCACTATACAATCGGTCAGAGAAAGGGCATCGGACTTGGAGGTATGGGCAATGGAGAGCCTTTTTTTGTGGCAGATAAAGATTTGAAAAACAACAGATTAATAGTTGCTCAAGGCATTAAGAATAAAGCGCTGTACAAAAAAGAAACTATGCTTGAAGATCCCTTTTTCATAACGGACATCCCCGAATTTCCTCTTAAATGCAGCGGAAAGATAAGATACAGAGCCAAAGATGAAAATATGACGATCTACAAAGAACAAGACCGGCTAAGAGCGGTTTTTGACAATCCTCTTAAGGGAGTAACTCCCGGTCAAGTGTTAGTTCTATATGACAGAGATGTTTGTTTAGGATCAGGAATTATTAAATAATGAAATTTATTATGGAGGTATAAAATGGCAAATATATTAAATTTAACAAAAAGAGAAGTAGCAGGTAAAAACAAGGTTGATAAATTAAGACAAAATAAACAAATCCCGGGAATTATCTATTCTAAAGGCAAGGAAGCTCTAAAAATCACCGCTGTTGAAAAAGAATTGATGAAAGTTTACTCTGAAGCGGGAACATCCAATATAGTTTCTGTAAATATTGACGGAGACCAACAAAAAGTGCTTTTTAAAGACATTCAAAGACATCCCTTTAAAAATCAAGTTCTTCATTTTGATTTATATCTTGTTGACATGAGCGAAAAACTTAGAGTTACAATACCTGTTGTTCTTTTAAACAGAGATGATATTAAAGCTCAACCTTCAGTTCTCCTACAAATACTGGACGAATTGGAAATTGAATGTCTGCCTGCAGATCTTCCCTCAGAAGCAACCTACGATGTAATGAGCATGCAAATCGGTGACCAAGTTACAGTTGCCGACTTAGACGTTGCACAAAATGAAAAGATCGAAATATTCAATGAAATGGACGAAATAGTAGCAAGTCTTCAAGAACCCAGAGAAGAAGTAATTGACGAAGAAACAGAAGAAGTATCGGCAGATGTTCCTACAGTTTCTGAAACCGAATCCGAAGAATAACAAACACATAAAAAGATACCCTCTTTACCAAAAAAATAAAGAAGCCTGATGGAATAAGTGCAAAGCACCTTAAATATCCTCAGGCTTTTTATTTTATCTATCACCGCTTCGACAAGTCTATTATAGTCTGATATCAAAAATACCTCGGCTTAGCCGAGGTATCCTTTTTATTTAATCCTTTATTCAATCTTTTAGTATTGGACTTACTCTTTTATATATTAGCATTGCAATTGCTGAAACTGTAAATCCCTTGATAAGGTTAAAGGGCAGAATCGAGTAAATCATCATAGACCATAGATCTGTTATTTTAGAAGTTATTTGCGTTCCCATGTTTATTATGGCTTCCATGGGCATCAACTTGCTGTAAAGCGGAAATATGAAGAAATAGTTTGATATTATGGAAACCGCGGTCATGGCAAGTGTTCCCATGAGCAAACTTAAAAGCGCATTTTTATAAGTTCTGTTTCTATTGTAAATTAAACCTGCAGTAACTGCAAATGTGGAACCTATTATGAAGTTCGAAAGCTCTCCTACTCCGCCTGTAGTTGTGCCTTTTATTACCAAGTGCAAAATATTTTTAAGAGCCGATATCAAAACGGCTGCAACAGGACCCATTGCAAAGGATCCGATGACTATAGGCAGATCGGAAACGTCCATCTGTAAAAATGTCGGTGCTATAAATGGAAGCGGCATTTGAATCGCCATGAGTACAAAGGCTATTGCTCCCAACATTCCGACCCTGGTCAAAAACTTAACACTAATCTTACTTTTCGAATTAACTCTGTTCATCTTTTACCTCCATGAATTTTTTAGGGCTTAAAAAAAGCCCCGTTCAGGGGCATAATTGCATCAAAAATACAATTAATCTTCTTCCATCCAGACTTTACTGTCGGTACTTGAATTTCACAAGTTCAATCCCGTAGGAGTCGCGGACTTTACCGCCGGTTGGGACTTTCACCCTACCCTGAAGATGTTTACTAATTAAGTATAGCACAATATAGCTCTACTATCAATAGCTATTGATATATTATTTAAATTTAAATTGATAAATAACTGGAATCATAGACTACAACCGGCATTCCATGAAATGTATTTTCATAAAAAGCTTTCATGACTTCAGACGGTGTATTTACACAACCGTGGGATCCCTTGGTCAAATATATATTTTTGCCATACTCAGATCTCCAGGAGGAATCGTGTATTCCACATCCCGACCAGTTGAAGGGCAACCAATAATTCACATGAGAATTCCACCCTTCTCCGGTCAAATACCTATTGGTTTCCCTTGACCATATTTTTCCTGTTCCCATGGGAGTTGCATTGCCTTGGGTTGGATTCCCAGAAACTATATCGGTATCAACGATCAGTTTTCCCTCTCTATAAAGCCACATATGCTGTCTTCCAAGATCTATTTCTATATAAGAATTCCCCAGATCATTTACTGATCTATCTACAGCTTCAAGCCTATATACAGGCTTAAGAGTAACCGAAGTTGTTTGTTCAAGAACCTCTACAAGCTCCTTTGCTGTATTTGCGACATCTGTACTCCAGCCGTAAATTCCTCCCTTTACCATGACAATACCGATACCCGTCGCATTGAAACTTCTATTTGCTCCGAAGGTATCGTATTTTTGAGCCAAAGTTTTTACATATTCTTCAACCTTTTCAATATTGGGAACAAGTAGACCTTCACTGTTTTCCGTGTATAAATTTACCAGTTCTTCGTTTTTTAAGACTTCCTGTCTATCTTTAAAATCATAGGTTACTTCAAAATTATTTATTACATTTACTTGGTGCAACTTATCGTTTAATCCTTGATCATTGGACAGTATTTTAGGCTTATAATATAAATCTTCATCCTCTAAATCAAGTTTATCTTCTCCGGAGTTGAAGTTGCTGATAATTTTTCTTTTAAGTTTTCCAATATTGAGTTTATTGCCTTCGACTTCTTTCTCAATCTTATAACTGCCCTTTTCAAAAATTATTTTCGCATCCTGCGGTTCAATTACATTTTCATCATCAATGCCATTACTTACCAAGATTTGATTTAATTTGTCTTTGTCATAATCTATATTTCGCTTTAAATCATATTCTTTGGGCAACAACATATAAAAAAACCAGTAAAAGGGATTTTGGATAATTCCCTTTTCTTCAAGTAGTTCTTCCCTGTAATCTATATCCTTTGATGTAATTTCAAAGTTTCCATCTCTTGTGATTATATTTAATTTAAAGTCGTCATAATAGGAATTATAATTTTGTATAAGCTCGTTTTTTTGTGTAAAGCCGAAATTTTTGCCGTTGATTATTGTGTTGGGTAAAAAATGGTACCCGAAAAAATAAAAACCGGCTAAATATATAGAAAGTATCATCAATATTACCAATAATATCGACGCCTTAAAAATTTTTTTCATATTTTCTTCACCGATTAATATTTTAATACATATTGAATTTTTAATAAAGATTAATTAATAAAAAATCCCCTTTCGGGGATTTAATCATCTGCTTCCTTTGTTTATATTTATATATTTTTGTTTTTTATTTAAATTTCTAAATTCATCATCCCTCAACAATCTCTGCATTGCAATCCTTTGATCTTTGTTGTTTGGATATTTTCTAATCTCAATTAAGTGTTTGACCTCTTCAACATCTTTCTTTTTTCTCATGTGTGAATGTTGTGAATACTCTCCATCTACTCTTTTGATTAACCATGGTCTTTCTAAGTTTTTCAAATATCTTATCTCTAATACCATCATATCCTCCAAGTCATAAATAAAAGTTTTATTCTTACCTAATAGGATTATACCTCTTTTATGTAAACAAATTGTGTATATAGTGTTATATTTCAATATAACATACAATATGTTGTATGTCTCATTAAGTTTGCCACTAATTAGCAGTTTGAAAAAAGTTTTTTTCTATGAGATAATTTAAGTTGTTCAGCATTCTAAATTTTTAAATAATAAGAGGTGTAAAATGACTTATTGGCCTATAATTTTAGTAGTTATTTCAAATTTGATTTATCATATATGTGCTAAATCTATGCCGGAAAAATTAAATCCCTTCGCCGCGCTTACGGTAGCCTATGCAATAGGTATGGTGGTGTCGGCAATTCTGTTCCTTGTGCTTAACCCTCAATCAAATTTGTTAAATGAATACAAGAATTTAAATTGGACTTCTTTTGTCATGGGTGTGTTCATAGTGGGAATTGAGGTGGGATATATGTATCTTTACAAATCAGGGTGGAATATAAACACCGGATACATAGTAGTCAGCATAGCACTGGCCGCTTCGCTCGTAATAGTAGGATACTTCCTCTATGAGGAAAGCTTAAGCATTACAAAGCTGATGGGAATAATACTTTGTACAGCCGGAGTAATAATGATGAGAAATTAAAAAGAAATTTGTAAAAAAAACAACACCCTAAAGGGTGTTTATGCAAATGGTGCGGGAAAGAGGACTTGAACCCCCACTCCATTGGAACTAGATCCTAAGTCTAGCGCGTCTGCCAATTCCGCCATTCCCGCAAATAGTTAACATAAGAATTGTATAATAATATGAATTTTTTGTCAATAACTTTTTAAAAAGAACTTTCCGCTCAAACCCACGACTTATTATACATTCTTTTTACAATTGTTACAACTGTTTTTTTATATAGTTTTAAGTGTTATAATTCAATGGAGGTGTTGTATGAAAGAAAAATTTTTAAAATTTATGTATGGAAGATACGGAACTCATTACGGTTTAGACGCTTTAAATAAATTTGCTCTCATCCTTTCTATAATAATATCCTTGGCTATCGCTTTTAATCTTCTTCCCGCTGAAATGAGATTTGTCAGCTATATTTTTATATTTATATTATATGTAAGAACTTTTTCCAGAAATATAAATAAAAGATATGAAGAAAATCAAAAATTTTTGGAAGTAACTGCACCTGTAAGGGCTGTATTTACGAGATTAAAAAACAATGCCACCGATAAGGAAAACAAATATATGAAATGCCCAAACTGTGGTCAAGAACTCAGGGTTCCCAGGAAAAAAGGCAGAATTAGAGTTATTTGTATTAGGTGCAAAAAAGAGTTTCAATCCAGAACATAAAACAAAAAATATTATTTTATTTAAGGGGGACTTATGGATTTAGTTAAGAAAATCAGAAATATTTACGATTATCCTGTGGACGGAATAATATTTAGAGATATAACAACCTTGCTAAAAGATGGAGACAGCTTCAAAGATGCCATCGACCAAATGATATCTCTAAGAGATGATGAAATAGATATCGTAGTAGGGATTGAAGCCAGGGGATTTATCATCGGAGCTCCTATAGCCTATGCTCTCGGATGCGGTTTTGTTCCCATAAGAAAAAAAGGCAAACTGCCTCACGAAAAAATTTCCGCCGATTACGAACTTGAATATGGTACAGATTCTATAGAAATGCACACCGATTCAATTGAAAAAGAGCAGAAAGTTCTTATAATCGACGACCTTTTAGCGACAGGGGGTACTTCAAAAAGGGCAATTGAAATGATTGAGAGCCTTGGAGGCATAGTTGTAGGACTTGATTTTTTAATTGAACTTGAAGGTTTAAAGGGTCGTGAAAAGCTAAAGGGCTATGATGTTAAATCGGTAATTAAATATTAAAACAAAAATCCGCAAATTAGTTTTTAATTAATTTACGGATTTTTATTTTTTTAACAAATCATCAAAGGACAACTGCAAAACATCTAAGTTTACTAAATTGGAAGCGGTTAATCCCATAAGGCGCAATTTTTTGTTGTCGTAATGTTCATTAAACATGGAATTGGACAGACTCAATATTTCATCATAGTCCTTTATGGTATAGGAAAAAGTCTTGGAATGGGTGCTGACCTTAAAATTTGAATTTTTAAATTTAATGCTGAGGGTCCTAAAGCCGAGATTGGATTTTTTTAAATCTTCATACAACCTCTTTGAATATTTCTCCAAATATTCAAGCAACAGTTTTTTGTCGCCGGTATCTAAAAAGGTCCTTTCAACGCCTAAGCTCTTTCTTATTCTATCAGGCTTTACAACTCTGTTGTCATTGCCTCTGATCCTTTCATATATTTCCAGACCCAGCTTGCCGAACATATCCTCCAGCAATTCTTCACTTAACTCCATGAGGTCTTCCACTGTGTTTACCCCGATATTTCTCAATTTATTCTGAGATATTTCTCCTAATCCGTGAACTTTTTTAATGTCCAATTTATACAATATTTCAGGCATATCATCACGTACAATTATCATAAAACCGTTCGGTTTGTTCCAGTCGCTGGCTATCTTAGCTAAAAACTTATTATAAGACATCCCTATGCTTACAGTAAGTCCGGTTTGTTCATATATTCTTCCTTTCAAGGCAAATACTTCATCCACGGGATTTTTTAAATGTGCGATATCAACATAGCATTCGTCAATAGATACTCTTTCCACAACCTTTGAAATCTTATCCACTATACTGAAAACCTCTTGTGACTTTTTTTTGTACTTAGCCATATTCGACTCCACCATTATTAAGTGCGGGCAGAGATTTTTTGCTATAAATATGGGCATGGCGGAGTGTATCCCGTATTTTCTCGCTTCATAATTAGCCGTTGTGATTATTCCTCTGTTGCTTAATCCTCCAACGGCTACAGCTTTTCCCTTCAGCGAGGGATTGTCTATTTCTTCAACCTGTGCAAAAAAAGCGTCTATATCAATGTGAATTATATTATTTTTCATAGCCTTCACCTAATATAATAGTATCAAAACTTCAATTTATATCAAATACAAATATATTTTGATATAATGTATTTGAGGTGACATATGAAAAAAACAATAGCCTTATTTGACTTTGATAAAACGCTTACGGATACCGATAGCATAATATTGATTTGGCAATATGCCCTTAAGAATAAAAAAGTCGATAAATTATTTTACTATAAAAAACTTCTCATGGGTTCGGTGGGATACTTGTCCAAATCGAATTTTAAGGTTTTTAAGTCCAACATATGCCAAGTCATCAATTACCTTTCAGAAGATGAGCTCAAGGATTTCGCCAAATATGTATATGAGAACCACATGTTAAGTGACGGAATTAAATATTTAAATTCTTTGTCTGTGGATTATAAAATGCTGGTGTCCGCTTCTCCTATAAATTATCTTAAGTATTTTTATGAATATTTGGATTTTGATGTGATAATTGGTACAGAGCTTGATGAGAATTGCAATCTCTTAAAGGAAAATAACAAATCACAGGAAAAAGTCAAGGTTATAAAAGAACATCTTTCAAGCAAAAAAATTGAAATAGACTATGAAAATTCCATGGCTTTTTCAGATTCCTATAAAGACGATAAACCCATGCTCTCACTGGTAAAAAACAGATTTTTAATAAATTCAAGGGTAAAGGATCCTGAATATACAAATTTAAATTGGAAATAAGCCGTCATGTTATACCTTTAATAATTTAATAACAAAAAAGTACTGCTCGAAGGCAGTACTTAATGCGTTAATGGACATATAATGCTAATTTACTTTTATAGTTCTTTAGTTAATGTATATCAAAGGCTGATTCAGGAAGCGTCTGACCTCCATCAACTATTATGCTTTGACCTGTTATATATCTCGCCTCGTCAGAAGCTAAAAATAAAATAGCATAGGCTATATCTTCAGGTGTTCCAAGTTTACCCAAAGGAATGACAGACTCTTGATCCTTGATATATTTTTCTCCAAGCACATCTTCCATTCCCGGTGTCATTATATTGCCCGGTTCAACAGCGTTAATAGTGATTCCTAAGGTTGAAAGTTCAAGAGCTGCCGTCTTTATAAATCCGTTAACTCCACCCTTGGATGCGCTGTAATGTGCAAGCCCCGGGTTGCCCACTCTATTTCCTGTTATTGAAGATGTTACAACTATTCTTCCGCCTTCTTTTAGATAATCTAAGGCGATCTTAGTATTTATGAAAACTCCTTTTAGATTTATATCCACTACAGTATCCCAATCTTCCAAGGACATATCCTTGATTCTGTTTTGCGGAAAATAACCCGCATTTAATATGACTATATCCACTGACCCCAAAAATTTATTAGCCATTTCAAATAAATTCTTAGTTTCTTCCAAATTTGTGACATCCGCTCTAATAAATTTAATTTTTCCGGAATATTTAGATAATTCCTTAACTGTTCTTTCTCCCTGTTCCACATTTCTTCCTGAAAATACAACATTTGCACCTTCTTTAAGAAATACTTCCGTTATTCCATAACCTATACCTTTTCCGCCACCTGTTACAATGACATTCTTATTTTTTACTGTGAAAGCCATACAATTCTCCTTTGACATTACTATCAATTTTCGATTAATTCATCGTTTTTAATTATAATATCCTTTACAAGAACATATTATACTTTTGATAAATTTTTGTCAATCTTTCGACTGTAAAGTACCTTTTGCATTACAAAAACTAAACTATTAAAAATCTCTATGTTTTTAATACCGCTTGATTTATTTCTGTTCAAAAAGATACTCAAAATTTATATTTTATTTGTTTATTTCTCGAGATTTCTTCAGCCATCTTTTTTGCGCCGACTATTATCTCTTCGGGATACCCTTTTATATTTAATATTTCTATTGCATTTCTAGTTTTAGACGGACCGTCTTTTAATTTATAGTCAAAAGTTATATCCTTGTCCTTTATCTCTTCTTCAAAATGGTAATTTTTAAATTCCTCTTTTAACAATTCCGTGAGTTCTATGTCGTGTGTTGCTGCAAATACCTTGTTTTCCTTAGAAAGATATTTTAAAGTATTGCAAGCGGCGGATATTCTGTCAATTGTATTGGTTCCTCTGAAGATTTCATCAAGCACAAGAAGTTTTTTAATATCCGATTTTTCTATCATTCTTTTTATAGTCAATGTTTCAGCTAAGAAATAAGAAATGCTCTCTTCTATGGAATCTTTAATATCTATTGATGTCTGCAAAAAATAAAAGGACGTCCTGTATTTCTTGGCGGGAACAAAGCCTATGGTCATGGCCAAATTGGTCGCAAGGGCGATTTTTCTAAGAAAGGTGGATTTTCCCGAATAATTGGAACCGGTTATCAAAGCATTTATATCTGTGAAATCCGCATCAACACTCACTTGATTTTCATCTAAAAGCGGATGATTTAATTTTTCAAATATCAGCTCGTTTTTTTGAGTCGAATACTCCGCAAAAGTGAAATCTGATGATAGATAAAGAGAACTCAAAGATAAATAAGCATCCATCTTTCCCAATACTAAGTAGAGGTCTTTAAGTTTTTCCGAATTTTCATTTATTAATTCAGCTGTTTTAAAAAATTTTCTTGGAGTGTACATTACCAGCACATCCAATATCTTAATTATAAAATCAACATCGGATCCTGTTCCGAATCTGCTCAGCTGACCTGTTCTTCTTCTAATTCCCGAAAGATCTTTATTGAGTTTGTTTACTTTTTCCATATCTTCTTTTAATATGGATATATGTATCTTTTCAATTTCTTTTGATATTTGTAAAATATCAGCTAAAGTGGCAAAATCTAAAATTCTGCCTTCTGTGGCTTTTTCCATTTTCAAAGAAACATATATTCCGCATGCAAGCAGAATAATAACCGAATACCCAAAAAAACTTTTGGATACGAAATAAATAACAGCTAAAAACACAAGGCTGAAGGTCAATATGTATACCGGGATTTTATATTTTTTATATCGTTCATAATCTATTCCATCGTAGATTATATCCAGTACATCTCTTTTAAAATATCCTATTTTTGCAAATTCAACAGATAGTTTTTTTGCCGCATCAATATCTTCGGATAATTTTAAGATCACATCTTTAAGCTTGTCGTGGTACTCTTTATTAAATATCGGCATCCTTAGCATCATGTACAGATACTGTGCTCCAACGGTAGTGTTGGCGTGATTATATTTTTCAAAAACCAAATCCAAATTTATATCATTTGCAGATATATCATCTAAGAAGTATTTTCCTTTTACAGTATTTTCAAAAAGTTTTTTTAAAATCTTTTTATCAATTTTTATATCCGATGGGTTCTTCCCGAAATCTCTGTCTACTTTATGCTTTATGTACTTTAAGTTTTTTCTGTTTAAAATACAACTATAGGTAACAATAAACAAAATCATTGCTCCAACCAATAGAAATAGTGTTATCTTTTGTTTTTCAAAAACCATAAATTCCCCCTGATAAAGAAAAAAAGAGGACTAAAATGCCCTCTGATAATCTTTAACAATTATGAATATTTTTTTGCATCTTTAAATTCAATTCCATCGTCCAGTATGGTAATCTTCACTGTATGAGTCAAAACGTCTGAATAGGTGTAGGTAGAAGTTGTAAGTTTGTCTCCGTTTTTAACATCTACTGAAAAGATACTTGGATATACTGATTTCAATATACCCTTTTTAGTGACGTATTTTTTTCTGCCTTTATTCGCCTTTACTATAACTCTCTTTCCTAAATTCTCTTCCAACTCGTTTTTGATCAACGCCATTTGATCCATGGATATCACCCTCTCATAAACATGAACAGTTATGTATATATTATACAACAGTTATCCACAAAAATCAAATAATTTATTATACTGTTAATATCATGTATTGTCAATATTAATTTACAAATATTTATGAATTTTTCTATTTCTAACAGTTATTTTTGGAAACAGACTCTCAAAAAAACTAAAGCAATATGTCTATCAATTCTTCAAGCAAATCGATTTTATAATTTGCTTCTCTTCCTTCACTCTCAGGTCCAAATCCATATTTTACAAATACTGATGGTATTTCATTATTTACTGCGGCTCTAATGTCGTGATATCTGTCACCGACAAATAAGATTTCTTGCTTCATATTTTTACGCTCTTGTCTTAAAATATCTTCTTTCGGGATATATTTAAAAGCTTCTCCTGTAAAGTAATCTTTAAAATATTTTCTTATTTCATAGATATCCAATGCTTTTTCCAAATATCTTATTCTGCAATTTGACAATATATATAAATCATAATCTCCATATAATTTTTCTAAAACTTCTTCTGTATGAGGATAAAGTTCTCCAACTGTTTCCATATTGTGTTCCATGGTAGTGCCGACATGATGCATTACTTTCTCCACTAAATCACTTGGAGCATCTTTAGCTATTAAATTATAGGCGTAGTCGGGTTTTTCTCCCAAGAATTTTTTTATATTTTCTTCATTTGCTTCGAAATTCTTTGCATATCCACACTCTCTTAAAATTTCAATACCTGATGTAAAGGCAGGATAATATATTTTCATTGTGTCATGTAGTGTTCCATCAAAATCAAATACGATACTTTTTATTTCAGCCACGAATTTCTCCTATCAGATTTGCCATCTCAATTGCGGTCGTCGCTGCATCAAAGCCTTTATTCCCGGCCTTAGAACCTGCTCTTTCTATTGCTTGTTCAATATTTTCCGTAGTAATTACTCCAAATATTATGGGCACTCCGGTTTCAAGTGAAGATTGCGCAACTCCCTTCGCCACTTCAGATGAAACCAGCTCATAGTGAGTTGTTGTACCTCTAATTACCGCTCCAAGTGTAATAACTGCATCGTATCTTTTTGTAAGAGCAAGAGATTTTGCTGTTAGTGGAATTTCAAAAGAACCGGGAACCCATATAACTTCGATTTCGTCTTCTTCAACTCCATGTCTTTTTAATCCGTCCAAGGCTCCTTCTAATAATTTTGAAACTATAAATTCGTTAAATCTCGCAAGTACTATTGCGTATTTTTTCCCTTTTGATTGTAAATTTGCACTGTAAACTTTCATTATATTCCTCCATTATTTTACTTTGTTTCCAAATTCCGATAATATATGATTCATTTTTTCCGCTTTAGTTCTTAAATAAAATTCATCGTATTTTGTAGAATGAATTTCTATTGGAACTCTCTCTTTTATTTTCATGCCAAATTCTTGAAGTGAATAAACTTTGTCCGGATTATTTGTAAGAAGTCTAAGTTCCTTTACTCCTAAATCCTGTAAAATTTGTGCTCCTGTTGAATAATCTCTTGCATCTTCAGGAAAACCTAAGGCGATATTGGCTTCAACTGTATCCATCCCTCGGTCTTGTAATGCATAGGCACGAATTTTATTGACAAGCCCGATGCCGCGTCCTTCTTGGCGCATGTAAAGTAAAATTCCTCTGCCTTCTTCATCGATTTGTTTCATAGCAAGATGAAGTTGGCTTCCACAATCGCAACGTGAAGATCCAAAGCAATCTCCGGTTAAGCATTCGGAGTGAACTCTTGTAAGAACATTCATACCGTCGCCAATTTCACCTTTTACAAGGGCGATGTGATGTTCTCCTGTAACCCTATCGATGTATACATTGGCTTTAAATTCACCATATTTTGTGGGAAGTTTTGCTTCTGCAACTTTTTCTGCAATTTTTTCATGTCTTTTTCTATATAATAAAAGTTCTTCAGTTGTAGTTATTTTCATATTCAGTTTTTCCGCAAGTTTGAATAAATCTTCACCGCGCATCATGTGTCCGTCACCCTGCATGATTTCACAACAAAGTCCAACTTCTTTAAGTTTTGCAATTTTAAGCAAATCAACAGTTGCTTCGGTGTGTCCACGTCTTACGAATATTCCGTCTTTTTTGGCAACAAGCGGGAACATATGACCCGGTCTTCTGAAATCCTCCGGTTTAGCATCTTCTTCAGTCATTTTTCTTGCAGTCAAGGCTCTTTCATAGGCTGAAATTCCGGTGGTGGTTTCCACATGGTCAACCGAAACTGTAAAGGCTGTTTCATGATTGTCGGTGTTTTCTGCAACCATTTGATTAAATTTTAATTTTTCTGCATAGTTCTTTGATATGGGCATGCAAATCAGTCCCTTTGCAAGAGATGCCATTGTATTTATGCTTTCGCCGGTTACAAACTCCGCAGCCTGAATCATATCGCCTTCATTTTCTCTGTCAGGCTCATCTGTAACTATTATGATTTCGCCTTTTTTTAAGGATTCTACAACTTCTTCAATAGTATTGACTTTCATATTTTCTCCTTTCAAAATCCATTTTTTCTTAGAAAATCAAGAGTTATGGATTCTTTTTTATCTTCAAATTTTAAAAAATTGTAGACATATCTTCCGATTATGTCCGTTTCTATATTTATCTTTTCTCCCACCTTTTTATTTGAAAGAGTAGTTTCAGAAATTGTTGTCGGGATAATTGAAACTTCAAATGAATTAGTTTCGACCTTCGATACGGTAAGACTGATGCCATCTAAGGCGATTGAACCTTTTTCCACAATGTATTTAAAATTATTCCCTTCAAATTTTATTCTATACACAATTTCGCGATTCTTATTTATAATATTTGTGATTTCTCCGACACCGTCTACATGACCTTGAACTATATGCCCACCAAGCCTTTTGGAAAAAGAAAGAGCTCTTTCCAAGTTTAGTTTTTCATCTTTTTTAAGATTTTTAAAATTAGTTGAATTAATTGTTTCAATCATTACTTCAGCTCTATAAAAATCTTTTCCGATTTCTGTAACTGTGAGACACACTCCATTTGTAGCAATTGAATCACCGTGTTTAGTGCCGGCTAAAACTTTTTCTGCAGAAACTTCTAATGTATATAAATCATTTTCTTTTTTAATTGAATTTAAAATTCCGATTTCTTCTATAATTCCTGTGAAAATTTTAATCACATCTCCCGGTTACTAAAATATCACCAAATAGTGTTTCAACTTTTATATCACTGATTTTTATGGAATCAGATAATTTTTCCAATTTTAAATCTCCAATGGCGGAAAGTCCCGTTGAACCGATAATCATTGGAGCTATAAAGAAATAAAATTTATCTACCATGTTTTCTTTAAGCATTGAAGCATTTAAAGTTGCTCCTCCTTCAAGCAATATTGAAGAAATATCGAATTTTTTTAATCTCTGCATTGCATCTTTTAAGTCAACTTGCCCATTTTTATCTTCACAAATTAAAATTTCAACATTTTTTTTATTTTTCAATCTTTCATAATTTGCTTTGTCATAATCTTTTGTGGTTGCAATTATTGAAATAGAATCTAAATCATCTTTTAAAGCATTTGCATTTTCCGAAATCCTAAGTTTTGAATCCACAATTATTCTAATGGGATTATTTTTATATTCGCCATATCTTACATTAAGTGTTGAATTGTCTGATAGCACGGTGTTAATGCCAACCATAACCGCATCTGATTTTCCACGAAGTTCATGGGAAAATCTTCTTGAATATTCTGATGTAATCCATTTAGACTGACCGGTTGAGGTAGCAATTTTCCCATCTATCGTCATTGCTGATTTTAAAACTACATAGGGTCTATTTTTTTTAATATATATAAAAAATCTTTCGTTTAATAAAAGACATTCATTTTCTAAAATTCCCTCAGTTACCGAAATATTGTTTTTTTCAAAAATTTCAACACCACGACCCGCAACTTTAGGAAAGGGATCAAGAGTTCCTATTACAACTCTTTTTATTTTTTCTTTTACAATTCTATTTGCACAGGGAGGGGTCTTGCCGAAATGTGAGCAGGGTTCAAGATTTACATAAAGTGTGGCACCTTCTAATCCATATCCTCTTTCTTTGGCGTTTAAAATCGCATTTATCTCCGCGTGATTTTCTCCAAATCGCCTATGATAACCTTCCCCTATAATCTCGTCATTCTTTACAATTACACAACCTACTAAAGGATTTGTTTTAGTGTTCCCAATTCCCTTTTTAGCAAGATCAATTGCACGCTTCATATAAAAAGTATCATCAAAATAAAAGTTGCTATTAAAATCAAAATCCATATAATCACCTATAAAAAAAGAGCCCAAAACAGGGCTCTAAAAACACACAAAAAAATCTCTCTCTTCTTTCATCCAGACTATACTGTCGGTATTGGAATTTCACCAATTCAGCTTTCGCTCGCGGACTTTACCGCCGGTGGGGAATTGCGCCCCGCCCTGAAGATAATATTATTAACTTATGAAATAATAATAGCACAAAGAAAAATTTTGTCAATTTTTCTATTTTATTAAAAGCAGATATTAATTTGCAAATATATATAATTTTTTATTATCAAGTATATTTTTCTTTCATCGCTTGTTCTATTCTTCGTTGTGCATATTTTTTTGCCATGGTATCTCTTTTATCATAGAGCTTTTTACCTCTGGCAACGGCAAGCTCCACTTTTACTCTTCCTCTATTTAGATAAAGCTTAAGGGGTATAAGTGTATATCCCTTAAGGGTTATTTCTTTGTTTAATTTTCTTATTTCAGCCTTGTGCAGAAGCAGTTTTCTCCTTCTCAAAGGGTCTGAGTTAAATATGTTGCCTTGCTCATAGGGAGATATATGCATGTTTTCTATGAATATCTCTCCGTTTTTTATTTCAGCATAGGCATCCTTTAAGTTCGCCTTTCCCTGCCTTAGGGATTTGACTTCAGTGCCCTTTAATTCAATTCCCGCTTCAATTGTGCTTTCAATAAAATAATCGTGTCTTGCTTTTCTGTTGGTAGCAAGAGCTGTTTCACTCTTCTTGCTCACTTATATCACCCAATAACTCAAAATCTATTGTGCCTTTGATATTGTCAGCTCCGACAACTCTTATTAGCACCTTATCTCCAATTCTGTAAACTTTATTTGAATCTCTGCTCACCGCAATTATTTGATCTTCATTGAATTCGTAATATTCATCCATGGATGTATAGGATGCCAATCCTTCGATGGTATTTTTAAGTTGTACAAATATTCCGAAACTTGTTATTGAAGATATTATTCCGTCGAATTCTTCTCCTATTTTACCTTGCATATACTCGGCAAATTTAACATCTTCAACGCGTCTTTCCGCTTCTTGAGAGATTTTTTCAGTCCTTGATGTCTGCTTGGCAATTTCAGGCAAAATTCTTTCATAATAATTAATCCTCTTGGCGCTTAAATTGTTATTTATGGACTCCTTAATAATTCTGTGAATTGTAAGGTCTGAATATCTTCTTATGGGAGCGGTGAAATGAGTATAGTATTTTGACGATAACCCGAAATGTATTTCGTTAAATTCCGAATATCTCGCTTTTTTTAAGCTTCTAAGCACAAGAGTGGACACAAAAAGTTCTTCGTCTTTGCCCTTTACATCTTCGATGAGTTCTTGAACATCCTTTGGACTTAAGTTTTGTGTTTGTAACTTAAATCCCAAATGTCTTATTATTTTGTTGAGCGTTTCTATTTTTTCTTCATCTGGATTTTCATGAATTCTGTATAAAAATGGAACATCCATCCAAAAGAATTGTTCTGCTACTGTTTCATTGCAAATAAGCATGAATTCCTCTATGAGTTTGTTTCCTGATCTTCTCTCAGCTCTTTTAATGTCCGTAGGTCTTCCGTTTTCATCTACTTCGATATAGCTTTCCGGAAAATCAAAGTCTATGGCTCCTCGATTCATTCTGTTCTTTCTGAGTTTTTTTGAAAGTTCAAACATCAACAATAAATCCTTTTCAAATCCCTTTACGCTCTCATCCACGATGTTTTTTTCATATAGGTCGGAGACATGATCATAAATCAATCTTTTTGAGGATCTTATTACGGTTTCTGCTATTTTATGCGATTTTGCCTTGCCATTCTGCGATATCTCCATCATTACAGATAAACAAAGTCTGTCCGCTCCTTCATTTAAAGAGCATATTTCGTTGGAGAGTTCTTCAGGCAACATGGGTATTACTTTATCCACCAAATAAACGGAATTTCCTCTTATGTAGGCATCTTCATCTATAGGGTCGTTTTGCTTTACATAATGGGAAACATCGGCGATGTGAACTCCCAATAAATAGTTGCCGTTTTCTAAAATTTCAATTGATACGGCATCGTCAAAGTCCTTTGAATCTGCCCCATCTATGGTAAAGGTGGTTTTATCCCTTAGATCGACTCTGCTCTCCATTTCTGATGGTGACACTTCTTGAGGGATTTCTTTTGCTTTGCTGATGGTCTCTTCGCTGAAATCCATAGGTATGTTCAGTTGTGCGGCAATGCTTAAAATGTCCACGCCCTTTTCATTTTGATATCCTAATATCTTTATTATTTTACCTTCGGGTTTTTTGCCTTTTTGTGGCCACTGTGTTATAAATACCACGACTTTTTGACCGTCTTTTGCACCCATGGAATCGTTCTTCGCGACGTATATGTCATAGGCTATCTTAGATTCGTCCGGGATTACAAATCCGAATTTTTTACTGGATTTATAGACTCCTACAATCTTGTCGTTGGCTCTTTTTATTATGTCTATGACCTTGCCCTCAAGACTGTGACCCGATGTCTCCTCCAAAATTTTAACTATTACTTCGTCTTGATTTAGAGCTCCCTTCATACTTGGCTCAGGAATAAATACATCTTCTCCTTCCTGAAGCAAAAATCCGAAACCCTTGTCGTTTCCTTGAATAATCCCTCTTCTGTATTTTTTACCGTCTATTACAAAGAATTTCGAATCCATTTCATGCAGTTTCCCCTCATCCTTCAATGATTTTAAAACTTTATAAAAATCGGATTTTTCTTTGTTTTTTATCTCAAATAATTTTGCGATGTTTTCTTTTTTCATCGGTGCTCTTCCTTCCAGCACCTCGATTATTTTTTCCTTTATCATTGTATTTTTGCTCCATAGCTCGTCTTTTTCAAAAGGTCGGAGTCATAGGATGTTATATTTTCCAGGTTGTTTTTATATTTTTTATGTGCTATTTCAATAAGTTCTGTGATCAATTGTGTGAAGCTGAGTCCCTTTTGCTCAAAAAGATAGAAGGATATGGAGCCGGGTAGAGTATTTATCTCATTTACATATACTTCCTCTCCATCCACTAAAAAATCTATTCTTGCAACTCCAGCCGCATCAATGGCTTTGAAGGAAATAATTGCTAAATTCTCAATATGTTTTTGCATTCCTTCTTCAAGGTCTGCCGGGAGTTTCTTCTTTTGTCCCTTCATACCCGCTTTTCCGTTTTTTGCTCCTTGAATGTACTTATCTTCATAGCTTAGAAGGTCTTTCCAACCCAAGGGTTCTTCACACAAAGATACTCTCAAATCATCTTCGTATCCCAAAACAGCTACATTTATTTCTCTGGGGTTCAAAACAGCCTTTTCTATTATTATCTTGCTGTCATAATTCGCCGCAATATCAATGGCTTTTATCAATTCATCTCTATTTTTAGCCTTGGATATTCCTATTGATGAGCCTAAATTTGCCGGTTTTACAAAAAAATCATATCCCATTTCTTCTGCAGAATTCAATATGCTTTCTTGGTTTTTCTTCCATTGATTTCTGTAGAAATAAATGTAATTGGTCATGGGGATATTTTGAGCTTTGAATACTTCTTTCATCGCAATTTTATCCATACCTACGGCTGCGCTCATTACTCCACAACCCACATAGGGAATATTCACCATTTCAAGCAGCCCTTGAAATGTTCCGTCCTCACCGTTGGTTCCGTGAAGTGCGGGAAATACCACATCGATTTTTTCATAAACTTCCAAGGAAGTTGATTTTGAAGAAAAAAGTCCGCCTTTTTTCGATTCTATGGTATATAGATTTTTATCATTTGCAAAGCCTTTAAAAAACACTTCTTTAGTTTCTGAAAAATCCCTGTGTTTAAAAGTGGATATGTTTTTTAAAGATTCTCCCGATAAAAATCTTCCTTCCTTTGTAACATATACAGGTATGGGATTGTACTTGGTCTTATCCATATTTTCCATAATTTGCATACCTGTTATTATTGATACTTCATGTTCGACGCTTCTTCCGCCGAATACAACCGCTATATTTTCCATTTTTTCCCCCTAATTTTCACTGTAACTGTCGGGAAGATCATTTTCAAACAAAATTACATCTCCCTTTCTGTTCATTTTTGCAAGTAATTGTGTCGTTTCTTTTAAATTCTTCAATTGATATACATTTTGCATATTGTAATTAGCATCTTCAAGTCCTCTATATATGGGCATGGTTCTCTTTTTTCCCACTAAAAGCACGTGATCGGCAGATTTCGCAATTTCCGCACCAACCTTGTAGTTTTCATCTTCTTCCATATCTCCAAGCTCCACCATTCCCGGCGTCACGATGAATTTTCTGTAACCCTTAAAATCCTTCAACACATCAAGTGCCGCTCTGAATCCCACGGGATTTGAATTAAAGGCATCATCTATTACAAGCACTCCCGTTCCCGGATTTATAAGGTTGAGTCTATGTTCAACGGCTTCAACTTTGCCTATGCCCGTTGAAATTTCCTCCAAGTTCATGCCCAGTACATAGGCGACGGATGCTGCAGCAAGCAAATTGGAGATATTGTGTACTCCCAGCAAAATACTGCCACATTGAATTTCTCCCAGTCCTTTGATGCCCAAAACAAACTTGGATCCTTCAGTACTTACTTCTATATCTTTCGCATAAACATCCAAAAGCTCTATATCTTCAATTCCGTAATTTATCTTTTTAAGTTCAGTCCTATCAGATAGCTTTTTTACGTATTCGTTGTCATAATTAAATATTGCGGTTCCATCTTCAGGTAGTGCTTCAATCAATTCATACTTCGTCTTCATTATGTTTTCAATAGTCTTATACATCTGCATATGTGTCGGACCTATGGCCGTAATTATGCCGATATCGGGTTGAACAAGGTCTGCAACTTCTTTTATTTCTCCCGGTTTATATGCTCCCAACTCCGCTATAAAAACCTCCTTATCCGCCTCCAGCTCATTATTGATGACCTTTGAAAGTCCCATGGGAGTATTATAAGATGAGGGAGTGTTTTTAACTCTTAAAGTCTCAGATAAAACCGTGTTTGATATGAATTTTACCGAGGTCTTTCCAAAGGAGCCCGTAATTCCCAAAACCTTTAAATTATTTTCTCTTTTTAATCTTCTTATTTTTTCTTGAGCCTCTACATAAAATCCATGATTTATCTCATCTTCTTTGGCTTTTGCAAGACTGTTCGAAATAATAAGCACCCTGTATTGGAAAAAATATATTATAAAATACAAAATCACCAGTACTACAAGACCAAGAATTTTAGGATTTGCCACATTATATATGATGCTTGAAATAATTATTGCCACAACTATAAACAAGATATTGACAAAATCGTGTTTTTTCTTCAACCGCTTGACTCTGTCCGTCCATACAAGCGGTGATTTTTCTTCTGCCTTATCATAATAATTCAATCTATTTACTTTTTCTGAATTTTTTTCAATCCACTCACAATATTTATCGTTTTTGTACTCTGAAAGTTGCAACATATTCAGAGGATATTCAATTCTGTTTGAATACATCAAAAAAGCTATATATCCAAGAACAGCTGCAAATATATAAAAAAACATACCCTACTCCTAACCTAAAAAAGATTTTAAAACAGCTTGAAATGTATAATAATCATCTAAATAACTGTAATGTCCTGCATTTTTCAAAATTACAAGACCGCTATCTTCGATGTTTTTTTCAAATACCTCAGCCATATATAAGGGCGTATCTTCGTCCTTTTCTCCCCATACCAGCAATGTTGGGGTTTTGATGTCTTTAAAATGGACGTCGGTATTTTCATTTACAACCTTAACAAAGGTTTTTCGCATAATTCCCTGTGCCTGTTTATAATCGTCGGAACCGAATTTTCTGTAAAAAGATTCCAATCTCTCATCTTTGTTTTTTGAAAAATTTAATTTTAAATATAAAAACTTTAAAAACTTAAAAGAATATACCTTCAGATAATAGTGCAATTTTCTCCTGGGTTTTACTCCAGAAGCATCAATTAAGATCAGCTTTTCAACCTTTTCGGGATATTTCGCCGCAAAAATACTGAGGGTTTTCCCACCGAAGGAATGTCCTATAAAAACAGCTCTATCCAAGTTCATCTTCTCTAAAAACGCCCTTAGATATTCACAATAGTCATAGGTGGATAATACTTCCTCAGGATCATCACTGTCGCCAAAACCCGGGGCATCATAGGCATAAACTTGAAAATCATCCTTTAATATATTGATTATGGGCGCTATGGTTTCAATACTGGCTCCCCAACCGTGAAGAATTACCACAGGATTTCCTGCTCCCTCTTTCACATAAGATATCTTGGTTTTCAAAATATCAATATATTCTTTATTCATTCCTTCAAATCCTCTTCGTCCACATACAATATCTCTTCTTCTTTGACTTCGACTTCTTTTTGAATATCTTCTAAATCATCGTTATTGTTTTGCCTTTCAAGTTTGGTTTTCAAGGATTCTATTCTCGCTATGGAAATGTCTATTTTCTTTACGTATTCGCTGAAATCATAATCTTTTAATCCATCTTTCTTTAAAAGATCGTAGACCTGCTGACCCAAATCTTCATATAATTTTTGCAGTTTTCTGGTTTCCTTTGAAATTTCAAATCTCACTTGAGTTTGAAATTTTATTTCATTTGTATTCTCCTTTATGATATTTGAAATCTTGCTCAAATTATCTTTTATATTTTTTAAATCTTCTGCAATATCATCAAATTGGTTCATATATCTCCACCTCCATACTTAAGCTATTATATCAAATACACCATGATTTTTAAATGATTGAAGAATTATCTCAGGGGTAAATAAATAACAAATGAGGTGATTTAATGGATAATTTAAAACTTTATGTTTCCACGGTATGCCCTTTCTGCAAAAAAGTAGAAAGATTTATTAAGAAAAATAATATAGAAGGAATAGAAATTACAAATATCGATTTTAATTCCGATGCAAGAGATGTTCTTGTGGAAAAAGGCGGTAAAAAACAAGTGCCCGCTTTGGATTTAGGCAATAAAATCATGTATGAGTCAGATGACATAATTGATTTTTTAGGAAATAGAGAATAATTTTTGAGGTGTTTATGCAAAATTTAAATTTATTTTTCTTTCCCGAGTGTCCCTTTTGTCAAAAAGTCTTGAAATTTATTGATGAAAATAAAATCGAAGGAATTGAACTTAGAGATATTAACAAAGATGAAGCGAAGGAAAAAGAATTAATTCATTTAGGTGGCAAAAGACAAGTGCCCGCCCTTAAAATCGGAGACAAAATAATGTATGAATCCGATGATATAATCGAATATTTAAGTACAAGTAAATAGCGAGATAAAAACCCTTCTTTTTCCGCAAAGGATTTAGAAGGGTTTTTTCATGCTTATATTACAATAACCGCCTGGCTCGAGTGGTCAGTATGGATAACATTTTGATTTTTTCGATTTGTACGTTCTCGAAAATTTATCTATTTCCTGTTGATAAAAAGTCGACTTAATCATTATAAATCTAAGAAATCTCTATCTAATAAAAAGTCAAACAAATTAATAGTAAGTATCCCATCTTCTATTTAGAATTTAATCTAATTCTATTTTATGAGCTAATCTTATTAAGCTCAAGTCTATTTAGAAATAATTCCAAACCGTACATGATTTTAAATAGTATCTATTGCCATACAACCAATCTTTTAAATGTAATGAGAGTGTAAACTAAGTTTTCGTTCAAATTTTTCGCTTTCGTTTTAGGCTTTCCTCCAAGAGGAAAATGCCATTTTCCTTTACTTCTACATCTTCAAATTTATGGTTCGCTGTTAGCATTTAATTCTTGAATCGATGTAAATACATCCATGAGTGCAGCCTCTGAACAAATTCATTGCATTTTTTGAAGGTAGTATTCCTTTTACCTTTTTAAAATGCGCTTTACCATCCCATCCCAACTATTTTAATTTACAATTTTTCTGATGAGCTTTTAACTTTTTTATAGCCCAGTCATAATGGCTTGCAGTGGCACTTACAAAATAGGAACCCAGTGTACTACCCACAGTCCACTTATAGACACCTTTGGAAAACAATTCTTCACTTGTAAATTTTTCAGCCAATTCTAAAACATCTCTGTGGGATTTATGAAACATTTTAGTTGCATCTTCAAGAGAAGTATTTTGATGTTTCTTCCAAAATTCTACATTCATATCTCCATAAGTTTTCCAGTTATATGGTTCAGGCAAAAACGGTTTTTCTTCTCCCTTTTGATTGGAATCTACCCAATTCAAAACAAGCTGATGCCATTCATAGAGATGGATTAAAACATCTCTTAGATTCTTATCTCTTTTCCAATGGGCTTCTTTTTTCTTTTCATCTTTTGAGAAATCAAAGGGTGTATTTAGCTCTTCCTCGGTCATCTTTGAGATAAATAAATTTAACTTTTCATAGTTTTCTTTAGCAGCAGCCATTAAATCATTTTTTGTCGTTGGTCTTGGCATAATATTTTACTCCTTCCATCTTTTTAGAGTTGGGAAAAATTCCATCATCATTTTTCTTGCACTATCTTCATTCATTTCTTTATTGGCTTCGACTACATGAGGTTTTTGTCTCGTTAACAAAATTTTACAAGAAAGGGACCTCTTTTTCTATATCTTGGTCTATGGATGTTTACACAAAAGATTTTACACTATGAATAAAAAAACTACAAACATTACAGGAATGAATTTTAATTAATATTAATTAATAGTATTATGTAACATCTACCAATCAAAATTAATTTAGAGATTAAATGGTAGTTAAATAATAACCAACAAAACCTAAAATAACCCCGCCAATAATTAAAAATGCTTTGGTCTCATTAGACATTTCAGCAAGTACATTTAAAATTTGTTTCATGTTTTTCACCCTTTTCGTATTTAATGTTAAATTGCTATAACATATTTCAATTTCTAACCATCAGAATAACAACAGAGATGAGAGGGACCTTTGGTCTCGCTTACCACTCTCTACTTTGCAAGCCGCTATCAGATTCGTCGACCTTATATCTTCTCGCCACAATTTGGACAATAATCTCCTAATTGCCCTTTCAATAGTAAGGCTTTATGACAGGATGGACATCTAACAAGAACAGCTCCAAATACAACAACAATTAGTGTCAAAATTATACCAGCTATGAATAGTGGGTGAATTTGTTCTATCCCATATACTATACCTGATACACCTACAATAATATATCCGAAGATTATCATTGCATACATTATTGTTCTTAAAAATCTTGGATTTTTCATGTTATTGCTCCTTTTGGATATTAAACTTAAAGAATCTCTTATAGAATTTCGGGACGGAGTTTAAATTGTTTGTACTGGGGCTTCAACGTGTTTTCATCGTGTAAATAAATCATCTGAAATATTTTAATTTTTCTATTCTGTCAAAAGCTGTGTCTATCATATCCGAATCAACCGTTACAGCAATTCTTATATAACCTTCTCCGGCAGCTCCGAAGGCATTACCTTGAAGAATCAGAACTTGAGCTTCCTTTAAAAGCACTTCCGCAATTTCATCCGAAGACAGTCCTGTAGCTTTTATGTTTGGAAATAAATAAAAAGTTCCCTTAGGCTCGGAAATTTTTACATTTTTAAGTTTTTTTAACCTATCATAGGCGTGAAAAGTTCTCTTTTTAAATTCTTCTACAAGGGATGGCTGAACCCTTTTTCTGTTTCTAAGAGCTGCAATGCCTGCTCTTTGGGATACGGAGGGTGCAGTAAATACATTGTTTTCGTTTATTTCTTTAATCACCTTTACCAGATTTTTCGGAGCCACGACATATCCAAGCCTCCAACCGGTCATTGCATAATCCTTTGAAAAGGAACGAAGAGTTATAGTCCTGTCAAAGAAAGACTCAAGTGTACCTATGGGGACAAAGGGTTCCGCATAGCTGTAAATTGTGTAAATATCATCTGCAATTATCAATATATCGTATTTTTCTGCGAGTTTTCCAATTTCAATTAACTTTTCTCTGTTAAGACATGCTCCTGTGGGGTTATTGGGAGTATTGATTATTACAGCCTTTGTTTTCTTAGTGATCGCTTTTTCAAGATTGTCCACATCAATTTGAAATCCGTCTTCTTCATGTGTTTCAAGAAATACAGGTTTGCCTCCACAGAGTTTAACTTGATATGGATAGGGAGTGAAGTGCGGAGTGGGAATTATTATTTCATCTTCCGGATCGCAAATAGCTTCAAGAACTAACCACATTCCATGACAAGCCGATGTTGTGACCATTACTTGCTCATACTCTATGTCAAAATTATATTCCTCTTTATAGAATTTCAAAATCTCTCTTATGAGTTCCGGATCTCCGTAAAAATCTGTATAATGAGTATGCCCCGCCAATGCATCCCTATAGGCATTATCTATTATTATCTCGGGAGTTGTCACATCGGGATCTCCCAAGGAAAAATTAATTAAATCAGGATACATCCTTAAAAATCCCGCCGAATCTCCCATGGGTGTAGAAATAGGTTTCTGATACCTGCCTGCAATGTGTTTTGTGTTCATCATAATAAAATTCTCCTTCAGTAAATAAAAGCATTATTTCATTCATATTTCATTCATATTTTTTTAATATATCACAGTTGTTAAGATATTAAAATGAAAACTCTTAAAGTTTATTTTTTATAATTTGCTTTTTCAAAAGAATACAATTATCTTAGTAAAATGTAAATATCGATAGGATTCATTGCAAAAAATTAAACTTAAAATGCAAATATATCAAAATTTAATCAACACAAAAAAGCAAAGTAAATTACTGATTGAATATAAAAAGGAACCCGGTGAAACCCGGGCTCCCGACAATTTAGACAACTTTTTTAAATAGTAGTCTATAAATATTTTAGAAATCTCTTATCCTGTTCTGTTAAAAATAGTATCTAATACTTGATCTATTTCAATAGATCCAAAAATTGACTTTACATCATATTTTTCAATAATTTTTCTTACTTCATATTCTTGAAATTTAACACCTTCTAATTCTTTTCTCAGATCCGCATCATCCACAAGAGCCAAATAATCTCCAAAAAACTTTATATTTTTTATTCTGCTTTTTTCTACTTCAGCATATATTTCCAATATTCCCATTTTAAAATATCTTTTATTGTGAATGTTAAACTTTGGAGCACTGCCGAAATTCCAATTCCAATCACTGTACTTTTCATCTGCTAATTCTCTTATCTGTTCTTTTTCCTTATTGGAAAGTTCTATTATTTGGGATGAATTTTCAATAAAGTAATTTCTTATGTATAACCAAAATTCTTTAAGTGTCATTTCTTCCTTTAGAAACTCAGATATATTCCCTACACGGGACTTAACAGAATTTATACCCTTTGATTTGTATTTTTTTGGATCTACATTTAAGGCATCAGCTACTTCCAATAGATTCGAATTGAATAATAAAGTTCCGTGATTTAAAAGTCGTCCCTTCAACAGTCTTTGTGCGGTACCTGATACTTTTTTACCCTCAATTACTATGTCGTTTCTTCCTGAAATTTCTGCCTTTAATCCTAAATTTTTCAAACAATCAAGCATGGGTTTCATAAAATTTTTAAAAATCAGGTTTTCAGAATCATCGGCCTCTACTATCAATGAATAGTTTAAATTTCCCAAGTCATGATAAACCGCTCCGCCACCTGTTTTTCTTCTAACTATTTTGACATCTTTACCCTTTAAATATTCATAGTTTATCTCAGCCCTTGGATTTTGATTTTTTCCTATTACAATTGTGTTTTTATTTTGCCAAAGAATTAAATAATTTTCATCTCTTTTGTTTGACAGCACATAATCTTCAAATGCTAAATTATAGTAAGGATCAGTTGATCCTGTTTCCAAGTAGAGCATATATAAAAATCTCCCAATAAGTCACTTTTTTCTAAGCAATTTCTCATGCCTTCGGCATATTTATAGACTCTCCATATATTGCACTTGCAGCCTCACTTAAAATTTCTGAAACCGTTGGGTGTGCATGAATAGTGGATATAATTTCATCTACTGTTGCCTCAAGTCTAATGGCAAGAGCCCCTTCTACAATAAACTCCGTAGCTTGAGGTCCGGCAATATGAAGACCCAAAATTTCACCTGTGGCTTTATCCGCTATATACTTGCATAAGCCTTCTGTCTGTGATTCTATCAACGCTTTTGAGTTTACATACATCGGAGCTGTCCCTACTAAAATATTATATCCCTGTTCTTTTGCCTGAGCTTCCGTCAATCCTACACTTGCCAATTCAGGTTTTGTATATACACAATGAGTTATTGTTCTAAAATCAATTTCCGATTTATTTTTTATAATATTTTCTACGGCAGCTATTCCCTGAGCTGATGCTACGTGAGCAAGCATAGTTTTCCCTATGCAATCACCTACTGCATATATAGTTTCTACATTAGTCCTGTATTTTTCATCTACAATTATTCTTCCTCTTTCTACTTTTATGTTGAGTTCATCTAAATTTAAGTCCTCAACAACAGGCTTTCTTCCCACGGCCATTAAGACTTTTTCCGCCGATATAACCATATCTTCTTGATTTTCGTTTTTTATATTTACCTGTAAAGTTTCTCCTGATTTTGCAATTGACTGAACTTTTGTATTTACAAAGATATCTACACCCTTTTGTCCCATTTCTTCTTTTAGAGGTTCTACGATATCCTTATCCATATTGGCAATGATATTTGGTAGCATTTCTACAATTGTTATTTTACAGCCAAGTCTGGAATAAATACTTGCTATTTCTGTGCCTATAAACCCTCCACCGATAATTACCATGCTCTTAGGAACTTGTTCAAGAGATAATACTTCATCGCTGGTTATAACGCCCGGTAAGTTTGCCCCTTCTATATTGATAAGAGATGTTTTTGAGCCTGTTGCTATAATAGCATAATCAAAATAGACAATTATCTCCCCATCTTTTCCTTCTACAAGTATTTCATTTTTTGATTTGAACTTGGCTTTACCGTATATTTTTTCTACTTTATTGCTTTTTAATAAAAAATCAACTCCGCTGACTAATTGTTTTACTGCCGCTTCTTTTCTTTCTTGAACTTTTCCCCAATCTAATTTTACATCTGAAACCTTAATTCCCATTTGTTCAAAGTTTTCATTTGCATTATCAAACTCTTCAGCTGTGCGCAGAAGAAATTTTGTGGGCACACAACCCCTATTTAAGCAAGTTCCGCCGAGTTTATCCTTTTCTATCAGGCTTACTTCCGCTCCTAATTGAGCAGCTCTGATAGCTGCTACATAACCGGCGGGGCCTCCGCCAATAATGACTATTTTCATCCTTTCACCTCCAATTAAAATTTATAATAACATCAGGGCAGGATTTTCTATATACTTCTTCAGGGTAGATAAAAATTCTGCAGCAACCGCTCCGTCAATCGCCCTATGATCTGCTGTTAAACTCAAATTTAACATCGGTTTTATCACAATATTTCCATTTTCTACAACAACTTCATCTTTGACGGCATTTACACCTAAAATGGCTAATTCAGGTTGATTTATAATAGGGGTAAATGAATCCACTCCATACATGCCTATATTGCTTATAGTAAATGTTCCGCCTTTTAAATCATCCGGGCTTAACTCATTATTTCTTGCCTTTTTTGACAATTCTTTAATTTCTTGTGAAATTTCTTTTAATCCTTTTTTATTAGCATATTTTACCACAGGAACTATTAAACCCTCGGGTAATGCAACCGCCACTCCCATGTTTACATAGTTTCTTGTAATAATCTGATCTTCTTCGATGCTGGCATTTAGCAAGGGGAAATCGATTAGCAGTTTACTTAAAATTTTAACTAAAATATCATTATATGAAACTTTAACTATATCCTTGACATCTTCTCTGTATTTTTTAAGTGCAGAAACATCTACCTTGATATTATAACTTACAGATGGAGAAATATTTTTGCTTTCCAGTATTCTCTTTCCTATAATCTTTCTCATGTTGGTCATTTTTTTTCTTTCTTCTTTAGGCTCTGCATATTTCTCCAACTCTAAAGTTTTCTTATAATCTAAAACATCTTTCTTCATAATTCTGGAATCTTTTTCTATGTCATTAATATCTACGCCTAATTTATCTGCTATGACTTTTGCCGTAGGTGAAGCCTTCTTTTCCTGTTTTATATCCTGTTTATATCTTTTGACGTCATCTACTGTTATAGAATTAGATGGTCCGGTTCCTTCTATTAAATTAATATCAACTCCAAGCTCCATTGCAGTTTTTCTGGCCTTAGGAGATGCTTTAACTCTGGCTTTAATCGGTTTATCCGCTTCTTTTTCTTCTGCCGCTTCCTTTGGCTTTTCAGTAATTTGTTCTTGTTTTTCTCCCCCTGCCTGTTTTAATAAATCACTGATATCTTCATCTGCTGTATCGGATACAATAGCAACAGGAGCCATTACAGGAGCACTGCCTTCAGATACTATAATTTTTCTTAGTATTCCGGAAATTGTAGATTCAAATTCGTTTGTTAACTTATCTGTTTCCACATCAAAAATGACTTCTCCTTTTTTTATTTCTTCTCCTTCCTTTTTTCTCCAGTTAGAAATATTTCCCTCTTTCATTGTAAGGCCCATCTTAGGCATAACGATAAAATTTCCCATTTATACCTCCTTAAACATTAAAAAAATTGTTTTTTTGTGCATTTTCTAAAATTTTCTTTACATCTACTCTTCTTGGTCCATTTCTTGTAATTCTAAACACAAACTCTTGATTTTCAAAAAATTGTATTTCCCTTTCTCCATCTAAGGCGATGGTTCCCTTGTAGTTAGTTTTATAATGGTAATCTTCATCCAATTTTAAAATACGAGGTTCAGAAACTATTATCTCTGTAACTACTCCTGCTGCAATTGGAGCATATATTTTCGATCCTACTGAATTCAAATCGACAACTGCACCAAAATCATCAGTAACTTCTATAACTTTCTTACAGCCTACAATTGCTGAAAACCCTATAGAATCGGGATGAGCTCTTGAAACTATGACCTTTTCTATATTCCTATGGTTCCAAATTGCCTTTGAACCAATTACATTTTCAGTGGATATAGCTGCATCTACAAGGGCAATATCAACAAGTTCACCTTCTTTATAAATTTCAATTCTCTTATCCTTATGTATGAATTTATCTGAATTGAACTTTTCAGATAACAAAGCGGCTGCAGCAATTCCTGCTACTGTACCTTCTAACATTTCCGGATAAACATTGTTGGTTCCTGTTGAAATAGATATAATAGGAACATCATCAATCACTTTGGCCACAGCTCGATTAGTTCCATCTCCACCTAATACTAAAATACATCCTACTCCAACTTCGCTCATATATTTTGTAGCTTCTTGGCTGTCTTTTATGCTATCAGTTTGTTTTATATCAATAATCTCAAGTTCACACTTAAGTTCTCCTATTAGTTTTAATTGTTCCTCTACAACATATCCAATATTATAAAAATCCGGCATTATATATACTTTTTCAATCCCCAAAGCCTGAGCTCCTAATATAATTCTCTTTACAATATTAATTTTTTCATTGTTATCAATTACTGTAGCATGTGAAACTAATTTTCGAATATCTTTACCTGAAGCCGGATTAGCTATTATTCCTATAGATTTCATTATTCCTCCTATTTTAAAAAGGCATACATATATTAATATATGTATGCCTTTTCAATTTAATTAAAATAAGGATTTTACCGCAAGTACTATATCTCTTTCATTTGGCAATACATAATTTTCTAAAACGGCGGAAAATGGAATAGGTGTATTTAAAGCGCCTATTCTCTTAATTGGACCATCTAAATCAAAGAAGCATTCTTCTGCAATTATAGATGCAATATCTCCCATATATGCACCTCTTTTTGCCTCTTCACTGACTAAAACAACTTTATTGGTCTTTTCAACAGATTTAAAAATACTTTCTTTATCTAAAG
The DNA here is from genome assembly GCA_000952975.1 of Peptoniphilus sp. ING2-D1G. GTDB lineage: Bacteria > Bacillota > Clostridia > Tissierellales > Peptoniphilaceae > Peptoniphilus_E. The sequence goes on along the minus strand of LM997412.1, from coordinate 423,193 downwards.
GATATAAACTTCTTAAATCTAAGATTTCGGCTTCTATTCCTTCTTCAGCTAATTCTTCAGCCGCCTTTTGAGCATCTAAGATCTGACGACCATAGGATATAATAGTCACATCTGAACCCTCTCTACAAATCTTAGCCTTGCCTATGGGAATAGGTTTTACCTCATCTTCTACATCGCTTTTTACAGAATATAATACCTTATTTTCTATAAAAATAACGGGATTATCATCATCTATCGCTGAAAGCATCAAACCGTAAGCATCCTGTGCATTGGATGGATAAATAACCTTAAGACCCGGAACATGAGTTAGCCAAGCATCTAAAGTTTGAGAGTGTTGAGCTGCTCCTCCCATCCCTCCGGCACCTGCCGGCATTCTCACTACCATGGGAAGAGAAATTTTTCCACCAAACATATACCTCATCTTAGCTGCTTGATTTACCAACTGATCCATAGCTACTGTTAGAAAATCAATAAACATTAACTCTGCAATAGGTCTTAGTCCGCATGCTGCCGATCCAACCGCTGTTCCGATAATGGCACCTTCAGAAATCGGCGTATCTCTTACTCTTTTTTCTCCAAATTCTTCAAACATTCCTGCAGATACACCAAAACATCCTCCAAAAAGGCCTACATCTTCCCCGAAAAGAAATACATTTTCATTTTCTCTCATTCTTTGACTCATTGCCGCCCTAATAGCTTCTGCATATGTCATTTTTTTCATCTTATTCTTCTCTCCTCTACAAGATCGGTATAAACATCTTCAAGTGCCGACTCCTCTTTAGGGAAAGGAGTATTATTTGCAAATTCTTCAGCCTCTTTTATCATCTCATCGACAATCTTATTTTCTTCTTCTATTTCTTCATCAGTAAAAATATTATTTTCTAAAAGATATTTTTCCATTCTTGGAATAGGATCTTTCTTAATCCAAAATTCTAATTCCTCATCGCTTCTATATACAGTCATATCTCCTTCAAAGTGTCCTCTTTGTCTATAAGTTTTACACTCGATCAAGCTTGGACCATGACCTTTTCTGGCACTGGATACAGCTTCTTTTACTGCTTCATAAACAGCAAATACATCGTTTCCATCAACTGTAATACCGGGCATATTATAGGATTTAGCTCTTATGGAAATATCAGTTATTGCTTGGTGTCTCTTTTGACTTACAGAAATACCGTAACCATTATTTTCACATACAAATATTACAGGTAGTTTCCAAATACTTGCTAAGTTTAACGCCTCATGAAAAGTACTTTGGTTAGTGGAAGCATCCCCAAAAAAGCATACGCAGACCTGATCTGTTCCCTTGTATTTAATTGCTGTTCCAGCTCCTACTGCTATATTTTGTCCAGCTCCGACAATTCCGTTAGCTCCGAGAATTCCCTTTGTAGCATCAGCAATATGCATGGAGCCACCTTTGCCTTTGCAATATCCAGTTTCGCGGCCAAAAAGTTCCGCCATCATATATTTCATGTCTCCACCCTTTGCAATAATATGTCCGTGTCCTCTGTGGGTAGAAGTAATGTAGTCGTCCGGATTTAAATTCGCACAAGCACCTGTAGCAACAGCTTCTTCGCCTATGTACAAATGAACGAAACCTTGAATTTTTCCTTCAGCAAACAAATCCTTTGCTCTGGTTTCAAATTTTCGAATTTTCAGCATAGTCCTGTACATATCTTTTGTTTTTTCAACACTTATATTCAAAATATTACCTCCCATCTTTTGTTACATACACTTTTACACAAGCAATAGCCGCTTCAATAGAATCATCTAATATCCCTTGAATTTTTAAATAAAAAAAGACACCCCTATAGGTGTCTTTTAGTCTTTCTATTATTATAGTAATTTTGTTACTACTCCTGATGCTACTGTTCTTCCGCCTTCTCTTATTGCAAATCTTAAGCCTTCGTCCATTGCTATGGGTGTGATCAGGTCTACTGTGAAGGTTGCGTTGTCTCCGGGCATTACCATTTCTACTCCTTCGGGGAGTTGGATGTCGCCTGTTACGTCTGTTGTTCTGAAGTAGAATTGTGGTCTATAACCGTTGAAAAATGGGGTGTGTCTTCCGCCTTCTTCTTTTGTCAGTACGTATACTTCTGCTTGGAATTTTGTGTGGGGTTTTATTGAGTTGGGGGCTGCTAAGACTTGCCCTCTTTCGATTTCGCTTCTTTGTACTCCTCTTAGTAGGGCTCCGATGTTGTCTCCGGCTCTTGCGTCGTCTAATTGTTTTTTAAACATTTCTACTCCGGTTACTACTACTGTTCTTTTTTCGTCTGTTAGGCCTACTACTTCTACGTTGTCGCCTACTTTTACTGTGCCTCTTTCGATTCTTCCTGTTGCTACTGTTCCTCTTCCTGTGATTGAGAAGATGTCTTCTACGGGCATTAGGAAGGGATGGTCTACGTCTCTTACCGGTTCGGGAATGTAGGCGTCTACTTCTTCCATCAGTTTTACTATTTTGTCTCCCCATTCTCCGTCCGGGTCTTCTAAGGCTTTTAGGGCGCTTCCTACTACGATTGGGGTGTTGTCTCCGTCAAAGTCGTATTCTGATAGTAGGTCTCTTACTTCCATTTCTACTAATTCGATTAGTTCTTCGTCATCTACTTGGTCTTCTTTGTTTAGGAATACTACTATTTGGGGTACGCCTACTTGTCTTGCTAATAGTATGTGTTCTCTTGTTTGGGGCATTGGTCCGTCTGCTGCTGATACTACAAGGATTGCTCCGTCCATTTGTGCTGCGCCTGTTATCATGTTCTTTACGTAGTCGGCGTGTCCCGGGCAGTCTACGTGGGCGTAGTGTCTGTTTGGTGTTTCGTATTCTACGTGTGAGGTTGAGATGGTGATTCCTCTTTCTCTTTCTTCCGGGGCTTTGTCTATGTGGGCGTAGTCTACGAATTCTCCTCCGCCGTATCTTTTGTTCATTACAAGGGTTATTGCTGCTGTCAGTGTTGTTTTTCCGTGGTCTACGTGTCCTATTGTACCTATGTTTACGTGGGGTTTGGTTCTTTCAAATTTAGCTTTTGCCATTATAATCCTCCTAAGAATTAGTTTTTATTTTTTCCTTCAAGTACTTCATCTCTTATTGAGTTAGGCACTTGTTCATAGTGATCAAATTGCATTGAGTATGTCGCTCTACCTTGAGTGTTTGAACGGAGTGCGGTTGCATATCCGAACATTTCTGCAAGAGGAACATAACATGTTACTATTTGGGCATTTCCTACTAATTCCATGCCTTCCATTCTTCCTCTTCTTGAGTTTATATCTCCGATTACATCTCCCATGTATTCTTCCGGAGTAGTAATTTCAACCTTCATTGTAGGTTCAAGAAGTACGGGGTCCGCCTTAGAAAAAGCATCTCTAAGTGCCATTGAACCGGCAATTTTAAATGCCATTTCTGAAGAGTCGACATCGTGGAATGATCCGTCATAAAGTGTTACTTTTACATCAAGTACTTCATATCCACCAAGTATACCTGATTTCATCGCTTCTTCAATACCTTGTTGTGTAGGTCCAATAAATTCTTTTGGAATCGCTCCTCCGACGATGGCATTTTCAAATACGAAACCTTCGCCCGGTTTAAGCGGTTCAACTTTTATCTTCGCATGACCGTATTGTCCACGACCTCCTGATTGACGTACATACTTGCCTTCGCCTTCTGCAGGTTTGGTGATTGATTCTCTATAAGATACTTGCGGATTACCTATGTTTGCCTCTACTTTGAATTCTCTTAGCATTCTGTCAACAATTATATCAAGGTGCAATTCTCCCATGCCCGCTATTATGGTTTGTCCTGTTTCTTCGTCTGTATAAGTTCTGAAAGTTGGATCTTCTTCAGCAAGCTTTTGAAGGGCAATTGCCATTTTATCTTGTGATGCCTTGGTTTTAGGTTCTATTGCAACTGATATTACAGGTTCGGGGAATTCCATTTTTTCCAGAATTACAGGATCCTTTTCATCACATAGCGTATCTCCCGTTGTGGTATCCTTAAGACCTACAGCCGCAGCTATTTCTCCTGCATAAACCTCTTCAATTTCTTGACGTTTATTAGCATGCATCAACAAAATACGACCTATTCTTTCTCTCTTTTTCTTTGTAGAGTTCAGAACATAAGATCCTGATTTCAAAGTTCCCGAGTAAACTCTGAAGTAAGCAAGTTTACCCACGAAGGGGTCTGTTACTATTTTAAATGCAAGTGCTGAAAGTGGTTCATCATCTGATGGGTGTCTTTCAATTTCCACTGTTTCATCTTCCATTTTTATCCCTTTTATTGCAGGAATGTCCAACGGTGATGGAAGATAATCCACAATTGCATCAAGAAGTAGTTGAACTCCTTTATTTTTATAAGAGGAACCGCATGTAACAGGTGTCATCTTTACAGCTAATGTTCCCTTTCTGATAGCTCTTTTGATATCTTCATTTTTGATTTCTTCTCCTTCCAGATAAGCCATCATCAAATCTTCATCAAATTCAGCTACCTTTTCAATCATTTCTTCTCTTTCTTTTTGAGCGATTTCAAGATATTCTTCAGGTATTTCGCCGATCTCTATTTCTGTGCCTTCTTTATTTTTATAAACTTCGGCAACCATTTCCACAAGATCTATCATTCCTACGAAGTTTTCTTCAGCTCCCATGGGGACTTGAATAGGAACGGGATTGCCTTGGAGTTTCTTAGCTATGGTTTCAACCGATCTGAAAAAATCAGCTCCTGTAACATCCATCTTGTTTATATGTGCAATTCTGGGAACTCCGTATTTGTCCGCTTGTCTCCAAACCGTTTCAGATTGGGGTTCAACACCGCTTTTGGCGTCAAATAATGCAACTGTGCCGTCAAGAACCCTAAGAGATCTTTCTACTTCCACTGTGAAGTCAACGTGTCCCGGAGTGTCTATAATATTAAATCTATAGCCTTTCCAATATGCAGTAGTAGCAGCTGAGGTGATCGTTATTCCTCTTTCTTGCTCTTGATCCATCCAATCCATTTGCGCTGCACCTTCGTGAGTTTCACCGATTTTATGGATTTTACCGGTGTAGTACAAAATACGCTCAGTGGTAGTGGTTTTACCTGCGTCTATATGGGCCATAATACCTATGTTTCTAACTTTCTCTAATGGTATTTCACGAGCCATTCGGCTATCCTCCTTTTACCATCTATAGTGAGCAAAGGCTTTATTAGCTTCTGCTGTCCTATGCATTTCTTCTTTTCTCTTCACACTGCCGCCCAAGCTGTTAGAAGCATCGAGGATTTCTTTAGCAAGTCTTTCTGTCATTGTTTTTTCGCCTCTTGCTCTGGCATATTTTACAATCCATCTAAGCCCTAAAGTTTGACGTCTTTCCGGTCTAACTTCCATAGGAACTTGATAGGTTGCGCCTCCGATTCTTCTTCCCTTTACTTCAAGTACAGGCATTACATTGTTAAGTGCCTTTTCAAATACTTCTATCGCATCTGCTCCTGTTGATTCTTCTATGAAATCAAAAGCTCCATAAACTATTCTTTGCGCTGTACCTTTTTTGCCGTCAAGCATTATATTATTTATAAGCTTTGTTATGACGACATTATCATACTTGGGATCGGCCATAACTTCCCTTTTTTGAATATGTCCTTTTCTTGGCATAATCTTCCCTCCTTAACTATATAGTCGATTCATTGGTACTCGGTTAATTCCGTAAAAGCCAAAAATCTATATATAAGAATATAAATCAAATTATTTCTTCGGTTTCTTTGTACCGTATTTAGATCTAGCTTGTCTTCTGCTGTCTACTCCTGAAGTGTCAAGTGTTCCTCTGATGATGTGATATCTAACTCCGGGAAGATCCTTTACTCTTCCTCCACGAATTAAAACAACACTATGTTCTTGTAAATTGTGTCCTATTCCCGGAATATAAGCCATGACTTCATGTCCGTTTGTAAGACGAACTCTGGCTACTTTTCTAAGAGCTGAATTCGGCTTCTTAGGAGTAACAGTTCTAACGGCAACGCAAACTCCTCTTTTTTGTGGAGAGTTGACTTCTGTCTCTTCCTTTTTCAAAGCATCGTAATTCACATCAAGTGCCGGTGATTTAGATTTAGATTTGATTTTCTTTCTGCTGTTTCTTACTAATTGATTAATTGTAGGCATTCATGCACCTCCTATTTTTTATTTTATATTAATATTGCAGCTATTGCCGCATTAATACCTATTCCAAAGTTTTCTCCAAGCTCTTTTTTTGTGTCCATGTAGCTTATCTTTACCTCATATTTTTCGCAAAGAGCTACTAACTTGTTTTTAAGTCCGATATCTGTATTCTCAGCTATGAAAACTTCTTTAACCGTGCCTTCCTTCAAGGCTTTCTTCACTTGTTTCGTGCCCACCACTGTATTCAAATGAGCACCTCCTATCTATACACAACTAAAACTACCTATTATGTTAGGTAGTTTTAAGAGTATCAAATACTGTAATATTTTACCATTATCATTTATTTAAGTCAACAAAAATACTGAAACTAAGGTTTATTTTAGCGCAATTGCTTCTATTTCAATTATTCCGTCCTTGGGAAGTTTTGAAACCTCTACACAGCTTCTTGCCGGTTTGTGTTCTCCAAAGAATTCCGCATAAACTTCATTCATTGCCGAAAAATCATTCATGTCTGTAAGATATATGTTTACCTTAACTATCTTTTCAGCAGATGAGCCTACGCTTTCAAGTATATTTTCAACATTTTTAAGACTTTGTAAGGTGGCTTTTTTTATGTCATCGGATATTAATTCACCCGTTTCCGGAAATATGGGCAATTGTCCAGATGTAAATATCATTCCCATAGCTTCCGTTCCTTGTGAGTAAGGACCCACCGCTTCAGGTGCTTGTTCAGTATATAAAAATTTCATATCTATCATTCTCCCTTCGATTTTTCTTTGGTTTCGTCATCTTTTTCCCACAATCTTTCAAGATTATAGTATTTTCTTTCGTCTTTATGAAATACATGAACTACTATATCTCCATAATCCAGTACTATCCATCTCATGGAGTTTTTGCCTTCGGCATTTAAAAGTTCATATCCTTCTTCTTCCATTTTAAATTCTATTTCATCGGATATGGCATCTACCTGGGTTGATGAATTTCCGCTTACAATTACAAAATAATCGGATATTGAGCTAAAAGAGCCTATTTCCAAGACTTTAATATCATTAGCTTTTTTTGATTCACATGCATCTATTATGATTTCAAGTTTTTTATTTTCCATTTAGCCTCCTTATTTTAATCCCATATTCTTTAACAATTCATCGGTTTGCTTTTCATTTACGAAAAAATAAGATACATTATTTTTATAATCTGCCACTCCCGGTAGCGTCTGCATACTTATATTCTCTGACGAAAATTTAAATACATTCAATCCCGATTTAACTATTTTTGAAAAAGGTATGTTGCTTATAGTGTATTTATCATAACTTTTCATGATTAAGGGAGTTTTTATCAAGCTTTCCGGTTTTTTGATTTTTTGAATAAATGCCGAGACGAATTGCTGTTGTGATTCCACCCTCGAAAGATCGGATCCATCTTTATATCCCTTTCTAAATCTCAAGAATTTTATTGAATTTTCTCCATTGAGCGTTTGCAAACCGGCGGGTATGTTTATTTCTAAAGGCGGATCAGCCCAGGGATCACTGTAGACCATATCTACAGGCACATTCACTTCAACTCCGCCTATTGTATCTACAATTTCCTGTACAAATTTATAATCTATTGTCATATAGTATTCAATATTTGTATCTAACAAAGTATTCACCGCTTGCAAAGTTAATTCGGAGCCTCCGTAATTGAAAAAGTGATTTATCTTTTGCTTTTTATAGCCTTCTAAGCCTGCATAAGTATCACGAGGAATAGAAATTATATCAACTTTACCCATTTCCAAATCCATATTCACAAGCATAATAGTATCGGATCTGGTGTTTTCTGCATTTTTTACATCTAAATTGTCAACACCCAGCAACAAAAAAGTCAGATGGTTGTCGGACTCCACCACTTCATTGAAAAAATCTCTCGGATTTTCAATATGGTTTTTTAACAAGAAATAGCCAATTATTCCAAAGAAAAATATAACTATAAGAAGCAATGTTATTATAAATGCTTTAAAGAATTTTCCCATTTATACTTCTCCATAATATAATTTCTTGCCCCTATTGTATCGCTAACTATGTATTCATCCTTTAATAAAAGATATCCTATCATGTTATTTAAGCTCTTATAAAGAGCTATGTCTATATTTTCAAAGGCAAGTTTTCTAATTTCATCTATTCCGTCGAACTTTCTATTTGGTTCTATGTAATCGCTTACGAAAATGATTTTTTCAAGCATGGACATATTTTCTCTACCTGTAGTGTGGTATTTTATCGCATTTAAAATGTCCTTATCCTCTATTCCAAACTTTTTGTTCGCTATAATGGCACCTAAGGGAGCATGTATTATCTTCGGTGCTTTTTGCATTTTGTAGCTGAGTTTTAGCCCGTATTTTTTGCAGAGTTCATAGATTTTATCCTGAGTTGTCGCCTTTGCACAATCGTGATAATATGCTGCAATCTCGGCTTTTTCAACACTTATGTTGTAGTTTTTGGCAAGATCTATGGCTACATCTCTAACCCTTAAAATATGTTCGTATCTTTTTTCTCCTACTATGCTAATTATCTCATTTTTTTGATCTTCCATTTGTCTTATATAGTCCTTTTTCTTCTATAAATTCAATTAATTCATCAGGTATCAGATATTTGACACTTTGACCGAGAGCAAGACGGTTTCTTATCAATGTTGAGGAAATTTCATAAAGAGGTATCTCCACAACATTTATCTTCGCTTCGTACTTGAAGCTCAAATAATCAAGTTCCAGCTCCAGTAACTTTGTCGACATGTAGGAGGGTCTCATGGCGACTACAAATTCCACAATCTTTGCAAGTTCTTCAAACTTTTTCCAGGTTTTTAACTGAAAAAGAGTGTCGGACCCTATGATGAAATAGAGTTTTCCATCGATGATTTGGCTTAACTCCGTGACAGTGTCCACAGAGTAACTCACAAACTTTTTTTTGGATTCAATATCTGAAACCGTAAAATATTTATTTGATTTGACCGCGATATTTGTCATTTCAAATCTGACATCGGCACTAAGTATATCGTTTTTATGAGGAGGATTTCCCGTTGGAATAAAAATTATTTTTTCTAAATCCATTTCTTCTCTTATGATCTCAGAAATCATAAGGTGTCCGTAATGGATCGGATCAAAGGTTCCCCCTATTATTCCATATCTTTTCATTATAATTCTATTTTTTTCTTTTCCTTAGATTCTCTATATATCGTAAGCTTGTTTCCTATTTGCTGAACAAATTCCGCATTTGTGGCATTGAGTATCTCCTCTACTATTTCCCTTGCAATAACAGGGGAGTTTTTCAACACTCTTATCTTTACAAGCTCGTGATCTTCCAATAATTTATCCAATTGTTTGACTACAGAATCGGTAAGCCCGCCCTTTCCAATCTGCATAAGCGGATCGGCACTGTGTGCCAAAGATTTTAAATAAGCTCTTTCTTTGCCCCTTAACATAAATTCCTCTATTCAAAAAATTCAAATTCAAAACCGAGTATAAATACACTGTCGCCTTCACTTACACCCAATTCTTTAAGTTTCTTAACCACATTGTTTTTTCTCAAATTTTCCTGGAAGTATTTAAGTGATTCATAATTTTCAAAATTGGTGGACTTTACCAACTTTTCAATGTATGGCCCATCTACTATATATTCTCCGTTTTCCATATACACTCTTATGGGATCTTCGGTGTTTTCTTTTTTAACAAAGACTTCGTCATAAGTTTCATAAGCATCTTCATACTTTTGCACCTCAGTAAAAGTGTACTTCATGAGATCATTTAAGTTCTCGGTAGTGGCTGCTGAGCCTGAAAATATCTTATACTTCTCATTAAACTCCGACTTGAACTCCTTTAAATTATCCTCAGCCGACGGTAAATCCATTTTATTCGCAAAAATTATTTGGGGTTTTAGAGAGAGTTTTTCATTGTAGGAATACAGTTCTTCATTTATTTTATAAAAATCCGATATGGGATTTCTTCCTTCACTGCCGGACATGTCTATTACATGGATTAAGACCTTTGTCCTCTCGACATGTTTTAAAAATTCATCTCCAAGTCCCAAACCTTCGCTTGCTCCTTCAATTAACCCGGGAATATCAGCTATGACAAAAGACATTTCCTCTCCCAGTGATACAACTCCTAAATTCGGTTCAAGAGTGGTGAAATGATAGTTTGCAATTTTGGGCCTTGCCGATGAAACAACAGATAACAATGTGGATTTACCCACATTGGGAAAACCTATCAACCCTACATCTGCAAGGAGTTTAAGCTCCAAAGTTATGTCTTTGGCCTCTCCTGCATTTCCCGCCTCGGCAAAGGACGGCGCCTGTCTTGTGGAACTGGTGAACTTGGAGTTTCCTCTTCCGCCTCTTCCGCCCGCGGCGAGAAGATATCTTTGAGCAGGTTCTTTCATATCGACAATAACCCCTCCGGACTCCGTATCCTTAATCAAGGTTCCCACAGGTACTCTGAGGATTATGTCCTTTCCCTTTTTGCCGAATTTATTTTTGCTCATTCCATTTTCACCGTTTTCGGCTTTGTACTCTCTTTTATATTTAAAATCCATTAAAGTATGAAGTCCGGTGTCGGTAATAACTATTACGGAGCCTCCGTCGCCGCCATCTCCCCCTGCCGGACCACCGGCAGGTTCGAACTTTTCTCGTCTCCAAGCCACAGCTCCGTTGCCGCCGTTTCCCGCTTTTACTCTAATTTTCGCCACATCTATAAACACTTTATCACATCCTGTTATTTTATATAGGACTCTATATAAAATAAAGTCGTAGGAACCTACGACTTTAAGCTAATTCTTCTGTATAAACACTAACGATCTTCTTGTTTCCTCTGCCTTTTCTTTCAAATTTAACAACTCCATCGCTAACTGCAAATAAAGTATCATCTTTTCCTTTCATTACATTTAGTCCCGGATGAATTTTAGTGCCTCTTTGTCTTACGATTATATTTCCTGAAGTTACATATTGTCCGTCACTTCTTTTAACGCCTAATCTCTTGGAATTGGAGTCCCTGCCGTTCTTTGAAGATCCTGCTCCCTTTTTAGAAGAGAAAAGTTGTAAGTCAAACTTAATCATTTTGCACCTCCATAATTTTTAATTTTATATATTTTGAATAATTGTTCTTTAGAAGCTCAAGGCCGGTTAGCATAAACTCAAAAGCAGCTTGAACCTCCGGTTTTTCTATATTTTTTTTTACTTTATAATATAAGTATCCTTGTTTTTGCGACTCTTCAACATCGGTTATTCCTTTGTCCTGCAGGTAAAAATACAAGGTTTGAGTAAGTGTGGAAACTCCCGCACAAACTATATCGTATTCTCCATTGGAGTAATCAGCATGCCCCTGGCTTTTAAAGCCGAAAAACAAATTGTCCTTTTTATAAATTTCAATGCTTATCATCAGATAATATTTTCAATTTCAACTAATGTGAAAGGTTGTCTGTGCCCTTTCTTCTTTCTTTCGTTTTTCTTTGATTTGTATTTGTAAACGATGACTTTTTTGTCCTTAGCTTGAGCTAATACTTTGCCCTCTACTTTGGCACCTTCTACATAGGGTTTTCCGATTTTAACAGCATCTCCGCCTACAAATAAAACTCTGTCAAAAGTTACATTTTCGCCTTCATTTACATCAAGTTTTTCAACCTTAACCTTATCTCCGGCTTTAACTGTATATTGTTTTCCACCTGTTTCAATAACTGCGTACATTGTAGCACCTCCTCATAATATCAAGACTCGCCGTCATAGGTAATCTGTTTTTAAACCTAATCCGAGCGGTTACAGTTAATTATATTAGCACAAAAAGCCTGCAAATGCAATAAATTTTATATTTAGTTAAAATATTTTTTCTTAAAGCTATTTACTGCTGCTTGTGGTATAATTTTTTTAGAGGTGATTATGTGGATTCAAAATGTTCTATATGCGGAGTACATGTCTGCGAAACCAACAGTGATGCTAATCTTCCACAGTTTTGTCCAATGGAAGATCAAGAACTTTACAAGGAAGCCGTAGCCATAATAAATTCAGATGAATATAAAGAATTTTATCAAAACAGCTGTCTCATAGAAAGAGACGGTTATACTGTTTGGCCAAGAGTAAAGGAAATACTTGTATTTATTAAGAGAATGAAGTTTAAAAAAGTAGGACTTGCCTTTTGCGGAGGATTTATCCCTGAAGCAAAGATTTTAACCAAAATCTACAAAGAAAACGGCGTTGATTTAATATCTGCAATCTGTAAAACCGGAGCAATAGATAAATCTACTGTGCTTTCGGAAGAAGAAAAATTATCTCCGGGAGAATACGAACCCATTTGCAACCCCGTAGCACAAGCAATGATACTTAACAAAGCGGAAACTGAATTTAATATAATCATGGGTCTGTGCGTCGGACACGATTCTTTATTTACCAAATTTTCAAAGGCTCTTTGCACAACGGTAGTGGTAAAAGACAGAGTTACAGGCAACAATCCCTGTGTAGCTTTATATTGCGCCGACGGATATTTTAAAAATAGACTTAACTACAACGGAGAATAATCAAAAAAAGAAACCTGAATTCAGGTTTCTTTTTTTGATTATAATTTTTATTTAGCAGGTTCTTTATCTTTTTTCGCTACCGCTATTCCTGATTTATATGCAAGTGCAAATATTATTACTCCTACTATTCCTATAATATCAGTTATCATCTCAGGTACTACGAGCAAAAATGCAATCGCTAAAAGAAGTATCCTAAATGGCTTTGTGATTGTTTTTCCTATCCAACCCTGCATTCCTGCAGCAAGGCATATACAACCTGTTATACCTGTTACGAAAGCCTGAAGTATCCACAGTACGGGACCTTCCATCAATAAAGCTTGATTGTATACAAACATATAAGGAATTAAGAAAGATACTAATCCTATTCTAAATGCAGTTATACCTACCTTCCACATATCGGCCTTTGCAAGAGCAGCCGCAGCATAACTTGCAAGAGCAACAGGCGGTGTGATTACACTGATTGCACAGAAATAAAATATAAATAAGTGAGCTGCAAGTGCAGGAATCCCCATTTCTATCAAAGCGGGTCCTATGGCTGTGCCGGCTATTGCATAAGCTGCAACCGGAGGTACACCCATTCCAAGAACTATAGATACAACCATCGTAAGCATTAATGCTATTATCAAATGTCCTTGCGAAAGTTCAACAAGCAGTACCGCAAATCTGTGTCCAAGACCTGTCAAACTCATTATTCCTACTACAATACCTGCTGTTGCACAAGTAGATGCAACAGATATTAAGTCCTTCGGTGCAAGAGCAAAAGCTTCCGCCATCTTCTTGGGCATAACTCTTTCTCTTGTGGATTTTTGCATAAGTCCAAAAATAACTATTGATACGCATGAATATGCTGCTGACTTAAGTGGAGATAAACCCACCACTGTCAAGAAAAACAACAATACAACTATTGGGAGTAAAAGCAGTCCGTGCTTACCCACTACTTCTTTAAATGTTGGAAGTTCGCTCTTGGGAAGTCCTAAAAGTCCCTTCTTGCCCGCTTCAAAGTCTACCATGGCAAATAAACTTATATAATACATAAGTGCCGGGATAATAGTGGCAAGTACTATTTTAGAATAGTTTACGGACAATACCTCAGCTATAAGGAAAGCTGCCGCTCCCAGTACCGGAGGTGTTATTTGTCCTCCCGTTGAACTTACAGCCTCTACAGCCCCTGCAAATTCAGCACTGTATCCTGTCTTTTTCATCAATGGAATTGTAAATGTACCGGTTACCGTTACGTTGGCAACAGCAGAGCCTGAAATTGCTCCGAAAAGTGAACTTGATAATATAGATACCTTTGCCGGTCCTCCACGAAGACCTCCCGCTAAAGCTGTCGCAAAGTCTATAATAGCCTCGCCGCCACCGGATCTGTTAAGTATGGTACCAAATAATATGAACATAAATACAAAGGTTGATGATACACCTACAGGTTCACTATAAATACCTTGTACGCTGAATAAAAAGCTTATAACTCTCTTATAAGAATAATCAGGATGACTGAATAGTCCCGGAAGTTTTGAACCCCATAAACCATATGCCAAAAATATTAGTGCAATTATCGGCAATGCAAGTCCTGAAGTTCTTCTTGAAAGTTCCATTATGCATATTATTAACAATGTTCCGAATAATACGTCCCACTGGTTGGGATTAACCCCGGCTCTTATTACGATCCCTTCATAATCCGTAAGCACATATAATATAATGCTCAGTGCTGCCGCAAATAGAATAAAATCTATTATTGAAGGTTTGGTCAACGGTGCATTGTCGGATCCTTTTATATAAAAGAATCCGAGCATGGCAAGTAAAGAAACGTGCACCGAACGCACCAAAAAGGGATCCATAGGTGATATAAAAAGTACCCAAAGTTGCCAAATAGTCATTAAAAATCCTATTACATAAGTAAATTTTAAATAATTGTCAGATAAGGACCTTGATGCACTGGCTTCTTTATCAAAACTTGTTACATCAACTTCTTCTTTTTTCTTTTTTCCAAACAATTATCTTTCCCCCTTTCTGCAGAAATTTAAATTAATTAATCTATAGGCATTGCTGCTTCAGGGATTTCCATTCCCATTTCTTCATAAAATTTATATGCTCCTTTGTGAAGTGGCATTACTATACTGTCAACAAGTTCAATATCCATAGTTTCAAAACCTGCAAAGGCTTGAACTAAAGATTCCTTGCTTTCAAATACTTTTTTCATGAAGTTGTAAACGACTTCTTCAGGAACATCGTCGCTGAAGAAATAAACGTTATAGTCAGCTAATGTTTCAATGTCTTCATCTTGATTGGGATATGTTCCCGCAGGAATTGCACCTTCCATGAAGAAAGGCATTTTTTCTATAACTTTCTTTCCTTGTTCACGAGAAATACCGATTATTTTTGCATCCAATGTGTTGGCACATTCTGAAACTGCACTTGCCGGTGTTCCCATTGAGCTTCCGAATATACCTACGAGGTTATCTCTTAACATATTTGGAGAGTCGGAGAATGCCGCATTTACAAACTTTTCAGGTTTGATTTCAAGGATTTCAAGTACGTTCTTTGTATATTGATCCGATGTACCACCTGCAGGACCGCCACAAGCTATTTTGCCTTCAAAGGCAGTGTAGTCTTTAGCTGATTGATCCATTGTCCAAGCGTGCATATATGCCGGTTGGATACAGAAACCCGCTCTTAATTTTTTAGTAGGTTCTTGTCCTTCGAATAATCCTTCACCTAAGGATGATTGATATGCAGTACCTTGAGAAATTATAGCTGATAGCATTTCTCCAGATTCAATCAAGTTTACGTTTTGTATTGATCCGCCGGTTACTTCAGCAGATGCAGTAACTCCGATTTCATTCCAAACATTTACAAGTGCTCCTCCGGCAGCATATAATGCTCCACCTATACTCGCTGTACCGATTCCGATTGAAGTAAAGTCGGAAGCCGGTGTTTCTTCCTTAGCTTCTTCAGTATTGGTTTCAGCTGCATTTCCTCCATCAGCTTTGTTAGTGTTTTCTTTTCCACCACAAGCTGTCAAGGCTGATACAAGCATGACCATAACCAAAAGTAAAGCTAAAAATTTCGATTTTTTCATGTCTTTTCCTCCATTAATATAAATATTAGATGTATAACATATACGTCTTGCAAACATTATACTACACTTTTTATAAACTGTTCAAGACTTAATTGTTTAGTCTGATGAGACCGCAACGTTTAAAAAGGGCAAATTCTTGTAATTACAAGGATTTGCCCTCACTCATGAAATTTTTTTATTTATTCTATTTTTACCGGAATTTCAATTACGATATTCTGTGGAGCATTGATAAAGTTTTCATCATAAGCATAATCCGCTGTAACCTCTTTAACGTCTCCTGTGCCATCTGCATTTGTTTCAAAATATGTCACGTCATTATTTTTTGATAAACTTATAATTAGAGTATATTCTTCTCCTTTTTTAAGTTTTTCGTCATATCTGTAATAGGACTTCATAATATTCTCTCTTCCTGTGCCACCTTCATGTTTAATGTCTACAATTTCTCCTGATTCTGTTTTTAATTGGATAGGATAATCGTGGTAGGCAAAAACATCGAATCCCAAGTTATTCGTTATGGTCACGTCGAATTCAGTACCCAGATCATCAACGGACACATTATTTAATCTTGCAACATAGCCGCTCTTTTCATATTCTTTATCAAATCTGTATCGTTGTGCATTTTTTTGATTTAAGACCACATCGAATTCCCAATTACCCTTTACTTCCTTACCCGTACTATGGGAATTTATTCTGCTTATTTTTACCTTGGTTTTCAGAGGTGTCACATCTTTCTTAATGAAATCTTCTCGTCTTTCCCCATAGCCTATGTAGGTGTTATCTCCCACATATTCAAAGTAAGATGCGCCGCTGGAACCGTCAGATCTGTTGTTCTTATATTGAAAATCTTCCATTAAAGTTATATCTTCGCCTAAAAATTCATCTGATTTTATCTCATAACTGAAACTCACCGTATTATTTGAATACACAGCTTCAACTATTCTTATTTCTATGCCCTTGTCATTGTCGACTGCATTTACCAAATCTCCCGCTTCGCCGAAATTATCCATTCCTATGAGGGAATAGATATTTCTGTATATAGGCAAATCCTTGGTGTATCCGGGAAAGGCAAATCCTATGGCAAATACCAAGGCGAGAGATGCGACTGCGTATTTAAATCTATAGCTCTTTCTCTTGCCGTATATTTTATCTTTTATATATCTTATTTCTTCTTCCGGAACTTTGATATTGTCCAATTTTTTCAAATCCATATTCTTCCTCCTCACGACAATTTCGCTCTTAATTTAGTTATCACTCTGTTTAACCTGCTTTTTACAGTTCCCGTTTTTATGTGCATAGTTTCGGATATCTCTTCATTTTTATATCCCATGAAATATTTTAAAAATATTATTTCCCGCTCCTCTTGCTTAAGTCCGTCCATGGTTTTTAAAAGATCCAACACACCTTCCAAATCTCTTTGAACGTCCGATGCATTTAAGGATTCTTCAAGGGGTAAATCGCTATTTCTGTCCTTGATACAATCCAGACAGGTGTTGATCAATATTCTTATAAACCAAGTATCGAAGTAGTTGTAATCCTTTAGATTGTCAAAACTGTTAAGTCCCTTTAACAACGCATTTTGCAGGCAATCCAAGGCATCTTCTTTATTTCTAACATATGAAAAGGCAATCCTATAAAGTCTATCTTCTCTGGCATTTATTAAATTCTGAAAGCTTTTATTTCTATCCATCTTTACCTCCTCACACTATTAGACTTGAAAAAATACAAAGAGTTCCAAAAATATTATAATCTCCGATAAATATAATTTACAAATTCTTAATACAATATTAACTTTTAAAAGATTTATCTTTTATACTTTCTTTGTTAGAATATATTTAGTATTAGGAGGAGATTATGAAAGTACTCATTACCACGGATTTATATAAACCTCAAATAAACGGTGTTGTAACTTCTGTAGTTAATCTATACAGCGAACTGAAAAAACTCGGTGTGGACGTCAAAATACTGACTC
The DNA here is from genome assembly GCA_000952975.1 of Peptoniphilus sp. ING2-D1G. GTDB lineage: Bacteria > Bacillota > Clostridia > Tissierellales > Peptoniphilaceae > Peptoniphilus_E. The sequence continues at coordinate 405,502 of LM997412.1, read as the reverse complement.
TTTCAAAGACGCTTAAAAGCCATATTGAAGGAGATGTGTACTATGTTTCGTCTTTCCCCGTAAAGGTCTATCCCGATGTGAGAGCCTCTGTAGCCATTCAAGATAAGTGTATATCCAAGTTGATAAAGTGGTCTCCCGATATAATCCACACCCAATGCGAATTCTCCACCATGAATTTTGCAAAAATAATCGCTATCAGAACAAAGGCACCTATAGTACATACATACCACACTATGTATGAATACTATATAAGATACGTTTCAAAACACGAAAAAGTCGGAAAAAATCTCCTGTCCATATTTTTTAAAAATCTTCTCAGATCCTGCGAATACATAATTGCCCCTACAAATAAAGTTTACAAAAGTTTGAAAAAATATGGACTTACAAATCAAATTAAAATAATTCCCACAGGCATAGATTTAGATAAATTCAATAGAGAGTTTTCGGAAGAAGAAAAAAATTCCTTAAAGAAAAAACTGGGAATTGACAAAAAAGATAAAATTCTTTTAAGTCTTGGAAGAGTTGCCGAAGAAAAAAACATAGATGAGATAATAAATTATTTTACGGAATATGAAAAAAATAACAAAAATTTAATTTTGTTAATAGTGGGCGGCGGTCCCTATTTAGAAGAGCTGAAGAGCAAGTGCGCAAACAACAAAAAAATTTACTTCACAGGTATGGTAGACCCCCAAGAGGTTTATAAATACTACAAGTTATCCGATGTTTTTGTAAGCGCCTCTCAATCGGAGACACAGGGGCTTACTTATATAGAAGCTCTGGCAAACGGACTTCCTCTTCTGTGCAAGTACGACGATTGCCTTGACGGAATATTGAAACCCGGATTTAACGGATATTTCTCAAACAGCTACGAAGATTTCAAAAACAGTATTGAAAGAATATTCTCAAAGGAAAACCAGATAGAGCAAATGTCAAAAAATGCGCTGGAAAGTTCAAAAAAATACTCAAAACAACATTTCGCAAAATCCGTTTATGAATTGTACAAAACGGCAGTCAAAAATTACATATATGTGCCAATAAGAGTAAGACCGATCAGAAAAGTAAAAAGCATTATAAATAATTATTTGATAAGTTGAATATCATAGTTTTAAAACCCTGCCTCTATGTGCAGGGTTTTGCTTATTCAGAATTCTCAAACTGAAATTTTCCATTTGAAATTTTTATAGTATTTTAGCAGAAATTTTTTCTATATAAAACTATAAAATTCTAAAGTATCATTGTTTTTACATTTATATTTTACATCGGTCAAGCCCTTTGATTACAATTAAAACCTATTTATAAAATATTTCAGCATATTGAATTTTTTATCTGTATAAGGCGGATATCTGAAATCTATGTCAAATTTATCCGTTTTTTTACTAATTCCCTTGATATTTGAAAAGGTTTCAAAGGAGTATCTGCCATGATATTTCCCCATTCCCGAGTTTCCCACTCCTCCGAAGGGCAAATTTTCATTTGCAAATTGAATCAATGTATCGTTTATGCATCCGTTTCCGAAATGCATGCTTTTAATATAACTGTCCATTCTTATTTTATCCTCAGTAAATAAATAAAACGCTAAGGGCTTTGCTCTTGATCTTATTATTTCCACAGTTTGCATTGAATTTTCAAAGGCAATTACAGGAAGTATAGGCCCAAAAATTTCTTCCTTCATGACATTGCTGTCCAAATTCGGATTGAATAATATAGTGGGTTCAATTTTTCTTTTTGAATCCTCAAACCTACCTCCAAAGAGAATTTCTCCTTGAGATAAGTAAGATTTTAATCTTCGGTAATTATTTTCATCTATTATGGAAGCCAAATCGTCACTGCAAAGCGGTTCTTCTCCATAAAAGCTCATTATTGCAGTCTTAATTGCCTTAATTAAAGGGTTGACAACATTTTTTTCAACAAGCAGATAATCGGGTGCAATACATGTCTGTCCTGCATTTACAAATTTGCCCCACGTCAATCTCTGCGCCGCATTTTTTAAATTGCAGTCGCCATAAATTACCGCAGGACTTTTTCCTCCCAATTCAAGGGTCATGGGAGTCAAGTATTGCGATGCGGACTTTGCCACTTCCTTTGCCGCTCTCACCGAACCGGTAAACATTATATAGTCCAAATTTTGATTTATAAGTGCATGGGTTGCCTCTGATGAACCTTGAATCACACATACATAGTCGGGCTCATATATTTCTTTAATTGTTTTTTCTAAAACAACAGATGTGTTCTTGGTTTTTGAGGAAGGTTTGACAACTACACAGTTTCCGGCGGCTATAGCGCCTATAAGAGGTGATAAACTCAAGTTCACAGGATAGTTCCACGGTGAAATTACCAACACAATTCCGTAGGGTTCATAAAATACCTTAGAGCTTGATTTGAAATGTAACAAAGATGTGGGTGTTTTTTTTGGCTTCATTAAGTATTTTAAGTTTTTAAGCATATAATCCAAACTGTCTTTTACGGTCATGATTTCAGTCATGTATGTTTCAAAGTAGGATTTATTAAAATCTTTTTTTATTGCCTTTGCAATTTCATCTTGATATTTAAACAGTGCATTTTTTAATTTTTTTAAGGATTTTATCCTGAATTCGTAGGGCATAGTTGCCCCGCTGTTAAAAAACTCAAGCATTTTTTCTTTATTAAAGGAGTCTGTAATGGACAAACTTATCACCTGCCTTAATGTTTATATTTTTGCATGTTATGAATTTTAATTGGAATTCTTTCTTTGATTTTTATTCAAAAAAACCTATCATTAATGATAGGTTTTATGGTTTATTTCCTGTTGGATTTTCTCCAAATACCGGCTTCTTCGGCTTGTTTTATCAAGTCGTCTCTAAATTCAGGAGATGCTAAATTTATTATGCCTTCCGCTCTTTCCCAGGTTGATTTTCCCTTGCAGTTGAATATTCCGTGCTCAGTAACTATATAGTGAGTATTGGGTCTGGCAACTGTTATAGCTGAACCTTTTGGGAAATTCATGACTATTCTCGATTCATCCTTGCCCGTTTTTTTGTTGTAGAATTTAGATGACAAGCATATAAAGCTCTTTCCGCCCTTTGACAGATATGCTCCAAGGACAAAATCCAATTGACCGCCCGCTCCTGAAATGTGTTTGGTCCCGCTTGATTCCGATGAAACCTGTCCTACTAAATCAACATTTACAGCATTGTTTATGGAGATAAAATTGTCAAGTTTGGAAATTACTCTGTCATCATTTGTATAGTTTATAGGTGCTGACATACATTGTGGGTTGTTATCTATAAAGTCATAAAGTTTTTGAGTTCCGGCGGCAAAGGCATATACTTGTCTAAATCTGTCGATGCTCTTCTTCGCTCCGGTTATCTTGCCCTTTTCGTACAGATCTACAAAGGCGTCTATAAACATCTCGGTATGAACTCCCAAATCCTTTAGATCAGATTCAGCTATCAGAGAACCTACCGCATTGGGCATTCCCCCGATTCCAAGTTGCAGACATGCTCCGTTGGGAATTTCAGCAACTATATATTCAGCTACTTTTTTGTCAACTTCTCCAAAGGAACCTGCGGGTAATGCAAGCAAGTCGGGATTTTCTCCTTCTACTACATAATCGACTTGGTCGATATGCACGACATTTTCAAATCCTCCCAGAGCAACGGGAAGTTTTTCATTTACTTCAAGAACTACAACATCTGCAGTTTCGACGACAGCCATCAAGTGGGAAGCATTTAATCCCATGTTGAAATATCCGTGTTTATCCATGGGCGTTACACCTATAAAAGCAATATCCACCTTTGAGTTTTCTCTATAGTATCTCGGAAGTTCCGAATATCTCAGGGGATTGTAAAATCCCGCATCAGTTGTATTGATTCTGCCTCTGTCGGGGCCTCCTGAATGCCATGAATACCAAATAAAGCTGTCTCCTTGAGGATCCGCTTTAAATATTTCGGGAACACCTAAAAGAACTCCGCCTCTTACTACTACATCCTTTAATTCTCCGGCTCTGTTAGCAAGCGCTTTGTCAATTGCAACCGGGGTTTGTGCAGCCCATGCATAATCTACATAATCTCCGCTTTTTACCAATCCTGCGGCAAATTCCGCAGTAACTAATTTTTCTTTATATTTTTGTTTGTAATCCATAGCAACTCCTTATTGTTAATATTATAAAATTTTACACATGTATTGATTATAACATATAAATATGCAATCTTTAACATGAATTATTTAGCTAAATCTTTAAAATTAAGGGTGTTGAGCCTTAGAGAATTGGCCACTACAAATAAAGATGACATACTCATGGCAAAAGCTGCTATCATGGGGTTTAATTTTAATCCTAAGGAATTGTAAAACAGCCCTGCGGCTACGGGAATTCCTATGGTGTTGTAGAAAAATGCCCAGAACAAATTTTGCTTTATATTCCTTATAGTCGCCTTTGATAAATTGATTGCCACCACTAAATCCATCAGCTCAGACCTTATTAAGACCACATCAGCCGATTCTATTGCTATATCCGTTCCCGCTCCTATGGCAACTCCCACATCGGCTCTTGCAAGAGAAGGGGCATCATTTATTCCGTCGCCTACGAATATTACTTTTTCTCCCTTTTCCATTTCCTCTCTTACGATTTTTTCTTTGTCTTGTGGAAGTACCTCCGAATAAATATTTTTAATCTCAAGTTTATTTCCGAGGGCCTCTGCAGTATTTGAATTATCTCCTGTTACGAGGCTTACCTTTATTTGCTTGTCTTTTAAAGTTTCCATTGTCTTCTTTGAATCTTCTTTAACTGTATCCTGTAGGGCGATAATTCCCATTATGCCATCTTCGTCGGCAAAGTATATTGGCGTCTTTACATCCTTGGAAAATTCTTCAGCCTGTTCTTTAAATTTATCCAGTTCAATATCTTCTTCCTGCATAAGTTTTTCATTTCCCGTTAAATAACTTTTGCCATCGATTTTTGCTATTACTCCCAAACCCGAAAGCGTGGTGAAATTTTCAGGTTCTTTTATTTCAATATCCTTTCCCCGAGCATACTTGACTATGGATTTAGCCAAGGGATGTTCGGAATTTATTTCAATACTTGCGGCAATTTTCAAAAAATTATCTTCTTGAAGTTTATGAGTTACCACATCTGTCACGGAAAATTCTCCTGTTGTTATAGTGCCGGTTTTATCCAATAATACAGATGTTGCTTCATGCATATTTTCCAAAGCTTCAGCGGATTTAAACAATATTCCCTTCTTGGCGGCAACTCCCGTTCCCACCATTATCGCAACGGGTGTTGCAAGTCCCAGAGCACAAGGACACGAAATCACAAGTACTGATATTGCCATTGCAAGAGAAATTTCCATCTCCTTTGAAAGATAATACCATGCTGCAAAGGTTACTATGGCTATGATGATAACCGCAGGCACAAAGACCGACGATATTTTATCTGCAAGCTTTGCAATTGGAGCTTTTGTCGAATTGGCATCTTCAACCAACTCTATTATCTTTGCAATGGTGGAATCCTCTGAATTGGAAGTTGCTTCAAACTTTATAAACCCTGTTTTATTGGTGGTGGCGGACATCACCTTATCCCCTATCTTTTTCTCCACAGGTATGCTTTCTCCTGTGAGGGCAGATTGGTCTATGGTAGTGTGTCCGGAGATTACTGTTCCGTCAACGGGTATGTTTTCTCCCGGTCTGATTAAAACTATATCTCCCTTTTTTATTTCTTCCAGAGGAATTTTTGTTTCCTTTCCATCCGTTTCTATATTTACAAACTTAGGAGTCAAATCCATTAGTGCATTTATCGCTCCTGAGGTCCTGCTTTTCGCCCTTGCTTCAAAATACTTACCTAATGTGATAAGTACCAGTATCATGCCCGTAGATTCAAAATACAAATCATGGGAAAATTGGTGAAGTACCTCCATATTTCCATGGGACAATCCGTAGGCCACTTTGTAAATTACATAGACGCCATAGACAAAGGCTGCCGCCGATCCCATAGCTATCAGCGAATCCATGTTGGGCGTCATATTTTTTAAAGCCCTAAATCCGCTTATATAAAATTTTCTGTTAATTACCATTATTGGAATGGTCAAAAACATTTGAGTAAGGGCAAGTATCAACAGATTTTCTCTTCCCGTCAAAAATTTAGGCTGAGGAAGTCCCATCATAGGTCCCATGGCAATATAAAAAAGGGGAATCATAAAAAAAAGTGATCTGATAAGCCTGCTCTTCATCTCCTTTAAATCTTCGGCAAAGGGGTTTCTCTCCTTATTGACAGACGAATTGCGAAAATTGCTTTCATCTTTTAAATTGGCAAAATACCCTGCATCTTCAACCGCCTTTATTATGTCCTTACTGCTTAATTTATTCTCATCATAATTTACCACCATACTGTTAGTGAGCAAATTTACATTTACATCTTCTATGTTCAGTTTGCCTACACTTTTTTCAATGGCGGCTTGGCAAGCGGAACAAGTCATGCCCTGTACATCGTATTTTTCTTTCATTTTACACCTCTTCTGTGGCAGAAGCGCCTTTTAGACTCCACTTCCTCAACAAAATTTTTAAATTCCATCATCGTTTTATCTATTTCCGATTGTCTGATATCAACTTTATATTCTTTTTTATCTCCAATAGAAAAAAGAAATGCGGAAGATACTTTAACTCCCTTTATTTTTTCATAGGCTCTTGTATAGATTTGAAGTTGGAGAGTGTATAAGTCTATTAATTCCTCATTTAAAGAACCTGTTTTTATATCGACTATTTGAATTTCGTCCTTTACTTTTCTGACTTGGTCTATTTGTCCGGTGATATAGATTCCCTTTTCTTCAAAATAAAATTCATATTCGCGCTCTAAGATTTCTCCCTTTTTATTTCTGTCATATGTGTCAATCTGCTTCATAAGGTAATCTATAGTTTCGTCTTTTTCTTCCAGGTTGTACCTGCGCAACTGGTCAGACAAAAATTTCATCTGATTTTCAGGTTCCACTTCAGCGTACTTGTGAACGATAATACCTCTTATATCAGGCGGTATGGGAACGATCTGCTCCCATGAGTCTCCGTCATCATATGCTTCTTCTTTTTTGCCTAAAATATATCTGTCATAAAACAATTTCGGATCCTTTTTGTAAGTTATAAAGGATGTAGCTGAATAGTAATTTAATATACCCTTTTTTTCTATATATTCATCTTTTATGAGATGATTGTTTATCTGCGTTTTTATAGTTTTAAATTTATTTAAATCCGCTTTATCTGGAATATTGAATATTTTCTTTGCTCCCGAAGTATTTTCGTCTCCTCTTAAAATTTCAAAATCACCAAAGCCGGATTCACAGAAAACTTCGTGAAAGGAATTCTTTTTGACCACCAATTCCAGATTATCATTGGAATATTCAGCTTCACAGGAAAAAACCAGGGATTTTTTAGCTCTTGTACAGGCTACATAGAATACCCTTAATTCCTCTTCCTTTGATTTATTGTCTTCTTTTTCGTTTATTATTTTATATTTAGCATCTCTGCCTTCAAGTTTTATTCCCAAACCGATATCATCTACGGCGAACTTTTCTAAATTTCCTCTTCCTCTTATGGGTAAGTTGAAATCACACAGAATGACATGTTCAAACTCCAAACCCTTTGACTTGTGTATGGTCATGAGGTTTACTCCCTCTGCTTTTGAGCTGTTGTCCTCATCGTTTTTTTCCAAATAAGTCAAAAAGTCGTATTTTGACTGTGAACTTACGCTGTCAAAATCAGTTGCCATTTTAATAAATTTACTTATATTGTACTTAGACTCTTCTCCGTAAACCGCCCTTGCAACTTCAAAATATTTAAGGCGCAGCAGAGCCTCTGTTAAAAAATCGCCCAAGTTATTTATTTTTTTCAATCCTCTTAAATATTCAAGTGTTTCCATCGCCAATCTAAATAGATTATAATTTTTGTCATCAAGATCGCATCCGAGATTTTCATCTATTTCTTGAAATATTCCGTAATTGTATGCCATTAAGAAAATAGAGCTTTCATCAAGACCTACCATGGGAGATTTAAAAAAGACCAATGTGCTGATTATGTCTTTGCTGTTTTCTACAGCCTTGATCAGAATCATCAAATCTCTTATCTCTGCTAATTCCGTAAATCTCTTGGAGCTGTTGTTTACTTTTATGCCTCTTTTTAACAATTCATTTTCAAGGTTTTGCATGTAATTTTTTCGCCTGTATAAAACGGCGATGTCCTTATCTCGCACTCCGCTATCAACAAGGTTTTGAATATAATTTGCAACAGCCCTGTCTTCATTTTTCTGCCAGGTTAAAAGCTTTATTTTTTCTTTTCCCTCAATATTTGCGTTTATGTCTTTGTAATCTTCCTTTAAAATCACTCTGAATATAGAGTTGAAGCTCTCTATGAGCGTGCTTTGCGATCTGTAATTTTCTTGCATTTCCAAAGTTTCACAGCCATAATCCTTCATTCTCGTCACAAAGTTTTTATAACTTCCCAGATCTCCTCCTCTGAATCCGTAAATGCTTTGTTTAGGATCCCCTACGACGAAAAGATTTACTCTGTCGGACAAGTTGTCGGTGAGTTTCATCAATATATTTACCTGCATGGGATTTGTATCTTGAAATTCATCTACCAAAATATACTTATATTCGGTGTTTATGTCCTTTTTTAAAATTTCATAGGCCAAATCTTCCAAGTCGTTATAGTCCAAAATGTTATAATCCCTCTTTGCTCTGCGGTATCGCTTTACGGCGGAAGTTATTATGTCTAAAACCAAGTCATAGTACTTTTTGTTGTGAATTTCCAAATTTGACCTCAGATAATTGATTTCTCGCTTTATCTCTTCTCTTTTTAAGATTATTTCTTCTTTTTTTGAATCCCCCAAATTTTGTTCTATATCTGCCAGCAAATCATAGTAGGGATTTTTTCTAAATAGAGAGAACTCTTCGCCGTTATAAAATTTTGGAAATTTCCTTCCGGGTCCAAGTAGTGCATATTCATCTAAAAGATCGATTAATTTTGTGAAATCTCCCTTCTGCAAATTGGTGTTAAATTCATCGTTCCACTTCCTTATTTCACCTACAGATAAAGATTTATTTCTCATGGAATAATAGAGTTTTACTATTTGAGACTTTATGCCGAATATATTGTTTTCCTTTGTATCTCTCAAATAATCGTAAAGTCTGTCGTCATCTAAAAATTCACCCATGCTTTCATCGACGGATTTTTCAAAGAGATAGGTTGCAAAATCCGCATCTGCAACCTCAAAATCCTTAGATACATCTACAAGAGGACTGTATCTTCTGATTAAATCCGAACAAAATCCGTGAATTGTGAATATCTGCGCCTTTGAGAAATACTTTGAGATTTTCCTTAACTCACTGTCGGGGCTTTCATAAAGCTCTTTTTTTATCCTGAGTTTCATCTCCGCAGTTGCTTTGTTGGTGAAGGTTATGGCAAGCACTTGGTCCAATTCTCTGCCCCTTGTCAATCTTTGTGATTTTAATATATTTATAAATCTTGTAGTTAATACTCTTGTCTTGCCCGTTCCCGCTCCGGCATTTAGGGAGATGTTTTTGTTGAGGGCTTCCGATGAGTACCTTTGAACCAAATTTAAATTGTTCATAAATACATCTCCTCTCTAAGCATGTCGTAATAAATGCTCTCCTTATCTATATTTTCGGTGGTGGTGAAGTTGCCTCCCATTATTAAAAAATAAATGTTAAAGGCTTCAACTAACGATAAATTCAAAAACCTGTCTAAATCCTCCGTAGTCATGGAATTTCGCTCTGCCGGCAACACATCTTTGTCCGACAGCACCACATTGTATTTGGCTTTTTCTATTTCCCCGTATCGAGCTTCTATTATATTTTTTTGACTAACCATGTAAATGGGCATTTGAAAGGATTCAAATCTTCTGATTTTAGAAGCCGGATCGGAATTTTTTCGTTTGTAGTCGATTATTATCTTCATTCCTTCAAATTCATCAATTCTGTCAATTCTTCCCGTTATTTTAAGCCCATCAATTTCCACTAATATTTTTTTTTCAAATTCATAGGGAGTAAATCCCTTTCTGTTTTCCAAATCCATCTTTATAAAATCCGATAAAGTGTCAACTATGTTATTTAGTTTGGCTCTGTAGAGTTTTTCATGGTCCATAAATTCGTCTTGTATCTTCATGTAATTATCCACTATTGAAATCAGAGCATCTTTGTTGAATTCATTTCTGTGATTTTTAAAATAAATTTCCAGAACCTTGTGATATAAATTACCTAATTCAATATAGTACCTGCCCTGTTCATCAATATAATAATTTCCCATCCCCAATATTTCATCGTATAGAAAATAATAGGGGTTTTTTAAATATTTATCAAAATCTGTAACTCTGAAATTTCTTTGCTTTAATTTATCTCTTAATACAGTTAGTGCATAATCTTCTATTTTTATTTCTTGAGAAAGTTTTCTCTTGTTTTCATTCTCTATTCTGTTTTTTAATTTCCCAAAGCCTCCGAAATTATCAAACAGATTCATTTTATTTTCATCATAGATTCCCAGGTCCAAATAATACATTATGTCAAGGGCCAATTCCGTAACTGATGAGATTTCCTCCGGATTTAAAGCTCTTAAGGGCATAAAATAATCCAAAATTGCCGATAACCCCAATTCTTCATTTTCCACAGCACAGATATAAATCTTTTTAGATGAAGCGAAGAGTTTCAGAACCTTTAATAATTCCCTGTCATAAATCTGTTCATCTGATAATATCTCAAAGCCCGACTCCATCAACCGACAATTGTTATCTTGATTAAATATGAAATCCTCTTTCTCAAAATAAGGATAATTCATATCGAAATTGTCTACGATTATATTTTCAAATTTAAGAGAAATAGTATCATCTATCTGGAACAATGTAGGTGCGTAATTGTTTTTATTCTCCAGAGATGTTCGGTCCATATAATCATAGAAAATTTCTGCATATTCTCTAAAGGTTACCTCATTGAAAAATCTGTCGTAATTTTTTAAAAATTCCAATATTTTTTCAATTTCAGAATAGATTTTAATATCTCTTTCATATTCTTCCCTATAATTTTTATCTAAAAATCCTTCAATGCATGCCTTTGAGCTTTTTAAAATTTCAAGAAGATAGTCGCTGTAGTATTCAAAGCTTCCCCTTGAGGGCAAGTTCACCTTTAAAGCCAACATCAATTCATAGAAGTCAGATGTGTCCAGTTCATCCAAAAACACTTCGGTTCTTGTTTTGGCATAAAGATCATCATAATTTTTAAAATCCATTGATTGAATTTCATATTGAGCCAACTCTTGATAACTTGCAATTTCAAAGTATTCCAGTGAAAGCCTGTCCAAAAGATTTTCCCTGCTTTGATTTAGAAGATAATTTATCACCCCTTTAAATTCTTTGACCAAGGGCAAAAATACTCCCCTTTTATAGATTCCGTTGATTTCTATATTTTCAATCTTTGAATGTTCATAAAAATTCTCCTGCGTTTTTGAAAAATTTACTATATCGGTACGGTAAGGATCATACTTTAAAAGTTTAAATAGCTTGCTGTTTTTTTGAAATTCATCTTCCGAACTGACTTTACACATTTTTGCACTCACATCTTCGCAAAAACCTTCAAAGGTATCCTCCGTGACATTGTTTATCACTTCAAAGCCTGAATTTTCAAATTTCGCGACTAAATCTTCCGCCAGTGTGAGATTTTTCAAAAAATATGGGATATTCACAATAACATCATGCTTTTCCGCCATGTCCAAGATATATCTATAGTCCAGTTTCTTGAAGGAAAAAAATCCCTCAACTATAAAAAGAGTATTCTCATCTTTGGCAACTTCAAAATTTTCAAGCAAATCGGTCAAATTATTGGATTTAAGAAATTGCAAATAATTGTCATAAAGAGAGTAGACTTCTTTTAAAAATCCATTATCAGGCAGATATTTCGAATCTACCAAGTCCTCTCTTGCCTTCCTCAAAAATCTCATAATCAATGCCATTGAGCTTTCTTTTAAAAATTCATAATTCTCTTCTCTCAAAGCCTTCTTTATGAATAATTTCTTAAAACTGTTGTCCACCGAAGTTTTATTTATATTTTCGTATCTCAAGGAATCAAGGGTATAAAATTTCAGCTTGGCAAGCCCGCCCCATCTGTCCAGAAATTCCTTTCTGTACTGAGTGCACGCCTTTTTGGAAGGAAGTATGCAACAAACTTCAAACCCTTCTGAAATTCTTTTCTCTATATACTCCTTTATTTCTTTATTATCTCCGCAAAACCCGGATTTATAAACTTTTTTCATCCTTCCCCCCCCCACGAAAAATCAGAACCGAATATATCTTCTAAAATATTTTTTTCCAATTCCGGCAATTCACTGTAAAAACTCCTGCCCTTTAAATAAGACAGCTTTTCCTTTTCTATGTTGAAAGTAATCTTGTAATTATGCAAAAATTGACTCTTGTAGTTGTATTTCTTTAAAAATTTTTCATTCAGATTTTTATTTCCGTATTTTACATCTCCGACTACACTAAAACCTCTGTTTTTTAAAACCGTTCTTATCTGATGAGTTCTGCCTGTGATTAAATTGACTTCAAGCAAGCTGAAATCTTCGCTGCTCTTAAGCTTTTTGAAAACCGTCTTGGATTTCTTTGATCCGGCTGTGTTTTTCTTTGTTGAAAAAACTTTATTTTTTTCGAAATCCTTTACCAAGTAGGACTCGTCTTCAAAATTTTCGGGTGTATTGCCCTTCACAAGAGTCAAGTACAATTTTTCGATATTTCCCGTTCTGATTTGCTCGTTTAATATTCGAAGAGATTCGGAATTTTTTGCTCCTATTAAAATCCCCGATGTATTTCTGTCCAACCTGTTACAAAGAGCAGGTCTAAAAGTCTTCTCAACTCTTGGATCGTACTCTCCCTTTGCAATCAGATAATCTATCATCATATCTACCATATTGCGTACATATTCCGCCGAGTCGTTGTGGGATAAAACCCCCGCCCTTTTATCCATCAACAGGATATTTTCATCTTCATAAATCACCTTAGGAAACTTGGAGGATTTAAAATTCACCTTATCTCTTAAAAATTTGTCAATCGTCTCATCACTTAAATATAGTTTAATCACATCTCCTTCTGAAAGGACGCTCTCAGGAGTTGCTTTTCGATCGTTTAATTTTATATTTTTCTTTCTTATGTTTTTATAAATTACAGATAAGGGAGCTTTTTCCAGATATTTTTTTAAAAATCTGTCCAATCTCTGATTTGCATCGTTTTTTTCTATAATTAATTCTTTCATTTTCACCAACTCTCTTTGTTTTATTATACTATCTAAAATACTTATTTGAAAACTATCCCCAAATATTGTAAGTTTTAAAAACACAACTTCTTATGTTATAATACTTCTATATTTATGGAAATGAGGATTATTATTGAAATTTTTTAGCTCTATTGCAGATTTAATCATTAAAATATTCAGAGCCTTAGTAGTGCTTTTAATAATAGCGGCTCTCGGGCTTATAATAAAGTGGAAAGCCGATACCCTGTACTTACAGAGCATTTCAGACACCGAAATTAAATTTTCCTTGGTGGATGAAATTAAAAGAACTAAGGATGAAATTCTAAATTTCGGAAAGGAAGAAACCGTAAAGAAGGATTCAGACCTTGAGGTCATACACCAAAATTATATAACGGTAAATATCCCCGGCAAAGCTTCAATTGATGAAATTGCCGATATACTTTTAGACAAAAAACTTATGACCAGCAAGGAAGCCTTCAAGCAACTGGTCTATGACATGGGACTTGAGAAAAAATTCGTTGCAGGCACTTATGAAATAGCCGGAGGAACGAAGATAAAGGACACTATTCTCAAGCTTACAGGCACGGAAACCAAATTGTACGGAATTGAAATAACAGAAAAGGACGAAGGCACAACGGTGGCAAAAAAATTGGAAGATATGGGCGCAATACAATCCGCTCCTACCTTTATCCAACAAGTAAGCGACTTGAAATTGTATTACAGTTTCGTCCCCGGAGAATATGAATTTGAAACCCCTATAAGAGTCATCAAAATAATTGAACTTCTTACGGGTAAAAAAGATTGATACTCAACAAAAAATCCTTCAGATTTTCTTTAATCAGAAATCCGAAGGATTTTTATATTAATTGGGAGTTAAAAGAAGTCCTCCCTTAGTATATAAATCATAGTAGTAACCCTTTTTAGACATCAAATTATCGTGACTGCCTCTTTCAATTATTTTTCTGTCTTTCATGACTATTATCTCGTCGGCGTTTTGGACCGTCGTGAGCCTGTGGGCTATGGTCAGAGTCGTTCTGCCCTTTGCCAATTCTTCAAGAGACTGCTGAACTATCTGCTCCGATTTATTATCCAGTGCAGATGTGGCTTCATCTAAAATTAAAATCGGAGGATTTTTTAAAAATACTCTGGCAATGGAAATTCTCTGCTTTTGACCTCCCGATAATTTAACTCCCCTTTCTCCAACATAGGTTTCATACTTTTCAGGCAAGTTTTCTATAAATTCCTCAGCCCCTGCAAGCCTTGCGGCTTCTCTTATTTCATCTTCCGTTGCATCTATTCTTCCATACCTGATGTTATCCCAAATAGTTCCGGAAAATAAATAGACATCCTGTTGCATAATGCCTATGTGATCCCTTAGAGATTTAAGTTTTATGTCCTTCACATTTATATCATCTACTGTTATTTCCCCGGAATTCACATCGTAAAACCTCGGTATTAAATTGCAAATGGTGGTTTTACCCGCACCCGATGGTCCCACTATGGCAATGTTGTCTCCCGGGTTAATGGTCAGGTTGAAATCCTTCAAGACATATTCCTTGTCACTTTCATATTTGAAGTCGACATTTATAAAATTTATTTTCCCCTTTACATCTTCCAGATCTACAGCATTTTCGCTGTCCACAATGTCAGATTTTATATCCATCACTTCAGCAAATCTTTCAATCCCCGTCATCCCCTTTTGAAATTGTTCAGTAAACTCAACTATTCTTCTGACAGTTGCCAAGAGCGAACTCACATACATAACATAGGCTATTAAATCGGCAGCTCCGACCTCTCCTTTTATCATAAAATATCCACCAAGGATTAAAATGGACAAGTACATCAGACCGTCAAATAATTTTGTCACGACGGTAAAACCAGCCATTGCCTTATAAAATACACTTTTTATGGACAGAAACTTTGAATTTTCTTTGTTGAACTTTTTAGATTCCAAATCTTCGTTTGCAAAACTTTTTACGACCTTTATTCCTAAAAGAGATTCTTCAATTGAAGAATTCAGCTCTCCGATATTGACCCTTTGATCCTTTTGTGCTCTTCTCATTCTTTTGTTGTATTTTGAAGCAAAAAATATCATAAGCGGTATTAACATGTATATCAATAGGGTCATCTTAATATTTATGTTAGCTAAAATAGCAAAGGAAAATACAATTTTTATTCCGCCTATAAAGTATTCCTCGGGACAATGATGGGCAAATTCAGTAATATCAAACAAATCGTTGGTTATCCTGCTCATCAAAACCCCAATTTTAGTTTCATTGTAAAAAGAATCACTCATCCCTTGAAGATGATTGTACATATCTCTTCTCATGTCTTTTTCAATTCTGGCTCCCATCATATGACCGATATTTGCCATGTAATAGGAAGCTATAAGCTCTATGGCCTTGAGAAATGCAAATAAAAAAGCAAGTCTTAATACAAGGTTCATGGTAAGTTCATTCGGTCTATATAGCCCTACATTGGTTAAATATCTAAGTATCAGCGGAAGTATCATTTCAGCCGCAGTTGTAAATGCAGCACAAGTAAGATCTATTAAGAGAATGTGTTTATATCTTTTAAAATATGGAATTATTCTCTTGATTAATTCTATATTTTTCACAGTATCACCTCTTTAGAATTCTATATTAAAAAATTTTTTATGGCAACATTTTATCTTTAGTTGACTTTAAAAATCATAATATATATACTTCTAAAATAGGAGGTAGAAATGGAAACCACTAAAAAAATCGCAAAATCCACTCTCGCCATAGTAGTTTTTTCCCTTGTAGGAAAACTTTTCGGATTTTATAGAGAAATCCTGAGAGCGGCAAAATTCGGCGCTACTGCAGAAATGGACGCCTTTGTCGCCAGTCAATCCGCGACAACTGTTGTCTCCATGTTAATTACAACTGCAATAGCCACCACCTTTATTCCTTCACTACAAAAAGCCGAAAGAGATCTCGGCCACGATGAGAAATTGAAATTCACCAATAACATGTTGTTTTTTGTGATATTGATTTCTTCAGCAGTAGTAGCTTTAGGAATGGTCTTTTCCCCCTATTTGGCAGCCTTGGTCACACCTAAGGATAAATTAACTCCCGAAATGCTTGCACTGGTATCAAATCTCATTAAAGTCGGAATTCCCGTCATAATATTTTCAGCTATAGTCGGAGTTTTTACGGGATTTCTTCAATATGAAGGCAGATTTGCAGCCGCCGGTGCAGTGGCAATACCCTTGAATATAGTCTATATAATATATCTCACATTTTTTACGAAACAAGGCGGCATCGTCGGATTATCCGTGGCTTCTGTGCTGGGTGTAGTGGCACAAGTCTTTTTTTTGTTGCCCGATTCCTATAGAGCCGGATTTAGGTTTCGACCCGTATTGAATTTCAAGGACAAATATGTTAAAGAAGCGGTAATACTCGCAGTTCCCGTGCTTGTCAGCACCGCTATAAATGATGTCAACATAATCGTCAATAAAAGACTCGCCATGGGCATGAAAGTGGGTTCCGCCTCTGTAATAGATTATGCAAATAAAATGAACGTAATGGTTCTTGGAATATTTATTACAGCGATTACCGCGATAATATTCCCTGCAATGAGCAGAGCATTCGGAAGCGGAAACTTAAAACAGGGAAAAAAAGTAATGAGTGCATCTGTAAAGGCCGTTCTGTTTTTAACAGTTCCCGCTACAGTTGGAATGATAATTCTCGCAAGACCCATTGTAGATATAGCTTTTTTACACGGTAAATTCACGCCACAAAACGCCATAGATACCACAGCCACCTTGAGATTTTACTCATTGGCTTTAATATCCATATCCTTGAGCAACGTGTTAAATAGAGTTTACTACTCCATATCAGATACAAAAACACCCTTTTATATAGGTTTGGTAAATGTGATGATAAATATAGGGCTTAACATCTCCGTAGCCCACAGATTCGGCACAAGAGGACTGGCGGCATCGGTGAGTATAGCTACTACAATAGCCGTTATAGCCTCCTTTGTACTGCTCAGGAAAAAAATCGGGCACTTCGGTGCAAGGTCCTATATCAAGGCATTGATTAAAACATTGCTTGCCTCCTTGGCCATGTCACTGGTAGCCTTCGCCTACTATCCACTTGAGGGATTGTTGAGTCACATGATGACATCTATGGCATCGACAAAAATATTAAAATTGCTGATTTTGCTTTTCACGGTGTCAATATCAGCCGCAGTTTATGGAATTTCCTTATATAAGTTAGGGGTCAGAGAAATAAGAGATTTGACAAAAATAGTAAAAAGAAGAATCGATGCAAAAAGAAATAAATAGAATATAAATTAAAAAATCAGCTCATCATATAAAGTGAGCTGATTTTTTGTCCATGCAAATGGATTTTTTGACATTTTATTGCATTAAATAACTCCACCTTTACATTTCTATAATATTGTACTGATATCCATAGGCATTTAAAAATTTGTACATGTCTTCTCTTTTTATAAAAAGGGTTCTTGTGTTGATGTTGGGGTGGAAGGTTATTATTTCGTGATTCTTTACATCTACATCAAAATATACATTTATATCCTTATCAACGTTGTTGATAAGACCGAAAATGGTCACCGAGCCGGGATACAGATCCATTTTTTGCTTCAATAATTCTTCACTTGCAAATTTAAGCCCCTTTTCACCTATTTTTTCTTGAAAATCCTTCATGTCCAACCTCTTTTCCTCATCCATTACGAGCAAGTAGAAGGCTGTCTTTTTCTTATTGGTCAAAAACAAAGTCTTGGTTCTGAGTCCTTCTTTCCCCTCAATGTATTTATCCGCTTCTTCTGTGGTCAAAGCGGGAGGATGCTTCACTACTTCGTATTCTATATTTAAATCATCCAGCACTTTATAAACTTCTTCATAGGGTGTCATGGGCTCACCTCACTTTATCTTTGAAATTAACAATTTTCCCGTTCCCTTTATAATTGCTTCTTCTCCTTCTTCCAGCACAACCGCACTCATGAAGTCCAATTTTTTATCCTCTACATCTAAATCCCCGTCGTAATTAAAGGCTATTAAAGTCTTTACATCATTTTTTAAATGTAGCTCTCCCTCTATCTCCTCCGTAAAAAGTTCTCCTTCTAAAGTTTCCTTTAATATCAAATTGAAATCTCTTACTTTGCTGTAGGAGCTTACATCGTCGGAACCGCTGAATTCATAAATTTCAAAGGGTTTTAAAGTCAAGTCTTTTTGTCCGTTTTTTAAAATTAATTCATTGTCCAGCGGAGTAATGAACCTTCTGTATCCGTCATAGGGGCTGAATTTGCTGCTGTCTAAATTGCATGTTGCACTTGATATTCTGTAGTCGAAAGTCCTGTCTTTAAAATCGGCTTCTTCCGGAAAAATTATTATTTCATCCGTTTCTCCTCCTGCCCACTCTGATGACTTGAAATTTCTTCTTTCTATTATCTTCATAATTTTCACCTCAAATTGACACTAATCGTGACACTTTTTTCTTCTTCATTCCATTCTATCTCATAATCTTGCAAATTTAAAATTTTAAAGATACTTCTAAGAGGCAACATAAGCCTTCCTTCTACATTGATGATTTTATCTTCAATGAAAACCTCATCTCCATTTTTCTTGATTGTGAACCCGTCAATATCTATATCTATTGCAAAGTCACCCTTGCTTATGTTGGCATTTCTTGTAGCATCATCATAATGAACTTTATATCCCAAAGCTTCCGATAAAAACCTAAGGGGAATATAGGTCTTGGAATCATACAGAAGGGGCTTCACGTCGGATTTTCTGTTAAAAATTCTATCATTTACAATCAACTGGTATTTATAATCATCTAAATAGATTTTTACTCTATAGGAATCTATCTCTTTTTTCGTCTCTTTTATGTGCATGGGATATAAATACCCCTTGATATAAATCGGATTTTGCGGATATGAATAATCCCTTTCATCATCTGAAATTTTTTCGTCAACCTCGGGTGTTTTCTCATCTTCAGCGGGTTTTGCGGGATTATAATCCACATCTTTTTTCACCCACTTTATTTCAACTGTTGAATCTTTATCTTCAATTTTTAAAAGGAATTCACTCTTGTGGAATAAATTGTATGTATCATCCTTAAACTCGTAGGGGCTTTTTATGTTCTTTACATAATTTTCTAAATCTTCATAGGACATCACACCATCTATTATCTGTGTTGATAAAGGTTCGCCGATGATATTTCCCTCAGCATCCACCCCAATGTTTTTTATCGTCAAGACGTAGGTCGGTTTGACCGATACAGTTTCGGATTTGTATTCTTCACCACCTGAAATCACCGCCTTCGGCAGAGTGTTTTCCCCATTTATCACACTTCCTCTTGCCGGTTTTATCCTGTATTCCAAATTGAAATCTCCGGCTTTTAAATCCGCACTTATCTCATTATCTGCAGGATTCAATATCCTTTGCTCTCCCGACTGTGTCAGCAGAACATCGCCTGTCAGCTGAAAGTTTTTAAAGGAATCTTTGAGTTTATGAGGGGTTTCTTCTTTTTTAAATTCAATGAGATCATCAATTTGTCTTGTATTGCTAAAAGCACTATATTCATAGAGTTTATCTGTGTTGGCATTGCTGTAAGTGGGATAAATTTCAATCCCTTTTTCTTCGGAAAACTTTTCTTCAAGTTTAAGCATAGAGGCATATTCAATGTAATAATATCTTTCATTTACCCTGAAAATTAACACGCATTTATATTTCCCGCCAAATTTATTTCCTATGTTTCTGCTGGTTAGATAATCAATGTCCGATTCTTCGAAATCATCTATAGAAAAATTATTTAAACCGAACAATTCATCTCCAACTTCTTCACCTATTTTTATGTAATCATCCGGATTTTTAAGTTCAGATGTTTTTAAAGAATTAAATACATTGCTTGTCCTTGAGATTTGATTTGAAAATATGTACATCTCCTTTTTATCCGCCTGGAAGGAATCCAATACATCTCTTGATGATTTTATGACTTTTTGCAAATTGACCGAGGCAACTGCATCATGAACTTGATAATCATCAAGCCTATTTTTAAAGGCTGATAAATCCGTGAATTTATTGTGATCCAAAATCTTTGGAGCTAACTTTTCTCCATAAAAAACCAAAATTATTTCCGTATTGTAATTTTCATCTTTAAATAAAGTATCTGCAAGAGCTGTTATTTTATCTTTATAATCGGTGAAATTTCCAAAAGCGGATCTGTTATAATCCACAAGAAATAATGCTTTTCTGTCCTTCTTGTCAATATTTCCCTTGACAGTGATCTTGAAGGTATTGTTTCCTAAATCTTCCGCCGTCTTTTCTATTGAAGTTGCATAGGATGTATTTCCCGTGCATATTATTGAGAAAAGAAAAACAACTAAGATAATGTACAAAACAGATTTTTTCATATTCGCCTCCCTGAATATATTTATAGGTTAATTATACTTTAAATTTTTGAGCTTTAAAAGGGATATAAGAGCCATGCTCATTTAAATCTTGTCGTTTTTGCAAACCGAATTCAAGATCTTTTTAACGTCATTACAAGATACAATAGGTTAACTTTTTGTCCACAAAAGATGATGATATATCGTTAAAATTTTATACTACCTTGAAATTTGTACGAGGTTTTTGTTTTCTCACTAAAATATCCTTTGTAAGTTTTGTGTTTTTAATTGCTCATGTTTTTATGATATAATTTAACAATAATTATAAAGGAGAGGTGAAATATGTCTTTTCCCAGATTGATAGTTACATTACTGGCAGTAGTTGCCATAATAATTATGTATTTTGCTATTTTATTCACTTTGATTAAGAAAAATATAAATAAATTGTACAAGTTATTTGAAGAAAATGACGCTTTTTCCTATAAAAAAGCGATCAGCAGAGATGACTTAAATGCAAAAGCCCAAAGTTTCTTGGAAAGGGCCATAGTAAAGAGAAATTATGCTGCAGACGCCTTTGAATTCTTGATTAAAAGCAATATTATAAAGGGAACCGAGGATCGTTTTTATTTCGATATGAAAAATTTAAAATCGACAAAAAGCAATGCAAATTTCTTGATGCAATATATATTAAAGGATTTACCGTAACTCTTAAATATCAATATAATTAGGCCTCTGAATTTCAGAGGTTTTTAATTTCAAAAAAATAAGGAGTCGATTCACTCCTTAAATTATTTCCGCTCCTTCATCTATTGGTCTTAGTTCTTTAATTTCCCAGTTGTCCTGAGTTTCAGTATTTTTTAAAATCTCTAAAAGTTCAGGGCTTTTTCCATCTTTTATTACCATCAAACTCGGTCCCGCTCCCGATATGAACAAAACTGCACCTGCGGATTTTGCCGCCTCTTTTAATACATCATAATCCCTTATCAATTTCTTCCTGTAGGGTTCATGCAAGGTATCCTTGGCGGAGCCCCTCAACAAATTAAAATCTCCTGTCCTTAAGGCTTGAGCGATTAAATTTGCCCTTGAAATGTTTGACACAGCATTTGCCAAGGGTATTTCCTTGGGTACCGCCTCTCTTGCCGCTTTCGTTTTAAGTTCAAAATCCGGTATCAATAAATATATTACAAATTTTTCATCCACATGGGTCTTGTAATAATATATTTTATCCGCCTCTAAAAAAGAGCATATATGTCCGCCAAATAAAGCCGGTGCTACATTGTCGGGATGGCCTTCGATTTCTGTAGCATATTTTAAAAGTTCATCCTTATTTAAATTTAACCCGCTGTTTTTATTTGCAAATATTAAACTTGATACAATACATGCAGCTGAACTGCCCAGTCCTCTGGACATGGGTATATCGCCTGTAACCTTGATTTCCAAATCAGGTGTGGTCAAATTGTTTTTTTTATAAAAATAATCAACTGACTTATACATAAGCGAATTTTTCGTTTTATGGTCTGTCTTATCAGCAGGGATAAATTCAAAATCATTGTACAAATTAAGTGCAATCCCCATGCAATCATATCCCGGGCCTAAGTTTGCACTGGTGGCCGGTACTCTAACTATCAAAATAATATCTCCTTTATCACATTTTTAATATTGTCTTTTTCTATTTCTCTTTCTTGAGTAACTTTTTTCCTTAAGATGTTTTTGAAGTTATTATCAGCTTTTATTCCTGTTTTGTCCTCTATTGCATCTATTGCGGAAATTTCATCTTCATATTCTATGGACAAAGCCTTTGCTATTGACGGTGCAAATTTAAAGGGTGAAGCTGTAGCAGCGGCAATGACCTTTCCTCCATGTCCCTTTATGTAATCTTCGGCAGATTTCATCGCAATTGCAGAATGCGTATCCACTAAATAACCGAATTTTTCATATACGGCAACTATTTCCTCCAAGGTTTCTTCGTCATCATAGCAATATCCGTATATACCATTTATTTTATTTTTATCGACAAGGTACTTTCCCTCCGATTTTAAATCTTTCATTAAAGTATTTATATATTCCGTGTCTTTGTCAAATTCATAGTATAAAAATCTTTCCAGATTTGAGGATATCAGTATATCCATGGAGGGAGAGTTGGTGGTATAAAATTGTCTGTTCACATCGTAAGTTCCCGTGTTGATAAAATCGGTTAAAATATTATTTTTATTGGAGCCGCAGATTAAGTCCTTTATCGGAAGACCCATTCTTTTTGCCATATATGCGGCGAGTATATTTCCAAAATTTCCCGTCGGCACGGATACCGAAACTTCTTCCCCTTTTTTTATTTCATCCTTCTTTACTAAGTCGTAATAAGAATAGAAATAATAGACTATTTGCGGAACGAGTCTGCCTATATTGATGGAATTGGCTGAGGATAAAAGATAATCCTTATCTTCTAAATATTTTTTAAATTCAGAATCGTTGAATATCTCCTTAAGAGCCGATTGAGCATCGTCAAAATTTCCCTTTACTGCAACGGCATAGGTGTTTTCTCCGTCTATTGTAACCATTTGCTTCCTTTGTATTTCGCTTATTCCCTTTGTGGGATAAAATACTATGATCTGTGTATTCTCTATGTTTTTAAAGCCATATAGAGCTGCAGAACCCGTATCTCCCGATGTGGCTGTAAGTATCAGGATTTTTTTGTCGATTTTTTGCTCCTTTAAGGATAGAGATACAAGCCTTGGAAGCAAACTCATGGCAAAATCCTTAAAAGCATAAGTCTGTCCGTGAAACAATTCCATTATATATATGTCTTCCAATTTTTTTATCGGCAGTATTTCAGGGCTGAAGGTTTTATAAGCTTCGTCTATTTCATGAAATAAGCTTTCTTCATTCATGTCGTCAAAGATAAAGGATATCACTTTTTTTGCATAATCCGTATATTCATACTTACTTATTTCTTCCTCCGTTATATCTATTTTTCCAAGTTCTTCAGGTACATAAAGCCCCCCGTCATCGGCAAGGCCCTTTAAAATTGCTTCATAGCTTGAATTAGTGCTTGATTTTCCTCTTGTGCTTAAAAATTTCATTTTCCCACCTATATTCTAATTTGACCTTTTCCCAAAATAACATACTTTTCACTTGTAAGCTCTTCCAATCCTACAGGACCTCTTGCGTGCAATTTTTGCGTGGATATTCCTATTTCCGCTCCCTTGCCGAAAGCTCCCCCGTCAGTAAACCTGGAACTTGCATTTACATACACACAGGCTGAATCTACTTCATTTAAAAATCTCATTGCATTTTCATAGTTTTCTGTGACGATTACATCCGAATGATGCGTGGAATATTTATAAATATGCTCTATGGCTTCATCTATTCCGCTTACTATTTTCATGCTCATCTTGTAATCCAAGTATTCTTTTGCATATTCTTCTTCTGTGGCCGGCTTTACATTTTTGAGTTTTTTTCGTGTTTTTTCGCAACCGAAAACTTCTATATTGTATTCATCTATTATTTTTTGCAGCCCGATATAGAAATCATCCCCTACCTTTTCACTTACAAGCAAGCTTTCCATGGCGTTACATACTCCAATTCTGGTGGTTTTGGAATTCTCTAAAATATTAAGAGCCATGTCTGTTTTTGCACTGTCATCAACGTATAGATGACAATTGCCAACTCCCGTTTCAAGTACGGGTACCGTAGCATTTTCCATCACGGAATTTATAAGCCCTGCAGAGCCTCTTGGAATTAACAAATCAATATATCCTTTAAGCTTCATCAATCCTGTTGAAGATTCTCTGCTTGTATCATCGATGAAACTTATTATATTTTCATCATGTCCGGTATCTTTTATAGCCGCTCTTATTGAATCCGATATAGCTTTATTTGAGTTTATTGCTTCCTTTCCACCCCTTAAAATTAAAGTGTTGGAAGATTTTATAGCTAAAATGGACGCATCTAAGGTCACATTGGGTCTGGATTCATAAATCATTGCTATGACCCCTATGGGTACTTTTCTCTTTCCTATTACAAGTCCGTTTTCCAAAGTAGTAACCTCGGACATGGAACCTATGGGATCCTTTAAATCTATGACTTTATCTATAGACTCAGCCATGTCTTTTATTCTTTTTTCATCAAGACTGAGTCTGTCCAGAAGCCCCTCGCTCATTCCGTTTTCTCTGGCCTTTTCCATATCCAAGTTATTTGCCGCTATTATCTTTTTAGTGTCCTCCAACAAAAAACTCTTGATGTTTTTTAATATTTTATTTTTTTGCTCCGTATTTAATTTTGCAAGTTCTTTTTCGGCAATTTTCGAACTCATTCCCATGTTTTTAAGATTGTTTTGTAAAGATTGTTCCAATGTTTTCCCCCCTTACTATTTTCCTAATCACATTAAAATCTTCAGAGTTGGCAATGACTACATCTATGTTTTTTTCCATACACAATTTTGCTGCGTTGATTTTAGTACACATGCCTCCGGTTCCAACATCAGATGAGGAACCCTTTGCCATTTTTTCCAAATCTTCGTCGATTTCCATCACTTTTTTTATGAGTTTTGCATCGGGATTTTTATTGGGATCGTCACTGTAGAGCCCGTCTATATCTGATAAAAGTATCAACAAATCCGCATTTATCATTCTGGCAACTACCGCAGATAATGTATCGTTATCTCCGAATTCTATTTCAAAGGTAGATATGGTGTCATTTTCATTTACTACAGGTATTACATTCATATTGAGCAATTCATCAAAGGTGTTAATCGCATTTACTCTCATTATTTCATCGGTTTCAATCTGTCTTGTAAGTAAAATTTGACTTGCACAGTAATCATATACATTGAAAGCCCTATTGTATGTATTCATAAGAGCCACTTGTCCCACAGAAGACGCCGCCTGTTTGCCTATTACATCTCTGGGTCTGGATTTTAAATTAAGCCTTTTAGCGCCTGCAGCTATGGAACCCGAAGAAACAAGCACAACCTCAAGCCCGTGATTTTTTAAATTTGACAACTCCCATGCTAAATCATCAATTCTGGATAAATTAATGATTCCGTTGTCATGGGTAATCGACGATGAACCTACCTTCACTACTATTCTCTTATACTTATCAAACACCATCAAATCTATCACTTCCCAACAAATATTCCTATTCTTTTACTATATAAGATAAGATGCTGTTTTTCAATATTTATAAATTTTTTAAATAAATATACCTTAAAAATTTAATTTAATTTTATTTTATGCTATAATTATTTCAACTATATTAAGGAGTTGATAGTAAGGTGTATAAAATTTTAACCAGAAACGTGATTGCCCCGGAAACTGTACAAATGAGCATACAAGCTCCAAAAATTGCAGCTTCAGCATTACCGGGACAATTCGTTATTGTTATTGCTGACAAGTATTCAGAAAGAATCCCTCTTACAATTTGTGACTATGATTCAAAGAAAGGAACAGTTGACATAGTTATTAAAATTGCAGGCGATTCAACAAGAAAAATTTGCGACATGCAAGTCGGTGAATATTTGCATGACTTTGTAGGACCACTTGGAAATCCCAGTGAATTAGTTCACCAAGATCTCGAAGAATTAAAAAAACAAAACATTTTGTTTGTGGGCGGCGGCGCAGGTATTGCTCCGGTGTACTGCCAAATAAAATGGTGTCATCTAAACGGAGTGGGTGCAGATGTTTTAATCGGTGCAAGATCTGAAGAACACTTGATTTTAAGAAAAGAACTGGAAGATGTTTCAAGAGATCTATACATATGTACAGATGACGGTTCTGTGGGCAGAAAAGGTGTAGTAACAGATGAAATAGCTGATTTAGTAGAAAATAAAGGCATTAAATACGACCACATCATCGCCATAGGACCTATGATAATGATGAAATTCGTATGTCTACAAACTGCAAAATACAACATAAAAACAACCGTATCTCTTAACCCGATAATGGTAGACGGCACGGGAATGTGCGGTGCTTGTAGATGTAAGGTCGGTGGAGAAACTAAATTTGCATGTGTTGACGGTCCGGAATTTGACGGTCACTTAGTCGACTTTGAATTGGCAATGACAAGGCAAAGACAATATAAAGATGCAAAATCAAGAAAATTCACTCAATTAGATCAAGTTAAGCCCGGAACCCCTGACGACTTTGTAAAACAACAGGAAGCTCACAAACTTGAAGAAGAATTATCTGAACAAAAAACCGAAAAAACAGATAACAAATCCGATAGATTCGTAAGAATACCTATTACAAATCAAGCTCCTGAAGAAAGAATTCACAACTTCAATGAAGTATGTCTTGGATATACGGAAGAAGAAGCTATAAAAGAAGCTAAAAGATGCTTAAATTGTAAAAATCCACTATGTGTAGGCGGATGTCCCGTTTCAATAGATATTCCCGGATTCATTAAGGAAATCGCAAACGGAAACTTTGAACAAGCGGCAAAGGTGCTTGCAAACTATTCCGCTCTGCCTGCGGTTTGCGGTAGAGTTTGTCCTCAAGAAACTCAATGTGAAGAAAGATGTATAATGGGCAAGCGTGGAGATGCTATAGCCATCGGTAAACTGGAAAGATTTGCAGCGGATTATGCAAGACATAACAACATAAACCTAAGCAATAAACCTGTTTCAAACGGTAAGAAAGTAGCCATAGTAGGAGCAGGCCCCTCAGGACTTACCTGTGCCGGAGAACTTGCAAAAATGGGTTATGAAGTTACTATATTTGAAGCCCTTCATATTTCAGGCGGAGTACTTGTATACGGAATTCCGGAATTCAGACTTCCCGACGAAGTAGTTAACCATGAAGTTGAAAATATCAAAGAACTTGGCGTTACGGTAAATAACGACGTGGTAGTCGGAAAAACCGTAACAATAGACAATCTTATAAAAGAAGGCTTTGAAGCTGTATTTATCGGATCAGGTGCCGGTCTTCCAAAATTCATGAATATACCCGGAGAAGAATATAACGGAGTATTCTCTGCAAATGAATTCTTAACAAGAGTAAATCTTATGAGAGCCTTTGAAGAAGGTTATGAAACTCCTGTTTTCGTCGGTGAAAAAACAGCCGTAGTAGGTGGCGGAAACGTTGCAATGGACGCCGCAAGAGTTGCTAAACGCTTAGGAAGCGACGTAACTATCCTCTATAGAAGAACAGATGCTGAACTTCCCGCAAGACGTGAAGAAATCGAACACGCTAAGGAAGAAGGAATCAGATTTGAAATGCTGACAGCTCCTGTTGAACTTATAGCTGATGAAAATGGAAATGTAAAAACAGTAAAATGTATAAGAAATAAACTTGGAGAACCTGATGCATCAGGACGTAGAAGACCTGTTAAAATAGAAGGTTCAGAATTTGAAGAAGATTTCCAAACAGTGATTATGGCATTGGGAACATCTCCAAATCCATTAATAGCCAAGACTACAAATAATCTTGAAACAGCAAGCTGGGGCGGTATAATAACCGACGATTTCGGAAAAACTTCAAGAGAAGAAATTTATGCCGGTGGAGATGCCGTAACAGGATCAGCAACAGTAATACTTGCCATGGGCGCAGGTAAAACAGCAGCCGCAAAAATAGATGAATATTTAAGAAATAAAGACAATTGATTTGATCATTAAATTAAAAATATCAGTCCGCCTCAACCGAGTTGGACTGATATTTTTATATGTTTAAACAGTATTTTCAGCTTTTTGTCAGACAGAAAATTTCGGATAAATATATTGTTGTTTTATAAAATAACCTATTTTCTGCCGTTTTTTAATTCTTTGTATTTTTAATAAAAAACCTCTTGACCAAATTTTTCTTTAACCAAGAGGTTTTCAAGTTATTCTGCTGTTATTCTGCTTATTTCTCTATAAATTTGTTTTTTCAGTTCAGATATATCTTTATCGTTTTTCAGCAAAACATCGGCGTATTTTACTTTATTCTCTATATTCATCTGAGAGTTGATTTTCTTTAAGGCTTCTTCTATTTCTATATTGTCTCTTTTCATCAGTCTTTCTATCTGGACTTCACGCGGAACATAAACGAGCCAAATTTCATCGTAAATTAAACCATGATTTTTTTCTTCCATTAATTCAATTAGAAGAGGTATGTCCACAAATATTATTTTATCCTCGGATTCATCGATAATTCTGATCATTTTTTCAAATATTTTTTCATGCATTATTTTATTTAAAGTTTCAAGTCTTCTTGTATCTTCGAATACGTATTTAGATAGAATTTTTCTATTGAAGATTCCCTTTTGAGTGAAATCCCTCCCGTAGGCTATGCTTATTTCATCGGTAACTTCTCTGTCCTCGTAAAGTTCATGTCCGATTTTATCCAAGTCTATTATTTTAAATCCCAAATCCCTAATTATGCTTGCCGCTGTGGATTTGCCCGTGGAGATGCTGCCTGTCAGTGCGATGATTTTTTTATTGTTAAACAACAAGTCTTTTGAGTATGCCTCCGATGTGAAACTTTCTGAAGGGGTGGGGTTCTTATTTTGTTTCATATAGGCTGCTTCCCGTGTTCATATCCACTTTTAAATCCACCGCTATATCCACTGCCGATTCCATGATTTGTCGCATTAAATTCTCCACATCCTTCACTTCATCCTCATGGGCATCCACTATCAATTCATCGTGTATTTGAAGTATGAGTTTGGATTTCATCTTTCTGGTTTTAAGTTCGTTGTAAATCTTGACCATTGCAATTTTTATTATATCTGCCGCCGAGCCTTGAATGGGCATATTAATCGCTATTCTTTCTCCAAAAGCTCTGATGTTGAAGTTTTTAGCCTGCAATTCCGGAATGTATCTTCGTCTATTTAAAATAGTTTTTACATAACCGTCTTTTTTTGCTTTTTCAACTTCTTCTTTCATATAGGCTTTAATTCCCTTGTAATGTTCGAGATATCTATTTATATAATCTTCAGCAACTTTTCTTGGAATATTTAAGTTTTGTGATAAACCGTAGTCGGAAATTCCATATACTATTCCGAAGTTTACAGCCTTTGCCCTTGAACGCAAGTCTGTTGTCACATCTTCAAAATCCACATTGAAAACTTGAGACGCCGTTCTTCTGTGTATGTCCTCGTCATTGTTGAAAGCTTCAATCATGTTTTCATCCTGTGAGACTGAAGCTAATACTCGAAGTTCTATTTGTGAATAATCGGCATCTACCAACATGTGATCCTCAGAGGCAAGAAACGCCTTTCTTATTAATCTTCCCTCTTCTGTTTTAATAGGTATGTTTTGAAGATTAGGCTCCGTTGATGAAATTCTTCCTGTGGCGGTCACCGTTTGATTGAAATGAGAGTGAATTCTTCCGGTGCCCTTGTTTATCAATTCCTTTAATCCTTCTACATAGGTGGATTTCAATTTCGCCAATTTCCTATATTCAAGCACCAGTCCCGCAATTTCGGTTCTTGGGCTTAATTTTTCCAATACTTCTGCACTGGTGGAATATCCTGTTTTCGTTTTTTTAATTACGGGAAGATTCAATTTTTCAAACAGTATTTCTCCCAGTTTTTTCGGTGAATTTATATTGAATTCCTCTCCTGCTTCTTCATAAATTTTATTTTCCAATTTTGATATCCTAACATCTAAATCCGCTCCTATTTCATCCAAGGTGGATTTTTTTGTCCTTATTCCCAAATATTCCATGGAGCTTAGCACTTCTATCAAGGGAAGTTCCACATCATTGAACAAACTCAACATATCCTGTTCCTTGATTTTTTCAATCTGTTTTTCTCCTATGGAATATATGGAATTTAAATAGAAAGAAAAATATTTTTTCAATTCATCTTCATTTAAATCGCTGTAATTTATTCTTTTTTTGCCCTTTCCCAACAAATCTTCTTCGGATTTATAATTGTATTTGAAATATTCGTTGGAAAGATTGTTTATATCATAATCGGACATGGTTGAATTCAATATATATTCAGCTATTTTAGTGTCATGGGTGTAGTTATGGATTTCTATGCCATAATAATGCAAAATCATAAAATCTTCTTTTAAGTCGTGTCCGATTTTTTTGATATTTTGCGACTCAAACACTTCTTTAAAATCCTTAATGGAAATATTATCACTCAATTTAAAGATAACGGGTTCTCTGTCTTCTACCTTTATAGCAATGTGTGATGGAAGGACATTTTCATATATCTTGCCGTCGGTAACTATTTTAAAGGCGAAGGATTCTGACCCTTTTATCTCCTTTAATATGTCTTTAAGCTCTATTGACCTGTAAATGAGATTGTTTTTGGAGGTCTTATCCGTATTATCCCTTTGATACTCCTCAGGAAGCCTTTTTATAAGAGTGTTGAATTCAAAGTCTTTGTATATTTCGTAGAGTTTGGGATAGTCATATCCTTTAAGTTTAAAATCCTCCAATCCTTCATCAAGGGGGACATTTTTTATTATTGTTCCCAATTTTTTGCTCATAAAAGCCTGAGTTTTATTTTCAGATAAATTTTCTACAAGTTTTTTGCCGGATACTTTTTCTATGTTGTCATATAGATTTTCAATCGTGTGGAATTCGTGAAGAAGTTTCAAGGCGGTTTTTTCGCCGACTCCGGGCACCCCGGGAATATTGTCGGAAGCATCTCCCATCAAACCTTTTAAATCTATGAGTTGATCCGGTGTCAAATTGTATTCTTCCCTTATGCTTTCCTTTGAAACTATGTTCATTTCGGTTATGCCCTTTTTCGTGAAAAGAACCTTCACCCTGTCATCAACCAATTGAAAATAATCTTTGTCTCCTGTCAATAAATAGGATTCGTAATTTTCGCCTTTTGCAATCTCCGCAATGGTACCTGCTATATCATCAGCCTCATATATGGGAGATTCAAGGGTTACTATATTCATGACCTTCAAAATTTCTCTAACTATTGGGAACTGTTGCTCAAGTTCCGTAGGCGTTTTTTGTCTTGTTCCTTTGTAATCTTTAAAAATATCCGTTCTGAAGGTTTTTCCTTTCATATCGAAACATACCGCTACATATTGTGGATTTACTTTGTCAATTGCATTTTCGAGCATGGAAATAAATCCGTAAATCGCATTTGTATATACTCCCTTTTTTGTCTTCAAAAGCGGAAGAGCGTAAAAAGCTCTAAAAAACAGAGAAGAGCCATCTATAATTAAAATTCTGTTTTCCAAAAGTATCACTCCTTAAAAAAGATTATACATTAAAAACAAAATATTAATTGTATAAATTTAATTTCAATGTTGATTTATTGTAAATAAAATGTTAAATTATATAAGAAACCTGAGCCAAAGTGACGGAATCGGCAGACGTACCAGACTCAAAATCTGGCGATGGCAACATCATGCGGGTTCAAGTCCCGCCTTTGGTACCACGAATCCACTATAGTTAAAGATTTTTAAGGGTTCTTTAACTATAGTGGATTTTTTAGTTTTTCAATTAATAAAAAATATCGACTTATCCTGTCAGGACAAATCGATATTTAAAATGTTCTTATACTTAGAATTTATGTGTTTTTAAAATGCAGGTATTACCGCACCTTCATATTTTTCTTCAATTAATGCTTTTGCGTCATCGGAGTTTAAAACTTCCATGAACTTTTTGAATTTTTCTTTTCCTTCTTCCCCTTTTCTCACTGCTACTATGTTTGCATAGGGTGAGTCTATGGGTTCTATCAATAATGAATCCTTTGTTGGATTAAGCCCTGCTCCTATTGCAAAGTTTGAATTTATTACAGCTGCGGCTGCATCTTTATATGTGTTGGGAATGTTTTGAGCATCCATGGGTACAAATCTCAGGTTTTTTGGATTTTCTGCAACGTCATTTTCTGTGGAGCTTAGGTTTGTATTGTCTTCAAGTTTTATAATTCCTTCTTTATCCAACATTATCAATGCTCTTCCGCCATTTGTGGGGTCGTTGGGAATGATTATTTCATCTCCTTCTTGAAGTTGATCAAGTGATGTTAGAGAATCTGAATACACGCCCATGGGTTCAATGTGAACTGCACCTATGGACACCAAGTCCAATTTGTTTTGAGCTGTAAACTCTTCAAGATAGGGCAAATGTTGAAAGAAATTGGCATCTAAGTCCCCTGCCGCCAATTGCTCATTGGGTTGAATGTAATCGTCAAAAACTACAACTTCAACTTCAAGTCCCGCATCTTTAAATTGTTGTTCAAGTCCCTTGATTATTTCCTCATGGGGTACAGGTGTTACACCTACTACAATTTTGTTGTCTTCTGCAGAATCTGCAGCTTTTTGCTTTTGGTTGTTTCCACCGGAACATCCCACTAACAGCAATGACAACATCAATAAAATCAATAAATTTTTTTTCATTTTTCTTCCTCCTTATTTTTTATCTATTTTCTTTTCAAGATAATTGCCAAATAATTGTATTATCTGTACAAAGGCCACTATTATTATTACCGCCACCCAAAGTATGTCCGTTCTCTTATAGGTATATCCATATCGCACGGCCACTTCTCCAAGTCCGCCTCCCCCAATGGCTCCTGCCATTGCGGAATATCCTATTATATTTATTATCATCATTGTTATACCGCTTACGATTTGAGGCATGGCCTCGGGTATCAAAACTCGAAATACTATTTGAGAATCATTTGATCCCATGGATTTTGCCGCTTCAAGAATTCCCTTATCCACTTGCGAAAGATAACCTTCCATCAGCCTTCCGAAAAAAGGTATGGCCGCAACGCTCAAGGGTATGATGGTGGCTGCGGTACCGTAGGATTTGCCCACTATTGCACGCATTACAGGTATTAAAATCAGCATCAGTATTATAAAGGGAACTGAACGCAAGAAATTGACAATTGAATCTAATACCGAGTAGAGTTTTTGATTTTCTCTTAACCCTCCGGGACGAGTAAGGGTTAAAACTATTCCCAATGGCATTCCCAATACTACGGAAATAAATGATGAAACAAATACGAGTATTAAAGTCTGTGGAATTGCCGGCAATATTATTTCCAATATCTCATTCATTCTCAACTACCTCCACAGATATCTTTTTATCCTTTAAAAAGTCTATGGCCTTTTGTTTTTCATCTTCTTCTCCTATGATTTCAATTATCAGGTATCCTACGGACTTTTCCTTTAATTGGTTTATATTTCCCGATATTAAATTTATATCTACATCAAAGGTCTTGATGCATTGAGACAAAATAGGCTCGTTGTAATTTGCATCCAAGTAGGCAAGTCTGTACACACTGTCTCCGAAATTGGTACTTAAAACTTCCCTCTCCTTAACTAAACTGTCCATACTCTTCATAAAAGATCTGGTCATGGGATGCTTGGGATTTTTAAAAAGCTCGTCGGTGGTATTTTCTTCGATTATTTTTCCGTTTTCCATCACCGCTATTCTGTCACATATGTCCTTTGCCACTTCCATTTGATGGGTGATCATGATAATCGTCATGTTATACTCTTCTACTATTTTTTTTAGCAAATTCAAGATGGATTCCGTATTTGCCGGATCAAGTGCCGATGTTCCTTCATCAGACAGCAAAATTTTAGGATTTGTCGCGATTGCTCTTGCAATTGCCACTCTCTGCTGTTGTCCTCCTGAAAGCTGAGCCGGATAAACATCTCTCTTATCCTCAAGACCTATAAAATGTAAAAGTTCTTCCACTCTTGCCCTTATCTGTCCCTTGGTCATCTTTATTATTTCAAGAGGATAGGCAATATTGTTATACACCGTCTTTTGCATAAAAAGGTTAAAAGATTGAAAAATCATGCCTATGTCCTTTCTTTCTTTTAATAACTCTTCATGATTCAGATCCAAAATAGAAACCCCATCTATAATAATCTCTCCGCTCGTAGGCTCCTCAAGTCTGTTGATACATCTTACAAGTGTGGATTTTCCGGCTCCGGAAAGTCCGATTATTCCGTAAATTTCCGCATCTTTTACCGTAAATGACACATCATCTATCGCTCTTAGAACACCATTTTCAGAAGTGAAATCTTTTACCAAATTCTTAACTTCTATCATAGTTCCTCCAAATTTATATAAAAAAACTCTCTTCGATAAGAGAGAGTGTCTCTTATCTGCAGTTTACACCCAGGAATTAGCACCTTGCCTTGCAGGTTGCCGGGTTTCATAGGGCCAGTCCCTCCACCTCTCTCGATAAGATAATGTATGTATTATATACTTTATAAGAAACACAGTCAAGAAGTATATAAGGGTCTGCCAATTATTTACAATTGACAGACCCCTCCTTTAAAAAAACCGTTTAGTTTTCTTTTTCAATTAATTCTGCAGTATCAACGTTGTATTTATATTCCATTTCAGAACCGCCGTCGCCTTTAAGTTCTATATCTATTTCACAAATACCATCGTCAATATCCATATCCCAACTCTTTACCAAAAAGCCTTCTCCAGAATTTAAAACCGCCTTATTTAAAAAATCTTCCGCCTTTGCAATTTGCTCTGTAGTCAAAAATTCATCATCATCTCTGTCATTTTCAAATTCTTCTGCGATGATTTCACCACTTTCGGGATTTATTTTAATTTCATATTCTTTTTCTGCGTCTTTTGCGCTTATTTCATACTTATATTCCTCTGTATCGTATTCAACGGATTCTATTTGAGCATTCGGATATTTATCGGAAAAAATCTTAGCAGCATCTGCACCTGTGAGTTTAGTTGAGGCATTTACATAAATTGAGTTTCCCACCTCTGCTGTTTTTTCATCGACATTTTGGTTTTGAGCCGCATTGTTTTTTGTGTTTTCCGTTTTTGGCTCCGTCACTTGAGGAGCGCTGTTATCATCCGTATTAGAGACATTTGCCGTGTTGGATGTGTCTTTTCCGCCGCAAGCAACAAGCGCTAAAGATAAGGGTACAATAGCTAACAATCCTTTAATATTCATTTAATTATCTTCTCCTTTTACATATAATTTACACTTACTATGCATTTATACCTGAAGGAAAAGATCTTTAAACCTATTTCACAAAAGATTCATAAATGGCTCTTATCGCCTTTTCATATTCTTCTTCCTTGATTCCAACTATTATATTAAGCTCGCTTGAACCTTGAATTATCATTTGAATATTGATATCGGCATCTGCAAAGGCCTTAAATAGTTTGGCGGATACCCCTACTTTATTTTTCATGGCTCTGCCCACCACAGTTATGAGAGCTATCCCGTTTTCCACCGACACATTGCTCGTATCACAGAAGGTTTTGATTTCATTTATAATCGTATCATAATTGGAAGCCAGTTGATTTCCCTTTACTATTAAAGAAATTGAATCAATTGATGTGGGCATGTGTTCCAAATCGATTTGATTTACCTCTAAAACACTCATGAGTTTTCTGTAGAAAGATTTATCTTCCTTCATTTGAATTTTCTCTATATTTATTACGGAGAAGTGTTTTTTGCCGCTGACACCTGTAATTTGATCAGTTTCGATATTTTTTGCATCACTGACTATTAAAGTTCCCTTGTCATCGGGTTTAAAAGTGTTCTTCACTTGTATGGGTATGTCTTCACCGATTAGCGGAAGTATGGCCTCCTCATGCAGTACGGAAGCTCCCGCATAAGACAACTCCCTGAGTTCACTGTAGGTAATCACATCTATTTGTTTAGGATTATGGACAATTCTCGGATCTGCACTTAAAAATCCTGAAACATCCGTCCAGTTTTCATATAAATCTGCACCCACTCCTCTTGAAATTATAGATCCCGTTAAATCTCCGCCACCCCTTGAAAAAGTTCTTATATTCCCTTTAGGGTCTTCTCCATAAAATCCGGGTATAACTGCGTATTCATGCTCTTCCTTCATCTTTGCGATTGCAGCATAGGATTTATCTTGCAAAAATCTGCCCTTTTCATCAAAAAATATCACTTCACAGGCATCCACAAAATCATATCCTATGAGTTTTGAAAGTATCAGAGCATTTAAATATTCACCTCTGCTCACGATATATTCCTTCGTAGTTCCCTTTTCCAATTTATTTGTGATATCTTCAAAATAAAGATCTATGTCAAAGTCAAGATTGCACCCTTTTATAATTTTTTTGTATTTTTCTTCAACTTTGTTTAAAGTGTCCATAAAATTGATGTTGTGTTTAGCTAAATCATAGACCAAGTACAGTAAATCCGTCACCTTTGTGTCTTCTTTTCCGCTCTTTCCCGGAGCGGAAGCAACTATGTAAGACCTTGCTTTATTGCTCTTTATGATATCTGCAACTTGTAAAAAAGAATTTGAAGTGGCAAGCGAAGTTCCTCCAAATTTTGAAACAATTAATTCCATAATCAACCTCCATGATAAAAATTGTATATAACTTTATCTATTTAGTCAATAAAATATAATTTGATTTTTTAATAATATTCATACAAATTTATCACAGTTTATTATATAATGTATGGATAATAAAACATTATTGGACGGTGCAAAATATGTATGTTGAAAAAAAATCTTTAGCGACTATAGTATATGAAAGTTTAAAAAACAAGATATTGAATAATGAATTGCTCCCGGGCGACAAATTGATTGAAATAGAAATAGCCAAGGAGCTGGGTGTATCAAGAACTCCCGTAAGAGAAGCGCTTTTTAAACTATCAAAAGATGGTCTGGCGGAAAATTTTCCGAGAAAATCCTTCATAGTTTCAAAAATATCCTTAAATGACGCAAAGGATTTATATGATGTAAGAGCCGCCCTCGAACCATTAGCTGTTAAGGAACTGGCGGAAGAAGGCATAACAGAAAGAACTCAAGTGCTTTCAGAAATCATTGAAGATATGAAAAAATCCTACCTTGAAAAAAATTTAATTACAATCAACAGAGAGGTAATTAACTGGGGTAGAGCAATTATTGATCTTTCCGGTAATCAAATACTCAAAAAAACATTAATTGAAGTCAACGAAAGATTATATAGATTTGCAAATTTCATATTCAGAGATCCTCAAAATATCAAATCCGTATATAGTGCAATATTAAATATATACGAAGCCATCAAATCCAAAGAGCCGACAAAAGCCTTTAACATCAGCTATGAGTATATATCAGGAATATATCCCATGGTTAAAAATCAAAACGATTATCGAACATTCAAATATGAGTAAGATAAAGTTTTGTAAAATTTGTTGCATGGTTTTTTAAAAAAACTCTTGATTACTTTACGAATCAGGTGTAAAATGTACTGTGTTATTCGCATTTGCACCTTTAGCTCAGATGGTAGAGCAACTGACTCTTAATCAGTGGGCCCACGGTTCGAGTCCGTGAAGGTGCACCACTTAAGTCCCGTAATTTAATATTACGGGTTTTTTATTGTCAACGATTTTTTTACTCTGCATGATTTTTAATAATGAGGTCTTTTATTTTATTTTCAATTCACCTCCCTGATGGAATCAATACGCCAATATAGTTCATTTTTATACTTGGTACCGTGTATCGTTTTTATTTTTGAAAACGTTTTATATAATTAAAAATATTTTCGATTTTGTTTATGTTGATTTCTCTCATTTTTCGCTATATTTACACTTATTTTACAACCTTCCGATTAATGACGTTAATCACAATGCTGAAATTTTATGTCGAAATCATTTTTCATATGCGGTATTATTAAATTAACCCATAAACCATTCATTGATTATTGCTTAAATAACTTAAATCGGCAGTACACAAACCATAACCAAACGTATTCCTGATTTTAATAAGCGATAATCTGAAATTACCAAACTATTTTTAGCACCAATTTATTAACTTAAATTCATCAAGGAGGAAAGTATAAAAAAATTTTTATTATTAATTCTCATGAGTGTTTTACTTTTAGGTAGTGTCGGATGCGGTAATTCCGGTAACTCTGCAAGTAGCGGTAATTCCGGAGGCGGCGAAGCGAAAGAGCCTGCTGCAGGTCCTCAAGACTTCGTAATGGGTACCGGATCAAGCGGTGGTACTTACTTTGCGCTTGGCGGTGCAATGGCTAACGCTATTAACGACAAACTTGCAGATGACCAAATTACAGTAACAGCTCAATCTTCCGGAGCATCTGTTGAAAATATCAACTTGATCAATGCCGGAGAAATGGACTTGGGTATTGCGATGAACAGCGTCGCAGCCGATGCTTTTGAAGGAAAAGGCGCCTTCAGTGCTCCCGCTAAAAACTTTACAGCTATAGGTGTTGTTTACAACGAAGTATATCAAATCGTCGCTAATGCAAACACCGGCGCAAAGAATGTTGAAAATTTAAGAGGCTTAACTATAGCAGTTGGACCGGCAGGCTCAGGAACTGTAGGTCTTACAGAATTAGTTTTAGATGCAGCAGGAATTGATATAGACGCAGACATCAAACGTCAAAGCGACAGTTTCGGAGATGCATCTACAAAAATGCAAGACGGTCACATCGATGCTGCTTGTAACGTATTGGCAGTACCTGCATCTTCCATAGTTGAAATGCTTACCACTATGGATCTTAACTTCATAGATATAAGTGATGAAATTCTTGAAAAAATCCAAGCAGATGCTCCTTACTACACAAGAAAAGTTATTCCGGCAGGAACTTACAGCGACAAGCAAACTGAAGACAACAACACAATCTCATGTAAGGCTGTACTATACTGCAGACCTGACATCGATGAAGATACTGTATACAAGATCACAAAGGCTTACTATGAAAGCAAAGACGTAATCGCAGCTGCACATACAACAGGTAAAGAAATGGACGCTCAAACAGCCCTTGAAGGTGTAACTACTCCTATTCACCCCGGAGCAGCAAGATACTTTGAAGAAATAGGCGTAGAAGTTCCGCAAAATTAATCTAAAACTTTCAATTATTCAGCAAAATTTTAACGCCCTTTAAATAATTTAATAATTTATAATTGTTTAATGTTTGGAGGGCGTTATTTAAACTGAATAATTGTTTAAAGGAGTTGAAAAATGAATAACAACAAAGATAAGCCAATAAAAGATGAAATTATTGAAAATAAAGACGAAAACATAGGATATGATAAAGCTGAAATAGATGCCGATAAGTTGATGGCGGAATATGACAAAGAGTCTACCTATAGACGACTTGTTGGATTACCCGGCAAACTGGTTTATGTAATAGCTGTATGTTGGACCGTGTTCCAACTTTATACAGGCCTTTTCGGTACATTTCCATCAACGCTTCAACGTGCACCTCACTTGGCTTCAGCTATGGTATTGGTTTACTTGCTCTATCCCATGAGCAAGAAACAAGTAACTTTAGAAGAAACAACTCATATTCCCTGGTATGATTATGCACTTGCCGCTTTAAGTTTTGCAGTAGGAGCATATCACATAGTATTTTATGATGAGCTCTTACTTCGTGCAGGAGCCTTCACCCAAGTAGACTTTATAATAAGTATAATTGCTGTAATACTGATTTTAGAAGCGGCAAGGCGTGTTGCCGGAATGGTAGTGGTTACGGTAGCGACGGTATTTTTATTTTATGCACTTTTCGGTCATAATATTCCAAGGGGAACTTTCCTATTTCACGCT
This sequence comes from Peptoniphilus sp. ING2-D1G, assembly GCA_000952975.1. Classification (GTDB taxonomy): domain Bacteria; phylum Bacillota; class Clostridia; order Tissierellales; family Peptoniphilaceae; genus Peptoniphilus_E. The sequence goes on along the minus strand of LM997412.1, from coordinate 365,419 downwards.
AAGTTCTCTCCCATAAGAATATTTTCAACACTGTGGTTGGGAACAGAAGGTATTTTGGGAACTCCCATATATGTATCATCGACCTTTATATTTTTATTTATGGTATTCGCTACTTTCTTAAAGAAAAGTGGAGTTGGCGACTGGATGACAAACTTAGCCACAGCAGCAGTCGGAGGGTCTGTAGGAGGACCTGCAAAGGCAGCGGTTGTTGCCAGTGCAGCACAAGGAACTGTAAGTGGATCTTCAGTTGCTAACGTAGTATCTACAGGATCCATAACCATCCCGTTGATGATAGAAACCGGCTATGACAAAAACTTCGCCGGTGCTGTTGAAGCTACGGCATCAACAGGTGGACAAATAATGCCTCCCATCATGGGTGCGGCAGCTTTTATAATGACTGAATACGTCGGTGAACCTTACGGAGTTATAGCTCTGGCAGCGGTAATACCCGCAATACTATACTTCTCGGGAATATTCCTAAACGTTCACTTTGAAGCACTTAAAAACGGTCTTGTAGGACTTCCTAAAGAAAAAAGAAAAGATCCTAAGGTTTTATTTAAAACAGGTTGGTACATGCTTTTACCCGTACTTCTGATATTCGGTTTGCTAATTGGCGGAAGCTCTGCGATGAAGGCGGCAATGTACGGTATATTGGGATGTATAGTAATATGGATAATAAACATAGTCAAAGAAGAAAAGAAATTTAATTTTGTTAATTTTGCAAAGATGTTTATAGACTCTCTTGACGAAAGTGCCAGAAGCGCCATAGCAGTTGCGATAACTTGCGGTACTGCAGGAGTAATCGTCGGAGTAGTAACTATGACAGGTTTAGGCCTTAAAATGGCGGACGGTTTAGTCAAGCTTGCAGGCGGAAGCTTGTTGCTCACAATGGTATTTACAATGTTAAGTTCAATAGTACTTGGCATGGGCGTACCGACTACAGCCAACTATATCATTCAAGCTACAATATCAGCCCCGGCATTGGTCAGCTTGGGAGTACCTCCAATAGCAGCTCACATGTTCGTATTCTACTTCGGTATAGTAGCCGATATTACTCCACCGGTAGCACTTGCAGCCTTTGCAGGAGCAGGTATCTCAGGCGGTAACCCGATGAAGACGGGATTCAATGCTACTCGTTTGGGTATTGCGGCCTATATAGTTCCCTACATGCTCGTATACAACCCAATACTTGTACTTGTAAATGTAGAAGGTTATTCCACAGGTGTATTTGTATTAATGGTACTGAAATCAGTAGCAACGGCTATCTTGGGTATGGGCGGTGTAGCCATAGGATTTACGGGCTACTTTAAAACCACCTGTAAACCTTGGGAGCGTATATTGCTCATAATCGGAGGATTATTATCAATAGACCCGGGAACAGTAACAGACATAATTGGAATAGCTATATTAGCATCTATCTATATGGTACAAAAAAATAGAGTAAAAAAAGAGGCAGCATAAACTATTATTAAAAAGTCCCTGTTTTGTGATAAACAGGGACTTTTCTATGTCAACACAGTTAATTAGCAAAAAATAACTTTTCAAAAAATTATATATAAAAATTAAAGGACCTGTTTCCTTTGTCCATGAAACCAAATCCTTTAATAAAAATTCAATTGATATCATTGTGCATAAAATTATATCAAAACTTCATTTCAATCAACATCTTAATTATACCTCTATGCTCTCTCCGCAGTGCAGATAATACAAATTAGAAAGCTTTCCTGACAGATAATTAAACTCCTCCATTCCCGTGCAATGACAAGTGTAAAATGCAGTCTGCGTATATTTTTTAAGTTCCATTGCTATTGCGTTCAAAAGCTCTGTGGAAGCTGAATTTTTACCGGAAGGACTGTGTAAATGATAACCCCCTACACATACAGCCGGATTATACTTATCCGCTTTTTCCATGATATTGACAACGCCCATATGTCCGCATCCCATGATAAGAGCTGATTTTTCTTCTCTGATTATTAAATTCTGCTCATGTTCAAACTCATCCTTGCCCTTTTGCGCATACAGATTGTCATTTGCATTGGAATAGTACTTATCCCTATTTTTTACAGTAAATAAAAGCAATTCATCATCAATCTCATAATCCCCATCAACTAAAACAACCTGAGGATGGTTCTTGTATTTTTCGTCCAATCCGATATAGTACATTTTTGAAGAAGATGATTTACTGTAGTATGGTTCAAAGGCCCTTTTCTGCACATAAATTTTTGCAATAAAATTAAGTTCCAAGAATTTTTCCAAGGCTCCACCGTGATCCGAATGTCCGTGAGAAATTATGACAATATCCACAACACCTAAATCTATCCCCCTCATTTTTGCATTTTCAAAAAGAGTATCATCCGGTCCCAAATCAAATAGGATTTTATGCTTTTTCGTCTCAATATATAAGGATAATCCATGCACAGACTTTAATTCACACTTTGATTCATTTTCAACTAAAGCAGTTATTTTCATACTATTCCCCCCCCAATCATATATTATGAATATATCACAAATTGACAAATAAAAAAGGCATATCTTTCATCAAGAAAAATATACCACATGGTGCGGGAGAAGGGACTTGAACCCTCACGCAATTACTTGCACATGCCCCTCAAACATGCCTGTCTGCCATTCCAGCACTCCCGCGAATGTAAAACATTATACTACATATTCCACCTTTTTTCCACATACATTTTACCCTTAATTAAATTTTAAATAAAAATATAATCTCAACGGTTAAATATAGAGCTTTGTTTTTACATTGACAACCCTCTCCAATGACATAAGTTATTACGATACAAAAAAGTTTGAAATTAAAAAACAGAGATTATCACACTTCTCCAAAAATTTCTTCTGGGGATCACCCCCGCTTGCGCGGGAACTACTCTGATAAGTATTTTTAGTTGGTGGCTTGTATCATTGATTATCTTTCAACAAGCCACGTTTTTTAAATACTTCTTTTAATATTTCTTGTAGTGATTTTTCTTTTAGTTTTAAATCGTCTTGCTCGTTTTCATAATCAAATAAATCATCTATTGGAATATAATCTTTTACATCAATATTTTTTATAAGATGTTTTAAATCAAAATAAAATTCAAGTCCTACAATCTCATTTTTATAATAAAGAACTAATATTTCTTTTCCGTCTTTTGTTTCAATTGATTTTTCGCTTTGGTACATATCGTCTGACTCATTTTCCCATGTAAAAAAATGGTTATTAATGTCAATATTACATTCACTTTCCTCGTATGGCTCATATCCTAAAGTAATTTCATTTATAATGTTCATTTTAATTCCCCTTCCTTATGTATCAGTGTTATTACGTTACTTTTATTTATTTCTACAATAAGACGACTATATCTTTTCTTTCCATTTATTTGTTCGTGTTCAATAATATATTCATAAGACTGTCTGCCGTTTTTATCCTTGCTGTCAATTGGCTTTAATTGTGGTACTTGATTGATTATGTCATTAAATTTAGTTCTTGATACCGCTTTGTAATTTCTGTTTACTATGTGTACGATATCTGGTGTAAATGTTATTGTTTTTTTGTCAAAAATCACAATATTATAATAAATAATCAACTCCTAATTTACAGCCATCACCTAAATTTATAAACTCATAGCTATATTCATTCTTGTCTTTTTTATGTCTAAAATGTTGTTCACTTCATATTTATTATATAAATTTTCTAAACAACATAATCAAAATAACTTTTATTCATTTCTGAAGTTGATATTTTTGTTTATGCATTTATCACTCAATTGATTAAATTCAAAAATAAAAGTATCGACTTGTCTTAATGAAAACAAGCCGATACTTTTATTTTATATTATGTTGTTTTAATGTAACCACCGCTATTTTTATTTTTCTATTTGCATTATTTCTGAAATTGATTTTCCCACTTCTCCGCTTACTAATTTTTCTAAATTAATAAAGTCTGCAATTGTTCCACCTTTTTCAAAATTTTCTTTCCACAGCTTTTCAACTTCATCAGCTGCCTTTGCTTTTTTTACCAATTCTTCAAATCTATCAGCTGGAGCAACTACAACTCCATCTAAATCGCCATATATAATATCACCAGGATTTACAACAGCACCACCGCAATTTATCGGAATATTATATTCGCCGTCAATTCCTTTAAATGTATTAGTTACTGACGCTCTTCCCGTTGAAAAAACCGGGAAATCCATTTCTCTGATTGCTCTGGTATCAGTACTGGGACCATCTACTACTATTCCTGCCATTCCTAAGGTTTTTGCTGATAAAGCTACAATTTCTCCACAGCAAGCTATCCTTTTATCTCCCATTCTATCTATTACAATTACTGAACCTTTAGGAGCTTTTTCCATTGCATAATAAAGCATGGCATTGTCATTTCCCGGCAATCTTATAGTAAATGCAGGTCCGATAACTCTTAAATCATCCTTAATTGGCTTTATAGAAACGTCCATATACCCACCTTGAACATAATGTCCAATTTGTGCCGGGTCTGTTGTCAAGGCTATTTCAAATAATTTTTTTAATTCCATAAGATTCCTCCATTATTATAAATCATACAATTCCGGTCTTCTATTTTCCCACGATGCAATGCTTTTTCTTACTCTATCTTGATAATCTAAATCTATATACCCAAAGGCTATGTCTTCTTCAGCTTTACACTGAGATACTATAGTTCCCCATGGATCAACTATCATCGATCTCCCAAAAGGAATTTCTCCACCGGGTGTTTTACCAAAATCATTTACGGCTACTGTATAAGTAACATTTGAAAGCGCTGTTGATTGAACAAGAACATCCCAGTGATCCGTTCTGGGTGGAAGTGGATTTCCACTGGGGAAATCTGCAGGGCATAAAATAATATCCGCTCCCTGCAATACCATAGTTCTGGCTACTTCCGGAAATCTTAATTCATAACATACCATTATTCCTACTCTTCCGAAATCCGTATCAATTACGCATAATTTATCTCCTGGAACTACAGATTCAGACTCATCATATCCTAAGGCTACAAATAAATGAGTTTTATCATATTGGCCTATGATTTCCCCTTTTCTATCATAAAAATAAACTGTATTATATGACTTTCCATCATCTGCTAATCTTGGAAAGCTACCACCTAAAATATTCACATTATATTTCTTTGCACATTCAGAAATTTTTTCCGTATGAAACCCCTTAGCTGCTAATGGAGCAATATCCGGTTTTACACCATAGGAATATTCAGGGAAAACTATCAAATCGATGTTTTTTTCCATATTACAAGCTCTTTCAATCATCTCAACCATTTTGTCGGTATTGTATTTTGCATCTTTTTCTCCGACCATTTGACACATTGCAACTTTTATCATCTTATTCTCCTTTCTAAATTAGGTAAGTGAACACAAACTCCGGCAGCCATGTGCTTAGCATTGGAATAAATGTTACTAACATTAAAGCTACCCCTAAGGGTATATAAAGCGGTACAACATTCTTTATAACTTTTTCAGATGGAACCTTTGCTACTTTTGCAACTGCATATATACATAATCCAAAGGGAGGAGTAGATAAACCTATCATTAAGTTAAGAACCATCATTACACCTATATGTAAGGGATCGAATCCTAAAGCATTTGTAATAGGCAATACAATAGGTGCCGCTAAAATTAATGCACTGTTACTTTCCATAAACATTCCCATGATTATCAATACAAAGTTGATTATTAATAAAACAGCTATCGGACTGTTTACAAAACCTCCCATAAGAGACATTATCTTTTCCGGAAGACCTTCCAACATTAAAGCCTTTGTAAATAACCCCCCTGCAACCATCAATATTAATATTGATGAACAAGATTTTACAGTTTCAATAATGCATCTATAAAACCCTTTAAAAGTAAATCCTCTGTGAAATATCCCTATTACTATCATATAAAATGCAGCCATAGCTCCAGTTTCTCCAGGACTAAACACTCCCAACAACATAGTTATCAATATTAAAACAGGCGCAAGCATTATAGGAAGAGCGTCTAAAAATAGTTGCTTAGTAGATTTATTTTCTTCCGGTAAAGCTCGTGCTTCCCTAACAAAATATTTTTTATGCGTAAAAATAACCCATATTAAAAGACATAAACTCAATACAACCCCGGGAATCATTCCTGATAATAAGGATTTAGTGCTTGATATTCCGGCTAAAGTAGCGTATATAACAAGAGGAATACTTGGAGGAAATACCGGACCAACTGTACTCGCCGCTATAGTCATAGCTGCAGCATATCCTCTGTCATACCCTTCATTATCCATTTCATCAACCATCATTGGACCTAATCCTACTACAGCAGAAATAGCAGCACCTGACATACCCGCAAAAATTAAATTCAGTATTACAGCTATTTTAGAGGAATACCCTCTCTTACCCTTGCTAATGGCTCTGGCAAATCTAAAAGCTTTTTCAGTCTCTCCAAACTCAGTAACTAAATTACCCATTAAAATAAACATCGGAATAGCCAGCATATTAAAACTATATAAGGATTGATAAAAACTATAAGACACAATACTCAAAGTTATATCATTATAAAGAAAATAAACAACTGCAGGTAATCCCATTGCAACTACTATCGGTGCTCCGACAGCTAACAACAATACAAAACTAATTAGCATTAACCCTATCATGCAGATTTACCTCCTTTATTAAGCTTTATTAAATTAATGACACATTGAATCAACCACGCTCCCGATCCTACTAACATAGCATAATATACGTACTTAATAGGTAATCCGCTTGCTTTAGCCCTAATAAATTTAGCTGCTGGTAGAATATTTATTGCAGAAAATACAACTGAAATACAAAATATAATAGTTAATATTTTGCCTATGGTTTTCATTAATCTTTCATACTTAGGGAATATTGAAAACAGTATCTCTATTTGCAAGTGCTCATCATTAGTTTCAACAGTTGCTAATCCTGTAAAAACCAAAACTATCAAAAATATTTGAGCTAATTCTTCACTCCATGTCAAGGCAGTCCCCAAAAAGAATCTAAAAAATATCTGTGCAATAATTGAAATTCCTACTATTAAAGTAGATATGGAAGCTACAAAACCTAAAAAATTTTTTATATGTTCCCAGACTTTTTTCATAAAAAATCCCCTTCCTTATCAACATTTTTTATTAACTCAACCATATTTCCCCACGGCTCAGAATAGTAATCATAAATTTCCATTGCCTTTGATTTAAATTCTTCAACTTCAAGTCCATTAGATTCGTCCCAAACAGTCATTCCATGTTCTTTACATGTTTCTAAAAATTGGGATTCTTCTTCTATGATTTTTTTATCCATTATTGCGGATGCTTCAAATGCCGATTCTCTAACAATTTTTTTATGTTCTTCAGATAAGTTTTTGTACGTATCATAATTCATAAACATACTATGGTTAGTCGGCATATGCCCTGTCAACATTAAATCACTTTGGATTTCATATAATGCATTTTGAACAATAACACTCAGAGGATTTTCTTGTCCGTCAATTACATTTGTAATGAGAGCTGTTGAAACTTCTGTAAATGCCATGGGTGTAGCGGCTGCTCCAAATGATTGAAACAATCTTAAATATAAATCCGCCGGTACGACTCTGATCTTAGCCCCCTTCATCTCTGCTAAATTTCTTATAGGAAAATTTGCAGTAAGCTGCCTATATCCTGAACAAAAAGAAGATACCAGGATAACGTTTTTATCTTTTATGCTCTCATTTATTTCCTTTAGCGGTTCTGATGTATCCATATTAAATGTATTTAATCTGTGCATTGGATTATCATAAATATAGGGAGCGTCAAAGGCTCCTAAACGAGAATCCAAATCTGATGCCGACGAAGGAACATATTGGATAAAATCCACTATCCCTGCTTGTAACGGTTCAATATCGTAGGATACTAATGATGCATTTGGATACAAATCAATTATCAGTGAACCATCTGATTTTTCTTCTACAATATTTTTAAACGTTACCATCCATTCATATACCGAAGTCGCCTCACTATTTTGATCGCTAAATTTGAGTCTTACTATTTCCTTTCGGTCTGAACTCATCTCTTTCTTACCGCAGGCCATAAGCAAAAACATCAATAGAAATAATGATAAGAGTTTAAACTTTTTTTTCATATTTGACCTCCTTAATGTACCGTGCACCGTACTTTAATTTAATTATATTCGTTATTTCTCATAATTGCAAGCGTTTTTATAATATATTTTATTTTTTACAATTTGTATGTTATAATTATTTTAATTTATCGTATTAAGGAGATGCATCTGTGGAAATTAATAAAAATATTAGTTCTATGGAAATAATTCCAAGAATAAAAAAACCCGATACACTATACCAAAAAATTTATGATTACTTAAAAATAAAAATTTTACAAAACGAACTGCAATCAGGAGATGTGGTTAATGAAACTCAATTAGCTCAAGCTTTTGCAACAAGCAGGTCTCCGGTGCGAGATGCTATTAAAATGTTAGAACAAGAAGGCTTGTTAATTCAATCCGGCAATTCAAAAGTTGTCAGTGGATTTAATTGGGGTGATATTAATAATTTAATTGAAATTAGAAAGCCTTTGGAACTAATGGTTTATGATCTTGCTATCAAAAATATTAATAAAAAAGATATTTATAATTTACATTTATTAATAGATGAGATGAAAAAAGTAAAAAATAATGATAATTATAACTTAATAAAATTTGATACAGAATTTCATAAATATTTTGCAGAAATTACAAATAACAAAATGCTAATTAATATCATGTCTTCAGTGTATGATCAATTAATTCGCACTTCTATGATTAGCACTTTGCGTTTTGGCTGGAACAAGGAAAAAAATATCGGTTATCATACTGATATTTTGAATTGTTTAAAGTCCAATAATTTTAAAAAAGGAAGAGAAGAGCTTATAAACCATGTAAATATTTGGTCTGATGCACTATATGAAATGAAAGATAGATTAAATAAATAAGCCGGTTATTAGATTTAATACCTCAAATTCATATATGAATTTGAGGTATTTCTATATAAATAATGTTATAAATTAATTAAAAATTATAAAATAAAGCGAAGAATACCCTTTATATTCTCTAATGTAAAAACCAAATATAGCTCTAAGAATTAAATCCCAACAAAAACTTCCACAATATTTCTTATTTTATCTAAGATTGACGCTTTTTTTCTTTCTCTTGCACCTTGTCTACGAGATGTAGGAGGGATTATGCCATCCAATTCATCACCTGCGTATTCTACATAGCCTTTTCCGATGGCCCTTTCTATAAATCGTTGAGAGTCTTTTTTTAATCTTTCTTCCTTTATCAAAGATGCTATTTCATTTTCTTTTTCTTTTTTAGCAAAACTATAAAAAGCTTCAAGAATGTCATCATTGGTTTTAAGTTCCGATAATTTTGTTTTGCCGATAAAATCCATATATGTTTTCAGAAATAAATCTATAAAATAAAATTCCTAATATGTATTGCTTAAAATCCCAGCCGTCCACTGCTCCACGTACATCATCAGCAATCGCCCAAATCTTTCTGTGCAATTCCGCTCTTTGTGTGGCTCCCTTGTTCTCTTTAGTATAGTCCGACACCTTCTCTACCTCACCTTTATATTTATTAATCCAAGTTATAAATATTATATCCCTTATTGAAATTGTTTTAAAGGAATAAAGGCATAATTGCAACTTATCATTAATTATGTAATGTATGATAACTTAATATGATTTTTTAAAGAATCGGCACTAAAAATCATCATCTTTTTTTACTTTAAACAACAACACAATCCCCAAAACAAAGGACGCTGCGCCCAGAATAATAAAAGCTGTCCACAGCTCGTTCCAATAGGCAAAGTTAACATCAAACATTTTTAATATTAACTTTTTCCAAAAAACCTGCTCTGTAGCAATGGCAAATAAATCAAACAAAACATATCCTCCGCCGAAGAGATAAATCCATCTCCACCGGTAATTATGGTGTAGGTTTTTTGTTAAAGTTGCAATTCCTATAATGCACTGTATTGCTAAAACCCCCATAATCAAATAATAAAACAAACCTCTTTGCTCCATTACATTTATCCAGAAATCAGAATAGGCATCTCTATCCACAAGACCCCACACTCTGTGCAAGTGAAAAACACCGAAAAAAATAAAAAACCACGGCTCATAGGGCATTATCCTCTTCATAAATCACCTCGACAAATTCTAAATCCAGCTGTATAGACACTCTCATTGTTAATAAGCTCTACATTTATCAATGTAATAATAGCACAACTCATCAGCTGTTTTAAACAGAAAAAACGGTGCAATCTCTTGCACCGCCGAATTTTATATTTAATTTTCTCATTTATCAGCTGTTGAAGAAAATCTCAAGCAATTCTTAGATAGTTTGCCAAGTTGATGGTCTGTTTTCAATGCCATACTCTATTATCTCGGATATATTTGCTTCAATATCTGAATATACACAACTGCTCGAACTGTACTTAGAATTAAAGCATTTAATATAATTGGATAAAGACTTGCCATTGTACATATGATAATCAAAGGGGTTTTTCCCTTCAGAGGATTGTTGACCACTGCTGTCTGTTAATTTGTGTATGTATATTCCAACCATTCCCTTATCTAATTCCAACGCTCTTTTAATTTCATAATTTATCCATTTTCTTCCAAAGGTTTTTTCCCCAATTAAAAGCACTAAACACGAACACATTTCTATATGATTGTCTATCCACTCTTTTACTTCAGCCTCTTCACATATATTATCTGAAAAAATGGAATTTTCTAAAACTTTTCCCATATTTCTAACTTGCGAAGCTCTCCAATGATCACCACTATAATGAAAGCTAAAAAAAACTTGCCCTTTTGCCACATCTTTCTCCTTAACTGAAATTATTTATTATTTTTTGTCTTTCAAATATTCATCTTAAAATTTCCTTATCTCCATTAGTTTTTCATGTAATCGACTAAAATATTATATCATAGCAAAAATAAATTTATATTTTAAAATAAGTATTAAAGACAGTAAAACAAATTATTCCACTATTTCCTATTAGTGGTTAATTAATTTGGGTATGTTTCTTAATGGGGAATTTTACAAAAAAGGTGATTATATGAATACTTTATTACGTGGAGTGAAAATCGCGTTGGCGGCTTTTTTCGCTATTGTCATTTCAAAACTGCTGAATTTAGAATATCCGGCAGCTGCCGGAATTATTGCAATACTGACCATTCCTGATACTTATAAGGGAACGTTGGATTCTGTAAAGTCAAGGTTTCTTTCCTTTATTTTAGCTTTTATAATAGCAATTGGCATTTTTTACTTCCTCGGCTATTCCACTTGGACTTTTGCCTTATACTTAATAATTTATGCACCTCTTGCTATTTATTTTAAACTGGAATCCGGTTTGGGACCTGTATCCGTACTGGTAACTCACCTTGTATCATCTCAGTCCATTGTGCCGGGCATGATTTTAAACGAACTGCTGCTTTTATCCATCGGCCACTTAATGACACTTGTTTTTAACAAGTATATGCCCTCTGTTAAAAATGAATTGGGACTAATAAAGAACGAAGCTGACGAGAATCTTCGACTGGTCATTTGCGATTTATCCGATTATTTAAAAAACCCCTCGGATAATTCGGACCAAAACCTTCGTGAAAGGATTGAGAATAGACAGTATATCTCAAATTTAGAAGCGACTTTGGACAAAGCAGAACAACTTTCCATTCGTGAAATTGAAAACCACGGTCGAGAAAATAATGAATTCTATTTAAAATATTTTAATATGCGAAAGAGTCAACTGGATATTCTGGAAGAGATTGCCGGCTTAGTGATGACTATACACCAACCTTCCCGACCTAATGAGATATTAGCTGACGTTTTAGAAAGACTCTTAAATACCGCCGACATAAAAGACTCCTGTCAGAACCTGTTGGACGAAATTCATGACTTGGACCTATATTATGACAATAGTCCCTTGCCTGCCACCAGGGATGAATTCGAAAATAGGGCCACCACCTTCACCATAGGAAATTACTTGACCCAATATCTCACTATCAGACAAAAATTTAGAAAAGAAAATGGTTTAATGAAAGATTGATAAAAATAAGTTTTTAAATCTAATAGACTGACATATAACTTGCGAAGATTTTCCGCACCAAAAAACCCCGATAATCGGGGTTTAAATGTCTATTTCTATTTATTTATCTTCTCTATATTTTGCTTTTTAAGAAGTAAGTGCATTTTATTTATAACTTGAAAGATATAAAAAGAAAATCCAATAGAATTTTTAATCAAGTCCCTTTCTAAGAGCTTTTCTGATGGCATCCTTTATCAATTCACCGGACACCGTAGCACCGGATATACCATCAACCTCTACATCGTTATTTTCTATTATTGTAGCTACTATATTCTCAGCTTTTTCACCTTTGCCACATTCGTGCTTTATAATTTTGATATCTTCGATTTTATTTTCCTCAACGGAAACCTCTACCTCAACTTTGACAAGAGCAGTTTCACTTTTTCCAATGTACTTTCCATCCCTTACTTTTTCTATATCTACAGGAGTTTTATCTATCTCTGATACCTGTGCAGCTGTTTTAAAAAACATAAAGACTCCTAATCCCAATATAAAAATCAAGCCTAAAAGCATAAAAATTAGTATTTTCTTCATTTTTAATCCTCCAAAACACCAAAAATAAAATCTATAATCCTACTATCCGTTTTATCCGTTCTCTCTTCAATATCTTTTATTATCAAAATAGGATTTTCTTAATCTTTGAAATCGAAAAGGATTTGTTTTGTTAGAGCAAAAAAACTATCTTTATAACCTTTTCTGTCTTTTACAAAATTTTGAATTTTACTTTTAAAACTTCATCAATCTTAAAAACTGCTCGTCCAAAGTCTTCCATTGAATTATTATCCTTTTGAGCTTATATTTCTAATATTTTATATCGTAAATTCTTTTAAAATAATTATACCAAACAGCATATACTTTTACACCTGTAAGATTTTTAGAAACAAAAAAGCTGATACCAATTTCAAAAAGAACACCATCTGATTAATTTGTTTTGCAACCTGATTAAAATAAGTTTATATAAAGGCAATTCAACTTATTTTGTCATATATATCAATATATAAAATATGATATTATATATATTACTTGTATGAAATGAAACAAATTAATTCAAGACAAAAGGTTTCGCTAAGTATATACTAACAAATCAGAAGTTAATGCTATGTTAGATTTGATTCCTGAAGGTACTAAAAGTATTAAAGCTACATTTTTAGAGCCAGCTTATGGAAATGGAAACTTTTTAATAGAAATATTTAAAAGAAAAATGAAAACTGTCTCCAAACTATATTCTTATTATGAAAAGAACTTTGTTATTTATTCAATGCTTGCCTTGTCTTCAATTTATGGGATATATACAAAAATACAATGTTATGGTTTGAAGAAGGAGAAAAATTAAAAAAGTTAAGACTTATGCGAAACTTAACTCAAAAAGAACTCGCTATTAAGTCTGGTTTGACAGATGCTGCTATAAGAAATTACGAACTTGGAAATAGATCTCCAAGTAAAGAACAATTACAAAAAATATCTGAAGCACTTGATTGTGATATATCAGCATTAATTAATCATGAACCTAATTCTATTTTTGAAATAATGCATATAATTTTTGATTATGAAAAAGACATGAAGTTTAGACCCTTAGCAGACGATGGAGAAATTACTGGACTCTTATCAAATGAAGTAGACTTCAATAATTTTCTTATAGAGTGGAATGAGATGAGAAAAAAGCACTATAACGATGAGATAACAGACGAGGAATTTGAAGATTGGAAGTTATCTTACCCTAAAAAATCAAGATTTTTAAAATAAAATATGTACTCAAAAAGACCGCAGCTTAAAAACTACAGTCTAATTTTTTGTCCAAATATAAACCACTTGGAACTATTATTCAATTTATTCTTTTTAACAAATGTTCCCATTTTAATCCCAGTTACAGTTTTTAATCTTCTGTAACCATTGATTTTACAAGGTTTTTTAGTTTTTTTGCTACTTCTTTTAAAATGTACGATACATCTAAAACCGTTCAAAATACAAGGTTCTTTTTTATAATTTCGTTAATCCGTATAAATATAATACGTTTTAAAATTTTTAGTCCTGTCCTTGTCCCAAAGCCTTAATCTCAATCTAGTTTCTAACCGTATTTGATACAATTAAACTATTTATCTTGACCCTGAAACTCTTTACATTTGGGCATAAAAAAAGCACCTACTAAAGATAAGTAGATGCTTAGCTATGATTATTGATATTTATTATTTAGATACCTTTCATTTGCCTTTAGCAACTTTTTATAGTAATTATCATAGCTTTTGCTAAATTTTCTAATAAGTGGAATTGCTATTTCATAATATTGATTTTCCTTCATAAAGTTTTTAAGCTTATCCTGGATCTGTTTCATCATGCTATTTTGATACTCTTCACTATTTTTATAGGTTTCATATTGAGAAATTACATCCTCATTATCTTTCATCCACTTTTCAAAACTCTCTATAGCGTCGACTTTAGCCTGATTCACATCTCTTAAGGTTTTCATATCAAAGGATGAGCTAATATTCTCAATATATTTTTTCTCTTCTTCAGTTAATTCAAAAGTAGGAAGCCTATCAAGATAAGCTATATATTTGTAAAAGGAATCCTTACCATCATCTTCTAATGGTTCATTCAAAAATGGTTGATAGGTAGCAAATAACATTTGTCCAAAATATCCCGGAAAAGCAATTTCCAGTTTTTCATAGATAGTTTCTTCCACCTCAAGTGATGAAACTTTCTCATTGATTAGTTCATTGCTTTCGCCTTTAACAATCATTTCCAGTATTACTTTCCTTTTTTCATCAAGTTCCAATTGATGTTGTTTTTCCCTTAAAACAGAAGACAGAGTATCACCACCTGATGATACACAATTATAAATATCTGAGATACTCATTCCCAATTTTCTAAATATAGATACCTTTTTCAGAATTTCTAAATCCTTGATACTATAGTCTCTATAACCATTCTCAAATTTCTGAGGATGAATAAGTCCTTTATCCTCATAATATTCGATTGCCTTTCTAGTTAAACCCGTTTCTTTTTGAATTTCACTTCTTAACATGGTTATCTACCTCCTTTGATTAAAGGATAACACGGTCCCCAACGGACAGGTCAAGCCCCATACACTATATAAAATTCCCACTTCTCTATAAACCAAAACAGTGCCTCAACATTTTTGTGAAGTACTTATTTTCTTTTTGATAAGTCTTATTCAAACCGACACTCAAACCGACATTTTATTGTCGCTTTATTTATTTGTTTGCTAAGTTATATAAAATATGTACGCAAAAAGACCGCAACTTTAAACTACGGTCTAATTTTTGTCCAAATGTAAACCACTTGGAACTATTATTCAATTTATTCTTTTTTACTTCCAGTACCATTTGAGTCCCAGTAGCCATTTTTCATTCTCTATATAGCTTGTAATCAAGCCATTTTAGAAAATTTTGCGATTACTCCCACTCAATGGTAGCGGGGGGTTTTGATGTTATGTCATAGACTATTCTGTTGATATGGTCTACTTCGTTTACTATTCTGTTTGATATTTTGTCCAATGTTTCATAGGGGATTCTCGCCCAGTCGGCTGTCATGAAGTCCGTTGTTTTTACTGCTCTTAGTGCCAATGTGTAGTCATAGGTTCTGAAGTCGCCCATCACTCCTACTGTTCTGTTGTTGGTAAGTACTGCGAAGTATTGGTTTATTTCTCTATCCAATCCTGCTTTTTCCAATTCTTCTCTGAAGATATAGTCGGCATCTCTTAGTATGTCCAGTCTTTGCTTTGTTATTTCTCCCATCACTCTTATGGCAAGTCCGGGGCCGGGGAAGGGTTGGCGGTTTACTAAGTAGTCGGGAAGATCCAATTCTTTTCCGAGTTTTCGCACTTCGTCTTTAAATAACATTTTTAGGGGTTCGATTATTTCTTTAAAATCCACTGCATCGGGTAGTCCGCCTACGTTGTGATGAGATTTTATCACTGCGGCATCTCCAAGCCCTGATTCGATTATGTCGGGATATATTGTACCTTGTGCGAGATAATCTACGGATTTTATTTTTCTGCCTTCTTCTTCAAATACTCTGATGAATTCTTCTCCGATGATTTTTCTCTTCTTTTCAGGGTCTGTAACTCCCTTAAACCTGTCTAAGAATCTTTGTTCCGCATCTATTCTTATGAATTTCATTCCGCTGTCTTTAAAGGCCGCTTCTACTTCATCGCCTTCATTTTTTCTCATGAGACCGTGATCTACAAATATGCAGGTCAAGTTTTCTCCTACGGCTTTTGATATGAGTTTTGCTACTACAGAGGAATCCACGCCTCCTGATAGTGCCAATAAAACTTTCCCGTCTCCGACTTTTTTTCTTACTTCTTCTATGGCTGTTTCCGCATAGTTTTTCATTGTCCAATCGGGTTTTTCTCCACAGATTTCAAATATGAAGTTGCCTAACATCTCTGTTCCGAATTCGGTGTGATTTACCTCAGGATGAAATTGAAATGCATATAGCTTTTTTTCTTTGTTTTCCATTGCGGCTATGGGTGTGTTGTCCGTGCTTGCTATTTTTGCAAAGCCTTCGGGCAATTCTTCCACTTTATCCACATGACTCATCCATACTGCTGAGTTGTCTTTTATTCCCTGAAATATGTCGGATTTTTCTATTTTTAATGTGGTTTTGCCGAATTCTCTTTGTTTCGATGCTTTTACATCGGAGCCTAAAACATGAGCCATAAGCTGCATTCCGTAACACAGTCCGAGAACAGGAATTCCCAGTTCAAATATTTGCTCGTCTATTTTGGGAGAATTCTCTTCGTAAACGGAATTCGGCCCTCCTGTAAATATTATTCCTTTAGGATTTTTTGCCTTGATTTCCTTTAAGGCTTTGTTAAAGGGTACAACTTCGCAATAGACGTTCAAATCACGCACACGCCTTGCTATTAATTGATTGTATTGTCCCCCGAAATCTACTACTAATATCATTTTTCGACCTCCTGTCATTATTTATATTATATTGTATCCTGAAAAATTTTTCGATATTATTTTAATCTTTTATTTATGTTAGAATAAATGTAATTCAAAGTTAATTTTAGGAGGAATTTCCATGTGGTTGGTCTTCGGTGTGGGTGCAATTGTCTTTGCCGTAATAAATGTTTTTTTATCCTTTAAAGGTAAAGATGTTAAATGGTTCCGGTTTTTAAGTTTATCCTTAACGGCGCTTACTTTATGTGTTTTTTACTATGATGGAGCGATTCGAGTTACCCATGAAGATTGGGGCGGGCTTATGGATATTATGCCCACCCTTTCCAAAGCGCTTTGGTTCTGTACAATTGCATCCATACTCATAAATTCCATATCTCTATTTGGAAAAAATCAGTAGTTTTTTTCCCGAAGCCTCTTTTATATACACATGAGCACCTCCAATTAAAGTATATGGCTATACCTTGGGTGCATGTCAATTAAAAAGCTGCCGCATTGCGACAGCTTTATTATATTTCACCTATCAATTTTTTTATATTTGATGCACTTATTCCGAAGTGTTTAAAGACATCTGAGCCTTTACCCGATGCTCCAAATTCGTCTATGCTCAAAATTTTTCCTCTAAGTCCTGCGTATTTTCCCCAACCGAAAGAGCTTGCGGCTTCCACAACGAGTCTTTTTTCACAGGTTGAAGGAAGTATTTCTTCCTTGTATGATTCGGCTTGTTCTTCAAAGAGTTCCATTGACGGCATGCTTACAACTCTCACATCATCCATGTCCTTTACCGCCTCTACTGCAAGGGATACTTCAGATCCTGTTGCTATTATCATTTTTTGTAGCTCCGATGTTTCTTTTTTGATTATATATGCTCCTCTTTCCGCATCTTTTGATGAGTTTTCAAGATTCGGGAGAGTCTGTCTTGAAAGTGCAAGGCATACGGGTCTGTCCTTTGATTTCATGGCAATTTCCCAACCCACTGCGGCTTCAAGGGCATCTGCCGGTCTAAATACAATATTATTTGGGATTGATCTGAGCATTGCCAGTTGTTCTATGGGTTGATGAGTGGGCCCGTCTTCTCCTACTCCGACGGAGTCGTGTGTCAACACATAGATTGCCGGCAATTTTTGCAAGGCCGAAAGCCTCAGGGCGGGTTTTAAATAGTCTGAAAAAATTAAAAATGTCGCACCGTAGGATCTAAGTCCACCGTGAAGCAATATTCCGTTTACTATTGCTCCCATGGTGTGTTCTCTGACTCCGAAGCTTATGTTCGCCCCTGCTCTGTCTGCTGAGCTGAAACTTCCTTTGTTTTTCATATAAGATTTATTAGATGGAGCTAAATCGGCACTTCCTCCGAATAATAAATCAAATTTTTCCGATATTCTATTTAGCGCTTCTCCCGCCGATGCTCGTGTCGCCATGTCCTTGTCAAATTTATAATAATCTTCATCAAAGATATTTAGTTCATATTTATTTTCAAAGGAATTTATCAATTTTTTATAATCTTCAGGATATTTTTCAGCGTAAAGTTTTTCAACTCTTTTTTCCATTTCATATTCAAATTTTGAATCTTTGTTCAAGTTTTCAAAATGTGCATATACATCTTCGTCCACTGTAAAAGTTTCTTCGCCATATCCGTAAAATTCTCTTGTTGCTTGCATATCTTCACCCAAGGGTTCTCCATGCGCCTTTGCGCTTCCCGCCCTTGGAGAGCCATAGCCGATTTGTGTGTTGATTTTCAGCATCGATGGTTTTTTGGTTTCCGCCTTTGCTTCATCTATGGCTGCTGATATGGATTCAATGTCATTTCCGTCTTCCACTTCTATTATTTGCCATCCAAGAGCGTCGTATCTTTCAAGTACGTCTTCTCTAAAGGCTATGTCGGTGGAGCCTTCGATGGTTATGTTGTTTGAATCATATAAAACTATGAGTTTGCCCAGTTCCAAAGTACCTGCAAGGGATGAAGCTTCGTTGGATATCCCTTCCATCAAATCACCATCTCCACATAGGACATAGGTGTAGTGGTGAATTATATCGTAGTCTTTGTTGTATAGGGCTGCTAAATGCGCTTCAGCCATGGCCATGCCCACAGCCATGGAAATTCCTTGTCCTAAAGGTCCTGTAGTTGCCTCAACTCCCACTGTGTGTCCATACTCGGGATGACCGGGAGTTAAAGAACCTATTTGTCTGAAGTTTTTCAAATCTTCAATGGTAAGTCCGTATCCGAATAAATGGAGCAGCGAATACAGAAGCGCCGAACCGTGCCCTGCCGAGAGTATAAATCTATCTCTATTTATCCAGTTGGGATCTTTCGGGTTTTTTTTCATTTTTTTACAAAGTGCATAGGCCATGGGCGCCGCTCCCAAGGGTAGCCCGGGGTGTCCTGAATTTGCCTTTTGAATTTGATCAATGGAAAGCATTCTTAAGGCTGTAATGCTTTTTTGTTCTACGTTCAATTTAATCCTCCTTGACTTTAACTGAATCTTTATCCAACAACACTCGTATCAAAAATTTCGGTATTGCAATCTGCCTTTTTATTCTCGAAGGGTCGCTTAATAATCTGTAAAACCATTCGAGATTCAATTTTATAAATATATCGGGCGCTCTTTTTACATCGCCTGCAATTACATCTATTACGCCGCCATTTCCTATTATAAGCCTTGTGTTTAACTTGTCCTTGTTGGCATCTATCCAAATCTCCTGTTTGGGATAGCCAAGCCCTAAGAATATGACGTCCGGTTTTAATGTGTTTATCTCTTCAATTACTCTTTGTTCTTCTTCATTCCCGGCATATCCTATATGCGCTCCTTTGAAAAATCCGTCATTGTATCCTACTATATTTAATTTTGGTCTTTCTTCTCTTAATTTTTCATAGGCGCGTTTTACGATTTCGGGTTTTGTGCCGAGAAGGTAAAGAGAATATCCTTCTTCTTCACAGATGTTAAGTATTTCCATGGAAAGATCAAATCCTGTTACTCTTTCCTTTAAAGGTTTTTTTCTTATTCTCGAGCCATAAATAAGTCCTATTCCATCGGCAATGCTCATATCGGCGGAATTGATTATGTTTAAAATTTTCGGATCATCCTTTGCATTAAATACTATTTCCGTGTTCGGGGTTACTATGTAGTGAAATTTATCCTCTTTGAGAAGATTTTTTACCATCTCCACAGCCTGCTTAAAATCTATATTTAGCACATCCACTCCGAAAATACTGATTTTATTCATCTTTACTCCTAAAACCTATTGTTTATCTATTATTAAAAATAAACTTGAACCGTCCACTTCTTCTATCATATAATTTTGTCCTGTTTCATCTCCGAGTTTTCTCAGTTGCTCCTCGGAGAAAGTTATGGCTTTAAATCCGTCTTCACACACTATCACTCCGTCCTTGGTCTTTTCATAATCAATTTTGCCCAGGAGTTTTTTGTCGGACTGTTCTTCAAACCACTTCAGTCTTTCATCCCAAAAATTTGCACTGTAGGCACTGAAATAAGCTCTTCCGCCCTTCTTTAAAAGTCCAAGACACTTATTCACTGTTTCGGACGGATCGCCCTTTACTGCAGAAAGTCCGTTTTGAAGCAGTATTACCACATCATAAATTTCTCCATCTTCAACGGTGTTAAAATCCGCTGCTATAAGTTCAATGTTATCAAAATCCTTTAGATAATCTTCTGCGAATTTTATTGAATTTGCTGAAATATCAATGCCCGTGAGTTTTTTTGCGCTATTTGCCAGCTCCCTTAGAATTCTTCCATATCCGCATCCTATTTCCAAAAGATCTTCATCGCCTGCTAAATCCTTTTTTACTCTGTTTATTTCTTCTGTTAAATACTGCTGTGTCCTTGGCAATTTTGTATCATAAACTTGAAATAACATCTGTGAGTTGAGTTGCTCTTCGTAATAGTTTTTGTTTTCCATAACTATCCTCCTATTCATTTAAAACTTTTAAAACAGCTTCGTTGTGTATGGATGCTAATTTATAAAATTTGTCTAAATGAGATTTTGTATCCTCTTTTAATTCATCCAAATTTTCAATTGAATGAAGTACTTCTTCAGCCAGTGCGTTTTCGTCAAAATCTTCAACGTAATACCTCTGAACTCTGTCCAATTCCTTTATGAATCCGTCTATCTTCGGGTCATAGCTTATTCCTATGGGATAGGCTCCTGTAAGCGTGGCAAAAATCAGACCGTGAAGTCTCATGGAAACCATCATGTCCATATTTGAAATTAAAGACAGATATTCATTTACATGCAGATAATCCTCCACAATGTACAAATGGTCGAATACACAGGACAGTCTGTTGAATATTTTTCTTTCAATTTCCAAATCCACATGGTAAAAAAAAGGCACCAATATAATGTTTACATCGGGTCTTTCTTTAAAGATTTTTTCAATAAGTCTTGAAATTTTATCGGCGGTTTGTGCTCCGTAATTTTTCCAATTCATAATGCACATACATATGTTTATTCTGTTTCTTGGAACACCTATTGAATCGAGGATTTGTCTACCTTTGGCAGACTCTATTTTTTTTATCCCGAAAACCGTATCCGTCGTCACCAAAACATCTCTGTTTATTCCCAATTCCTTTAATTCTCTGTGGGATTGATTATCTCTTACATTTATAAAATCAACTTTGGATAAAATATACTTTGTCAAAATTCTGTTTCTTTTTAGTTTTATAGGGCCTATTCCTTGGGAATAAATCATTGTCTTTTTATTGAAAAGAATTGCCAAAAACAATATACCCAAGTAGTACAGAATGGATTTTTTGCTTGTTACATCTTGAAGCAGGGAACCTCCGCCCGATAAAACCATGTCCGCTTTTCTGATTTCTCTGATTACGGTGAATAAATCGGATCTGTCTGCACTTTCCACTTGATATTTAGTTGTAGTCCAATCGGGGTTTTTCGACAGTACAACAAGTTTAGCATCGGATATCGATGTTATTGCATCAACCAATCCTTTGAGAATCGCTTCATCTCCTATGTTGTTGTAGCCGTAGTACCCTGATACCAATATCCTTTTACTCAATGTAGCTTTCGTACCCCTTTCTGATTAAATCAGCTATTATCAAGACTATTAAAGATATTATTAGAGATACGATGTATTCAACTCCCACTCTCATAAAGGATATCCTTAAAGGTGTTCTTATGTGCGAAAATGTATTTACTATATTTGTCATGCCTATGGTTGCAAGTAAAGTCAACACCACTCCCACAACTTGCGCCCTGTTTTTATATGCTATATAAATCATCAGCATTATCGCCGGATAACCTGCAATTATGCTCTTTGTTCTCGGCCTTGCCGGAAGATATTGCTCCATTAGATTTCTTATGAACAATTCTAATTTCGGCACTTCAATGTTGGTATTTCCACCTCTTATTATAAACAGGACAAGGACCAAAAACATCAGAACCCCCAACACCGCATGCCAAATTTTCACATCCGTAATTAAAATATCTTTTATTTCTCCGGGTTTAATTCTTATGCTCTCATCGGGATCTCTGTTAAATCCTATATAGGCTGCATAGATGATCAAAGCGAAGAGCAAAGGAAGAAGTTGTGAAATCTTAACTCCTCTGAATATATTAAGCTCAACTAAGTAATTAGTTCCGCTCATAAAAGCAATCTCGTGCAACGCTCCCACCATGGTGATTAAAATTGCCATTAGAAGTATTGCCGCCCCCTTGAAAAATATCTTTGCAAAGGTGGCATCTTTTTTTGCTATTAAAATTGATTTGTAATTTTTTAGTATATAGCAGATTGAAATCAAGGGAAAGACTATTATTGAATTTAAATTAAAAAGCACATTGCCCAACTCTTCCATCTTGCCCAATCCGAAGAATAGCAGAGCCAGAGCCGCTCCTGCTGATAATATCAACAGAGATAAAATGTTAGCCACATTAAAAACTATATTAAGCAACAAAACTGAAGCTGCCACCGAACCTAAGGCCACAGGTATTTTATATATCGAATTTACATTCCAACTGCCCATGGGTTTTGCATCTCCAAGGGTATAGCCTTTATCCTGCATTCTCGATTGAAGGGATGAAAGCACGTTGCCGTAAAGTTCAGGATCTGAAATTATCTTTTGGTCTTTAACAAAGGGACTTAAAAATATTGTGGAGATATTTCTTTCAGAAAGCGCTCTGTAATATACATTGGCAAGTTCTTGCCCCGCATCGTGAAAGGGAATTTTATAGTCGTATTGCGATGCAAGATAATCCCATGTGGTGAAGGCCCTTAATTTTTTGACCTCGTCTTTTTTTATTACTGAATTTATGCCGTCAACATCCAGATGTCCTCTTTGATTTGCTGCTTCCACAAGTCCTAAAGCGATGTTTTTTTCTGTGATAAACTCAGTGAAATCATCCTGTATTTTCATATCGTCCTTCGTGTTTTTATAAAATTCTTTACCGGAAAAAATAATATAACTTTGATTCGGGTTTAGATCTTTAAGATTTTTGATAAATCTTTCCATGCTGAGCCTCGAATCTTGGGCACTTGATAAATAAATCGGCCTTAAAATCACACTCATTCCCTCAATTGATTTTATTTCATCAACAGCTTCTTCATCATACCCCAAACCCACATATTCAAGTATTGAGCCCTTCATATCCGCCTTGCCCAACAGGTTCTTCGAGATGTCATAGGCTTGAATATCATATGTGACAAGATCCTTCGGCTTGCCCTCTATTAAAATCTCATTTTCTCCTAAAACTTCTATATTTCTTTTGTCCTTCAGAGTTTCTAATCCCTTTGTTATAATATCCAGATATTTTTTATCGCCCTTTACCAAGAGGTCGTTGCCTATTATTTCCGTTTGGATTTTATAATTTGGTGAAGATTTCATAGTTGCTATGGTCAATTCATTGAAGGATGCAGTTGTAACTCCGTTGTTTTTTAGTTCTGTAAAATACTCCACGGGAGTTTGCTCTCTTATGTATCCAAGCTTTGAAAACTCGTTGTAATCCGCAACTATTTCATAATTTCTATATACCATTTCAGCTTTATATCTTCCTATTAAAAAATAAATAGAAAATAATATTGATATTAATATCAATATTAGATAAATTTTATTTTTTCCTTTTGTACTCATATGATCTCCTTATTTGTAATTTAAGTTTATTATACTATGAAAAAAATTTTTTTTATACAATAAAATAGACCTCAAGAATGAGGTCCGATATGTATAAATTTCTTTTTATTTCAAATTTAAGCTTATCTTTAACGCCTTGTCCACAGAATCCATTACATCCTTATCAAAGCTTCCAATCCTGTCTCGCAACCTTTTTTTATCTATAGTCCTTATCTGCTCTAAAAGCAAGACTGAATTTTTCGGCAAAGGCACATCCTTTGAGTCCACGCTTACATGGGTGGGAAGTCTGGCTTTATTTATCTGAGATGTAATTGAGGCTACGATCAAAGTCGGTGAATATTTATTCCCGACATCATTTTGTATAACTACAACAGGCCTTACTCCACCTTGCTCCGATCCTATGACAGGAGAAAGGTCGGCATAGTAAATATCTCCCCTCTTAATCAACATAACATTTCACCTTCATCCTGCAATTTTTCTAAACTTAAATCTCCCATTTGCAAAGAAGTAAAATCAATTTTTTTTGTAATGTATTTAAGCGAATTTAAAATATCTCCGGCAATCATGGACTCCTCTCCATAAATATCCGCAGCGACATCACCTGCCGCTCCGTGAATATATGAGCCGATACAGGCGGATTTATAAGGATTTAACCCCCTTGCCAAAAGAGCCGCTATTATTCCGCTGAGCACATCTCCGCTACCTGCCGTCGCCATGCCCGCATTGCCAGTTTTATTTATGTACAGTTCATTTTTACAGAAAACTTCGGTTTCCTTTCCCTTAACCAACAATACCACCTTGTATTTGTCAGCAAAATCCTTGGCAATCTCCCTTTTATTTTTCTTTATTTCGTCGAGATTTGACTTGCACAATCTGCTCAATTCCATTAAGTGTGGAGTTAATATTGTGGTGTAGGGTTTTCTCTTAAGTAAAATCTCCGGATTTTCAGATAATATATTCAACCCGTCAGCATCTATTACCAAGTTTTGATCAAATTTCAAAACTTCTTCGAAGAGCTTTTTGCTCTGCGCGCTTTTACCTATTCCCATGCCCAAGGCTATTGAATCAAGTTTTTTTACGGAGTCGTAATCGATACTTTCAGAGCTTTTTACTATGGCTTCAACATACTTTATGCACATTATTTCAAAAATATTTTCCGGAACAAAATTATAAACAAGACCTGCCCCCATTTTAAGTGCCGCCATTGTAGAGAGATAAGCTGAACCTGTCATTCCTCGAGATCCCGCAAAAATCCCGACTTTTCCGTAATCTCCTTTGTGAGTGTCCTGGTTTCTTCTGAATTTTCTACATTCTCTTTTTATTTTTATTGCCACCGCCACCGCAAAACCGCTGTCGTGAGATATGGATAATTTATACAATCTATCTTGGACTTTGCCGTAGGGAGAGGAGTTATTATAAAAAATATGTACATCCTTGAAGGAAAGTTTTCCTATTCCCGTTTCTTCCGCCTTCGATATGGCTTCTTTAGCGGCGAAAATACCGGCTACGCTTTGAGCTCTATAATTTTTGGATTTTATGTATGTGATTTCTTCTTCGTTGAAAATTCTTTGAAGAAACTTATCCCTGTGTTTTTTTAGTAATTTATCAACTTTATTTATACTTATTAAATCTACTCCCAACATCTTTATCATTCCCAATTATAAAATATATATAATAAGAGTATACCACATTTAAAAAATTATCAATTAGTAATGTAATTTGATAAAGAACAATATTTGACAAAAACATATTTATACTTTATACTTTGTTTTATTATTGAATATAAAATTTCGAAGGTAACAGTAGGTTAAAACCGAATTACAATACCTGAATTTTAAGACAGCTGTGTCTAAACGGCAAGAGACTATGAAAAGAAAGGTGGTACCGCGAACGCGCCCTTTTGAATGAATAGTCTATTTTTATTTTTAGGAGGAATTTATGAATATTTTTGATACTCTACAACAAAGAGGCTTTATCGATCAAGTTACTCATGAAGAAGAATTAAAAGAATTACTCGGCAAAGAATCAGTTCCCTTTTATATAGGCTTTGATGCGACGGCAGACTCTCTCACTCTGGGTCACTTTTTGCAGATAAGAGTTATGCAACATATGCAAAAGGCAGGACATAAGCCCATCGCCTTAATCGGTGGAGGAACCACTATGATAGGAGATCCCTCTGGTAAAACCGATATGCGTAAGGTCATGACCAAGGAAACTATCGATCACAATGCAGAACGCTTTAAGGAACAGCTTTCAAAGTTGCTTGATTTTTCAGAAGGAAAGGCGATTTTTGTAAACAATGCGGACTGGATATTGGATCTGAACTTTTTGGATTTCATGAGAGAAATAGGAGTGCATTTCAGCGTAAACAGAATGCTTACTTTCGACTGTTATAAAAACAGAATGGAATCAGGTCTTACTTTCTTTGAATTTGCCTACATGCTTCTTCAATCCTACGATTTTCTGTATCTCTACAGGAAATACGGTTGCAAATTGCAACTGGGAGGATCCGACCAATGGTCAAATATGCTCGGAGGCTATGAATTGGTCAGAAAACTCGAATCAGACAAGGTTTATTCAATGACCTTTAAACTCCTCACAACTGCATCAGGAATAAAAATGGGCAAAACCGAAAAAGGAGCTATATGGCTCGACCCTGAAAAGACTTCTCCCTATGAAATGTATCAATATATGAGAAATGTAGATGACAGAGATGTAATAAAATTCATGAAACTTTTAACTATGATGAGCCTTGAAGAAATTGGCGAATATGAAAAACTTGAAGGCGCAGAGCTCAATAAAGCAAAGGAAAAACTCGCCTTTGAAATAGTCAGGGACATTCATGGAGAAGATGAAGCCAATAAAGCTGTAGAAGCTTCAAGAGCATTATTTTCCACAGGAGCGGACAGCGAAAACATACCCTCCACGGAAATGGAAAAATCGATTTTTGAAGAAGGAAAAAATTTCCTCGAACTCTTGACGGAAATCGGACTTACAAAGTCCAATTCAGAGGGCAGAAGGTTGGTTGAGCAAAACGGAATAACCTTAAACGATGAAAAAGTTCAAGAAATAGACAAGAAAATAACTCTTGATGATTTTAAAGATGATTCCATTTTAATCAGAAAGGGTAAAAAAATATTTCACAGAGTTAAAATCAAGTAATTCCCACACTTGCGCTGACTTCATAATTAAAAAAGAAAAGACTTCCACGGAAAAGGAAGTCTTTTTATATTTATATTTTAATTTATATATTTTTTCTGATATAGCCTGATCTTATAGCACATTCCTTGACTTTTTCCGCAACCATATCCGCAATTCCTTCTTCGAAAACATCGGGAATTATATGGGTTTCCGTTAAATCTTCATCCTTTACAAAGTATGCAAGCCCCGTTGCAGCCGCCATTTTCATTTCTTCAGTGATTTTTGTAGCTCCACATTCAAGAGCTCCTTTGAACAATCCCGGAAAAGCCAGTACATTGTTTATTTGGTTGGGAAAATCCGATCTTCCCGTACCCATTATCCTAACTCCCGCTTCCACAGCATCATCATATCCGATTTCAGGCTCGGGATTGGCCATAGCCAATACCACTGAATCTTTTTTCATTGATTTTACCATTTCAGAATTTATTATTCCCGCCGTAGAAACCCCTATGAAGATATCCGCCTTTGCCATGGCATCTTTCATGGTCAAATCTTCGTCGTAGTTGTTGGTTATTTCCAAAATTTCCTTTTTTACAAAATTATACCTTTCAGCATTTTTAGAAGACAGCACTCCCTTAGAATCAAAACAGTATATATTGCCTATGCCGAACTGCTTAATCATCTTCACTATTGAAGAACCCGCTGCACCCGCTCCGCTTACTATAGCCACGCATTGAGCAGGATCCTTTCCCGTAATTCTGAAGGCGTTTATAAGGGCTGCCGTCGCAACTATCGCAGTGCCGTGTTGGTCGTCGTGAAAAACCGGAATATCAAGTTCATCAATAAGTCTTCTTTCAATTTCCACACATCTGGGTGAAGAAATATCTTCGAGGTTTATTCCTCCATAGCTCGGTGCAATTGCTTTTACAACCTTTATGATTTCCTCGGTATCCTTAGTATTCAAGACCACAGGCACAGCATTTACTCCTGCAAATTTTTTAAAAAGCATAGCCTTTCCTTCCATTACAGGCAGAGATGCTTCAGGTCCTATATCTCCAAGCCCTAAAACCGCCGTTCCGTCTGAAACTACAGCCACCACATTTCCCTTCCACGTATACTTATATGCGTCCATGGTATTTATTTGTATCCTTCTGCAGGGCTCGGCTACACCGGGTGTATAGGCTACGGACAAGTCGTCGTGATTTACTAAATCACAGGCTAAATCCACCCTTATTTTTCCCTTCAATTCGCCGTGTTTTTCCAAAGATAATTTATAATAATTCTTCATAACATCTTCCAACTTATTCCCTCACTTAACCATATAATCTATTGATTTTGCATTTAATACTTTAATAATAACATTTAATGTTGAATATTTATACCCATTATTCTTTGCTGTTTTTTACTAAAAAGAAAGAACAGAAAAAAATTAATAAGGCTGCAAAGATTTCAATTTTCCTCACAGGTTCTCCAATTATATAAAAACTTATCAATACGCTGACCAACAATTCCAAAGTGCATAAAAGCGATGTGTTTTTAGCTCCTATATAGGCAACTCCCCTCTGATAATAATAGGTTGCACCCATGGATATTATGGCTGAATATAAAAACAGCGCAGGTATCTGATTAGGTGTGTAGTCCGTGTATATCCCCTTTGCAAAGGCAAAGGCATAGATTAAAATCGTAATTGCCCCGATAAAATTTATATAAAATAAAAGTTTAAAAGCTCCGATTTCCTTTAGTTCTTCTTTTCCCACAACTATTGTGTATATTGAAAAGGCGAAGGCTGACATCAAGGCGATCAAGGCTCCCGTTATGCTGCTCATCTCTTCTATATCCATACATAGAAAGAGACCTGTCAAGGCTCCTGTTATGCATATAATGTCGATTTTTGCAGGTTTTTGTTTATATTTTATGGATAGCACCGTGAAGATAATTATAGGGTTTAGAAAAAATATTGCCGTTGCAGTTCCGGAATTTATGTAGTTGTAGGAATTAAACAGAAACAGACTGTTTGATGCAAAACATATCGCCGCTAACAATATGTATTTAAATTCCTTTAAGGTCAGTTTCATATCTTCTTTAAAATAAAATTTGTTTATTATATATATGAATACCAATGACAAAGACATTCTATAAAAGGCTGAACTCACAAAATCCATTCCGAAGGTATACAGAATTTTAGTCATTAAAGGCATCGCACCGAATATCACAGCAGATAATAAAGAATATGCTATCCCCTTTTTAACCATATATTGCTCCTTTAAAACAGTTGATTTAAATATCAAGCTTCTCTTTCATACAAGAAAAGAGAAAAGATTAACTTTTCTCCTTCAATACTTCTATTGCTTTTTGAAGTTGAGTGTCCGTGTCCTTGTACTCAATTCCCATACCCTCAATGTCGTCGGGCAATTTTACTTCAATGTCCGGCTTTATCCCTTTTTTGTGTATGTTTTCTCCCTTGGGCGTAAAATATTCAGATGTGGTAAGTTTTATTCCATCTCCTGAAGGGAACATCTTTGCCGTTTGAACTATCCCCTTCCCGAAGGTCTTCTGTCCTATTATGGTGCCCGCTTTATAATCTCTTATTGCTCCCGCCACTATTTCCGATGCTGAAGCCGAGCCTTCATTTACAAGTACTGCAAGGGGGATATTTAAATGTTTTTCATCGGATTTAAACTCGAATACTCTTTTTTTCTCTCTGTTTTCCGCATAGACTATCATTCCCTCGGGCAAAATCCTGTCGCATATTTCCGCTGCGGAATCCACGATTCCTCCTGGATTTCCCCTTAAGTCGATTATCAGAGACTTTATCTTTTGTGATAGCAATTTATCCAAAGCCTCGTTGAAATCCTCAGCTGTATTCTCATCGAATCCCGTGATTCCTATATAGCCTATTTCGCCCAATTTATCGCTTATTATGGTTTCAACGCTTATCTCATCTCTTATTAAGGTTATTTCTTTTGTCTTGGCTGTATCAGGTCTGTAAATGGTGATGGTGACCTCTGTTCCCTTTTCACCCTTCATGATCTTTGTTGCCTCATTTATGTCTTCTCCGGTGTATTCGACACCTTCGACTTTTATTATCTTATCCTTCGCCTTTATTCCGGCTTTGTCGGCAGGAGATCCTTTTATTGGAGAAATTACAGTTATTAAATTGTCTTCACCTCTGGTGATTACCACACCTATTCCGAAAAACTTACCTGTGGTCATTTCCATGAGTTCTTGGTATTCCTCCTTGGTGTAGTATTCGGAGTAGGGATCATTCAAGGCTGCTACTATTCCCTTGAGCTTTCCAACTTCAAGATCTTCGTCCTTTACTTCATAGAGGTAGTTCTTCTTTACAAAATCTTCCAAATATTTTATCTTTATTGCCGATGACACTTGTGAATTGCTGTAACCATAAATCAATGATACGGCGGTTAATGTGTTTGTAATTAAAATTAGTGCTATAACGCCTAATATTTTTAATAATTTTTTTTTCATATTTTTCCTCTTACACATATCCTAAAGGATTTACCGCTTGTCCGTTAACTCTCACTTCAAAGTGGAGGTGAGGTCCTGTTGAAAGTCCCGTGGATCCCACCGTTGCGATTACATCGCCCGCATTTACGCTTTGGCCCGCAGATACCTTCAAGGAACTGTTATGCGCATAAACCGTTACAATGTCACCATGATCTATCATTACGACGTTTCCGTAACCTCCCATGTTCCTTGACATTATTACTATGCCGGATTTTACTGCAACTACAGAAGTTCCGCTCGATGCGGGGATATCTATTCCTGAATGAAATCTATAGGTTTTTAAAATCGGATGCATTCTGTTACCGTATCCTGAAGATATGCTCGTGTTACCGGGTACCGGCCACAACAATGCTCCTGAAGATCTCGCAGAGACCTTTGCACTTTGATTTTTTTGAGCTTTTTCTCTTTCTATTCTTTCCTGTTCTTTGAGTTCTTTTATTTGACTTTGAAGTCTTAAAATCTCTTTATCCAGGCTCCTCCATTGAGCTTCCGCCTTTTCATATTCGATTCTGTAGGCTTCCGCATCTGACATCAACGCATTCATGTAATCTCTTTTTTCAGCGCTGATTTTTTGTTGTTCGGCTTTTTCTATTTCAAGACTGGATTTAGCAATGGCAAGAGTATTTTTATCCGATTCGAGCTTTGCGCTTTTTTCTTCTATTATGCGTACTTGTTCTGTTATGTACTCCACAAGTTCCTTATCCGCATTGGAAATGGAAACTATTATTTCATTGTTTCTCAAGAGTTCTTCCATGTTTTTGGAATTCAGTATAACTTCCAAGTAAGATGCCTTACCGTTCATGTACATTGCTCTTAATCTGGTTTCAAATTGCTCTTTCTTTTCTTGCAAATTCAACTCAGCTTCATCAAGCTCTTTTTGTGTCTGAACTATCTCTTTGTTCAGTCTTTCAATTTCCGATTCAAGTTCGGATATATTTGAACTCAGAGAATTGATTTTGCCATCCAATACCGAAATTTCAGAGTTGACCTGTGCAACATCGCCTTCAATATCGACCAGTTGCATTTTGTTTTTCTCAAGTTGCTTAGAAACTTTGTTTTTTTCGTTTATTTTTTGTTGTTGTTTTTTTTCTAAATCAGCACTGCCTCCATAAACTGTCAGGGGCAATAACAACGCCACCACTAAACAGATTATGGATAATCTGTACTTTTTCATTAACTCACCTCTAAACATCTAAAAATCTCTTGGTAGACAACAAGGATCCCAAGTACCCGATTCCCACTCCTATGCATAAAAATATAACGGATATGTTTTCGGCTATGCTCTTTGGGCTTAAGAGATTTATTCCGTAAGTTTCAATGCTTGTTTCAATCCTACCGTGATAATAATTGTAGACATAGTAGACTATGCCGAAGGCTATAAGTGCACCTATTATACCGAATATTATGCCTTCTATCAAGAAAGGTCCTCTTATATATCCGTTTGTCGCACCTACATACTTCATTATTTCTATTTCTTTTCTTCTATTTGCCACCGCTATCTTGACAGTATTGTGAATTATGAGTATAGATACGAGGAATAATATCATAACTATGGCAAAACCTACATATTTTACTCCTTCTTCCAAGTTTATCATCTTGTGTACCAATTCATAATGATAATTTATCTTATATACACCTTCGTGATTTTCAAAGGATTTTACTACCTCATCTGAATAAGAAAGATCCTTCAAGCTTATGGTCAAGGACGCCGGCAGAGTATCTTCATCTACTGTATCCAGTATGTCTGCATTATCTCCAAAGCTCTCTTTGAACTCTTCCAGGGCTTTTTCCTTGGAGGTGTATTTAACTTCCTTTACTCTCTCATCAGCTCCGATATCGCCGATTAATTCATTTATCTGATCAACGGATATGTTATCTTCAAGATATATTACCACTTTATCCAATTTGTTGCCAAGTCTGTATACAGAGGAATTAATTCCAAGCATAAGCAAGAAGATAAATCCGAAAAGAGTGAGCATCGCAGCAATGGATATTATAGATGCAAGAGACATTGCCGAATTCCTGAAAATCCCCTTTATGCTTTCCTTAAAGATGTTTATCGCCTGTCTAATTATCTTCATAATATCCACCGCTTTCAACATCTTTAACTAAATGACCCTTTGAAAGAGTCACTACATGTCTTTGCATTTTATTTACTATTTCAACAGCATGAGTTGCCATTATCACAGTCGTGCCTTTTTTATTTATATTTATTAGAGAATTCATTATATCCCAGGCGGTATCGTGATCCAAGTTTCCTGTAGGTTCGTCACACAGAAGAACAGGCGGATCGTTGACTATCGCCCTTGCAATGGATACTCTCTGTTTTTCTCCTCCCGATAATTCATCGGGATAACAATTTATTTTTGGTGACAAATTCACAATTTCAAGGGATTCATTGACAGCTCTTTTTATGTAGGATTTGCTTTCCC
This sequence comes from Peptoniphilus sp. ING2-D1G, assembly GCA_000952975.1. Lineage (GTDB taxonomy): Bacteria > Bacillota > Clostridia > Tissierellales > Peptoniphilaceae > Peptoniphilus_E. The sequence continues at coordinate 332,153 of LM997412.1, read as the reverse complement.
CTTGAATTTCCAAGGCATAGGCTATGTTTTCAAAAACCGTTTTTTTCTCCAAAAGCCTAAAATCTTGGAATACCAAGGAGATATCCCTTCTAAGTTTAGGAATTTTTGATTTTCTAAGCTTTGTAATGTCTATGTCTTTGTATAAAATCTTACCTCTTGAAACTTCCTCTTCCCTTATCAAAAGTTTTAAAATAGTAGATTTGCCGGCTCCGCTGGATCCGACTAAAAATACGAAGTCTCCCTTTGGAATTTCAATATTGATATTTGAAATAGCCATTACGCCATTTGAGTATTCTTTAAAAACATTTTCAAATTTTATCATAGTTTTCCTTTCTACTTCATCAATTAGATATTATATTACAAATCGGTTACAAATTACAAGCTTTTATGATAAACTATTCCAATTTACAAGAAATTTCACATAAAATTTTGCATATATATTAATTTTTATTTAATGATATATCAAAAATATAGTATAATGAATATCGGAGTGATTCATATGGATAAAAAAGAATTTAGAGCTCTTGCCCTTAAAAAAAGAGAGCAGTTGGATAAAGATTATACCGAAAAATCAAATGCGAAAATATTTGAAGTATTTATTCAATCCGAGCTCTATAAACGCAGCGAAGATATTTTTATCTTTGTCAGTTATAAAAACGAAGTTGATACTCACAGGATAATCGTAAGGGCCCTTGCAGACGGCAAGAGAATTTATGTTCCTGTTGTAAATAAAGAGACAAAAACCATGGAGGCATCAAGATTGAAGTCCTTTGACATCTTGACTGAAAACTACATGGGAATCTTGGAACCGCCAAGAGATAAATACGACATTGTCGATAAAAATCTGCCGGATTTAATAGTCACACCGGGACTTGCCTTTGATAAAAAGGGATATCGTATAGGCTATGGCGGAGGATTTTACGATAAATTTTTCTCAAACTTAACCTCGACTCCCGCTAAAATGGGAATCGGTTATTATAAACAATTTGTTGAAGATGTAATCCATGATGAAAGAGATATAGCCTTAGACTACTTTCTTTCTGAGAATGGATTGGTCAAATTAGGAGGAAACTGATGCAAAGATATTTTGGTACTGTCGTTAGAGGTATTAGAACTCCAATTGTAAAAAATGGGGATGATTTAGTTCAAATAGTTACAGACTCCGTGATTAAAGCTTTCGAATCTGAAAATCTTCAGATGAAAGACAGAGATGTAGTCGCAATCACTGAATCCCTTGTGGCAAGAGCACAAGGAAATTACGCTACTATAGAACAAATCGCAGAGGATATCAAAAATAAATTCGACTCTGATATAGGTATTATATTTCCCATCTTAAGCAGAAACAGATTTGCTATAATCTTAAAGGCAATCGCATTAAGCGGTAGAAAACTTCATTTGCTTTTGTCCTATCCTTCAGACGAAGTGGGAAATCATTTAATGGACAGAAAACTTTTATACGACAATAAAATAAATCCTTATACTGAAGTTTTTGAAGAAGATGAATACAGAAAAATATTCGGTGAAGAAGTAAAACACAGATTTACAGGTATCGATTACGTGAAATTATATAAAGAAATCGCACCCAACTCTGAAATACATTTTTCAAATGACCCGAGAACCATATTAAATTACACAAAAAACGCTTTAGTATGTTCAACTCATACAAGAGAATTTATAAAGATGGAATTAAAAGATGCCGGTGCAAATATAGCCTACGGACTGGATGACATCCTCACCGAGTCTGTAAATGGATCGGGATTCAACAAGGATTTCGGAGTGTTGGGCAGCAACGCTTCAGGTCCCGACATGGTAAAATTGTTTCCCCGAGATGGAGATATCTTCGTAAATAAAGTTCAAAAAGTTCTTAAGGATTATTCAAACAAAGAAATTGAAGTTATGATTTACGGTGACGGTGCTTTTAAAGATCCCGTAGGGCATATTTGGGAACTTGCAGACCCTGTGGTATCACCTGCTCATACCGAAGGACTTAAGGGTACGCCTAATGAAATTAAGATAAAGTACATCGCCGATACTGAACTTGCCGATTTGGCTGAAGAAGAAGCATCAAGACTCCTGAAGGAAAAAATTTCATCAAAGAATGCAGGCGAATTTGAAAGCGGACTTGGAACAACTCCAAGGAGAATTACAGACCTTTTAGGTTCTCTATGCGACCTTACCTCCGGTTCAGGAGATAAGGGTACACCTGTGGTATATATTTCAGGATACTTTGACAATTTCGCAACTGAATGATTAAATAATTTTTAATCCCGGTTTTATGCCGGGATTTTTTATATATTTAATGTAATTTCAAATTTGTATATACTTTCTGTTGGAGCGGACGCCTTCGTCCGCCCGGTGTATTGCATTGTGTAATATAATGCTGGACGATGAAGGCATCGTCCCCTATATTTTAAAAATTATATTCAATATACAAAAAACTCCGTCACACTTGCAACGGAGCTGTGGTGCCCAGAGCCGGAATCGAACCAGCGACACGAGGATTTTCAGTCCTCTGCTCTACCGACTGAGCTATCTGGGCAAAAAAACTATCAATAAATGATAGTCCTTATAATGGTGGGCCTTCAGGGACTTGAACCCCAGACCTACCGGTTATGAGCCGGGCGCTCTAACCAACTGAGCTAAAGGCCCTCACCATTTTGGCGGAGAAAGAGGGATTTGAACCCTCGCGACCCTAAAATGAGCCCTACTCCCTTAGCAGGGGAGCCTCTTCAGCCTCTTGAGTATTTCTCCATTCTAGCCGTCGTTTAAACTTCCTTTTTGAACCGCTTTGTTTATTATAGTTTACTTTAAAAATATTGTCAACAAAAAATTTAAACTATTTTTTATAGGTAAATATTTATTTACAGAAAATTTTGTTGTTTTATATCAGCTGTCTATGTTGAAAATCCTTGCACCCAGTGCCTTTGCATCATCGATGTCATGAAGTACTATGAGCATTGTCCTTTCTCCTTTGTTCTCTAAAATATAGTCGATCAGTTTGTTTTTATTTACCTCGTCCAATCCCTCAAAGGGTTCATCCATATAGACTATATCTGAATCGGGAACTATAGCTCTCAGTACGCTCACTCTTCTTTTCATCCCCCCGGAAAGATTCCTGCAGGGAAAATGTGCTTTATCCATGATGTCCAAGTGCTTAAGCCCGGACATTATCCTCTCTTCAATGGGTTTATCTCTAAATCCCAAGGATATGTTTTTATATACCGACAAATCCTCCACCAGTCTTTCTTCTTGAAAAACAGCATTGGCTACTTCAGGCAAATTTAGGATTTCTCCTTCAAAATCTTCAAGTCCCATCATAATTCTCAAAAGAGTGGTCTTTCCCAGTCCCGATTTTCCCATGATGACGTTTATTTCTCCTTCGTAAAAGGATATGTTGAAATCCTCAAAGAGAACTTCCTCTCCGTATTTTTTATTTAAATTTTTGATTTCAATCATTTTTGCTCTCCATAAATACAAGATAAAAGGTATCGAAAATAAAAATCATCAATTTTTCAGTGACTTTACTCAGAAGTATTATCACCAGGGCGTAGGCAAATATCTCCTCCGTGTACAAAAATATCTTCGAAGAGTAAATTGCCTCCCCTATGCTTTTATCGGGCAGTCCCATGACCTCAGCCGCAATTCCCGCCTTCCACGCCATACCCGATGTTATCAGTACGGCAGATTTAAGGTGAGATTTTGCAGATCTGAATCTTATGTATTTCCATTTTTTGTACTCGGTAAAATCATAAACTTTCGCCAACTCAAGCATCTTCACATCGGTGTTGTCCAAACCCTCCAGGAAATTTATGTATATTACCGGAAAACATGCCATAAGCACGACCACAGCAGTCACTGAATTATCTGAAAATATTATTAAAAGTACTATCGCTATTACGATTACAGGTGTAGATTTTAAAAGATTTGAAAATTGATTTATGATCTCTCTTAAAAATTTTCTCTTTAGAGAAACCATGGCACATAAAACTCCCAATACAATTGCAAGGACAAGCCCTGTCAAAATCCTAAAGCAGGAATATGCAATTCTCTGCCAAAAATCGATTTCTCCAAGGAGTTCAGACAATTTCCTCACTACTTGTAAGGGAGTTGCTATTAAAAATTTTACCGGAAAAATAAGGGCTGCCAACTGCCATAGCAAAATTAAAATCGCTATGGCTAAAACAGTCCTTTTTTTATTGTCTTTATTTGATGTAGTACAAGCTTTCATCAGGAAGCACACCGCCTACCGATTGAGGATTTGCCTCAAATAGAACTTTTAAATATCCTTCAAGAGCAGATTTTGAATCTTCTCCTTCTAAACTTACTATATTGCAATAGGGTATGGCCTTTTCAGCTATTTTTGCATCGAGTATTCCGAACTTTTCCATCAAATCCGCTGAATCCGAGACGTTTTTATTTACAAAATCCACTGATTCTCTGTATTCTCGTAAAAATTCAGCTACGGCTTCTTCCCTTCCCTCAATGAATTCATCCCCTGCAACTGTTACTCCCATCACCAGCTGAGAACCTTCCCCTATCTTTTCCCATTCCTTTGTCAAATCGAGAAATATTTTTAGATTTTCAATCTTCGTAGAGGCTACAGCCACAAAGGGTTGCGGAATGAGACCCAGTGCATTTTCATCCTTTGCAAGCTCACCGACAACTTCTGCATGTTCATTTTTCCAAACTATGTTTACATCTTCAGGGCTTATGGCATTTTTCGATAAAATGTAATTGAAGGAATACTCAGGGCTTGCACCTTTTCCCGATGCATATATGGTCTTGCCCTTTAAGTCTGAGACCTCTTTTATTTCATCATTTCTTCCCACTATATACAAAACTCCCAAGGTGTTTACATTTAATACGCTGAATTTCCCTTCTGTCTTATTCCATAAAACTGCAGCCATATTGGAGGGCATGGCTATTATATCGGCCTCATTTTTAACAGCCTTGGCTATTAAATCCTGTGGCGATGCAACCAATTCAAATTCATAGGAATTCTCAGTATTTCCTTTTTCAGATTCTTCCATCAATTTTGAAAGACCCATCCCTGTGGGACCCTTTAGCGCCAATACTTTTATAGGCTCTGCTGTTACTTTGCTCATAGTTGTGTTTTCTTCAACTTTATTTTCAACTGCATCCTTTTTCGCTGTACATGATACCAAAATCAATAGGGCAAAAAATAATGCAATGCTCTTGTATAATTTTTTCATGCGATTACTCCTTTGTGATTTTAAATTTATTATACCAGAGTTGTATTAACTTGGCTTAATATTTTAAATATCCCGATGCGTATCATAATTCGGGACGATGAAGGCATCCTCCCTTGCCTTTTTATATTTGAATCCATTGCCCGTAGAGGCGGTCGATTTCATCCATATGAGAAAAACCCCCGTCCATGTCGGGGGATTATTTCAATCTCTTACACTTGTGCCTTCATTTTCCGGATCATTGGTATTTAAAATTTTTATTGTTATATTCTTATCTCTTACAGGCTTTATGGCATCCAATTGGTAGACTTCAGCTCCGCTTTGAATTATCTTACTCAGTTCATTGTAGCTTAAATTTTTATAGGTTTTTGAGTTTTCATTTTTCTTGGGATCGGAGTCCATCACTCCGTTTACATCGGTCCAGTTTTCATACACAGCGGCATTTAATGCTCCAGCTATTATGGAGCCTGTATAATCCGAGCCTCCTCTGTCAAAGGTGATTATATTTCCGTACAGATCCGCTCCATAAAATCCCGGAATTACAACCTTCTCCTTTTCTTTGAAGTGTTCATTTATTCTTTTGTAGCTTTCCTTTAAATCAACTTCTTTATTTTTATCGAAAACTATTACATCCTTTGCATCTATGAATTTATAACCTAAATATTTTGCCATTATCCTGGCATTTAAATACTCACCTCTGCTGATTATAAAGTCCCTTGAGTCCGACTGTTCTATGTCCTTAAATACAGAATTTATTTCCGTCAAAAAACCGTCCTCCAGCTTTAAATTCACCGCAATATCTTCAAATCTGCCCTTGACCTCGGTAATATTTCTACTAAGCATATCCTTTGATCCTTCAAGTTCGATTTTAAGCCTTTCAATTATATCTTCAATATCCCTGATGTTCTTTTTATTTTCATGGATTTCAATAAGCTTGTCCGTAACTTTTGTATCTCTTGTATTTCTCTTTCCCGGTGCGGAAACCACTATTATATCCCTGTCGTCATTCTTGCTGATTATATCCTTCACCTTTGAAAACTGTATGTGGTCTGAAAGGGACGAACCGCCGAATTTAGACACGTTTTTGACCTTTATCTCTTCTATTTCGTAGGGTGTTTCCTGATATACGCAATAGTTGATCCAGTTTGAGAAAAACAAGTTACCCACAGATCTCCATCTGAGTTTAATGCCTTTTTTATAGTCGTCTTCAACATAGTAATCTTTGGGTATGGATATCTTTCTATTTTTGGAGATATCTCTTAAATATTCCTTGTGCAAAGTGTCTTTTTCATATTCAAAATGCCCGAAGTTGAAGACGAATCTGTTGTCATGGGTAGTTGCGATCCCTACGCCTGTATCGGGTCTTGAAGCCAGTATTTTCAAGTCTTTGATATCTGCTAAATCCTCTTCTCTCACTAAAGTGTGTCTTGAAGTGGGCAGTGAAAATGTATCGTCAAAACCCTTAAATAGCTTGTCCTCTTGAAGTTTGTCAAATTCGAAAACTCCGAAGACCTTTTCGTCAGCGACTTGACAATCCACTCCGTAGTAGTGAAAAATTGCAGCCTGTGCCGACCAACAGATAAACATGGTGGAAAATACATTTTCCTTTGCATAGTCGAAAATCTCCTTAAGCTCCGACCAATACTTTATCTTTTCATATTGAAGAAGCTCTACGGGAGCTCCTGTCACTATCATGGCGTCATACTTCGAATCCTTCACTTCATCAAAGGTCTTGTAAAATCTTTCAAGGTGTTTTATGCTGGTGTTTTTGGGATTATGTGTCTTCATTCTTATGAGGTCTATATTTATTTGAAGGGCGGTATTGGAAAGCATTCTTATGAGTTGAAGTTCCGTTTCTTCTTTTTTAGGCATCAAATTCACTATTGCGATTTTAAGAGGTCTGATATCTTGAGTTCCCGCTCTGTTTTCATCCATTATGAAGATATTTTCTTTTTCCAGGGTTTCCTGGCTGATTAAATCCTTCGGTATTATTAAAGGCATACTCTCACTCCTTAAATATTTTCAAAAGCTTGTTCAATATCGTCAATTATATCGTCCACATTTTCAATTCCCACTGACAGTCTGACTAAATTAGGAGAAATTCCACCGCTTTTTAAATCGGCATCGGATAATTGTCTGTGGGTCATACTCGCCGGATGAAGGGCATGACTTCTGACATCTGCAACGTGCACCACAAGACTTATCATCTTTAATGAATCTATCCATTTCTTAGTGGGTTCAACTCCACCCTTTACTCCAAAGGCTATTACACCGCTGCCTCCCTTGGGTAAATATTTCTCAGCAAGCTCATAATCTTTTCCGGTTTTAAGCTTGGGATATTTAACCCACTCGACTTTATCGTGTTTTTCCAGATATTCAGCCACTTTAACGGCATTTTCACTGTGTCTTTGCATTCTCAGGGCAAGGGTTTCAATTCCCAAATTTGTCAAAAATCCGTTGAAGGGACTCATTATCGCTCCCAAATCTCTCATGTAAACAGCCCTTGCCTTGGTGATATAGGCCAAATCCTTAAAGGTTTGCGTGTAGCTTAGTCCGTGATAATTGGGATCCGGTTCTGTCAAACAATCGAATTTTCCCTTTGTCCAGTCAAATTTTCCTCCATCTACAATTAATCCGCCCACTGAAGTTGCGTGTCCGTCCAAATACTTGGTGGACGAATATACCACTATATCAGCTCCATGATCAAGTGGTCTGCAAAGAACGGGAGTTGTAAGGGTATTATCGACTATAAGGGGAATTCCCAACTCATGAGCGACATCTGAAACTCTTTCTATATCCAAAACTCCTACAGTGGGATTTCCGATGGTTTCAGCAAATATCAATTTAGTATTTTCATCTGCGCACTCTCTTATCTTCTCAACATCATTTACTGGAACAAATTTCGTCTTAATACCGAATTTTCCGATGGTGGAGCCGATAAGGGTATGAGTTCCTCCGTAGAGATTATTCATCGCAATTATGTTGTCTCCCTGTGAGCAAAGAGTCAGTATCGACAGAAGTGTAGCCGATTGACCCGATGATGTACCCATGGCTGCAATCCCTCCGTCCAACTCCGCAATTTTTTCTTCCAAATACCCCACAGTGGGATTTGCGAGTCTTGAATAAAAATATCCTGATTCCTTCAAATCAAATAGATTTCCCACTGTGTCTGCGCTGTCATACTTGTAGGCAGTTGATTGAACTATGGGAGCGATTCTCGGCTCTCCGTTTTTCGGTTGGTATCCGCCTTGCACACATATAGATTCCAATTTTAAACTTCTGATATCTTCCTTCTTCATATTTTCCTCCTAAAATTTTATTGGCAATAAAAAAAGCTTTCATCCTCTAAGGACGAAAGCGAACTCACGTGTTACCACCTTTATTTATTATTACCTCACGATAATAACCTCTTCAAGTACTACCATACTCTATTGCTGTAACGGGCAATCCCGCAGATGCCTAAAATATTCGACACCTTCTAAAAAAAGACCATGTTCTCCGATTTCAAATCCACTTCTTTCACCAAACGAAGCTCTCTGTTATCATATCCCTCGGATACTCTTCTCTTTATAAAGTTTATCTTTAAGTTTTGTATATTGTACTATCATTGAAATTAAAAGTCAAATGTTTTATCTTAAATTTTTTGTAAATTTTATTTTGATAATATTTTTCAAAAATAAGATTATAATCTACCTTTTGGGTATATATTTTCTGAGAAGGAATGATTATGAAAAATTTAATTAATAAAAAAATTGAAGAATTTAAAGCTCCTGTATATCATGAAAAAGCTTTCGGAGAAGTTACTGAAAAAGATTTACAAGGAAAATGGTCGGTGTTTTTCTTTTACCCCGGAGATTTTACTTTCGTTTGCCCTACAGAACTGGAAGATTTAGCAAATAACTATGAAGGATTTAAGAAAATCGGAGCAGAGATCTATTCTGTTTCCACAGACTCAGAATTCACTCACAAACAATGGCACGAATCGAGCGATGCAGTAAGCAAAGTTCAATTTCCCATGATTGCGGACAGAAATATGAAACTTTCAAAGTTTTTCGGAATATTGCTCGAAGATGAAGGTCAGGCTCTTAGGGGAACTTTTATAATAAATCCCGATCTTGAAATAGTGGCCTATGAAATCCACTCACCCGGAATCGGAAGAAATGCCAAAGAACTTTTAAGAAAGGTTCAAGCGGCACAGTTTGTTCACGAGCACGGCGATAAAGTATGCCCGGCAAATTGGGAACCCGGAAAAGAAACCTTAAGCCCCGGAATTGATCTGGTAGGACAAATTTAATATAGAATAAAATAAAGCCACCGATATGGTGGCTTTATTTGTTACATATTAAATTTATATAGGTAAATTCCTCTTTATATTTCTTCAATAATTGCGTGATATATTTCCACGCATTTTTTCATTATGTCATCGGGAAAATCAAATTTCATATCGTGAAGAGGAGGTTGATCCTCTCCTGAACCCACTCCTAAAAAATGCCCCTTTAAGTTTTTGAGATATACTCCAAAATCCTCTGAAGTTCTGTAGGGTTCATTTATTTTTACATAATCAAACCCTCTTTTTAAAAAAAGCTCTTCCATAAATCTCGTTCCCTCTGAACTGTTAGTCGTATCTGAAAATTCATCATCATAGGACACTTTTAGTTCCAATTTATGGATTTCAGCTTGTTTCTTTACTATTTTAAGTATTTTATCTTCTAACCTTTGGAGATCTTCACTTTTTTCCGAGCGAAGGGTAAGTTGCAAATTTCCCTGTCCTGGAGAAATTCCATAATTGTCTTTATTACCTGCTGATGCACTTACAATTGTGGCAAGCACCATGGATTTAAATTCCCCGTTTTCTCCGTATCCTTTGAATTTTGAAAAATCCTCAATCTCTTCTGCTATTTTTGCAATGGCATATATGGGATTGATGCCCAGTTCCGGTGTTGATGCGTGAGTTTGCTTTCCAATAAAATCTATATTGATGCCCTTTGATGCACAGAAAAACACACCTTCTTTTATGACCGCTTTATTTTTTTCAATACCCGGCAAGTTATGACATCCGAAGATATAATCGATATCAAGGGGTTTTAAATAAGGCATTATTTCCCTTGCTCCAGTTCCATTTTCTTCTCCGTGTTGGAACAAAAACAGTACATTTTTTCCCAATTTTTTTTTATCTATGAGCATCGCAAGGGCACAGAGAATTGCGGCATGTCCGTCATGCCCGCATCCGTGAAATGCACAGCCGTTATTGTCGATTATGGCATCCATTTCAGACCTTAAAGCGACGGTCTTTGTCGCCTCATTTTCTCTATGTACCGCATAAAAAAATCTTTCGAATTCAACTATTTCAACAGTTGTATTCTCTCTTAAAAAATCCATCAGAATTTTTTTTGTCTTAATTTCTTTATTCGAAATCTCCGCATTTTCGTGTAATTTTTTTCTAAGGTGTACCGCCTTTTCTAAAATTTTGTCAATTTCCATATTTATCACTCACTTATGAATTTCCCTTCTATTTTATCAAAGGGTTGAAGCATGTAAATTGTATCTTCAAATTTTTTGCTTTTTGCCAGTTCCTTTAATTTATTTAACATCTCAAAATCATCCCTGTCAACTATTAAGGAGTATTTAAGTCCGGGATAAGTAAGTGCGTAGTAATCCCCTCTGCTGTCTCCCATGTAGAGAACGGGAGGTTTGTTGTATTTTTCCTCAAGTTTTTTTAAATATCTCGCTTTTCCCTGCAAGTAGGTTAAGTTATCTTTGTTGAGTTCAAGTGTATATCTGCCTTCCCCATCCTTTAGTGGAATCATCGCCATGATTTCATCTCTTTTAAATCCGTATTGAAAGTCCTTTGATGTCGCGAATTCTTCCACTACAATTTTACAGGAGGCGGAGCATACATAGACATCTATATTGCTTTTTCTCATTGTATTTATCAAATCAACCTGTTCGGGAATTTCCCTTAGACCGGTTTGGATTCTTGTGTGCAGTCTTTTGCCGTCTACTTCCATTTCAAATTCCATGCTTTTCCTGTTGAAATTTTTAAAATAATTTATAGCCTCTCCTGCAATTGCTCTGAGTTCATCTTCAGTCATTTTGTAGAACACATGGAGAAATTTTCTGCTTGAAAGGCCGTATTCCAAAGAATTGACATATATAAAATAAAAATATGAAAAACCTGCAGTGAAATCTCTGTATTCTTCGGTGTCTTTTATGCTTTCAATATTTTCTCTGCATTTATACAAAATTTTATAGCTGTCTTTTATTCTTTCTACAAGTTTACTGATTACATCAGGCACATCATCTATCTCATGAAGTAAAACTTTTTCAATATCATCAGGTTCAAAAGCAAATTTTAAATTTAAAATCTGATAGAGCAGTACATTTTCTTCCACATCAAAGCTGGCTGCAGTATTGTCCCAATCGGTGACGACAAAATTTTTTTGTTTTTTATCACCTTTATACTCTTCAATCATATTTTTGAGAATTTCATAATTATAATCAGTCCACGAATTTTTATTAAGCATAAGCACCCCCCTAAGTTCTCATAATAAATTATACCATTGTGCATTGATCCTAAACATAAATCTAAGGGGTGGGCGTGGACGTCCACCCCTACGAGAGATGAATTCAAATATAAAAATGTAGGGACGATGCCTTCATCGTCCCTAATTGCGATACATATTAACACTATATATCTACATTTTTTTAATTTTAATTACTGCATCGTGTCCGTTCAAATCAACGGATTCGCCTTCGCCTTCCCCATGAGTTATAATCTTTGCCAGAGTTTCGGACTTGATGAATTCCTCGTGTTCCTTCAAGGCTTCGTATACCTCTTCATCTGATGAATAGGTTATTTCTATATTGTCCAACACATCCAAGTCTTCGGATTTTCTAAGCTGTTGAACCTTGGATATGAATTCACGAACAAGTCCTTCTTTGATGAGTTCCGGTGTGAGCTCTGTATCCAATATTACAAAGAGGTTGTTTTCCATCATTACATCAAATCCTTCTTTGGACTTGATGTTGATCAATATATAGTCTTTGTGGATTTCTGTGTCTTCCCCGTTTAAATTAAGGACTACAAATCCTTCTTCAAGTTTTGCAACCAGCTGTTTTGAGTCGGTTTCTTTCAGATAAGCGGTAAAGGGTTTTATCTTAGGCCCCAACACGGAACCTACGACTTTGAAATTTGGTTTCAATTCATAGTCCATAAATACTGAAAGGTCATCTCTGTATTCAACTTCCTTGACATTTAATTCTTCCTTAATTAAGTCTGTCAAATCTCCTACGATTTCCTTGTACTTGCCGTCTATTATTACCTTTGAGAGCGGTTGACGCACCTTTATTTTAACTTCTTCTCTTGAAGCGCGACCCAGTTTTACCAAGTTTCTCACAAGGTCCATCTTTTCTTCAAGTTTTGCATCTACCATGCTCATGTCGGCTTCAGGATAATATTCAAGATGGACAGATTCTCCATTTGTAAGAGATCTGAACAACTCTTCCGAAATGAAAGGCACTACCGGAGCGATCATCTTTGCACTTCCAAGCAAAACATCATAGGTTACTTTGTAAACCGCCTTTTTATCCGTGTCCACATCGGTCTTCCAAAATCTTCTTCTGTTTCTTCTTATATACCAATTTGAAAAATCTTCTATTACAAATTCTTGAATTGACCTTACAGCTCTTGTGATTTCAAAAATTTCCATATCGTAATTTACCGATTTTACGAGATTGTTGTATTTTGAAAGAAGCCATTTATCTATTTCATCAAAATCTTCATATTTTACATCGAATTGTCTCGGATCGATGCCGTCAGTATTTGCATATAGGCTGAAGAAATTATATATATTTCTAAGGGATCTGAAGAATTTGGAGTCTATTTCTCTAAGCCCCTCTTCATCGAATTTTGTAGGAGCCCAAGGTGGAGATACATACATCAGGTACCATCTGACCACATCCGCTCCGTATTTATCGAACAATTCAAAGGGTGCAACGGTATTTCCCAAGGACTTCGACATTTTCTTGCCGTTTTTATCCAAAATCAAATCATTTACAAGAACGTTTTTGTAGGGACTTCTTCCAGTCATATAGGTTGATATCGCTATTAGAGAATAGAACCAACCTCTCGTTTGGTCGATTCCTTCACATATGAAGTCCGCCGGGAACAATTTATCAAAGTTTTCCTTGTTTTCAAAGGGATAGTGCCATTGTGCAAAGGGCATTGAACCGGAGTCGAACCAGACGTCTATTACATCGGGTTCTCTTGTCATTATTCCTCCACATTCCGGACATTTAATATGGACATCATCCACATAGGGTCTGTGAAGTTCTATGTTTTCATCGATATCTTCAATAGCCTTTTGCGCCAACTCCTTTCTTGAGCCGATAGATTCCGTGTATCCGCATTGACATTTCCATACCGGAAGAGGTGTTCCCCAGTATCTCGATCTTGAAATCGCCCAGTCATTAAGATTTTCAAGCCAGTTTCCAAATCTTTTTTCACCGACAAATTCAGGGAACCAATTTACTCCGTTGTTATTTTCTATTATCTTATCTTTAAATTTAGTCACTTCTATATACCATGACGGGTGAGCATAATAAATGAGCGGAGTGTGACATCTCCAGCAATGGGGATAATTATGCAGAAATTTTTGTTTCTTGAATAATTTATCATTATCTGCCAGATAGTGAATTATATCATGGTCGGCATCCATTACGAAGATTCCCTTCCAAGGCGTATCGGTGAATTTTCCCGCTTCATCCACCGGCTTAAATACCGGCAAACCATATCTTCTTCCCGTTTGGTAGTCATCTTCTCCAAATCCGGGCGCAGTATGGACTATACCCGTACCGTCTTCAGTGGTTACATAGTCTGCACAGGTCAGATAAAAAGCTTTTTTATCGGTATGGATAAAGGGCAAAAGTTGTTCATATTCCATAAACTCCATATCCTTGCCCTTTAATGTTTCTAAAACTTCATATTCACCTTCAAGAACCCTTGGAGCAAGATCCTTTGCCAGGTAATAAATCTCATCTTCAAATCTCACCTTTACATAATCCACTTCGGGATGCACTGTCAAGCTGACATTTGAAGGAAGTGTCCAGGGAGTGGTGGTCCATGCTAAAAAGTATTCATCTGCGCCCTTGCGCTTAAATTTGGCAACTACGGTTTCAGTTTTTATTTCTTCATACCCTTGAGCCACCTCGTGAGATGCAAGCCCTGTTCCGCATCTCGGACAGTAGGGAAGAATTTTATGTCCTTCATATATGAGTCCGTCTTTAAACATCTTGTCCAGAATATGCCATACAGATTCGATATAATCGTTGTTCAGCGTGATGTAAGGATCATCTAAATCTATGAGGTATGCCATTCTCTCCGTGAGAAGTCTCCATTCCTTTTCATATTCGAATACGGATTCTTTACACATTTCATTGAATTTTGCCACGCCGTACTTTTCAATGTCCTGTTTGTTTTTAAGCCCGAGCTTCTTTTCCACTTCAATTTCCACAGGAAGCCCATGTGTATCCCAACCCGCTTTTCTATTTACTTTGTAGCCCTTCATAGTCTTAAATCTGCAGGTGAAATCCTTTAATGTCCTTGCCATTACGTGATGAATTCCAGGACGACCGTTGGCCGTCGGCGGACCTTCATAAAATATATATGAATCCTTGCCATCTCTTGTGCTTACCGATCTGTGGAGAAGGTCTATTTCTTTCCAATACTCTGAAATTTTCGCCTCTCTATTTTTCACAGGTTCCTTTGAAAGTTCATTGAATACCTTCATTAACCGAATTTTCCTCCTTTAAATAAAAAAATCCCTTTCTGTCTGAAAGGGACGAATTGACCGCGGTACCACCCTATTTATAATAAATATCTCTCTTAGTCTTAAGCGACAAACCTTCAGCTCAAAAGTTGATCCGTATAAGAAAAAATTTATGTCTCTCACCAAACGACACTCTCTTAGAAATTTTTAAATATACCTTTCTTTATCTACGCCGATATAAAATTTGATATAGTTAAGTTCTTAAACATATCAATTATGTTAGATTGTATTTTTCCAAGCTCATTATGAAATCTACACGTGCTGAAATTTCTACCCAATGCACAGTTCTTTGAACAGTAGGGATCATCAGGGTCTTGACATCTGTTTATGACAATAGGTCCTTCAATTGCCAATATAACATCATATAAAGTTATCTCTTCCTTCGGCTTCTTTAGAAAAAATCCCCCATTTGCTCCTCTTTTTGCATCGGTTATACCCGCAAGATTGAGTTTTCTCAATATTCTTAAGGTAAACCTCTTAGGAACATATTCAGCTTCAGAAATTTTGGGAGCTCTCACAACCTTGCCTTCATTTGTAGCTAAATGTCGAAGTATTCTAAAGGCATAATCTGTTTCCTGTGTAATTCTCATATTAACAACCTCTTCTTTACAATGATTTAATTCTATTATGAAAACTCTTCTTAGTCAACCCAAAATTTATCTTGCCTTCTTCTGATTTTCACTATTTCAGAATTTTCCTCCAAGCAGACGTCCTCATACTTTATCGGCGTTGCCTTTTTTACATCCTTAAGCATTTTTACTTTTCCCACTACCAGTCCTATGGGCAATAAATTTTCTTCTTTTTGGATTTGTGCCTTTTCAAGAACTCCGAAAATATCATCGCTTCCTATACCTCCTATTATTTCTCCGGCCTTTAAATCCCTCTTTGCAATGGTGATAGTTTCGGCAACGGGTTTTCCCGTGGGGGCTATGGTGGAGTCCTTCAACAACACGGCCCTTGCAATTGATATTGGCGTTTCTATACTCGTAAGGTGATAGGGTCTGTATAGTGCAAAATTAGGTCCCACACCCATGGATAAAAATTTCATTTCCGCAGAAATAAGTTCAGCCTTGGGTCTTATGATGGCAAATACTCCCGGCGCTACTCCCGAAGCGAAATCTACCACTCCGTAGCTGTTCAGTTTGGAGCCATTTTCCACTAAATCTATGTCCGAAGCTAAATTTTCCTTGTCGGTTTTAAAGTAATGACACCCTCTTACATCGGGTACAAATCCCGTGGCATTGCATACGGCATTGAGCTCAACCATGGTATTGGTTCCATCTATAAAGGATGTAAGCATTCTCGGGTTTAAATTTTTTGACTTTGCTTCTTCTTTTACATCTTCGTTGGTAATGTAATTATTGAGCTTATTGTTTTTGCCCTTTCCTAAAACCAATACTTCAAATCCTGAAAATTTCGCAAACTCATAAAGTTCCATAATGGCTCCGGGTTCATCTCCCGCAGTTCCCGAATAGACTACACCTGCTCTATCGGATAAAACCTTTAAATAGGGACCCACCGTAGCATCCATTTCCACATTTAAACTTACAATATCGACTCCCGATTCCATCGCCTGAAGGCAAATCTTTACTCCCTCTTCAGTATCTCCCGTGCAATCCACAACGCAATCCCCTAAGGATGCAGCAATCTTTGAATCAGTAGTTGCAATAAAAAAGCCCTCATTGAAATATGACAGAGCCGAATCGAAATCATAGGCAATCTTTATTAAATTCTTATCAACGCCCGCCCTTTCATAGGCGGAAAGTACGGAGGTGATTCTTCTTGAAGATACAACCCTTGGACTGAAATTATCCAGTAAATTAAGTTGAGTTACCAAAGATATTCCCATCAGTCCTGTCCCTACCACAGATACATTAATAGTTCCATATTTATTTAGAAGTTTCTTTAAATAAAACATATATTCCCCCATTTACTGAAATTAAATTATATCATATATGTTATATTTATTAAAATAACTTAAAAGAAATTTAAATATAGAGGACGATGCCTTCATCGTCCCGTATTATCGCCGTCATATGACAAATTACAACTGGCGGACGTAGGCGGCCACCCCTACAGATAATAAATATAAATATGAAATTGTAATGGACGATGCCCGACGTCCCGCATAGCGACAAAAATGATAAATGGAATATAAATGTTAATCGTAGGGGACGATGCCCACATCGTCCCGCATTATCGCCGACTCTACAATAAACCCATCGGGCGGACGTAGGCGTCCGCCCCTACAGATAATAAATGCAAATTTGAATTCACATCGAGCGGGCAAACACCCGCCCATTTATTTTTCAAATATACCTTTCACACATAACATTGCGGAGCTGAAGGCCCATTGAATATTGTATCCTCCACACTCCCCATCTACATCCAAAGCCTCTCCTATGACATATAAATCCTTTATAATCCTTGACTCCATGGTTTTTTCATCTATCTGAGAAATATCAATTCCTCCGCTTGTCACATGGGAATTATCAAAACCCCTTGTTCCCATAACTTCAAAGGATGATTTAAGTAATATCTCCACTAATTTTCTCCTTTGAAAATCATCCAAGCTCGATAAAGTATCTTCCTTGTTCGCCTCCACCATATCAGCAACATAATTTATCAATTTTTTATCTATTATTCCCATTAAAAATCTCTCTAAGGAGAAATAATCCAACATATACATCTGTGAAATAATCTCCTCTTGCATTGTTTCCTTACCTTTAAGCATATTTACAATAGGCATTTCTATGTGTTTTCTCCCTTTGTACAAATTCACATGCTTTGACAGATTAAGAACAGGAGGACCGCTTACTCCGTAGTCGGTGAAAAGTATTTCTCCAAAATCGCAGACAGTTTTTTCATCATCGCAAAACAACGCGATCTCTCCCTGCACCTTCACCCCGCTGAGTTGTTTTAAATATTTGCTGTTGAGTTTTATTTGAGTAAGGGCAGGATGCAAATCCTTAACTCTATGTCCTAAATCCTCAAGCAATCTGTAACTTTTCCCGTCAGTGCCGAATTTAGGCGCAGAACTTCCTCCACAGGCAAAAATCACCACATCACAATGAAAAATCTCTTCATTGGTTCTAAGTTCAAACTTTTTCTTTTTTTCAATTGAAATCACAGGTGAAGAAAGATGTACGGGAATTTGCAGGTGTTCTATTTCCTTTAAAAGCAAGTTCACCACACTTTGAGCCTTTAAACTTACAGGATAAATTCTTCCCAACTCTTCTTCTACAGTCAAGATTCCCAAAGTTTTTAAATAATTTATAAAATCATAATTATCATTTAAATCAAAGGCCCTCTCCACAAAATCGGGATGATTATAACAGTTCTTTGAAAATTTGACATTGGTGAGATTACATCTGCCGTTACCCGTGGCAAGCATCTTTTTCAAAATTCTGTCCTTGCGTTCGATTATTTCCACATCCACACCACCTCTTTTAAGGGCAATGGCTGCAAAACATCCGGAGATTCCTCCCCCGACCACTGCAACTTTCATATTATCCACGCTTTAAAAATATATATTACATATAGGACAGTTATCACCGAAAAAGCCACTGCATTCTGTTTTTTGTTTTGTTTATAGGAGTAAAATATCAACCCCAATAAAACTCCCAAAAACAACAGGTTCGTAAATAAATTATTTGTATTTTCCATAATTACCTCTCTTATATTTCTGCTTATATTATATATAAAAATACTTCAATTTAAAAGATAACTAAATCCCATAGAGCAATTATGGTATAATTTTTTTGGAGGAGATAATATGCAAAAAATTATAGATAGATTTTTAAAATACACATCCTTTGAGACAACATCAGATGAAAACTCAAGTACCCTTCCCTCCACAAAGGGTCAATTGGTGCTGGGTAATTATCTTGTAAGTGAATTAAAGGAGCTGGGAATTGAAGATGCAAAAATTGATGAATATGGATACGTATATGCTTCATTAAAATCAAACAGCGATAAAAAATTTCCAAAAATCGGATTCATCGCCCATATGGACACATCACCGGACATTTCAGGAAAAGATGTAAAAGCTAAAATAGTCCATTATACCGGTGGGGATATAATCCTAAATGAAGAATATAGGACAATCGAAGCTGAATTTTCATTTTTAAAGGACTTGGTGGGAGAAGATCTCATAGTCACAGACGGTACCACACTATTGGGAGCAGATGACAAGGCGGGCATTGCAATAATAGTTTCCGCTGTGGAATACCTGCTTGAAAACCCGAAAATAGAGCACGGAGATATAAAAATAGCCTTCACTCCCGATGAAGAAATCGGCAGAGGAGCAAGTAAATTCAATGTCCCTTATTTCGATGCGGACTTCGCCTACACCTTTGACGGCGGCCCTGTTGGTGAATTGGAATACGAAAATTTCAACGGAGCAAGTGCAAAAATCACTATCAAAGGCAAAAATGTACACCCCGGCTCAGCAAAGGACATAATGATAAACTCTCAACTTATAGCCATGGAACTGCACTCAATGCTTCCCGCAAACATGAGACCTGAACACACCGATAATTATGAAGGCTTTTTTCTATTGACCTCCATTGCGGGAACCGTTGAAAAAACTGAAATGAACTACATCATAAGAGATCACTCCATGGACAAATTTACCGACAAAAAAAATTTACTTTTAAATATAGTGGAATTTTTAAATAAAAAATACGGAGCAGACACCGTTGAAATCCACTTGAAAGACAGCTACTACAACATGAAAGAAAAAATAGAGCCACATATGTATATAATAGACCTCGCAAAAAAATCCATGGAAGATTTAAACATTGCACCGAAAATCGCTCCCATAAGAGGAGGAACCGACGGAGCTACACTTTCATACATGGGACTTCCTTGCCCAAATATCTTCACAGGCGGATACAACTTCCACGGAAGAAACGAATTAATCCCCGTATCATCCCTTGTAAAGGGCAGAGATTTAATGCTTAAAATAATTGAAAACTCTGAAAATTTAAAAATCAATTGAATTTGAATTTAAGATTTAATCAAAAATATTTCCTATGATTTAAATAGGTAACCCTCAGTCGAACTGAGGGTTTTTTGCATAAAAAAAGAGACCTCTAAGGTCTCCAAATTATTGCTAAAGCCCACAGGTGATATGTTCATATGCTCCTGTGGACCTCAATCCGGCGATACTTACTCTCCCAGGCCGTCTCCGGCCAAGTACCATCAGCGCTGTTGAGGCTTAACTTCTGTGTTCGGTATGGGTACAGGTGTGTCCCTCTTGCTTTTGTCACCGAATTTTCAACTACAAATCTTTTTTGGTCAAGTCTTCGACCTATTAGTACTCTTTGGCTCAGCATATTGCTATGCTTACACTTTGAGCCTATCTACCTCGTTTTCTTCAAGGGGTCTTATCTTTTTGGGGAAATCTCATCTCGAGGGCAGCTTCGTGCTTAGATGCCTTCAGCTCTTATCTATTCCAAACTTAGCTACTCAGCTGTGCCATTGGCATGACAACTGATGCACCAGAGGTTTGTCCATCCCGGTCCTCTCGTACTAAGGATAGCTCCTCTCAAATTTCCTGCGCCCACGACGGATAGGGACCGAACTGTCTCACGACGTTCTGAACCCAGCTCGCGTGCCTCTTTAATGGGCGAACAGCCCAACCCTTGGGACCTACTTCAGCCCCAGGATGAGACGAGCCGACATCGAGGTGCCAAACCTCCCCGTCGATGTGGACTCTTGGGGGAGATAAGCCTGTTATCCCCGGGGTAGCTTTTATCCGTTGAGCGATGGCCCTTCCACTCGGTACCACCGGATCACTAAGTCCTAGTTTCCTATCTGCTTGAGTTGTGGCTCTTGCAGTTAAGCTCCCTTTTGCCTTTGTACTCTTTGCACGATTTCCGTCCGTGCTGAGGGAACCTTTGAACGCCTCCGTTACTTTTTCGGAGGCGACCGCCCCAGTCAAACTGCCCGACTGACAGTGTCCCTCCCCCTGTTTCAAGGGGGTCGGTTAGAATTCTAAGTTTAAAAGAGTGGTATCCCAAGGCCGACTCCGCAAATACTGGCGTACTTGTTTCTTTGTCTCCCACCTATCCTGTACATTTAAACTCAAAATCCAATGTCAACCTACAGTAAAGCTCCACGGGGTCTTTCCGTCCTGTCGTGGGTAAGCGGCATCTTTACCGCTACTTCAATTTCACCGGATCCTTTGTTGAGACAGTGCCCAAATCGTTACACCTTTCGTGCGGGTCGGAACTTACCCGACAAGGAATTTCGCTACCTTAGGACCGTTATAGTTACGGCCGCCGTTTACTGGGGCTTCGGTTCTAAGCTTCGTTTTTCAACTGACTTTTTCCCTTAACCTTCCAGCACCGGGCAGGTGTCAGCTCCTATACTTCGTCTTTCGACTTTGCAGAAACTTGTGTTTTTGGTAAACAGTCGCTTGGGCCTTTTTACTGCGGCCATTTTCATGGCTCCCCTTCTTGCTAACTTACGGGGTCATTTTGCCGAGTTCCTTAACAAAGGTTCTTCCGCTCGTCTTAGGATTTTCTCCTTTCCTACCTGTGTCGGTTTGCGGTACGGGCGAGTTCTTGCTTGATAGTGGGTTTTCTTGGCAGTGTGGAGTTGCATGCTTCTCTACTTGTTTTCGATCGACATCATACTTTAGTGTTTGCGGCTTAGGGGGTTTGCCTCCTAGGCCCACCTTTGTATTTGTACGCCTCACCAACTGGGCGCTCATGTTATCCTCCTGCGTCACCACGTACTTTGTTGCGCTTAAACTCGGTACAGGATTTTCCACCTGTTGTCCATCGACTACGCCTTTCGGCCTCGCCTTAGGTCCCGACTTACCCTGAGTGGACGAGCCTTGCTCAGGAATCCTTAGGTTTTCGACGGGTGAGATTCTCACTCACCTCTCGCTACTTATGCCAGCATTCTCTCTTGTGTGCTATCTACAGGGCCTTGCGACTTCTGCTTCGTCTTGCACACATTGCTCCTCTACCATCATTTCTGATCCACAGCTTCGGTATTTAGTTTAGCCCCGGTTATCTTCGGCGCACAATCACTTGACCAGTGAGCTATTACGCACTCTTTGAATGTGTGGCTGCTTCTAAGCCAACATCCTGGTTGTCTGAGTAATTATACTTCCTTTCCCACTTAACTATTATTTTGGGACCTTAGCTGGTGGTCTGGGCTGTTTCCCTTTTGACTATGAAGCTCATCCCTCATTGTCTGACTCCTTAGCGCTTGATTTGGTATTTGGAGTTTGATAGGTATTGGTAAGCGTATTGCCCCCGCTACTATTCAGTGCTCTACCCCCTTATCATTGTTCGCTAAAGGCTAGCCCTAAAGCTATTTCGAGGAGAACCAGCTATCTCCGTGTTCGTTTGGCTTTTCACCCCTATCCACAGGTCATCCGATAGCTTTTAAACGCTACCCGGTTCGAGCCTCCATTGAATTTTACTTCAACTTCACTCTGCCCATGGATAGATCACACGGTTTCGGGTCTATGTCAATTAACTTTCGCCCTATTTAGACTCGATTTCTCTGCGACTTCAATGCTTTACATTTTAATCTTGCTTATTGACATAACTCGCTGGCCCGTTCTACAAAAAGTACACGATCCCGGTTCCTTTACCGGTTTCGCTGCTTGTAAACATTAGGTTTCAGGTTCTGTTTCACTCCCCTCTCGGGGTTCTTTTCACCTTTCCCTCACGGTACTTGTTCGCTATTGGTCACCAAGGAGTGTTTAGCCTTAGGGGGTGGTCCCCCTGTGTTCTCACCGGATTTCTCGTGTCCTGTGATACTCTTTTGTGCTTGCTTTGCTTGTTTTCGTCTACGGGTCTGTTACCTTCTTTGGATCATCTTCCCAGATGATTCGACTGACTTGCTTTTGCTTTTTTGCACGGTTGGGCTTTTTCCTTTTCGCTCGCCGCTACTTGGGATATCGAGTTTTCTTTCTTTTCCTCGGGCTACTTAGATGTTTCAGTTCGCCCGGTTCGCTTCTTTAAGTTATGGATTGGCTTAAAGATACCATTTTTATGGTGGGTTGCCCCATTGGGAGATCTGTGGTTTGTCGATTGTTTGCTTCTACCCACAGCTTTTCGCAGCTTACCGCGTCCTTCTTCGCCTCTTGGTGCCTAGGCATTCGCCTAATGCTCTTTTTTTCTTGACCTTTGTTATTTTTTTAATAACTTCCAATGAAATTGTCTTTGCTTATTGTTGTTTTGTCTTCTTTTTTGTTCTTTTTAAGTTTAGACTTCTTTCTTTTTTTCGATTTGTAGTTGTCATGGTTCTTTTGACTTTCGTCTGGTGGAGATGAGGAGAGTCGAACTCCTGACCCCCTGCTTGCAAGGCAGGTGCTCTCCCATCTGAGCTACACCCCCTTATAATTAATAGTATAAGGTCACACGGTTTTTCCTTAGAAAGGAGGTGATCCAGCCGCACCTTCCGATACGGCTACCTTGTTACGACTTCACCCCAGTCATTATCCCTACCTTCGACTGCTGCTCCCATTTGCATGGTTGGCTTACAGGCTTCGGGTATTGATTACTCCCATGGTGTGACGGGCGGTGTGTACAAGACCCGGGAACGCATTCACCGCAGCATTCTGATCTGCGATTACTAGCAACTCCGACTTCATGTCCTCGGGTTGCAGAGGACAATCCGAACTGGGATCGGCTTTTTGAGATTTGCTTGGGATTGCTCCATTGCTGCTCTTTGTTCCGACCATTGTAGCACGTGTGTAGCCCAGGGCATATAGGGCATGATGATTTGACGTCATCCCCACCTTCCTCCGATTTGTCATCGGCAGTCCCTTTAGAGTTCCCATCTTTACATGCTGGCAACTATTGGTAGGGGTTGCGCTCGTTGCGGGACTTAACCCAACATCTCACGACACGAGCTGACGACAACCATGCACCACCTGTTTAGCGGCCTCCGAAGAGGATTGTGTATCTCTACATTGTTCCGCTATATGTCAAGCCCTGGTAAGGTTCTTCGCGTTGCTTCGAATTAAACCACATGCTCCGCTGCTTGTGCGGGTCCCCGTCAATTCCTTTGAGTTTCATGCTTGCGCACGTACTCCCCAGGCGGAGTGCTTATTGCGTTTGCTGCGGCACTGAGATTCCTCCCAACACCTAGCACTCATCGTTTACGGCGTGGACTACCAGGGTATCTAATCCTGTTTGCTACCCACGCTTTCGTTCCTCAGCGTCAGTTAGTGTCCAGTAAGTCGCCTTCGCTACCGGTATTCTTACTAATATCTACGCATTTCACCGCTACACTAGTAATTCCACTTACCTCTCCACTTCTCAAGATAGTTAGTTTCTACTGCTTACGAGGGTTGAGCCCTCGCTTTTTACTTTAGACTTTCCTATCCGCCTGCGAACCCTTTACGCCCAGTGATTCCGGACAACGCTCGCCCCCTACGTATTACCGCGGCTGCTGGCACGTAGTTAGCCGGGGCTTCCTCCTATGGTACTGTCATTGTCTTCCCATAGGACAGAGCTTTACGAAACGAATTCCTTCTTCGCTCACGCGGCGTCGCTGCATCAGGGTTCCCCCCATTGTGCAATATTCCCCACTGCTGCCTCCCGTAGGAGTTTGGACCGTTTCTCAGTTCCAATGTGGCCGTTCACCCTCTCAGGCCGGCTACTGATCGTCATCTTGGTGGGCTGTTATCTCACCAACTAATTAATCAGACGCGAGTCCATCTTTGACCGCTTCGCTTTGATTATCTGTTCATGCGAATTGATAATGTTATCGGGTATTAATCAGGGTTTCCCTTGGCTATCCCCGTGTCAAAGGCAGGTTACTCACGTGTTACTCACCCGTCCGCCGCTAATTCCCTTCCGCTTCGGCCCGAAGGCTTCTGTGGTCGGTTCATCGCTCGACTTGCATGTGTTAGGCACGCCGCCAGCGTTCGTCCTGAGCCAGGATCAAACTCTCGATTATATCTTTGTTTGCCTGCTTCAAGTTTCTACTGACTTTCCGCTTTTTTGCTTTGCTTGTGTGTTTCCTTATACTATTTAATTATCTTGGTTCTGTGCTATCAAAAGATAGCTTATAAATATTATAACTTTTTACAAATATTGTCAATATCAATTTACAAATTTTTGTTAAAAATTCATGGCTTATTTACAAACTCTTTTTAGACAGCTTGTATATTATATAACTTGTTATTTTCTTTGTCAAGGTGTTATTTTATCTTTTATAAAATTTTCTCAGAATTTAAAAACCGCATACTTTATGGGTATACCTCTGCTTCTCCATTTGTTTTCATATTCAGTTATTATGTTGTGTGGATAATCTTCAAGCTTCATATCAAATTCGCGGACTAAAGTTTCAAGTTCGCATATATCAGCATATTCAAGAGTATCTTTAAAAAAGTTCAAATCATCGGTCTTTAGTTCTAAAATTGAGTCGGGTTTTAAAAACTTCTTGTACATCTCCAAAAACTTAGGATGAGTAAGTCTCCTTTTGTGTTGCCTGTTCTTAGGCCAAGGGTTACAAAAATTGATATAGATTTTAGAGATTTCTTCTTCATCGAAATAGTCCTGTAATTTTTCCGCTCTCAAGGGAAGCAACCTGACATTGTCAACTTCAGCCTCCTCTATTTTTCTTGATGCATAGACAAGGGCATTGGTTTCCATATCTATTCCTATGTAATTTGTGTTTTTATTTCTCATTGCAATTTCCGTGATGAACTGCCCCTTACCGGAGCCTATTTCCATGTGTATTTCCTTTTCATTTCCAAATACCTCTTGCCAACGGGATTTGTATTTATATCCGTCAAAATAGACATATGGATTTTCTTTCATTTCGGGTATTGCGAAGTGTTTTTTTCTAAGTCTCATAGCTCTCCTGTATAAAATAAATTTTTTGATTTTTTAATAATTTAAAAATATCCGTCCTGTGTTTAGACAGATATTTTACATCATCTTCCCCTTATTTTCAATAAAATAAAGAGTTACCCTAAGAAGGGACAACTCTTTATTTTTTTATTAACAATCTGTACCTTCTACAGTATTGATATTATATTCATCAATTCTACCGTCTAAGGTTTTTATCTGAATTTTCAATTCTTTTCCCAAAAGCTCTCTCATTGTCATGTCTTCGTTTGATAGATCAAATCCAACCGCCTCTATATCTCCAGTTAAATTCTCACCGAACTTAATTAATTTCGTTGCTGCAAAAATTGTCGGTTTAGGCATAACCCTCCACGGGCCACTTCCAATTCTAACCTCACGGAATCCATCATCCCAAAAATCTTTCAAAATATTGAGTTGGTCAATTTGGCTCAAAGATTTCATGGTAAAACTATCTTTAACTTTTGCATTGGTATCACAAATTTTAATTATGCCTTCTCGGTTTTCTTCATCTAATAAAATAGCTCCTTTTCCCTGCTGTACATTCACAAGAGAAGTGATTGTGTTTTTTACTCTTGATGCCACAGCATTTTGTTGACTTGAATATCCTCCAACCATATTCCATTTGGCATGTAGAGTCATGTCGTGAGTTATGGGCAATTCCCTGTCAAAGGGAACAGTTCTGAGCCAATCGGTGTACCAACCTCCAAAGATATAGTCAACTCCGTTTCCCGTTCTTGTCGGATCATTGGGCAAGCTCAATATATCGCCGTGATTTACAGTGACAGAATCAACAGCAGTTCCGTAATGACTATCAAAAACAACCTCGTACTGTTGTAAAAATTCCGCCTTGTATTCAGTTGTGGCTACTTCCGTCGCATCTTCGGGAATTGCAGGGCTCCATCGCTCAAATTCGTATCCTTGTGCAGCCAAGGGTGTCGGAATGTAAAGTCCGCCCGCCTTTGCTTCACTCTAAGTCTTGCCTTCCAATACGTCGTATTTCTTGACGGTTACTCCCGAACCGAAATCTCCGCCCGCCTGTGCCGTGAAGGTAAGTCTCACATATCCCGGCGTGATTTCTCCCTGCGGGTCTTCGATGACAACGGGATTTTCAACCACTACGTCTTTTACTTTGAAGTTTGCCCTGTATGTTGCTGTTTTGCGTTCTAAAGGAATGTATTTAACTTCATTGCCTACCTCGTTGCCTTCGACATCTGTCCAGTTGACAAAGATATAGCCTTCATCGGCTGTTGCTTCGGAGCCTTGAATTGTATCTGTAATAGCTTTTACTGTTTCTGTAGCAGGTGTGACACTTCCGCCTGCACTTGCTATATAGGTCAAAGTGATGGTGTTTTCAACGAAAATTGCCTTGTATTCAGTTGTGGCTACTTCCGTCGCATCTTCGGGAATTGCAGGGCTCCATCGCTCAAATTCGTATCCTTGTGCAGCCAAGGGTGTCGGAATGTAAAGTCCGCCCGCCTTTGCTTCACTCCAAGTCTTGCCTTCCAATACATCGTATTTCTTGACGGTTACTCCCGAACCGAAATCTCCGCCCGCCTGTGCCGTGAAGGTAAGTCTCACATATCCCGGCGTAACTTCTCCCTGCGGGTCTTCGATGACAACGGGATCTTCAACCACAGCATTTAATTGCCATTTAGCCGTCAATATAATATCATCTGTTATTGGCATTTCGAAATCAAATCTGATTCCATTTAACTGCCACTCCACAAAGGTATGATTTTTTAGTGTGGGGTCATCGGGTCTAACGGCCCTTTCACCTTCCTGCACTTGTTGTTGTGCAACAGGAGAACCTCCATTGGAATCAAAAGTCACCTTGTAATCGGTCACGGGTGTCAAAACTTCGCCCTTGATGATTACCGGTATGGACACCGACCTGTCTGCAATTTCCGGAATATAAACACGAACTATCAATACATCATTACCTGCTTGGGATAAGCCGGGTTGCTTTATGATTTCCAACTCCGCATCATCAGGCAGGTTAGTTATGGCATTCTTCGCCTCTTCTAAAGAAATTCCCGTATCTCCGACATTTTTATAAATAATGTTAATTTGCGGTTCCCAGGACTGTGATATCCATGGCTTGGGTATCCACGGTCTTTGATTCGGTACATAATCATAATTATTTTCACTGACATCTAATGAAAAAAATACTGCTCCTGAATTCGAGTTGTTTTCAATTTGCCTTTGTTTCTCCTGCGTCCTTAAGACTATAGGGCGTCCAAGAGTTTGATTGCAACGCTGAAACAGCGCACACATTTCCGCTCTGCTCAAATTGGCTTCCGGCCTTAGTGTGCCATCAGGATATCCCTTTATAATTCCTTTTTCAATCAACTCCCCAAAGGCCAATTTATTTTTGACTTTATCCACATCCGAATATGTATCAGGAATTATTTTTCCCTCAAGTTTGTAAATTTTAGCAAAGATTTGGGCGGTTTCATCTCTGGTGATGAAATCATCTCCTCTAAAAGAACCTGCATTATCTATGTACTCAGCTTTTATCGCCTTTTTCAGTTGATTGTAATACCAATTGCTTTCATCCACGTCTGTAAAATACAATTGCGCTTCTTCAGCTCCGATAAATCTGTTTACAATTACAATAAATTCAGCACGTGTCGTATTGTTGTCAGCTCTAAAAGAACCATCTTCATATCCTTGCACAAGACCGAATTTCAGCGCCCATTCAATATGGTCTTTTCCCCAATTGTTTTGTGCATCTGTGGGTACCGTCGCAAAAACAGGTGCCGAGATAAATACAAGATTATAGCCAATATGGCAAGAACTGATTTCCTACCCTTCATAAAAACCCCCTATTAACTAAGATAATCGTAGGAGTATAACCTGAGTTATCTCCTTTAAGTATAAAATGATAACAATTTATTCAATTATTATATAATAAAACTGACAAAATAAGAATACATTTAATACCTTTCAAGCCTTTTTAAATCGGTGATTACAAGTTTTGCTTTTTCATACAACAGCAGTGTAATTCCCCCTCTGTCAGCATAAAAAATAAAGTTGCTCCGACAACCTTCCTCTAAAATTCTAATTTACTCCATAAAAAAAGCCTGTCCCTAAGGACAGACCTTTATCTATCAATCAAAAGCGAATTTTTCTCTTTTTCTCGGCTCATCTAAAATTTTAATCCATTTTTCTTGAACGCCGTCGTTCTTTTCAAGGTCGTGGTTGTAGGCCGCTTCTATTAATTCATAGTAAGCCCAGTGGACTTTTTCAAGGTCTACAAACTCTTTTCCCATTCCTTGCAGATCAATATAACTCTTATCAGCTATCCTGTTGAAAATCTTGTTGGTAATAGTCACGCCTTCAGCTCTTGTAATTCTTCGGTCAGGTCTGAAATCTCCGTCAGGATAACCTTGGATATAGCCTGCTCCGGAAGCCTTGCCTATGGACTCATATGCCCAGTGGTCTTTGCTCAGGTCGGTGAAGTTGGGATTTTTGTAGGCATTGGTGAATTTAGCCGCCATAGCCGTAAATTCTCCTCTGCTTATGGGTTGGTCGGGCTTAAAAGATCCGTCAGGATAGCCCGATAATATACCTTTGTTACTTAAAAATCCAACGGAGTTATAGTACCATGCACCTTTTTTCACATCTGTAAAGTCGCTGTCATAGGTAGCTCCTCCATCTTCACACATGTATAGAAGTCTGGAGAAGATAGCCGCCACTTCCGCTCTGGTTATATCCTTGTCCGGGCGAATGCTTGAATCATCATATCCCTTGAGGTATTGAATATGGTGGTCCAATTCCTTTGATACTTCTTTTACGGGCACTTCAATATATTGAACACCACCTGTTACATACTTAACAGAGGGAACCTCTCTGAAAATTTCCTTTTCAATAGGCATATATTTGATAATATCTCCTATTCCAAAATCTTGCCCCGCCTTGTTCTGTACAAAGGGAATATACAGAGCTCCTAAACGAGTTTGCGGAGCTTTATCCGTCAGACCGCCCTTAATATAGTAGGGAATCTCCACATAGCCGTTGAAATTTTTATCGGGAACAAATTCGATATATTGAGCTCCAGGTTCACCTTTTATAGTGGCTGTTCCGATTCCATCTTTAGTCCAGACCTCACTTTCAACACCATTGTCCAAGAAGGTGAAGGTCAGTTTTGAATTTTGGTCCACCCAATCAGGTTGAAGCTCTTTAAAGGCTTCCGTCAGAGGCATTCCCTTGTCACCGGATATTCCCACTGTGCCGGATATTCCGGTTTCACCCTCCTTGTCGTTGGAGGACTGAGTTTCTCCTTGTTCACCTATGGTGGTAATTGTTTCTCCTAAAAACTTTGTATAATAAACGGAGATTTTTCTAATAGCCTTTACTAAATTGCCATTTTCATCCTTCTCCACTGCCGGAACCCCACTTACATCACTTGCCGTGTAGTAAACAGGTGTGGGATTTCCCTCAAAACCCGGAGCCGGCGTAAAGGTAAAGGACCCGTCGTCATTGATTTGCCAAACACCTTCACCCGTTACATCAAGAGTTTTACCTCCATTCACAGTGAAATATATGGAAGAAGGATCCACGGAATTGGTTATATTTTTGCTGTCTAATTGTGCTGTATCGTGTATGGTAGGCTTTTCATCTTCATCTATAACCACATACTTGGGCTGTTAAAGATAATTTGGAGATACCTTGGCAGGTTTACCCACCCATTGCAAGGTCTCTGCATCATAGAGCTCTAAACTCGGATTTTTAACTACATTGGGTTTAAAGCTGGTCTTAATATATTCGCGATATTTTGTACTGGGGTAGTTGGTGCCTGCTTGATCTTTGTCTGATACTTTTTCATAAGGCCCAAAGGCATGTGCCGCTGCAGTCTTGCCGTAGTATAGGATAGTTTCCGTATCATCTGTATAGGAATTGGTTCTGAAGTTGGAAACTACGATGTCAAAGGCTTCTCCTGATTTTTCAATTAAAGTTGAATCCTCTCTTTCTTCCAAGGTGAAAAAGTCTTTTTTAGAAATAAAACTTACCTGTGCCATATCAGAGTCTGCATTTTCGATTTTATATACTCCGATTTCTGTCAATGTATCGACATCGGCAGGTGTTGTTTTGGTAACAGTGTCCCCGTTTTTGATGTAATACTTTCCTGTATTGTTAAGTTCCTTTACCGCATAATAAATAGTTTGATTTCCATCTCTGTATGCGGTAATTTCCGTAGTCAACACACCCAGTCCCGTTCCATCATTGAGTTGAAATCTAAAATTAGGATTCCAGGCTTTGACCGTTTTCACTCCCTCCATTTTTTCAATGACAGAATAAGAATCCTTTGAGTTTTCAATATAGGTCTTATAGATATCCTCGTTATTATACGCAAGAGGTTCCGTATTTCTATAAATATATTCGGGATTAGCATTCGTCCCATCACCCAATTCAATAGGAATAGGCGGCCCTTCCCCTAAAAATTTTTCCCCGGGGTAAAATTAATTAGATACATTTTGCTATAAAGTATAGGTTGATCTGACCAATAGCCCACATCATTGAAGTTTATAGTTGCCCCGGTAAATATGTTGCTGTTGTAATCGGTACCATCAAAATACAAGTCATAGGTGGACTCTCCCGGGAAAGGAGTCCCTCCATCTGCACTTACAAGCATTGACAATGTGCTCTTCCAACTTTGGGTAGAACTGTCTGTGGCTTTTATAGTTTTAAGTTTACCTTCCGGAATTGCATCAACGTTAAGTTCAATCTGAGCAAAAGAACTTGGATCTTGTCCCATTTTCTTCCATGGTATCGTTGACGGATCATTGGGATCGTAGGATACGATCTCATTGCCAATTTTAACCTCAGCCGCATGAGATACCACGGCGGTAAAGGGCACACTTCCCAGCGCCATCAACAAAGCCAGAGCCAGGTATACCATCCTCTTTATCCATTTCTTCTTTCCTATTTCTTTCATATCGCTCTCCTTATAATTAATCTTTTCTTCCCATCCTCAAGAGCTAAAATTTTTTCACTTAAGGGGTTTTTAAATTTACAATTTTATCAGTATAGGTAAATAATATGTTTATATCTTCTTTATCGCAGAAGATTTTAATTGCTTTTGTCTATTTTTACCCTTAACCTGCAACATCTATTAATGATTAATATAACTTATCAGTAGGCTTAATACCATTATTTTTTCGATAATATCAATGTTTAACATGAATGCAATACAGTATCTGTAAAATATTATTCCCTTACGGAGTATATTGCTGAATTCATATCTGTTTTGAGCATCTAAAAAAACCGAGGTAAAACCTCGGTCTTTTTAACTTCTTATTTTTAATACATCTTAGCTCCTGCCGGTATTGCGTGACTTAGCATTATAAGGTTGAGTTTTTCTTCTCCTTCTTCTTCATGTATAGCGGAGATAATCATTCCTTCGGAGTTAATGCCCATCATCTTTCTCGGTGGAAGGTTGCAGATTGCAAGAAGTGTCTTGCCCACCAGTTCTTCGGCGCTGTAGTGGTCTTTGATGCCGCTTAGTATTGTTCTTTCCTTACCCGAACCGTCATTTAATGTGAATTTTAATAACTTTTTGGATTTGGGCACCTCTTCACAATTTAAAACCTTCACTGCCCTGAAATCCGATTTGGAGAAAGTCTCAAAGTCCACCATATCTTCAAAGAGGGGTTCAACCTTTACCTTTGAAAAATCTATTTCTTCAACCTCTTCAATTGATTTTGATTTTTCGCTCATAGACTTGTTATCTTCAATTGCGTCTTTTTCTTCGCCAAAAGGTTTCATAGTGGGGAACAATAAAATATCCCTTATGCTGGGTTGATCCGTCAAGAGCATTATCATTCTGTCTACGCCTATTCCCAGACCGCCTGTCGGTGGAAGTCCCACTTCCAAGGCATTTACATAGTCATAATCCATGGGGTGCGCCTCGTCATCGCCCAGCTCTTTTTCCCTTACCTGTTGCTCAAATCTTTGTCTTTGGTCTATGGGGTCATTTAATTCTGAAAAAGCGTTGGCAAATTCCCAAGTATTTATAAAGGCTTCAAATCTGTCTGTAAGTCTGGGGTCTTCTAT
Source organism: Peptoniphilus sp. ING2-D1G (assembly GCA_000952975.1). Taxonomy (GTDB): domain Bacteria; phylum Bacillota; class Clostridia; order Tissierellales; family Peptoniphilaceae; genus Peptoniphilus_E. The sequence continues at coordinate 299,207 of LM997412.1, read as the reverse complement.
GGATTTTTTGGCAAGGGGAGATACTTCCACAGGATGTTTCAATACAAAGGTGGGTTGTATCAGTGAGCTTTCGCAAAATTCTTCGAACATTTCAGATATTACATGGCCTCTTGTCCAATTGGGATCCACATCGAGCCCTTTTGCAGCTGCGACTCGTCTTGCTTCTTCATCTTCAGTGATTTCATTGAAGTCCACCCCCGTCACTTCCTTGACGGCATCTATCATGGTAATTCTCTTCCAAGGCGCCTTTAGGTCGATTTCCGTTCCTTGATAGGTTATGGTGGTGGTTCCGTACAGATCCATAGCGGCCTTTTCAAAAATCTCCTCGGTTATTCTCATCATATCTTCATAGTCTGCATAGGCTTCGTACACTTCCATATTTGTAAATTCCGGGTTGTGTCTTGTGTCCATGCCTTCATTTCTGAACATCTTGCCCATTTCGTACACCTTATCAAAACCGCCCACTATGAGTCTTTTCAGGTAAAGTTCATTGGCAATTCTAAGTTGCATTTCTATGTCCAGCGTGTTGTGGTGTGTGTAGAAGGGTCTTGCATTTGCTCCACCGGCAATGGTGCTCAGAATGGGAGTTTCCACTTCCAAAAATCCTTTGCCGTCAAGATATTCCCTTATGGATTTTATAATTCTGGTTCTCTTTAAGAAAACCTCCTTGATTTCGGGATTTACGATCAAATCCACATATCTCTGTCTGTATCTAAGATCGGGATCCTTCAGCCCGTGAAACTTTTCGGGAAGTATTTGCAGAGATTTCGAAAGCAGTTTAGTTTCTTGCGCTCTTACGGATATTTCGCCTGCTTCAGTCTTAAAAACCTCTCCCTTCACTCCTATGATATCGCCTATGTCATAAATTTTCACATCTTCATATTCATCTCCCAGGACGTCTTTTCTTGCGAATATTTGAATTCTGCCGAGGTTGTCCTGAAGGTCCATGAAGGCTATTTTGCCGTGTCTTCTCTTGCTCATTACACGACCTGCAACAGAGACTTTTTTGCCTTCGTAATCCTCGAATTTGTCCTTTATATCCCTTGAGTAATCACTTACATCGTATTTTGAAATCTCAAAGGGATCCTTGCCGGCAGCTCTTAATTCTTCAAGCCTTTGTCGCTTAAGCAAAAGCATCTCATTCATCTTTTTTTCATCGGAACTTGTCATTAATAACCTCCTAATATATAAACTTAAATAATTATCAATATGTTTTTTATTATAGCATAAAAATGAGGTGGTCTATGCCACCTCTTAGCTCTTTTAATTATAAAATCCGTCATTTACTACTTAAAACTATATTATTCTCAAAAAGAAATATCCATCACTTCGTATTTTACCATTCCGTCAGGCACTTCTATTTCCACAGTATCTCCTATTTTAAGGCCTATGAGTTTTGATCCTACGGGACTTTCATTTGAGATTTTGCCCTCAAGGGGATCAGCTTCGGCTGAACCTACGATTGAATACTCATCTTCTTCTCCGTCAATCAAATTTTTGATTTTGACCTTGGAACCTATATTTACAACCTCTTTATTCAATTTGTTTTCATCTATTACCTTGGCGTTTCTGAGCATAACCTCAAGCTTGGCTATTCTCTCCTCCACTTGAGCCTGTTCGTTTTTAGCTTCGTCATATTCCGAGTTTTCAGATAAATCTCCATATCCCAAAGCGACCTTGATTCTTTCAGAAACTTCTTTTCTCCTGACAGTTTTAAGATATTCTATCTCAGATTCAATTTTTTCTAAACCTTCTGCAGTAAAGAAAACATTCTTTTCTACCACTTTACTCTCTCCTTAATATAAGAATTAGGCGCTACACGCCTAAATGTTCCCTAAAAGTCCAAATAATTATATTAAATAATTAAATTATTGTCAAGCTTTTAAGACAAATTATGTGCAAAGGACTCTATTAAATCTATTATTTCCTTTAAATCTTTCTTTTCATTTATCGCGTTTCTAAGTTCCTTGGAGCCCTTCATTCCCTTGAAGTACCCGACAAATTGCTTTCTCATCTCCAGTATTGCGAGTCTTTGTCCCTTGTAGCTGCATGAAAGTTCAAGCTGTGCGATGGACATCCTCACCCTGTCTATATCCCTCGGCGGATGATAATTCATACCCATGGACTTTTTATATATCTCATCAAATATGAAGGGATTGCCTATGGCGCCACGACCTATGCTCACACCGGCCACCCCTGAATACTCCATCTTCTCTGCATAGTCTTCATAGCTTTTTATATCGCCGTTTCCGATTACGGGTATGTTGACATTTTCTACAACTTCTCTTATATAATCCCAATCGGATTTGTCATTGTAATACTGCTCTCTCATTCTTCCGTGAACAGTTATAAAAGACACTCCCGCCTTTCGGGCAAGCTTCGCCACATCCATGGAACAACTGCCCCTTATTCCCTTTCTTATCTTGACGGACACCGGTTTAGTCGAAGCCTTTACCACCGACCTCATTATCTCATAGGCTAAATTCGGTTGGTCAAGAAGCGCTGAACCACAGTTGTTTTTTACTATTTTGGGAGCAGGACAGCCCATGTTTATATCGATGTATTTAAAATCCGAATTGTTTAAATCCCTCTTTACAACCTCCGCCATGATATCAGGCTCATCTCCGAATATTTGCACCGCTGCGTTTTTTTCGTAGGGTGATAATTCCAAAAGAGAACTCGTTTTTTTATCTCCGTAGTACATCGCCTTTGAACTTACCATTTCCGTGACGGTCATATAGGCATTGAGCTTCGAACAAATCTCCCTGAAAGCGACATCGGTATATCCCGCAAGAGGAGAAAGAATCGCCCCTTTAATTTTCTCCATCAATTTACATCTTCCTAAATTTATACATCCATATTTTTTTTATTCAAATCATATATTATCTTTAACCCTTGAAGTGTCAAAAACCTGTCTATGATTATGTTGTACTTTGAATCCGAGGTCAAAAGAGATGAAAAACCACCCGTGGAAATCAAATTTATCTTATTCAAATCATAGTTTTTTTCTTCGGCTATCTTTTCCAAAATTCCGTCTATCATGCAGGTGAACCCGTGATAAAGCCCGGCTTGCATGGCAGCGGTGGTGGTATTTTGAATGATGGTGTCGCATTTTACAATTTCAATCTTAGGCAACTTGGATGTCCTCATGAAAAGCGCATCGGCGGAAATGCTTATTCCCGGAAGAATTAATCCGCCCAGGTAATTATTCTCTTCATCGATGACACAAAAAGTCATCGCCGTGCCGATATCTACAATTATGCAAGGCCCTCCATACTTCTTCACGGCAGCTACGGCATTTACCAATCTGTCCGCACCCACCTCATCGGGATTTGTGTACTTTATTTTTAAATCCAGTCTTAAATTTCTGTTGACTACCATCGGTCTCTTGTTAAAATACTTTATGACCATACTGGGAAGTGTATGCATTAAATTCGGAACAACAGAAGAAATTATCACATCTTCGATCTCATTTACATCTATATGCGCATGAGAAAGAGCATTGTAAAAAAGCATTCCGTATTCATCGGAAGTTCTCGTCTTGACGGTGGATATCCTGGAATCGCTTATCAATTCTCCGTCCTTGTACACACCGAAAACTATAGTAGTATTTCCAACATCTATAACTAATAACATATTTCGCTCCATATCTTAAATTCAAACCAATAATTCCCAATTTTTCTTAGTATATCCTTATGGCAACTAAAATGCAATATCTAATAATGAAAAATATAGTTGACTTATTCGTTAACCTGTTTTATAATTTGAGTAAACATTATAGGAGGTTATTATGACAACTAAAACAAAATCATTGACAAAAACTGCACTATTCGCAGCACTTATAGCAGTGGGCGCATTTATTACTATACCTATGTACCCCGTTCCCGTAACACTTCAAACATTTTTTGTATTTATGGCGGGTTTACTTTTAACACCTGCAGAAGCCTTTAGCGCATGCTTCATCTACATGGCGCTGGGTCTTGTCGGTTTGCCCATATTCGCCGGCTTTTCAGGAGGCCCTCAGTCAATTTTCGTTCCCAGCTTCGGATTTATAATAGGTTTTTGCTTTTCATCAGCATTGGTGGCTTACTTGGTCAGAAACATAGATCCAAAGGACAAAATTAAAATTTTTATGGCGACAATGGCAGGAGAAATATTACTCTACTTAATCGGATTGCCCTACATGTACTTCGCACTTCGTGCAATGGGCACAAATCTCAACTCTCTCTATGCCGTACTTGCAGCGGGACTTATCCCCTTTATTCCCGGAGACCTGTTGAAAATTATCGCAGCTGTAATCATATCACCAAAGGTAAAAAATGCCACAATGTAATCATCCTTTCCTTTATGAGCGTTTGCTTCACTATGAAGCCTGCGCTCTTTTTTTTGCACAAAAAATATAACGGGCGGACGAAGGCGGCCGCTCCTACGGACAACCGAAATAATCAACTGACCATTGTAGGGGACGATGCCTTCATCGTCCCGCATTATCACCGACTCTACATTAACCAAACGGGCGGACGTGGGCGGACGCCCCTACGAAAAATGAAATTCAAATATGAAATTGTAATGGATGATGCCCGTCGTCCCGCATAACGACAAATATGGTAAATGGAATATAAATGTTAATTGTAGGGGACGATGCCTTCATTGTCCCGCATTATCGCCGACTCTACATTAAACCAAACGGGCGGACGTGGGCGGACGCCCCTACGAAAAATGAAATTCAAATATGAAATTGTAACAGACGATGCCCGCCGTCCCGCATAACGACAAATATGGTAAATGGAATATAAATGTTAATTGTAGGGGACGATGCCCACATCGTCCCGCATTACCGCCGTCATATGACACATTACATCGGGCGGACGTGGGCGGACGCCCCTACGAAAAATGAAATTCAAATATGAAATTGTAATGGATGATGTCCGCCGTCCCGCATTATCACCGTCATATGACAAATTACAACGGGCGGACGAAGGCGGCCGCCCCTACGGACAACCGAAACAACCAATTGACCAATGTAGGGGACGATGCCCGCCGTCCCGCATTACCGCCGTCATATGACACATTACATCGGGCGGACGTGGGCGACCGCCCCTACAATACCCCAAGATTGGCGATTTTATCACATTTTTATGACAATATATCATATTAATAATTTTAAAAAACAGCAAAATCTGTTATAATATATTTTGTTAAGGAGGTCATTTAATGAATAAAACCGGCAAAGGGCGAAAAAAATTTATAAGGTTCTCAAGTATCCTTAAAATTTTATTGATTTTAGTGTTGATAGCCATCATCATAGTGGGTACCTACAGCGGTACTTCCGTGCTTTCAGTGCTGAAAAAAGCGCCTCGAATAGACGCAGAAAATTATAGAGAATTAATAAATGAAACATCCAATGTCTACGACGACGAAGGCAATTTAATTCAAACCTTAGTATTAAATGAATTTTCACAATATGTAACCTTAGATAAAATACCCGAAGATTTAAAAAATGCTGTAATAGCGGTGGAAGACGTGAGATTTTACGACCATGATGCCGTGGATTTCAGAAGACTTATAGGAGCCATGATAAACAACTTAAAAGCGGGCAGAATAGTAGAAGGCGGCTCCACCATCACCATGCAACTGGTAAAAAACCTCTACACATCTTCAACTAAAAGCTACGAAAGAAAACTCACAGATATATACTACGCCTTTGAAATGGAATCCAAACTGTCAAAGGATCAGATTTTGGAAGCCTACTTAAACACGGCGGGATTTTCAAAGGGCACCGTAGGAGTACAGGCGGCGGCAAAATCCTTCTTCAACAAAGACGTATCACAGCTGAGCTTGGCAGAAAGCGCCTTAGTGGCGGGAATCACCAACAGACCCGAAAAATACTCTCCCTACAACAGAGAATACTTCACCAAAGAAGATGATTTAAGCGCCTTTCAAGTGTTGCTCGTACCCACCACCTCAGGACACATCAATTCCGAAGAAACACTTGAAATATCCAAAGAATTGGCGGAAATGGGCAAAATAGACAACTTCGATTTAAAACAAATCGAATCCAACGTAGTCACACCCATGAAAGCAATCTTCAACCCCAACTCCAAACAAAGACAGGAATTGATACTCAGGCTTATGAATGAACACGGCTTCATCACACAGGAAGAATATGAAAAAGCCGTGGCAGAACCTTTAAACATCAGCATTGGAGCAAGAGAAGAAAAAGGGCTCTCCTCATACTTTGTCGATGAAGTAAAGGACGAAGCCATAGAAATACTCAAAACCATGGGATTTACCGACGAAGAAGCCTCAATCAAACTCTACACCAGCGGATTTCAAATATACTCATCAATGAACTTGGAACTTCAAAAACACATGGAAAGAACCATAAACAACGACAAAGTATTTCCAAAAACAACCGTTGACGACAAGGGAATAAAACAACCACAAATAGGCTCGGTATTGTTGGACCCGAAGACAGGACAAGTAAAAGCTCTAATTGGAGGTCGTGGCATAGCCGGAAGTTCAAACTTCAACAGAGCCACATCGCCCCGTTCACCCGGATCAAGCATAAAGCCCATTTCAGTGTACATGACAGCCTTTGACAACGGTGCAACAGCAGCAGACGTCTACTTGGATGCACGACTGCCAAAGAACATATTCCCGAAAATAGAAATCAAAAACATCGGATCCTATGTGGGATGGACGACTATCAGAAACTTGATAGTGCGCTCCTCAAACGTCGGCTCATACCTGGTGGCAAGAGATATCGGGGCGGACTATGACAACCCCAACAACAAGAACAAATACTACTCCACGGCGGTAGATGAAGAAAAAGCCTTCAGAAAAATAATGGAAAACCTTGAAAACATAGGCGTAACATCACTGGTATGGCCCGAAGACAACAGAGCGATCAACGATATGAACGCCTCGGCACTGGCACTGGGCGGAATGACCTACGGAATATCACCGCTGGAAATGGCGGGAGCCTACACTCCTCTGGCAAACGAAGGAGTATATGAAAAACCCACCTTTGTCGACAAAATAACCAACTCCGCAGGAGAAGTACTATACGAAAACAAACACGAAGGCAAAAAAGTAATATCGGAACAAAACGCCTTCATACTGACAAATATATTGGAAGAAGTAGTCAGCAGAGGTACAGGAACAAATGCCAACTTCGCAAAAATGAGCATAGCAGGAAAAACAGGAACCACAAACGACAAAAAAGAAGCGTGGTTTGTCGGATACACACCCTACTACGTATGTTCCGTATTCATAGGCAACGACCTGCACGAACCCCTTCCCTTCATGTCAAGCGCGGCAGCATCCCTCTGGAGAGAAATAATGAAGCCCATACATGCAGACTTGGAAAACAAAGAATTCCCCATGCCCGAAGACGGACTTTATAGAAAATACAGCGGCGGAAGATATGAGTACTTCGTAGAAGGAACAAAACCTCACTACATCAATAAATACAGCTTTATGAAAGACAATGAAGAGGAAGAAGATAAGAAAAAAGACGATAAAAAGAACGACAATAGCAATAACAACAACAAAAAATCCTCTAAATCCGATAAAAAATCCTCATCAAAATCCAATACAAATAATAATGAAGAGTAAAATAATAAGCCCTCGGCATAGCCGAGGGTTTTTCATTAGCTACCCAAAAATAGAGGACGATGCCCGCCGACCCTACATTAACCAAACGGGCGGACGTAGGCGGCCGCCCCTACAATACCATAACCCAATCAACAAATGCATATTACAACGGGCGGGCGTGGGCGACCGCCCCTACAATACTCTAATCCAATCTACAAATGACAAATTAAATCGGGCGGACGTAGGCGGCCGCCCCTACAATACCATAATCCAATCGACATATGCATATTACATCGGGCGGGCGTAGGCGGCCGCCCCTACGGACAACCGAAATAATCAACTGACCATTGTAGGGGACGATGCCCGCCGACCCTACATTAACCAAACGGGCGGACGTGGGCGGCCGTCCCTACAATACATTAAATACAAATTTGAAATATATCGGGCGGGTGAATGCACCCGCCCCTATGATATCCAAAATTAAATTATTTTCATCTATCCAAGTACCCAAGTATAGTTATCCACATTTCTTCTATTTTGTCCTTTTCATATCTTCTGTATTCATGGGTGTGACTTGCTTCTATTATGTCGTAGTATGCCCAGTGGTACAGGGGCAAATCTATGTAGTCCTTTATCATCTCTTTATTTCTTACATTGTCCAGTCCTCTTTGTCTTACTTCTCTGTCGTACAGATTGTTCAATGTCACTACCGTCTGAGCTCTGGTGATGTTCTTATCAGGGTCGAAGTTTTCTTCCCTTACCCATTTTTGTCTGTTGTATGTCCTTTCTATGGCTTCCTTTGCCCAATGTTCTTCTATGTCCCTGTAAGGTGTTCTTTGTGCAGAGCTGTCCTTGTCCAGTCTTGCAACTATCTGCATGAGTTCGGCTCTGGTGATGTTGTCCTCCGGTTTAAATGAGCCGTCGGGATACCCTTCCATGAGTCCTGCCGATACAGACGCATTTACCTCGGCATTGTACCAACCGTCCGTGTCTGTGAAATCAGGTTTGCTCCTATCGGACAGATTCAGCCTTTCAAGCCTTGCAAGTATCGCCGCCACTTCAGCCCTTGTTATTTCTCCCTCAGGTCTTACACTTCCGTCAGGATACCCCTTGATATAAGCTATGTGTTCTTTTGTCTTTTCAGCAAAGGTCAAGAAACTCACCTTCATTAAGTTAGTTTCCGGTTCCGTGGGTTCTACTGGTTTTTCAGGTTCTACAGGTTTTTCAGGTTCTACAGGTTTGTCGGGTTTTATGGGCTTGGTATCGACTGCCCATATGGCATACAAAGTCATATCCTCATGGACTTCGTCATTAAACCTTTGATTGAGCATATCCGCCATTATGAGAGTGTCTTCCGTCACATATACTCCCGTACCGTCGGATTTTGTATTCCACCCCTTGAAAGTTTTCTCTTTACCGCCTATATTATACTTTTTCCCCACTGTAAAGTCTTTATAAAAGGCGTCGCCCGGATTGTTAAAATCAAGACTTGGAACACTACCACTGTTGAAATCGTCATCTTTAAAAGAACCTTTCAGCGCAAATTTACTATAACCGAGGTTTTGTTCCTCCGTATCATTAAGCAAAATGGAATTTTTATCAAACCTTGCTACGGGAATGGCAAACTTTATGTATAGATGATTCTTCGCCGCCATATATTTAATTTCACCATTATTCGGCACAAACAAACTATAGGGAAAAGGATATTGAGACTTGTTGAAAGCCAAATTTCCTCCAATCCTACCGAAAAAATCCAATCTTCCCGTAGCAGGTGATGTATCTTCAGCAAGTTGTAATGCCAAATCCCTTGAAATAGTCACATTTTCAAAATTCCCGCTTTTCAATGTCATCGGCGCTTGCAAATCATCTCCTGTAGCTATCAATATATTATTTGAAGGCAAACCCTCATTGGTATAAGTTCCGTTGCCAATATCATTTCGCGGCACAGTTCTGATTATAAATTTCTTCGCACCTGCCGGCAAAGTAAAGGAAAACCTGCTGATTAAACTATTGTGGTCCGGTTGGGTAATATCTGCATCCAACACATTAAATCCGGTATCCAACACAGCTGCAACCATAAAAGTTGAGCTCGAAAATTCCCAATTCCTTTGATTTGTATCGATGTCCACTCTTTCGTCCAATTCAACCATCAAATCTTCATAGGAATAGTTCTTTGGTTGCATACTAACGCCATCATAACCACTCCCCGAAAAATCAGCAACACCCTTTGCCGATTTAACTATTCCCAGGGGATTTTCAATGGCGGAAGCAGGAATTCTAAGGTCTGAATAAGTAAAATCCGCACCGGACTTTATTCCGTATTTTTCTCGCCCCTGTTCATAGTAAGCTGTCAATTCTCTTACTATCCCTCCATCATCAGTCCATATTGTGGCATTGTTTTTATACTTTATCGTCGCATCCATTACATCCTCAGGCCCATCGTATCTGCTGATATTGAGACTTCCGGGATCTTGTGTCAATATTGGAACCAAAGCCATTATCCCTTGTTCAGGTATTTTAACCGGATATAAAATCGTCTCGCTGCTGAGCCCTTCCACAGCTGATATGGGTTCTATATCCCTGTAAAAATCAATACTTCCCGGCACAATCAAATTTTCTCCCAACCCGGGACCCGCCGTTGTCCAACCATAAAACACGTGTCTCCACGTCTTATAAGTCCAATTTGACCTACCTCCCGATAAACCGAAACCCAATGGCGAGTCCGGGCTGTCAAAGGTTTGTTCTTTATACTTTGGCAATCCGCCCGCATCCGTTCCATCATAAACTCTGATGGTCAGCGGATATTCCACATCTCCTGCACTCGCCTCCATGGGCATCAACATGAGAAGTATCAGTAATAATACCCCCAAAATTTTTTTCATTACTTTTCCTCCCTTTTAATATTGCAACTCTTAAAAAATTTTATTTCTTTCTTTAAATATGTACTAAATTTCTATAAATCTCCTTATAATGATTTTATACAAATTTTACAGAAAATCAAGTGCAGTAAACAAGTATTGTGCCAATTTTCTAAAATAAAAAAAACCACCCTTGTGCATTACTTCACATAGGATGGGAAACTTGTTATTTCACAAAAAAATTCGACATCACTGTCGAATTATCAGCATGGATATTAAATTATCGTTCTTAAACTCAAGCATAATACTCCCGATTGTCCATTTCCGCACCGCAATTGGCACAGTACTCCAAATCCGAGGACTGTTTGTTATGACAATGCCTACAGACGACTTTAGGATCCTTTCTACCGTAGAGCAAGTACAAAATCAAGCCCAGCGGAAAATTCAAAATCACCGCCGCCAATACCCACAAAATCGGATAAGTGTTGTAATTCTTAGCATCTCTATAAATCCACACAAGCATTGCCAAATTCACCAAAAAAACTATAATCGGCCATATATAAATATTTGCAATAAAAGATAGCTCTTCAAAAAATCCCATAATCCTCCCCCATTCCACCTTCAGTATAAAGTTTAATTTTTTAAAATTCAACCGCATTTAAGAGATAAAGGGGCTAAAACAGCCAAATCGGCAAAATTTTACAGATACTTTACCTCAAATTCCCCAATAAAAAAGAAGGTTCACCCTTCAATCAATTCATATACTTCTCAATATTTTTGCTAAGCTCATTTATACTGCCTGTTAAATCAGCGATTTTCGACTCCACCCTCGTCAGCAAGTAACAGGAAATGGCAATGGGAAATCCGATATTGGCAATATTTGCAAAAAGCTCATCCATATTCACGAAATCACCTCCACATTAAACTAACAGATCAGTTTCGGTGACTTCTTTGTACTTGGCAGTTCCAAATCCCGTGATCTTGCCTGTGGGTCCAATGAAAAGCTCATTTGTCACGATGTAGCTTTCAAACTCCACAAGCTCACCCTTTAAAATGCCATCTCTTGGATCTTGAAGACTGAATCTTATGGATTTGTCATTTTCGTCCACAAAACTAAGTTCCAAAGTCTTTTTAGTCATAGCTATCCTCCTTTCTTAAAAAATACCATTAACCTTCAATCAATTCATGTTCGACAACCTTTTTGATAGTTCTGAGTTCCTTGCTGAAAAAAGCTCCCAGCTTGGCGGCACCCGTTCCCAAAACATCATCGGTCACAGCCGGATTGATGTTTCTGAAGGATCTGCTTCTTAAAACCTCAGCGCCATCTTCGTCGATACCCTTGACAATGCCCAGCTTTAAAGTGACCTTGTCAACTCTGTTGGTATAAGCCATATTATCACCTCCTACAATATATATGGACAAAACACACAAAAGTTGCTATTGGAAAATGAAATTAAATCATCTCTCTGAAAATCCACCACTCTCGCCAATTATCGGCAGATATCTTCCTCGGGCAGACCTTTCTGCTCGCATCATAATGCCTCACCACTCTCGACTTGGGAATGTCGTAGAACCTCATCAGGAATCTTATCAGCTCCAAAGCATTGGCTTTTGTCTTCTCCCAATCGCCGTCGCTGTTCACGCACAACTCCACACCTATGGAATTGTAGTTGTAGATGCCGTACTTGCCACGGCCGTCACCGCAGTGCCACGCGGAATTCGCCACCTCCACAGTCTCCACAACCCTCTTGTCATCTACAAAATAATGAGCCGAAGCACCTCTATATCCTCCGTCAAAATACCTGAAATGCGCAATGGCATCAGCCCCCTTGGAACTGTTGCCCGTATCGTGTACCACAATAAACTTAGGGCTTCCGCCCCTCTTGGAAAAATTCATACCAATGGGTAACTTCTCAATTAACATCAAAAAACCTCCTTAAAATCTCCATACCTCTCCTCTTTGTATTGATAACCGTCCACCTCTTGATATCAAGAGATGCGGCGATATCAGACAAACTCATATCCAAAAAATAATACATTAGCACCACTTCCCTCTGCCTCTTTGTCAAAAGCATAAGAGCCCTCTTAAGCTCCAGAGAAAACTCACGACCAAGCAAAGACTGCTCCATATCATAATCATCGGATAAAAAATCTCCCAAACCCTCATCATCCGTAGAAGAAACCTGCTCCAATCTGAGCAAGTACCTAAAAGTCTCCAAAAAATAAAACTTGAGGTAACTCTTCACAAAAGCCAAAAAATAACCCTTGGAAGAATCGTACAAATCTATACACTTAAGTACCACCACAATGCCGTCCTGCAACAAATCGCCGTACTCCCTCCACAGAGGGCAATATCTTTTTATAGATGAGATAATCAATGGATTGAGAATCTCCAACAACTCAAGCTTTGCATCATCATCTCCCTCTCTTGCGGATGAAAACAGTTTTTCTATCTTTTCGTACATTACAAACCTCCTAAAAGAAATAATATGAATCGATTAGAACATATGTTCTTTTTATATTATAAAACAGCTCTTCATTTTTTGCAACAGGCAATAAAAAAATGTATGGGACGCATAATGACAAATATGGTAAATGAATGTGAATGTTAATTGTAGGGGACGATGCCTGCCGTCCCGCATTACCGCCGACCCTACAATAAACCCATCGGGCGGGCGTGGGCGGCCGCCCCTACAAGGGAAATATGTATTTAACGAATATACAAAAAATCGAAACAATCAATTGACCAATGTAGGGGACGATCCCCTCATCGTCCCGCGTTATCGCCGTCAAATGACAAAATACATCGGGCGGGCGTGGGAAATATGTATTTAACGAATATACAAAAAACCGAAACAATCAATTGACCAATGTAGGGGACGATGCCTGCCGTCCCGCATTACCGCCGACTCTACATTAACCAATCGGGCGGGCGAAGGCGGCCGCCCCTACGACAAATATAAATACAAATTTAAAATTGTAGGGGACGATGCCTGCCGTCCCGCATTACCGCCGACCCTACAATAAACCCATCGGGCGGGCGTGGGCGGCCGCCCCTACAGGGGAAATATATATGTAACGAATATACAAAAAACCGAAACAATCAATTGACCAATGTAGGGGACGATGCCCAACCCCGTAACGAATATCAACCAATCGTAGGGGACGATGCCCACATCGTCCCGCAAATTCCCTGACTCTACAATAAACCAATCGGGTGGGCGTGGGCGACCGCCCCTACAGGGGAAATATGTATTTAACGAATATACAAAAAACCGAAACAATCAATTGACCAATGTAGGGGACGATGCCTGCCGTCCCGCATTATCACCGACTCTACATTAACCAATCGGGCGGACGAAGGCGGCCGCCCCTACGACAAATATAAATACAAATTTAAAATTGTAGGGGACGATGCCCTCATCGTCCCGCATTATCGCCGTCAAATGACAAATTACATCGGGCGGGCGAAGGCGGCCGCCCCTACGATACTTTAATCCTATCGACAATGTATATTACAACGGGCGGGCGTGGGCGACCGCCCCTACGATACTTTAATCCTATCGACAATGTATATTACAACGGGTGGGCGTGGGCGACCGCCCCTACGATACTTTAATCCAATCGACATATGATATATTACAACGGGCGGGCGAAGGCGACCGCCCCTACGATACTTTAATCCAATCGACATATGATATATTACATCGGGCGGGCGTGGGAAATATATATGTAACGAATATACAAAAAACTGAAATAATGTTGTATAAAAAAAGAAAAACCTAAGAGATTTCTCTCTCAGGTTTTATCTTTAATTTAAACTAACTGCTTATGCAATCGGTGCAATTGGTTGTACTGCTGTAAACATTGAACCTGCTGCTATATGAGCGTTAAATGCATTAATCTTAATTTCCAAATTTCCTTTGTATCTGTCAAAGTCAGTAGTATCAAAGGCTGGATCTAATGCTACTGCATCTTCTACTGCTGCTTTAGCTGCTGCATATTCTGTTTTAGCTGCTTCTATTTTAGCTTTTTCATCTGCTGCTGTTGCATTGTCAGTAATGTTAGCAGCATAATCTCCAGTGTTCATAGTTTCTGTTAATTTTACTTTTAATGCTTCCACAGCTGCATCTGCATCTGCTGCTGCTACTGCTGTTGCTGTTGCTTTTGCAGTTACGTAAGCAGGGATAGTTTCAAGATTATCTTTATCAGCTGCAGGAATATATTGTAAAGCTTCTTCTGCTGCTAATACATCTGCTACACTCTTAGTTTGAATTGCTTTTTCTATTGCTGCTTGAGCTGCTTCTAAAGCTGTTAGAGGTGCTGATACAGGTGCAATTACTCTTCCTGTTGCATTGTCATGGAAATCTTGTGCATAGTATCTGCCATAGATTCCGCTCATGTCTGTAACTTTGAAGTTAACTTCTTTTCCTTCGTAAGCGTTCTTAAGTGCTCTTGCTGTATCTTCAGATACGTAGAATGTTGTGTATCCTTGGTTAGCATCTTTATCGAAGATGTTGTTGTAAGCGTCAATAGCTACTGTTGAGTTGTTTCCGTTTACATGAACTGAAATTACTCTACCTACATAAGTGTTTCCATAAACTGCATCAGAGAATACTGCTCTTAGTGAGCCTTTTACTGCCATTTCTCTTGGAAGTATTGATACTGTATCTACCGCTTTGTTTTGATCTTCAGTTGCGAATTGGATTTTTGCTCCTTCTACTAGTTTGTCAAATCTCTTTGCTGAGAATATGTCTGCGTCTCTTGTGTCGATAAGGGCTTTGTATCCGTATTGGTCTACAACTTCTAATGATTTTCCGTCGTTGTATGTTCTTACGATTTGTACGATCGGATATTTGTCAGTGTTGCTATGATCTATTACTTTTGCTATTTGGTCATAGTTGTTGTTTCCACTGTACCATTTAAGTTCGATTACATCGTATAGGTCTCCATAGTTGTATGGGAATGCTGAGATGTTTCCGAATAGGTTTTTGTCTGCTAATTCTCCGTTTGTTTTTTCAAGTGTTGCATTTCCTAAAGAAGTTGCTTGGTTGATAATTCTGTAAGCGTCTCCACCTTTAGCTTTTGTTACAACGTTGAATACTACAACTTTTGCAGTGTTTCTGCCATCTGTGTTGTATCCATGAATTGCTGCAACATGTCCGTCTGTGTCGAATCCTGCGTATACGTTAGGAATCATATCCCATTTAGCTTTGTCATATCCGATTAGCGTCATTGCTTCGTCTATGTTTTTAACTTCTCTCATTTGGTTGTTTGCTGGGTTAGCTACATATACTTTTGTGTCAGAGTTTACTTTTACTGTTGCTACGTTTGTTGTTGCTGTTGTTTGGAAGGTTATTGAGTCAACTTTTGTCTTTGCTGAGTTAAAGTTGATTTTTGCCCATCCTGACATTACTGGCTTCATTGTTGTGTTAAGTGTTGCTACGTTTGTGTATGGTGTTTCTACTGTTGCGTCTGCAACTCCTTGCCATCTTGCGTTGTCACCAACTAGTTTGTCGTTAGCTAATCCTAATGCTAGATATCTTGGGTTTCCTAGTTCAAGTATGTGAGATACTTCTTTTTTGTCGTTAACCATGATTCTTACTAGTGATCCTAAATAGTAATCTGGATCGTTGATTGATTTTACTTTGATTACGTTTGAATTTGTGCTGCTTAATTCGCCTGCTAGTACAAATACTGTTTCATCAGTTATTGTGTATGTTTGTTCTGAGTCTTGGTTAAGAGTTAATTTGCTTCTGTTAAGTGCTGAAAGAACACCTATTTTTTCATTTGCAGGTACTCTCTTGAATGCAGTCATCTTGTAAAGTGCATTGTATAGCATTGTGAATGCGTCTGCTCTGTTTGCAGCTGCATCTGAGTTTGCTACTACTACGTCATCAAGAATTCCTAATTGTGCTGCCCAAGTCATCCATTGAGATGCCCAGTTAGCGTTAGCTTGTTTTACCATGTCAGCTGTTAAATCTTTTTTAACTAAAACTACCAACATTTTTGCAAGTTCTGCATATGTTACGTCGTTTTCAGGTTTGAAAGATCCATCAGGATAACCGTTTAGCATTGGTTGTCCGTTAGCTGCTGATGGTACTGTAGAACCTACAGAGATAACTCCGTTTGCCCAGTATGCATGGTCAACATCTGAGTAAAGTTGCATTGAACCTTGTAGTTTTTCTGCTAATGCTTTGTTTCCGTTAGCATAAACTAACAATTTAGTGATTTCGGATCTTTTGATATTCTTGTCATATCCGTAGTCTCCGTCGCCGTATCCTTCAACTAATTTTTTGTCGATTACGTATTGGATTTTGTTATCTTTTCCAACTACTTTTTCAACTTTTTCAGTTGTAGCTTCTTCGGCGAAGACAGTTGTGAATGCTCCCAGTACCATTACTAATGCTAGTACTAAGGATAAAATTTTCTTGTTCATCTTGTCTTACGACCTCCTTAAAATTTTTGTAGACCTACAAAAGTCTTAAACTTCTGCTTGCTGTTTGAACTAAACAGCAAAGAGGCGACAAGTTAAACATTACCTCATTTTTAAAATAATATTTAATTGTCATGTTCCTCTTGTGTTTTAATTATACACTAAATAAGTTGAAAGTAAAATTACAGTTGTATTACAAAAATTTAGTTTTATGAAATATTTAGGTTATACTTCATTTTTATAGTGTGGTTGGTTAGGGTTTATTGTATGGATAGGGAATTATTCGGGACGATGTGGGCATCGTCCCCTACATTGGTTGATTTCGTCCAATATAATTGATTTATTGGTTCAGGTTTGTGTAGGGGCGGATGGATTAATATTGATGATTGGAGTGATTGTAGGGGCGGATGGATTAATATTGATGATTGGAGTGATTGTAGGGGCGGACGGATTAATATTGATGATTGGAGTGATTGTAGGGGCGGCCGCCTTCGTCCGCCCGAGGTAATTTGTTATTTGTCGGTTGATTCAGGTTGGTTGTAGGGGCGGCCGCCTTCGTCCGCCCGAGGTAATTTGCATTTGTTGATTGATTCATGTTGATTGTAGGGGCGGCCGCCTTCGTCCGCCCGAGGTAATTTGTTATTTGTCGGTTGATTCATATTTGTTGTAGGGGCAGCCGCCTTCGTCCGCCCGATAGGTTTATTGTAGGGTCGGTGGTAATGCGGGACGATGTGGGCATCGTCCCCTACGATGGTTGTTTATGTGTGTTGGCGGCATCGTCCACTACTACACAAATTCACACATTGTAACAATCTCTGTTCCATGTTTCTTCGTTATGCTCTATGTAATTCCATATCATCTCAAACTCTCTTTTGTTTCTAACAATTCTATCGTGATATGATCTTTGCCAACAAGAAAATCCAATTTTCTTAGAGGACAATGATTTTAATGATCTGACTATCATGGGAACGGAACGATTATTTTTTCTGCTTTCTTCATCCAATAACAACAATATGTGTACGTGGTTGGGCATTATTTTATAAATTAACAATTCATCAATGTTTTCAATATAATTTTTAATGATTTTTCCATTTTCATTTAATGTTAATTCAACATTTTTGCCTGTAATAATATCCCCGAAAATCTTTTCTTTTCCCCTTGAACATATTGTGATGAAGTAAACACCCATGTTAGAATAATCATAATTTTGCATTCTGAGCAGTTTTCTTGTGGGAAATTTTTTATTATTCATAAAAGACCTCTCATATTTTATATATTTGTTTTCGTAGGCGATAATGCGGGACGATGTGGGCATCGTCCCCTACGATTTTATGATGATTCTTGTTGGTTGTAGGGGCGGCCGCCTTCGTCCGCCCGATAGGTTTATTGTAGTGTCGATGGTAATGCGGGACGATGTGGGCATCGTCCCCTACGATTTTATGATGATTCTTGTTGGTTGTAGGGGCGGCCGCCTTCGTCCGCCCGATTGATTTATTGTAGTGTCGGGGTATTATGCGGGACGATGTGGGCATCGTCCCCTACGATTTTATGATGATTCTTGTTGGTTGTAGGGGCGGCCGCCTTCGCCCGCCCGATTGATTTATTGTAGTGTCGGGGTATTATGCGGGACGGCAGGCATCGTCCCCTACGATTGGTTGATATTCGTTGCGGGGTTGGGTATCGTCCCCTACGTGGGGGGTTAGTTTTTAAAGCTGTGAATGGGGGCGGGTATGAGTCCGCCTCTTTCGATAAATCTTTTTGAGCTGTTAGCTCCTATGTCCATGATGGGCGCATATCCCAGCAGCCCTCCGAATTGTGCTTCTTCTCCTACGGTCTTGCCTATGACGGGTATTACTCTTACGGCTGTGGTTTTGTTGTTTATCACTCCTATGGCCGCTTCGTCGGCTATGATGGCGGAGATGGTTTCCTTGGGTGTGTCGCCGGGGATGGCTATCATGTCCAGTCCTACGGAGCAGACCGATGTCATGGCTTCTAATTTATCAAAGCTCAGGTGTCCTGATTTTGCCGCGGATATCATTCCTTCGTCTTCCGATAGGGGTATGAAGGCTCCTGAGAGACCTCCTACGTGTGATGATGCCATTATGCCTCCTTTTTTGACTGCGTCGTTGAGCATTGCGAGGGCTGCTGTGGTGCCATGTCCTCCTACGGTGTCTATGCCTATTTCTTCCAATATTCGTGCTACGCTGTCGCCTACTGCGGGTGTGGGTGCTAAGGACAGGTCTATGATGCCGAAGGTGGTGTTGAGTTTTGCGGATACTTCTCGTCCTACGAGTTCGCCCATGCGGGTGATTTTGAAGGCTGTTTTTTTGATGGTTTCCGCTACTTCGTCAAAGGTTTTGCCTCTGACGTTTTCAAGGGCGCATTTGACTACTCCCGGTCCGGATACTCCCACGTTGATGGTGCTGTCGGGTTCTCCTACTCCGTGAAAGGCTCCCGCCATGAAGGGGTTGTCTTCCACCGCGTTGGCAAATACTACGAGTTTTGCACAGCCTATGGAGTCTTTTTCCTTGGTGAGTTGTGCCAGTTCTATGATTTTTTGTCCCATGAGGGCTACTGCGTCCATGTTGATGCCTGTTTTTGTGGAGCCGACGTTTACTGATGAGCATACGTAGTCCGTGGTGGAAAGTGCCTGTGGTATGGAGTCTATGAGTGTGTAGTCTGATTTGTTGAAGCCTTTATGTACCAATGCCGAAAATCCGCCTACAAAGTCCACTCCTACTTCCTTGGCTACTTTGTCCAGTGTTTGGGCATAGGGTGTGTAGTCCGTTAAGTCTGTTGCTCCTGCGATTATGGATATGGGTGTTACGGATATTCTGTTGTTGATTATGGGTATGCCGTAAAGTTGTGATATCTGAGATGTGGTTTCTACGAGTTTTTCGGTGTGGTGCATCATTTTGTCGTAGATTTTTTGATTGGCTTTTTTGTGATCGGAGTCTATGCAATCTATTAGGGATATGCCCATGGTCACCGTTCTTATGTCGAGGTGCTCCTGTTCGAGCATTTTGATGGTTTCGAGTATTTTTTTGTTGTCCATGGCGCCTCCTATATTTGATGCATTGCGTTGAAGATGTCTTCGTGTTGTACTTTGATGTACATTCCTATTTCTTCGCCCAGTTCTTTGTAGGCTTCTACGATTTCGCTGAATTCCACCGTGGATTTAGATATGTCCACGAGCATTATCATGGTGAAATAGTTATCCATGATGGTTTGGTTTATGTCTACGATGTTTAGGTTGTATTTTACAAGGATGGCGGTGGCTTTATGCACTATGCCGATTTGGTCGTTTCCGATAAAGGTTATTACTGCTTTCATGTTTCCTCCATTTTTTTTCTTAATTTGTGTATTATGATAGCATATTTTTTTGTTTTTGAGTGTGTTTTGTTCGATTTAGTTTGCGATTTTGCCATAATAAGGCGGGCGGACGAAGGCGGCCGCCCCTACAACAAACCCATCGGGCGGGCGTGGGCGACCGCCCCTACATAAACCGAAATATCCAATTGACCATTGTAGGGGACGATGCCCACATCGTCCCGCATTATCACCGACCCTACATTAACCCATCGGGCGGACGTGGGCGACCGCCCCTACGAAAAATATCAACCCACCCAACAAATTACAAATTACATCGGGCGGGCGTGGGCGACCGCCCCTACAACAAACCCACCGGGCGGAGGAAGGTGTCGCCCCTACGAAAAATAAAATACAATACAAAAAGCACCTCAAAATCTCCTTGGAAATTTTTGAGGTGCTTCTATTTTTAATTTTATCAGTCGAATTTCAGTTTTCCTAAAAGGTCTCCGAGATCGGTGTTGAGGTTTTTGTTTGAAGAGTTGTCTTGTTCGCTTGTGGTTTCAGCGTGTTTTTCTTGTGCTTTCGGTTTTTCTTCAACTACTTCTTCCTCTTGAACTTCTTCTGCGGGAATTTCTTCAACTACTTCTTCTTTGGGTTCAACTTTAGGTTCTAAAAGAGCTTTAATCGATAGGGATATCTTCTTTTCTTCTTCGTTGATGTCGGTTACTTTTGCTGTGACTTCTTGTCCGATTTCAAGTTTGTCCGATGGTTTTTCAACGTGTTCTTTGGCGATTTGAGAAACGTGCAACAGTCCGTCAACTCCGGATTCAAGTCTTACGAAGGCTCCGAATTCAAGCAGATTGACTACTTTGCCTTCTACTACGTCTCCCACTGCTACTGAGTCTACAAATACGTCCCAGGGTTTTTTGGTGGTTTGCTTTAAGCCAAGTGCTATTCTGTTTTTTTCTTCGTCTACGTTTAGCACTTTTACTTCTACTTTTTGACCCGGTGATACTACGTCTGAGGGGTGTTTGACTCTGTTCCATGATAGTTCAGATATATGGATGAGTCCGTCTACTCCGCCCACGTCTACAAAGGCGCCGAAGTTGGTCAGTCTTTGTACTGTTCCTTCTATTATATCTCCGACTTTTAGAGTTTCATATACTGAAGATCTCTTTGCTTCAAGTTCTTCAGCTTCAACGTTCTTTCTTGAAAGAACGATTTTTCTATTTGCTTTATCGAAGTCGATTATTTCGCATACCAATTTTTTAGAAACATATTTTGACAAGTCTTTTTGAAATCTAACTGATACATGAGATGCGGGTATAAATGCTTTTAGATCTTCAAGATCCGCTATAAGTCCGCCTT
The DNA here is from genome assembly GCA_000952975.1 of Peptoniphilus sp. ING2-D1G. Taxonomy (GTDB): domain Bacteria; phylum Bacillota; class Clostridia; order Tissierellales; family Peptoniphilaceae; genus Peptoniphilus_E. The sequence continues at coordinate 277,634 of LM997412.1, read as the reverse complement.
TTACTACCGATTTTACTTCAACTTCAACTTTTTCTTTGTTTTTGAATAGTTCTTCTACATCGTCCCAGACTTTCATGCTTTCAACTCTTTTGGCAGAAAGAACTACGTTTCCGTCTCCATCGTCAATTTTCATGACATAAACTTGAATTTTGTCGCCCGGTTTGAACACGTCTTGCGGTTTTACTTCGGGATCTTTTGAGATTTCTTCTCTTGAAATTATACCGTCGGATCTGTATCCGATATTTACCATAACTTCATTTTCATTTACGAAAAGAACTTCTCCTTCTACTACTTCGCCTCTTCTAATTCTCTTAAAAGAGCTTTCGATAGCTTCCATCATCTCAGTGTTGTCAAAATTTTCCATACTACAAACAGCCTCCTTGATTACCGTATCCGGTGTCGATGCCCCGGCGGTAATACCTATTTTATTAAATTTTTTTAATTTATTATATCCAAGGTCATTTATTGACTCTATTAAATATACATTTTTACAGTTTTCTTTGGCAACTTCGGCTAATTTTTTGGTGTTGGAACTGTTTTTTCCTCCAAGGACCATAACCGCTTCAACTTTTGCGGAAAGTTCTCTTACGGAGTCCTGTCTGAGCCTTGTTGCGCTACAAATAGTATTATAAACTAAAATTTCATCTTTTGAAATATCTTTTATAAGTTTTACAATCTTTTTATATTTGTTTTCATCATTGGTGGTCTGGGAAACTATTATTGATTTTCCCTTTTTTATATTGTTTACTTCTTCTTCGGATGATATTATCACCGCTTCGTCTTCGGCATGGGAATTGATGCCTATGACTTCAGGGTGGTGCGGATCTCCGAAGATTATTACATTATATCCCTCATTTCGTGCTTTTGCCACTATATCATAAATGTTTTTGACTTTGGGACATACGCAGTCTATTATTTCATTGCCCCGCTGCTTGAGCTCTTCTATTATGCTTTTGTGAACTCCGTGGGATCTTATTATGATTTTTGAGTTTTCGATATCTCGATAATCCTGTAGGGCGGTAACTCCCAAATCCTTAAGGTCCTGTACCACTCTTTGGTTATGAACGATATCGCCTAAGGAGTAGACTCCTTCGCCGGCATTTTTCTTCGCCAGCTCCACGGCTCTTTTTACTCCTCCACAAAATCCCATGTGATCAGCTAATATAATTTTTATTTTCATCAACTCCATATATGGACTTTAATATGTCCAAGGATATGCTATCGTAATCTTTTTGCTCCGCTTTTGGCAGTTTCGATAAATCCATGGGGTCTCTTACGATGAGCTTCATTTTTTTGAAGGGTGTGTAGTTTCCGTCTATGTACATGGGCACTACTGTGGATTTTGTCCTGTGAGCGATTAATGCTACTCCCGATTTTGGATTTTCGAAGTCGGGTTTTTTGACTCTTGTGCCTTCAGGAAAAAGACCGAGTATTTTATTGTTCTTCAATATATTCATTGCGGTCTTTATGGCTTTGATATTGGATTTTTCTCTATCTATGGGAAATCCCCCGACGGCATATATAAGTGCGCCTAAGGGTTTGAATTCAAAGAGTTCTTTTTTTGCTATCCAGTGAATTTGAGGTTTTACCAGTGCCGATACTAAAAAGGGATCGAAGTTGCTCTTGTGGTTGGGCGATATTATCACGGGTGTGTTTGCGGGTATTTTTTCCGCTCCGATGATTTCACATCTGAATATTATCTTAAAAATTATCAATACCAGTATTCGCAGTATTTTATAAAGCATTTTTACCTCTTATTGTGTTCAATATGTATTCCAATGTCTGATTTAAATCCATGTGGCTGTTGTCCACGAGCAAAGCGTCCTGTGCCTGTTTTAAGGGTGAGTTTTTTCTGTTCATGTCCTGTGTGTCTCTTTGCTTAATGCTCTCCTGTACTTCCTCCAAGGTGGTTTTTTCTCCCTTGGCAAGAAGTTGTTCATATCGTCTCTTGGCTCTTATATTCAAGTCGGCGGTGAGATAGAATTTATAGTCGGCATGGGGCAGTACCACTGTGCCGATATCCCTTCCCTCCATGACTACTGATCGTCTTTTCGAGATTTCTCTTTGGATGTGGACCAAGTATTCTCTAACTGCGAAATTTTTTGAAATGTCAGATGCAAGTGCGGATACTTCATCTCCTCTTATTTTATCTGAAACGTCTTCGCCGTCAATGTAGATTTTTCCCTCTTCATAGTCTATATCGGTGTTGTCCAACATATCCCCGAGGGCTTTTTCATCTTCCAACCGGATGTTCAGTTTCAGGGTCTTAAGTGCCAAGGCTCTGTACATTGAACCTGTGTCTATATAGGAAATATTGAGTTTGTCGGCAATGAGCTTTGCTATTGTGCTTTTCCCGCTTCCTGCCGGTCCATCTATAGCTATTGAGTACATGATTTCCCCCATAAAAAAATCACTGTAGAACAGTGATCTAATATACTTATTACAATGTTTAATTCAGCCTAACTAAAAGAACACCAAACTTCCTCTTATACATTATAATTTATTTAATGTATAAAAACAAGCGATTTTATTTTATTTATACCGATATTCCCGCAAGATATCCCGTGGAGTTTGCTATCTGAAGATTAAATCCTCCTGTGAAACCCTCCACGTCAATTACTTCGCCGCAGAAGTATAAATTGGGGATTTTGAGTGATTGCATGGTGGATGGGTTTATCTCTTCCGTGGATATTCCTCCGCTGGTTACTATGGAGGCATTTATATCCATGAGGGATTTGTATTTAAGGGGCATGTTTTTTATGGTCTTGACTAAGCTCAGCCTTTCTTCTTTGGTGATTTCGTTTATGGTTTTTTGCGGGTCTATGTCTGAAAGTTCAAGTACTACGGGTATTAAATTTTTCGGGAGCAGTTTGGTGAGTCCGTTGTCTATGTTTTTGTTTGTGAATTCATGAAAGTCTCTTAATATTCTGTCGTCCAAGGTCTTTTGATCCAAGGCGGGTTTTAAGTCTATAAAGAGATTTATGTTTTCTTTTCTGTTGATGATGTTTGACATTCTGAGGGCTACGGGCCCGCTTATTCCGAAGTGCGCAAATAAAAGTTCGCCGAATTCTCTGTGAATTTCTTTTTTGCCGGATTTTGCAATCAGCTCTATGTTTTTAAGTGTAAGCCCTGAAAGCCTGTCAAGGAAATCATCTTCCAATTCAACGGGTACAAGGGCGGGCCTTAATTCTTCAACTTTTATGCCAAAGTGCTTTGCAAATTTGTATCCGTCACCTGTGGAGCCTGTGGATCTGTAGGAATATCCTCCTGTGGCTATTATCACGCTGTCAAACTCCATGGTGTCGTTTAAAGTAAATATGTCGTCTTTTTTTGCGATATTTGTAATTTTATGATTCAGATGAACTTTTACCGCATTTTTCTTCAACATTTTTTCATAGGTTTTTATCACGTCTGAGGATTTTTGGCTTTTGGGGAAAACTCTTCCGCCTCTTTCAACTATGGTGTCCAATCCGTTTTCTTTTAAGAGGGATATCAAATCTCTGTTGGTGAAGGAATAGAATGCGGAATAAAGGAATTTTTCATTTCTTGAGATTTCATCGAAAAATTCCGAGATGTCTTTGTCATTGGTGATGTTACATCTTCCCTTGCCTGTTATGTACAGTTTTTTGCCGAGTTTTTCATTTTGTTCAAAGAGTTCAACGTTATTTTTTTTTGCAGCAAAATAAGCTGCAATCATTCCCGAGGGTCCTCCTCCGATAACTGCAACTTTCTTCATGTTCTGCCTCCTATTAAATATACTATGGGCGGGTTGTTTTTTTGGTTATAAAACTCTCTTTTTTCCACTTTGTATTTTTGTTGGTCGAGGTTTTTTAAATATTCGTCCACGGCTTTTCTTTCTTCATGGGAGCCCTGATGTCCCAAGTATGATACTACTATTATCACTCCGTCTTCCCTTAGTTTTAAAATCGCCCTGTCTATGGATTTAATTGTGGTGCTTGCCTTTGTTGCTATGCTTTTGTCCGATCCGGGCAGGTACCCGAGGTTGTATATTATGAGTTTGAGTTTACAAGGGATTTCATCAAAAATTTCGTCATGGGATTTATGCATCATCTTGAAATTTTCAAATTCCTTTGATTTTAAAAGTCTTTCGGTATTTTCAACGGCTTGCTTTTGAAGGTCGCAACAATATAAAAATCCGCTTCCATCCATGTGCGAGAGGATGTTCAGCGAATCCTTACCGTTGCCACAGGTGCAGTCGAGACAGCAGCTGTCTTTTAAGTCCATGTTTTCTATTATTTCATCTACGATTTCTCTGTAATTGAATTTTACGACTTTCATTTTAAACCCTTCAGATATCTTATTTCGTCTTCGCTTAAAAATCTGTAGTTTCCTATTTCCAAGTCGCCCAGCTGTATTTCTCCCACGGATATTCTCTTTAGTTTTTTTACGGGGTGTCCTATTTTTTCATACATTATCTTTACTTGGTGGTTTTTGCCTTCGGATATTACGGTTTCGATTATGGTGTCATTTTCAAAGCTTTTGAGTATTCTGAGCTTTGCTCCGTTGAATTTTTCCTGACCGATCTTTACTCCCTTTCTCAAGATATCCAGTTCGTTTTTGTCGGGTCTTCCCTCCACCGTGGCTATGTATGTCTTTTCGATGGCATACTTGGGATGTGTGATTTTGTTTGTGACTTCTCCGTCGTCGGTTAAAATTATGAGTCCGGTAGTGTCGGCATCCAATCTGCCCACAGGATATAATCTTGTGTCCAAATCGATTAAATCAGTGACTGTTTTTCGCCCCTTTTCATCGCTTGCGGTGGAAAATACTCCTATGGGTTTGTTCAGTGCTATATAGGTGTGTTCTCTGATTATTTTAAGTCTTTTGCCGTCCAAGTACACTTTGTCCTTCATGGGGTCGACTTTGTATCCCAGTTCGGTTATTACTTCGCCGTTGACCTTTACTCTGCCTTCGAGTATGTATTCTTCACTTTTTCTGCGAGAGGCGGCTCCTGAATGTGCCATGTATTTTTGTAATCTCATTCTTCCTCCATAAATTGCATCTTAATTTGTTCATCTTCTTCTATTTCGGGTAGGTCTTCTATGGATGAAATCCCGAATTTTCTCAGGAAATCCTCCGTCGTCTTATATATGTTGGGCCTTCCGATTTTGTTTAATTGTCCGTCTATTTTTATCAATCCCACATCTAAGAGGCCCTTTATGGTGGAGTCGCATTTTACACCTCTTATGTTTTCGATTTCCAATTTGGTCACGGGTTGCTTATAGGCTATTATCGCCAAGGTTTCGAGAGCTGCATTGGAGAGATTTCTTTTGTTTTTATCGCTTACGAATTTGCTTATGTAGGTGTAGTTTTCGGGTTTTGTGTTTAGTTGGTAGCTATCGTCAAGTCTTATGAGCCTGAGTCCGCTACTTGGTTGTTCATATTTTCGGGTCATGAGTTTCAATATGTCTTCAACTTCATTTGCCGATATATCGAGGACTTTTGTCAGATCTACAATGCTTACGGGTTCTGACCATGCAAATAATATGCCTTCGATTATGGAGATTAAGTTGTCTTCATTTTGCATTTTCTCGCCTCACTATTACAATGTCGGAAAAATCTTCCTGTTGATGTGCTTTTATTTTTCCCATTCTTATGAGTTCCAACAGGCTCAAAAAATATATTATGATTTCTTCCAGTAAAGGATATTCGCTGAGCAACTGTGTAAATTTAACGTGTGAATTTCCCTCAAGCAGTGTCATTATCTGCTCCATGGCCACATCTACCGTATATTCATCTGATACTATGCTTTCGACGGCGTTTCTGGTTTTATATCTTTTTATTATGTTGTTGAAGGCTCTTGCAAGATCTGTAAGTTCAATATCGTCTATGAAGTCCGTTCCCTTTATATCGGAAAAATCCTCTTGCAATTTATAGAAGGATTTTTGTTCATATTGTGATGATTCTTTGAGTTTTTCGGAGATTTCTTTATATTTTTCGTATTCCAGTATCTTGTTTACCAAGTCCTGTCTGGGGTCTTCGGCTTCTTCTTCCGACTCCTCTTCAAAGCTGAATTTCGGAAGAAGCATTCTCGATTTTATCTCCAGAAGTGTAGATGCCATCAAGATGAAGTCCGATGTCAGCTCCATGTTGAGTTTTTTTGAGTTTTCTATATATTCAATGAATTGGTTGGTTATTAAGTGGATAGGTATGTCAAAAATGTCTATGTTGTTCTTTTTTATCAGGTCTATCAATAGATCCATGGGTCCTTCATAGACTTTTAGGCTTATATTGTATTCCATAAAACCATGCCTACGTCTATGAATTTGTTTATTATGCCCAGGATTATGGGTCCTATTACTTTTGATATTGTACCTGATGCTAAGGCTATGATTAACAAAATATATAAATATCTCTCATATTTATAGAAGAAGTATTCTATTTTGTTGGGAAATAGACTTATCAATGCCTTTGAGCCGTCAAGGGGCGGTATAGGTACGAGATTGAATACTCCAAGCATTACGTTGTACCACATGATGCTTTGAAAGAGTTCTGTTACGGGTGAGGATTTATAATAGGCGAATACAAAGGCGAGGGAGGCAATAAAGCCTATTACAAAGTTTGTAACTACTCCTGCCAAGGAAACTATAAGGGTGTCTCTTTTTCTGTTTTTGAATTTATAGGGATTTATGGGTACGGCCTTTGCCCATCCGAATTTAAAAATGATCATGGATAACAGACCTATGGGGTCGATGTGATTTAGCGGGTTCAGAGAAAGCCTTCCGTCGGATTTAGCCGTGTCGTCTCCCAGTTTATATGCGGCATATCCATGAGCTATCTCGTGGGGTATGATTGCACATAAAAGAGCTATTATCGTGTATATTATATTTAGTAAATCATATTGTCCAAACATCTTCTCTACCTGCTTCTCCCAGTATAAGTTCGTATTTTTCCGAATTTTTTTGTCCGATTACAAAGGCGGATTGGAGATCTTTCTCCGCTTTTTCCCTTGCGCCTTCTATTTCGGTGTAAAGGGTCGCTAAGAGCTCTCCTTCCTTTACATAATCGTCTGTTTTCTTATTTAACAAAATTCCCGCACCATGGTCTATTTTTGATTCCTTGGTAGCTCTTCCGGCTCCTAATTCCTTTGCGATTTCTCCAATTTTAAGTGCGTTTATTTCCTTTATGTATCCTGTTTTTGAGCTTAGAACCTCTATTTTAATGCTCGACAATTTAAATTTATCCAAATCATCAACATAGGATACGTCCCCTCTTTGAGCTGCGACCATTTCTTTGAATTTCTCCAAGGCTTCTTTATTTTCAATTTTTTGGTGGAGCAATTGCTGTGCTTCTTCATGATTTTTACAAATACCGCTTAAAATCAAAAATTTAGAACAGATGGCTATGGAAAGTTCCTTTAAATCTTGCGGGCCTTCTCCCTTGAGGGTTTTTATGGCTTCTATGACTTCAAGGCTGTTGCCCACGGCATAGCCCAGAGGTTCGTCCATGTTTGAGAGTACTGCGTGGGTTTTTCTGCCGAATTTATAGCCCAATTCAACCATGAGTTTTCCAAGTTCCCTCGCCTCTTCAAGGGTTTTCATGAAGGATCCCGCTCCCACTTTTACATCCAGCACCAAAATATCTGATCCTATGGCAAGTTTTTTGCTCATAATCGAACTTGCTATGAGAGATTTATCATCTACGGTGGCGGTCACATCTCTTAAGGCGTAAATTTTTTTGTCTGCGGGTGTTATTGTGGCAGTTTGGCCCATTATGGCAATATTTATCCTGTTTATATTGTCTATGAATTCCTCTTCTGAAAGGTCGATGTCAAAACCTTCTATGGATTCAAGCTTGTCCAGAGTTCCTCCCGTATGTCCCAGACCTCTTCCGCTAAGTTTTGTAAAGGCGAGCCCACAACTTGCCAAAAGCGGTCCTACTACGAGGGTGGTGGTGTCTCCGACTCCTCCCGTGGAGTGTTTGTCCACTTTTTCTCCCTTTATTTTTTCAAGATTTACGACATCTCCAGAGTTTATCATTGCTTCTGTGAGATAAACCGTTTCATCAAAGTCCAAGCCGTTTATGCAAATGGCCATCAAGAGAGCCGAGGCTTGGTAGTCCTTTACTTCATCCTTTAAATAGCCCTGCACGAAGTAGGAAATCTCTTCTTTATTGAGTTTTATATTATTTTTCTTTTTCTCCAATATAGAGTATATGTTCAATTAAATCACCGCTATTATTTTTTCCACATAGGTTTTGAAGGTCTCTTTTATTTTGGCGGAAATCTCTATTACATCTTGGTGTCTTAAGGGTTTATCCAATATGCCAGCCGCCATGTTTGTTATGCAACTGAGCCCCAGAACCTCTATTTTTTCAAAGTTTGCCTGTATAACTTCGGGAACAGTGCTCATTCCGACACAGTCGGCTCCAAGTATGGCCGCCGCCTTGATTTCTGAAGGTGTTTCATAGCTTGGCCCCGTGAAGTACATATAAACCCCTCTTTTTATGTCCATATTCAGTTTCTCGGCGACATCTGATGCTTTATCCATCAATTCCCTTGAATATGCATAGGTCATGTCTATGAATCTGTGATTTTCATCATCGCTTTCTCCTATGAGGGGATTTGTGCCGGACAGGTTTATGTGGTCCTTTATGATCACTATATCTCCGGGTGTGTATTCCGTATTTATGCCTCCGCTTGAGTTTGTGATTATGAGTTTTTCTACTCCAAGGGATTTTAAAACTCTTATGGGATAGACCACTTCTTCCATGGTATGTCCCTCATAGTAATGTATTCTTCCCTGCATGGCTACGATTTTTTTATCTTTGATGTTTCCGAAAACAAGTCTTGAGTTGTGTCCCTTTACGTTGGATTTTGAAAATCCGGGAATGTCCTCGTAGTTTATAACTGTTTTGTCTTCTATATTTTCTGCAAAATCTCCAAGACCCGAACCCAATATAATTGCTGTTTCCGGTGTGAAGTCCGTGATGTTTCTGATGTAGGAGACGGTTTTATTGAGCATGTTTTTGCCTCATCTCTTTGTAAAAGAGAACTGCAGCTATGGTCTTGGCATCTATTATTTCGCCTCTGAGAATCATCTTTACCACTTCTTTAAAGGGCACTGCTTCACAGTCTATAAATTCGTCTTCATCTAAGCTTTGGCTTGCCTCTTCAATGTCATCGGTGAAAAAAGCGTGAACTTTTTCATTGCAAAATCCCGGTGAAGTATAAAATTCCGTCAGGTATTCCATCTTATTTGCGGAAAATCCCGTTTCTTCTCTCAATTCTCTAAAGGCCGCATCTCTTGGTTGTTCTTTGAATTCCATAAGACCTGCGGGTATTTCATACATCATTTTTTCTAAGGCTTTTCTGTACTGTCTTACTAAAAGCAACTCATCGTCCTTATTTATTGCCACTATTGTAACTGCCGGGCTGTGTTCGACTATTTCTCTTTTTGAATATTTTTTGTTGGGAAGCTCAACCGTATCGATTTTAAGTTTGACGATTTTTCCATCATAAATTCTATCAGTTTTTATAGTTCTCTCAATGTAATCCATTTGTCACTTCTCCTTTTTAAAAAGCATTTCTTCTGCAGCTTTTAATGCGGTCTGTGTTAAATTCAGTCCTCCAATTAACCTCGCCAGCTCCTGTATTCTCTCCTTGCGGTCAAGCTTGTTTATCTTGGAACTTATTCTGCCTTCTTCTTCTATTTTTTCAATCACATAATGTGAGTTTGCAATGGATACTATTTGCGGAAGATGAGATATTACTATTACTTGAGCATTTTCCGACAGTTTTTTTATTTTTTCTCCCACAATTTGGGCTGTCACTCCGCTTATTCCGCTGTCTATTTCATCGAAGACCATTGTTTGAATCTTTTCTCTTTGCGCTAAAATACTTTTAAAGGCCAACATCACCCTGCTCATTTCTCCTCCGGATACTATTTTCGCCAGAGGTTTAAAGTCCTCCCCCTTGTTGGTTATAAGCATAAATTCCAAATCGTCCGTTCCGTCATGGGATAGAGGTTTTTCAGTAAATCGGACTTTGAAATCCGCATCTTTAATATTTAAATCACGCAGTTCAGTTTTTATTTTGCCTTGAAAGGCTTCGGCGATTTCTCTTCTGTTTGAGGATACTTCCTCTGCGATAATCGCGGATTTACTTTCAAGTTCTTCTATTTTTACCTTTAAGGAGAGCATTTCTCGGTCATAGTTTTCAAGAAATTCAAGCCTTTCTTTTATTTCTTTTAAGTAGCTGTATATTTTATCCGTCGTATTTCCGTACTTGCTCTTTAAAGAGTTTACCAAATTTATCCTGTTTTCAAGTTCATATAATTTTTCTTCGCTGTAATCTATGGAAGACAGGTAGTTTTCCAAGTTGTGTACCAAATCTTTGATCCTGTATCTGATGTCTTCCAATTCATTTAATTCTTCTGTAATGTTTGTATCGTAGTTTTGCACAGTGGTTAAAAAGGATATGGCGCTGTCGATCATGTCTTCGGCGGCGGAATTTTCATAACTGCTCTTTAATGCAAAAATCGATGCATTTATGTTTTTTATTACTTCAGATGCATTGAATAGAAGTTTGTATTTATTTTCAAGGTTTTCGTCATCGTCGGAACTTAATTGAGCTTCTTCGATTTCAGTTACCTGGTACTTGAGCAGGTCTATTTCCCTCGCCTTGTCCTCTGAACTTTTATTTTTTTGAATATATTCATTTTTTAAAGCTGTGAGTCGGTCAAAGTTTTTGCTTAATCGTGTTAAAAGTTCTTTGTGTTCTTCAGAGCCGAAGGAGTCTATGAGTTTTTTTTGATTGGATGTCTTCATGATGGAGGCGCTTTCGTTTTGAGCGAAGATGTCTATTAATCTATCGGTGATTTTGTTTAATACCGCATTGGATACTGTCCTGTCGTTTACCTTCGCCATGGCGGGTCTGTTCAGTCGTATATCCTTGGATATTACTATTAAATCTCCTGAGGATATGCCTTGCTCTTCCAATAACTTATTTATATCGTCATCATAATTTGTGAAAACCGCTTCAATATATGCAAATTCACTGCCCTTTTTTATTATGTCCTTGCTGGCTCTTTCGCCCAACACTATGGAAAGAGCGTCGATGATTATGGATTTCCCCGAACCGGTTTCTCCTGTCAATACGTTGAGACCGTCGTCAAATTCAACTCTGATATCTTCAATTATCGCAAAATTTTTTATGGTTAATTCTAAAAGCATAAAATCCCCTACATTTCCGAACTTTCCGAAATTAATTCTTTTATATTGTAATTGTTGTCTTCACTGTGTGATTTTTCCAAATATATGAGAAATTCAACATTGCCCTTTGCCCCCTTTATGGGCGAAAAGGTAAGACCCATGATTCTAAGTCCCAAATCCTTGGATAGAGATATTATTTTATTCAGCACATCTTCATGTACCTTCGTATCTCTTACTATTCCGTTTTTGCCGACGTGTTCTTTGCCGGCTTCGAATTGCGGTTTTATGAGGGATACTATTTGTCCCTTGTCCTTTACCATCTCCACAGCCTTGGGAAGTACCAGTTCAAGTGAAATAAAGCTGACATCAACGGAGACGAAATCTATTCGATCTTCTATCAATTCCACATCTAAATTTCTTATGTTGGTTTTTTCCATGGAGACCACTCTTTGATCCATTCTAAGAGAGTAGTCAAGTTGATTATACCCAACATCTATGGCATATACCTTTTTTGCTCCCTTTAAAAGCATGCAATGGGTAAATCCACCGGTCGATGCTCCTATGTCGGCGCAGATTTTCCCCTTTAAATCGATATTGTAGAGATCAATTGCCTTTTCCAGTTTGAATCCGCCCCTGCTGACATATTTTAAAGAGTTGGGTTTTACGGTCAATTTTTCGTGAGAGTCAAGCATTTGTCCGGGTTTGTCAATTCTAAGAGTGCCCAGATATACCTCTCCACTCATTATCAATCTTTTCGCCTTTTCTCTTGAATCTGCAAATCCCTGTTCCAAAACCAAAAGGTCTGCTCTTATCTTGCTCAATTAAAAGCTCCTGTTCATCAGGAAATCCGCATAGTTTTGCAGTTTTTCGGTGTTGTGTTCTATGGTTTTAAGCTCTTCTTTTCCCCTGTCGGTCAAATGTTCTATCCTTTTTATCAACTCTTCCTTTGAGATGATTTTGAGCATCGTGTCTCTTTCTTCGTCCTGCTTGCAATCTATTAAGTCGTCTTTTATCTGATAGGCAATTCCTATGCAATTTCCAAATTCTTCCAAAGATGCAAGTTCTTCTTCATTTGCCCCCGCCACAATTGCGCCACTGACTATGGACGCTCTTATTAATGCGGCTGTTTTTAATTTGTACATATTTTCGAATAAATCCACGGACATATTTTTATTTTGTTCAAGATCCATGACTTGTCCTCCTATCAAGCCGTGAATACCGGAGGCGTTAAAGATGTATCTCATGGCTCTTATGGCCCTTTTGAGTTCTTCCGGGTCTTCATAGCTTTCGAGGTTTTTTGAGAGCAATTCCGCGGCGGTATTTAAAAGCCCATCTCCGGCAAGTATGGCTATGGCTTCTGAAAATACCTTGTGATTTGTGGGTTTGCCTCTCCTTAAGTCGTCATCGTCCATGGCGGGCAGGTCGTCATGAATAAGAGAATAGGTATGTATCATCTCAATGGCTGCAGCATAGGGTAGCACTTTTTCAATGTCGGCTCCGTCGGATATATCGCTGTAGCTCAATATGCAAAGTATGGGTCTTATTCTCTTGCCTCCTGATGACAGGGAATAATTCATTGAATCATAAACTTTTTTTTGATATTCATCGACAACTGCAAAACTGCTGTATAAATAATTGTCTATAATGGAAATTAAATTGTTATTTTCAATCATGATTTTCTGCACCTTGAAAATCTTGTTCCAATATTTCGGAATCTTCTTTCATCAAGATTTTCACCCTTCCTTCGTATTCGTTTAAAAGTTTTGAACAATATTCGTAAAGTTTTAGTCCTTCTTCGTATTTTTCAACGGATTTTTCCATGGATATCTCTTCGGATTCCAAATCTTTGATTATCTCTTCCAACTTTTTAAAAGCACTTTCATAACTTTCGCCCATTTGCCTCACCTCTTATTTTAACATCTTTAACAGTAGCCTCAGCTGTTCCGTCTTCAAAATCTATGTGAATGTTTCCATTTATTTTAAGTTTTTTTGCTGAAATTACAAGATTTAGATTTTCATCTCTTATGCTTATAAGTTTCGATGGATTTAATCTATCCAAGGAGTCTTTTAATTGCATTAACTCGGAATTTTTTTCTTTTAGGTAGTTGGACATTGAAATTCCCAGTTTTTCCTTATTTATATACAAGTCTTTTTTCTGTAAATTTATAGTTCCGCGAAGGTTTTTCGCCCTTAAGGCATTTTCACAAAACTTCAATGCAGTTTTTTCTTTCTTCACTTTTTCAATTAATTTGAGCTTTATTTGATTTGCAGATTGAAGTTTCTCATTGAAATCTTTTATTTTACAGATTATATTGTAATCCAAATTTGTCTTTGAGTCTTCCAAGGTGACTCTTATCTTTTTAAAATTCGTCTTTTTTAAATCTATCAAATTTTTATAGTAGTTGAGTTTCACCCTGTTTGAATTGATAAAACTCAACAAGTCGTATTTTAAAAAATTGAATTTATCGGAAAGTTCTCTTCTGTTTTTGTTTATTTTATTGTGTAACAGGTGATCCATTCGATTTTTTATCAAAAAGAGAGAGTTGTTTAAATCCTCATTGCTCATTGAGACAAGCTCCGCCGCAGCCGATGGTGTGGGTGCTCGCAAATCGCTTACAAAGTCCGATATTACATAGTCTATTTCATGGCCTACCGCTGAAATTACAGGGATTTTCAATTCATAAATCTTCCTTGCGAGTTTTTCGTCGTTAAAGGCAAAGAGCTCTTCCAAGGATCCTCCGCCTCTTCCGATCACCACCACATCTACAGGGTTTTCTTCAAAATACTCAAGCCCTTCTATGAGATTGGAAGCTGCAAAATCCCCTTGCACATTGGAGGGATAGAACAATATGTCCACAGCTTTATTTCTTCTTTGCAATATATTGATGAAGTCTGCGATTGCAGCTCCGGTTGGGGATGTGATTACCCCGACTTTTCTCGGAAAATAGGATATCGGCTTTTTGTGCTCTTCGGAAAACAGCCCTTCCTTGTAGAGGGCGTCCTTGAGCGCCAGATATTTCTCGTAAAGGTCTCCCATGCCCACTTTTTTTATTTCTCTGATGTACATGTTTATTGAGCCGTCTCTTTCGTATAGGGAAATGGAACCTCCCGCTTCCACATTGTCTCCGTTTTGAAGTTCAAAGTTGATTTTTGAGGCTTCCCTGGAGTAGATGATGGCATTTATCTTGGCTTTGTCGTCTTTTAGGGACAGGTAGATATTTCCCTTTGAGTGCTTATTCAGGTTTGAAATTTCACCCTTTACGGAGATGTCGCTTAACAAGTAATCCATAGCTATATATTTTTTTATATATTTATTTAATTCACTTACTTTTATAGCTTTCATTTTACCACCATAAAAAAGAATAAAGAGCATAAAAGCTCTCTATCACTTGTGCAAATTTCTGTAAATGCTTCCCAATATGCCGTTTATGAATTTGGGAGATTCATTTGACCCGAATTCTTTGGATATTTCAACAGCTTCATTTATCGATACCTCTGAAGGAATATCATCTCTATATAACAGTTCATATACAGATACTCTCAAAATACTCCTGTCTACATTGGCAAGTCTATTAAAGCTCCAACTGTACAGACTTTCTACTATGGTATTGTCAATGGTTTGAAGATTTTCAAGAATAACCGGTATTGTCTTTGCAATATATTTCATCTCGGAGTCGCTGAATTGAAAATTGTCCAAAAAACGATTTAAACTTTCAAGGGAAAAATCGTTGTTTACATCCATTTGAAATAGAACTTGCATTTGTCCAATACGAGATTTTTTCCTGCTCATTTTATGCCCTTGCTTTCTCTTTATCCGGAACAGCTATGCCCGAGACGTGAATGTTAGCTTCAACAACTTCAAGATCGGTCATGCTTTCAACCGCTTCCTTTATCTTCACTTGCACTTCTTTGCATATTTCAACTATGTTTTTTCCGTATTCAACTGTTATAAAAACGTCTATTACGGCTTCTTTTTCGCCGATGCTGACTTTTACTCCCTTGTTTAAGTTCTTTACACCTAACATTTCCGTAACGCTATATTTTAAATTAGATTGCATATCCACTACGCCTTCTACAGACTCTGCAGCAACTACGGCAATAGTAGCTATGACATCTTCTGATATTCTAACTTCTCCATCACTTTTAGTTTCTATAAGATAATTTTCAGTCATGATACACCTCCAACCTTGCGGTATTATTTTGAATGCTATAATTATATCAAATTATCTTTTGTTATTCAATTTTATTGCAATTTAGACAATAAAAAATCCGCCGGAAATTTAATTCCGACGGAGGATTTTTATATAATTATTCTTCTACAGGTTCAGAATCTGAGCAGTTGCAATTTTCACCGCATCCACATTCGTCTTCATATTCGTCATCAAAGAATGAATCGTCATCATAGTCATAGTCATCATAATCAAAGTCATCATAGTCTTCTTCTTCTTCGTATACATACTCTTCAAGATTTGTAAGGTCTTCTTCAATTAAGTCGACATATTCTTCCAATTCATCTTGTTTGTTCTTTATTTCTTCTGCCATTTCGGAAACTATATCAAGAAGTTCAAGAATAATTCTTCCTTCCTTCTTTTCAGCGTCGATTTCATAGCCTTCAGCTAAACCTTCAAGATAAGCTAATCTGTTAATAATGTTTTCCATAATTATTTTCCTCCTATGCTCTGGACATATATTCGCCACTTCTGGTGTCAATCCTTATTATATCTCCGGTATTGACAAATAGCGGCACATTAAGTGTAAATCCCGTTTCAACCGTAGCGGGTTTTGAACCTCCGGAAGATGTATCTCCCTTAACTCCCGGTTCTGTTTGTGTAACTTCAAGCTCAACAAAATTTGCAGGTGAAACTCTAAATGCCTTACCTTGGTGAAAATTAATTTGAGCCATGTCATTTTCTCTCATGAAATTCAAAGCTTCTTCCACGATGTCTTTTTCAAGCGGTACTTGCTCAAAAGTCTCATTATCCATGAAATAATACAAAGTTCCGTCATTGTACAAATATTGCATTTCTTTAGTTTCAATTACAGCTTTTTCAAACTTTTCAGAAGGGTTGAAGGTAGTGTCTTTAGTGGCTCCCGTCAAAACGGATCTTATTTTTGTTCTTACAAAGGCTGCTCCTTTTCCCGGCTTAACGTGTTGAAAATCTATTACTTCATAGACGTCATTGTCATATATGAATGTTACGCCCTTTCTCAAATCACCTGCTGAAATCATAAAATACCTCCTAATATTTCTCTTTAATAATTATATCATATAAAGGTTTCCTATCAAGTTTATTTGTTGTCAATACTTCTTTTAATACTGTAAATTCTCGGTTTAATATAATTGGAAATTCCCCTTGAATAAAGGTCTATTTCTCCAAAATCATACCGGGAAATCACGTTGTTTTCAGAAACCGAAGGAGTATTTACCGTTATTCCCTTTACATAAATATTCTTCGGATTATCCAAAAAATTTACATTGGATCTCAATACCAATATTCCATCTATATTTAAATTTTCATTTAATAAAATATTGTCTATGTCCACTATCCCTCTTATTCTTATTTCGTCCACAATGCATAGGCTCCCGCCGCTTTGTGTGATATAAAAACTGTCTGTTGAAAGTCCTCTTCCTGAGTTTATCACTTTTAAAATACAACGAAGGCTAGAAACTTGTAATTTCCAAGCTTCTAGCCATGTTTTTATCTCCAATCCTTTGTTGTACACCAACCTCTCCCGAATTGTTTCAACTTCTCTAACTTCACAATCTGTTGCTTCCAATCTATCTTTAGTTTTTCTAGTATTTTAAGCCAATCTTCATTACCATATACTTTCATGTATCCTTGACCCAATTCATCTGTCAGCGCACTTTTTAATGAATCAACTATTATTGATACACTCCATTCTCCATCTAATAAATATTGTACGATTCGAAGGAGCACCAATGCGATAAAGCAAGTTAGAAAGTGTGCTTCAATATGATTTTTTTCTGTTACATACACCGGTCGGGTTTTAAGTTCTGTCTTTGTGATTCTAAAGCACTCTTCTATTTTGTAGAGCTGACGGTAGTTCGCCATCATTTCCTCATCACTCATCTTTAACTCGCTGGTTACCAGAACGTTGATTCCATCAAATTGTGCATCAAAATCAACCAATTCATAATCTATTCCTATGAAAGGATGCAATACTTGTCGCTCTCCAGTTTGTTTATCTACTACATATTGCTCAAGATACTTCTTTCCGCCTTTTTTACAAGTCATACGATATCTTTCTGGATCTCGTAGAGAAGCTGCATAAGCAAGTGCTCCATCTCTTCGGATTTTCTCTCGTTTAGCATAGGCTTCACTCCAAGTAACTAGAACTTTCTCCTTCACTACAACTCCATTTCCAAGGTTTCTTTCTCGAATAGTACTCTTTTTTGCGAAGGTTTGTCGATTGTTGTATTCCCAACCTTCTGGTTTTAGTATGAACTCCTGTATATCTTTAGGTGCACCTCGCTTGCCTCGATGTTTTTGGGAGAACAGCCAACCATCTCCTCGTTCGTAAATCGCCAATACGTTTTTCTTACTGTTCATTGCCTTATCCGCTACGCTGACTAATCTTTCAATCTCAAACTGTTTTTTCACTCGTTCTGCTGAAGGTAGATAGGTAATCGGATCGGTATGGTTTCCAGGGAACAGTTCATATGAAATAGGGATGGAGTTTTGATCCATGAACAGTCCCATTTGAACAATAGGATTTGGTCTTCGTTCTTTACTTGGACCACGCTTACGCATTCCTACTTCCTGTATCTCTCCATCTTCATCCAGTACATCTGGATCATCAAGATCTGTTTCATAGTAGTAGTTGGTGACATCGTAGTATACAAGCGTAGCAGTACGTCCTATGGTTTGAGTAATCTGTTGATGCATGGTAAGGAGCAGCTCATCTTTACACATGGCAAATACATCTAAAGCTCTATCCATATCATTCGAAGATATTTTCCAATCCCCAAAAAGTTCATCTTGGTTCATACGTGCTTTGGTTTTACTTCCAGGATCTAAAATACGCTGGTAAACCAGAAGTTTCAAGATTTTGGTTGGATCAAACTTGAACCTTCGACCTTGACAGCCAACTCTTAGAGTTTCTTCGACTTTCAAAAGACGAAGAAGATCATCTAAAAACATCCATCCATAATTTTTGAGGGAATTCGAAATGGGAGAATCTAATTGAAATGGGATATTTATTTCTTTTTCAATTTTCTCTGAAAGAAGTCCCTCTTTCGCTTGACGTCTTAATCTTTCAAATGCACCAGGCTCATTACGCTCCAACACCTCCAGTTGGCCATAGCTTTTGAGCGTTCTTTGACGAACTTTATCCTTGTCCCGGTATCCTTCTACGAGATAGACGTATTCTTTTCCTTCTCTATTTTTTCGTTTAATAATATATGCCATAATATAATTATGCCACAAACAACCGTATACAACAAGCATAAAAATAGAAAAACCGTGATAAATCGCTTTAATTTAGCGAATCACGGTTATTATTTTCTAAGAGAAGTGATAAACTCGGGATTATATCATATAAAGGTTTCCTATCAAGTTTATTTGTTGTCAATACTTCTTTTAATACTGTAAATTCTCGGTTTAATATAATTGGAAATTCCCCTTGAATAAAGGTCTATTTCTCCAAAATCATACCGGGAAATCACGTTGTTTTCAGAAACCGAAGGAGTATTTACCGTTATTCCCTTTACATAAATATTCTTCGGATTATCCAAAAAATTTACATTGGATCTCAATACCAATATTCCATCTATATTTAAATTTTCATTTAATAAAATATTGTCTATGTCCACTATCCCTCTTATTCTTATTTCGTCCACAATGCATAGGCTCCCGCCGCTTTGTGTGATATAAAAACTGTCTGTTGAAAGTCCTCTTGCCATTATATTCCGTGTTGGCTCTTCGCCTTGTAAATTCTCCTCATATATGACAAAGTATCTTCCATCTTTTTCTATAAAGTAGTCTTTGTCCTCCAAATGTATGTAGTCCACAAAACTCAGGCTCTCATCGGGGTGTTTTGTGAAGGAGTCCTTTAATTGCCCTACTTCTTCTTCGCCTATAACCCGTGGATTTAAAACTCCAAGTTTTTTTAAATAGAGAGGATTGACTATGGAGCCTTGGGCGAAAAATCTTGAATTTATGTTTTTATATTCAACTTCAGCAGTCATCAAAAACCCTTTTTTGACTATGGAGTTATCCAATTTGAGAGTGATTTTAGAACTGTCAAGCTCATCTATTATATGGGCTGGAGCTATCTGCATGGATTTACTTTTTCCATGATAGATATCTTCCAGGCAATTGGTAAACCTCTTATCCGACAGGGCTATATTTATCATAGATTCGGCATAGGCATCGGCCTGAATGCTGTCCCTTTGGTTTTTTACTATTAATAATTCGTCCTTTAAGTTGGAGATCAACAGGCTGAGTCCAAGGATTATCAAAGTCACTATTATAATTGTTACTATGTAAGTAAATCCTCTTTTTTTCAATTATCGAATTCCTCAAATGTTCTGTTTGCTACAATTATACTGCTGCTGTCCTTTATTCCCCTTCGATTATAAAATATTTCTATGGTTATTTTTTCCTTGGTGAATTGGCAATTGATGTTTTCCACTCCGGAAATGATGTTGTTTACACCCATTCTATTTAACGGGTACCCATCCTCCAATTTATTCTTGGTATTTATTGAATGTCTCCTCAATCTGTTGTCCTTAAGAGAATAATAGGTGTATCTGTATCCTGTGTTTTTTTCTCCGTCATCTACACCTGTGAGTTTGATTATGGTAAATCCCAAGGTGCCTGGTTTTGTGTTTTGAACTATGTAGTCCGCCGAAGATATTTCGTCATACAAAAAATTCTCAGTGAAATAGGACTCCTGAAAAATTTCATCCTTGGTGTTTACTGCGCCTGACATTTTAAAGGAGAAATTTAAAACTGAAGTAAGCGTTGAAAACACAACCGCCACCAAAGCTATGGAAAATACCAATTCAATGAGAGTGAAGCCTTTTGTTCTGTAATATTTTTTCGATTTTAATTTCATGGTCTTTTTCATTTTTTACCTTTAAAACATATTTGCTGAGATTTTCCGACAGGGGTACTTTATCCAATGTATACTCGTATTCTTCGGCGAGAATTATCTCGTAGTAACCATGTCCGCCGTAGCTTGCGGCTGTTATGAGCTCCATTTGATTTTTCGCCGCATTGTACAATTCAAGTCTGTCCTCCACATCTTTTCTGTTTTTGAAAATATTTGTAAAGGAAGGCAAGAGCGCTGTTGCTATGATGAGTAAAAAGGCTGTGGAAAGCAAAACATCCATTAAAATAAATCCTTTTTTCATATCTTCAAATTCACCTTTCCCGTGACAGGCTCAATTGTGACTTCGTAAATTTTGTCTTTGATTTTAAAATAAAGGGTCTGAGCTGTATCTTTGCTTGATACTCCCTTAATTGTAAATTTGAGTTTTATAGCTTCAGTATTGAGTAATTTTAATCCTTCGCTGTAATTGAAGGTTTCTCTGTAATCCTTGCATATCACTTCATAGGAGTTGTTTTCCATGAAGTTTACCTCAGATTGAGCTTTTTCTGAAATTGCCATGTTTCTGGCGAATTTTATGCGGTTTACAATTTCCTTTAAGTCCCTCTTCGCCTCTGTGCTTTCCACTGTTCTGAAGCTCAACATCGCTATTGTAATTAAAGTTGAGATTATGGCTATGGAAATTACAAGCTCGATTAATGTAAAACCCTTTTTCAAATTACTCCCTCTATGTTTTTGATTCTTATTTGACCTATCTGTCCATATGCCCCGTCTAATCTGTAGTATAATCCCTGTAAACCCTTTATGTTTTCAGATCTGTAAATTATACTGCTTCTTTCTGTGCTGAAATTTTGAAAGGGAATTTTATTTCCGTTGTAGTAGCCCACCTCTCCTTGAAATCTTTCGGGCAATTCCGTTTCAAGTTTTAAGCTCTGCACATCCACTGAATAATCAAATAAAATAATGAATTCACTTGCGCCCTCCGATACTTGTATTTCATAATTTAATATCACAGTATCTCCCTCTGCGTACAACCGAGCATAGTTTGCGTGGTCATAGGATAGACTCAGGGATTCAGTATTAATACTTATGTCATCGGGAAGTAGCTCTCCCGATTGATACTGAGTTTTGCCCGCATCCGGCAACAAGGATCCTGAAATAACTTTTTCCTCTGTTTCTGCAGTTTGTTTAACATCTGAAATTTTTTCTTCCCTTTGGAATTTTTCCGTCTTTTCCGGCACAGGCTTTTTCTCTTCTTCAGTCTCCGTTGGATTTTCAGCAAGTACATCTTTAAAATATTCCCTCTTCAAATCTATGCTGGCATCTATTTCTTCCTTTGCCACCATTATGGGAAGTACAGTGTCCGTTTTTTCATTTTTTATATTGAGCACGACTTTATAGATGTCTTCTTCTGTTCGCAATGCATAAAAATCGTCATATGCAAAATATTGCGACAATTTGTTTATCTTCTGAATATTTCCCTTGTCAAGGGTCATTTCCAATCTCTTCGAGTTTTCGTTCTCCGATATGTTTTCAATTTCTATGTCATGATATCTCAAGTCATTTACAATATTTTCATCTGCATAATTGATTATATTTTCTTCTTCGATGAGTTTGTTGTTTTCTTTTTCTATATTCTTTGAATTTTCAATTATTTTCCTTTCTGTTGCAATTGAATTTTCAAGCTCCGAGATTTTTGATTCTTCGCTTAAAATCGCCTCGGATGTTTTTGAAAAGAATGAGGTATACATCAAAAATTCAAGTATTAAAAATATCAGTAAACCTGCCAATATTTTTTCCCGTCTTGACAGCTCCATAATTTTAAAATTTTTTAAAGTATCCATCCTTTTTCCTCCATGGATTTGATCAATATAGACTTCATCAGATCATGAGTTTTTTGCGTCGGGTGAATTCCGTCAAAAAACAGACTTGAATAATCGGGCTGTTTTTTCAATTCCCTGTAAAAATCTATCAATAACAGACTTTCATCTTTAAGTTCTAAAATTTTTTCTCTGTACTTTGTGATTTTATTGTTGGCAATGGAGAGTATGTTGGTAAAATCCTCTTCTTCAGACAGTAAAAAAGGTATGCAGAGTATGGCTTTTTTGCCCCTGTGGAATATTTTCTCCAAAATCTTCATTATGTTTGAAGTTACGGTATCCACGCTCATTCCGATTAAAAAGTCGTTCACCCCTACAAATACAAGGATTATATCCGCATCCGGTGCGTTTTCAATTCTGTGTAACACACCTGCTGAAGTGTCGCCGTTTATACCCTGATTAACTACTTCTATCCCTTCCATGTCCATGTTGATAAAGCTGTTTTCACAGCCTACTCCATAGCCGTAGACCAAGGAATCTCCCATGGCCGTTAAAATCATATTTGCTCTCCTAATTTATCAATGAGTGCATATCCCCTGTTTTCTCTGGATATTTCTATTAAGCCCAGAGCGGTATATCCGTAAACCTTGGAGAATACATTGTCCCGTTTTAAATATTCTCGGTAGTCTGCAAGTAATTTTTCTCTGTTTTCTTTAGAGTTCATATTTATGGTATCTATGATTATTATTCCTGAAATGTTTCTTAACATTATCTGTCTTGCTATTTCTTCCGCAGCTTTTTTATTTATGCTATAGATGTGATCTTCGTGGTTTAAGTTGCTCTTGTATCCGGAAGAATTTACATCAATACTGCACAAAGCTTCCGTTTGTTCAATTATAATATCGCCGCCGTCCTCCAGTTCAATTTTTTTGCTGAAGAGGCTTTTATAATCCCTTAAAATATCCGCATTATAAATAATTCTGAAATTGTCATCAAATTTCACATCAAAATCATTTTTATACTTCTTGTGTATTTCCATATCATTCGTCAGTATATTTTCAAAATCGCAGGCATTTAAAAAGGATTTTAATTTGTCTTTTCTGTATATGAGTTTAGGAGTGGGTCTTTTATTTCTCTGCGAAATTATGTCAACTGAAAGATTTTGCAACGATTTGTATTCCTCTAAAATATCTTCTTCTGTGGCCAGTTCCGCCTTTGATCTGAAGAGCACTCCCCTTAAGTTTTCTTTTTTCGCAAATTCTCTGAGTTTGTTTCTCGGATCTGAATTTAATTTTTTTGAATATTTAATGAATTTTTTTTCCGGAAAAAATATTATAAACTCGCCTTCCAGGGAAATTTCCGCCGACAATTCCACGTATTTATCGTCGCCTTTTATCTTTTTTACCTGAACCAATATCTCGTCTTGTTCTCTCAGTTCACAGTTGCCCGGAAGTTCTAAAAAGCCGTATTCTTCTCCTAAGTTTACAAAGGCTGATTTTTGATTTTTTAGGATCTTTTCAACTCTCGCTCTGTAGATGTTTTTCAAAATATCATCGTTTAAATCCATGATGTCCAATATTTTATTGTCGAAATTAACAGCGACATCGATA
Source organism: Peptoniphilus sp. ING2-D1G (assembly GCA_000952975.1). GTDB lineage: Bacteria > Bacillota > Clostridia > Tissierellales > Peptoniphilaceae > Peptoniphilus_E. Next base: position 253,957 of record LM997412.1, on the reverse strand, counting down.
TTTTTATCTATATATATTGTGCTCATTACAATAAACCCCGTTCTTTGAAACTGAAGTATTCCCCATCTCCTATGATTATGTGATCTATTACCTCAATTCCCAGAAGTTTTCCGCTTTCACACAGCCTCCCGGTGATGTTTATATCATCCGGGGAGGCCTTAGAATCTCCCGAGGGATGATTGTGCAGAAGTATGATGCTATGTGCGCTGTTGTCTATGGCGATTTTAAATACCTCTCTGGGATGTACTATTGTGGAGTTGAGTATTCCCTTTGAAACCGTCTTAATAAGTATCACTTCTTTTTTTGTATTTAAAAGTGCTATTCTGAATTCTTCAACGACCAAGTCCTTCATCTCCTGCATTACCATATGGGCAATACTTTGGGGAGAATCGGCTCTGTTTCTCTTAAAAACACTTTCCGAATTCATCCTGTCGGCAAGGGTTACGGCAGCCATAAGCATTGCCGCCTTGGCAACTCCGACCCCCTTTATACTCAAAAAGTCCTTTATTGATTTTTGTTTTAAAACCGATATGCCCTGTTTTTTATAATCACAGGAAAAACTGTTGAGTATTTCCTGTGAAAGTTCCACCGATGTCTTGGTCTTTGTTCCGGTTCTGATTATCAAGGCTATTAGTTCCGCATTTGAGAGGTACTGAGGTCCTAATTTCAACAATTTTTCTTGCGGTCTGTCTTCAAGAGGTAAGTCCTTTATCCTGTAATTTTTATTTTCCAACTTTAACCCTTTCCATAAGAGATATATTCAAAAATTTCTTCATGTCATCGGAAATCTTTGAGATGGGCAGTCCTACTATATTAAGGAAATCTCCTTCTATTCTTTCCACAAAAAGTGAAGCATAACCCTGTATTGCATAGGCTCCGGCTTTGCCTTTGTATTCATCGGTGTTTAGATAGTTTTCAATGTCATCATCGGAGAGCTTTTTAAAATATACTTTCGATACTTCATAATTTGTGTATTTTAAATTTTTTGTCATGTGAAATATGGAATAGGCTGTATATACCTCATGTGCTTCTCCCGATAGGGCTTCGAGCATTTTCTTTGCCTCTGCTCTATGGGCGGGCTTGCCCAAAATTTTTCCTTTGAAATCCACTACGGTGTCTGCGGACAACACGACACTTTCAGGATTTTTTAAAGCAACTCCTATTCCCTTTTCAAAGGATAGCGCCATGACCAATTGTTTTGCATCCACATAGTCCGAATTGTTTTCTTCCACTTCTTCAGTTATTATCTTAAAATCGGTAAATTTAGACAGTATTTCACGTCTTCTTTCCGATTGTGATGCCAGTATAATCATTTCCGCTCCTTGTATATTTCAGTTAATATCTTCACCACTTCTCTTGAGCTGAATCCTATGAATATGCCTGTAAATATGGCAAATATCATCAAAAAGGGCAAGTAAGCTATTATATTTGCACTCTCAAGCACCATTACAGCCGCCAATATCTGCCCTACGTTATGAAAAACCGCCCCCAGTATGCTTATGCCTATTATGGACAGATGTCTGCTTAAAAACCTGTGAGCTAAAATCATGACGAAGGCGCTTAGCATAGTACCTGTAAAGGAAAATATGAAGGAAGACACGGAACCTGTCAACAGCACCAACAAAAAAGTTTTCAGCACCGCCACGAAAATTCCTTCTCCATATCCGAAAAACACTATGGTTACCAAGACGATAATATTTGATATTCCGATTTTAGCTCCGGGAATGACTATGGGCATGGGAATATTAAGTTCCAACAGTCCCAGTATTAAACCTCCCGATGTAAGAAGAGATAAATAAATAAGCTTTCTTAAACTCACTGCAATATCACATCCACATCTTGGGAAGATTCGGATTCAATCTTTACGACCAATCGGTTGGGCAGGCAGATTATAGTTTCGTTGTTTGCATCTATAGCCTTCATATGCATACAAACCTTATCCTTGCAAGTGGAATCGACCATTTTGACTTTGCCCTCTTCTATTTTTATTTTATTTTTTCCGTATTTTGAATTTATATCTATGATTTTTCCGTCATCGACCTTTAAATTGTATTGCGCAACCCTTTGAGAATCTACGTATACAGCCACAGTATCGCCCTTGGTATTATTTTCATTTTTTATTTTTGCAAATATGAAAAATGAAGAAAAAATCACCAGTATAATTACTAAATAATCTCCCTTTTTCATAAACACCTCAATAAAATTATAACAATAAAATATGTTTTATAAAAGCATATAAAAAGACTTCTTAATTAAGAAGTCTTCCGATTGACGAATAAAGAACATTTAATTTACAAAGACAAATGATTTAAAGGCTCCCTATTACAAAATTAAAAGCTTCATCGGCTCATCAACCTAAAATCACAAACTCGCTCAGCCAATGTGATTTTTAATTCTGATTTTGCCGTGAAGCTTTAATAATTCTTTCCTTATACTCGTTTTTTTAAATTACTTGTCTTTAAAATAAATATTAAAGTTTTTTATAATTATTTAGTAGTTTCCTGTTGCTTTATTTTTTCGAGTTTTTTCTTTTCCGCCATTTCCTTTTGTCTTTGTTTTATCTTTTCGACTTTTTCAGGATATTCGCAGTATATTGCACCTGTCGGGCATTTAGAAACGCATATTCCGCAGTTTATGCACTTGTCATAATCGATTTGCGCCAAGTTGTCCTTTACGTGAATTGCATCTTTTGGACAGTTCTTTTCGCATATTCCGCAAGCTATACATCCTACGCTGCAATTTGCTCTGACAATTTTGCCGGGATCCTTTGAGAAACATTCCACAACGGTTTGCGCCTTGTAGGGCACCATGGAAATAATTCCCTTAGGACAAATAGCTACGCATTTTTTACAAGCTACGCATTTTTCCTTATCCACTACGGCAACTCCGTCAACAACATGGATTGCGTCGTATTCACATACGCTTACGCATGTTCCTCCGCCAACACATCCATAGGTACAGGCCTTTGAACCCTTTTGAAAATCTGAAATAAGTCTGCAGTCCTGAAGTCCTTCGTAATTGTATTTGTCCTTTGCCTTATCGCATGTTCCTTGGCATTGAACATTTGCTACAATCCTTTCAACATCCAGTGCGTTTGTGCCGAGAAGGGCAGCTATTTCCTTTGCAACTGCACTTCCACCTATTAAGCAAGCTTCTACAGGGGCTTTTCCCTCTGCTATGGCTTGAGCAAGTCCGTCACAACCCGGATAACCGCAAGCACCGCAGTTTGCTCCCGGAAGAGCCTGTCTGACTTTTACAACTCTTTCGTCGACTTCGACTGCAAATGCACTTGACGCTATGGATAACAAAACTCCGAAGGCCGCTCCTATCGCTGCAAGTATTAAAACGGGATAAATAATTTGATTAATTTCCATGCTATGCCTCCTATACTAAACCTTGAAAACCTGAGAAGGACAGCGCCATAAGCCCGGCACTTATAAGGGCTATGGGAACTCCCTGCAGATCTTTAGGCACATCTGCAAAACTCAATCTTTCTCTCAAGGAAGACATCAATAACAAAGCGAGGGCAAATCCGACAGATGCTCCAAATCCGCTAAATACCGTTTCTATCAAATTGTAATTGTTTTGAATGTTAAGTACGGTAACTCCCAGTACTACACAGTTGGTAGTAATAAGCGGTAGGTAAACTCCCATGGCCGTATACAAGCTCGGTGAAGTCTTCTTTATTACTATTTCTACAAATTGAACAAGGGATGCTATTACAAGTATAAACACTATGGTCTGTAAATATTGCAATCCTAATAAATCTAAAATATATCTTTGTATAACCCATGTTATCGCTGAAGAAAGCACAACTACAAAGGTTACTGCTACACCCATTCCTGTAGCGGTTTCAACTTTAGAGGAAACTCCCAGGAAAGGACAAATTCCCAAGAATTGAGCGAATACATAGTTATTGACCAAAATTGTTGAAATTAATATTGCAAATATACTCTCCAACATATTATTCACCTCTCCTGTTTAAAATTTTTCTAAATGCCGCTATTAAAAATCCCAGTAATATAAACGCACCCGCCGGAGCACCCATAATTCCTATTCCGGGGTAAGACTCGGGAAGGATTTGTACATTAAACAATGTTCCATATCCGAAAAACTCCCTAATAACTCCCATTGATACTACAGCGAGCATATATCCCATACCTGTTCCGAGTCCGTCTATAATTGAGGGCAAAAGACTGTTTTTATAGGCAAAACCTTCAGCTTCACCGAGTATACAACAGTTAACAACTATAAGTGGTAAAAATATTCCCAAAGCATTGTATATGGGTCGTGCATAGGCTTGAAGTATCATTTGAACCAAGGTTACAAAGGTTGCGATTACCACTATAAAACAGGGAATTCTTATTTTATCGGGTATCACCTTTCTGAGTATTGATACAACCGCATTACTCATTATTAAAACAAAGGTTACGGCAATACCCATCGCTACAGAGTTCGATAAGGCATTTGTTATCGCCAGTACCGAACACAAACCTATGAGTTGCATAAATACAGGGTTATTTTTTCCTAAAGCATTCATAAAAACTTTTTTTGTATTCATATTCTCACCCCTACTTGCTTTCCCTTAAAAACTCATTATACGCTTGAAGAACTATGTTACTTCCCGACACAACAGCTTTTGATGTCACAGTGGCACCGCTTATCCAAAGAACTTCATTGTCACCTTGCGGTTCCTTTGAGATTGTGAGTTCTCCTGTAGCTGATTTTTCGTTGTAGGATGTGTAGTAATCTTCTTCTTCAATCAAACTTCCGAAGTTTTTAGTTTCTTGATGGACTATATTTCTAAAACCTGCTATTTTATCATCTGTGGTTCTTATGCCTATGGCATTGGTCATAGCACCGCCAAATCCGTTTGCTGTAACGGTCATTCCGTATCCTACGACTTCACCTGATTTTTTTGCAGTGAAAATATCTTGTATATCGGGATATGCTTCTTTGATTTTTGCAATTTCAGCTTCATCATATCTTTCAAAATCGTCTGCCGCATCTCCGAATATGATTTTATAAGAATTCATTGTTGCCTCAAGTTCCGCAGCTTCGATAATCGGAGCTGTAAATCCGTTTACAACGGCTAAAAGCCCTGCAGAAATAGCGCAAAACAAGAAAAGTACAATTCCAAATCTTATAGGTTCTTTCATTTGCTCGCCTCCCCATATGCTTCACCTAAGGTTAATCTATCTATTAATGGAGTTACGACATTCATAATGCATATCGCATAGGATACTCCCTCGGGAAGAGATGCCTTTGCTCTTATGACCGCTGTTATAATCCCACATCCAAGTGCAAATATAATCTTGCCCTTTCTGGTTATGGGAGCCGAAGAATAATCTGTAGCCATGAAAACCGCGCCCAGTAAAAGTCCTCCACCCATTAATTCATAGGGAATGATATTCGCCGGTATTCCCAATGCGAATAGTACTATTCCGGTAGTTAAAACATAAATTACAGGCACATCGGGTCTTATTACCTTTCTGTAGATCAAGTAAGCTGCGCCTATTAATATTAAAATTGCTGATGTTTCTCCGATAACTCCGGGAATTCTTCCTATGGCCATATCCGCCAAGTTCGGTAGATTTGCATAATCTCCGGCCTTTATAAGTTGAAGGGGAGTAGCAGAACTGATGGCATCAGCCGCACTTCCAAATCCTACAGGATCCGAATAAGTAGTCATTTCCTTTGCCCAAGAGGACATAAGAACAATTCTCGCTCCAAGGGCCGGGTTCATAAAGTTTGAACCTATTCCTCCAAAACATCCTTTAACTATTACCATTGCAAATACAGAACCGAAAGCCGCCATCCACCAAGGCATTGTAGCCGGTAAATTGAACGCTATGAGCATGCCTGTTACAACAGCGGATAAATCGTTGATTCTGACATCTTTTTTAAGAGCTTTTTGAAATAAATATTCTGATGCTACGCAAAATGCTACGCATACAACCACCAACTTAATTGCATTTAATCCGAAAAAATACACAGATCCTGCTAAAATCGGAAACATTGCAATTATTACATCCATCATTATCTTGTTTACGGAATCATTGGACCTGATATGTGGAGCAAGCGATACAAAAAAATCATCTCTTAAACCCTTAATCTCTTGTTCATTATTAATGTTTTTTTCCATATTTTACTCCTTATTTCGATCTCATCATATTCATTCTTATTTCTCTTTTCGCAAGCTTCATCGAAGGCGAAAGATTTCTCTTGGCAGGACAGACAAAGGAACAAATACCGCATTCCATGCATTGGTCCGCATGCAAAATCGAACATTGTTCAACATCGCCCTTGAGTATTGCCAAATTAATTTCTGTAGGTCTGATGTTGGCGGGACAATGATCCACGCATTTTGAACATCTGATACAGGGACTTTCCTCACCGGCGTTTATTTCAGATGCACACAGTACCAAAAATCCTGAAGTGGTTTTTGTAACGGGAGATTTTAAATCAAATACTGATTTGCCCGTCATGGGTCCGCCACATACCAAGTCTATGTAATCTTCCTTTACACCACCGCAAAATTCCAATATATCTTCAATAGGAGTGCCAATCTTAACAAGTATGTTCTTGGGATTTTTTATTCCTGAACCACTTACGGTCATCACTCTTTCATAAGAGGGTTTTCCTTCTATCATGGCCTCATAAAAAGCCAGAGTTGTACCTACATTTGTAAGGAATACTCCGACATCATTTGTAACTTTGTTTTGTGGAACTATTCTGCCCACTACAGCTTCAGACAACCTCTTGGAATCTCCTTGAGGATATTTCGTCTGACAACTTACAACCTTAATATGTTTCCACCTGTCCGTTTCCGATATTCTCTTTTGCATAGCTTCTATGGCGTCGGGTTTGTTTTCTTCTATTGCCATGTAGGAGACTTCCTTGTTGTAAAATTTTGAAAAGATGTTGAGCCCTTCAAGAATATCGTCCGTTCTTTCAAGCATTATCCTGTGGTCACATGTCAAATAGGGTTCACATTCCGACCCGTTTATTATGCATTCGTCCAGTATCGGATTTTCACTTTTGAGCTTAGCATGAAGCGGGAAACCTGCTCCACCCATACCTACAATCCCCTTATTTTTTATGAAGGGAATCACATCATCAATTGTCAAATCTTCATAATTCAATAGAGGTTCCGCCTCTACCTTTTCTCCTGTGAAATCATTTTCAATTACTACACAGTCACAATATCTTCCATCTGCCGTATACATTTTTTCGATGGATTTAACTGTGCCTGAAATTGAGGAATGAACTGAACAGGAAATAAAAGCCTCTGAATTACCGATCATCTGACCGATTTTAACCCTATCTCCCTTTGACACCAAGGCCGTTGCGGGTGCACCGATGTGTTGGCTCAAGGGTATGTAGGCTATTTTAGGTTCGGGCATCACTTCTATGGGAAGTTTCTCGGTAAGCTCCTTATGTTCATCCATATGAACTCCGCCCACACTAAAAGTAAGATTTTTTGTATCCATAACACACCTCTCATACTTTATATATAAACATTCTAAAAATATTCTATCACTAATTTTAATTTAGCGCTATTAAATATTGATAAATTAGATAAATTTTTAACAATATTATTTGAAATAACATTATAGACAAGTAGGAGACGATGTTTTCATCGTCCCACATTATGAGCCGACGAAATATAACGGGCGGTTGAAGGCATCCGCCCCTACGAGAAAATGAATGCAAATACGAAAATTGTTGGAGACTATGTCAGAATTGTCAGGAATCATAAAACAACGAAATATCAATATAAAAATTGTAGGGGACGATGCCCTCATCGTCCCGCATTATGAGCCGACGAAATATAACGGGCGGTTGAAGGCATCCGCCCCTACGAGAAAATGAATGCAAATACGAAAATTGTTGGGGACTATGTCAGAATTGTCAGGAATCATAAAACAACAAAATATAAATATAAACATTGTAGGGGACGATGCCCTCATCGTCCCGCATTATAATCCGCCCCTACGAGAAAATCGTAAAATTTTCGTAGTAGTTTAGCGTGCAAGTTGGTTTGTCTACACTCTGAATTTTGAAGACACATTACAAAATTCATTGGATATAAAATTGCTCACTTTAATATTTTATTTCAAAATTAGTTTTTCCGTTATAGACGAATTTATTTTCAGGCAATCCATCAAAAAATATTTCAGCCAGTTCCCTGATGGTTCCATAATTTTCAAAACCCTTTTGAATGTATTGAGAGGATGATATCTGTTGGAAATTTTTATATTTTAAAGGTCCCATATCGGACATCAAGTAGTTCATCCTGTACTCGTTCATTCCTATTATGAGTTTGTCTTCATCTAAAATATCACTGCCGTCAAGCCTCTTCAGGCAGGTGATCCTGTCTTCCTTCCTGTAGTCCAAAATATACTTGATGTTTCCGAATATATCAAAGGTTTTATATTTGAAGCTTTGTCTCTTGGGATTTTTTTTGAGTTCCCCATCTTCATAAATATAGTACCTGCTGCTCCAATTCATGTATTCTTTTAAGTCCGAGCCGGTGATTTCATATAAACTGACCTCTCCTCCCGAATAGGTGTAAAATCTGGCTATATCCGTTCTTCTCAAAAATCCGTTTTTCATTTTAGTATCAGGAGAATCAAGTTGAAAGGCGACCACATCGGCGGGATAATAAAAGCGCATTACATCGGTTATGAGATGAACTAAAGGTCCATCTTCCAAATCATAGTTGTAATCTCCCTCTACATTGTCCACAAATCCCAAAATCTTATTTGTAAATTCAAGAATTTTTTTGTGATAGGGTTCATATATATCGATAATATCTTCATCGGGTTCATAGTCTGAAGATTTTATTATTTTTGAATTTATCCTGTTTAATTTTTTCTCTGAAAAATCAAGCTCCAACTTTATGAGACCTCTTCCGTAAGCAGGCGGCTGCGCTATCAATATATCCTTATATTTAAAACTTTCGAAACCATCATGAGTATGCCCCGATATGATTGCGTCTAAGTATTTTTTATGTTTCATTGAATCGATAATGGAAAGTATGCCGGCGTGGACAACTCCATTTTCATCACTTAGTCCCAGGTGAAAAAGTCCTATTATGGCATGGACATCTTCTCGGATTTCATCTATTATTGAATCTAACACATCCACAGGATCGGTGATTTTAAAATCTCCCAGCTGCTGAGCTTCAAACTCGTTCACAAAAAGGGTCTCTATGCCGATAAAGGCAATTTTAATCCCCTTTTTTTCGATTATTTTATAAGGTGTGAAATTGCCGTTGGAGTTTGCCAGCAGAGTTGTGCCTTTGAAATCATTCATCAATCTGTAGATGTTATCAAGCCCGTAATTAAATTCGTGATTGCCCAAATTCCACAGATCATATTCCATGAAATTCATGATTTCTATCGCAGGATGCCTATGGAAATAGACGAATTTTTCAATAAAATTGCCCTTTATCATATCTCCATTGTCCACCAAGATGGAATTTTCATCCTTCAGAGCTTTGTAGGCGCTGTGCAAATTGGCTATGGAATTGTCTGTAGGGCAGTTTGTTCCATAATTATAGGGAACTACTCTGCCGTGTATGTCGGCTGTTGCAAAAATGTTTATTTTCATATGCACCTCATAGGTTTAATTTAACATATAAATGCGATAAAATAAAGGTGTATAATTATGTAACACAGGTCAATATATAGAGATTAAAAGCTGAATACAGAATACTTGAATTAGAGGAAATTTAAAAATGTTTAAGAAAAAAAGGAAAGACGATACAATTTACGGAACTATTTTAGAAAGTGAAAAAAGCAACTCCATTGATGAGTTGATTTTTGATGAAACAGAAAACAAAGATGACGATATTTCAGGGTTGATAAAGGCCTTTGAAGATTTTTACGACAGAAACAGTGAATCAATTGAAGAGTTTGACAAATATTTTGAAAACCATAGAGCTGATTGCGTGATAGATAAATTTTTAAATTATCTGTACAATATTGAAATCTTCAACGAGCAAAAACTTGTAGGGCTTTCAATCCTGCTCATGAGAAATACACATAGTGTGGAATCTGTAAAGTTCGGCATAATATTAAGCGGATTTTATCCACTCATAAACGTAAGGGGCGCTTTAAAAATAATAGTTGATTTGGCAATTCACGAAGAGTTTAGCGAATATTCCTTTAAGGCTATCAAAACTCTACAAATTTATCCGGTTTTAAGGGATAATATCCTTAGGAGATCAGGTGAAAAAGTACATAGAATAGAGGAGCGAATAAATGAAATTAGGAAGAAATAACCTGAAAGTCAAGAGTATTTCGAAGGATAGAATAATACTTACCGATACAAAAGAAGAGATCAGACTAAAAGATAAAAATGAAAATTTAAAATTAAATGATGAAGTAAGTGTATTTATCTATGACGATCCCAAGGGAGAAAGAGTTGCCACAACTAAAAAACCCTTGATAGATGTAGGAGAAGTTAAGAATTTAAAAGTTGTCGATAAGACGAAGTACGGATACTTTGTAGACATCGGACTTGACAAGGACATATTCTTGCCCTTCCAAAAGAGAAAAGGAAGAATAGATGTGGGAGAACACTACTTGATGCATCTTTACATCGACAGATCCGACAGACTTTGTGTAAGCATGGATATAAAAGATAAGTTGAAGTTAAATGAAGAATTTAAAGTCAACGATATTCTCTCGGGTACCATTTATGAAATTGATGAAAAGGGAGCAAAAGTTGCCATTGACAATAAATACGACGGATTGATTTTAAAGGAGGAACTGAAGGGAATATACAGAGTCGGCGACAAAGTGGATGCCCGTGTTCAAAGGATTTTAAAAAACGGCATGATAACTCTTACCATAAGGCAAAAATCCTATAAACAAATGCATGCGGATGCGGAAATGCTACTTGAGCTGTTGAAGGAGCAAAAGGGAGTTTTGAAATTAGGCGATAAATCAGACCCTGAAGAAATAAAGACGATTACAGGGCTTTCAAAAAAAGCCTTCAAAAGAGCCGAGGGTGCTCTTTATAAGGAAGAACTTGTAGAGCTGTATCCCGATAGAATAGTGCTTAAGAAAAAATGAAACTGGAAATAACGGATTTTGATTACAAAGGAAGAGGAGTTGCCAAAAAAGACGGAAAAATCTACTTTGTAGAAGGAGCCGTAATAGGCGATACCGTAGAAGCCACCCTCACCTATAAAAAGAAAAAATTCACCCTTGCACGGACACAAAAAATTTTAAATAAATCAAAAAACAGAATAGCTCCTAAATGTCCCTATTTCGAAAACTGCGGAGGTTGTGATTTTTTAAATTACAAGTATGCGGAACAGTTGAAATGGAAAAAAGACAAGGTAAATCAAGACTTCAGAAGAATAGGATCTCTTGATGTCGAAGTGGAAAAAATCTACGGTATGGAAAACCCCCTCGCCTATAGAAATAATATTCAACTGAAGGTAAAAGACGGCAAATTGGGATATTTCGGTAAAAATTCAAAGGATTTGGTGCCCGTTAAACATTGTCTTATAGCCGAAGATGAAATAAATAAAGCCATTGAAATCCTATCCTGTTGGAAAGGACTGTCCTCCTGTGATGAGATAATCCTAAGACAGAATTACAAAAATCAATTGAGCATAGTGCTTGTAACTAAGGACAGAGTCAAGTACACCAACAACTTACTCAATGAATTGCTTGAATTAAATCTCAATTCTCTATTTGAAAATATAAATACAGGCAAACTCAGGTTTGGAGAAAAATTCAACAAAATCTACGGAGAAGATTACATCAAAGACAAACTGATGAACTTCGAATTTAAATTATCTCCCTCTTCCTTTTTCCAAGTCAACAGAACACAAGCGGAAAAACTGTATAAATTAGCTCTGGACTACTTAGAAATAAATAAAGAAGATAAAATTTTAGACCTCTACTGCGGTGTGGGTACCATCTCATTAAATGCGGCAAAAAATGCAAAGGCAGTCTGCGGAGTTGAAATCTCCGAGGAAGCCGTTGAAAATGCAAGAGAAAACGCAGCTGAAAATAAAATTACAAATGCATACTTCGCAGCAGGCAAGTCGGAAGATATAATAGAAAAATTGACACAAGAAGAAAAATTCATCCCCGATAAAATAATTTTGGATCCGCCACGAGCAGGCCTTGACAGTTCCTTAATAGATATACTAAACCACATGAAAGTGAAAAAAATATCCTATATTTCATGTAACTCCTCAACACAGGCAAGAGACTTAAAACTTTTAAGCAAATCATACAAAATTGAAAAAGCCTATGCAGTGGACTTGTTTTGTCACAGTGTTCATGTGGAGACGGTAGCGTTATTGTCCAAACTAAACACAGAGAATTATTTGGATATAGAAATAGGGGAAGATGAATTATCTGAAATTGACTTTTCAAAAGAGGCAACTTATGGAGAAATTAAAAAGTATGTGTTAGATAAATACGGGTTAAAAGTTTCAAGCCTATATATTGCACAAGTAAAAAGGAAACACGGTCTAATAGAAAGAGAAAACTACAATATTAGCAAGAAAGAAAATCAAAGAATACCAAATTGTCCAGAAGAAAAAGAAAAAGCAATAGAAAATGCTTTAGAGTATTTTGGAATGGTTTAAGAAATCGAATATTTTAACTTTGTTTCATAAGGCTGTGAAGGTAAAATAATAAGCTTTAAAACAGATGATAAATCTAAGGTAAATAAGAATGAGCGTATTAAGGGCACAGAGAGAAGTATCGGCAGTCTTCGGACTGCCTTTATTTATTTGTTTAAAAGTGGCTTTATGAAGCGGATTTTGAAATGGATAATGAATATATGGTATAATATAATAAATAAAAAATTCATAAACGCATAAGTTTACTTTGCGTAATAAAATTAAATTTGCTTAAGGATGGTAAGGATGAAAATTAATTATAATGGATTGTGGAAAGTCTTGATAGATCAGAATATGAATAAAAAAGACTTGATGGAAAAAGTAGGGCTATCACCTGCAACTGTAGCAAAAATGACCAAAGGTGAATTTGTTAGCATGCAGGTCCTTTACAGAATTTGCAAAAATTTAGATGTGGATTTTAAGGATATTATTGCAATGGAAAAGAAAGAAGGCATGTAATGAATAATCAAAAATTAAATACAGCTGAATATACAAAGCTTGTTAATTTCATTTGGTCAATCGCTGATGATTGTCTAAGAGATGTATTTGTAAGAGGTAAATATAGAGACGTTATTTTGCCTATGACAGTAATTAGAAGGTTTGATTCTGTAATAGAACCAAAGAAAAAAGAAATTTTGGAATTAAAAGAAATTTTCAAAAAAAATAATGCAGAAAACCTTGAAGAAGCTATGGGCCTGGCTGTAAATTTACCAATATATAATATTTCCGAATTTACTTTAAAAGACTTAAAAAGCGAAACAAATGCCCAAAATTTAAAGAAAAATTTTGAAGAATACTTAGACGGATTTTCTCCAAATGTAAGAGAAATACTAGATAAATTTAAATTTAAAAATCAATTAGATACTATGACTGAAGCGGGGATATTAGGCTATGTAATTGAAAAATTCGTATCCTATGATATAAACCTAAGCCCATACCCTGTTTTAAATTCAGAAGGGGATGTTATAAAGCCAGCTCTTGATAACCATACTATGGGAGTTCTATTTGAAGAACTTATAAGAAGATTTAATGAAGAAAACAATGAAGAAGCAGGTGAACACTTTACACCAAGAGATGTAGTAGAGCTTATGGCAGATATTGCCATTACACCAATAGAAAATAGATTAAAAGATGCACCTTATACTTTATATGATGGAGCTGCAGGTACTCTTGGTATGTGTACTGTTGCAGTAGAAAGACTTGAAAATTTAGCGAAAAATAAGGGAAAAAATATAACTACTCATATATACGGACAAGAAATAAATCCTGAAACCTATGCAATAGCAAAAGCAGATATGCTTCTAAAAGGACAAGGAAGAGATGCAGATAATATTTTCTTTGGCTCAACCCTCTCCAATGATATGTTACAAGGTAAGGAATTTGATTTTATGCTATCAAATCCACCCTATGGAAAAAACTGGAAAACTAACCTTGAAAAGATGGGACAAGGAGCAGATAAAGATTTAAAAAAGAATATTATAGACCCAAGATTTATCACGACTCATAATGAAGAAACAGACTTCAGAATGATACCAGATGTATCTGATGGACAGCTTTTGTTTTTGTTAAATAATATTTCCAAGATGAAAGATACAGAAATGGGATCACGCATTGTAGAAGTTCATAATGGATCAGCCCTTTTTACTGGTGGAGTTGGTAATGGTGCCAACAATGCCCGTAAATATATGATAGAAAATGACCTCATAGAAGCTATAATCCAACTACCAGAAAATATTTTCTATAATACTGGAATTTCAACATATATTTGGATTTTATCCAACCGCAAGGAAGAAAAAAGAAAGGGCAAAATCCAACTAATAGACGGGTCTAAAATCAAAACTCCACTTAGAAAAAATATGGGTAAGAAAAATTGTGAGTTAAGTAGGGAAAACCAAGAAGAAATATTGAATTTATATCTAAATTTTGAAGAAAATGAAAATTCAAAAATAATTGACAATGAAGAATTTGGTTACTATCAAGTGACAGTTGAAAGACCACTTAGACAAAAAGTAAGTGTAAATAAAGATATAGTCTCAAAGTTTGAAGAAATACTAAAAAAACTTGGAGTTCTTGAAGGTAAATTTGATAAAAATAAAGTGAAAGAATTTTCTGACCTGGGAGTGAAGAACACAAAGGGATCAAAAGATGAATTAGCAAGTAAAGATAAGATGATAAGCTATATAGAAATTTTAAAAGAAATAGAAAGAGATGAAGACTACTTATCCTATACAGAATTTGAAAAAGAATTTAGTAAAAAATCTAAAGGGATGGCTGGCATTACCATAAACAATTTAAATAAAACTGGACTACTAGACATTTTTGTGTCAAAAGATGAAAAGGCAGAAGTCATAAAAGATAAGAAGGGGAATATTACCCCTGACCCAGATTTAAGAGATACAGAACAGATACCACTAAACTATGAAGGCGGTATACAAGCCTTTATTGAAAAAGAAGTTATGCCATACCACAAAGATGCATGGGTAGACGAAGAATCTATCCAAACAGGTTATGAAATAAACTTTACAAAATACTTCTATGTGCCTAAAAAATTACCAAGCGTAAAAGAGCTGGTAGAAGACATAAAAAGACTGGAAGCAAAATCCGAAGGGCTTATGGACTCTATCCTAGAGGGGTTAGACTATGAGATATAGGGAATACAAAAAGGTGGATATACCATGGCTTGATGAAGTGCCAAGTCATTGGAAGATTCAACGAATAGCTAGTGTATTTGATATTAGAAAAGAAAAGAATGATCCTATAAAAACAGGAGAAGTTCTATCATTAAGTGCAAAATATGGGGTTACTCCTTATTCGGAAAAAAAGGAAAAAGGCGGAAATAAACCAAAGTCAGATTTAACTAAATATAATCTTTGCTATCAAGGGGATATTCTAGTAAATTGTATGAATGTTGTTGCTGGTGCAGTAGGAATATCTAATTATTTTGGTGCCGTTAGTCCTGTATATTATCCATTAGTTACTAATAAATACAACAACAAATATTATATGGAGTATCTTTTTAGAAATTATGACTTCCAAAGAGGTATGGTTGGTTTAGGCAAAGGCATTATGATGAATGAATCAGAAAGTGGGAACTTAACTACTGTTAGAATGAGGATATCATGGGATACATTAAAAACTTTGAAAATACCAATCCCGCCAAAAGAAGATCAAGAGCAAATTGCAAAATTTTTAGATTGGAAAATTAATTATATTGATAGGTTAATTGAAAATGAAAATAAAAAAATTAAAATTATAAAGAAATCAATTAAATCAGCGCATAAGGATTTAATTTTAGGTAAATTAAAAAATAAATCTATGAATTTTACAGACAAGAAATTTGTAGATGGAATTCCTTCAAATTGGAAAGTTGTTAAGCTAAAAAAAGTATTAAACAAAATTGAAATTGATGCTAATAAAGATGATGAGATTGTTATTTGTTCAAATCATGGTTATTCATTCTATAGGGGAGAAAAAAAGATTGGACTTAGTTCAGAGGATAATCGTTATTATCAAAAAGTAGAAAAAGATCAAATAATGATACATGGGATGGATACATGGCATGGAGCAATATGCATTTCTAATCATAATGGGAAATGTACAAGAGTAGTTCACGTTTGTGAATCTAAACAAAATAATGAGTACATCGTTTATTATTTGAGGTTATTAGCTTTCATGGGTATGTATAAGCCCTATTCAAATGGAGTAAGACAAAATACTAGCGATTTTAGAAGTTGGAATGTATTGGGTAATATTGATATTTTATTACCACCTAAAACAGAACAGGATTCTATTGTGGAAAAGTTAAGTGAATATATAAGAATCAATAAACAAACAATAAAAATATCAGAAGAGAGACTAAAATTACTTGAACTTGTAAAAAAATCCATTATATCAGATGTGGTTACAGGGAAAATCGATGTTAGCAATATAGAAATTCCAAAGTGTAAAAAAGATGAAAACATATATATAAATTATGATGAAGAAGAAATTGAAGAGGGAGTGTAATATGGGTATTCGCACAGAAAAGGCAGAATCAGCTCTTGAGAGTCAAATAATAGAATATTTGCAAACTATTGGATATGACTATGTAAAGCCAAGTGAGATGAAGCTTTCTTATAACAAAAAGTATGCTATTGATGAGAAAAGACTATTTTCTTTTATAGAAAAGACCCAGCCTACGGCATATCACAACCATAGACTAGATACTGACTTAGGTAGACAAAAATTTTTAAATAACCTTTCATCTGCTCTAATTCGTGACGGCATCGCCCATGTATTAAAAGAAGGGGTCAAGATGTATCCAACGGGCGTGATTTTCTTTTACCACGCCCTTGATAAGAAAAGGCCTTCTTCTTTTGATGAGTTTAATTCTAATATTTTTTCTGTTACAAATCAGCTAACTTATTCGGAAGCAAATCCTGGTCTTGAGCTTGATGTATGTGTATTTATAAATGGACTTCCCATTATAACGATGGAATTAAAGTCGAGAATGTCCGGGACAGGTTGGACCTGTAAGGACGCAGAAGACCAATATAAAAATGACAGGGATTCGAGGGAGCCTCTCTTCATGTTTAAGAGATGCTTTGCTCATTTTGCAGTAGACGAAAACTATGTTTCCTTTACTACAAAACTTAATGACAAAGATACTTTCTTTATGCCCTTTAATAAGGGCAATGGAGACGGTGGTGCTGGAAATCCTATTGGCGAAGGGACGATGACAGATTATCTTTGGAAGGACTTTCTTTCTAAAAAGACTCTTCGTTCTTTAATTACTCAGTTTGTTTATATACAAAGGAAAAAAGATACAAAAACAAAGAAAACAAAAGAAACTTTAATTTTTCCAAGATTTCACCAATATAGAGTAGTTACTAGACTGGTAGAGGATGTAGAGAAAAACAGTGTAGGTGGTAGGTATTTAATTCAACATTCAGCAGGTAGTGGTAAGTCAAATTCAATAACATGGCTAGCTTATAGATTGGTAGAAGCAGAAAAAGACTACAAAAAGCTTTTTGATTCGGTCATTGTTGTTACTGATAGGAAGAATTTGGACAAACAAATTTCCGATAATATAAGAAGCTTTATTTCTGTTTCTTCAAACTTTGCTCATTCTGATTCATCAAAAGAATTAGAAAAACTCCTAGTAGATGGCAAGAAAATAATCACTACTACTGTACAAAAGTTCCCTTATATTATTGAAACTATTGGAACGAAAATGAAAGGGAAAAATTTTGCTGTTATTATTGACGAAGCCCACTCTTCTCAATCGGGCAAAGCTGCGGCATCTCTTTCTACTGCAATTTCAGGCAATTATAAAGTTACAGATGACATGGATAGTGAAGACTACATCAATGCAATTATTGAGGCTAGAAAAATGCCAGAAAATGCATCTTATTTTGCTTTTACTGCAACACCTAAAGCAAAGACCATAGAGATGTTTGGTTCTGTTTTTGACCTTTACTCTATGAAGCAGGCAATAGAAGAAGGGTTTATTCTTGATGTATTAAAAAATTACACAACTTATGGAAATTACTATAAAGTATATAAAACCGTAGAAGACAATCCCCTTTTTGAGTCTAAAAAGGCTAGCAGGAAGATTAGAAATTTTGTTGAAGGACAGGAGTTCCCAATTAGGCAAAAATCCGAAGAAATAGTTAATCATTTTATTAATAATTCTTCTAAGAAGATAAATGGTAAAGCCAAGGCTATGGTTGTAACTTCATCTATACTTAGAGCAATTGAGTATTATTTTGCCATAAATGATATCTTGAATGCTTACAAAAGTCCATTTAAGGCACTTGTAGCTTTTTCTGGGGAAAAAGAGTATAAAGGGAAAAAAGTTACCGAGAGCTTATTAAATGAATTTTCCGATAAGGAAACTCCAGAAGTTTTTAAGAAAGATGAATACAAGTTTTTAATTGTTGCAGATAAATATCAAACAGGATATGATGAGCCGCTTCTTCATACAATGTATGTAGATAAAATTTTAAACGATGTAAAGGCTGTTCAGACTCTCTCCAGGCTTAATAGATGCTGTGAAAATAAAATAGATACTTGCGTACTTGATTTTGCAAATGATGCAGATGATATAAAAGATGCTTTTCAGCCGTTCTACAAGGAAACTAAGCTTATTGAAGGAACAGATCCAAATAAATTGTATGAAATACTAGGAAAGCTTGATTATTTAAATGTTTACGAAGAAGATGAGGTTGATAGAGTCATAGATATGTTCTTTGAAAATAAATCAAGAGAATTTATTGATCCTATTATGGATACTTGTGTTGAAAGATATAAGGGTTTAGATGAGGAAGATCAAGTTGAGTTTAAATCTGGGGTTAAGTCCTTCATACGAACTTATAACTTTCTATCAGCAATTTTACCTATTGGTCAAATTGAATGGGCTAAAAAATCAATATTTTTTGAATTGCTTGTCCATCGCTTGCCAACACCTAGGGATGATGAAGGAATAAATGAAATATTAGAGTCAATTGACTTAGAATCTTATAGACTTGAAAAACAAAATGAACTTAATATAGCTCTAGAAAATGAAGATGGAGAAACTTCTTCAAATCAAGCTGGAACTGCAAGACCGTTTGAACCTGAAATGGAATCATTAGATATCATTATT
Organism: Peptoniphilus sp. ING2-D1G; assembly: GCA_000952975.1. GTDB lineage: Bacteria > Bacillota > Clostridia > Tissierellales > Peptoniphilaceae > Peptoniphilus_E. Next base: position 234,671 of record LM997412.1, on the reverse strand, counting down.
GCCAACTTCAATGATATTTTTGGTAATATTGATTGGAATGATAAGGATAATGTAGCAAGGCAAATAAAAGAACTTCCTGATATGGTAGCTAAAGATGAAAGAATTATAAATGCAATTAAAAACTCAGATAAAGGAAATGTAAAAATAGAATATGAAAATGTATTAGCAGATGTAATGAGAGCTATTATGAAGGATAACATGGAGTTATTCTTGCAATTTACTTCTAATCAACAGTTCAAAAAGTGGTTATCTGATTCGGTTTTTGAAGAGATAATGACGGTAATAAGTAAATAGAAAGAGCTAACTCGCATTATTGTGAGAGATTTGGAGAGGAGTTTGTATGCTTGACTGTTCAGCAGAATTAAATAAGTTCTATAATGAAAAAGTTGTTCTACCAAAGAAAGATAAAGATAAACTATGGGATAGTAGAAGAAAAAATATTAAAAGATTAAAAGAAGGTTTAGAAAAATATAATCAAGAAAATAATGCCTCGTATAATATTGAAGAAGATTTAATACAAGGCAGCATGTCTATGCATACAGTGGTTCAAAATGATGAAAATAACTATGATATTGATGTAGCTATTGTATTTGATGAAAATGATTTAAAAGACAAAGGTCCAGAGTCAACAAGAAATATAGTGGCAAATGCATTAAAAAAAGAAACAGCACAATTTTCAGAAGAACCTGAAGTTAAAACTGGGTGTGTTAGAATAAAATATTCTACAGGATATCATGTTGATTTTGCAGTATTCAAAAGATACAAGGAAAATGATGAAGATGAAAATTTCATTTATGAACATGCTGGTGCAGATTGGTCGATCAGGGATATAAGAGCAATCGAAGAGTGGTTTGACGAAAAAAATAAAAGTAGTGATGGTAAATTAAGAAAAGTTGTAAGACTATCAAAGATGTTTACTAGATCAAGAAAATCATGGAAAAATATGCCAAGTGGTTTAATTCAAACTGTGCTCTGCGAAGAAGAGTTAGCCGATGAATACGATAGAATAGATGAGATTTTTTATTATACAATGAAGAATATTTATAATAGATTACTTTATAAACTAGAAGTAGAAGCACCAGTAGATAATGGAAGAGCATTAGTATACAGAGAATCTGATTATACAAATATGCGAAACTGGAAAAATCGTTTAAATACTGAACTTAATAAATTAGATGTTTTATTTAACGATTGTAGTAAAAAAGATGCTCTAGAAACCTGGGGAGAATTTTTCAATAATAGTTATTTGGAAAACTTAGGAGAAAGTTTAAAAGTGGAAAACTATATATATAAAGACACGGAAGAGTTTATTGAAGATATGTACCCTATTGATTTAAAATATAACCTTCAGATTGACTGTGAGATAGAAAAAGATGGTTTTAGAACAATGCCAATCATTAGATATTTAAAAGAATTCTTTTCTTTATTGCCACATAATTTTGATATAAGATGCTCAATTAAAACAACTAATTGTCCGCCAGATTATAAAATTCTATGGAAAGTAAAAAATGTTGGTAATGTAGCAGAGGAAAGAGATATGATTCGTGGACAAATAGAGGATAGGGGCAAAAAGATAAAAGAAACATCCGATTTCTATGGACCACATTATATAGAGTGCTATTTAATTAAGAATGGTGTATGTGTTGCAATAGATCGCGTTGATATACCAATAGGAGATAAGTAATGAATAGTAAATCGTTCAATATATTTTTTAAATATGATAAATGGAATCGAATAAAATCTGTAGCAACAATCTTATTATTTGTTATCATGGTTTATTTTGGTGCAAAAATGGATTTCTACAATCAGAATAATTTAATAGCAATAACGCCTAGACTTTTTATGAATTACCCAGGTCTTAAGGAAATGATTCCTAAAGCATTCTTCGGTATAATTGGTATACTTTTTACTAAATTATGGCCTTCAATACAAAATTTGCAAGACAATGAGGAGTGGAAGGCCTCCCAGAGGCAATTGCAAAGAAGTGGATTGCTTAAAAAAGATACTAAGGTAAGAATATCTTTTGCTTATTTGTTTAGAATCAAGGTAGATGGAAAATACTTGTTAGTACCTAATTCCAGAACAGGAAAATTTCAACCTGTTGGTGGGGCTTATAAGTTTGAGGATGAAGAGAGAAAATATTTAGATGATGAATTCGCTGCAGAAGATGATGATTGTATACCAGTAAATGAAACAACAAGAAATGATTACAGATTAAATATAAAAAATAAATATTTAAGAGATTTTGTTAAGAGATTTAATGACACTAAATCAAGAGAGAATATAACAGATTTATCAAGAGAGTTTACAGAAGAATTAATAAAGACAGACATACTAGATAAAATTATTTTTGAAGAGATAAAATATAGATATATAGGTCGACATATGACTGAAATTATTAGAACATCATTTAAACCTTATGAATTGCTTTTAGCTGATATAGTAGAGTTAGAGCTATCTGAAAAGCAAGAGGAGTATTTGAAAAAAATGTCAATCAATAAATCAGATAAGTATATTTTTGCTAATAGTTTACAGATAAAAAGTCAAGGTATGGAAATTGGAACCGAGAATTTACAAGATAATATAGCCAATCATACTTGGAAAATACTGACTGAAAATACAGATAAGTTAATTAAAAAAAAGGGACAATCAAGAATTTTTTGTAAATTTATAAAAGTATAAGCAGTAAATATGTATAGAAATATTTACTGCTTTTATAAATCCTTACTTACTCAAGTTTAATGTATTTCCTAACTGTACTCCTTGACAACCTAAACTTCCTCGCAGTTTCAGATATATTCCCATTCTCATGATAATATTCTTTAACTGCTAAAATTAGTTTTTCTTTTTCTTCTCTTTTTTGTTGAGCTATGACTTCTTTTTTAGTATAAGGTCTGAGATATGACATAAACTGACTTTCTTCTTCTGAAATATCTAACCATTCCATGATTTTCTTGTTTGATAATTTCTTGAATTTAGAAGCTACATTTCTTATAGCACTCCTCCATTTCGATTCTATATACCTCTCTTTTTCGAATCCTCCGCCAATTAAACTTCCGATTTCATATAAAACATCTTTAGATAGGTCTCCATTAACAATTGTCCAAGCTGCCTGAATCATTATTTTATCTCTACTACCTACAAGTGTATTATTTTCCTTCCTTATTTTAATTAATGTTTTATAATCAGCAATTCTTTTTAAGCTTAATTTTTCGATGTTTGCTTTATGGATATAGTTGCTTTTATTTATATCTTTCTCTGGCTTTAGTTCATTTATCCATAAACCAAGATAATATCTAGAAAAATCGTTAATTCCTATTAGAGTCCCCCTTGCTTTAGCTGAGCTATTATAAGATAAGGGTAATCTTATAATTTGTAATATATTTGATCCAACGTTTTTATCTAAATCAATGTTTTTTAATGCATAGACATCTGCGACTTTTAATTCAGAGATTTTTTCATACAAACTTTCTTTTAGATATGCTGCACAATCTTGGTACAAACTTATCTGTTTTTCTTTTTTTATTTTGTCTTTATAAAAATAGACAGGTTCTATTAAATAAAACAGATGTAACCCTCTACCTGAATTAAGTATTATATGAGGACAAAGGACATCATCAAATACATTAAATGTTTTTAATGCGTTATAAACTTGCTCTGCTTTTTCATGGCTCCATTCAGAAGATCTGCAGTAATCTAGGTCAACAACAATGTAAGAAACACGCTTTATAGTATCTAAATCAATAATTGCTTTGTTTGTTGTGTTATTAAATGAAGGGAATCTTTCAGCAACTGAAATATAAATATTTTTTCTGTTATAATGGCGTTGATATAGGTTTAGCCGACATCATTACAGTATATATCGCGTCTGTCTTAGTAGGACTCCTCTCCATGATTCCTGGTGGATTGGGCTCTTTTGACCTTATGGCATTAACTTCTTTTACAGCCATGGGACTTGAAAGTGAAAAAGTCTTGTCATGGTTGATGCTTTTTAGGCTATTTTATTATATAATTCCTTTTTTCATAGGAATGGCTCTTCTATCCAATGTAGGCATAAACGAAAACAGCTTTGTGCAAGAAAAACTCGCATTTTTAATATATACATTCAGTGACAAATTTTATTCTTTTAAAGGTTTAAGAAATTACAAACAAAAATTTGCATCGGATTGGCAACCCGTATATGTGAGCTTCAGCAGAAAATCATGGCTTTTATATACTTTGATAAGTATATTTTTTGCGGATATTTTAGCAGTAAAAGAACATAAAAATTAACAATTTTTAAGTCGAAAAACGCTTAATAAATAACTGCTGTCGGACAAATAAAAGTAAATTTTTAGTAACTTTATAGAGCTGGAGGGCATCCGCTTCACATAAAAGATGCCCCCTACCAGGAGATCCTAATAGGAGGCATTTTATCTGAAAGTAATAGCCTTTTTTACAACCAAATCGGATTTGTATAGGCTTTTTTCCCTTCTGTATCGTAGCATTCAACTCTCACATATTTTTGATTTTTATGCAAGGGAGCAGATGCTTCAGTTAACAATTCTTTTCCATCACTGACAAAGGCGTGTATTTGTCTTATATCACCGTTAAAATATATTTTTTCACAAGGAGAACATTTAAAATGTATCTCTCCATCTTCTACATAAAAATCTTTAATTTCCGGGCCTTGAGATGCGTAAAAGCTCCCTTCGGCAATATTTTTGGCAATATCGTCCACACTTAATTTCTCCGATTTAACAACTATGAATCCTCCGAAGGAATCATTAAGTTGATGAGAAAGGGGAAAGATATTGTGATTATCATCAACTGCCAAAAACCATAATTTCTTGTTATTTCGAAGAAGTGCATCGCAACAAACATTTGACTCTCCCATATTTTCACTGATTTGTGAGCAGAAATTAAAAATTTCTACAGAATCGAGATTGTTAAGATATAAAATTTCATCATACTCTATTCTTGACCAGAAAGGGTGAGCAAAGCATACATGGTATCCTCTTGTATGAAGGTCATCAACATAATTCTGCATCTCCTCTTCGTTGTTAACTGTAGGGCTATCTAAGACTTCCCCGTGCACAAACTGAGGTTTTGTTGCCTGATTTTTTCTTTCTTGGTCTCCCTGAAATACAACATAGTGATAGGCTCTATAATCTCCTGTAGGCATCGTAGGATTAGCCTCGACACCGGGAATAAGAATAAAATCATCGGAGTTGAATTCTTTGAAATCACTAAATATATTATGATCGGTGATGGCTAAAAAATCATAACCTTGATTTTTGTAAGCTTCTACAAGTTCATCAGGTTCCAAATGTCCATCAGACCTGGTTGAATGACAGTGAAGATTCCCTTTGTAAAAAGAACCTTTCTCGTTAAAATTAGTTTTTCTCATAAACTATCCTCTGCATTAATCCGGGTTCTCGTCCAGTATTTTTTGACATTTCTCTGCTGCCGATTCCACCGCTTTAGCAGGGTCCGTGTCCGTATTGACCATACATTCACTTAATTCGTCCATCAAAACAGTGTACATATTTTTCCAATTCTTGGTCATGGGTCTTGTATGTGCGTATTGAAGTTGATCTAAGGCATTTTGATAAGTTGGAAAATTCTTAAGGTGTTCTTGCATAATATCGGAGTTTATAGCTGTCTTTGTGATTGGAAAATATCCTGACTCCATGGTGTGTATTGAAGCTATCTCATCAGAAGCCAAAAATTCTAAGAATCTTGTAGCTGCCTGTTTTTGCTCTTCTGTCGCTTCGTTAAACATTATAATGTTGTTTCCGCCTGTCGGCATTGAAAATCTCGTTCCCTTAGGTTGATAGTCAAGTAAGATATCAAATCCATTTTCATTGGCAAGTTTCTTAATACCGCTTGAACTTGCTATGGAATTTATCATAAGACCTACTTTGCCTTCTACAAATTTAGCTTTTAGTATATCCCATGCCTCTCCTTGATATTCATATGGGTTAAATAGATATCCTTCCTTTGCCATTCTTTGCATATGAGCAATTGTATCTGTTCCTGCTGTACCTTCATTAAATAATACCGTTTTTAAATCATCTGATATAATTTCTCCACCTCGTGAATACATCATTGATTCCCAAATCCAACCATCTGTATCCCAATCTTGTCCCCAACCATATGTATCAGTTGCGGGATCTGTCATTTTCTTTGCATATTCATCAAATTCTTCCCAAGTCTTAGGTCCTTCTAAAGGAAGTCCGGCTTTTTCCAATAGATTTTTATTCATATACAAAATAGTACTGGATCTTCCAAAAGGAACAGCTTTCATTTCTCCGTCGATATTGCAGGATAAGAGTAATCCTTCGTTGTAATTTCCAATAATATCTTTACTTAAATAATCTGTTAGGTTGGCACAAACAGGGGCAAAACGCTTAACGTGAGTTTCTTCAACGGTAGCTAAAGTCGGTGTTGTTTTTCCGACAATGGATGTTTCTATTTTTTCGGCTATTTTATCATAGCTACCTTGATTTGCTATAGTAATTTCAATGTCAGGGTTTTCTTCCATAAACTTTTCAGACGCATCTCTTAATGCTTTACCGCTGCCTGATTCAGCATCCACATCCCAAACCGACCAAACTTCAACTGTTGTTTTTTCAGTTCCTGAAGCGGTTGTTGCTTCATTTCCTCCACTTTGTGTTTTGTTGTTGGCAGTTGATGATGTATTAGAGCCTGAACAAGCAGATAACATTAACATTGCGACAACTAATGCCAATAGTAACAAGTTTTTCTTTTTCATTTTTTCCTCCTACTTATTTTTAAATGAATTTATGATAAGGATAAATCCGTACCACCTACTTAATACCACCGTAAGTGAAAGCTTTTTTTATAGATTTACTTGCAAAAAAGTAAATAATCAGCATCGGCACCATCAAAAATACGTTTCCTGCCATGACTATATTCCAATGAATCATTCCATCTCCAACAGACAGAAGATTTTGAACCGCCATAGGCAATGTTCTTACTGTTTCATCAGTAGTTAATACGGTTACCCAAAAATAGTCATTCCATCTGCTTATGAATGTAAAGAGACCTACCGTTATAATTACAGCTCTTGATGAAGGTATGAGTATATCCTTAATTAGTTGAAATTCAGAAGCTTTATCTATTTTGGCAGCATCCAACAATTCGTCGGGAATTGTACGAAAAGACTGAGTCAAAAAAAAGATACTGAATGCCGAATAAAAAAATGGAATTGTTAAGGCCTTATAGGTATTTAACCACTCAAATTTTACGACTGTAAGAAATATAGGTAAAAAAACAACTGCAGCAGGTATAATTAAATCAAACAATATAAAAGGGAAAAGGAAATTTTTGAATTTAAATTTCTTTTTTGCAAAGGCATAAGCAGCAGGTATGCATACAAATATTTGCCCTATGATTGCAACGGTTGTAATTATAATTGAATTCTTTAAGTAATGAAGTAAGTTTATATTTTCAAAAGCAACTACATAATTTTCAAATTGAGGTTCCTTCGGCAATAAGTTCGGAGGATAAGCGATAGTCTCCGGAAATGTCATCAAAGAAGTCCCAATTGTAAAGACAAAGGGAATAATATAGACGGCTGATAATATCAATAGAGCTATTACTGATAAAATTTTTGTAATATTCTTGATTAATTTTTTATTTTTCATTTCAATCACCTTTTAATAATGAGCCCTTTTGTTTAATAAAGTGTAATTCAGAATAGAAATAGTACCTATTACCAAAAGTAGTATTACACTTCCGGCTAATGCATTACCGAGCCTGTAATATAGAAATCCATTTTCATAAACCCAGTGAACCAATAGATTTGAAGAATTCTTAGGTCCTCCCTTAGTCATCAGATTTACTATATCAAAGGCGCTGAATGAGCCAATTAAGCTGTATGTTGTAAGAAATACAAGGGTTGGAGAAATCATTGGAATAGTTATCTGAAAAAAAGTTCTCATATAATTTGATTTATCCAACTTTGCAGCTTCATATACTTCCCTCGGAACACTTTGCATACCGGCTAAAATAATCATCACATTGTATCCCAAACCTTTCCAAACATACACTATGCCTATTGAAAGCAAAGATGTTTCAGCGCTTTTAGTCCACAAGAGAGGTTCAACACCGAACCAGCTTAATATATAATTTAAAAGACCGGATTTTGGATCCATTAGAAACATCCACAGCACTGCAATTGAAACAAAAGATATTATATGAGGAGTAAATACTAAACTCTGAACAGCATTATATATGAAATTATTTTTATTTAAGAATGCGGCAATGAATAGAGCTAATATTATCCCTATAAATGCAGTAGAAAAGGTAAAAATGAGTGTGTTTTTTAATGTAAGTAAAAAACCTTCATCTTGAAAAATCGTAATATAATTATTAAAACCTACAAATTTATGAGTATTGGTAACTATATCCAGATAAAAAAATCCTCCGGTTATTATAGTTAAGACAGGAATTATACTGAAAATCACACAAAGAATGAAAGCCGGAAGTATTAAAATATAAGGATTGCCTATGATTGGATTTATATATTTCATATACATTTTTCTAATCTTCATTATCTCAAATCCTCTCAACTGAATTTTCAAGAGCATCCTTTGATATTTCATTTATATCAATTCGATTTTCCGACTTGTCAAAGGCATATAAATCTTCATACTGAATATAGTAACTATAGGTTTTAGCATATTCTAACTCTCGGTCAGTTTTATAAGAAATTTCTTCACCTTCATATAAAATAGTGTAGTTAAAGTCTGATCCCAATCTTTCCTTTGTAGAAATGGGAGCAGAAAAAGTAATTCCGTTAAAGTTTTCCGGTTTTTCCTTAAAGATTTTATTTGCTCTAAATCCAATATAATTACCATCATTTAACTTAATGGTATTCATTCCTGATTCACCGATAAACTTGGCGGTAAAAAGATTTTCCGGATTTTCATAAACATCTTGAGCTGTACCATATTGCATGATTTTTCCTTCGTTCATAACTATGATGTAGTCCGCCATAGTTAGTGCTTCTATTTGATCGTGAGTTATATAAACGAAAGTTGTGTTTAATTTTTTGTGAAGGCGTACTAATTCACTTCTCATTTGTACACGTAATTTAGCATCTAAATTCGATAAGGGTTCATCCATCAAAAATACATCAGGGTTTTTTGATATAGCACGTGCTAAAGCTACACGTTGTCTTTGACCTCCGGATAAGTTTGCCGGTTTTGAATTTCTATATTCTTTCAACCCTACCAGTTCAAGTACAGAATTCACTTTTTCATCTATTTCTGATTTAGAGAAACCATAATTCTTCAAACCAAAAGAAATATTCCTTTCAACGGTCATATGAGGATATAGAGCATAATTTTGAAATACCATCGCTATCCCTCTGTCTCCAGGATCTTCCTTTGTCACATCTTTATCTCCTATATAAATGCTTCCTCCCTGAATATCTTCCAACCCTGAAATTATCCTTATGGCTGTAGTTTTCCCGCATCCGGAGGGTCCAACTAAAACTGTAAAAGAAGAGTCTTTGATAAACAAATTAAAGTCTTCCATGACAATTTTTCCACCCGAATAAATTTTCTTTATATTTGACATACGAATTGAAGCCATAAATTACCTCCCCAGCAATTAATTCCGGCGACTTAAATATACCTCATATAGTCTACAAGTTAAGTGTAAAATAAGTATTAGAGGGTAGTAACTTTTCAGTAAATTTTTAGTCTTTTTAAAATGAATATTTTGAAAATTATCTATAAAAATATGTAACTTTTTATAATCCGCTTGTCATTAATGTGTATTTCACCTAAACTAACCTATGCAATTAACAATTTTAAATGGTAAATATAATAATAAATACATATATACTAATTTTATAGAAAAATATTTTTGCTTTAATAAAATATTTAAATACAGATTTTAGACTAAAAATTTTAGCAGATTTCACCATATTTTGGAATTATCACTAATCTTCTTTTTTATGCTTTAGAAAATCTCCATACAAGGTTTACTTGCCGAGGGGTTTTGCTTTGATTTTGATGATTATTTCTATATTGACAAAGTCTTTTTATAATATATAATTGGTATGAAAAGTATGATTTGTTATACCAACTGATTGTTAATGGAAGTGAAGTATATGAAAACAGAAAAACAAGATACTGAAAATTTAGAATTTGCAGATGCACAAAGTAAGAGAGAGCAAGGCCTGTTCGCATGGACGGCAAAGGTGGGAAGCAAGGGACAGATTGTAATTCCCAAGGAAGCAAGAGATATATTTAATATTAACAGTGGTGATACGGTGCTTTTGCTTGGAGATAAAACTCAGGGAATCGCATTGGTCAGTGGAGATAACATGAGAGATACTCTTGTTAAAATCAAGGGAAAAATATTATGAGGTGGAGATTTATAATAATTATCCTCATCCTTCTTGCCGTATTGGTATCGACCTTTGCCTACAGAAATCTCAATTATGATTATGGCAACGATCGTTTCATGGAAAACAAAGGCTTGGCTATAGGATTTCAAGAAAAAACATACCGAACAAAGGACGGAAGTGAAATTGCCTATCTTGAAGGACCAAGTAAGGGTGAACCGCTTCTTTTGATTCACGGTCAAAATGTGTCTAAAGAGGACTATGCCAAGGTTTTACCGGAACTTTCAAAACATTTTCATGTTTTTGCGGTGGATTGTTACGGTCATGGAAAGTCATCAAAGGATCCTGATAAATACAATATAATTTCAATTCGCGATGATTTGATTTCTTTTATGAAAGAAGTCATTCAAGAAAAGACCTTTGTGTCGGGTCATTCTTCGGGAGCCCTGATAAGTGCTGCCATAGCTGCAAAAAATAATGAACAAATGTCAGGTTTGCTCCTTGAAGACGGTCCCTTTTTCTCAACAGAACCCGGAAGAGCTAAAAATACTTTTTCTTATCTTGAATTTGAAGGAATAAATAATTTTCTTGCACAAAACATTGAAAAAAATTATACGAGATATTATCTTGAACACAATTATATAAAAGAGTTTTTTAATGCCGATGGCAAGGACAACTGGTCAGCTCTTGTGAAAAATCCTTACACAAAACGAATAGAGGAAAATACCGGGAAGATGCCCATAGTCTGGTATTATCCTCCTGAAATCGGATTGAACTCATTGGTTTATCTCACCCGCAATCTGCAGGACGGAACGGGTGACTATGACATGAGATTCGCAAAGACCTTTTATGATTTTTCTTGGTTTGAGGGATTTGACCAAAGGGAGGCTCTAAAGGATATACAATGTCCGACTATAATTTTACATGTGGCACCGACTAAGGAAACTGCTCCCGATTATTATGACCAAAATGGAATTTTGATTTCCGCCATGGATAAAAGGGATGCTGCGGAAGTAAATGCTCTAATTAAAGGCAGCATACTGAAGTCCGGTTATCAATCGACTCACGATATACATGCCGATTTGCCGGATCAGTTCATTGAGGCCCTGTTGGAGCTGAAAAAAACAAAAAATTAGCAATTTTTAAGTCGCAAACACTCAACTGCGTGAAATTAAAAGTAAACCACAGGTCTACCGAACTAAACCTGCGGTCGGTTGAGTGCTCTGAAATGAAGTGCTATGCTGTAGACATCAAAAGAAAGGAGCAAAAAATCTATGAGTAAAAAAACACTTGGTATGATGATAGCATCTTTAAGAAAAGAAATGGGAATTACTCAGCTTGAATTGGCTGAAAAAATGGGTGTTACAGATAAGGCCGTTTCCAAATGGGAAAGGGATCTTTCTTGTCCTGATGTGGGTACAATACCCAAACTTGCAGATATATTCAATGTGAGTGTGGATGAATTGATGCAGGTAAAGGCGGCTTCCAACTATGAGGAGAAGAAAGATATCACACCTATTATCAACATGATCATGAAGGCTGTAGCCCTTGCAATGGGTGTTGCCGTTGTCGTTCTTTCTAAGCTGAATAAATTGGATGTTAACTCAGCCTTGGGCATGCTCGGCTTGGGATTGGCATGTCTTGCCGTTACTGCCTTTACAAAGAAAGAAGAACAATAAAATTTCGGTTTGAATTATGGTGTTGATATTTTGATTTGTTTTAAGATGTTTTATTCCCATAAAAAACCTTCTGATTAAGTAAAACAAACTTAATCAGAAGGTTTTTATTGAAAAGTTAATTTAAAATGTTACCGCCGTTTTTTAATCTTTATCATCTTTTTTTGCAGTTTTTTCAGAGTTGTCCTTTGTTTCTTCAACTTTTACTCCTTCGCCTATAATCACTATCCTGTCTTGAGCGATGTAATTGGAATTGGAAATTTTGGCGGTTTCAACTACAGATCCATCTTTGATTATTTCCTTATAAGTGGCATAGCTGTAGCCCTTTGAACCCTTTTTTTCAACTTTGCTTTCGCCTTCTGTCATATCTGTGGTGTATTTTTTTATGGTCTTGGGTTCATTTACACTTAAGAGCTTCGGCACTATCTCCACTTCATAATCTTTGTCGGCTGAGTTCCCAAAAATTTGGAATTTAAGTTCATTTCCATCGGCAAAGGATTTTATATAGATGTTGTGTTCGGTGTTATTTATAAATTTTAAATCCTTATATCCTTCTGCAACAGCGGCATCTGTTCCCAGAGGTACATAGGATATGGGTCTTGAATGGTTGTGTCTTTCAACAATTTCAAGATCGGATCTTATAAGTGCATTGTACAATGTTGTGGAAACTTGACAGATTCCTCCTCCGATTCCCTGGTCAAATTCCCCGTTTACTATGACCGCCGCATCTTTAAATCCAGTGGAGGATGAAATTACTCCCACGGTGTCGTTAAAGGATACTTCTTCCTTGGGTTTTATGAGTAAATCATTAAAATAGCTCGCTCCCAAGAGAATGTTGTCCTTCCTGTTTTGTATGGACTTCTCATAATCGGTGCTGAACTGTGCATAAAGCGAATCAATTCCCTCAAATTGTTCTTCCTTTATTTTCGGATAAGAAACTATAAGTGGAATTTCTACAGCTGTTTTGGTCGCGATATTATCCATAATTAAACCTTTTAAGGTATCAGCATCAGCATATCTTCCGTTCTCTGAGTTTAAAAGCGTAAACCCGTTGATCTCATCATAGTATATCTTAGCGTCCACAGGTTCTTTATAAACCTTCATCACCAGGGTGTTTATCGCTTCATCTACCTTTGCAGAGTCAAAACTTTCATCTAATTCTATGTTTTTGTTGACGATCACACTGCTGGTAATATCCCAGAAATTTTTAAAGTATGATTTGCTTCTTCCCACATTGTAGGCTTCATCCACAGCTTTTTCTACATCCAAATTGTATCCGATATCTCTGTAATCTATAAAATAACTGTTATCCAAGGCTGTAAACTCAAATTTATAGTCCTTGAGCTCTTCGGCTTTAATATCTGTCACCATTTTCAGAGCTTCTTCCTTTGTCAGGTTACTCACATCTATTTGAGAGATCTTAATACCTCTGTGAATTACTTCTTTTTTACTTTCTATTGAATAGTAGGAAAATCCGGTCACTAAAATAACCAGTAACACAGCAATGACAATTATTTGTTTTTTGTTCATTTCCATACTTTATTAATCACCCTTTGAAATATCTGCAATACTCTCTTATACTACATTCTTCACACATGGGGTTTCTCGCTTTGCAAACTCTTCTGCCGTGAAAGATCAAAAGATGATGAGCTTTGGTCCAACGCTGCTTTTTTATCTTCCTTTGAAGGGCTCTTTCCGTGTTTAAGACGTCCTTTTCATCTACAAATCCAATTCTGTTTGCAAGTCTGAACACATGAGTGTCCACCGCAATGGCAGGCACTCCGAAGGCGTTGGATGCCACAACGTTGGCGGTCTTTTTTCCCACTCCCGGGAGTTTCATCAACTCTTCTATTGTAGAGGGTACCTCCGAATTATATTCTTCCACGAGCATCTTCGATGCCATGTAAATATTTTTAGCTTTATTTTTGTATAATCCGCATGTTCTTATTAGCGGTTCAATTTTATCTATACCCAGATTCAAAAAATCTATAGGTTTGTTGTATAATTTAAATAATTCTCCCGTGACAATATTGACTCGCACATCGGTGCATTGTGCGGAAAGTATAGTTGCGACCAAAAGTTCAAAGGGCGTTGTGTAATCCAATTCACACTGCGCATCGGGGTAATCCCGTTCCAATATTACAAGAACTTCTTCCGCCTCTTTTTTTGTGAGTAATTTTCGCATTTAATCAATCATTTCCATATTAATATTTATTATTTCAACAGAATCAAAATTATCTATGAAGTCCACAACTTTGTTCATGACCTCATTGGCAAAGATGGAATCGTTGGCAACTGTAGCTATGCCTATTTCCGCCACTTGCCAAAGGTCATTGCTTCCTACCTCCGAAATGGAAATATTGAATCTGTTTTTTAGTCGTTCTATTAAAGATTTAAGTATCCTTCTTTTTTCTTTAAGGCTGTTAGGTGAATACAACCTAAGTTCAACCGAACATCTACAAATAACCATAAAAAGATTATATCATAAAACTTTAAATTTAATCTCAAAAATCTATTGACAAGTGTTATAACTGTATATATAATTTATGTATAAATCATAACAGTTATAACACTTGTGGGCGGTGGTCAGTATTAATATTATATTTTCAAAGGACAATAAAATACCCCTGTATCAACAAATTGTGGAGAGTATAAGATCCGAAATCATGAAAAACAATTTAAAATCGGGGGACAAGCTCCCTTCCATAAGAGTCCTTTCAGATACCTTGGAGGTCTCCTTGATTACAGTTAAAAAGGCCTATGACGAATTGGAGAACCTCGGGCTTATAACTATTATATACGGCAAGGGTTCCTATGTCAGCGAGCAAAATGTAGATTCCATCAGAGAAAACCAACTTCTTCTCATAGAAAAGGAGTTGGAAAAAATCTTAAATTCTGCAAAGGAATACGGAATTGATAAAGAAACTTTAATAGAAATAATAAAATTATTGTGAGGTAAAATATGTTGAAACTTAAAAATATTTATAAGGACTATTACGACTTTGAGTTTGAGCTTAAAGATATATCCTTTGAATTAGAAGAAGGATACATAATGGGACTCATAGGCCCCAACGGTGCAGGTAAAACCACCATCATCAACTTAATAATGAATTTAATAAAACCCTCAAAGGGTGAAATAGAAATATTCGGAAGAGAAAACACTCTGGAAAACAACGAATACATAAAGGACAATATTGGATTCGTCTTTGATAAGTCAATTTATCCCGAATACTTAAATTTAGACAAATTGGAATTTATCTACAAAAATATCTATTCAAACTTTGACAAGGAATACTTTGATGAATTGGTGGAAAGGTTTAAAATAAGCAAATTAAAAAATTTAAAGGACCAATCAAAGGGAAACTTGATGAGAACACAAATAGTCCTTGCACTTTCACACAATGCGAAATTCATAGTGATGGATGAACCCTCTCAAGGTCTTGACCCCGTAGTTCGAAGAGAGCTTTTAAAGGTATTGAGAGAATACAGAGAAAAGACCAATGCAGCCGTCCTCTTCTCCACCCATATAACGGAAGATTTGGAGCAAATTGCCGATTATATAACCTTTATAAATAAGGGAGAATTGATTTTTACAACGGACATTGAAACTCTAAGGGATAAATACAAAATACTGAAGACTACTTCGCAAAACAAGACGAACTACAACTTACAAGATTTTATCGGATTTGAAGAAAAT
Organism: Peptoniphilus sp. ING2-D1G; assembly: GCA_000952975.1. GTDB lineage: Bacteria > Bacillota > Clostridia > Tissierellales > Peptoniphilaceae > Peptoniphilus_E. Next base: position 218,932 of record LM997412.1, on the reverse strand, counting down.
GAATTTTACTTCTCAGGCCTGATCGAAAAACAAAATATAAAAAGCATAGTCGAAGGCGATGTTATAAGAGATGCCACGATTCAAGATATAATGTACTACTACTACGGGAAGTGATACACATGAAGGATTTAAAAAAATTTCTATATATGCACTACATAAGCTCAAAAACAACTCTATATGTAACTACTGTGCTTTTTCTCATATTGTACTTCTTTCAATTCATCAATTCAAAGTTCAGATTTGAAGGAAATCAAGAACTGTTTTTACTCCTTTATCACGCATTTTTAATAGCTGCGATATTTTATGTAAGACCCATAGATGCAGATAAAAATTTGCTCCTATCCTTACCCTTGACGAATTTTAAAATCTATCCTTGGAGTGTTTTGTTAAGTGAATTCCTGGTTTTGGGATTTTATTTAATTCTGTTTATTCCCTTTTATCTGTTGACGGGCACTCCTCCTGGAGAATTTTTGTTGATGCAAATAAATTTTATCTTGATTAGTTCATTCGTCAAAGTACTGGTTAAGAGTTATACAAAATTTGAAAGAATAATTCTTTCTCTGTACTACGTATATATTATAGCAGGGTTTATTATGGGATCTTCCTTTGCCGATATACCTGGGGACACGGACAATTTCATAAGATATAATCTCATCGGAATCCTTATTTCATCAATTTTATTTTTAATATCCTCCCTCCACTTCAGTAAAAACTTTTTGAAGGAAAAATTTAAAAAGAAAGACAAAGAAATCAAAAAAATCAAGGACATGAGGTCATCAAAATTCGGAGTATATCAAAGGCTCAAGCTTTGGACATTTAACGGATTTAAAATTTCTAAATTTGCTATTATTCTTATACTTTTACTAATTGCAAAGGATGTATTGAAAAATAAAATATCCGTAGGTGTGGCAATCTTTAATTTCCTTCCTTTTATTATGGTTTTACTGCTTGTATATCCTCCGGAAAATATTTTGGTTGCCTTTCCCTATAATATATACAAGATATATGTGAAGGACAGAATATTCAAATTATTGACTGTATTGTTTTTTAACGGCCTTTATATAGCCATTGCATACTTTTTAAAAATAAAAGATGTCAATATACTTCCCGCCCTGTTCCTTGCAAATATATTTATATTCTCCGCGGCGAACTTATTTCCTGAAAATGCTTCGTGGATTGTTTTGTTTCTACTTTTAATGTATTTTAGGGATTTGACGAATTTGTTTCTCAAGCTGAATTCAGCAGGCTATGTGGGCATTGTACTTCTTTGCCTTCTAATGCAATTCGGCGGGTCCTACTTAAGCTTCGGATTTTTAAAGGATAGATATGCAACGGGTGAATTTAAACTTTGGGAAAAAATTTTTCACTTTTAAAATAATCATGCTTCAGCGTGGCATCCACCCCTGTAAAAAATAAATGCAAATGTGAAAATTGTAAGGACTGTTCCCTTATCATGCCGAATTATGCTCGACATCAAAATATGACGGGCGGATTAAAGCATCCGCCCCTACAAAAATGAATGTAAATGTGAAAATGGAAAATTGTGAAAATGTTTAATGTATTCTATTATTGAATAGATTTTATATTATGAAATAATTCTGCTTTAAATATCTTCTAAATCCAGTTTAGCCGCTAATTCTTTATGCTCCAAGTACCTTTGCTTGTCGAATTTTTTTCTATGGGGATAGCCCTTTATGATTTCAATTTCTTCCTCAGTCTCTCCTTCTATGCCTGCAAGTTTTTCGCCATCTTTTAATTTAAGCGCCGCATAGGTTATAAATCCCATGGCCGCTACATATCTCTGCCCCGATACCGAATCTTCTCCGATAAATTTTACAAATATCTCCATGGATTTTTCACTTACTCCGCTTATAAAGGCCTTTCCATAAATAAAATCTCCCAAATTTATAGCTTGGATAAAGTCAAAACTGTTAAATGCCGCTGTAGTAACCCAACCTCTTCTGTGTTTTATCGCAACTACCGCAGAAATGTTGTCCGCCCATTCAAGAAGCCTTGCACCATATACTCTTCCCCCTTCGTTTAAATCCGTCGGGAGAGTGGCGTGGGTAAAGGACACTCTGCTTTCAGAGGTTTTCTTTATGTTTTTCATATTTCAATCAATTACCTTTCTTCTTATTTTAGATTTTAATCTATATCATTTTTTTGTTTTTTACAATAAAATAATCTCTTTAGCATCCTTAACTACAATATTTTAAATTCCGTGTATTTTATAAATACTATTTTTAGAGTTCAAAACAATTTCTACCCGTTAAATACTAAAAATATCCCGTCAGGAAATTCTTTATTATAAAAATGCTATTGAGATTAAATTTTTATTTCATGGTTTTTTCAATTACATCTGATATTTTAACACATTTGATGACTTCAAGATTATCAAAATGTTTTTTATTTATATTCACCGAAGCCACAAAGGCCCTTTTAAATCCCAGTCTGTCCGCTTCTTTAAGTCTGAGTTCCAGTGAGGGCACGGATTTTAATTCTCCTGTAAGTCCGACATCGGCAATGAAGACTGTTGATGTGTCTATGGCTATATTTTTTGCCGCCGAATAAATGCTCATTATCACAGCAAGATTAGATGCTGTTTCCTTTAATTTTATACCACCTGTGGTTTTTACGACTACATTTTTATCTATAAGTCGCAAATTCGCTCTTTGTTCCAATATTGAAATCAAGGTGTTGAGTTGCTCTCTTCTCATATTTTCAGAAATTCTTGATGGATAGGGCAAGAAATTCTGAGAGCACAGTGCTTCTATCTCAAGTATTATAGGCCTTGTCCCTTCTCTTATCACTGTCAATGCTGAACCGGGAAGCTCTTCTCCTGTTTTTCTTCTGGTCATAAAATATTCCGAAGGGTTATCTAAGGACAACAGCCCCTTTTCAGTCATGATAAAAAATCCCATCTCTCCTGTGGATCCGTATCTGTTTTTTGTAGTGAGCAAGTATCTTAATTCTTCATTGTCTTCGCTTTCAATTAATAATACCGTATCCACTAAATGCTCCAAGGACCTCACACCCGCAAGTTCATCCTCCTTGGTCATCTGCCCGACTAAAAATATCATTCTCGGCCTTTGAGGATTTTTGGCTATATCCACAAGCTTGTGTGCACATTCCATCACTTGAGTGGGAGTTCCCGCTCTGGACTGAAGTTCCATCAGTGTAAAGGTTTGAATTGAATCTATGATTACCATGTCGGGATCTATTTTTTCAATTTCTTCAAGTACATAGTCCATAATATTTTCGGAATAGACATATATGTTTTCAGAAATCTCCTCTTCTATTCTGTTCGCTCTGTTTTTTATTTGATTTTCCGATTCTTCTCCTGAAGCGTAAAGCACTTTATAGCCTGATTTTGCCAGATCGTTTGCCACTTGAAGAAGCAAGGTCGATTTGCCTGCGCCCGGCTTTGCAGTGATGATGGAGATGGAATCTTTTACAATTCCACCTCCCATCACTCTGTTAAATTCCTCTATTTCCGTCTTTACTCTAAAGGAAGATGAGGATTCTATATCCGCAAGTTTTTTTGAACCGGTCTTCTTTTTTGTTTTATTTGAATTTGCTGTTGCAGAAACTATCTCAACCTCTTCTAAAGTGTTCCATTCTCCGCAAGATGGGCATTTCCCGAAAAATCCGGCAGATTCATAACCGCAGTTTTTACATAGAAACTTCGTTTTCTTTTTCTTCATTTTTAGCTCCGTCAAGCTTTTTTACAATTAATTTTCTGTTGAAATCCACTTCTATCGCATCTCCCTTGCCGAATTCTCCTTCGAGGATTTTTTGGGCAAGTTCATCTTCAATATGAGTTCTTATGGCTCTTTCCAGAGGTCTTGCGCCGAAGTTTCTGTCAAATCCCTTTTCAGCGATATATTTTTCGGTTTTCTTGGTGAAGGTTGCATCTATTCCCATTTCTGAAAGTCTTTCCTTCAATTCATCAAGCATTATTACGACAATGCTTTGAACTTCCTTAGGTCCAAGTTCCTTAAAGACTATTACGTCATCCAACCTGTTTAAAAATTCGGGTTTAAAGGTATCCTTCAGTGCGGAATTTACTATTTCCTTCATTTTATTGTATTCACCGGTTTCTTTATCTTCATCGGAAAATCCTATGGTCGTCTTATTTTTTAAACTGCTTGCGCCCACATTTGATGTCATGATTATAACCGTATCTTTAAAGCTTACAGTTCTGCCCTTGGAATCGGTAAGTCTTCCCTCATCCAGTATTTGAAGCAAGATGTTGAACACGTCGGGGTGCGCCTTTTCTATTTCATCAAGTAAAAGCACGGTATAGGGATTTGTCCTGACGGCCTCTGTGAGTTGTCCGCCTTCATCATAGCCCACATATCCTGGAGGTGACCCTATAAGTCTGGATACGGAGTATCTTTCCATGTATTCGGACATATCTATCCTTATCATGTCTTCTTCACTGCCGAAAAGTTCATAGGCAAGGCATTTTGCAAGATAGGTTTTACCCACTCCCGTGGGTCCTACAAATATAAAGGCTCCCATGGGCTTATTGGGATCCTTAAGTCCCACTCTTGATCTTTTTATCGCCTTTGCAATTGTATCTACGGCTTCATCTTGTCCTCTTACTCTCTTCTTAAGCTTCTTTTCCAGATCTACGAGTTTTTCCTTTTCTCTTTCATCAAGTTTATTTACAGGGACCTTACTCCAGTTGGATACTATTTCCGAAATCTGTTCGTAGGTCACCTTTTCTCTTTCCTTGCTGTCTTTGTATTTTTTGGTTTTTTCTTCGAATTCTTTCTTGAGATTTTGTTCCTCATCCCTTAAGGATGCAGCCAGTTCGAAATCTTGATTGCTTACCGCCTTTTTCTTTTCATTGTTTATTCTTTCAAGTTCAGCTTCGTACTCCAATTTAAAATCAGGGCTTTCAAAGTTTTTTACTCTTATTTTTGAACATGCTTCATCTATTAAGTCTATGGCCTTGTCCGGCAAAAATCTGTCATTTATATATCTGTCGGAAAGCTTTACTGCAGCTTCTATGGCTTCATCGGTAATTTCCACATCATGAAACTCCTCATATTTTTCTTTTAATCCCTTTATTATCAATATCGAGTCTTCTATGGTGGGTTCTTCTACAGTTATGGGCATCAATCTTCTTTCAAAGGCGGGATCTTTTTCTATTCTTTGTCTGTATTCATTTATAGTTGTCGCGCCGATTATTTGAAGTTCCCCTCTGGTTAAAAAGGGTTTTAAAATGTTTGAGGCGTCAATTGCCCCTTCAGCCGCTCCCGCTCCGATTATCACGTGCATTTCATCAATGAAAAGAATGGTGTTTTTTGAATCTATAACTTCATTTATTACAGATTTAAGCCTTTCTTCAAAATCTCCACGATACTTTGCTCCTGCAATAAGTCCCGAAACATCGAGGGTTCTTATGATCTTATCTTGCATTATTTCAGGAACTTCTTTGTTGATGATTCGCATTGCAAGACCTTCCGTTATGGCAGTTTTCCCAACTCCCGGTTCACCGATTAACACCGGATTGTTCTTTTTTCTTCTTGATAAAACTTGAATTACCCTTTCAATTTCTGCTCTTCTTCCGATTATGGGATCAATCTTACCTTCCTTTGCCTTTTCATTTAAGTTTATGGTGTACTTGCCAAGCGTGGTGTCTTTTTTTTCTGAACTCTCTTGATCTTCTTCATCAATTTCAGTATTCATTATTGCATTTTCAAGAGTAGCTGCGTCTATTCCCAATCTTCTTAATACCAATATGGCAATTCCCTGTCCTTCTCTTATAATTCCGAGAAGTATGTGTTCCGTGCCGATGAATTCAAGTCCATCTTCCTTTGCCGCTTCAAAGGCAAGTTCAAATATCTTGTTGGTTCTTGGAGTATATATCAAATTTGCATTTGGCATTGAATTGCCCCTTGTGATTATTTCATAGGTGGCAAGTTTTAAAGTCTTATAATCCAGACCCATGGATTTTAAAATATCTGCTCCCGTCCCTGAACCTTCTTTCATTATTCCCAATAAAAGATGTTCCGAGCCCACATAGTTAACTCTTGATTCCCTTGCTTCGTTTTGAGCAAGTAAAATTGCCCTCTGCGCCTTTTGAGAAAATTTTTCGAATATATTCATAGGTTAAAAAACCTCCTTCATCATCTTTCTTATATTGTTAGCTCTTAAAATATTTCGCGATTTTTCATCTAAAAGTGCTCCCCTTTCCACTTGCAGATGACCGTTTTTAAATTGTTTTATAGAATCTATCAAGTCCAATTTTTCCTTCGGTTTCAAAATACTCAGTTCTATTCCCAAAAACAAATCGCTCATTTTATCTATCATTTCCAGTTCATCTATAACCCTTGAATTTCTCAGAATTCCAAAGGCTCTGTTAACTAAATCTTCCAAGTCTATAATTTCATCAAGATAGAGTTTTTTTCTGTTTTGCTCTTCCATATCCTCTATTTCATTGGAAATATTAATCAACTTACTTAGATATTCCTTTTCATCTATACCTATTGTTCTGTCCAAGGACAATTTATAAATTGAACCCACTGCCTTATCTCCCATGTTAAGGGAACTGATATTGTATCCCAGCCTGTTTAAAGTGTTCATAAGAGAATTTCTTCCAAAATAGTTAATTGCCGGCAAATGGAGATACACCTCCGCCACAAGTCCGTTTCCGCAATAATTTGGATTGGAATTTAAGTATCCGAAATCCTCTCTGAAGGCATACTTTATATTATCATCAATATAGTCGTCCACTTCATTTATTTGTTCAAAAATATCAGGTAAGTTCTTCTCTTTGGTACTTTTGTATATCTCGATGTGATTATCGCCGTTAACTCTTACAACTAAATCATTTTCATCGATAAATACCGCGCTGAAGTGTTCATGCTTCAATATGCTCGCGTTTAAAACACAATCTTCATAGAGTTGCAGTTTTTCAAGAGAGGATAAATCTCTTGTCCTCTTGAGTTTGAACTCTTTTTTACTCAATATATAATCAAGCTTTGTCAGGATTCTCTCTGCGCTTTCATTATCGATTTTTGACGGAAAATTAAGACCTGATACATTTCTTGACAACTTAAGTTCATTGTATAATATTACACTCATTTGTCTCTCTTAACTCCTTTAATTTATCACGTAAAACCGCCGCTTCTTCATAATTTTCAGTATCTACGGCATTTTTTAATTTATTTATCAATTCTTCTTCTTCACGTCTGTGGATAGGAGCTTCTCCCGCACCTTTGGGAATTTTACCTATGTGTTTTGAAGAAAATTTCAGGCTTTGAAGCATGCTTTCTATTTCGTCCTTAAACTCTTCATAGCAATTTTCACAACCAAGTCTGTTTTGCTCCAATTCCTTAAAAGTAGTTCCGCAACTGCTGCACTTCTTATCTCCGACAAATTTTTCATTTTTACCCGTAAGCTTAAAAAGTTCCCTTAAAAAACTTTCCACTTTATCTGTCACAACATTGTTAAAAACCATATCTTCCTTCATCTTTTTTTCAGCGCACTCAGCGCAAAGATGCACTTCATCTATCTCATTGCCGATCATTTTTGTATATGAAATAATAGCTTCGTTTTTTTTACAATTATCGCAAAGCATAGTAACCTCCTATTGTAGAATCACAAGCATTATATTTTTCAATATATCCGCTCGAAGTTCATTCTTATTTTCATTGGCCTTATTTAAGGACCTGTCATTTATCAATACCTTTATAAGTTCAGCTTCTCTGTCTGTTAAATATTCAAGATGTACCAACTCGTCGATTATTTGATCCGCTTTTCCCTTAGTTAAAGATTCTCCGATTTCATCATTAAATATTTTTTCCATTCTGCTCTTATTCTTTATTTCTACCCTTACTATTCTAATATAACCGCCACCGCCTCTTCTTGATTCAACATAATATCCCTTATAGGGTGTGAATCTTGTAGTCAAAACGTAGTTAATTTGCGACGGGGCACAATTAAATTTGTCTGAAATTTTCGATCTTTGAATTTCTAAAATTCCGTCTGTTTCTTCTAAAAGAGCATTTAAAAATTCTTCAATTGAATTTGAAAGTTTTGCCATATAATCACCTTTGACCATCTTTGTCCTTTAAGTTAAAAAATAATCGATTATCTTCATAATCAACTATTTATATAGTACATCGGAATCGTATATTTGTCAATCCCTAAGTGAGTTTTAAAATCACATCTTCTCAATTAAGTACAAAAATATATAAGAGGATAAATACCACTTCCACAATTAAAAACAACATGGCTATTCTCTCTATTTTGCCGATACCGGAATTGAAGGTGTAGGAAATGTATTTATCTCTTGAGATTTCGAGATTTAAGTACAAATAAGTCATCGCCACATTTAAAATTGAGATTGCGGCAATTAAAAAATATAAATTTCCGAAGGCATTTCTTGCTCCGGGCCACAGCATAAATAATGTAACCGGCCACAAAATACACAGAAGTATTGTAAGTATAGATTTTTTCTTTGCAATGTTTTTTTCTTCTTCCGTCAGCTCAATCTTTTTAATATCTCTTAATGTAATTTGTTTTTTCTTTTTCCTGCTCATAATTACCTCTTATTTTAATCAGTGGATTATAGTATACCATATGTTATTATTTAAGAGGTGATGTTATGAAAAAATATTTAATTTTCGTGCTTGCTTTTATTTTAATAGGATGCACAAAAAATGATACTGTTTCAGAAAAAGAAAATAAAGATACAGACTCCAAATTGCCCACCTACACAATAGATTTCGCCTCAGGTGAAAAATATTCTTTTAACACTTTGAAAACTCAAATAATGCGAGAAGATGGCGACTCAAAGACTCCGGAAGATATAGAATTAAGCGATGAAATGATAGAGCAGATTACAGAACTTCTCTCTTCATTAAAAAAATCCGACGAAGAAAATCATCAGGATTTGCACGACGGAGATATAGAGCTTTTATTCGATCAGCATTTAGGTGAGTTTACATATGAATATTTCAGGATTTGCGATATCAAGCCCTATGGCAAAAACAACGCAAGATATTATAAATTTGACTCCGAAAACGAAGATGTAGACGGTGTTTATGAAACGCAACTTGACCTTTTGAAGGAAATCAAAGGCATATTGAAGGTGCAATAATCCCTTTAAATCACAGGTCACATCTATGGGAATCGGTTAGTCTGTTGTGTATCGGGCGGACGAAGGCGACCGCCCCTACAGGGGAAATATGTAGATAATCATTGTATAAAAAACTGAAACGACCAATTGACCAATGAATAAAAATATGAAATTGTATCGAACGGACGCGGACATCCGCCACGACGGATAATGAATAAAAATGTGAGATTGTAGGGGACGATGCCTTCATCGTCCCGCATTATATTATATAGCGAATTATGACGGGCGGACGAATGCGGACGCCCCTACAAAAAACGGAACTCAGTAGAGAATTAGCTACATGAGTTCCGTTTTTTAATTTCTATTATTTACTTTGTTACTTTGCTATTTAAAACTTCCATAGTCTCTTTATAGTTTTCATCTACAAAGACCTTGTCTCCTTCACTTAAAATATCACGGTATTTTCCATTTTCCAACAAATCGTAATAAAGAACCACTTCCGATTGAATAACTCCTCTTTCATCGATGTACCTGTTTACGTAAGTGGGAAACAAATTATAACTTTTAAGCTTTGTTTTATCTCCTGTTTTTTCAAGATTTAATTCCACGAATACTCCTGATTCCACACCCCTTCTTCCAATCCATTTTATCCTTTGATTGGAGATGGAATTGCCCATGGAGTATATGGTGAATTTTTCATCTTCTTCAAATTCCATAGTTTCAAAGGGTTGTATGACGTGAGGATGTGAACCTAAAACCGAATCGACTCCGTTTTTTATTAAAAAATCCTTGAAGTATTTTTGAGTTTCGCTTGGCATTCTGCTGTATTCTATGCCCCAATGAGGGTAACAGATTATATAGTCGACCCCTCGATTTTTAAGTCGGGTGATGTCATTTATTATGAGTTCTTCATCAAGAGGAGATATTATGTGTTTTTGGTCTTCGCCCACCAAGGGATCCAGTCCGTTAAATATCTCGGAATAGGAAATCAACCCGATTTTTATATTATTGCATTCAACTATAAGGGGTTCTCTTGTGTCTTTAAAGGTTCCAAAATGTTTAATTCCTACATTATCCATTGCATCTATAGTGGTATAAATCCCTTCAACTCCCGTGTCTAAACAATGATTATTCGCCGTGGATAAAATGTCGAATCCTGACTCCTTCAAATACTTCACAGCTTCGGGAGGAGTGTTGAACATGGGATGTCCACTAAGGGGTTTATTCCTATTGATGGTGCTTTCAAAATTGCCTATTACTAAGTCCGCACCATTTAAATACTCTGAAACTCTTCTGTAGTAATTTGAAAAGTCATACTCCGCATTTTCTGGATTAAAATTATTTTTATATAGAGGCATATGATACATTATGTCCCCTGTCGCCCAAATTTTCACCTCATGGGTTTTAGGCTCTTGGACTTCCGCCTTTTGCTCAGTTTTGACAGAATTTTTTATTTTTATATCGTCTTTTTTAGCAAGGGAAAATCCGCTGTAGTATATTCCGATAAACAATGCCATAAAGGCAAAGGCTATTGCCAATAGGGCATAAAAAACTTTTTTCATTTTATTCACCAATTTGATTATATCATCTGATATTCAGATTAAAATACAAAAAAGCCTAAATACTTAAATTTAAGCTTTTCTTAATATTTAAATTAACATAACTCTATTTTTGCACTTTCAATAATTACGTCCTTCACGGGTTTGTTTCTGAAATCAACTCTGACCGATGCGATTTCATCAACTGTTTCCATGCCCTCAAACACCTGTCCGAATACGGTATGTCTGCCGTCAAGCCAGTACGCTCCGCCGAGGTTTTCATAGACGTCGACTATTTCATCGGGATATCCCTTTTCTTCACCTGCTGATCTCATTTTTCTGATTGTTTCATCCTCAATGGGACCCATTTGAACTATAAAAAATTGCGAACCGTTAGTATTGGGACCTGCATTTGCCATGGACAACGCACCTCTGAAATTTCTGAAATTCAAATCAAATTCATCTTCAAAGGGTTTGCCCCAAATGCTTTCTCCGCCAACTCCCGTTCCCAAAGGGTCTCCGCCTTGGATCATGAAGTTGTCTATTACTCTGTGAAAAATCAATCCGTCATAATATCCTTTTTTTATCAACTCTTTAAAGTTTTCCACCGCTTTCGGTGCAGCTTCAGGAAAAAGCCTTATTTTTATCTCGCCGTGGTTCGTACTTAAAATTACAATCTCTTCTCCCTCTTCAGGTTTTTTTAATTGTTCTATCATATTTCCTCCTAAACTACATCCTTTACTCTGCTTACATATTTTTCCATATCTACCCTAAATCCGGAGGTCTTATCTCTTAAATATACATAAATTAAAAGTATTGTAATTCCCTTTATGCAACTTGAAATCGACATTGCAAACCAGATTCCGTCTACATTCAGTATCGGCATTAACATTAGAGCTATGGGAATTCTCATTACGTTTAATATCACTGAATTAATTGCAGGGTATTTTGTAAGTCCCAAACCGTTTAACATTCCTGTTGTTCCTATTTCATAGCACATAAACAACTCCGATATGGCATTTATCTTTAAATAGTTGGCACCTATCATTATTACATGAGCATCCACAGGTATGAAGATTTCAAAAATGTTTTTCCCGAATATAAAGAGCAGCCCTGCGGCAAAAACTCCTATGTATGTCAATATTTTCAAGCCCTTTTTTCTTGCTTCCTTCAATCGCTTAAAATTTCCCGCTCCGTAATTTTGCCCGAATATCGTGCTTAAGGCAGTGGCAAATCCCTCCGCGCTCATCCATGATATGGATTCGATTTGAGAGCCTATGGTATATGCAGCTACCGAAGCTGAACCGAAGGCCGCTATGTAACTGTTTAATTTTATTCCTACAAAAGCATGGACTATGGATGTGATAGATGTGGGAACTCCCAATTTCAAAATATCTATAAAAAATTTCAGGTCGAATTTTTCAAAAAAATTAACTTTTGTAAATATCTCATCGTATTTTTTGCCGAGAAACAAGTATATAAAGATCTGCAGACCTTGAGCAAAAACCGTCGCTATTGCAGCTCCCCTAACTCCCATTTCCGGAAAAATACTCACTCCGAATATTAATACCGGATCCAAAACTATATTTGTGACAAGTGATATGGTGGATATTTTGAAAGGCATCCTTGAATTTCCTTCCGCATAGTACACGGCGGAAAAAAATGCGCTTAGAAAGGTAAAAACAAACCCCAATATCACTATTTCAAAGTATTGCATTGCGAGAACTTCAACATTTTGTTCCAAATTATAAATTCCCAGAAGTTCTTTCTTAAAAAAAATGCATACTGAAGTTAATATCACAAAGATTATAAAATTAACTTGGAAACCGCTCCTCATTATGCTTATCAGGCTTTTTTTGTCATTTTTTCCATAGGCCTGACTCATGCCCACCGAAAGTCCGGTTTTTGCGATTAAGGTGAGTGCTTGAGAAATCCAAACGAAAAACCCGACACTTCCCACTGCGGCGACAGCTTCTGTAGACACCTTTCCCAGCCAAATCAAATCCACCATGGAATATGCCATCTGTATAAAAGCTGTTCCCATAAGAGGCAATGATAACTTCACCATCACCTTCATTACATCATCTTTTAAAATGTCTATTCCCTTGCTCATGTTCCTCCTAAAATTATCAACAATCTCCCTGATCTGTTATTATGACAGGTCCATCCTTCGTAATGGCGATTTGATGTTCGTATTGTGCTGAAAGCGAACCGTCCTTCGTTCTTGCGGTCCATCCGTTACTATCTATGACTAAATCACAGGCCCCGGCATTTATCATCGGTTCTACGGTAAACACCATGCCCTCTGTAATTCTAACACCTCTTCCCGGTTTTCCATAGTGCAATACTTGCGGATCTTCGTGCATTTCTCTGCCTATTCCGTGTCCGACAAATTCCCTTACAACGCTGTATCCCTTCGGCTCAACATAAGACTGAATTGCATGCCCTATATCGCCAAGTCTGTTGCCTATGATCGCCTTTTCAATTCCCCTATACATCGCCTCTCTTGTAATTTTTAAAAGATTCTTGGCTTCTTGGGATACACTTCCCACCTCGTAGGACCATGCCGAATCGGCAAGCCACCCATCGACATTTACAACCATGTCTATGGTGACTATATCTCCATCCTTTAATTCGTATTCCGATGGAAAGCCGTGACAAATCTCGTCATTTACACTTGAACAGATGGAATAGGGATATCCCTCATATCCCTTTTGTTCAGGAAATGCTCCTTGGTCCTTTAAGTATTTTTCAACAAATTTATCCAATTCAATAGTTTTTACGCCGGGTTTTATCAAATTTCTAAGTTCGTGATGAACATCGGATAAAACCTTGCCCGCGATTTTCATCTTTTTTATTTCTTCAAGCGTCTTTATTATTATCATCTTTTACTCCTTTTATGACATCTTTTAAATCGGGATCTTTTCTCGCCCAAATCTCAACATCTCTATTTAAACCTACTGCCCATTTATAATCCTCTACAGCTTTGTCCAATTCCTTTAGCTTCGCATTGACACAAGCTCTGTTGTAATGCAGGTTTATGCTGTCTTCATTGAATTTTATGCCCTTTGTTAAAATATCAAGAGCTGATTTCAAATCCTCTTCTTCAATATATATAGCGGACATATTCAAATATATATTTTCAAAATTCGAAAACTCCTTAGCTTTTTTATAATATGACAGAGCTTTCTCATTGTCTCCCCTCGCCTTGCAAACTACTCCCATGTTGTAAAGAGCTCTGAAATATTCGGGATTTATTTTAAGACTTTGTCTGAAATATTTTTCCGCCCTTTCAAAATTCTTTTCATTTTCATAGATGGACCCGATATCGTTGCAGCTTACATAGTCTTCAGGATTTAATTCAAGACACTTTTCTAAAGCTTCCAATGCTGATTTTTTGTCATTTTGCTTCAAATACTGATGTGCCAAATAATAATATGCACGATCATATCCGGGATCAATCTCTATGGCCTTTTTATAATTTTCTATCACACGGGAAACATTTCCTTGTCTCAGCTCCGTTGTCAGAGCAAGTCCGTAATAGGCTCCGGCGGAATAGCTGTTTATTTTTAAAATATCATCATATGCTTTTTCAGCTTCTGAATAATTTTCCTTGAGAAGATGAATATCAGCTATTTCGAAAAATATCTCTTCCTGTTCCTTTTCATCTGCAAAATTAATAGCCTTGTAATAGTTATCAACGGCCTTTTCATATTCTCCCTTATCAGAAAAACCCTCAGCCAGTATCATATAATTATTGAGTTTTTTATCCTTTTGTGACATGAAACCCTCCTAAACTTTTATTATATCAAGTAAATCCAAAGTGTGCTATAATGTCTTAGCGGTGATTGTATGAGAAGATTCTTGGATTTCAATACATTTTTCAAAGGAAAATTCGAAGAAAAAATAGTTAAGCTGTCTTTGGACGGCGGTGCGACATGCCCCAATAGAGATGGTACCATAAGCTCCTTAGGATGTATTTTTTGCTCTGAAAGAGGAAGCGGAGATTTTACATCGGATTTTGAAAACATAGACATGCAAATTGAAGCGCAAAAAAATCTGTTGAAGAAAAAATGGAAGTCGGAAAAATACATCGCCTATTTTCAAAATTTTACAAACACCTATGGAGATGTAACAAATTTAAAAAAATTGTATAATTATATTATATCAAGGGATGAAATTGTAGGTCTTTCTATAGCCACGCGGGCAGATTGTCTGGGTGATGAAGTCATGGAAATGCTCACCTGCCTAAATCAAAAAACTTTTTTATTTCTTGAAATCGGCATGCAGAGCATTCATGAGAAAAGCATAGAATTTATAAAAAGAGGCTACTCCCATGGGATTTTCCATGAGAACATTAAAAAACTGGAGAAAAATCACATTAAGTACCTGGTGCATATAATCTTCGGATTGCCCACTGAAACAAAAAAAGAAATGCTTGAAACCGTAGATTATGTATCGAAACTTCACCCCTTCGGCGTTAAATTCCACTCCCTCTACATACAAAATGACGCCCCATTGTACCAATACTATAAACACAACCCCTTTAAACTCCTTTCAAAGGATGAATATGTACAATTGGTTTGCGACACTATTGAAATGTTGCCTAAAGATGTGGTCATACACAGACTCACTGGAGATGCCAATAAAGAAAAACTAATAGCGCCCCTTTGGAGCGCCGATAAACTTTCAGTTATTTCAGCCATAGACAAAGAACTTAAGGATAGAAATGTAGATATTATAAGATAAAGGAGAAAAAATGATAGAATTTAGATATGATACACAATTGTTGATAGAAGGAACGAATTTAAGGGAAGATGAAATAAGAGAATATTTCAACGAAAACTTCAGCGGCGACTGCCTGCTGGCCGTTGGCGGAGAAAACATGATAAAAATCCACTTTCACACAAATGAGCCTTGGCAAGTGCTTGAATACTGTTCCACCTTGGGAGAAATCTTTGACATAGTCATAGAAGACATGGATAGGCAATCAAGAGGTTTACAAGGCTAATCAAACAATCATTATATTGCAAAATAATTTATTTCAGTCCATTGTAGCGGACTGATTTTTATTTTATGTGCTTGAATTTTTCTATATAGATTCTTTATTTTAAAGTCAATAATTTTAGGGTCTATTTACATTATTAATAATTGTGATAATATATTTATTACCTAATTATAGTTGTATATTAATAACGTTTGACAAAAAAGAGGCGTAAAATGAATTTGAAAAAATATTTAATTCTCTTTGTAGCCATTTTAGCTATAGGTTTAAACTTTTATTTTCTGCTTAGTATTAAAGAAGATATGGAAGGATTGAGAATGCGGATTGTAGATTTGAGCAGTTCTATGGATTCCTACGGATCCATGGTCCATAGTACAGTATTAAACGCTGTTGAAGAAGGAAATTCCATCATAGAATTTTCCAACTACGATTTCAAAAACTTCGACAAAGATAAAAACACCATTGAGTTTAATTACAAAATAACACCCAAGGAATATTCTGCAAATTCAAAAGCATATTTATCCATAAACGGAGTTGAAGAACAAATGGTACTTGTCGGATCCGACTTCATTTTTAATAGAAATATCCCCATGGATAAAGAATTTACAGTTGGGAATTTTTCACTGGCAAATGATGAGAATACACGAGTTCAAAGAATTGACGAAAAAATTTTCCCTTTAAAGGAATTAACCTTTAGCATTCATGCGATTCCCGTATCTTATTCCTATTCAAGTGGTGATGAAGTGCAGGAATTTGAAATTCCCGGTGATAAATTGGATTTTTCGATTTATTATGACCACTTAATTGAAAGAGAAGAAGATATTAAAGATATGTTTAAGCCTAAAGTTGCAAGTGTCGTCTTCTATATTGACGATAAACTCACACATAAAGAAGATTACAACATAGTATATAAAGATGAAAGCGAAGCCACCATAGATAAAATTCAGGGATTTGACTGTTTCATAAATTTCAAAAAAATTAAGTTTGGCGTTCCTCAAGGAAACAAAGTCGAAGTCAATCTTGAGATAAAAGATAAATTCGGCTTTACTCATATCCTTAATTTAGTAAGACAAAATTTTACAGATGATGATTCTTCGCAAAATGTCGCAGATTATTACAACAATTATGTGAAGAAAGACGGAAAAATCATATACCGCTATGATTATTAAATTTCAGGTTTTTTTATTGCTAACTTATTTAAATTTTATTATAAAGTGAGGGAGAAAAAAATGGGTAGATTAGATGGAAAAGTTGCTATTATCACAGGCTCAACTTCAGGAATGGGCAGAGACACAGCTTATTTGTTTGCTGAAGAAGGAGCAAAGGTGGTAATTGTAGGTAGAAGAGAAGCAAGGGCTAAAGAAGTTGTTGAAAATATAAAATCCGAGGGCGGAGAAGCCATGTATGTAGTGGCTGACTTAGCTGAAGATAATCAAGTTAAAAAGGTGTTTGACGAAACCATAAAAGCCTATGGCACAGTGGATATTCTCTTTAACAATGCAGGAGCTATTAATTACGACAGTATAACCGATATTTCAGTGGAAGACTTCAACAGAATTATGAAAATCGATGTCACCTCATACCTTGAGCTTGCACAGCTTTGTGCGCCGGTTATGAAAGAAAAGGGCAAGGGTATAATAATCAACACAAGTTCCATTGCCAGTACTTCTTCAAGATGGGGAAGATTTGCATATACAACGGCAAAGCATGCAGTTAACGGTATTACAAGAGCCATGGCAAGGGATTTAGGTCCTGAAATAAGAGTAAATGCAATTCTTCCCGGAGCAATACGCACCGAAATGCTTGATGATGCGGGCGGAGAAGAAGCTTTAGGATTTATGAAGGAAATGAGCCCTCTTAATAGACTGGGTGATGGTAGAGAAATCGGAACTGTGGCTCTTTTCTTAGCTACAGATGATTCATCCTTTATAACAGGCCAATTGATAAGAGTTGACGGCGGAGTAGATTGCTGATTAAATAGGCTGATAAAAATTATAAATTCCTTCTTAAATAATGGGAGGGATTTTTTATATTAGCCCGTTGTGTTTTGTCGGTTAATGTATATCTATGTTTCGTAGGGGCGGATGCCTTCATCCGCCCGTAGTGGTTTATTTGTCGTTTTGCGATATTATGTGATGGCGATATGCGGGACGATGTGGGCACCCCTTACAATTTTTATATTTTCATTATTTTTTCGTAGGGGCGGCCGCCTTCGTCCGCCCGTTGTATTTCATCGGTTCATAATGCGGGACTATGTGAACATCGTCCCCTACTTGTATTAGAAAATCCCCGGTTATGCCCGGGGATGATTATTTATAATAAAATTTTTTAATGCATTTTGTGGTGCGGGTAAGAGGATTTGAACCTCCACAAGTTTCCTTACACGGACCTGAACCGTGCGCGTCTGCCGTTCCGCCATACCCGCTTATAGAATATAATTATAATTCCATTTCTTATTTATTTCAATATTTTTTATATTCTATGTAAATTTAAAACTTTATAATTTCATAAAATTTAAAAGAGGAACTGCTGTCGTTCCTCCTTTAAATGAATTAATTATTATATTTTAAGGGTTGATTTATTTATTATAAAGTTCCAAATCTCTAAATACTTCTACAATTTCGTCGTAGTTCATATCTCTGCACATAAGAGTTACAAGCAGGCCGTCCTTTTCAAAATCGAAGGAGTCTTTGCCGTGATATATGATATCTATGCCGTCAATTTTTATTTCTTCTACGTCGCTGTCGCCTGTGGCATATCCGGCTTCATCAGAAGAAACTCTTTCAAAAAGTATTATTTCTCTGTCTTTTTCATCTTTATAAAAGAAATGTGCATAATCCGATTTTTCACTTTTTTCCGAAAATATTTCAGCGAATTGATATTCATATTTTGCAGGCAGAATCAGAGGTTTAAAGTTTAACATTTTATCTGCTATTTCTTCTTGAGGTTCATAATAAGTATAATCTTTTTGTTGAGCTTCCATTTGTTCTTTGGTATATCCTGTGGTAAGCCCTGTTTTGCCATCATATACCGTTGATACTATTTCTTCGCCGTCTTTGTTGTACATTCTTTGTCCGTATTTTAAATGTGTCAATGGGTTACCATCTTTGTCATAGGCTTCAAGTCCTTTTGGTATTTCCATGCTCATGTTTTTTAGAGCTTCTTCATCTACTTTTTCTTCAACTACCGTAATTCTTCCTGAAGGAAGAACCGCTTCTTTTATCACCGTGTAGATTTCCTTACCCAGTGATGTAAAAGGCATTGCCACCAGAAGACATGCCGCTATTGTCGCAACCTTAAATCCATTGTGTTTATTGTTTTTCTTCACTTTATATAGCACCTCATCCTTGTCTTTCTTTTGAGGACTATATAGATTTCTCAGCTTTTCTTCAAATTCAAAATCTTCATAATTCTCTGTGTCTTTATTAAATTCATGTTCTGAATTTTCAGAAAACATATCTTTTCTATTCATAGTAGCCCTCCATTTTCTTTTTTAGATCTTTAATTGCCCTGTGCAAAATAACTCCCACATTTGATACACTTATATCCATAAGCTCCGCTATATCTTTATTTGAAAGCTGGGCTCCGTATTTATAACTCAAAATCTGTCTTTGTCTTTCAGGAAGTTCTCTTACTTTTTCCCTGAGATAGTCATATTCTTCGAGCCTTTGTAAGTTGTCATCTGTGGCTTTTTCACTTTCAAAAAAATCTGTAAAGGCCTCTATAGACAACAATTTAAACCTATTTTTAAATCTATAGTAGTCCTTTACTTTATTTCCGGCAATTGTAAAAATCCATACTTCCAACTTTCCCTTTTGAGGATTGTATTTATTTATGTTTTTCAGTATCCTTTGAAAGATTTCAGAGGTAACATCCTTAACATCTTCATAGTTGTTAATTCTGTAAGATACAAATTTAAAAACTCTTTCAAAATAATCGTCATACAAAGTCTCAAAATCAAGTTCTTTTTCAATTGAATTCTTCATAGACAATATTTCTTCTCCATATTCCAATATCATCACCTCTCGAGCTCGTCTTTCAATAGTTAATACGCAGGATTTTATTAAATATTACATATTATTTTTATTTCTTTTATATTATACTATCTATGGAAGGTGATTTTATTGGAAAAAAAAGAAGGATTCAGTTCCATAGTGGGATTTATTCTGGTGGCCATAGGTCTTGCACTGGGCATAGGAAGTCTTTGGCGCTTCCCCTATGTAGTCGGTGAAAACGGCGGCGCAATTTTTATTTTAATGTACATAGCAATTATACTCGTAATAGGAATACCTCTTATGACTTGTGAAATAACCATAGGCTTTGCCACTCAAAAAACAGCCATAGACGCTTACAAAGCTCTGGCTCCCGGCAAAAAATGGTACTATGCGGGATACTTGCACTTGGTCGCTGCAATTTTAATACTGGGTTACACAGCCCCTATTTATTCATGGATTTTCAAATATGTTGTATCAAGCATTGCAGGAAATTTGACAAATTTAAGCCCTGAAGAAGTTCAAAGCTTCTTCAATAATTTCAATGCCAACAAAACATCGGTATTTATGTTTTTTATAATAAATCTGATGTTAAATGTAGTGGTCATCAAATTCGGAGTTCAAAAGGGAGTTGAAAGAGTATCTAAATTTTTAATTCCCATGCTCTTTGCCATCATGGCGATAATTATCATATCATCCTTCAGGCTTGAGGGTGCCATTGAAGGTGTTAAGTTTTTATTTTTGCCGGACTTTTCAAAATTCACATTGGGCTCAATGCTCACCTGTCTGGGACAAGCTTTCTTTGCTCTGGGTCTTGCAATGCTCGGATCCATGGTTTTCGGCTCCTATATAAAGAACAAAGATGAAGATATATTCAAATCCGCAGCGGTTGTTTGCATAGCTTTGATCTTTGCAGGAGTTGCGGCAGGCCTAATGATAATGCCCATAGTCTTTGCCACGGGATTGGAAGCAACGGAGGGAGTAGCTCTTAGTTTCTTGACTCTTCCCAATGCCTTTAACATAGTCCCCGGAGGAAGAATATTGTCGGTGCTGTTCTATCTTGGATTTTATATAGCAGCCTTTACTTCTTCTGTGGGAATACTTGAAGCTATTGTAGGACTATTGACGGAAAAATACGGATTTTCAAGGCCTAAATCCCTGCTGATTTCCGTGATTATAATATCAATTATAGCTTTTTTATCCATAAACAACGATGAGTTGTTCAATTTGCTGGATATAATAGAAAGCAATTATATTTTGG
The DNA here is from genome assembly GCA_000952975.1 of Peptoniphilus sp. ING2-D1G. Classification (GTDB taxonomy): domain Bacteria; phylum Bacillota; class Clostridia; order Tissierellales; family Peptoniphilaceae; genus Peptoniphilus_E. Next base: position 198,039 of record LM997412.1, on the reverse strand, counting down.
TAATCGGCTGTTTTATCATCGCAATTTTTTGTGGCTATGTATGGGGCATGGACAATACCATAAAAGCTGCCAATATTACCAACCCCATCATAAAAAAATGGATGACTGTATCTATTAAATACATATCACCCGTTGCCATCGTCATAATATTTTTATCTCAATTTTTTTAAATCCAATTAATTCAATATCGAATATATAATCCCAAAAAATATAACGGATTGACAGGCATCCATCCATACAAAAAAATGAATGCAAATATAAAAATTGTAGAGGGTGCCCTAATCGTCCCGAATTATAATCCCAAAAAATAACGGGCGGACGAAGGCGTCCGCCCCACTGTTAATTAATGTGAATTTTTTATTTTTTCTTTCTAACTTTATTTATGATATTGAAAATTTCTTTGCTCCTTAATATTACCAGCATCACGAGATAAACGACTCCCGCCGCTGCTATGGATAAAATAAGCGCCAGCCTTTCTCCTAAGGAGTATGTGGTGAAATCGAAAAACAGTTTTGAAACAACCCCCATGATAACAGATGCCACAATTATTTTTAAAATTTCTATTATCACTTCTTTAGAAAAAATCTCTCCTATCTTCTTTCTTGCACTTATGTAGATCATTATCGCCCCTACTATGAAAGAAAGCGTAGTTGCAAGGGCAAGCCCTCTGATTTCAAGTTTTTTAATGAGCAATATACTCAAAGCTATGTTTATAGCAACCATTATCACTGAATTTATAACAGGAGTTTTAGCATCCATTACCGTGTAAAAAACTCTCGATATTATCTCTCTTATGCCTATGGCGATTATCCCCAGCGCATAAAAGGAAAGAATCGTAGCTGTGATGTGCGCATCCCACTTTGAAAATGCTCCTCCCAAAAACAAAAATTTAACTATGGGCTCTGAAAATATAAATAGACCTATGGATGCCGGAATTACCAATATCGCCATGGTTATCAAGGCCTCGCCCGTTTGGTACTTAAGCCCCGAGTAATCTCTTTTTGCACCGAATTTTGCCATCTCGGGATAAACCGCCGTGACTATGGATGTGACCACTATCCCCGTTACAAAACTTTGAAGTTTATAAGCATAGTTAAGAGATGAAATAGCTCCGGAAAATAAAGAAGAGGACAGAGATTTTGATATTATGAAGTTCAGTTCAATCACCGATGTTGAAATAATTACGGGAAGTATTATTTTAAGAAGTCTCAAAAAATTTTCATCTTTGAGATTAAGACTTAAATTATGTCTGTAGCCCGTTTTCTTTAAATAGGGCAAAAATATTACATATTGAAATACAAAGCCTGCAAAAATTCCATAGGCAAGATATCTTCCTCCTAATTTGTAGGATATTGCCATGGAAGCAATTATTATGATATTCATGATAATTGCATGGGCAATGGACACTATGAAATGTTTTTTGATTTGAAGATAGGCCTTGAAAATGGAAAATACGGAAGTTGCACATAGACTTAAAAGAGCAACTCTGGTCATAAATACCGCAAGCTCAAACTTCTCCGCCTCAAAACCTATAGCCATCAGACTCACAAGCCCTTCAGCAAATACAATTCCTATAATTGAAAGTACAAGAGAAAATAAAAAAACTATATTTGAAAGATTTGCAGTAAAATTATTTGCACTGCTCCGGTCCTTTTTTTCCATCACTTCGTTATAAATAGGTATGTATCCGTTGGCAGTTGCTCCCGATATGACGTTGGTAAAGGTCATGGGAATTTGAAATGCCACTAAAAACACATCTGCTATCATACCGGTTCCGAAAAAATGCGCCAGAGCTTTTTCTCTTGCAAGTCCGAAAACCTTTGAAATTATAGTCACTAACATTAATATATATGATGTTTTCATAATTACCTCACTTTATCTCTATTATACCAAAAAATTACTTTCCATCTTATTATTTTTAGCTGAATATTTTTGTAAAATTGATTTAAACTTTTAGTTAAATTTGATGAATAAATGTTTTCCTTGGGATTTTCCCATTGTATTAATGCGATAATGAGAGTATAATATTGTAAATCTTTATTCCTATAGTAAATAGATAAAGATTAATATTGAACATAGGAGGATAAAATGGAAAGAATCTATAATTTTTCAGCCGGCCCTGCAACTTTGCCCATAGAAGTTTTAAAAGAAGCTTCGGAAGAAATGTTAAACTACAGGGGTTGTGGAATGTCCGTTATGGAAATGAGCCACAGAAGCGCTGAATATGACGAAATTCATCAGGAAACAAAAGCCTTGCTAAAAGAACTTCTAAACTTAGACGATAATCATGAATTATTGTTCTTACAGGGCGGAGCATCGACCCAATTTGCCATGGTACCAATGAATATTTTGTCAAAAGACGATAAAGCGAGTTACGTGATATCCGGTTCCTGGGCGAAAAAGGCCTATAAAGAAGCAAAACTATTTGGAAATATAGAGATTTTAGCTTCATCCGAAGATGAAAATTTTACCTGTGTTCCTAAAATTAATGAAGATGAAATTGACAAAGAATCAAAATATTTATATCTTTGTATCAATAACACGATTTACGGAACCAGGATCTCACCTCAAGTGATTAATTCACTAAATACAAAAATGGTTGCCGATATGTCGTCAAATATACTTTCTGAAGAATACGATGTTAATAAGTTCGAGATATTCTTTGCCGGAGCGCAAAAGAATTTAGGCCCCAGCGGTCTTACAATTGTAGGTATAAACAAAGATTTTCTGCCTGATGACGGCAGGATACTTCCCACGATGTTTGACTATAGAACTCATATTGAAAAGGACTCGCTCTATAATACCCCGCCCTGTTACAGCATATACATATGCGGGCTTGTCATGAAATGGCTTAAAAATTTAGGTGGAGTAAAGGCTATTCAAAAAATAAATGAAGAAAAGGCAAATCTTTTATATGATTTTATAGACAACAGCAAACTCTATAAAAATAATATTAAACCTGAAGAAAGATCTCTTATGAATGTGGTATTCGTCACAGGAGATAAAGATTTGGATGCAGCCTTTGTAAAGGGCGCTAAGGAAAAATCCATCATAGGCATTAAAGGTCACAGATCTGTAGGCGGCATGAGAGCAAGTATATACAATGCCATGCCCATGGGAGGAGTGCGCGCCTTGGTGGATTACATGAAAGATTTTGAAATGCAAAATTCTTAAGGAGTGAATATGGATACTGTTAAAACATATAAAATAAAAACGATAAACAATATTTCAAAAAAAGGATTGGAGCTTATGACTCCAAATTTCATAATAAATGCAGATGAAGAAAACCCCGATGCAATTATAGTCAGAAGTGCCGATCTACATGAATTTGAATTTGGAGAAAACGTCAGATTCGTCGGTAGAGCAGGAGCAGGAACCAACAATATCCCCATAGAAAGATGTTCCGAAAAGGGAATAGTGGTTTCAAACGCTCCGGGAGCAAACGCAAATGCCGTAAAAGAACTGGTCACCTTGGCGCTGATAATCTCTTCAAGAAAAATCGTCGATGCCATAGAATGGGTCAAAACCCTTGACAAAGACGAAAAAGTTCAAAAAGAAGTGGAATCCTACAAGAAAAACTTTATAGGCCCTGAAATATTCGGAAAAAATTTAGGAGTAATAGGGCTGGGAGCCACAGGAAGACTGGTCGCATCAATGGGTGTCAGCATGGGCATGAACGTATACGGACTGGATCCCTTCATCTCAGTTAAAAGCGCCTTGGATTTGGACACCCACGTAAAATACATGGAAAATGCCAAGGAACTCTTCAGCCTATGTGATTACATCTCAATCCATATTCCCTTTACAAAGGACACGGAAAATTTTGTAAATGCGGAACTTTTAAAAAATGCTAAAAAAGGACTTCGCCTCATAAATATCGCAAGAGACGGTTTGGTGGATTTAAAAGCATTAAGAACAGCTTTAAAAGACGGCACAGTGGCAAAATATGTAGTTGATTTTCCAAATGCCGAAAGCTTGACCCTTCCCAACACCATCAACATTCCCCACCTCGGAGCATCTACCCCGGAAAGCGAAGAAAACTCCGCAAAAATGGTGATAAACCAAATGATGGACTACCTCAACAACGGAAATATCAAAAACTCCGTCAACTTCCCCGACAGCGATATGGGAGAATGTCAAAGCGTACACAGAATAACTGTAAACCACAGAAATATTCCCAACATGATAGGACAAATAACCGCCGTACTGGCTCAAAAGAACATAAATATTGCAAACCTCTTGAACAAACACAAAGGCAATTGGGCATATACCATGATAGACATAGATTCACAAGTAGATCAGTCATTAAAAGAAGAACTATGGAAAATAGAAGGTGTAGTAAGAGTAAGACTTATAAAATAGGAGGATTATATGGCTACAATAAAAGCTTTTAAAGCAATTCGTCCAAAAAATGAATACGCTGAAAAAATTGCAGCTCTTCCCTACGACGTATACAATACCGAAGAAGCACGAGAAGAAATAAGCAAACACCCCTTGAGCTTTCTGCAAGTGGATTTACCCCTTGCAACACTTCCCGAGGACTTTGATGGAGATAACATTGCAATAAATAAGCACGCCTTCGAAAACTTCAAAAAAATGTGGGATGAAGGCTACTTCATGCAAGAAGATGAAAATTGCCTTTACCTTTATGAGATGACCATGAAGGACCACACTCAACTGGGTCTTGTATGTGCAACATCCGTTGATGAATACTTGGACGGAACCATTAAAAAACACGAAAAAACACGAGCAGACAAGGAAGTTGATCGAATAAATCACATCGATTCTCTGGACGCAAACACCGGTCCCATATTTTTAACTTACAAAAACGAAGAGAGAATTAAAAATACAATAAAACAATGTGTTAAATGCGATGCCGAAATAGACTTCACAAGCGATGACGGCATCAGACACAGAATTTGGACCATAAGAGATGAAAATATAATTTCAGACCTTGTAAATTACTTCGCTGAAATTCCAAATCTCTATATAGCGGACGGTCATCACAGAAGCGCATCGGCGGCTAAGGTCTCTTTAAAAAGAAGAGAGCAGAATCCGGGATTTAAAGGTGATGAAGAATTCAATTACTTCCTCTCCATATTATTTCCTTCCGATAATGTGCAAATCTATGATTACAACAGAGTACTCAAGGATTTAAATGGTCTTTCCGAAGAAGAACTGTTTGAAAAGATAGAAGAAAATTTCAAATTAGAAAAAAGCACACAACAGGTAAAACCCTCAAAAAAATCCGAATTTGGAATGTATCTGAATAACAATTGGTACAAACTCACCTATAAAGGAGAAAATACAGGAGATGTAATAGAAGACTTGGACGTTTCAATACTTCAAAATAAATTGCTATCTCCAATACTGGGAATTCAAGACCCAAGAACCGACAAAAGAATCGACTTTATCGGAGGCATAAGAGGAATAGAAGAACTGGAAAAAAGAGTAGAAGACGATATGGAAATAGCATTTTCCCTGTACCCCACATCCCTTGAAGAACTCATGGCGGTAGCAGATGCAAATAAAGAAATGCCCCCCAAATCCACATGGTTTGAACCCAAACCCAGATCCGGACTCTTCATTCACAATTTAAAATAAACCAAACTTTTCTACGACTATTTATCGTGTAGGTGTTCGGAAATTAAAAACATCGGTTTTCGCCAAGGCGAAAACCGATGTTTTTAAATGTCTTTATGCAACTGTAATTTTCAGTTTATCTTCTTCTATATCAACTTTTACTTTGCTGTTTTCGGTAATTTCATCTCTGATTATCATTCTGGACATCTCTGTTTCAATATTTGATTGGATATACCTCTTTACAGGTCTTGCTCCGAATTGTACGTTGTAGGAGTTTTCCAATATGAAATCCAAAGCTTTTTCCGTAACTTCTATTTTGATATTTCTGTCAGATAATCTGTCTTCTATATCTTTGATTGTAGCTTTTATTATCTTGTAGATTTCATCTCTTGCAAGAGGTTTAAACATCACTATTTCATCCGCCCTGTTTAAAAATTCAGGCCTGAATCTTCTTCGCATTTCTCCTCTTACGAGTTCTCTTGCTTCTTCGGTGATTTCTCCATCTTCGCCTATTCCTTCAAGCAGGTATTGCGATCCTATATTTGAAGTCATGATTATTACGGTGTTTTTAAAGTCCACAGTTCTTCCTTGATTATCCGTAAGTCGTCCGTCATCAAGTACTTGAAGCAATATGTTAAATACATCGGGATACGCCTTTTCTATTTCGTCAAAAAGCACTACGCTGTAGGGTTTTCTTCTTACTGCTTCCGTCAATTGTCCGCCTTCTTCGTATCCAACGTATCCCGGAGGAGAACCTACAAGTCTTGAAACGGAATGTTTTTCCATATATTCCGACATATCTATCCTTATGATGTTTTTTTCGTCGTCGAATAGGTTTTCAGTAAGTGCCTTTGCTGTTTCCGTTTTACCCACACCTGTGGGTCCTAAAAATATAAAGGAGCCGATGGGTCTGTTTTCACTCTTAAGACCCGCTCTTGCACGAAGTACCGCATCACTTACGACTTTTACCGCTTCATCCTGTCCTATTACTCTTTTGTGAAGTGTGTCTTCAAGATTGATTAATTTATCTCTTTCGGTTTTGTTCAACTTTTCAACGGGTATTCCTGTCCATCTGCTTACTACGTGGGCGATTTCGTCTTCTGTTACTTCTTCCTTGACCATGGAGTCTTCTTCCTTGGTTACACTTTCCGCTTTTTTTAATTCTTCTTCCAGCTGTGGCAATTTCCCGTAACGAAGTTCTGATAGTTCCTCGAGGTTGTAATTTCTTTCTGCTTCTTCTATTCTGTGTTTTACATCTTCTATTTCTTTTTTGATGTTTTTTACTTTATCTAATTCATGTTTTTCGCTTTCCCATTTTGCGCTTAATTTATCAAATTCGGATTTTTCTTCAGATAATTCCTTTTCCAGTATTTGAAGCCTATTTTTGGATGGTTCGTCAGTTTCCTTTTTTAGTGCTTCCCTTTCGATTTCCAGTTGAAGAATTTTTCTTCGTACATCGTCGATTTCTGTGGGCATGGAATCTATTTCGGTTCTCAACATGGCGCAGGATTCATCCATCAAGTCTATCGCCTTATCGGGCAAAAATCTATCTGTAATGTATCTGTCTGAAAGTGTTGCTGCGGCTATTACTGCGGAGTCTGAAATCCTTATTCCGTGGAATATTTCGTATTTTTCCTTCAATCCCCTTAGAATTGAAATGGTGTCTTCCACTGTGGGTTCTTGAACCAGAACTTTTTGAAACCTTCTTTCAAGGGCGAGGTCTTTTTCGATGTATTTTCTGTATTCATCAAGAGTTGTAGCGCCTATGGCATGAAGTTCTCCCCTTGCAAGCATGGGTTTTAAAAGGTTGGAAGCATCCATTGCTCCTTCGGTCTTGCCTGCTCCGACTATGTTGTGAATTTCATCTATGAACATTATTATCTGTCCGTCGGATTTTTTTACTTCGGAAAACACAGCCTTAAGTCTTTCTTCAAATTCTCCTCTGTACTTGGCTCCGGCTACAAGAGCTCCCATGTCCAAAGAAAATATCGTCTTGTCCTTTAGACCTTCGGGAACGTCTCCGTTGATAATTCTTTGCGCAAGTCCTTCAACTATGGCTGTTTTTCCCACACCGGGTTCACCTATCAACACCGGATTGTTCTTTGTTCTTCTGGAAAGTATTCTAATTACATTTCTGATTTCTTCATCTCGTCCTATTACAGGGTCGATTTTACCATCTCTTGCGTCCTTGCTCAAATCTCTTCCATATTTTTCAAGAGCGTCATAGGTCGCTTCCGGATTGTCGGTATTTACCAGTTGATTCCCCCTGATTTTTTTCAATGCACTTAAAAATCCGTTTAAGGTTATGCTGTGTTTTTCAAAAATCTTTCTTGACTTTGAACCGTTTAAGGATAGCAATGCCAAGTATAGATGTTCCACTGATACATAATCATCTTTAAAATCTATGGCAAATTTTCCGGCATCATCTATTATCTTTTTAAATTCTCCTGATGCATAGACATCTGAACCCCTTTGTTTTGGAAGTCTTTCAATTTCTCTTTCTAAATCCCTGACTACATCATCTACACTGACTCCCATATATTTTAAAATTCTCGGAACAAGTCCGTCTTTATCCTTTGTAAGTGCGTAGTTTAAATGGATTTCCTCCAATTGAGGATTGCCGTAGGACGAAGCGATGTTTTGTGCATCCTGCAAAGATTGCAGTGATTTTTGAGTAAATTTTTCAAAATTCATATCCATTCCTCCCCTTAAGAAATATTTTTCAATTGTTCGTATAATTTCAATTGTACTTCAGTTAAATTAGTCGGATTTACTATTTTAAATACTATATATAAATCTCCTTTGTTTCCCTTTAGATCTTTAAATCCCTTATCTGCAATTCTGAGCTTTGATCCGCCCTTGGTATTTTTCGGGATTTTCAGTTTTATCCTTCCGTCGAGAGTTTCTACGGTTATGGTGTCTCCAAGAGCCGCTTGCCACGGATATATTTCCTTTTCCCTGTAGATATTAAGCCCTTCGAGTTTTAATTCTTTGTCGGGGCGTAGGTTTATCTTAAAGTAAATATCTCCCGAAACTCCGTATTTTTCTCCTCTTACCTTTATTTTTTTGCCGGGAGTAATACCTGCCGGGATTTTTAAATCTACAGTTATCGGCTTGTCATTCAAGTATAAATTAAGCTGTCTTTGTGCACCATTATAGGCGTCTTCCAAAGATATCTCTATATCCGTGTTGTATCTTTGTCTTGTCTTGCTCGGTTTTCTTCTGCTTCCGGAGTTCATATCTGAAAATATATCGGAAAAACTGAATCCACCGGTGGTTTTTTCATCTCCGAAAAACATATTGAAAAAATCTGAGAATTTGCCTCCATCGCCCGCATTTGTATAAGTGTATCCGTATTGAGTGGGATCGAAATTAGCTCCGTTTACAAAGTCGTAATTTGAGCCGAATTTATCATATTTTTCCTTCTTATCCTTATCCGATAATACCTCATAGGCTTCATTGACTTCTTTTAATTTTTCTTGTGCAGTCTCATCACCTTGATTTAAATCGGGATGATATTTTTTTGCCAACTTTCTATATGCTGATTTAATTTCCTTCTGAGTGGCACTTTTGTCAACTCCGAGGATTTCATAATAATCTCTGTATTTCAAATAATCACTTCCTTATTGTGTGGTTCGAGAAGTTTTTGACCTTCTTTGACCTTAATATATTATAATATATGCTCACATAAAATGCAACATTTTATAGTAAATTTATAATAAAAAAATAGGGTTTCCCCTATTTACAAATTTTTGATAAAATAACAAGCCACTTGCTACCCCTGCGAAACATAAATATAAGAATTGTAGGGGACGATGCCCTCATCGTCCCGCATTATGAACCGACGAAATATAACGGATGGACGAAGGAGACCACCCCTACGGGAAATTATGAAATTTCCATACTATTCTTCCGCTCCAACACCGAAATCTGTGTTTTCGTATAGAAAATCAATTCTCGGATCGTCTTTTAAATATCCATACTTATCCATGAACCACTTAACCAATGCGTCATCCCTTTTCACATCTGTGGTGTTTTCAACAAATATATTTATCGTAGCCCATCGGAAGTGATTTTTTATTATCTCCATATCTCTGTCTATCATTTTCCTGCTCTGACCCTCCACACCTACTAACAAACAGGGTGCATCAAAATATTTTTCAACTTCTTCAACTTCTGTAAACTTGGCATTTTTATTTAACACTTTTTCTCTGAAATCCTTGTCAAAGGTTTCAACTCCGATTTTAAACAGCACCTTCGTCTCGTTAAAAAAATCCTTTATCTCGGAAAGTCTGTCTTTATATGCAAAATGTGCTTCAAAGATGAGCGTAGCTATGTTTTTTTCCTTTGCTTTATTTTTTATATCTTGGAGAGTTTGGAGTGGCAGTTCAAATACAGAACCGGAATTTATGCATTCCAGTTTTCCGAATTCTCCCGTTACATTTTCAAGTACCTCTCTGTTGAAGTTTATCATGTACTCATCATCCCTTGAGTTGTCATCTATATAGTCGCAAAAGGTACACTTGCCCCAAAAACAGGGTCTGCCCACCAATAGTACGATTTCTCTTTTTTGTTTTTCTAAAATTTTACTGTATCTTATCAATATGAAACCTCGCATATATTTTCTCTACTATATAAAAAGACATGAGTCTGTCGAAGTATTCCATGAAAAACTGTATTACAAAAGTGGAAACTGCCGGATTTACTCCTGAATTTATCAAAAATCTCACGATTATGGAAGAACCGCTGGAGGTAACTCCGCCGAAGATATACCCTGCAATAACAGCTCCCAATACGGCTGCAGGCAACACGATAAATATCATTGAAACAGGTGCACCGAATTTATCAATAAAGTTCTGTTTCAAAAACATCCCCAACATAAAAACCATGAGCATTCCCGTAGGAGCAAAGGGAAGTGCATAGGGATCAAAAAGCATCGCCACTATACAGGATGAAACAAAGGCACAGGCTACCGCCAATTTCCACCCGAACATCAAACAGATCATCATTGTCCCTATGTGGTCAAGTAAAAGCGGCACCTTGGTAACTACAGCTATAAAGGCCCCGATTATATTTATCACCACAGCTATTCCCACTATTACAATTTCTCTCGTCTTAAATTTTTGCATAAAAAAACCTCCTAATTATAGGAGAACTCATAAAAATAACGCCCTAATTTTTTTATTCTTGGAGCTCTCAAACAAGTCCCGCCACTTGTGCGGATTATACCAGGCACTGATAAGTATAACAGGAAATCTTTGATTTGTCATTTTTATTTTTCGATTATGCTTAGACCAAACCTTGAGTCTTCGCTATATATATGAACAAAAATATCAATCCGTCATAAAGAACGTGAATTATATAGGGAAGTAATAAATTCTTTCTCCAAATATATGCAAAGCTAAGGACAAATCTAATTGAACCTATGACTAAAAAACTCTGAGCAAAGTTGAAGCTATATGTGGGCAGATGCAATGCCCCGAAAATCAACGAGCTTAAAATCCACGCCGTCATTAATGCAAAAACTTTGCTCTTGTCTTTAAATTTATTGTAGATAAACAAAAAAGGCACTACAAAAAGCACTTCTTCCACAAAGAGCTGTATAAAAAGCACTGCTCCCAAAAGCAACATATTATCTTTACTTATAAAATCCACTACCGGATTTTCCACCGCTTCACCTATGTCCAAAAAGGACAATGAGAAAAACGCCGCCGCATAGGTAAGTATCAAAACAGCGATTATTATGAACAAATCCTTCAGTTTTAGAGGTTTAAGCAATCTTTTAGGCCATTTGAAATCAAGCACAAAAAGAGATGAAATTTCCACAAATATGAATAAAAGAAAATTCATTGCTCCATTTATGAAGTCATTATCGGAAAATATAAATCCTCCGCTTAAACTCATCCACAGAAATCCTCCGAAAAGTACGCCCATGGACAAAGCCCATCTTGTATCTGATACTTCTTCAAAGGGAAAATCACTATAATCTCTATTTTTAACCAAATCCTCGCTCATAATATCACCCTTATATTTATACCTCTTTATTTTCTCGACTTAACTATTTTTATGGAAATTATATAGGATAAAAACGAGAATAATAGCCCTGAAAATATTAAAATAATAAATATACTCTTTGTGGATAAATTTAAATTTATATCTATATTTTTAAATTTAGACATGATCATTCCGAAGGCAAAGGTCAATAGAAATGCAAATATAAACAAAGCTACTAAGGATTTTTTTACTCCGAATTTGAATATAAAAGGTATGTATACCAGATATATTACGGTTATGGCATAAATCACAAAGGCACTTGTAGCAAAATAAGAGATAAATTCATCTATAGGTGTAGCCTTTATTGTGGTATTTATAATAAAGGAGATGAAAAATACTACAATCAAAGAAACTATTTGGCAACAAATTGACAATGCAAATTTTGAATTTACTATGTCCGTAGCCTTTACCGCAGTGCCTTTCAGGTAAGTGTAGCATAAAGACTGCTCGTCATTGTTAAAGGTATTGATGATTAATGAATAAATTATTACAGTTAAATAACCTATTGCCGCACTCTCTCCCTGAATGTAAAACATTATAAAAAATATTAAGGGCATTATTATAAACATATGCCTGCTTTCATTGGAACGCACTATGTTTATAATATCTTTGTATATCAAACTTCTTGTCATTCTATTCTCTCCTTGAAAAATTTAATTGATGTGTTTTTTAATATCAATATCAACACTATGTCAAAGGTTATTATTATCAATAAATATAAAATATTTACAGAAGATATTATTTTATTTAAGATATCATCTCCTATTTTTTGAGATGCAAAGAATAAAATTAAATATCCGATTATGAAGATGCTTGTTACATAAATGGAAAATTTATCATACCCCATCTTCATAATAAAAGTCAGATTTATCAAGTTGATCGCAAGTAAAAAACTCAATAAAAAACATACAAAAAACGTAAGTTCAACGCTTTGATATTTGACATAAGCTATTAAAGATGAGCTTAATATGACTATAAAATTGGATGCACCCAGCAGATAAAATTTTGCTGCCACATAGTCTTTTATTTTAATGGGCATGGCTTTTAAATACTTGGTAAATCCGGAATTGTCATCATAAAAACACGTATTTAAAATATATGAATTTACCAGAAAAGATATTACAAACATCATAAATACAAGTAACACCGAATTAAAATCCTTCTGCATTATTCTCGTTGCGGGGTATATGCTCAGTAGGACTATTGTAAAGATCACTGACTTTAAATTGCTCTTTAAATTATAGAAATCGTTTAACATTATCGCTTTCACAGTTCTTCACCCTTTTTATATAAAACCATTATTTCATCTATGTGCGCATTATCCACTACAATATCCGGATAAGATTTTTTGATCTCGATTTTTTTATTTGTCAAAGCCTCTATGGAATACTTGGATTCTCTGTACTTAACTATATAATCCTTGGGTATGTTGAGCAGTTCTTCTCTTGAACATTTGATTATGCCGTAGTTTTCCATCAAGTCATATTTTTCTTTGCTGAAAATCAACTCTCCATTGTCTATATAGGTGATATAATCGGCGATTTTTTCAAGATCGTCGGTGATATGAGAAGAAATCAAAATACTGTGATTTTCTTCTTCCATAAATTCCAGAAAAACATCAAGAATATCATCTCGCACTACCGGATCGAGTCCGCTGGTGGGTTCGTCCAAAATCAGAAAATCAGGTCTTGAAGAGAGTGCCACTGCGATTTTATACTTCATTCTCATTCCCTTTGAAAATTTTGAATTCATTTTATTTAAGGGCAATTCAAATCTTTTTACCAATTCTTTAAAATATTCGCTGTCCCATTTGCTGTATATGTTTTTAAATATCTTATCTGTTTCCTTTATATTTATGAAATTACTTATAAAGGCATCTTCTATCAAAATTCCCAATTTGTCTTTGACTTCTTCGTTTATTTCAGAACCTAAAATTCTTATATCTCCCGTATAATCCACCATGTCCAAGATACATTTGATAAGCGTGGTCTTACCTGCTCCGTTTGAACCAATAAGCCCCATCACCGTGCCTGTTTCTATGTCGAAATCTATGTTTTTCAGGGAAAAATCTCCATAAGACTTGCATAAGTCTTTAACTTCCAACGCTTTCACTTCAATTACCTCCACAAATTTTCAAGCAACTTTTCAATTTCTTCATACTTGATATCTGAGCTTTTTGCTACAATTATCGCTTCGTTTAAAATTTTTTCAATTTCTTCAAGACTTTTTTCCTTAACCAATTGAACATTCAATTTACTTACAAAGGATCCTTTACCGGGTACCGTGTATATAAACCCCTCAGCTTCAAGGTCATTATATGCGCGCTTTGTTGTAATGACCGAAACCTTTAAATCCTTTGCAAGAGATCTCATTCCGGGCAAATTTTCATCTTCTGAAAGCTTGCCCGTTGCAATCAGATTTTTAATTTGATTTTTTATCTGTTCATAAATTGGAACTTCGCTTGAATTGGATATAATTATGTTCATATAATCCCCTTACCGTATATACTGTATATTCACAGTATATCCTCAATAAAAATTCTTGTCAATATGTTTTTTATATTTTTTGCAATAAAAAAAGGTGATAAAATTTCACCTCATAATTTTTATAAAACAACAAACCAACTTGTTAAACTAAACATTCGGAAAAAATCGCAAAAATTTCAAATCGAAGAATTTTATCAGAAAATCGAATTGTTTGAGTGTCAACGTGTTTGCGATTTTCAAAAATTCGAGATTTAGAAATTTTCGATTTTTGTAGTAGTTTAGTGTGCAAGTTGGTTTGTATATACTCTAAAAGGTGATAAAATTTCACCTTTGTCTTAATTTTACAGATCCTTTAAAAGTGCCTCAACCATTTTTTCAACTTGAGCTTCATTTTCTTCGTTCATTCTCCAGTTTGCTTTGACAAACTCATCTATTACATCAAATCCCGCATCCTTTAATTGCTCTTGAAGTATTTTTACGCTTTCGCCGCTCCAACCGTAAGTTCCGAAGGCTGCAGCTTTTTTTCCTTTGAATTTTAGGGATTTTAAGAAGTGAATCCATTCCGCAACGCTTGATAAAATGTCGTTAATTTCCGTAGGTGAGCCCACTACTATCGCCTTTGCTCTGAAAACTTCCGTCATTATTTCATTTTTGTCGTACTTGGAAACGTTAAAGACCTTAACCACAGTTTCAGGGCTTCTCTTGTTGATTTCGTAGGCGATTTTATTTGCTATTTCAGTAGTTCCTTCCCACATTGTATCGTAGGCGATTACAATTCTGTCCTCTTTGTAATCCCCTGCCCACTCTTTGTATTTTTCCACAATCTGCATGGGATTGTCTCTCCAAATTGCACCGTGGCTTGGCGCAATCATTTCAATATCCAAATTCATATCCTCGATTTCCTTTATTTTCCTCGTTACGAAGGGTGCAAAGGGGTGAATGATATTTGCAAAATATTTCATGGCTTCTTTATACATCAACTCTTCATCTACAAGATCGTTAAACAGCTCTTCAGCCGCAAAGTGTTGACCGAAGGCATCCATTGAAAACAGCAAGTTGTTTCCGGTCATAAAGGTTGCCATGGAGTCGGGCCAATGGAGCATTTTCATTTCAATAAATATCAGTTCCTTGCCGTTTCCTATGTCAAGTCTGTCTCCGGTTTTTACAACATTGAAATTCCAATCAAGCTTTCCGTATTGCCCTTCCAAACTCTTTACGCAGTTGGCTGTACAATAAAGGGGAGTTCCGGGAATTTCCTTGAGTAAATCCCTTAAAGCTCCGGAGTGGTCGACTTCTCCGTGATTTACAATGATATAATCGATTTTGTTCAAATCAATTTCCGATTTTAAATTTTCTATGAATTCAAATCTGTGAGGCGACCAAACCGTATCTACAAGTACGGTTTTTTCTTCCTCTATCAAGTAGGCATTTTGACTTGAACCGTTAATAATTGAGTATTCGTCACCGTGGAACTTTTTGAGCTCCCAATCGATAAAGCCTATCCAACTGACATTTTCAGATATTTTTCTTCTCATAATACCATCCTCTGTTTTACATATTTCTGAAATTATATACAATTTCAAATATTACTTACCCAAAAGGTGTTAAAAGTTCAACAAACTTATTCTTATTACAATTATATTTCATTATGTTATTAAATTAAAGTTAAATTAATACTTATTTTATCCAAAAAGAAAGAAATGATTAATCATTTCTTTCTTTTTGGATAAAATGTGAATGTGAAAATTGTAGAGAACGATGCACTCATCGTCCCGCAATATAACCAACAAAATATAACGGCGGATGAAGGCATACGCCCCTAAAAAACCCGTCTGTAGAACCGAAATTTTCTACTAAAAAATCCATTGTGAAACATCAATAGACTTTTATTTATTTTCAATTTTAATTATTTTCAGCTCTATTTTTTCAATGCGTTTGTCCTTTACTGACAGTTCTTTCAACTCAGCTTCGTCTTTATACTTTACCACTAATTCTTTTTCGTCGTCTTCAGGAATATATCCTAAAAGTTCCACCATAAGCCCTGAAAGGGTTTCGTGATTATCGGAATAGAGCTTGGTATCCAATTGATCGTTTATTTCATCAAGTTCCATTGAACCGTCAACGATATAGGTATTTTCTGCGATTTTCTTAATTGTAGGTTCATCTTTATCGTACTCATCTTCTATCTCTCCTACAATCTCTTCAACTATGTCCTCTATGGTTACCATTCCTGAAAATCCTCCGTATTCATCTATGAGCAAAGCGACATAATTCTTTGTGGACTGAAGTTCTTTGAGAAGTTGATCGATTTTTTTGGTTTCAGGAACGAAGTAAGGTTCCTTTAAACATTTATCAAGTTCAATTGTCCTATAATTGTTAAGTGAATAATTTACGAATAGGTCTTTAATATAAAGAACCCCTACGATATTATCCGTGTTATCTCTATAGACGGGCACTCTGGAATATCCCATATCCAGTATTTCATTTAATTTATAGATATTGAATTCTTCATAGTCAATCATGTATATGTCAGTTCTTGGAGTCATTATTTCATATGCCATCTTGTCATCAAAGTCCATGATTTTAACTATCATTTCTTCGCCTACATCGTTTATTACACCCTGTTCACTGGATACCTTTATGTAGGACTTGAGTTCTTCTTCTGAAATTTTTTCTTCAACATCCTCAGAATATTTTCCAAGCAACTTCAATACGACTGTAGTAGATACCGATAGCATTTTGACGAAAATAAAGAATATTTTCGATACGAATTTCATGATTTTTGCAGATTTAAGCGCAACTTCCTCCGGATTTTGAAGGGCTATTCTCTTGGGTACAAGCTCCCCGAAAACAAGCATTATAAAGGACAATATAACAGTTACCACTATCACCGATACAACTCCCGAATAGGGTAGATTATAGTCATGCAAAAACACTGCAAGTCTTTGTGAAATAGTCGTGGCTGCAGATGCCGATGAAAAGAAACCAGCCAAAGTTATACAAACCTGAATGGTGGATAAGAATCTCGTCTGATCCAACATCAATTCAAGGAGTATTTTTGCGTTTTTACTCCCTTCTTCAGCCTTGGACTCCACCTTTCTCTTGTTACTGGAAACAACTGCCATTTCCGCCGAAGCGAAAAAAGCATTTACTAAAGTTAAAGCTGCTATAAGCAATAATTGGGCTATAATATTCTGCCCGCCGTCTTCCATAAAAAAATTCCTCCTAAATTTAATAAATAATAATTTGTCAACCATTATATCAATAATACTTCTATAATTCCATAAATGTTGTAAAATACTTATAGGTGATGATATGTTTTTTATAATGGGAATGAATCAAAAAAGGGACTCTTTAGAATACAGTTCTCCCTTGGAAGTCCACGATTGTGGAAAGTATGGAAGAATGGAAATATTCGTAGTATATAATGCCCTTTCACTTTTCTTTATCCCACTTTTAAAATTAGGCAAAAATTACTATGTAAAATACACTTGTTGCGAAAAAATCTACCAATTAAATGACGAAATCGGCAGACAAATAGAAAGGGGAGAAAACCCCGCTATAAATGACAGAGATTTGATTTTGATCTCAGAGGGAAGGCAGTTTTGCCCTAATTGCGGATATCCCGTTGACCAAAACTTTGAATACTGCCCTAAATGCGGTGAAAGGCTTTAGTTTTTCGGCGAGGTATTAATATGACACATAATGCGGGACGATGAGGGCATCGTCCCCTACATTTCCATGTTCAAATTCATTTTTTGTAGAGGCGGACGCCTTCGTCCGATTGTTATATTTTGTTGGATATCATAATTCATGACGTTCATGACATCGTACCCTACATCCGCCCGACACATATTAAAAATAACAATCATCCCCCGGCATAGCCGGGGGATGATTGTTATTCTCAATCTTTTTTATGTGCAAGATAATCTTCTTTTACTTTTTTTACCGTTTCTGCAGGAATATCTATTTGAACTTTTCTGACTTCTGATAATTCCACAGGTCCTCCTATGGAGTAAACCATGTGTCCTTCTTCGTCTTTGCCGGCTCTTACTTCCAATTCTCCATTGGGTTGGCGAATTATTTTTTTGAAATTTTCGTCTTCATCTGTGTTTAGATAATATCCCATTGCAACTGTTCCGGAACCACAGGATGATTCTCTTATCAAGGTATCCGCTTCCACTACATTGACATAGGGTACCATTTTATCTTCTTTTTCATTGTAGAACAGTATGCCATAAGCTTCGCATTGGAATTTTTCCTTAACTGCCTTTAGAGCTTTATCAACGAAGTCTTTATCTTCTTTTCTGTCATCTATGATCACATGTGTAATCCCCTCAAGCTCCACTACTTTGTAGGTGCTGTCCTCTATGGTTATTTCTCCGATGTTCTTAGCCTTGGGGAGTTCCACATAGGCCGTGTTTTCTTCCGTATTTACGAACACATACATGGGATGATCAACACCGCTTACATAGACTTCTATATATCCTTCTCCGCCTTCGTCTAAAAACTTAGCTGCATATAATCCGTAAGATCTGGTGGCATTACCGCAAAATTCTCCGCCCGCCATGTCCATTCTAAGTGGTGGTCCGTCGTAACTGGGGCTGATAAAGCCGACTTGTTCCACTGTGGTATCTATCTGTTCCATAATTGCCTTCGTGTAGGCTGGTCTATATCCCGGATATACTGGCCATACTACAAATCCCGTGATGTTTCCTGCAGGATTTGCAACAAAAAAATCAAAACTTTGTTTCATATTAATTCCCTCTCTTTTTAATTTGCTTTTCTGATATCCTTTTTCATAATTCTTATTGCTACTTCAGGATATTCCATACTTAACAGCCCCATGGCAGAAAGTATGTAGTCGCTATCTATATAATAGTCGGGATTCTTGGGACTTAATACAAGTTTATTATCATTTTCAAGAGAATTCAATATCCATTTTGGATTTTGTGCATAGACAAGCACTCCGCCGGTTCCAATCACGTTTTTAAGTTGTGTCAAATCTTTACCCTTTTGGAAGTACACATACTTGGTTTTTACATATCTTCTGAATAATGTTCCGACATGTCTTTCTACTGCAAGTTTAACTGCCGTTCTTGCCATGGCGGCATCAAATTTATAGTCTTCTTCGGTTTGCGGCACGAATTTTATATTTTCGGCACGTTTTTTTACACCTTCATAAATATCAATTTCCAGATTATTTAAATTACTTGCTATGTCTTCTTCTCCTACCGCTTCATAAAGGCTTAGCGCTGAATATCTCATGCCTAAATCTCCTTCAACGGTTCTCTTGGCTAAAGGTTCAATCAGTCCTTCGTATATGACGCTGTTATCCGTGGGGTGTCCATAACCTATGGAGTGGACATCTGTGGTCGCTCCTCCAATATCCACAATCATCAAATCTCCTATGCCCGGTTCTTTATCAGTCCCCAATGACAACACCTGAGCCGCTTTTATTACCGCTTGAGGTGTGGGCATTAAAATTCCGTCTACAATACCTTCTACTGTATCCATACCCTTTGCATTGACAATTCTGCTCATAAATATTTGTCTTATACATTCTCTTGCACTTTCAGGTTTTAAAACATTTACCACCGGCATTACATTGTCAGCTACAAAATAATCCAACCCGGCCTCTGTGAAAATTTGTTCAACTTCTTCAAGACAATTGGAGTTGATGGACACAATTATGGGTACTTTAGGTTTTACGCTTGCAAGTTTTTTTGCATTTATTATTACATTTCTTCTGTTGCCGTGTTCCGTACCCCCGGAATAAAGTATTATATCGCAGGGAGAATTTTTTATTTCTTCAAGGTCTTTTTCTGAAAGTTCATAATAATAAGTGTCCAATATTCTTGCTCCGGCACCTAAGGCCGATCTTTTTGCAGCTTCTGCCGTCAGATTTTTAGTAAGACCTATTGCCAACATTTTAAGTCCACCTGCAGCCGATGAACAGGCAAGTATTTTATCCGGTTTTATTTTTCTTTCTAATTTTTCTTCCAATTTTTTTAAGACTTCATTATAGCCATCTCTAACGTCGCTTTCTACGGTAGTTATTGCGCTGCTTCTCCCTATTATCTCTTCCTTGTCCATATCTACCAAAGTAAATTTTGTATAGGTCGATCCGAAGTCTACTAATAAAATTTCCATAATCTCACCATTAATCATAAATTTAATAAAAAGGGGACCTAAATCCCCTTTTATCATTCTGTATATTTCAGTTTATTTCAGCTTCAACTTTTTCAAGTATGGGTTCCGTTCTTTTTTCAACTTCTTCTAAAGCTTTTGCCATTGTTTCCTTTGTTTCTTGAACATACGCTTCATCTTTAATTGAACCGAGATTTATTTTTACATTGTAGAAGGCACCTACAACTGCAAGTTTAATGTTTAAAACTCCCACTCCCACATCGGTAATTGCGTTTAGATTTCCTTTTTCAGCCAATTTTTCAGCATAGTCAATCAATTTTAAAGTTTCAAGTCCTACCGTAAGTGGCACGTTAGCTGCGTTTTTATATTCTTCTTGAATTTTTGCAGATCTTTGTTTTTTTTCTTCTTCAGTTTCCTTAGGGAGTTTAAATGCTTCCATTACTCCATTGAAGGAATTTGCATCTTTATCTATAAAATCTATGAATTTTTCTTCAAGGGCTTTGAGTTCATCGACAAGCGGTTTTATTTCTTCATGAACTTCTTCATATTTTTTGCTTTTTACAGTAAGATTTGCAACCATTCCCAATAGAGCCGCTGCTTGTGCAGCTCCTAAAGCTGATACCGATCCGCCACCCGGCGCCGGTGAGTCAGAAGCGGTTTCTGCTACAAATTCTTTTACCGATAAATCTTTTAACATTTTTCCTCCTTAGAATAATCCTGTAATTTCTCCATCAGCGTTGATGTCCATGTTGTTTGCCGCAGGTACTTTCGGTAATCCCGGCATTATCATTATGTCTCCTGTTTCACATACTATGAAACCTGCTCCTGCTGATACTCTTACTGTTTGTACTGTGATTTCAAAATCTGTCGGTGCTCCTGTTGCATTTTTGTCATCTGAGAAGGAGAATTGTGTTTTAGCCATACAGATAGGCAATTTGTCCAAGCCTATTTCTTCCAACTTTTTCATTTGCTTTCTTGCTGCTGCTGTGAAGACTGCCTTTTTACCTCTGTAGATTTCCTTTACAATTGTATTTACTTTTTCTTCTATGCTTGAATTTACATCATATATAGGTTTGTAGTTTGAAGGTTGAGTTTCAATTAGATTTACTACTTTTTCAGCCAAATCTTTTGTTCCTTCTCCACCCTTTGCCCAACACTCACACAATGAAACTTCTACGCCGTATTCTTTACATTTTTCGATGAGTTTATCTATTTCAGCTTCTGTGTCTTGTACGAATCTATTTACTGCCACTACTACCGGTAGACCGAATTTTTTGATGTTTTCTATATGACGACCCAAGTTTGCAAATCCCTTTTCAAGTGCTTCGACATTTTCTTCTTTTAAGTTGTCCTTTGCCACTCCGCCATGCATTTTCAATGCTTTGATCGTTGCTACTATTACTACCGCATCAGGATTTAATCCACCTAATCTGCTCTTGATGTCAAGGAATTTTTCCGCTCCCAAGTCTGCACCGAATCCTGCTTCAGTAACTAAGTAATCAGACATTTTAAGTCCAAGTTTTGTAGCTATTAAAGAGTTACATCCGTGAGCTATATTCGCGAAGGGTCCACCATGGATCAATGCAGGTGTGTTTTCCAGCGTTTGAACAAGGTTCGGTTTTATAGCGTCTTTGAGCAGCATTGCCATTGCACCTTGTGCGTGTAAATCTCCAGCTGTTACCGGTTGACCTTTTCTGTTGTATGCAACTATCATTTTTGAAAGTCTTTCCTTAAGGTCTACTAAGTCAGATGATAGACATAGTGCCGCCATTATTTCCGATGCTACCGTGATTATGAAGTGATCTTCTCTTACTACTCCGTCCGCTTTTTTTCCTAAGCCCACTACTATGTTTCTTAGAGATCTGTCATTCATGTCCAGTACCCTTTTCCAAGTTATGTTGTTAGTATCTATGTCCAAATCGTTTCCTTGGTGAATGTGGTTATCCAACAATGCAGCCAGCAAATTGTTAGCAGCTGTCATAGCGTGCAAATCTCCTGTAAAGTGCAGGTTTATTTCGTCCATGGGCACTACTTGTGAATATCCTCCACCTGTAGCTCCGCCCTTTACTCCGAATACAGGACCCAAGGAAGGTTCTCTAAGTGCTACTATGGAATTTTTGCCTATTTTGTTAAGGCCTTGTGTAAGTCCTATTGACACTGTTGATTTTCCTTCTCCGGCCGGTGTCGGTGTGATTGCTGTTACTAAGACTAACTTTCCGTCTTTTTCGTTTTTTAATCTGTTGATCGCATCAAAGGAGATTTTTGCTTTGTATTTTCCGTAATTTTCCAATTCATCTTCGTGTAACCCACATTTTTTAGCTACCTCTACTATAGGTAACATAGTCGCTTCTTCAGCGATTTGTATATCTGTTTTTACTTCAGCCATATTAGCCCCCCTAAAATTTATTTGATTATTCTTCAATTAAAAGCGTTTCAAGAACTTGTTCATACTTAAAGTCTTCGATTTGCATATAATATGCAGCTGAATCTATAAGTGCTTGTAGCGGAATAAGTCCTATGAGTTCAGTGTTTGCAACGGTAACGCCATATCTTTTAGCTTCCGATTTTACCATTTCAAGAGCTTGATACACTCTTGTTTTTTCAAAGTTTACAAGGTTCATTGAAACTTGTACTTGTCCCTTTTCTTCAAGCGCAAGACCTATACCCTTTACAAATCTAAGTCCTCCGCCTATGTGACGAACTTTTTTAGCTATCGCTTCTGCAATTTCAAGTTTGTCTGTATTTAAATTTACGTTAAAAGCAATTAAATGGAATCTTGCTGCGACTGCAGTTGCTCCGCTCTTTTCATTCATTTCTTGAGGTCCGAAATCAGGTTTCCATTCCGGTTGTTTTATCTTTTCAAAGAATCCTTCATATTGTCCTTTGCGAACTTTAGCTAAATTCTTTCTGTCGGGTGTAGTAGCTGCATCTTCATATAGATAAACCGGTATGCCCATGTCTCCTATTGCTTTACCCACTTCTTTAGCATATTCTACACAATCTTCAGTTGTCACTTCTGTAACAGGTACAAATGGAATTACGTCAACCGCTCCCATTCTCGGATGAGCGCCTTCATGCTTTGACATATCGATAAGTTCTGTAGCAACACTTACTGATTCAAGTACCGCTTCAATAACAGCTTCCGGTTCCCCGATAACTTCTACAACTAATCTGTTGTGATCTTTATCCGGTTGATAATCTATAAGTTTGACATTTTCTTTTGCTCTAAAACACTCTACAATTTTATCGATTTTTTCTGCGTCTCTTCCCTCAGAATAGTTGGGAATACACATAACTCTTTTCATTCAATATACCTCCTAATAAATTTATCTACATCTCGCTTCAAAAATAATAACAAATTTCAATCTACAAATCGTCTAATAAATTTATAAATTAACAATAAAATTTTTACTTTATTAAAAACTCTTTAATATAGCCTTTTCAATATATTCAAAGGATTTTTAACAAAAATTCTCCCCTCGATTAAAAAATAAGGGAGTTTTAAAACTCCCTTAATATAAATCCTTTAGTCGTTGTTTTGATCTTGATGACCTTCTCTTATAACCTTGTATTCTCCAGTTTCGGTGTTTAAATCATAGATGTTGAAGTTGGTCCTCATATCGAGACCTTCATAATGTGTAGCAAGGTTTATTGAGCGTGAGCCTTCTTCTCCGCTTACTACTCTGTGAAATACATTTATCGGCCAAACAAGTACTGCTCCGCCTTCCACCACTTTTTCACCGTTGTGTTCAATATAGTCTGGAGTTACTACAAAGTTTTCAACTTTTCCATGTTCAACACTGTAAAGTTCAACATATCTTTTTCCATAAAGAACAAATAGATTGTCATCTTGGTGAGTGTGCATGTACCACGGTCTTTCAACGTCTCCTACGGCTCCCGGAGATACTGCGCTTTTTGTGTGAATTACTCTGTCGATTGCATCCACCTTAGGTACAAGAGATTTGCCCATTACATCGAATACTACTCCCTCAGTCTTTCTGAAATCCTTAAGTTTAATGATTCTGTAAAGGCCTTCAACTTCATCAATTATATATTTACTTTCAATTTTATCCATAAAAAACCTCCAAATTAATATTGCTTACTCAATAATATCTATATCCTTTTTATAAAAATCAAAACAAACTTTGTGTATTTTTTAATGAAATAATTCACTTTGGTAAAATTAAAACAATCTTATTTTCTATAAATAAAATAATTATCTTACGACATAGCGGAGATAATTACTGTTCAAAGAAATATAAACTGAAGCGCATAACGGGCGGACGTGGGCGGCCGCCCCTACCGATGATGAATGTGAATATGAAAATTGTAGAAGACGATGCCCGCCGTCTTGAATTATAATCCAAAGAAATATAACGAGCGGACGTGGGCGGTCGCCCCTACTGATAATTAATGTGAATATGAAAATTGTAATAAATTATGCCCACAGTCCCACATTTAAACTATTTTCAGATATAAAAAACCCCGTCATCCCTTTGGGATTTCGAGGTTGGTTTTAACTTCAAGCTGCCGCCTTTCTTATATTTAAAAATATATTTTCATACATTTCCTTTATCTTGAAAATTATTCCCTTCTGTGTAACTCTGTCCTTGACTATCAAATCTATATTTTCTATTTCTTCGCCGTCCATAACATAACTTACGCTTCCCACTACATCACCTACTGCCAAAGGTGCCTTAAGCCCGGGTTTTATGTCAAGTTTTCTATTTATTTTGCTTTTTCCGTTCCACAAAACAGAACCTTGGTATTTTTCATATACATCCACTTCAGGCACCGAAGCGTCTTCAATTTTTATTTTGCTTATGGATTTTTCGGGATTTCCAATCACTATGTACTTGTGCTTTTCAAATCCCTCTCCCATGAGTTTATTTGCCGCTACATATCTTTCCCAATCATTTTTTGAACCGGTGGTTATCCCTATGAGCCTGGTGTCCAAAGTTTTGCCGTACTCACCTTTTTTTACTCCGGTGGCGATTAAACATCTACCTGAAGCTCCCGTATATCCTGTTTTTAATCCGTCTATTCCTTCAGTGATTCCCAGTGTGGGATTTGTGTTGTATTCAACAAAATCTCTATCGGGTTCCTCTATTTTGGTCTTTGAGGTTATTTCTAAAACTTCCGGGTGTTTTGAGATGAGTTCCCTTGAAAGAATGAACATTTCTCTGAGAGTCATCTTGTTATAGTCTTCCACCATGTAATCTGTAAGCCCTGTGGGGTTTACCATGTGTGCATTTTTAAGTCCAAGCTCTTGGCATTTGTCATTCATCATGTCCACAAAGGCTTCCTTTGAGCCTGCAACGTGTTTTGCAAGAGCTGTTATGGCATCATTTCCCGAAATAATAAGAGATGCCTCAAGTAATTCACCTACAGTTTTCGTGTCATTTTCCTTCAACTCATAGCTTGAACCTCCAAGAGCCGCAGCCTCTCTATCGATTAAAATCACATCTCCTCTTGAAAGTGCGCCTCTTGAAATTTCGTCAAGAACCACGAAGACCGATACTAATTTGGACATTGACGCCATGGGTTTTACTTCATCTATATTATATGATTCAAGGATTTTTCCACTTTTATAATCTCCCAGCAAGTAAGCTGTAGTCAAACTTGTCAAGGGTTGTTTTTTCAATTCTTCTATTCTCAAAGCCTCTTCATAGGTCGCTCTTTGAACTCCCTCTTTAGTAGGAACGAAAATATTTTGATTTCTTATTTCCGTCGGTTCCTCAGCAGTTTCTTCCTCAGCCATAACTGCTCCCGGCATCAAAAGCAGAAAAACCATGAGTATACATAAAATTCTTTTCATCTGTTCACCTCATCAACTACAATTCTACCAAATATGGATATCTTTTTAAATAAAGCAATATCCGATTTTTTTCTAAAACACGGGCAGTATGATTTTTGCAAGCCCAAAGAAGATTACAAGCACCACCGAATCCACAATTGTGGTTATTACCGCAGAAGCCATTATGGCAGGATCCATGTTTAATTTTTTTGCACCTAAAGGAAGCAGAGCTCCCATAATCTTAGCTAAAATAACTGTAAAAAATACCGTCATCGATACAAGAGCAGAAATATTCATAGGTGTATCGGTGAAAATTTCAAGTCTTGCAAAATTGGTTACCGCCAGTATGGAACCACATATCAAACCGACTTCCAACTCTTTTAATATTACTTTAATTGAATCCGAAAGGACAATTTCTCCCGTTGCAAGGGCTCTTATTATAATGGTGGAGGACTGACTTCCTGAATTTCCTCCGGTATCGGTAATCATGGGAATAAATGTAGTAAGTATCAAGTACTGTGCGATGATGTAATTGTAATTGTCTATTATGCCCGATGTAAAAGTCGCAGAAATCATCAATACCAACAACCACGGAATTCTATTTTTTGCCAGTTGCCATGCCGATTGATCCAAATATTCTCTTTCAGAAGGATTAATCGCCGCCATTTTATGAAAGTCTTCCGTCGCTTCTTCTTTTGCTACATTAAAAACATCATCAAAGGTGATTATTCCGCACAACCTGTATTCATGATCCACAACGGGAAGCGCTATATATCCGTATCTCATGAATTTATCCACTACTTCTTCTCTATCCTCGGTAGTTACTACACTCACAATCTTTTTATTCATGACATCTTCTATATGACTTTCTTTATCGGATATTATCAGAGTCTTTAAAGTTACAAACCCAAGAAGTTTTTTATACTTATTCTCTACATAACAAGTGTAAATAGTTTCTTTGTCCATAACACTTTCCTTAATTGATTGCAGAGCTTCTCCAACTGTCACATCCGGCTTCAGCCTTACGTATTCAATAGTCATTATTGATCCTGCGGAATCTTCCGGATATTTCAAAAATTCATTTATCAATTTGCGTTCCGAAGGATCTACCTTTGCCACCACTTTCGTTACAACATTGGCGGGCATCTCTTCAAGAAGGTCTATCTTATCATCAAAATCCATCTTTTCATAGATGTTGTGAAGCTCCATTTCATTTATTGAATTTACAATTCTAAGTTGATCAAAGGGTTCCATCTCCGTAAAAACTCTTGCACTTAACTCCTTAGGAAGCATTCTGAATACCAAGAGCATATTTTCATCGTCCATATCTTCGATAATCTCGGCTATATCCACAAAATTAAGTTGAGATATCTCTTCCTTTAGTTCCTTTAATTGTTTTTTTCTATTAAATCAGTAAAATTTTTGCGATATTCTGCATAGTCTTGCATTTTCATCAGAATACACCTCCTCGAAACTCAATTTTAACACAAACTTGTTTTCATTTGTATCTTTAGAAATAATTTTGCTCAGTCCTTCTTTTTGCTTAATTATAAAAAAGAGCCTGAGTAATACTACCTCAGACTCTTTGTCCCGTTTCTTTTTATTCTACTGTTGTGGCCAATAATTCAGTCCAATCTTCATACACTCTGTCAAATATATCCCTGCCCTCTCTTCTGATTAGCTTATGAGTATTTGCAGCTTCTGCTATTTCATAATAGCACCAATCGCTTTCTTTTAAATCTGAAAAATAAACCAAATCCTTTTCATATCCTCTTATGGCCACTTCGTCCGCCACTCTGTTAAACATTCTGTTTAGCATAGTTGCCGCTTCAGCTCTTGTCAAAAGTCCATCAGGTCTGAAGGAGCCGTCTTCATATCCCTGTATTCTCTTATTTCCCGATATCTTATTGATTTCCCTTTCGTATTTATGACCTTTGATATCTTCAAAATCCGATATGAAGTTGTTGTCTTTGTCAATTGCCGCTAACATTTTTGCAAATTCAGCCCTCGTGATTTTTTCGTCCGGTCTTAGCCTTTGATTTTCCGAATCAAGCATATTTGCTTTAAGTGCTGCATTGAGGTACTTATTGTACCAAGCACCTTCTTCCACATCTATATAATCGGGTTTTTCTTCATTTCTTAAATCCAGCTTTGCAAGTCTTGTCACCATTGCCGCCGCTTCTGCTCTCGTCAGATTTCCATCCGCCCTTACAGTTTTGTCCTCATATCCCTTTATATAGGCGATGTGCTTTTCAATAATAGGTTTTTCCTTTGGATAATCTATTATTAGAGGTCTCACCCTTGGATAATTATCTAAATCGTGTTTAGGTTCAGGTTTTGGTTTTGGGTTTGGGTTTGGATCGGGTTTAGGTTGCGGATTTGGATTTTCATCGGAGACCTTTTCCCATTGAGCATAGACCTTTATGTCCTGTGTAACGGCATAATCACTTGTGAATTCTTCTCCTGTGCCGTCTTTTTTCGTATTCCAGCCTTTCAAAATATATTTTTGTCCCTTTGCATCGGTATAGGTCAAGTTTTGTGGAAATTCACTTTCTTGAACATACCACTTGCTCTCTCTTTGTTCCGAAGCTTTGGCACTCTTTATCAACTGCTCTTGTGTATCTCCCAAGGTATCGGTGTTTCTCATAAATTGTACTTCAAAGAAACCTAAGACAATATTGTCATCAGGCATTACATCTACGGATTTCTTAGCCGCATCTACTGCAACTGTACCATCTTGAACTGTATTTTTCCTTACATAGTTATCCAATATCAGCGATGCTGCTTGTCCTTCCGGATAAAGAAGCAGTCCCATGAATTCCAGGTGGTTCATATCTGTGATTTTCACATCTGTGGGCGGAGTTTTATCATCAACAAGAATTCTGTATAATCCTACAGAGTTATCATTGTACTGTATACCTTTAGCATCTTCTCCATCAACTACCCTGTGAGTATTTATGATGTTTTCTTTAAAGATGTCCACATGATATCTGCCACCTTCCACCAAGTTTGATTTTACTGCAGGTCCATTTGCTTTTGCCTTTCCCACATACAGGATTGCATCATCTGCAATCAGACTAACTACAGGAGCGGATTTGAGTTCTGTCGGTGTAGATGCTGCAAAATCTATACAATAAGAGCTTATTTTAGGCATGGTGGTTTCCGTTCCGTCTACAATCACTTCTCCTGAAGCTTGGATGGCTACAGCATTGGTCGATGTACCGTAAGCTTCGGTTTTGCTGTCTGCATGAAGGGCATCCGGATAATAAACCTTTGTATCCTTAAAGTTTAACCTTTGTTTGTCATAGTAATCTGTCATCAAACTTTGAAAAGGCATGTTGCCGGCTTCTACTGTGCTGCTGCTGACCTTTACATTCACAGCTTGAAAAATTCCCGTTCCTGCTTCTCCTGATTTTGATGCTCCTCCAAGCACTGTAGCATAATCTTTTATCTGAACATTCTCATAACCGACTATTCCGCTGCCACCCTTTAGAGCACTTGTACCGCCGTAAATTTTGGCAGAGTCTGAAACAGCAATATTACCCGAGGGCAATTCACGATCATTTTCAATGGCCGAACCTGCTTCCATGCCATACATAAAATTTGTAAGTATGGGCTTTCTTGAGCTGCCTCCTGTTTGTGGACCGGTCGAAGAACCACCCGTAACAAGACTTGCTCCTGAAATTTCAACTTCAGGCACACCTTTGATCCCTATTCCTCCTGTGCCCGATCCGGTTTGTCCTGTGGAAGATGCCGGCGTATGTATGTCGCCTCCATGGACATTTCCATCGTTGATATAGACTTTTCCGACATTTTCAATTCCGTGACCTGCAGACATATTTCCGATATCTGTATTCACAGAAATGAACTTGATTTGTTTTTGATCTTCCCTTGAATAGGTGACGGAGCCGAACCCCTGAACTGTCGCGCCTTCATCTACTCTTACAGTATTTTGTCCGTTGCCGATGATCCCGCTTCCATAGCGATAATTTGCTTTGAGAGCGTCATCTATATTTTGCAGTCCTCCTCCCATGACATGAGCTCCCTTGGTTATATGAATATAACCTGTGGAGTAGATACCGGCAGCGCCTGTTTTCGGTGCCATTGGATTGTCGCTATAACCTGTACTGCCTACAACTACAGGAAAATACGGGCCCTGAATGCTCGAATTTCCGGAAACAAATATCTCTCCGTCTGAGACTATCGTAGCCTTTGAAGTGGTACTGCGGTGAGTACCTCCGAAAATAATCAGTTGTTGATCTATGTTCTTTGCATATTCGCCGGCTCCCTGCGTTTGATTGATCACGCTCAGCTTTCCCGTGCCCATGTGAATCGTCGGAGCTTGCGGCACTGTAGAAGTATCTTCGTATATATTTGCTGTCGTACCGCTAATCTCTCCGCCGTAGATTTCAACTTCACTGTTTCCTCGTGCAAGGATTGTCGGTCCGTAGTAATAAGAGTCTGAAAAACCGTTTAACGCACTGTCAAGCTTATGATTGATTACCTTTCCCGACTTGGATTTTCCGAAAATAAGCTTTCCCCCATCTTCCACTTCGACTGTGGCAGTGTAGTTTTCACCTAAAAATGTGATACCGATATCCGCTACTGTACCTACGCCCGGCTTAATCATATTTCTTCCCGCTACCATGTATATGTTTTTACCTTTGACAGCTTCGCCGGGATACTTACCGTTTCCACCTGTGATGGCAAGTCTGATAAAAGCTCCTGAATTACTTGTGTTACTCTTTCGAAAATCGATGTCTATATCCTCGGCAATCAGACCATAACCGCCCTTTCCTACGGAGGAGTCTCCTCCTTGAATGTTGAAGGACTTGTTGTTCTGATCATTCATTATAAATTCTCTACAGACGATTGCGTTGCCTCAGGCACTTTCACCTGTTGATGAACCGCCGTAAATCCCGTTGATCACTACAACAGGAAAAGTTATACTTCTAAGAGTTGTTTCGCCCATTTCATTCATTACTTTATTTTGAAGATCCGAATAATCTCTATTGGTTTTTTTATCTTGTATCCCGGTAATTTCCACCGAACCTTTGGGCAGATATACAGCATCCTGTTCGTTTTTAGCGTGAATGCCTGTGCGGTCTGTCACTAATAGATTACCATCTCCGAATACGGCAGGTTTTGTCTCGGCTCCCTTTATTTCCACATGGGTTAGTGTTAAAGTTTTTCCCTCAGCGATTTCAAAGGATACATTATGCAGACGAGCATCCTCATAGACCATAATAAACTTTTGACCATAGGGTGAGTTATAAGGTTCATACTCCATGTCCGCTTTAATGGTCAAATTTTTTGAAACACTTATGACTGCATTGCCAAAATCCTTCGGGGTATTTAATCCACGTATATTTATTGTGTCTCCGTCTTGCGCATTTTCAATCGCCGCTTTGATTTCATCTGTCGACGACGCCTCGTAAATTGCCGCATTGGCAGCATTGGGCAACAATACCAGCAATACTACAAAGGACAGCAATATTCTCACATACTTATTCATGCTATACTCCTATCTCATAGATCTATTTATTAAAACTCTGTACAGTAAAATCATTTCATATACAATACTACTATAATTTACATATGTTTTAAATGTTTTTATGCATTTTATTTAAATATGTGTTGTCTTAAAGAAATTTTTAGAAGATTTATAGTTTTTTCTTTAAAAAAATAAATACAACGGACAGACTAATGCATACACCTCCACACAAAAACGGCGGTGATTTTCTAATACAAAAAGGATTGACCTTGTATTAAAGTCAATCCTTTGATTCATTGTTCTTTGTCCTTTTCAGAAAAGGCGCTTTTATTTCTTTTTTTAATTTCTCGTGTCAATATATACTCTATCTGCCCGTTAATCGATCTGAATTCATCATTGGCCCATTTCGACAATTCCTCATAAAGCTCTTCCGATATCCTAAGTGGTATTTGTTTTCTTGCGATAATATCACGCTCTTTAATACAGACTTCCGCTGTTTACCACAGGTTGCGTATCTTTGTTGCTGCAAAGTACCACCATCAAATTAGACACCATTGTAGCTTTTTTATCTTCATCAAGCTCAACCACGCCTTTTTCGCTTAGTTTGTCAAGAGCCATCTCAACCATTCCGACGGCTCCGTCCACTATTGTAGCTCTTGCATCTACAACTGCTGCAGCTTGTTGTCTTTGAAGCATTGCTGCTGCTATTTCGGGCGCATAGGCAAGATAGGTGATTCTCGCATCGATTATTTCAATACCTGCTATATTTACTCTTTCCTGAATTTTTTCTTTAATTCTCTGTGCTACTACGGAACTCGACCCTCTAAGACTTCCCTCGTCCGCTTCACCGTCTCCTGTGGTGTCGATTCCCGGCACGGAATCATATGGATAAATTCTTACGATATCTCTTAAAGAAGAGTCACATTGCAAAGACAGAAACTCTTTGTAATTGTCCACTTCAAATACCGCCTTGGCGGTATCCACAACTCTCCACATGACAGCTATGCCTACCTCTACAGGATTCCCAAGTCTGTCGTTTATCTTTTGTTTTGCATTGTTTAAAGTCATAACCTTTAAGGATATTTTTTTGCCTGAAGGAAATTCTGCATTGGTGGTACTTCCATCTGTTGACATGATTTTAGGTTTTTTTGTGATTACATCTCCGCTTTGTCCGAGAAATGTATTGGCTGCCGGATTAAATCCCGTACTGAAGGGATTTACAAAATAAAATCCCGTTTCCTTCAGTGTCCCCGAATACTCTCCAAACAAAGTAAGCACAAGCGCCTCCTGAGGTTTTATTACCTTGAGTCCGAAGTAGAGCACTATATTTACAAAAAACCAAATCATTGCCAAAACTATTAAAAATCCTCCATTGGGAATTCCATAATTTGCAAGTTCAATTCCCTTGACAAATAAAAAAACCGATAAAAAATGCATCACGATAAATGTTATAAGCATGGGCATTCCGGGTTTGGCTTTTAAAACTTTTTCCTGGATGTTCTTTTTTTGCTTTTTATTTATATTTTTTTCTTCCATAAAATTCCTCCTTTTTTGATATGATTATGATATCACTTTTATGTCAAAGACACAATAAAAAAACCGTCAAATTCATGTAAAATTTAACAGTTTTTATTTCCTTTGAATTCTATAATTTAAAAATAACTCCGCCTATAAACAATTATAAAATTTTTTATAATTTATTTTAAAATCAATCCCACCGGGCAATGGTCCGATCCGAAGATGTTCTGATGGATTGTCGCATCTTCAATTTTATCCTTGATGTCATCGGATACTACAAAGTAGTCTATTCTCCAGCCCACATTTCTCTCTCTTGACTTTGCGAAGTGAGACCACCATGAATATTCATCCTTTTTGTCGGGGTATAACATTCTGAAGGTGTCTATATAGCCGTTGTCTAACAGGACTGTGAATTTTTCTCTTTCTTCATCGGTAAATCCTGCAGATCTTCTGTTTGTGGATGGATTTGCAAGGTCGATTTCCTTGTGTGCCACATTTAAATCTCCACAGAGAACCACGGGTTTTTTATCTCTTAAATTATTTAAATAATCTCTGAAATCATCTTCCCATTTCATTCTATATTCAAGTCTTTCAAGTTTTCTCTTTGAATTGGGAGTATAGACCGTTATAAAATAAAATTTCTCAAATTCACAGCATATGACTCTGCCCTCTTTGTCATGTTCTTCAATTCCTATTCCATAGGTGACATTTAAGGGTTCAATTTTTGTAAAGACAGCTGTTCCGGAATAACCTTTTTTTTCAGCATAGTTGTAATACATTTTATATCCTTCAATTTCTAAATCCAATTGTCCTTCAGAAAGCTTTATTTCCTGTAAAGCCATTATATCAGGAGCAAGTTCGTCAAAGGACTCCATAAAGCCTTTTTTTACTGCGGCTCTCAATCCGTTTACGTTCCAAGATATCAATTTCAATACTTTTCCTCCTTATGGTAATTGTCTAAAAAACTTATTTTCTCATCGCCCTTTTTATAGGCGACTATCGCTCCGATGTCCACATTTTCCGCTGACCTCAGAATATTTATGTCTACGTTTTTATTTACTTTTCTCAAGTCTTCAATTAAGTCTTTAATGAAAAACCTCATTCCCGAATCTTTTTTTTCAGTTACACTACATGCGCAATCAAGGGCATGAAGTCCGGTGCTGTTCATAAAACTGATTATGGATTTTTCCTTTATATAATACATTGGTCTTATTAATTCCAAACCTTCAAAATTTTTCGAATGGAGTTTAGGCATCATGGTCTTGTAATTTCCCGCAAAGAGTACGTTCAAAAGAACCGTTTCAATTACATCATTGAAGTGATGTCCCAAAGCAAGTTTATTGCATCCTAATTCTTTGGCCTTTGAATAGAGATTTCCTCTTCTCATTCTGGCGCACATGTAACAAGGATTTTCCTCATCTAATTTATGCGCCACCTCGAATACGTCGGAATTGTGAATCTTAACAGGAATACCCATCATCTTGCAGTTATACTCCAGAAGTTCTCTGTTTTCTCTTTTATACCCGGGATCCATAGCGATAAATTCCAAGTGAAAGTCGTACTTGCTATGTCTTTTTAACTCTTGAAATAATTTTGCAAGGGTGAGCGAGTCCTTGCCCCCCGATATGGCAACGGCAATTCTATCTCCTTCTTCTATAAGCTCAAAATCCTTTATGGCCTTTATGAAATTTGTCCACAGATAATTTCTGTAGCTCTTGATTATGGATCTTTCCATATCGTGTATTGATTTAATAGCGGACAATTGGTTTCCTCTTTTCTATATACGCCTCTGATCACCAAATATAAAACAGAGCCTTGTATTTAAAATCTTTCAAAACTAAAGAATATCCTAACACAAAATAACATGTTATTTCCATAAATTGTTGGAATCCACAGGTTTTTAATGTAAAAACCGCTATTCTTTACAGTGGATTTAAAATCTCATTTTCATATTTCCCCTTCAATAGATATTAATATAATAACTTTTAATTTACAATGCCTATTAAAGGGTATAACCTATAAGTAAGGGGTGATACTTTGAAAAACAAACCACCATCTTTAATGAATTTGCTCGGAGCTATTTTGATAGTATTTATAGGAGTTGCATGGTCATATATATCCTATATTAAAACTTTTCATTTCAGAGAGTCGGGAAACATAATAATGGGTTATATTTTCCCGGTACTTGGAATTATTTTTGTTTTAATGGGGATTTTTATCCTGAACTCCGTCATCAAATCCTTTAAAGAATACAAAAAAAATAAAGAACAAGACTCCGCAGACTATTTCGAAGATCAATTTGTAAATATACGTTCAAGGGAAGATACCAACATCGACAGAATTCACAGGCAAAAGCTGGATAAAAATTATGAAGATATAAATAAAAATCTATCTTATTTCAAGAAAAAATTCGATGATATAATTGCAAGGGATGAGGATACCGACATGGAAAACACCGAAGCTACTACAGAAAAATCTCAGTCCTTTAAATTCTGTCCTTTCTGCGGTGAAACCCTTGAAAAAAATTATAAATACTGCCCCGAATGCGGCAAAAAATTGCAAAAATAAAAAAGAAGATATTTGTGTCCAATAAATTTATATATTTTATGGTTTCACATTAATCTTCTTTTTAATTTAATCTTTTTTTATCTTCAAATTTGACACATAGTACTCAAAGTTTTTAAACTGCTCTATTTTTTTTAGGTATTTTTCAGAGGGCTTATGTGTAAAATCTCCCTTAATTCTGAAAAAAGTCTCCTTCATTATGCTTATATCCTGTGAAAATTCCCTTAAATACTGATTGTATTCGGAACCCTTGTAGCCGATATACTCGAATACATCGCTCATTAAAAATATGGGTTCAATATCTCTTCCTTCTCCGACAAAATCTTTGCCTAAGACTTCTTTACACTTATCATTTGCCCAAATTATATAGGGAGTTTCATATAAATTGTAAATCCCTTCCAGTTCCGCGGTGCTGTCCTTTAGTCCGAACATTTTGCTGATGGCATTGTTGCTGCCCATTGAGGGGCTGTGATCTCCAAAGGCTACAAATACAGTAGGCTCGTCGCTTGCGCGCAGATTATCCACTAAAATTTTCAAGGAATTTGAAGATTCCGATATTCCATTTAGATAATTATTAAAATATCTGTAGTTGTATAAATCATAATCCTCCTGCCAAATTATATAAGGTTCTTCATATGTTGGCTCCTTTACGGGATAGGGGCCATGATTTTGATAGGTGACCGCAAAGATGAATTTAGGCTCTTTAGATTCGTTGAACTTTTCATTCATAAAATAGTAAAGCAAATTATCCATAGGCGGATATTCATATAATTCTTTAAAGGTTCTGTCATATTCATAAAACTCATCAAATCCCATATTTGGATATACATTGTTTCTGTTGTAAAAACTTCCGATATAGGGATGAAGCGCAACGGTTTCATATCCATTTTCCTTGAAGTATCTGGGATAGCACTTAGTTGCTCTGTTGAATAGGGGAGTATGCTTATACCCTGACAATACATTTGTCTCAGTCAAAAAAGTTCCTCCACCGAAACTGTTCACCAACAATTTTCCGCTTATGGATTCCTCCTTTAACTGATAAAAATATTCGTAGGGGTTTGAGTTGAATTGAAGCTTTTCGTTTTGCAATTTATAAAAATCCTTGAAGGATTCAAGCATTACAACAACTACATTCACCCTTTTTTCTTCAGGTATTTCTTCCAACTTGTATTTTCCATAAAGCCTTTGAGCCTCAATTTTATTGAAATTTTCATATTTATAGGGCATGGAGTTCTTTATTGAATAGGTAAAGGGATATACGAAGCCCTTTGATTGAAAACACTCCACTTCCACCCAGGGAGATAATCCCGATTTCGCTCCAAGTCTCTTGTAATTCTCTGAGTCAAAAATATAATTTCTAAGAAAAAACACAAAAACCAATCCCGGTAAAAACACATTTAAAATTCTGTTTCCATAATTATACTGAAATTTTCCAATTACAAAAAAAATTACAAAACTTGTAATTAATGAGCCTATAAAAATATATCCGTTTATAGATGTAAAATTTAAATCGTATTTTTGAGACATATTAAGGGCCTCTGTCACGATCTTGAAATCCCTTGCCATAAAGGGTTCCTGTCTATAGACGATTTTTACATAATTTACAAAAGCTCCGACATTTGCAAGGATGGATACAATTAAAAAAGA
The DNA here is from genome assembly GCA_000952975.1 of Peptoniphilus sp. ING2-D1G. Classification (GTDB taxonomy): domain Bacteria; phylum Bacillota; class Clostridia; order Tissierellales; family Peptoniphilaceae; genus Peptoniphilus_E. Next base: position 160,745 of record LM997412.1, on the reverse strand, counting down.
CCACCTGAGGGATTTTAAAACATAGGTGAGCATCCACATGACAAAAAACAAAATAGCAAAATTATATGCGAATACTTCCAATTCTCTAAAAATATTAAACAATACTCCGTCTTTATATCCATAAACCCCTATAAATATGGAGCTTATAGCAACAAATACAGATAAAACTGCAACTGAAACCAAAATCTTTAAATTATCTTTCATTGCAGTTCCTCTGTAGCATATGACTTGTCATCCACAAGCTGTATTTTTTTCTCCACATCATCAACTTGTGCTTTGAATATATAATTTTTCTTGTATTTATCGAATTGTTTTTTTATAACATCCGCAACGCTGTCATTTTTATCTATTAATTTAGCAATGGCATATCTGCTGTGAAATCCATTTATCATCTTGCTTAAAACCTTAGTTAAAATATTTCTGAAATCAAAAGTATAGTACTTTTTAAATTCTTCTTCATCGCCTCTTAACGCAAAAATATATATAAGTTCATTTATAGTGGCGTTTTTTTGAATTTCTCCCGACAAAAAACTCTTGCTTAGAGCCTCTTTATAGTAAAGTTCAGCCTTTTTAAAATCCCCCTTCTCACCATAATAGTCGCCTTTTAAAATGTCCATTTCGGCAAATTCAGCCTTTGTGTCAATCAAGTACCTTATCTCATCATCGTCGAAGTCCTTCAAGCTCTTTGCATTTACATAGTACTTGCTGGCCTTCAAAGTATACTTGGTGAAAACTCTGTATTCCTTGTACTTGTCCATGAGTTTTGCATTCATGGCGTCATTTACAATTTGTTCGGAAATAGGTATGCCGTTAGTAAGAGAAAATATAATTCCAAGAGCCGTCATAAAAAATAAGAATATTTGAAGCAGTAAGCTTTTAACGGAAATTAAAATCAAAAAACACACAAGTGCCACTAAAATATTCGATATAACCCCACCATACATATAGAGCTTGTATCTATAATCCTCATAGCTCTTTCCTCCCGGATAGAGAAGAGCCTGTCCTCCCGTTCCCGGAATATGAAACTTGCCGAACTTAAAACCTTCATCGGTTTTTACAAGGGCAATGGAACCTATTCTGAACATCACAAAATCATAACCGCTTAACAGAGCTATTATCAGGTGTCCCAATTCATGAAAAATCACTTGGCAGATAACAGCCGAAGCCAGCAAGAAAAATCCTATTAAACTTAGTCCTATTACTCCGAACCTCTCTTTTAATACAGGATATTCAGGTGATGAGTTTATCAAGTACATATAAAAATACACTATGCCGAAAAATATCAGCATAAAATAAAAAAGCGTCAATGTTTTCTTTAATCTGTTCATTTAAACCTCCATACATAAGTATATTATTTTTTGTAAAATAGTTCAATTAATATATATTGCAATTATGATTATGAAAAAATCGAGATTAAAACACGTGGCAACGCCTAATAAATATTTTAATCAAGTAAATAACTCCATTAAAAAATCCTTCCGGTAAATCAAGCCTATCGGAAGAATTTAAAATCTTACTTGTATTTTCAATTTTATATTATACTTTTAAAAATTAATCTTATTTAGCATAATTTTTTGTTTTAAATTTTACAAAGGAATACATAATTATGCCTACAACAACCCACAGACCTATAATAATCCACTCTACAGGTTTTAAACCTGATGGCATACAGGGTAGGTATAATAAAAGCATCCCCGCAGAAAGAACGATAGCGATAATTCCTAAAACTTTACCGTGCTTTACTCTGTAGGGTCTATGCATTTCGGGTTTTTTATATCTGAGAACTAAAAAGGATGTAGCCACCAACATATAAGCAAATACCGATGAAAAACTTGCCGCATTGGCAATCCATGTCAATAGTTGTTTTCCTAAGAATGGAGCTAAACAAGAAACAAGTCCAATAAATAACACAGCATTAGTAGGTGTTTTGTGTTTAGGATGAACTTTTCTAAACCACTTCGGCAACATTCCTTCTTCTCCCATGGAAAGCAACACTCTACTTCCCGCAACTAAAAATGCGTTCCAACTGGATAGAATACCGCACATACCTCCTATTACTACAACATATTTAGCCAAAAAATGACCGTTCCAAGCAATAGTCAGGGCTTCCGCAGTTACAAATTCAGCGCTTTTTAGAGCATCGTGTTTCATAATCATTGATACACAAAATATAATGAGACAATACCATGCCGCCGAGAGTATAATTGAAAGAATAATCAATCCCCCGAATGTTTTAGGTGGGAATTTTGATTCTTCTGCAGCCTGTGGAATTACATCAAACCCAATCATAAAAAAGGGTGTAATTACCGCTACTTTAAGGAGACCTTCAAATCCATCGGCAAACAAAGGTTTTGTGTTTTGTACATTTCCATGTGTAAAAGCCCCTATTAAAAGTAAAACTCCAACTACAGTAAATCCCAATGTCAACGCCTTTTGAATCCAAGTTACAAATTGAATCCCTTTGTAATTTGCAATAGTAAGAACAACAGCCCCTGCAACGCCGACTAAAGCATATGAAAAATAAATCCTCTGACCTGCTATTTCATAGCTTAATCCTGAATCCATCCAGGGAATTATGTAGCTTAAAACACTGGGAAAGGAGATCACTTCAAAGGCAACCACTCCCAGATAACTAAAAGCCAATGCCCATGAACATACAAAGGACCAATTAAATCCCAATGCCGTTAAACTAAATATTACTCCTCCTCCGGCCTTGGGTAGTGCTGTTGTAAGTTCTGCATAGGTTATTCCTATGAACATTACCATTATTCCGCCGATAATAAAACCTAAAATTGCACCTAATGTTCCGCCTGTTAATATCCATTCCCCTACAAAAACGACCCAAGCCCAGCCTATAGCAGCTCCTATTGCAAGTGATAGCATATCGCTTATTCCCAATACTTTTTTTAATCTTTCATTGTTTTTTTCCATGTTACACCTCCCACCCGATTTGAAATTTTCGGGAGGAATATTTAAAGGTATAATAATCTAATAGATTATTTATATAGTTCTACTTATAGTAGTATTTTATTTAAAGGTCACTTAAATGTAAGTGACCTTTATAAAGTGGGATAATGTTTTTAATTACTTTTTTTAAAACTTCTATTAATAACCTTCGTATAAAAATTCTCTAATTTCTTCTACATTCATTCCTTGCAAACCTACTTTAGTAAGCGTACGTCCTGTTACGCTGTAGTTTTCAGAACGAAGAGCTGATGCAAGAGTTACGGTTGCATCCATTACAGGTGTATCTACTCCCGCCGCATCGGCTATTTTTGTGCAAAATACCAAAGACATCGGAGCATCTTCAGTTAAGTAACGTTCATCCAAACTGTTTGGTCCGCCTATCTTCATGAATATTTCAGTGCTTCCTCTGTAGGATTCATAAAGATTTTCAGCTTTTGGACAATAGCCTGTTAGATATAGACGTTCTATAGCATCTACTTCTTTATATCCGAAGGCACGACAAATTGCTAAACGTTCTTTGTCTATTTCCCAATTGACCTTTGCTACTGAAGGGGTTATGCCTTCTTTGTAGTGATAGTGCTTTCCATAATATTCAATTTTTCCTGCATTAAGTACGACAGGTGCAGCGTGACTTGTGATATTTCCATTGTTTAAAGCAGATTCCAAAACGTCGGTTACCAAAGAAATATTGGGATATACAGGTTTTACCAAATCATATAGTTCTTTATTATTTGAAGCTGGAAATGCTGCAAAATACATTAGTTTGGTCATTAATAAAATATTTACGGTGTTTTCATTAACTTTACGAGTTGCATAGGGTAATGTCATCATTTCACATAGTTTTGCCTTTCCGAAAACTCCTGCCTCATGGAAAACTTTTCCATATACCAATGATCCGCCACAGCTTCCCGGAGTCAAACAGATAACCATACCTTCTTTTAAATGAGGAACTAAACTTTCAGCTACATCTTTTTGAGCAAAAGCCGGAGATATAGGCATTACAAGATCCACATCTTCCAAAGCGTCTTCCAAGTCCGTTGTAACTTTGTGTATCTTAGCTGCTCCTTGGGGTCCTACTCCTTCTACGTTGATAATCTTTTCGTCTTTTATTCCTTCGATGTTCTTTTCAAAACGCGGATCTTCATATATAGTAATTTCAAACCCACGTAATGTAAGATCTGCAGCTGCCGCAAAGGCTCCATTACCTCCGCCCATAATACAAATTTTCTTTATCATACGGTTTCCTCCTTTATATAAATTAACAACAACTTACACACAAATTTAAATTATTTTTATTGAGTATTTTCTGTAAGCCTTATCTCTTCTTTTTCTTCTTCTGAAAGAGGTATCATGAATTTATTTGTAAATCCATAAACCAAAATTAAAATCATAGACAGCCATGTAGTAAACAGGAATGGTGCATATTGATACCACTCAACTCCAAAAGTCGTGTTCATTACAACAACCCCTCCGGACCAAGGAACTATAATTCCCCAGTTTGACATTCCTCCTGCAGACGTTCGTGCAAGCATTGTACTGCTCATTCCATTGTTTGTATAAACATCTTTCCATATTCTGGCATTTACTATAGTAGCTACATATATTGATGATACAAGGTACGCACTCAATACCAAACTGATCAGTGAAGCTAAAATAATCATTCCGGGATTAGTGAATCTTTTCGAAACTTTACCCATTAATTTTTGTAACATTCCGGTACTTTCAAGAGCTCCTGCAAAGATAAATGCGCAAAATATCGTAAGTAAAAGACCCATCATATTTTGGAGTCCTCCACCTGAAAGTAATTTATCTATAGCTTCATTTCCCGTATTTGAAACTACTCCGTTATACAATACATTTATTGCAGGAACCGGATCGGCACCTTGAAATATTATTGCAAATAACACACTTACCAAAGCACTTAGTGTAATTATGGGAATAATAGGCCATTGCTTAATTGAACCGAAAATAACTATAATCGGCGGTATAAGTAAAAGTATATTCCAATTATAAGCGCTATTTAAAGCTTCTTGAATTTCTAAAATTCCCGTATTATCAAAAGATGCACTTCCATGACCCATCCCGATAACTCCATAGGCAATCGTTGCAATTATCACTGCAGGTACCATTATGGGAACAAGCGCTTTTGTTACTCCGAAGGAGTTACCCCTGGTTGTAGCGGCATTTAAGTTTGTAATATCCGAAAAGGGACTCCACATATCTCCTACATAGGCTCCTCCTGCAATTGCAGCCGCAGTAGGTGCAAAGGGAACTTCAAGACCTTGACCTACTCCCATAAGTGCCACTCCAACACTGGCGATTATCGCCCATGCAGATCCTGTCGCCATTCCCAATACTAAACAGAGCAAGTACGCAACTATCAAAAACACTCCCGGACTTACAAGTTCAAGTCCATAATAAATAAGCATAGGTGTAGTTCCTGATGCAGTCCACGAAGCGGAAATAAACCCAACCATCATAAGTATTAATACCGCTCCCATACCTATATCGAACACTTTCAATATCTCGGCTAAGATATCATCCCAAGGTATGGATAAGGCAAACATCGCATAAACGCTTACAATCATCGCAACAATCAAAACGGAGAGCCCTGTGCCTATTTTGAATACAACAGCATTAAGCAAAATTACAACTACTACAACAAATAACATGATGGCGGATTCAGCAGTGGTAATTTCTCTTTTCTCTCGTTTTTTCACATTTTTTTCATTCATACTACCCCTCCTATTTATTATTTAACTCATTGTAATAGACGAACAGTTTCAACAATAGCGAGGATATTGTCCGTTAATTATATATGTATTGTTGAACAATTTAATTATATATGAACGTGACACTTTTGTAAAGTATCCCGATATCTGTTTATCCGAATAATCTGATTTGTAAATCTTCTATTACATATCATAAATTTAACTAAATACTGTCTTTTTGTTTATAAAAACAATTTGTGGTAGAATTTAAATAATGTTATGAAATTAGAAAGGAACTTGCATCAATGCCAAAATCAGCAATAAATAGAGTTTATGAAGGTGTTAAAAAAGATATCATCATAAATAAATTAAAACCCGGTACAACTATTACAGAATCCAGCATGTGCGAAAAATTTAAAGTTGGAAGATCTTCTGTCAGAAATGCTTTTTCAGCGCTTATTAAAGACGGATATCTGGAATCAGAACCAAACAAAAGCGTTAGAGTAGCATTCTTTACATTAGAGCAAATCCGCCAATTATATTCCTTACGGAGAACCTTAGAAATGTATGCATTAAAGCAAACTATCAATTTTTATAATAGTGAAGATTTTTTGTTTTTAGAAAATTCCTTAGTCGTACAAAAAAAAAGTTTTGAAGAAGGCGACTTTAATGAATACCTGGAATCTATAAACGATTTTAGAAAATATATAATAAAAAAAGCAAACAACCCCTACTTAAATGTATCCTATGATTATATAATGAAAAAAATTTCAGTATACTTAACCATATATGATAATTTTTTATCGGTTGAAACATTAAAATCTCTTCCCAACTATAAAAAAACTTTAGAAGGTATAAAAAATAAGGATTTGGATATGATTGAACATTATCTCTTTAAGCTTGAAAAAGGTATGTTGGAAGCGTATAGTTTCACAACTTTACTTTAAAAATAGAAACAAAATTTGTGTTGCTTCTATTTTTAAAGGGATTTAGTCATTTAAATATATTGATAGGACTATAAATTTAAATTAATAATAGAAACGCAGGAATTTAATCGATAATAGTTTTTAACAACTAAATATTACATTTTAAAACATCACTATTATAAGCCTTTTTATGGGCATATATGATTATGAGCAAATTTTATTCTTCGCATTTATTCAACTGCTCTACATTAAATTAATTGCACTATTTTGAGCTGTATTATATTATGTTTTTAAAGAGATTTTATTTAGGAGGATTATATGAAAAAATTATTAATATTAGTTATGCTTTTTACTTGTATGTCAACTACATCTGTTTTTGCACAGATAGAAGCTGTCCCGTCGGAACAAAAAGTGATTTTTGACGAAGTGGAAATAGATATCAAAGGATATAATATCGATGGCAACAACTACTATAGGCTTAGAGATTTAGCTGCCCTTTTAACAGGATCCGATGTGAATTTCAACGTTGAATATGATGAAGCCTACAATTACATTGAGATGACAAGACAGAGCGGTTATGCTAAGCAATCAGGCGATTTGACATTTGGAAATCAAAAAATAGACAGTATTTCAGAATCTTACCAGAGAACTTTTGTCGATGGAGACAAGGTTATCTTAAGCGGTTACCTGATCAACAACAACAACAACTATTACAAATTAAGAGATTTGGGAAAAGTAATAGGCTTTCCTGTGGATTTTAACGAAGATTCAAATTCAGTAATTATCAAAAACGAAAAACTTAAACCCGTCGATTTGATTAATAGAGAAGATGTAAATATCATAAGTGTGGCAGCAGACACTACAAGAAATTACAAAGAGATGGATGCTAAAGGACTTAAAGAGGTTTCACTCAAGGATTATTTAGACACCATGAAGTCTGTGGTGATGTTGACTCAGGATCAAAAGCAACTTTCAATGGTAGATTCAAGATATGATGAAGAGGAAAATAAGATTGAACTTATACCGGAAATCAGATATAGAGCAAAGATGACTCTAAGTCCTGTAATCAAAGTGGAACAGGGCGATAAGTTCAAGATAATTTCCCTTGATTCAGATAAGATAGATTTTAATGAATTTGGAAAATATATAGACAATTCAAAGGATTTCAAAACCACTTTGGGCTTCTATGTAAGTGAAAAAGCCGATGAGAACTTTAGAGGTCTCGGTGTTATTGATTTTAAATATTAATTTATCAATTTTGATTAAAAAATAATTGAATTTATCCATTATTATTGGTATTATTGGGTAATAAATTCATAGGAGGTAGAGCATGAAGATAACTAAAGATACTGTAATTGGCGAAATCCTCGTAAAAAGCCCCGAAAGAATCGGCACTTTAATGAGTTTCGGCTTAGGCTGTGTTATGTGCCCTGCATCTCAAGTTGAAACACTTGAAGAAGCCAGTGCTGTTCACGGAATAGACGTTGAAACCTTAGTGACGGCTTTAAACAAAGAGGAAGAAGCTGCTGAATAATTATAAATAAAAATCGCTCCATATATGGAGCGATTTTTTATTTCAAAACAACATGATTCTCTGATACCTTCTCGATTCAAAGCGAAAGGAAGGTGAGGATTTCTCATTTTTGTTCGGATATTAAATCCTTGACCTTCATCAACCTTGTAATATTTGCTCTTTCATTTTCATCCAGCTTTCCGGAAATATACCTTATGGTTTCTTCTAAATCCGGAATTGTCTTGTATTCAAGAGCGTTTACTCTTCTTCTGGTTTTTTCTATCTCTTCAGCCATAAGTTGAGATGACTTCTCAACTTCCGCAAGTTTTAAAAGCCTGTCCATCACCTCATTTAGTTTGTCTATCGCCTCATCTAAATCCGATGTGGTTTGTGCATATCCATAGGGATAAATAGATGCGTTTTCAACTGTGGGGGTAATCTGAAATTCCATTTTTGGAATTATTACGCTCATTACATTTTCTTTGGTGATTTTAAGTTCTGTTTTCTGTGTCGGAAAGGACACTGCAACTTCAAGCATTTCAGAGTTTGTAAAGGCTGATGCCAATAGAAAGTCTTTGAAAAATTCGGATAATTCTCCTTCCACTTCTTCTCTGAGTGATTTATTCAGCTTTATGTTTTCTATGAATCTCCTCATCAACTCGTCCTGCTTATCTTTTAAGAGCTTGTGTCCTCTTTTGGATGTGGCAAGTCTTTTCTTCAGAGTTGAGAGGTTCATTCTGGTGGGATTGACATTTAATCGTGCCATTATAGATCACTTTCGCTTTCTGTTGTCACTTCTTCCTTGGAATTTTCCGCTTCATTTTTTGAAATATCCTGCTTTTCTTCATCTTCTGTATTGGCTCTATCACCCAAATATTTATCTATCAAAGCATCATCTATTCTCTTAAGTTCTGATCTTGGTATTATTGAGAGCAGATCCCAACCTAAATCCAGAGTTTCTTCTATGCTTCTGTTGGTTCTGTATCCTTGGTTTACATATCTTTTTTCGAATTCATCTGAAAATTTTGCAAAGGCTTTATCTGCTTTTGATAGTGCGTTTTCTCCAAGTATTACTGAAAGTTCCTTGGCTTCTTTTCCGGATGTATAGGCAGCATAGATTTGGTTCATGGTATTTGCATGATCTTCACGAGTTTTTCCTTCTCCTATACCCTTATCCTTAAGTCTTGACAAAGAAGGTATTGCATTTATAGGCGGTTCAATTCCCTGTTTATACAACTCTCTGGATAGAATAATCTGTCCTTCGGTAATATATCCTGTAAGGTCGGGAATAGGATGAGTAATGTCATCTTCAGGCATTGTTAAAATTGGAATTTGGGTTATGGACCCCTTTCTTCCTTTGATACGTCCTGCTCTTTCATAAATTCCCGCCAAGTCCGTATACAAATATCCCGGATATCCACGTCTGCCCGGTACTTCCTTACGTGCTGCCGATATTTCACGAAGGGCCTCCGCATAGTTGGTCATATCCGTCAAAATTACCAGTACATGCATCCCCAGTTCAAAGGCTAAATACTCTGCACAGGTAAGTGCCATTTTAGGGGCTGAAAGTCTTTCAATTGCAGGGTCATCAGCAAGATTCATAAATAATACCGCTCTGTCGATAGCTCCTGTTTCTTTGAAATTATTTATAAAAAACTGCGTTTCTTCAAAGGTAATGCCCATTGCGGCAAATACTACGGCAAATTTTTCCTCGGTGCCGATTATTTTAGCCTGTCTTGCAATTTGTGCAGCTACATTATTGTGAGGCAATCCCGCTCCTGAGAATATGGGAAGCTTTTGTCCTCTTACCAAGGTGTTGAGCCCATCAATTGTAGATATGCCTGTTTGAATAAATTCCGACGGATAATCTCTACTTGAGGGATTGATGGCTATTCCGTTAATATCTATTTTTTCATCTGCCACAATTCTGGGGCCGTCATCTATGAGATTTCCAAGACCATTGAATACTCTGCCTATCATGTTGGGACTTACTCCAAGTTCAAGTGGTCTTCCTATAAACCTCACTCTTGTTCCCTTCAAATTTATGCCGCTTGAACCTTCGAAAATTTGAACCATGGCCTTATCTCTGTCTATTTCTATAACTTTTCCACGTCTTCTTTCTCCATTTTGAAGTCGAATGAAAACAAGTTCGTCATAGGTACAACCTTCCACACCTTCAACAATCATAAGAGGGCCTACGACTTCTGTTACCGATTTATATTCTTTAAGCATCTACACCCTCTCCCTTCATTTGTTTCAAAAGCTTTTTAGCCTCCGCTAAATCTTTTTGTTCCTTGAGTTCATTTAATTGTGCCGCATCCTCGGGTGTAAGTACATCCCTATCTGAAGAATCCACATTTCCACCCATAGTTTCTGAATCTATTTCAGCAGTTATCTCATCGAATTCATCTAAATCTTCTTCGTGAATATTTTTCATTCTGGAGATTCTTTCTCTTACCGGCAAATCTTCAATTTCACTCAAGTACATTCCTCTGTCCAAAGCCTTCAGAGATTCATCATAAAAATGCAAGATTACCTCAAGCATCTTGTATTGCTTTTCCGATGAGCAATAGGTATCTATGTCGTGAAAGGCGTTTTGTTGTAAAAAGTCTTCTCTTATGGATTTGGATATTTCAAGTTTCAGCTGATCTTGTTCAGAAAGAGAATCCTTGCCTACAAGTCTGACTATTTCCTGAAGTGCTGTTTCTTCTTGCAGCAGACTCATGGCTCTAATCCTGTTTTTAGAGAAGTTTTCATTTATATTCTCATCAAAATACTTATCCATTTTATCTTGATACAATGAATAGGAATCCAGCCAATTTATAGCCGGGAAATGCCTCTTGTAAGATAAATCATAATCCAGTTTCCAAAATATTTTTACTATTCTGAGTGTTGACTGAGTTACCGGTTCGGAAATATCTCCACCGGGCGGGGATACCGCTCCTATTACGGAAAGAGCTCCCTCCCTGTCATCACTTCCCAAACAAACTACACGTCCCGCTCTTTCATAAAAATCCGCAATTCTTGATGCAAGATATGCCGGATATCCTTCGTCTCCGGGCATTTCTTCAAGTCTACCGCTCATCTCTCTTAAAGCTTCCGCCCATCTTGATGTAGAATCCGCCATCATAGCTACAGAATATCCCATATCTCTATAGTATTCAGAAATTGTTATACCTGTGTAAATGCTGGCTTCACGAGCCGCTACGGGCATATTTGAAGTGTTGGCGATTAAAACCGTCCTCTTCATTATGGACTCTCCCGTCTTTGCATCTATAAGTTCAGGAAATTCCATAAGTACATCGGTCATTTCATTGCCACGTTCTCCACAGCCTACATATACAACTATTTCAGCATCCGCCCATTTTGCCAACTGATGTTGTACTACGGTCTTTCCGCTTCCGAAAGGTCCCGGGATTGCCGCGGTCCCTCCCTTTGTTATGGGAAAGAATGTGTCTATTACCCTTTGTCCTGTTATAAGCGGAGTATCGGGATCTATTTTTTCCTTGATCCTTCTTCCCTTTCTTACGGGCCATCTCTGTATCATATTAAGTTCTGTTTCTTTACCGTTATTTTCAAGTACCGCCACGGTTTCTTCAACAGTAAAAGAACCTTCTTTTATTTCTGTAATTTTACCTTTAATTCCTATGGGAACCATTATTTTATGAACAACTACGGGAGTTTCTTGAACTGTGCCCAGTATATCTCCCTCTGATACTTCATCGCCTACTTGAACTTGGGGCTTGAAATCCCATTTTTTTTCTCTGTTTAAACTCTTTACAGAAGCTCCTCTTTTAAGAAAATCTCCTGTTTCTTCTCTTAAAACTTCAAGAGGTCTTTGAATTCCGTCAAACATTTGTTCAATAAGTCCGGGACCAAGTTCTACAGAAAGAGGAAAGCCCGTTGTTGTTACCACATCTCCAGGACCTATGCCTGTCGTTTCTTCGTATACTTGAATTGAAGCCTTATCTTCTCTCATTTCAATGATTTCTCCGATAAGTTTATTTTCAGATACTTCAACTACGTCATATACGCTGGCTTCTTCCATGCCTTCAGCTATTACAAGCGGTCCGGAAACTTTTATAATTCTACCTGATTTCAAAATTTCCTCCTTTATAATATGTTCGATCCGATTGCTTTTTCCACATAGGATGATATGTTGTCAAGTCCTATATTCATGCTGCCTTTATTCGAGGGGATGAGTATAATCGCAGGTATAACCCTGCCGTCATATCTATCTACGGTTTCTTTGATGAGGCTTGCAAGTTGTTCCGTTATGAAAATAACTCCATAATTTTCCTTGGCAAGTCCATCTACAATCTTCCTGGCCTCTTCCGCTTCATAGGCTACTTTTGCATCTATGCCCAAAGCTCTGAATGCCAAAATCGAATCCTTATCTCCAACTACTGCTACCTTATACATAACTATCACGCAACCTTTCCCTTATGAAGGAAGATTCCACGCCGTTAAGTTTACTTATCAATATGATTTCAATATTTTTCATTTCCATTTCCTTTGCAAATAAATATGCAAATATGACCTCAGGTCCATAGGTTATGCGTTTTGCTTCCTTTACCATCGCCATGAAATAGTTATCTTTATTTTCTTCATATTCACTAAGGGAACCTGTCTTCTTAAAAGTATCTATTCCGCCTTTGACGTATTTTGCTATGTCTAAACTCTTGTAAAGCGGAGTTATTTGATCCAAATCCATGTAGAAATATTTCTCATATTGACCTGTATTTAAATTTCCTCCGTCAATTAAGACTTTGTTTAAGAAATCTACATCCCTTTGTTGTTTCCTGGTTCTTAAAAATATGCTTATATTAGTAAAATCAATGAGATCGCTGACATATTTTTTAAATAATTTTACATCTAATTCATCTGCAATTTTTTTAAGGCTTTTAAAATACAACTTATCTATTAATATGTCGACATTCTGCGGATTCATAGATTTTTTATATTCTTCTATCGCCTCTAAAGATACTTCCAAAAATTCGTTGTCTTCCTTTTTGTCTTCATCTACAGATTTATTTATCTTTGCCCAATCTACATCTCCAATATCTATGTACAGGTGAGAAAGATCTCCGGAAAGCACCCTGTCCTTTACCAATACCTTTATATTGTGATAATAGTAATTGTTGGCAATTAAATCTACTATTTTTCGTTCAGGACTTAGCTCATAAACTTCTTTAAAAGTTTTAAGTTGTTCCCTTCTCAAGGCTATTTCATAATCTTGAGGCTTCTTCAGTTTGCTTATATTTTCCTGGTAAACCGAATCATTTAAAAGCTTTAAAGCATCCTCTAATCCTGAAGCATCTACAATTCTCTCCATGGAAGCTTTGCCAAGAAGCTGTTTTTCCTTTACTCTGACAGTGGCAGATGATTGGACAAATTTTTCTCTATCCATTTCTACCTCCTCTACTCTTTAAATATATCTTCAAAGTATTCTCTGGTGTATTTAAACTTTAATTGATATACTAAATTTTTAAACCTGTTGTTATAGGTTATTCTTTCTTTTTCAAGTATGAAACCGTCTTTTACATAATCATCGGATACTTCCAAATCAGTATGAGCTCTTACATAGTCTTTGTATTTTTCGGGAACCATCAAAACTCCCCCTTCGCTGTCCATGTCCTTGAGGGATGTGTTGACAAACTTCATGAAATCTTCCTTTGATAAATTTATAAGTTCATCATAGGCAAGGTTGAAAATTCTGTCAATTACAGTGTTTCTACTTTCAAGAACAATGTCTCTGGCCTTTAGTCTTGAACTTTCCATGGTTTTGCTAATGAGAGCTTTTCCTTCTTCTTCAGCTTTAGAAATAATATTTTCAGCCTTGATTACAGTCTCTTCTTCAGCCCTTTGAAGTATCAAATCCTGTTCTTTTTTTGCCTCATCTAATATTTTTTCAGCTTCAAGTCTTGCATCTTTTTCAATCTTTTCTATAATATTGTCTATATTTGACACATATATCACCTTATCCTACGCTGTTCATGATTAAGAATGAAATTGCAAATCCTAAAATAGCATACATCTCAACCATTACCGCAAGAATAATACCTTTAACTTGTTGTTCCTCGTTTTTAGCAAGTATATTAATGCCTGCAACCGATACCTTCCCTTGAGCTATGGCAGATATATATCCTACCAATCCTACAGGAAGAGATGCGCATAAATATATAAATCCTTGATATAATCCAAGATCTGGTGTAAGTCTTAAAAGTATGAGCATACCTATTACAAATCCGTATAGACCTTGTGTTCCCGGTAATAGTTGCAATATTAAAGCTTTACCGAATTTTTCAGGTTCTTCAATTATAACTCCTGCAGCCGCTTCACCGGCAATACCTACGCCTTTTGCAGATCCTGCTCCTGAAGCAAGTGCCGCAATTGCAACTCCCAATGTTCCCAGCATAATTCCGCCGTTTTCTACAAAAAATCCTTGATACATTAAATTATTCCTCCTCAATATTGAAGTAGTTAGATTCTGCTACCATTTCTCTGAAAGGTATTCCTCCACCTTCATAAAATTTATTAAACATTTCCACATAGGTAAGTCTCGCAGAGTGTACATATGCGGATAAAAATGATAAAAACATGTTGAACAATTGAAATACTACGAATATAATGCCTCCGCCTATAATTCCCGCTATTCCTGAATCCATGAGCATATTGACTATTATGTTCACCGCTATGGCTATAAAGGATCCGGAAAGCGCCAAGGCCATAAGTCTTATATAGGATACGAAATCTCCGAAATATGATGTTATTCCGTAAAGAGAATAAACTCCCCAACCGATTTTTCCACCGACGGATTTTTCCTCTCTACCACCTGTCAATAAAACTATGACCATGCCGAGAATCATGACACCAAGGGCTATGTTAAACACTATATTTGGTATTCCGGGAATCGCCTTTGCTCCGAGGGCAACTATTACTCCTGTTAAAATCATGTACCACGATCCCACATCATACAGTGCGTCTAAAGGCTTCCCATCTCTTATATCCATGTAACCTTTAATTCCCAATGCAAAGAAAATATGCACTCCACCCAGTATCATGGAAAGCATTATCATGGCGACATAGTCCTTTGAAGGGTCTATAAAGGCCTTTAGAGGCAATACATCTCCAAAGAAAGATCCGAATATAAATCCCCAGATAACTGCAGATATTCCCAGATACATAAAAAATGTTATCAATCTCTTCTTCGCTTTATCCAAATTGAAAACCTTAAGAGCCACAAAAGATGCTAAGAACAAAATAAGTCCATATCCCATATCTCCCACCATTATGCCTGCAAATATGAAATAGAAGGGAGCAAAAAGAGGGGTCGGATCGATTTCGTTGTATTTCGGCATTGAATACATCTGAGTAAGAGATTCGAAGGGTTTTACAAAATTATTGTTTTTCAACTTTATAGGCACATCTTTGTCATCGGGTTGCGCATCTTTTATTTCAATATAGTAATCAGTTCCCAATTCCCTATCCAGAAGCGCTATGAAGTCCTGCTCTTTATCAGAGGGAAGATAGCCTTCTATGATATCAACGGTGTCTGTCTTCAAAAAGTTTTCACTTGAAACTTCCTTGAGTTTTTTATTACTTAGATAATCGTAATAAATTCTGAAATCTTCAAGCAGATCCAAATGTCCTTTGATTTCTTCGTCCAGTTTTTTTATCTTTTCTTCAAACTCTTTATTTTTCTTTTTTAAAAGTTCAATTTCCTCTTTTACGGAACCCTCCGCTTTAATTACCACCGATGAAAAAATATTGCTTCTGAGGATCTCCTTTACTTCTTCCTCCACCGACTTGTCATAAATTACAATCATATAGATTACATTGTCCTTTATTCCCAGTTTTTCATAATAACAAAGCTCAATTTCATTCAGTTCCGATACAAGTCCGTCATAATATTTATAAAAAATTGTCCCGGTATCCACTATTACATTTTTGAAATTGTTGCTGTCGCTTAAATTGCCTTCAAGATTTTCCCATGGTGTCAATTCATCAATCAACGATTTATTTGTTAAAACATTTTGGTGCAATTCATCAAGATTTGATTTTAAATTGTATAGTTTTTTATAGTTATCATCGAACTCGAATTCCTTAGCTCTTTTTATGATTTGAGAAAGTGTTAATGATTTTTTTCCTTCCTTTAATTCTTCAATAGATGACTTTTTTTCCTCGTAGGACTCAAGCAAATCTATCGACCACTTGGTTTTTCCCAGTTTTTCGTCTATTTTCGATATTGTATGAGGAGTGACAAACTCTTCCGCCGCTTCATCATCAACTTCAAGATCATTGAAATGCACATATTTAAAAAATTGTAATTTTTTTAAAAGATTTTCTCTATCTTTGTCAAAGGAGAACAAATTAAACTTACTCATCTTAACTATTGCCATTATCTACCACAATCCTCTCAATAACAGCATCTACATAAGGCTTAAGCACTTCGTCTTTTATGTTCAGTACGTTTTTTGATTTGAGCTTAGCTTCTTCAATAATAGGTTGAACTTTAAGATCCGCTTCTTTCTTTGCATTTTCTAAGATTTCTGCCTTCTTTTTCTTCGCATCATCTATTATTTTTTCACTAATTTCCTCAGACTTCTTTTTAGCTTCCTTAATAATCCTGTCATGTTCAAAATTTGCCTTTTCGATTAACGCCTTCGCCTCGTCTTCAGCTCGTTTTATTTTTTCTATATTATCTTTCAAAAAACCACCTCCAAATCTGCTAATAATATCATCTTTTTGATTAAGATTTGTTTTTTTATAAAAATAAATATTTAAAGCCCAATAACTCTAAATATCTACTTTGACCTTTATATAAGTATAACTCCTTTTTCATTGAAAATAAATTAAGTTATATTTTTAACTATATAATACTGTAATTCATTTACATATTAATATACCCATTATATGCGGTTATCATTCTGAATTATCAATAATTTGCACCAAAAAACTCCTGAACTTACAGGAGTTTTAAAGATTTAGGCATTTATTAGTTATTTTTTAATTTAATTGTAATTTCTCTGTCCCTTGTAGTTCCCCTGCCTGTGGAGGTAAACATGAAGTAGGGCATATTCGAGCCGATTTGTTTTCTGTACTCTTCAATTTTTTCAGGAAGTTCTATTTCTACAGATTTAATATCTATCTCGTCTTCTGTGATATTCATGACAGAATACTTAGGATGATCCAAAAAAGCATCTAAATTTACAAAATTCAAATTTTCAATGGTTTTTATAGATTCACAATGAGTGTGACCTGCAACGAAAAGCCTCACATTTTTGTTGAGTATTTCCCAAATATTTCTATTGGATTCAATATAGTGATTTAAGTAATTGGATCTCATTACAGTGTCGTAAATAGGGTGATGAGAAAGCACTATTACCGGCTTATCTTCAGTTTCTTTGATTTCTTCTTCAAGAAAATCCAAAATTTCATCTGAGAGATATCCTCCCCAATGGACTATATCCTTTTCTCTGGAGCTTGATAAAATTATGAATTTTGCAAACTCGGTGTCAATTGCGTGATTGTATCTTTGATTTGTCATAGCCGCAAGTTCCTCTGTCGTATTTGAATATAAATCGTGATTTCCGAAAACATGAATAAATCTGTCTAATTTACCTGTATCTCCTATAAATCCGTAAATTCCTTCAATCTCATCCTTTAAACCCGCATTTGTCAAATCTCCTATGCTTACGTAGTAATCAGCATCTTCTTTGAAGATTTCTCCAATAGAGAACTCATTAAACTCCCTTTTCATATTTCTGAAATCTTCATTGTAGTCATAGTATTTTAAGTTTTCATTGTAATTGTGATCTGAGATATAGTGATAGTCTCCAAATAAAATTATTTTCATAAACTCTCCTTTACCTTTGATATCCCCGTTCAATATACATTGAAAAGTATATTGGCTGTTATTTTATTTATCTATCAAAGCTTGTAAAATTTATGAATTATTTTTGTTTATTTTTAATTTAAGGCTTGAAAAAAGATATAATTACTTTATATGAGCTCGCATTTAAAAAGGGCTATAATTATTTAGGGTGGACATTACAATTTAATAGGAAAGAGATCGATAAAAGTTTTTGTGTGAATATGAAAGGATGAATATGGATTTTTGGAATTTTTTCTTTAGGCTCGAGAAAGATGATTTTAAGTTTGAAAAATTTGGAACAGTTCATTTAATAATGTTTTGCATTATGGTGATAGGAGCGTTATTAATTTATAAGTTTAGAAAAAACATAAGAGCAAATAAACGCCTGCGCAAAACAATAGGTTTGATTTTTTTGCTGACTATTCTATTGCAGCAATCGATGTTTTTGTATTTTTATTTAGTCGTCTCCAATATAGATTTAGAAAATGCACTTCCGCTATACACCTGTAGAATAGCCTTATATACAACTTTCTTCGGGATTTTACTAAACTCATCAAACCTAAAATCAGCAACGGTGTACTTCGGACTGGCAGGAGGAATTGTGCCGATGATAATTCCGGATCTGCAACCCTATGCCTTTCCACACGCATTGTATGTAAGTTTTTTTGTCACTCATTTTTCAGTATTTTGGGCGGCTTTAATGTTTTTATTCGTAGATAAATACAATTTTGACAAATCCGGATTTGTATTCATGTGTAAATTTGTAAATGTATTTCTAATAGCCAGCGTTATTGCAAATATTGCCTTTGATGCAAATTATGCCTATTCATCATCAAGTCCGGTATTTAAAGGTTTTTTCGGAAGTCTTCCGAAGCCTCTATATTTCTTGTTGGTGGTAATCGCATATAATCTCTCAAACCTTATTATTTATCGTGTAGGCAATAAATTAAAAGAAAAAATAACATAATTAAAGTTCAATTATGTTATTTTTTAATAATAGTCATTTTAATTAATTATACTTATTGCGATGAATATACTTTTAATTAAGGATGCACAGTAATTATTTCACAGTGTATTTTAAATCATATATCTCAGGTCTTCTGTCTGAGAATGTCTCAACACCTTCTCTTTCTAATTTTAAATTATCCAAGTTGATTTCAGCTATTTTAATCTCCTCGCCGTCAAAGGGTTCTATTATGTATTCCCCTCTTGAATTGATGAGTTGACTTTGCCCGCCAAAGTCGGTGTGTGGAGATTCCCCAACACTGCCTGTAGCTGCAACATACATTTGATTTTCCATGGCTCTTGCTTTTAAAAGAGTATTCCAATAATTCATATGAGCCTTTGGCCATGCCGACGGCACAAAGAGCAGATGTGTATCTCTGAGTCCGTACATCTTGACCCATTCGCAAAAACTCAAATCGTAGCAGATTATCACTCCGCATTTGTATCCGTCCAGCTGAAAATTCACTATTTTATCTCCGGCTTCAAATTCATTCGCGCTTGTGTACATGTTATATAGATGAGCCTTATCGTATCCGGCTATCTTGTTTCCTTCTCTGTCATAGACAAGTGTGGTGTTTGTGAGTCTATTATCTTTAAAATAGGCACATGAGCCGGCAATTAAATTTATTTTATTTTTCTTTGAAATTTCAGACAGAAACCCTTCCAACTCTCCGTAATCAAATTGGTTTAAATCTTTGTATTCTTTAAAAAAATCGTAGTTCCAAAGTTCAGGAAAAAGGATTACATCGCTTTTGCCTGAGACATTTTTTACACAACGCTCTATTATTTTAAAATTTTCAGAATTTGTC
The DNA here is from genome assembly GCA_000952975.1 of Peptoniphilus sp. ING2-D1G. Taxonomy (GTDB): domain Bacteria; phylum Bacillota; class Clostridia; order Tissierellales; family Peptoniphilaceae; genus Peptoniphilus_E. Next base: position 140,937 of record LM997412.1, on the reverse strand, counting down.
TGTTTATGAGCTTTTATTTGGGCCAAGGATATTTTCATCATATATCTCTTATCTTTCCTTTTCTTCGTTGGTTTTTTTGTCTTCTACTCCCTTTACTGATACTTTATCGGGAAAGTCATGGACTAAATCCCTTGCGTAATTTCTGTTGACATCGTAAACCGTAACCTCTATACCGCCGAGATTTACCCCCTTTAAGTCTTTGCCTTGAAGAGTTTCGGTAAAGATGTCTTCTCTTTCAATGCCTAAACCGAATTTTGCCAAGTATGCAATTTCTCCATAGTTAAAATCCGTTTCCACATATTGATCAACTATGTCCAACAGTTCCGGAATTTTAAAAAAAGTTGCCGGAGATTTTAATTTGTCAAAGAGCAACAGCAAAAACCCCTGCTGATTTTCAATTCTACCGATATCTTGATTTGCATAGGCCTTTCTGACCCTTAAATAATTGACGGCTTCTTGCCCATCAAGGTGATTTATTCCCCTCTTCAAACTTATTTCAAGGGGAGGTATTACCCAATCGTCCACATAGGTATAATCATCGTGTTCCCAATTTATGTCAATTCCTCCAACTGTGTCTACGATTCTGATAACAGCTTCATAATCCACTATGGCATAGTGGTTTATATCCACATCCAAAAAATCCTCTACGGTCTTCACAGTCAGATTAAGCCCTCCATCGGGATAAACAAGAGGATTAAATGCCGAATTTATCTTGTGCTTCCCATATCCGTGAATATTGACGTAACTGTCTCTTGGTATTGATAAAATCTGCACTTTTTCTTCCTTGGGGAATATGCTGAAAAGCATTATGGTATCCGTTCTCATGTTTTGTTCAGAACTGTTGTAATCTTTGGTCTTGCTCTTGTCCACTCCCAATAATAAAATTCTCAGAGGTGCAGAACCCTTAAAAACGTTTATCAGGTTCTCATCAAGTTCTGCGTTTATTTCATTTCTTGATTTATCCAGTTTATTTATCCCTTTATTTGCATATTCCGGTTTAATTCTATAGGCAAAAATCACCAGCCCGGAAAGAAGGGTGATGGACAATACAATAAATATTCTATATACGTACTTCATGCTTCATCCTTACATAAACAATTTTATCAAAATCATAACAACCACTGCGGGCATTCCGAAAAATCCCACTAAAAAAGAGGTCAGAGGTGTTATTTCTATGGTCATATTGAAATTTCCTGCTATTAAGTTAAAGAGCCACAATACCACGGCTCCTCCGATTATATTAAAAACTAATCCGATTATCAAACTAAGCGATTTAAAGGCAATTGCCATAATGAAAATTGCAAGTAATGCACCCAATAATGTTTCCAAAATCCATCACTCCTATTAACTATTTTGCTATTTGAGATGATCTTATTATTATGTCTGCCACTTCTTCATATTTGAACTTCGAAGAATTTATAGTCATGTCGTATTCCGATGCCCTGCCCCAAATTCCTCCTGCATATCTTTTATAATGGTTAGATCTTCTTGTGTCCATTTTTTCTACAAGGGAAATCGCTCTGTCTCTGTCGACTTCTTCTCTTTTGATTATTCTTTCTATACGGGTTTCATAATCCGCCGTGATGAATATGTCAAAGGTCTTCTCCTTTTCCTTTAACACGTAGTTTGAACATTTACCTATGAATATACAAGGACCCTTTGAGGCAAGATATCTGATGGTCTTTGAGTGCGCCAAAAAAATCGCATCATTTTCCAATATATCTTCTTGAGAATAGGAATAATTTTCTCTGTACAAATCATAAACCGTCCCACTTAAAAAAGAATCTTCTTTGGTTATATTGTCGGGATTGATTTTTGACTCCAAAGTTTTCAGCTCTATTATGGATTCATCATAGACTTCAATGCCCAGCTTCTCTCCTATTATTTTAGAGGTTTCAAAAGCTCCGCTTCCATGTTCGCTATCTATTGTAAAAATAGTATTATTTTCTATATTCTTATTAAATAATTTTTCAAAAAAACTGTTTTTCATAACTCTTTCACTTCCTTAATGAACATTATATTCGATAAAAGTGTAAATTATATAAAATATAAGTGAGAATTAATAAATTTAGACTTTTTTTAACAATTTATTCTTAAATATACCCTCGGGCAATTGAGCTGCTATAGTGAAAATCAACACTATCACAGTGCCGACTATCTCTCTTCTTGTGAGAATTTGACCCAGTATCAGGTATCCTCCGATTACAGCAAATATTGATTCTAAAGAGCTTAGCAGAGATGCCAGTGTGGAGTCTATATTCCTAAGCCCGATTATTTGGAAAGAATAGGCAACTGCAGAGGACAGTACACCCACATAAAATATAGATACCGATGCCGAATATATATTCTTTAAGCTTATATCTTCAAAAACAAGTGCAGGTAAAAGGCTTAAAACTCCGCATATTATAAATTGAAAGGCATTTAACTTGACCGCATCCACCCTGGGAGAATAATGCGCCAATAAAAGCGTATGTATGGAATAAAAAATCGCCGATGCAAAAACCAAGACATCTCCCATGTTTATTGACATGTTTTCCTTCACCGTTATCAGGTAAAGTCCGAAGGTTGCCCCTAAAATGCAGATTTGGGTTCTTTTCTGAATCTTATGTCCCATGAATTTTCTTATTATGGGTATTATGACCACATATAAAGTCGTGATAAATCCCGCTTTTCCTGCAGATGTGAACAACAATCCGTATTGCTGAAAATTCATGGCAAAAAACAAAACAATTCCGCAGGATATTGCAGCTCTTCTGGTAGTGGGCTTATCTTCGACTATTGTGTTGTCTTTATTTAATCTCTCCAACAACGGAAAAAATAAAACCATGACAAATCCGCCAAGTAAAGATCTGGCTGCTGAAAAAGTAAAGGGTTCTATATAATCCATACCCGTTGTCTGAGCTACGAAAGCAAATCCCCATATCATAGCTGTCAAGACCAATAATATTATAGAAATAAGTTTTTTGTTCATAGAAACCTCCCTTTTATCCACCAAGTAAAATTATACATTTAATTACCATGTTCTGTAAATTAATTTATAAAAAAACATAATAAAAACGGTAAAAAACCGCCTTTATTATGTCTTAAATCTCTATTATTTAATTTATTTTAGAATAAATTGCCTCCGAATTGTACAAATAACGGTGCGAAAACTAAGGAAACTACGGTTATTAGTTTTATCAGTATATTAAGTGAAGGTCCGGATGTATCTTTAAAAGGATCTCCCACTGTATCTCCTGTTACTGCAGCCTTGTGAGCTTCTGAGCCTTTGCCTCCGTGAGCTCCTCCTTCAATGTACTTCTTGGCATTATCCCATGCTCCTCCGGCATTTGACATAAATATAGCCATCAACACACCTGTGATAAGAGCTCCGGCTTGAAGTCCTCCTAAGGATTCCGGTCCAAGTAACAGCCCTATGGCTACCGGTGCTACTACCGCTATCATTCCCGGAACTATCATCTCTTTAAGAGCTGCCGTTGTGGAAATATCCACGCATTTAGCATATTCAGGCTTTGCCTTTCCTTCCATAATTCCCGGGATTTCTCTGAATTGGCGACGAACTTCATCGATCATTGAAGAAGCCGCTTTACCCACTGCAGACATGGTAAGAGCCGAGAAAGCAAAGGGAAGCATACCGCCTATAAAGGCACCTGCTATTACTTCAGGTTTAGAAACATCTATTCCCGTAAGTTCTGTAGCATTTATATATGAAACGAATAGAGCTAAAGCTGTTAGTGCAGCTGAACCTATGGCAAATCCCTTACCTATTGCCGCCGTAGTATTACCTACGGAGTCAAGGGAGTCCGTTATATTTCTTACTTCTTCGGGAAGATCGCACATTTCCGCAATTCCTCCCGCATTATCAGCAACAGGACCATAAGCATCTACAGCTATGGTCATACCTGCAGTTGAAAGCATTCCCACAGCTGCAAGAGCTATACCATAGAGCCCTTGAATTGATTCTTCAACTCCTCCCGCTCCTATGAAAGCCACCATTATGCCGATGGCTATTACTATGATAGGCGCAACTGTCGACATCATTCCCACTGATAATCCTGCGATTATGTTAGTTGATGCTCCTGTTTCAGATTCAGAAGCTATTCTTTGAACAGGTTTATATTCTTCCGATGTATAATATTCAGTGAATTTAGAAATTATCAAACCGACAGCTATCCCTGAAATTACAGGAATAAATGGTTTGAAGCTTCCGAATATATTATTGGAAAGCACAGCTGATACAACCACCGTCACAGCAGCTGATACATATTCTCCGTTATTAAGTGCCTTTTGCGGGTTTTTGTCTCCCTTTACAAAGAAAACCGCAACTATTGAAGCCACAATACCCACAGCTGCAATTAACAATCCGTAATTGATGCCGTCTTGTCCATAAGCTACAACTCCCAATGTAATAACTGAAAGCAATGCTCCCACATATGATTCAAATAAGTCCGCTCCCATTCCGGCAACATCGCCTACGTTGTCTCCGACGTTATCGGCAATAACCGCGGGGTTTCTCGGGTCATCTTCAGGAATTCCGGCTTCTACTTTTCCCACAAGGTCAGCTCCGACATCCGCCGCCTTAGTATAAATACCTCCACCAACTCTTGCAAAAAGTGCAATTGATGAAGCTCCCAAGGAAAATCCCGTAACTATTGTGGCATCTTCTGTAAGCATGTATGCGATTGAAATTCCCGCGATACCCAAGCCTACAACACACATCCCCATTACGACTCCACCTGAAAACGCAATATCCAAAGCCTTTGCAAGACCTGAGGTCAATGCAGCATTAGCTGTTCTTACATTCGCCTTTGTCGCAACTCTCATTCCCACATATCCTGCCAGTACAGAACATATTGCTCCGGCTACAAAACAAATTGCAGTTGCCACTGAGCTTAGACCAACTGCAAGAATTATTGCAAGTACTACTACAAATATGATTAAAGCCTTATATTCTCTCGTTAAAAATGCCATAGCTCCGTCTTCTATGTAAGATGCTATTTCTTGCATTCTTTCATTTCCCGGCTCTTGTTTTGTTACAAAACTCGCCTTATATCCGGCAAAAAGAAGAGCCACTATTCCAACAATTGTTGCTATTAATAAAATATTCATTTCTCCTCCTTTATATTGCCGCAAGTATTAAAAGCGCTACTACAAACACCGCTGATGAAATAATTATGATTCTATTTTTAACTTCTTTTTCACTTGTCCCTCTATGTTCACCCCATAAAGAAGACTCTTCACCACTTAACGTTCCCAGACCTGCTTGTTTACTTTCAGTCAAGGCAACGGTAATTATCATAACGATAGCAGATAAAGCAATTATTACTGATAATATAGTTTTCAAACAGATTAACCTCCTATCCTTTCCTCATCTATAACATATAAATTCTAACATAGCAGAATTTTAAAATCAATGAAAAAATCGAGCCGTAACAATTTAGTTAACGCTTGTATGGTGTTATATAGGTTGCTATAATGAACATGAAAATAAATTTAAAAATACACTTTTATTGAGGAGGGACTTTATGAAAAAAAATATTTCTATATTATTGATACTTACAATCTTATTCAATACTATTATAGCCCTACCCGCTACATATGCAAATTCTGTTCCTGAAGAAGAATTGGTGTGGCAATAGGACTCCATACCCTTTATTAATTTATATGTGGAAATTATTTTTAATAGTAACCTCTGCTTTACCCCTTATAATTCATATTGTAATTTTCGCTTTTGCTAAAAATCTTATTTCATTGCAGTTTTTAAGACCGGTATTAAGTATTTTACAAGGATTAATCATGATATTCACTATAGCTTTTTACTTTTATGATAAAAAAACTAAGTCTATATCCAAAGTGATTAGTAATTTCGCTTTTTATATTTTTATTGTAATCTTAGTTTATTCTTTTATAATTTTAGAAGTTATCAAAAATTTATTTTCATAAAATCAGGCTTTGCCTGATTTTTATATTCAAGTTTATTTATAAATCCAAAATACTAATAATTATAATATAATATATTATTAATCAAAATTTATTACAAATAATTAATTTGAAATTATGCAAATAAAAATCGGGATTTCTCCCGATTTTTATTCTCTATTTTATTCTCCAAATATGTCTTTTAATACTTCCGCAGCACTCATATTTCTGTATCCGTCAGGGTCAAGAAGTCCCTTATCCGATATATCCCATGAGAATTTGCCCACGCCTTCTCTTGAAATATTTGTATAGCTTTCATAGGATCTAAGCACAGCGTGATATCTTGTAGACCAAAGGGGATAAAATTTTTCCATATACTTCGATGCAAGGGCAAAGGCTTCGCAATGTTCATCCTTTCCCAAAGCTGAAAGTTGAACTCCGCCGCCGGATTTTTCACTGTAGCTTGCCGATGGTGTGGAGTGAAGTATGACAAGGCTTCCATCATCACATTTACCTACGCAGATCCACACATGTCCTCCCATGCTGAACACATCGCCGGGTTTAAATTCTTCAACCTTTATTTTATCTGTAAAAGTTCCGTAATTGTATTTTTCCGCAAAGGTTTTTGCCATTTTTCTTGCCGATTGAACATAGCCGTCCTTGCCGCTTTCCGTATTAAAGTTATTATACATTACCCATCCTACATAGCCTGAACAATCCAGTCCGGCATAATAGTACTCGTTGTAAGCTTTGTGCGGATAATAGGATTCTTGTTCCTTATCTCCATTTTTATAGGTGTAATTCAGATTGTTCTTTTGGAAGAAATCCACCCATTTATCGGATATTCCTATGGATTTTGCCATATTGCTGGTTCCTACATCTTGCCAGTCCCATCCTCCGCCATAGATGTAATTTGTAGTTCCCACGGGTTCAAAGGCTGTCATCAAAAAGTTTTTAACTGTTTTAAGACCGGGCTCTCCCTTGACAGGTGCTGTGTATTCTTCGCTTATAAAAGTCTTATAAATCGCTTCTGCGGGATTTCCATATATTTTTACGCTATCACCTGTTTTTAATGAAGTCCCTTCAACCTTTGCTCCTCCGGGTTCGGTGGTTATTTCGTAGAATTTTACTCCTTCTTTTACAGGATATGATTTTCCCTTAACAGTAATTTTTCCTGTTTCGTAAGAGTCCACTTTTCCCATGGCAACAGGTGCTTTTTCTTCCGCTTTAATTACAACATTGTCCTTAACTTCAATATCATATACATAGCCTTGAGCAAGGATGTTTTTTATTTTGTAGTCGCCGGCTGTGGATACTGAGTATGTAACAACCTCTCCATCGACAAAGAAATTATATTTAAAGTCGTCTTTTTCTGCAGCTTCCAATTGATTGTAGTTTTCCACACCTAAATAGACTGCATTCTCCAATTTTTCTTCCTTTGCATCGACAGGGTTTGCGATGATTACCGCTAACATTAAAGTCATTAAAATAAATATTTTTTTCATAAGTACACCTTCAAAACTTTTATCTGCACCTCAATTAAAAAAGGCCAAAGAAAACTTAAAGTATTCTTTGACCTTATTATCTTTCAATTAAAATATCGACCTTTTAATTTATAATAATAAATGAAATACAGACATTGATGACTTTATTCTGTTACCATTTTATCATATATTTCAAGAAGTCGCAATATTTAAATCAATTTTCTCATGTTTCTTGAATTTTCAAGAGGTATTTCTTTTCTGACCTTTTCCACTTCATTTAAGTCGATTTCAGATGAAATCATGCCTTCTTTTTCATCCAATGAAGATATTACCTCACCCATGGGATTTACCGTCATGGAATGTCCGTAGGCATTTTTGGACAACTCATCGTCTCTTGCAATGCTTGCACCTACTACATAGTATTGATAGTCCACAGCTCTGGCCTTAAGCAACAGTTCCCAATGCATTTGCCCTGTGGGCACTGTAAAAGTGGCAGGAACAAAGACCACCTTCGCTCCTAAAGCATACATATTTTGAAAGAGTTCGGGAAATCTGAGGTCGTAACAAATCACGACTCCGAATCTGCCGAATTTTGTTTCAAAAGTTCCCATGGAGCTTCCCGCCTTAATGTTTTCGGACTCTTTAAAACTCACCTTACCCTCTATATTCACATCAAATAGATTTATTTTTCTATAGCTGTGGATTTCTTCTCCCTCTTCATTAAATACGAAGGTCTCGTTGTATATTTTATCTCCGCTTTTTATGGGAATGGAACCACCTATTAACAGCACTTTTTTCTTCTTTGCAATCTCTTGCATAATCCTGTAGGTTTTTCCGTATTTTTCTTCTGCAAATTTGACGAAATAATCATTTCTATAGGGGCAATTCCACATTTCCGGCAAAACAATCACATCTGCTGAATCCGATTTAGCGATGGAGGCAAAACGCTTTGCTTTTTCAAGATTTTCATCTTTATCACCCTTTGCACTCATTTGAATTGTACAAATTTTAAATTTCATAATTTCTTACCTCATTACATATGTGACCGTTAAAACTATAATTCCGAGGATTATTCTATATACCCCGAAAACTTTAAAGTCGTGTTTTTTAATATATCCCATAAATTTGACTATCACCGCATAGGCCACTGCAAAGGAAACCACCATGCCGAGAATTATCTGCATCCATTGTGTACTGCTAAAGGAAAATCCGAGTTTTATTATTTTCAAAGCCGTTGCGCCAAGCATTGTAGGTATTGCCAAAAAGAAGGAAAATTCCGCTGCTGATTTTCTCGAACATCCTAAGAGCATGGCTCCTATTATTGTGGCTGCAGATCTTGAAGTCCCGGGAACCATGGCCAAACATTGAAAAAACCCTATCAAAACTATAGTTCTCATATCTATTTCATCAATTGTCTCAAATTTCACATCTTCGCTTTTTCTGCTTTCCATTATGATGATTACAATCCCATAAAATACCAGTGCAATTGCCACTGTTACGTTATTGAAAAGATATTTGTCTATTAAATCGTCAAGTAAAAATCCAAGTACTGCCGCCGGCAAAAATCCCACTATTATCTTGGCAATAAGGCGCATGGTTTTAAGATCCCTGTACTTCCAAAATTCTTTAAAGGAGAGCTTTTTATCCGAGGAAATATTGCTCAATCTTCCTTTTTTTAGAGAAAAGGGATTTAATTCATCAAAATACAGTACCACAACGGACAATATAGCTCCCAGCTGAATTATCACAGAAAAAGCATTTTCAAAGGATTGAGGTGAAAGAGGTAAAAATTTGCTAAGTAAAATTAAGTGTCCCGTTGAAGATATGGGCAAAAACTCCGTTATTCCCTCAACTATTCCGTATATTATCACCTTTAAAAAATCCATTGTCATCCTCCGAAATCATCTAAAAATCAGCTGTTCTTTCCATATTTAAAAACTTGGTGAATTCTTTTTTAAATACGAGTTCAACAGTACCTGTAGGTCCGTTTCTATGCTTGGCGATTATTACTTCGCCGGTATTGGGTTTTTCGCTTTCTTCTTTAGTATAGTATTCATCTCTGTATAATAGCATTACCACATCGGCGTCCTGTTCTATACTTCCCGACTCTCTCAAATCTGAAAGTATAGGCCTGTGATCCGATCTCAGTTCCGGAGAACGGGACAATTGAGACAAAGCGATTACGGGGACTTCCAGCTCCTTTGCTATCGCCTTTAAGTTTCTGGATATTGTTGATATTTCCTGTTGTCTTGATTCTATTTTCGCGCTCATTTGCATCAATTGAAGATAGTCTACTACAACTAAGTCCAATTTTTTCTTTGAGTTTATCAATCCTCTGCACTTGGCCTTGAGTTCTAAGGGAGAGATGGCCGCCGTATCGTCTATTTCTATGTTCATTTCAGAAAGTAGAGGCATTGTATTTATTATCTTGAGCCACTCATCCTCATTTAAATCACCGCTTATGATTTTTTTAAGATCTACGTGCGCCACCGAGGATATTATTCTTTGAACAAGTTGATTCTTGCTCATTTCAAGAGAAAATATCGCAACAGAGGCTTTGTCTTTTATGGCTGCATTTGTAGCTATATTTACCATTAAAGCGGTTTTTCCCATGGAGGGTCTTGCAGCTAAAATTATCAAGTCGGATTTTTGAAGCCCCGATAACTTATTGTCCAAGTCAACAAATCCCGTAGTCAGACCTGTAAGCCCTCCCGGATTTTGAGCTCTCTGTTCTATTTGGGCAAAGGCTTCAAGAAGCGCTTCCTTTACAGGAGTAAGCCCTGTTCTGTGTGTGCTTTGAGTTATGTCAAATATGGCTTTTTCAGCACTTTCGACGATGGATTCCACTTCACCTTCTTGAGAATAGCAATTTGAAATTATCTTGTCAGATGCTTTAATCAACTGCCTAAGCGTGGATTTTTCCTTGATTATGTCGCAGTAGTACTTCACATTTGAAATGCTCACTACTGCACCTGTTAAGTTGGCAAGATAAGTTATTCCGCCCACTTCTTCAAAAAGATTGAGTTTTTTCAATTCATCTGATGTCGTTACTATGTCCGCTTCTTCATTTCTGTTATAAATTAAAACTATAGCTTCAAAAATATATGAATTAACCTCTGCATAAAAATCCTTCGCATCTAAAATTTCAACAGCTGTGGTGATTGCATCCTTGGAAAGCATCATGCTTCCCAACACCGACTGTTCAGCCTCCATATTATGAGGCGGTATCTTTAAGCTTATATCATCCATATCATTCAGCTTCTATTTCAACTTTTAATTTTGCAGATATGTCTTTATATAATTTTATAGGAACGGTTTTTATTCCCGCCTCCTTTATATTGTCCGTCAAATCGACTTTTTTCTTATCCACATCTACTCCCAATTGAGCTTGTAGAGCGTCTTTTATATCCGCCGATGTAACGGCCCCGAATAATCTGCCCTTATCTCCGCCCTTTGCCTTTATCACAATTTTTTTGGATTCAATTTCTTTTTTTATTTCATTGAATTTTTCTATATTTTGTCTTTCTTCTTCAGCTAATCTCTCTTGTTCCTCTTCCCAATTTTTTAAATTGGCGGGAGTAGCTTCTATGGCTATTTTTCTTGGAATTAAAAAGTTTCTTGCATAACCGTCCTTAGCTTCTACTAATTCTCCCTTTTTACCCATATTTTTAGCATCTTTTAAAAGTATTATTTTCATTTATCCAACCTCTTTTTCATTCTTTAAATACTCTTCAATCACAGCAATCAGCATTTTTTCAGCTTCATCTAAATCTTTGGTCTTAAGCTTTGCTCCCGCCATGTTTAAGTGACCTCCGCCGCCTAATTTCTCCAATATCAGTTGAACCGAAATATTTCCTCTGCTCCTTCCTGAAATATGAGTGCCGTCTTCATTTCTGGTCAATACAAAGGATGCATTTACATTGTTGATATCCAATAACTCATCTGCGGCCTGAGCTGCTATTAAGATGGAATTATTCGACTCTTTATCAAATTTTGATATGGCAAACTCTTTAAATATGACGTTTGCATTGTGAATTACAATGGCTTTATTTTGCATTGTATCCAAATCATCTTGGAAAAGATCCTTGACCTTGAGCATATCTGCTCCTGCACGTCTTAAAGTGGATGCCGCTTCAAAGGTTCTAACTCCTGTTTGGAAGGTGAAGTTCTTCGTATCGACTACTATTCCACTCATTAGAGCATTGGCTTCAAAGTGAGTCAAGTTCAGTTCCTGATTCATGTATGTTAACATTTCCGTGACAAGTTCACTTGTGGATGAAGCATAGGGTTCAATATAGGTAAGCACTGCATTATGCACGAATTCCCTGCTCCTTCTGTGATGATCTATGATGACTATTTGAGTGGTCAAATCTATCAGTTCAGGTGCCTCCGCAAAAGATGGCTTGTGATTATCCACCAATATTAAAAGCGACCTCGGAGTCATCCTGCTTTTTGCAAAATCCGTCGAGACAACCCTTTCATAAGTATCTTCCTTTTTCATTCTCTCCATCAAATTATCAATTGACGGATTTGAGCTATTCAGAACAATGTAGCCGTCCTTGTTTCTGTTTAATATAGCTCTTAAAAGACCTATGGCGGATCCTATGGCATCCATATCCGCATTTTGATGTCCCATTATGAACACATCATCTGCTGAATCTATAAGTTGTTTTAAAGCGACCCCCAAAACTCTCGCCTTTACTTTATTTCTCTTCTCAACAGCCTTTGTCTTTCCGCCGAAAAATTCATAATTATCTTCAACTCTAACAACTACCTGATCTCCACCTCTACCTAAGGCCAGATCAAGACAAGTGTCCGCTTCTTGATATCCCTCCAGAAAACCGAGACCCTCTGATGAAACTCCTATGGATAAAGTTATCGGAATGGTGTTTCCCTTGTCCAGTTCTCTTAAATCGTCCAAAATATCAAATCTCTTCTCCTTGATCATCTTAAGAGAATTATAATTCATAAGGACCAGGTACATATCGCTGTCATACTTCCTCACCAATGCATCAAAGTACTTAAAATAATTGCTTATGGTCGAGTCTATATCAGCAATTAAAAGAGGTCTGTTAGCGGATGGAGTTGAATCCATAGTTTCATCGTAATTGTCCACCTCTATTTTAGCTATTACCGTACTTTCAGAAATATATTTTTGTTCAAGCTTTTTAAGTTTTGTAGTTTCTATGAAATAAAGCATAGTTATCCTGTTGCTTGTTGATGAATTTTTACTGACATCAGCCACCCTGTGAAAAATATAATAGTATTTTTCTTTATACTTAAATTCATAGGGCGTCTTTGAATCTAACTTATGCATATCTTCAAAGTCTATATCCGTCATTACATCTTCAATATGCATGTCAATATTTATTTCCTCCGACACTAAATCTGTAAATTCCGAATTGTACCAAACGAACTTTTTATTTTCATCGACCAACACTATGGGAAAGGGCATATTGAAAATTGCTTGCTTCGTAACAGTGTTGAAATTCCTGCCCATATCTTCTAAATATTCTTCCACTTCTTTATTTTTCTTATTTATGCCCGTTATCATATAATAAATTATATAAACATAGGCGAATAAAGCGATGGCTCCGATTACAGGTCTGAAATAGATCAGTGCAATCACTATTATCAATGAAAATATCAAATAAGTACCGTAATCTTTAACATTGTATTTATTACGCATAAATTTCTCCTCATTGCAACTTTCTAAAATTAAATAGACAGTCCAATATTCCTGTAAATGTGAACACAGTACCTGTTCCCGGCACCATAAATACGAAAAACAGGATAACAAATCTCAAGACCTTACCCTTTATGAATTTATTCAAAAAGAACAAAAAAACCGCCACTCCCACAAACATGAACAAGGCCTCAAAAACCATATATACATTATCTATTAGAACATTGAACTTATAATCCGTCAATAACTGTGCCGCATATAGTAATATAAAGGCTATCAATATAGCTTCGAAGATTCCCTTGGGAATTCTAAAGAATATGAAGGAAGAGGGTTGCAGGATATAGTCTCCTCTTTTAATAAGAGTTCTTCCCGCTATTACATAGGTCATATAGGAAATTACAAGGGACATAATCAATAGGCTCCCCGGCAATAATTGAAGCATTCTATTGTAAATAATAATCAATTGCGAATTGCTTATATCTATGCCGCCTGATTCCAATATGTTTTTTTGCACCTCTATAAAAACCTTCATATTTTCCGCGGAATTTAATATCTCAGGAGTAATTCCGAAGGAGTAAAGACTCGCTATAACCGATATGAAAAATACAGCTGCACACGTCACTATGGTTAAGTTTACTGAACTTTTTTTTGAAATCATATAATGAAATATCAATATCAAAGGACCGAAAACACTAAATATTATCGCCCCCATGGCGGGAGAAACCACCAGTCCCACAGTTGCACAACAAAGAGTGAAAACTCCTATTATTTTTACTATTCCGTTAGTTATGGAATCCGCAACGAACATGGAAGGTAAAAATAAATACAACAAAGGAAAAACTATCCCTCCCAATGATATCAATACCGATTTTATTATTAAGACAAATATATTGTCCTTAGATTTATTAATAATATTCACCCCTAACATTTAATATTTTAACATAATGTTGAATATTATTATAGTTTTATAGCATATTAACTTGTTTATAAATATTTTACAATTCTATTTGTGTTCACTATTTGGACATTATCCCACTTTGTGGTATAATACTATCAGTTAGGAGGGTGTTATGATACAAAGTTTGCAAAAAGCTGTTAATATACTTGAATATATGAAAATAGAAAATAGAGAATACAGCATATCTGAAATTTCCGAAAATTTAGATATGCCTACAAGCACAACCCACAGAATACTCAACACTCTTATAAAATGTGATTTTGTAACTAAAGATATAAAATCTCACCTATATAAATTAGGTCCCGGCCTAATTTCTTTGGGCATGGCTGCGGCACTAAACATAAGTCTGCAATCTGAAGCTAAGCCCATACTTGAATCGTTGTCCAAAAAAACTTTGGAGGATTCTTTTTTAGTAATAAAGTCCGGCAACTATGGAATTGTCATAGGCAAAGCTGTCGGCAGCCACACGCTTAAAGTCATAGAAAACTTTGGAAGAGAAATAGAACTGCACAAGGGCGCCATCAGAAAAGTAATACTCGCTTACCAAAGCGATGAATTTATAGAACAATACCTTTCAAGAGATCTGGAGCCCTATATAGACAAAGAAGTAAATAAAAAAGAACTGCGAAAAGAATTAGAATCAATAAAGCAAAAAAAATACTGCAACTCCTTCGGTGAGTACATATCCAATACAGCAGGCATCGGAGCTCCGGTATTTAATTATCAGAAGGAATTTGTGGGATCTATAGGCATTGTAGTGCCTTACTACAGATTCAACAACAATGAAAGTTCCTTTATCGAAGCAGTTGTGGAGGCTTCGGAAAAGCTGTCCTATAAATTAGGATATTATAATCCTGAATAAAACCGAAATTAAAATCCCGAGTTTGTCTCGGGATTTTTTATTTAATCAGTTTATAATGCGGAACGATGTGGGATCGTCCCCTACAGTTTTTGTATTTGCATTCTTTTTTTACCGGTGGATGCCTCGGCAACTCGCTGTATTTTATAGGTTAATGTTTATATCTATGTTTTGTAGGGGCGGATGCCTTCATCCGCCCGTTATATTTCTTCGGTTCATAATGCGGGTCGATATGGAATCGTCCCCTACTTGTATTAGAAACCCGACTATGCCGAGTGATAATCGTTTTGTTATTTTATTATTTTTGAATTATTTTTGAATTATTTACAACTAATTTTCCTTTTTTTACTACTTTATCCACTAAATTCACACCAAAATGGTAACTTAAAAATTCTATGTTATCTGCATTCCAAATTACCAAATCTGCGAGTTTTCCCTTGCTCAGAGAGCCTACACTGTCTCCTCTTCCCACTCCATAAGCGGCATTTATAGTCACAGCTGTAATTATTTCCTCCGGAGTCATCTTCATCATATAGCTTGCCAAATTCATTATTATTTGCAGGGATTCCGTAGCACTGGTTCCCGGATTTAAATCTGTAGCTATGCTCACTGCCAAATTATTATCTATCATTTTTCTGGCATCTGCATACTCCTCCAACATCAAGTAGAAGGGCGTCCCGGGAAGTAGCGTTGCAATTACTCCTGATTTTGCCATTTCCTCAATTCCCCTATCGGTGATTTTTAACAGATGCTCCGCTGTAGTAGCCCCCAATTCCGCTGACAGTTCCGCTCCACCTAAGGATGCAAGTTCATCGGCATGAATTTTCAGCTTCATGTTCAATTCCTTTGCTCTTTGCAATATTTTTCTCGCCTGTTCCACGGAGAACACTCCCTCGTCACAAAAAACATCACAAAATTCCGCCAAGTTTTCCTCAGCTACTGCCGGAAGCATTTCATTTATTACATAGTCCGTGTATTCATCGGATCTATCTTTATATTCCGGCGGAACTGCATGAGCTCCCAAAAAGGTCGGAACTAAATCCACTGCGTGATTTTCATCTAATTTTTTTATAACTCTTAAGGATTTTAACTCCGTTTCCAGTTCCAAGCCATATCCGCTCTTTGCCTCAGATGTGGTAGTACCGTATTCAAGCATATTGTCCAACAATTTATACACATGAGCATACAATTCATCTTCCGTGGCTTCTCTTGTCTTTTTTACCGTGGATAAAATTCCTCCGCCTTGTTTTAAAATATCAATATATTCATAACCCTTTAATGTAAGAGCTAATTCATTTTCTCTCCACCCTGCAAAAATTAAATGTACATGAGAATCCACAAGCCCTGGAGTCACAAGTTTTCCCTTTGCATCAATAACTTCGGTATCCTCTGAAATATCATAATCACTCAGTAGAGTTTTTTCTCCGGCATCAAGTATTTTATCATCCTTTATAATTACCACTCCATCTTCAATCCTTGTGAGACTTTCAATGTCTTTTTTAAGCCAAGGTCTTTGCGGTCCTTGCATGGTAATTAATTCTCCTATGTTTTTTATAACTAAATCCACTTTCATTTTTTCCACCCTTCATTAATTTTTACACAAAAAAGAATTCAACAACTTGTTTTCTATCAATTGTTCCTCTCCAAAATCATCTACCTTAAAATAATACCTTACCGTATCCACAATAGCATCTGTGGGAATAAGTCCTATTATTTCACTATTTACTATCTGCACCCCATACCTCTTAGCCTCCATGCGAATCTGTTCAAAGGCTTCATACATTGGAGTCTTCTTGTAATTGACCATGTCCATGGAAACTTGCACTATATTTCTGTCGGAAACTCTAAGTCCCATCGCCTTTACATTTGTAAGCCCTCCTCCGCTTTCTCTGATTTCTCTTGCTATATTCTTTGCAATTTTCAAATCATCCGTGCCAAGATTTACATTAAATGCCACAAGTATGTTCCTTGCTCCGACTATTGAACCTCCCGTCCTTTCACTTAAAGTCGCCTTTCCGTAATCAGGCGCATACTCTTCTTCTTTTATTTTTTCAAATAAATTTTCATATTGAATATTTTGTACATGTCCCAAATTTTCCAAATATTTTCTCTTAGCTGCCTTTCCGTACATATAAACGGGAATATCGAGCTTATCCGCCAAAGTTTTGCCCACTTCATTTGCAATGTCTACACATTTTTCTATGTCGCAATTTACCAAGGGAATAAAGGGCACTACATCTACAGCCCCTATTCTCGGATGAGCTCCTTTATGTTTTCTCATATCTATTAATTCAGCTGCCTTAATAGCTGAATTAACAGCGGCTTTCTTTACAGAGTCTCCATCTCCTACGAAGGTAATTACAGTTCTGTTGTGATCTTTATCCGTTAAAATATCCCATATTTCAACACCTTCAACTTTTTTTATTTCATCTGATATTTGATCTATTACCTTCTGATCTCTACCTTCGCTGAAATTAGGAACACATTCTATAATCTCATTCATATTAAACTCCTTTTAAAACACACTTTGAACCAAGTACTTGGGGATTTTCATCTTTAATGTGTATACTCCATTTACCACTTGACTTATTGCTATATCGCATGTTGCGCTCATCAGCATATAAGCCTCTTCAAAAATCAAATCCAACTTTCTCATCAGCAACTTCACCGTTTCTCTTGAGGCTTCCTTTAAAGCCTCTTCAAAGGTCTCTTCAGTAACTAAAATATAAAAGAAATCTTCAATTTCTATTATGGGTTTTTCTATGGTCTTTCCCTTTATTACCTTTACCCTTAATTGCACCTCGGCAGCTATTTCTATTCCCGTTCCGCTAAGTTCTCCATCTCCCATGGCTGCATGCACATCGGACAGAGCAAAATTCGCACCTTCAACATATATGGGCAAGTAAACTTTACTGCCCACAGCCACTTCCTTCGTATCCATATTTCCGCCGAAATTCCCCGGAACTTCACAGCCCTTTACACAATCAACAGGAGCAACTCCTAAAATACCTATCATCGGATTTAGAGGAATTTTTATTTCATCATTAAAAATAGCAAAATTACCTTCTATTTCAACGACCTTTGTCACGGCTTTGTCCATATGCTCTCCCAGCACTCCCAACCCTTTATTGGTTATCATAACTCCTTGACTGTCAAGCTTTATATCCAACACATCAACACACAGCACATCCTCAGCAGTGGCACCTGCAACATTTATAGGACCCACGGAGGCATCAATTACAGAACTGTCAATATCTGTCCTCAAAGTCTGCTCATCTCTTATTTGCCCGAGATAACAATCGGGTGTTTCAACCCAAAAAACCTCTCCATCTTCTACAAAATACACAGGCTTATTTTCCCTTTTAAATTCATATATCAAATTGTCCTTCTTTAACCTTTGCATAAAATCACCTATTTAACTTTAATTTAAATTCACTTTATCCAATTAACCTAAGCTTACTATAATAAAAATATAAGTCAACCTCACTTTTATATTCTAAATACTTCATCAAATTTAATCTTCAAATATTAAATCACACCCTTTTGCAAGAGGTTTTTTGCATAAAAAAAGAGACCTCTAAGGTCTCCAAATTATTGCTAAAGTCCACAGGTGATATGTTCATATGCTCCTGTGGACCTCAATCCGGCGATACTTACTCTCCCAGGCCGTCTCCGGCCAAGTACCATCAGCGCTGTTGAGGCTTAACTTCTGTGTTCGGTATGGGTACAGGTGTGTCCCTCTTGCTTTTGTCACCGAATTTTCAACTACAAATCTTTTTTGGTCAAGTCTTCGACCTATTAGTACTCTTTGGCTCAGCATATTGCTATGCTTACACTTTGAGCCTATCTACCTCGTTTTCTTCAAGGGGTCTTATCTTTTTGGGGAAATCTCATCTCGAGGGCAGCTTCGTGCTTAGATGCCTTCAGCTCTTATCTATTCCAAACTTAGCTACTCAGCTGTGCCATTGGCATGACAACTGATGCACCAGAGGTTTGTCCATCCCGGTCCTCTCGTACTAAGGATAGCTCCTCTCAAATTTCCTGCGCCCACGACGGATAGGGACCGAACTGTCTCACGACGTTCTGAACCCAGCTCGCGTGCCTCTTTAATGGGCGAACAGCCCAACCCTTGGGACCTACTTCAGCCCCAGGATGAGACGAGCCGACATCGAGGTGCCAAACCTCCCCGTCGATGTGGACTCTTGGGGGAGATAAGCCTGTTATCCCCGGGGTAGCTTTTATCCGTTGAGCGATGGCCCTTCCACTCGGTACCACCGGATCACTAAGTCCTAGTTTCCTATCTGCTTGAGTTGTGGCTCTTGCAGTTAAGCTCCCTTTTGCCTTTGTACTCTTTGCACGATTTCCGTCCGTGCTGAGGGAACCTTTGAACGCCTCCGTTACTTTTTCGGAGGCGACCGCCCCAGTCAAACTGCCCGACTGACAGTGTCCCTCCCCCTGTTTCAAGGGGGTCGGTTAGAATTCTAAGTTTAAAAGAGTGGTATCCCAAGGCCGACTCCGCAAATACTGGCGTACTTGTTTCTTTGTCTCCCACCTATCCTGTACATTTAAACTCAAAATCCAATGTCAACCTACAGTAAAGCTCCACGGGGTCTTTCCGTCCTGTCGTGGGTAAGCGGCATCTTTACCGCTACTTCAATTTCACCGGATCCTTTGTTGAGACAGTGCCCAAATCGTTACACCTTTCGTGCGGGTCGGAACTTACCCGACAAGGAATTTCGCTACCTTAGGACCGTTATAGTTACGGCCGCCGTTTACTGGGGCTTCGGTTCTAAGCTTCGTTTTTCAACTGACTTTTTCCCTTAACCTTCCAGCACCGGGCAGGTGTCAGCTCCTATACTTCGTCTTTCGACTTTGCAGAAACTTGTGTTTTTGGTAAACAGTCGCTTGGGCCTTTTTACTGCGGCCATTTTCATGGCTCCCCTTCTTGCTAACTTACGGGGTCATTTTGCCGAGTTCCTTAACAAAGGTTCTTCCGCTCGTCTTAGGATTTTCTCCTTTCCTACCTGTGTCGGTTTGCGGTACGGGCGAGTTCTTGCTTGATAGTGGGTTTTCTTGGCAGTGTGGAGTTGCATGCTTCTCTACTTGTTTTCGATCGACATCATACTTTAGTGTTTGCGGCTTAGGGGGTTTGCCTCCTAGGCCCACCTTTGTATTTGTACGCCTCACCAACTGGGCGCTCATGTTATCCTCCTGCGTCACCACGTACTTTGTTGCGCTTAAACTCGGTACAGGATTTTCCACCTGTTGTCCATCGACTACGCCTTTCGGCCTCGCCTTAGGTCCCGACTTACCCTGAGTGGACGAGCCTTGCTCAGGAATCCTTAGGTTTTCGACGGGTGAGATTCTCACTCACCTCTCGCTACTTATGCCAGCATTCTCTCTTGTGTGCTATCTACAGGGCCTTGCGACTTCTGCTTCGTCTTGCACACATTGCTCCTCTACCATCATTTCTGATCCACAGCTTCGGTATTTAGTTTAGCCCCGGTTATCTTCGGCGCACAATCACTTGACCAGTGAGCTATTACGCACTCTTTGAATGTGTGGCTGCTTCTAAGCCAACATCCTGGTTGTCTGAGTAATTATACTTCCTTTCCCACTTAACTATTATTTTGGGACCTTAGCTGGTGGTCTGGGCTGTTTCCCTTTTGACTATGAAGCTCATCCCTCATTGTCTGACTCCTTAGCGCTTGATTTGGTATTTGGAGTTTGATAGGTATTGGTAAGCGTATTGCCCCCGCTACTATTCAGTGCTCTACCCCCTTATCATTGTTCGCTAAAGGCTAGCCCTAAAGCTATTTCGAGGAGAACCAGCTATCTCCGTGTTCGTTTGGCTTTTCACCCCTATCCACAGGTCATCCGATAGCTTTTAAACGCTACCCGGTTCGAGCCTCCATTGAATTTTACTTCAACTTCACTCTGCCCATGGATAGATCACACGGTTTCGGGTCTATGTCAATTAACTTTCGCCCTATTTAGACTCGATTTCTCTGCGACTTCAATGCTTTACATTTTAATCTTGCTTATTGACATAACTCGCTGGCCCGTTCTACAAAAAGTACACGATCCCGGTTCCTTTACCGGTTTCGCTGCTTGTAAACATTAGGTTTCAGGTTCTGTTTCACTCCCCTCTCGGGGTTCTTTTCACCTTTCCCTCACGGTACTTGTTCGCTATTGGTCACCAAGGAGTGTTTAGCCTTAGGGGGTGGTCCCCCTGTGTTCTCACCGGATTTCTCGTGTCCTGTGATACTCTTTTGTGCTTGCTTTGCTTGTTTTCGTCTACGGGTCTGTTACCTTCTTTGGATCATCTTCCCAGATGATTCGACTGACTTGCTTTTGCTTTTTTGCACGGTTGGGCTTTTTCCTTTTCGCTCGCCGCTACTTGGGATATCGAGTTTTCTTTCTTTTCCTCGGGCTACTTAGATGTTTCAGTTCGCCCGGTTCGCTTCTTTAAGTTATGGATTGGCTTAAAGATACCATTTTTATGGTGGGTTGCCCCATTGGGAGATCTGTGGTTTGTCGATTGTTTGCTTCTACCCACAGCTTTTCGCAGCTTACCGCGTCCTTCTTCGCCTCTTGGTGCCTAGGCATTCGCCTAATGCTCTTTTTTTCTTGACCTTTGTTATTTTTTTAATAACTTCCAATGAAATTGTCTTTGCTTATTGTTGTTTTGTCTTCTTTTTTGTTCTTTTTAAGTTTAGACTTCTTTCTTTTTTTCGATTTGTAGTTGTCATGGTTCTTTTGACTTTCGTCTGGTGGAGATGAGGAGAGTCGAACTCCTGACCCCCTGCTTGCAAGGCAGGTGCTCTCCCATCTGAGCTACACCCCCTTATAATTAATAGTATAAGGTCACACGGTTTTTCCTTAGAAAGGAGGTGATCCAGCCGCACCTTCCGATACGGCTACCTTGTTACGACTTCACCCCAGTCATTATCCCTACCTTCGACTGCTGCTCCCATTTGCATGGTTGGCTTACAGGCTTCGGGTATTGATTACTCCCATGGTGTGACGGGCGGTGTGTACAAGACCCGGGAACGCATTCACCGCAGCATTCTGATCTGCGATTACTAGCAACTCCGACTTCATGTCCTCGGGTTGCAGAGGACAATCCGAACTGGGATCGGCTTTTTGAGATTTGCTTGGGATTGCTCCATTGCTGCTCTTTGTTCCGACCATTGTAGCACGTGTGTAGCCCAGGGCATATAGGGCATGATGATTTGACGTCATCCCCACCTTCCTCCGATTTGTCATCGGCAGTCCCTTTAGAGTTCCCATCTTTACATGCTGGCAACTATTGGTAGGGGTTGCGCTCGTTGCGGGACTTAACCCAACATCTCACGACACGAGCTGACGACAACCATGCACCACCTGTTTAGCGGCCTCCGAAGAGGATTGTGTATCTCTACATTGTTCCGCTATATGTCAAGCCCTGGTAAGGTTCTTCGCGTTGCTTCGAATTAAACCACATGCTCCGCTGCTTGTGCGGGTCCCCGTCAATTCCTTTGAGTTTCATGCTTGCGCACGTACTCCCCAGGCGGAGTGCTTATTGCGTTTGCTGCGGCACTGAGATTCCTCCCAACACCTAGCACTCATCGTTTACGGCGTGGACTACCAGGGTATCTAATCCTGTTTGCTACCCACGCTTTCGTTCCTCAGCGTCAGTTAGTGTCCAGTAAGTCGCCTTCGCTACCGGTATTCTTACTAATATCTACGCATTTCACCGCTACACTAGTAATTCCACTTACCTCTCCACTTCTCAAGATAGTTAGTTTCTACTGCTTACGAGGGTTGAGCCCTCGCTTTTTACTTTAGACTTTCCTATCCGCCTGCGAACCCTTTACGCCCAGTGATTCCGGACAACGCTCGCCCCCTACGTATTACCGCGGCTGCTGGCACGTAGTTAGCCGGGGCTTCCTCCTATGGTACTGTCATTGTCTTCCCATAGGACAGAGCTTTACGAAACGAATTCCTTCTTCGCTCACGCGGCGTCGCTGCATCAGGGTTCCCCCCATTGTGCAATATTCCCCACTGCTGCCTCCCGTAGGAGTTTGGACCGTTTCTCAGTTCCAATGTGGCCGTTCACCCTCTCAGGCCGGCTACTGATCGTCATCTTGGTGGGCTGTTATCTCACCAACTAATTAATCAGACGCGAGTCCATCTTTGACCGCTTCGCTTTGATTATCTGTTCATGCGAATTGATAATGTTATCGGGTATTAATCAGGGTTTCCCTTGGCTATCCCCGTGTCAAAGGCAGGTTACTCACGTGTTACTCACCCGTCCGCCGCTAATTCCCTTCCGCTTCGGCCCGAAGGCTTCTGTGGTCGGTTCATCGCTCGACTTGCATGTGTTAGGCACGCCGCCAGCGTTCGTCCTGAGCCAGGATCAAACTCTCGATTATATCTTTGTTTGCCTGCTTCAAGTTTCTACTGACTTTCCGCTTTTTTGCTTTGCTTGTGTGTTTCCTTATACTATTTAATTATCTTGGTTCTGTTACTTCTTTTTTGAAGTAGCTTGTCTATTATATATTGTCTTTTTGACTCATGTCAAGTGATTTTTCTATTTTTTTAATTTAAAAAGACAACTCATTTTTTTTAATATAAATTACATGAGTTGCCTTTGTTTTATTCTATATATTTTGTGAATTTTTCAGGAATTCTCTCCTTTAGGTAGGCATTTCCTATTATATCCGGTCCTGTATGTACCGCTATGGTACAGCCCAATTGATTTGATAAAAGCTTTATTCTGTTTTCTGAATATGTTTCCTTTAATGGAGATATCAAACTTTCTTCTTCCCCATATACTAAAAATA
Organism: Peptoniphilus sp. ING2-D1G; assembly: GCA_000952975.1. Classification (GTDB taxonomy): domain Bacteria; phylum Bacillota; class Clostridia; order Tissierellales; family Peptoniphilaceae; genus Peptoniphilus_E. The sequence goes on along the minus strand of LM997412.1, from coordinate 117,203 downwards.
CTTTTTCCCTTTCGGAATTGTCCTTTACATTTTTGAGGGTTTCGTCAATTATTGCTTTATAAGCTTTTTTATTTCCTCTTTTTATGTCCTTTACTTTTAATTCGCCATCTTCCATATCTATTATCGGTCTTATATTTAGCATTTTGCCTATATTTCTTCCTGTCCTGGATATCCGCCCTCCTCTGTATAGATATTCTATGTCGAATACTGTAAACAGATGTCTAACTTTATCCGTTAAAAACTCGGAAAGCTCTATTAACTCCTCAAAGGTAGCTCCTTTATTTGCACAGGTCGCCATGTAATAAACGATTAGACTTTCGCCTACCGATGCTGCTTTTGAGTCCACTGATGCAAATTTTTTATTTTTAAATTCTTCTTTTAGTTTTTCTATAGCTGCTATAGCGTTGTTGTAAGAGCCCGATAGAGCTGAAGATAAGGATACATATATAAATTCTTTTCCCCGCTGTAAGTATTCTTTAAACTTCGTATAATATTCAAAGATAGAAATCTGAGATGTTCCGAAACTCTCTCCAATCCTTTGCCCTTTAAAAACTTCATCGCTGTTTATTTCTCTTTTGTCCAAGTATTCTTTTTCACCGTTAGTTATAATTATACTCATAATTTCCAAGTCTAATTTTTTTACAATCGTCTCATCTAAGTCACAACCGCTGTCTGTTATTATTTTCACTGTCATTTATTTAATCCCCCGCTTTGTTTTATTGTATATTATAGCCGGGCTTTTTTCTATAATTATCGCTTTATTTTATTTGGATTATTGGATTCATAATATTATATGCTCTTTAAAAAATTAATAATTCTTTCTTGGCCATATAAAACGACCCCTAAATCCACAAGGGAATAGGGGTCGTTTTTATTACTATATTAAGTGTGTTATTGATTATTTTTCAAAAACTTTTGTAACTGCATTTTTAACTAATTCATCATCAGCTATAAATGGAAGGGTGATTACGCCATCTGTACGTTTTTTGTTGAATTCAACTGCTGTTTCAACTGCATGTTCATTTCTTGCCCAGCTTCTTCTTGCAACTCCGCCCATTACGTCCCAGCTTAGTGATAATTTGATGATTTCATCTGCTCTTTCTGAACCGTCAAGCAATAATCCGAATCCGCCGTTGATTGATTTACCTATACCAACACCGCCTCCGTTATGAAGAGCAACAACAGTCATACCTCTTGCAGCATTACCTGCATAGCATTGTACTGCCATGTCTGCACATACGTTTGAACCGTCTTTGATATTTGAAGTTTCTCTGAATGGAGAGTCAACACCTGATACGTCATGGTGGTCACGACCCATCATTACAGGACCGATTTTTCCTTCACGTACTAATTTATTAAATGCAAGAGCTATAGCAACTCTACCTTCTTCATCTTGGTAAAGAATTCTCGCTTCAGTACCAACTACTAATTGGTTCTTTTCAGCATCTCTTATCCAGTTATAGTTATCTCTGTCTTGGTATCTTCTGTTAGGATCTATGTTGTCCATAGCTGCTTTGTCTGTTTGAATTAAATCTTCGTGGTTACGGCTTAAGCATACCCATCTGAAAGGTCCATATCCATAGTCAAATAGAAGTGGTCCCATGATGTCTTCAACGTATGAAGGCCAAATAAATCCGTCTTTGTCGTCTATTCCGTTCTTAGAAATTTCTTTAACGCCTGCATCATAGATAGCCTTCATAAATGAGTTACCATAGTCAAAGAAGTAAGTTCCCTTAGCAACAAGTTCTTTTATAACTTGGTAATGTTGTTTTAATGTATCATTAACCATTTCTACAAACTTTTCATGATCTTCTGCAAGAAGTCTTGTTCTTTCTTCAAAGGAAATTCCTACAGGGCAATATCCTCCATCATATGCGTTGTGGCAAGATGTTTGGTCAGAAAGTAAATCTATATGAATGTCGTTTTCGTTCATGTAATGAAGAAGATCTACTATATTTCCGTGGTAAGCAATTGACATAGCTTCTTCTTTTTCAAGGTATTCTTTTGCAAGTTTGCAAGTTTCTTCAGGGGTTTCAGCAACCTTTGAAATCCAGCCTTGTTCAAGTCTTGTTTCAATTCTTGACATGTCGACTTCAGCTACTATACCTACTGCATGAGCGATTTCCGCAGCTTTACCTTGAGCTCCACTCATTCCTCCAAGCCCTGAAGTAACGAATAATTTTCCTCTTAGGTCTCCATCTTCAGGGATACCTAATTTCATTCTACCGGCATTTAGAATTGTGTTGAATGTTCCATGAACTATACCTTGGGGTCCGATGTACATCCATCCACCCGCTGTCATTTGTCCGTAGTTGGTAACTCCCATTTCTTCAGCAATTTCCCAGTCTTCGTGGTTATCATATTCACCTATTAATAAACCGTTCGTGATGATAACTCTTGGAGAGTTCTTTCTTGAAGCGAATAGTCCAAGTGGATGTCCTGATTCAACTACTAAAGTTTGTTCATCAGTCATAATTTCTAAGTACTTTTTGATTAATCTGTATTGCATCCAGTTATGGCATACTGAACCTGTTTCACCATAAGTAACCAATTCATAAGGATATAGAGCAACTTCAAAGTCAAGGTTGTTTTCAATCATTACTTGACATGCTTTACCTGCTAAGCAGTTTCCTTTGTATTCATCAATTGGTTTTCCATAAAGATGTCCTTCCGGTCTGAATCTGTAACCGTAAATTCTTCCTCTTGTAGTTAATTCTTCTAAGAATTCAGGAATGAGTTGTTCGTGGAATTTTTCCGGAATGTATCTAAGAGCATTCTTAAGTGCAATTTCAGTTTGAGCTTGAGTAAGTCTGAATCCTCTATCCGGAGCTCTACGAATTCCTTCTTCAAATACGGGATCAGCAGGAAGTTCGTCAAATTCTAATTTAACTTTCATCGCTTTTTCTATTTCGTTATTGTTAAGCATTAATTATTTCCTCCTTTTAAATAAAAATAACCTTTTCATCTTTTATTCTAATTTTTTTACGTCTTTTAAAGGTCAATAATCAGAAAACCTTCATATATTTTTACAAAAATTTAAAAAATGTTCTCATTGTTCCCCTTAGATGATAATTAGACACATAGTTTGTTTTTTAACATAGTAGTAAGTACAAAACTATGCAATCTGCAAATAAAAACATAGCAGCCTTTTTATTATGTCCATCTTTTAAATTTACTTTCAGTTGACATATAAAATAACTTATACTAAAATTTATTTAATATGCACACGTAGCTCAGTCGGATAGAGCGAAGCTCTCCTAAAGCTTAGGCCGGGGGTTCAATTCCTCTCGTGTGCACCAATTTTTTAATAAAAATATAACTTAATTCATATGAGTTTATGAAATCCGCAATAATTAAAATGCACTGCATGCTTTGCAGGTATTCAGGGGACTATCTCAGTCCCCTTTTTTTATTTTTTCTTCAATAAACTGTTTCTTTGTTCTTTACTACTACTTTTCCGTGTTTTATTACCGTATTTACATAGTCTATTCCGTGCATGTAAATAGCATCTGTGTAGTCTTCTGTGTCCCAAATTTGAAGGTCGGCGTATTTTCCTTCTTCTATTGAACCGTAATCTTCACTGAGTCTTAAAGCTTTTGCTGCATTAAGTGTTGCAGCTCTTAAAGCTTCTTCAGCACTTAAGCCGTGATTTCTGCAGGCCATATTCATGCATAGTGAAGTTGAAACTGTGTAGTTTCCGGGGTTTAAGTTTGTAGCTATGGCTATGGTCATTCCTCTGTCTATGAAATGTCTGCCCTTTGCCAAAACTTTGTAGTATTGTTTTACATAGTCAGTGGTGGGTAAAACTATTCCCACTACGTTTTTTTCCATCATTATGTCGATTTCTTCTTCTGTCAAATAGTTGAGATGTGCGACGCAATAAACTCCTTCTTCAGCGGCCATCTTGGATGCTCCGATTGAGGATAGTTCGTTTCCGTGTATTGTTCCGTTCATTCCGTGCTTTTTAGCTGCTTGTAAATATTTTCTTCCTTGTTCCACAGAGAAGAATTGTTCTTCCACCCAAATATCCGCCAATTCAGCTAAATTCTCCTCTTCGATGACAGGCATTACTTCATTGATACAAAAGTCTATATATGCGTCCTTGCCCATTTCTTGATCCCAGTCATGTCCTCCCAAATAGGTGGGAACTACAGTTTGAGGTGAGATTTCTCTTGCTTTTTTTATGGCTCTTAGTTGTTTTAGCTCCGTATCCTTATCTATCCCGTATCCGCTCTTTACTTCTACAGTTGTGACTCCGGATTTCAGAAGCAGGTCAAGTTTTTCTACAGTTGCCTTTGTCAAATCATCAAGGGACAAATCTCTGGTTTGCTTAACTGAGGATTTCATTCCCACTATCCCCGCTTTTTCTTCTATTATCTTAGGATCGTCAGTATAAAGCTTAGCTAAGTATTCCGCCTTTCTATCTCCTCCAAAGGCCAAATGAGTGTGCGGATCTACAAATCCGGGCAATACGGATTTGTTTTCGCAATTGATGATCTCGCTTTCATCGTCGATAAACTCCTTTAGATTTTCAAACTTATCGATTTTTTTTATTTTGTCATTTTCAATCAGTATGGAATATCCCGTTAAAATCCCTATTGAACCATCGATAGATTCATCTACAGTGTATATTTTTGCACAATTTTTTAACAACAGCATAAATAATCCTCCCTTTCATCACCTATTAAATACATAATTTTTATACACTCAATCAATTTTTACAGATTAAATAATACTTATATATTAAGATTTTATAGCATAAAAAATGTCTAATCCTTTTTTACCCCACATTGCCCATAGCCACTTCCCAAAGATATAGACTTGCAACACTGCCATAGGGACTGAACTTTTGCTTGTATATTGAAAAAATTTTTTTATCTACTTTTTCAAGTTTATATAATTTTTTAAGACCTCTTATTATGGCTAAGTCTCCATAGCTGAATACATCGGGTCTTTGCAGAGAAAATATGAGTAGCATCTCTGCCGTCCATGGACCGATTCCCTTTAAGACTGTCAATTTTTCAATTACTTCATCGTCACTTAAAGTTTTTAACTCTTCCAAATCCAATTCCTTTGATTGAACCTTCTGAGCCAAATTTATTATGTAATCGGCTTTTCTATAGGAGATTCCCAGTTTCTGTACTTCTTCCCTACCCGCCATAAGAAGTTCCTCTGCACATATTTGCGGAAATCTTTGTTTAAATCTGCCCCACAGGGTCAAATGTGCCTTGGTGGATATCTGCTGACCCACTATTGAATTGACTATTGCGGAAAAGATATCTTCAATTACTTCTCTTTCCACAAATCCTCTTTTATCTATAATCTCTCCAAGAAGAGAATCCTTGGATTTTAAATAATTTATTTCCCTTTCACCATATTGAAAATACATTTCCACCTCTATTTAAGCAAATATCTCTTTTTCCCGACAGTCCTGCTTCCATACTCAATTGCCTTCATGGGACAATTTGCAATACAGGCTGCACAATGTGTACAGTTGCCCCTCCACTTCGGATATCCATCCCTGTACTCTATGTTGTTTAGCACGCAAACCTTTGCGCAAATCCCACACTTATTACATTCCTTCGTGTAATAAAATTTTTTGTCCTTAACTATGAATTTAAAAAATACATCATTTAAAAAGCCCGACAAAAAATCATCTAATACTGAAGATCTGTTTTCTTTGAAGCTCTTTCCTTCAGATATGACTCCTGCCGCATATGAAATTTTATCCTCCGCCTCTTTTAAAATTTGAGCATTTTTTTCATCGGAATCCAAATTGAAGAGCATTATGTAGTTTTCCGGCATTATTATTCCGTACAATCCCTTAAAATCAAGAGTCGTTTCCCTTAAGTCCCTTAACAGATATTTCTCAGCAGAACCTATGGATGAGCCACAATTCATAATTACATAAAGATTTCCGCTTCCCGCGAACTTTACAGTCTTTAAAAAATCCGACAAAAATCTCGGCATTCTCCAGCCATAGGTGGGGCACACTACCACATAGGGCTTTTCCGATATAAATCTCGCTTCTTTATTTTCTTTTATAAAAGAAAATAAATCCACAACTTCATCCTTTATGATATTTGCAAGTTTTTTCGCTATGTATTTTGAATTTCCCGTTCCTGAAAAATATAAAATCATAAATCCTCCAAAATAATCGATAAGTTGTGCGTCCTTTCGATTGAATATCACATGACTTAATAATAAATCCGTTGACCCTTTACCAATTAAATCCTTTTCACATAATCAATTATACCAAAAAATGACTAACCATTTCTCTTTAGTTAGTCATTTTTATATGATAGTATCTTGCAATAACCTGTTTTTCATCTTTCGATTTCTCCACTATAGGAGATTATTCCTCCGGCATCTATTACATAATATCCTTCTTGTTCTAAAATTCTTTGAGCCGCTGCAGATCTGGCTCCGCTTCTGCAATACAGTATCAGCAAATCATCCTTGGTAAACTCCTTGGATTCTGTAAGCGTCCCCATTGGAATATTTATAGCTCCCGGGACATGTCCCGATTCAAATTCACCAACTTCTCTAACATCTATTAATTTTACCGAGGAATCCGTTTTTTTATTTACCTCTACGGCTGTTTCAAGAGACATTTTATCTCCTGTACTTCTATCTGTTATTTCTGATATTTCTATATTATCGCCTTCTCCTTCATAGATGACTCTTTGTCCTGCTTCCAACTCTTCTTCCACTTCGATATTCACAAGTGTCTTTCCATCAGACATCAAAAACAAATCTCCCCTAAGGTATATAGCTTCCTTAAGCCCTGCTAAATTTCCCTCCGATTCAGGTTTTTTTATGAATTTTAATGTTAAAAAAGCTATTGCTATAATAAAAATTATCAAAGCCACTGCCATAAATTTATTCATCTTTTCTCCTTAATTTAATTTTATAGGTATTTCGATGCTTCTTTTATGCTGATTTTATTCATTTTGTCCGCATTCTCTTCAATAAAATCCCTAACCCACTTGTCATCGGTTTTTGAATACTCTCTTAAACTCCATCCTATAGCCTTGTTTATGAAAAATTCATCACTGCCAAGGTTGTTTAGTATTATTCTTTCCAGTAATTTTGTGTCGGTTTCCTTTTTTCTTAACCTTTGATGATTTATAGCCGCTCTTCTTATCCAAAAATTATCATCTGTTGACCAATTCAGCATTAAATCATACATATGCGGATTTTTACTTACTAAACTCCCCACCACCGTATCTAAAGAATCTATTGAGTCCCACCATTGCTTAGTTCTCAAATATCTTTCTATTTTCGGCAAATCTTCAAGCTGAATAAAATTTTTCATGTTCCTTAAATAATCACAAACTAAGTACTGAAATTCTCTGTGTTCATCAGCCCAACACTCATCTAAAAAATCCCAATCTATTTTTTTGTTTTTCTTTTCTCTCTTTAAGTCTTCTTTATAAATTTCTCGTCTTTTCGGTGTCTTAAGCCCATAAAATTTAAATTTATTCTTCATATATGCCGCCATTTGTACAGCTGTTTCAAGTGAAGATTCTTTTTTAAATTTTTCTTTTATATTTTCATAATCCATGTTTTTTCCTTTACAAAATATAGGTGGATATAATTCCTTGAACAAGTCCAATTGCAAATCCCATTACAAGCCCCAAAAACTCTATAGCCTTTAACTCTCTGCTTGCCACCTTCAGTACCAATTCCTCTATTGTGCCCAAATCCAATCCATTTATCTTGTCTTCAATGAGAGTAGCGACATCTACCTTTTCTCTGATCTGTGTTTCTGCAACACCTTTAAATTCTTCAAATATTTTTGGAGCTTCCTTGTTCATTTTTCCGTCTACGGCTTTTATTATCATATTCCTCAAGGCACTGGGCAATAAAGTCGTATTTTCTTCTATGATATTATCCACTCTACCGGAAATAAATTTTGTAAACTCCTTTTCGTCTTCTTCTTTTATCAATTGACCAATTAAATCTTCTCTATCCAACAAATCGTCTCTGACTAAAAGGCTGAATTTTCTTGCCAAATCTCTCTTCCTCTTAGGTATTAAGCCCTGAAAAGAAACAGGTCCGATTTTTATCGGCTCAAAGGGTCTGAAGATGCTTTTTACCGCCAATACATTGGTCACATATCCTATAAGTCCGCTTATCACCGCAATAAATAAAACTCGTACTATATCCATATTTCTCCTCTAAAAATTTATTTGAAACTTATATTTGCAAAAATCATTATACATCACTCATTTATATATTCCCAATTTGCAGAAAATAATCAGAGGCTATGTAAAATATGCAGGATAAAAAACATAATATCTCCAACTTTCATCTTTATTGTTTATACCCAAAAAAAGCAAAGGCAGTCAAAAGACTATCTTTGCCATTTTAATTAAATTTAATCAATAATATTTAAAAAAATAAATTCTGTGTTACAATATTTTTATGCTGTTGTAGCTCAGATGGTAGAGCAATTGATTCGTAATCAATAGGTCGCGGGTTCAAGTCCCGCCAACAGCTCCAACCCTTGAATTCACTTTTATTTCACTTTTTCCAATCGCTTCATCGTTTCAAAAATATTTTCATGCTTCAAATTCTTCACATCAAAGGAATACATGTTGAATACCATTTGAACAAAAACTCCGCCTAAAACCGAACTGATTATGGTGCCTATCCCAAAACTTCCTCCGAGCATTATGCCTATGACCACAGCCATTACATCCACTATGGACTTTGAATATCCCATCTTCATCTTCCATTTTTTCGACAGAGCTATGGAAAGAGAATCTCGCGGTCCGCTTCCAAAGGAAGGTTTTATATAGTAATAAGTGGCAAATCCTATTATTATCATTCCTAAAAATAAAAAAGCGATTTTCATCATCAACGTATCGGGAACGGAAAATATACCTGTGTTGATATTCAGTTGCAAAAACCCTCCTATCAATGTGGAATTAAATATAGTCCCTATCCCGAAGGACTCTCCCATTGCTACAGCGATAAATATTATTATTATCGATACCATTACGTTTACTATTCCTATGCCTATGCCCGTGTGCATTGATATGCCGCTGTGCAACACATTCCACGGATCCATTCCAAGACCGTTGTATACATAAAAGGTAAGTCCCAGCCCATATAAATAGCAGCCGAAGACAAGATAAGCAACTCTTTTTAAAAAATTTTTATCCATGTTAATTCCTCTCGAAATAAAGTTATAAACTAATTATAATACAAAACCTTTATAAAATCTTATTCTTTGTCTTTAATTGCAAAGTTTTTGCTTTCATAAATTTATCCCCGATAAAAAAAGAGCCTGTCACCTATTGTACAGGCACAGACTCTCATTCAAGATATTAAATTGTTTTTTATTTAAGCCCTTGGAATTACACTTAATCTTGTATGTCCTTTTGAGCTTCCGGATCGGATTTTACCGAATAATCGGAAAATGTCAGTTCAAGTTCTTTTTCCTGACCGTTTCTTATTACTTTTATTTTTACAGTATCTCCTACTGAATACTTATACATCACGCTTTGCATAGTCATTATTCCCGCAATATCGTCGTCTCCAATTTTTACTATTACATCTCCGACTTCTATGCCCGCCGCATTTGCAGGTGAGTTTTGATATACTTTAAATATAAACACTCCTCTGTCTACGTCCAATTTTTGGCCTAAGTATTTTTCCGCTCCCTGTACATCTACCGACAATACTCCCAGTGAAAGCTGTTTGTATTCTCCTGTCTCAAGTATTTGTTCAATTATCGGTTTTACGTAATTAATGGGTATTGCAAATCCCATCCCTTCCGCGGTATCTACCTTTACCGTATTTATGCCTATTACTTCTCCCTTTGAATTGAGAAGCGGTCCGCCGGAATTTCCTCCGTTGATTGATGCATCCGTTTGAATAAGACCTACCATGTACCCACCGCCGTTTACTTGGCCAACATATCTGTCAAGCCCTGAAATTATGCCTTGGCTTACGGAATGTTGAAATGCCATGTCGATGGGGTTGCCTATGGCTATTGCAGCTTCTCCTATTTGAGCCGAAGCGGAGTCGCCAAGAGTTGCCGGTACGAGTTTTTTATTGCCCGGATCGATTTTTACTACGGCTATATCTATGCCTGTTTCAACCCAGATGGGCTTGCCCTTGATTGCCGTTCCGTCTTCTATTATCACTGTACATTCATTTACCACTTGATTGTTCATCTTTACAACGTGAGCATTTGTCAAGATATATCCCTCTTCATTGAGGATTATGCCAGAGCCTGTTCCCTTTGTTTGAACCGGTCCGAAAAAACTGTATGTTTCTCCTGTAGTCGTAATTCCCACAACAGAAGGTATTGCTTTTTTTGCAACTGCCGTCGCCACATTTACATCGCCCTTGGCATTGATGGTGATTGCTTGAGTACTCTGAGTAGATGGTTGGATATCCTTTGAAGCATTATCAGTCAACAACACATTTGTTATTGCTGAACCGATAACTCCTCCCAGTATTGAAAATACCAGAGCCAGCACTACCCATGATTTACTCGACTTTTTTTGCGGTCTTCTATCGTATTGGCCGTTGTATTCATCCCTGTATTCAAATCTTTGAACGTCATTTTCTCTTTCATTGTCAAACATTTTAATTACCTCTCTTTAACTATTCACTATCTTCTATTTAAAATAGATACCCCTATTGTGACATATTTATGAAATATTATTTTAATTTTTGTGAATTTTGGTATTAATATACATGAGGAGGTAATTATGAAAATAACTTTTATTAAACACTCGTGCTATTCTGTAGAAACGGAAAATTATTATTTAGTATTTGATTATATAGGGGGAACTTTAAATATTCCCGAAAATAAAAAATTGGTTTTCTTCGTCAGCCATAGGCACCCGGATCACTTCAGCGATAAAATATTCGATTACAATGCTCCCATGTATATTATATCCGACGATGTGAATTTCAATTACAAGGGAAATGTGGCGATTATGGCACCGGATGAAGAAATTCACGCCTCAGGTTTAACCATAATCACACACGGTTCAACTGATGAAGGCGTAAGTTTCTATGTAAATGCTGACGGACAGGGAATAATTCATTCCGGTGATTTAAATTATTGGATGTGGGATCACTACACAAAGATGGATATTTTGGAAATGGACAGATGGTTTAAATCCGAAGTGGATAAGTTTAAAGACTATGATACCTTTGTCGTGATGATGCCTGTAGATCCCCGACTTAAAGAATACTATGATTTAACTGCCGACTACTTCTTAAAAACCATAGACGCAAAACACTTTTTCCCAATGCACATGTGGGAAGATTTCGACATTTCAAGACGACTTAAAGAAAAGTACCAAAATCAATATCCAAACAAGGAAATTCACACTATAAAGGGCGATGGAGATTTCTTTGAGATATAAAACCTGCAATTATTTATTATTTCTTCATGTCGCCAATACAAAATTTAAAAATGGCAATATTTAAATTGCCTGTGAAAATATCAACACCCTTGACTTCTCAGTCCGCATAAACTAACTGAGATATCAAGGGTGTTGTTTTTACATATGCTATTTTAAGTTTTCCAATATTTTTTTAGTGAGTTCCCATGTGTTTTTTACCGATGAAATGCTCACTCTTTCTTTAGGACTGTGAACATCGTGCATATTGGGCCCATAGGACACCATTTCACAATCAGGCAGTGCTTGTTTTAGCATTCCGCATTCAAGCCCTGCATGTATGGATGTGTAAACTGCCTCTTTTCCAAAGACTTCTTTATAAGACTCAAGCGCCACATCTCTTAATTTGCTGTTCTTTTCAAAATGCCATGATGGATATGTGTTTGATATTACAAATCTCGCATCGCATTTCTTTGCCAAATTCTTAAGAATTCTCGCTATATACTCAAGTTTTGAATCAACAGAAGATCTAAGGGATGTTTCAACGAATATTTCTCCTTCTCTTTGTTCAATAACGGCAACATTAAGTGAAGACTCAACAAGCCCTTCAATATCCTTTGACATGGACATAACTCCGTCAGGAGATATAACTGCATAATCGATTAAATTGTTTGTGGCTTTTTCATCAATACAGCTTTCCAAATCCACATCCATAAAACTTATTTCAAATCCCGGCTCTTCAACTTCGTATTCGTCGATTATGTCCGATGCGATTTTTTCCATAGCTTCTCTTACACCTTCAGGGTTTTTTGTATAAATTTCTCCATAGGCCTTTTGAGCAATTGCATTTTGTTTAGTTCCTCCGCTTATCTTTGATATTTTTATATCGGATATACTTCTTCCCTCTTCAAGTATTCTAAAGAGAACCTTGTTGGCATTTGCCCTTTGTTCATGTATGACTTGTCCGGAATGGCCTCCCTTGAGCCCTTCAATTAAAATTCCTATGCCCGGTTTTTTGCATTCTTCTCTTTCGTATTCAAAATAAGTTTCAATAGTTGCTCCGCCTGCCGACGCCACTGTAAATATTCCTTCTTCTTCAGAGTCTATATTTAAAAGTCTCGTTCCCTTTAAGAGTTTTCCATCGACTGTGGCAGCACCGTCCATGGTGGTTTCTTCCTGAGTTGTTATCAAAATTTCAAGGGGAGGATGTTTTATCTCATCACTATCTAAAATCGCAAGGGCGTAGGCAACGGCTATTCCATTGTCCGCCCCTAAGGTTGTGCCCTTCGCCTTTAAAAAATCTCCTTCAACTTCAAGTTCAATGGGGTCTTTTTCAAAATCATGTTCCACACCTTCAGCCTTTACGCATACCATGTCCATATGTCCTTGAATTATCACAGGTTCAGAATTTTCAAATCCTTCCGTCCCCGGTTTTTTTATTATTATATTCCATAATTCATCTTGAATAACCTCTAAATTTCTGTCCTTTGCAAATTTTAACAAATAATCGGACATCGCCTTTTCATTTCCCGACTCCCTTGGTATTTTAGTTATTTCATAAAACTTTTCAAATACTTCTACGGGTTCCAAATTAAAACTCATCAGTGCCTCCTCATTGTATTTTATTTAAATTTTATCTTTTCTCGTTTCCATAATATTGATTATAAAAATTATTGTCAAGCTAATAAAGTCTATGCTATAATTCGCCTTAGGAGGGAGATTATGAAAAATTTAAGAGAATATGACGGCTTACATACCTTTATCATTTTTGCAGTTTTGAACACTTTGTTTTTCTACTTGATATACTCCTCTGCCACTATGGAGGATTTTTCAAGCTATTTTGCCATCACCGACAGTCTTATGGTCATAAGTGTGATATACGTTATCTATGTCATCTACTTGCGTTTTTCAGAAAATCCCTTTAACAGAAGCAAGAGCTATGCCTTTCAAATATTATTTTTCATTCCTCTTTTTTCCTTGGCTGCGATTTTAGGCCTAAACATATCCGTGAAGAAAGAATTTATATTTGCTTTTTATGCAATGCTTCTATTAGTCGTCTTTTACAGGTTCATTAAATACAAAGGCGAATACATGGACGAAAATCCCACTTCCGATTTCACATATATCAAAAATGAAAAATTTGTTGAATTGGTTTATTTTGTGTTGGTTTATGCAATGATTGTTTCTTTTCTCCTGGACAGAACTATGTTTTCAATCATTCTGCTGATTTTTACCGTCGCCTTGGCGATTTTTTTCAAACACAAAAAATTAAAGACAAAACTCGATGATTTTAAATACACCGGCTTTGTCTTTATTATCATATATTTTTCCATGACCTTTCATGTGAATGTAATTTATTTTTCCGTGGCTTACTTGGCATTTACCGTCGCATACTTTTTATACTTAAGAGACAGAATGCCCGTGAAGAATTAATCCAATTTCATTATCCCGCAGCCTATGGCTCCCGGACCTCCATGCACTCCAAGCACAGGCGTGAGTTCCGTTTCAAAAAATAAATCCGCCTTTTCGATTAAATCTTTGATATTTTCCTTCAATATCTCCTTTTCCCTTTCATTGTCTCCGGAAAAAATGATCAATCTGTATTTTTTTGACTCCCCTACTTCTTTTCTTATGGCTTCAATAAAAACCTTTAAGCTTTTTACCTCCCCTCTTATTTTTTCCAAGGGAACCACAGCTCCACTGTCATCTTGAGAAAGCAGAGGTGTTATTTTCAAAAAGTTACCTATCATTCCCTTGTACTTATTGAATCTTCCACCCTTTACCACATAGCTCAAAGTTCTGAATATTGCATAGATTTTAGTTTGATCATTAACTCTGTGCAGCTCTTTAAAAATCTCTTCAATGCTTTTGCCTGCATCGCGAAGTTCCGCCGCTCTTATGGTCATAAGCGCCGCAGTAGCTCCGATGTGTTTTGTTTCATATATGTGTATATTTAATCCCTCATAAGACTGCTTAACCGTATGATAAAGCGCAGTCATCCCGGTGACGGTGCTTGATGAAGTTATGCAGATTACATCCTCTACCCCTTCGGACTTCAGTTCATCCAGCAAATCCGTCACATCTTTAACTGGAGGAACACCTGTGGAAAGCTGTTCATAATTTTGCATCACCTTGTAAAATTCCTTTGAATTTATATCTTCCAAATCCTTGTAGTATTTTCCGTCCATCTCTATATAATAGGATAAAAGTTGAACTCCGAACCTGTCAGCAAGTTCATAGGTGAAATCTTGAGTAGTATCAGCAATAATTTCAATTCTTTTCATTTTGTTCCTCCAAATTTTTAAATCCTCTTTGTTGCAGAATCATAGTTCCCAAAAGCTTAAGAGCAAAGGCATTAGCTATTAACTCCACACCCAACTTCCTCTCATCAACTTTAAATCCACCAATGTATTTTTCACCCTTTTCTACCATGTATCCGAATACATTCTTCAATGCATCTTCTACAGTTTGTGCAAAGGTATCATAAGCTCTATTTATCCGCATAAAATCAAGTTGCAGTTCAACGCCCCTTTTGACCTCACTTATATTCAAAACCTGTTTGTAGACAGCTATTACTATTAAATAGGCTATTTGAGTTCGGTTGTATTTTCTGCCCTCAGGCTTAGGTAAAAATCCAAGCTTGGTATAATTTTGAACCATGGTTTTAGTTATGGGAAACTCTTCGAACATTATAGGTTTCAAAATTTTCGCTATGTAATTTACAACCTCCTGATTGAATAAAGTTTGATCAGGAAGCTCTTTCCATCTCGGACAATGAAAATTATAAATTTCTAAAAATTCTTTCTTCAAAACAACCCCCTGTAATATATAGTTATTATAACTATATATTACAGGGGGTATCTTCTCCTGTCAAGACCTTATGAAAATATACATGAAAATGCAAGCTCAATTAAAGGGGAAAACTCCACTCTCAAGTATGTCTTTAGGCAAGAATATTTTAAAACCTGATAAATCAATATTTTTGTAAATTCTACAAAGCGGAAATTTGTGCCTTTGATATTTACACTTAAAAACAAAAAAATCTAAAATTACAAAACCGGATTCTACGGTTATCTTCTTCTTTTTATTGAACCTAAAATGCCTCTTGCTATTTCTCTGCCGATAGTTCTTGTGATGGTGCCAAACATGGAATCCAAGCCTCTGTCGAGATATTTTCTGTCTTCTTTTCGCTTTTTAGCTTCTTCTTTTTCCCTTTTTTCCTGCTCTTTTCTCATCTGCTCTTCTTGTTTAAGTCTTTCTTCTTCTCTAAGCAGTTCTTCTTCCTTCAATTTCTCTTCTTGAAGCCTTGCTTTTAAAACTTCATAAGCGGACTCCCTGTCAACTGTTTCGTGATATTTATCATAAAGCTCGGAATTTGTGACGATATAATTGATATCTTCCGCGCTCAAATTATCAAAGGACGAGTGAGGCGGTCTGATAAGCACTTCTTCAACTTTTGTGGGAATATTTTTTTCATCAAGAGTCTGTATTAAAGCCTGACCCGTTTCAAGGTTTAAAATTTTATCCACCGTATCAAAATCTTCATTTTCGCGCAGAGTTTTAGAAATTTCTTTTACTGCTGCAGCTTCTTTAGGCGAAAAGGCTCTTAACTGATGAATGATTTTGGTACCCAGTTGAGATGATATGGTATCGGGTATGTCCAGAGGATTCTGCGTTATGAAAAATATTCCCACACCCTTTGACCTTATGAGCCTTACAACGGTATTTAATTTTTCAAGAAGTGTCTTTGATATATTTTTAAACAACAAATGAGCCTCATCAAAGAAAAATACCGCCACAGGTTTTTCAGGATTGCCTATTTCGGGCAATATTTCAAAAAGTTCTGAAAATAAATACAATAAAAATATTGAATACAGTCTCGGCTTGTTGATCAATCTCCTGCTATCTAATATATTTATAAAACCGTTGCCCAGTTCATCTCTTCTCAAAAAATCATTTATATCTATTGTCGGCTCTCCAAAAAATTCATCCGCCCCTTCTTCTTCCAGCACAAGGAGTTTTCTTTGAATCGCACTTAGAGATGATGAGGCGATATTGCCGTATTTTGTTGAAAGTTCTTCTTTGTGATCGCGCAAATATCCCATCATTGAGTTTAAATCCTTTAAATCGAGCAGTAAAAGT
This sequence comes from Peptoniphilus sp. ING2-D1G, assembly GCA_000952975.1. GTDB lineage: Bacteria > Bacillota > Clostridia > Tissierellales > Peptoniphilaceae > Peptoniphilus_E. The sequence continues at coordinate 100,686 of LM997412.1, read as the reverse complement.
CCCTTTTCATCTGCTACTCTGAACAATATATTTATAATGCCCTCTTGAGTATCGTTGAGTTCTAAAACTTGGGATAAAAGCAATGGCCCCAGTTCCGATATGGATATCCTGAGATTAAGTCCGCTATCACCGTATACGTCCCAAATATTAATCGGATAATTTCTGTATTCAAAATCCGCAATATTCATAGCGCTAAGCCTTTTATTTATATTTTCATTAGATCTGCCCACTTTGGATAAATTGATCAAATCGGACTTCACATCACTTAAAAAAGTCGGTACCCCTATTTGAGACAGTTCTTCACAAATTATTTTTAACGTGACCGTCTTTCCGCTTCCTGTAGCTCCGCAGATTACTCCGTGCTGATTTAGTTTATCGCTTCTTAGATTGAAATATTCCTTTCCCTTTCCTAAAAATAAATCCATGCTCTACCTCCCTTTAATCGCATACCTTGTTAAAAATAGTATACCATTTGAAACTATTTATAAGGTATTTATTTTTAAATAATCGGACTGAAGCATATAAAAATATCTGTCGGGGATATTTTTATCCCTCAACAGATATTTTATAATCTGAAACATGCTGTTTTTAGTTTTTTATTATTTGAAAAATGAGTATTTATCTCCATCACGGTGGACAAATTACAAATCAGAATTTAATAGGCTCTTAACCTCTTGAGGAATCTCTATGTTTTCAAGTTTATTTATTTGCTCATAATTTCCCGTCTGTTTTATTTCCATAACTTCATTATTATCCTTATTTAAAAATTTCGCTTTCCATTCAAAGGAAATCGGATAGTAATTATCTTTTTTAAAGGAATACTGAGCCTTTAATGAGATGAGTTCTCCAAAAAATGAACTGTTCTTATCTTTACCAAAAATTATATTTTTGATTTCATCTATATTATCCGAACCGGAATCAAGCTTCGCTATATAAGTATCTTCCGACTCCGTAAGTTCATAATAGCTTTCAAGCAGTTTTAAAATAGTACTTGAACTGATAATAGTTTTACCGACAAAATAAGTTTTTTCTTCGTCATTCTTTACTTCTTCTTCAACCGGTTGTTTATTCCAGTTTCCATTATTTTCTCTGTAGAAGAACTCTTTGTCAATCACATATGATTCTCTTTCATTCTTTTTATCACCATCATCTTGCCATTTTGTATGATAAATCAAAGGTTCTTTTATCATTTCAAGACTACCCTCGGATATGGCTGTATACTTTTTCTCATCAGACTGCGCATTAAATATTTCTTCATTGTTGACCTTTAAAATATAACTTTCCAAATCTTTCTCATCAACAAATTTATCAAAGATTTCCTTTTTACTTGGAACTTCAGCGCTTTCTGTCGAATTGTTTTTCCTATTTTGTGAACATCCAATCAAAAGTATAGCTATAATTAACAAGAGCATTAAATATCTTTTCATAATAAATCCTCATTCGGCACAAAATATATACTCATCACAATTGCCGGCTTACAATTTAAAATTCATAAGGGCGAACGCCCTTGTCCGCCCGATATATTCAGTTCGTCACCGAGCGATGAAAGCATCACTCTGTAATAACTACCATTATAGTATCACTTTCAAATTTCATAGTCAAATTTCTCTCAAACCCCTTACAATGCTCTTTGTTCCTTTGACACAATTGCGTAGTATGACCTTGAGGTCAGTTTGTATATTAAAATATAACTTAAAAAATATATCGCATACACAACTGCGAAAGATATTATTTTGTACCTGATTTCAAACAGTCCTATCATCGAAAGCATAAAGCTTATTACCTTAAAGGCGACGGCTATGTGAATGCCCGCTACAATCGGAGGAAGTAAAAATACTGTTTTCACCTGAGTATTGATGCTTTGCTTTACCTCTTTTTCCGTCATGCCGGCTTTTCTGTAAACACCGAATCTGTAAATATCCTCATATCCTTCCGAGATTTGTTTGTAGTAAATTGAAAGAGCCGTCGCAAGTATAAAGACTGCTCCCAAAAAAATTCCTATGAAAAATATCGCTCCGTAAATCGACATGAAAAATATTTTCATATTTTCTCTGTTGGTAAGCTTAAATCCCTGCGTATTTTCTCCATTAATTCTTTCAATTGCCGAGCTTATTTTATCGGCTTTTTCATTTGACTGATCGCCTTTTATATCAAAGGAATAAATGCTCTCATCACTTAACAACTCCGGATACTTGTTCGTCAAACTTTCCAAGTCATCTACAAATACCAACACAGTATTCAAAACGCTCACTTCATTTATCGCTGATTTAAATTTAAAGTCCTTTATTCTTTTAGATATCAAAATTTTATCGTCCGGTAAATTTATCTCATTTATAGGAAAATTATTACTGTAATAGAATGCTTCTTTATCGTCGTTGTTCTTGTATTCATCTCCTAAAGCGCTTTTATTCATAAATACCAATATAGACTTTGTATAATCGAACCAGTTGCTATAGTCGCTGAAATTATATACCTTTCCCTTTTCAATTTTCACAGCACTTCTCGAGAAATTTTCTTTAAATTCCTTTATTGGTTCCGCCTTGTTTTCCGCTAAAAGTTCATTTATTTCTCCATATATCTCATTCTTATCTGCAAATTTGTTGTCGGTTTTTATATTTATCTGCCCGGGGAATATATCTTTTATCATTCTATCTGCCGTAAAATACAACGATACAGCCGATGATATCAGCACAAGAGTTGCGCAGCTCATTACGCAGATCCCCGCAAGTCCTGCCGCATTTTGTCTTATTCTGTGCTTAAGCCCCGATATTGCGACAAAGTTATTCGTTCTGTAATAAAAATCTTCCTTTTTCTTTAAGATGTCCAAAACAACAGAAGTTATAGCGTTGAACCCAAAGTAAGTGCCGATTATTACAAGAAATGTCGCCACAAAAAATTTGGACAGGGAATCCAAAGGGGATCTTGAACTAAGTGACATATAATATCCTGTTCCTATAAACAAAACTGATAGCAGAGCTTTTGTCCAAAGAGGAATTATGTTTTTTTCTCTTTTTTTCGATTTTGTAAATAAATCAAGCACATTTGTCTTTTTTACTTCAATAATTCTAAAAATTACAATCAGTATATCTATTGCAAAAAATACCCCGAAAGTTATGATATAGCTTTGAAAATCCGGTATGAATTTTTCCGCTGTTTGAAGTTTCATCGCCTTTAAAAACAGATCTTCAAACAATCTGTAAAACAAAGATGAGAATATAAGCCCCGTAAGTATTGAGCCGAGTCCCGCAATTAAAAATTCAACGACCAATATTTTTGATATTTGTGTTTTTTCAAGACCTAATATATTGTAAAGTCCGAATTCGGATCTTCGCCTCTTCATTATAAAGTTGTTGGCATAGACTAAAAATATGAGGGAAAATATGGACAGAACCAAAATTCCCAGATATAAAAGAGTCTTTACATGTTGCATCGCTTCATATCCGTCTATGGATTTATTCAACAGAATATTTAAACACAAGCCGTACATCATTACAAATACGGAATTCAAAATTATAAAAGGCAGATAAACTTCTTTGTTTTTTGTTATTCCCTTTGTAGCCAAATTCAAATATAGGTTTTTCATTTACTCACCGCCAAGTTGTGTAAGTGTGCCGGCGATTTCTTCATACATTTGTCTGCTGCTTCTGTCGCCTTTATAAAGTTGGTGAAATATTTTTCCGTCTTTTATAAATAAAACCCTGGAGGCATAAGATGCAGCCTTTATTGAATGAGAAACCATAAGTATTGTTTGACCTGTTTTGTTAATATTTAAAAAATATTCAAGCAAATTGTCCGCTGATTTTGAATCCAGTGCACCTGTCGGTTCGTCTGCAAATATTATTTCAGGATCTGTAATCAGAGCTCTTGCAACTGCAACTCTTTGTTTTTCTCCGCCTGATAATTCATAGGGATATTTGTTTATCAGATCTTTGATGCCCAGTTTTTCCAAAACATAAAAGAGTTTCGGTTTCATCTCTTTTATGGGCTCTTGTCTGAGTACCAGAGGCAAAAGCACATTGTCCTTTACATTAAAAGTATCGAGCAGATTATAATCCTGAAAAACATAGCCTAAATTATCTCTTCTGAATTTTGTTCTTTCATTGTCTTTTATCGTGCTTAAATCAACATTTTTTAAACGAATTTTCCCTTCCGTGGGTTTATCCAGCAGCGCAAGAATGTTGAGCAGGGTGGTCTTTCCGCTTCCCGACTCTCCCATTACAGCTACAAATTCTCCTTCTTCTATATTGAAGTTTATATCTCGCAGCGCTTCAACTTTTTTATCGGAAAACTTCGTTCCGTATATCTTTTTAAGTCCTGTAACTTCAAATAATGACATATCATCACTCCTTGAAATTATTATATAAAAAAGGGAGAAAAGTCTCCCTAATTAAAAGTTACATTTTCTCCTTTAATCTTACATTATTGTAAGATCCTGTTGTTGAATTTCAGTTTTACAGTTGTTCCTTCTCCCACATTTGAGTCAACTTCTATATCTATATTTAAATTGTCGGCGACGGATTTTACGAGATTAAGTCCTATGCCGGTGGATTTTGTATATATTCTGCCGTTATATCCCGTAAAACCCAGTTCAAAAATTCTCGGCAAATCCGATTTTTCTATCCCTATGCCTGTATCCTTTATGCTGATAAAATTTTCTGCGGATATAATGGTTATTTCTCCGCTTTTCGTATATTTAAGAGAATTTGAAATCAGCTGGGAAATTATGAACTCAAGCCATTTTGAATCAGAAATTACAACAGCTTCCTTTAAATCGACCTTTATTTTTATTTTGTTCTTTATAAATACATCCGCATATTTTCTTACAGAAGACCTTATTACATCATCTAATCTCACTTTTGAAAAACTGTAATCCGTGGTTGGAGAATTATTCCTGTAATAAGCTAAAAGCATGTTTACATAGTCCTCTATTTTCATAACTTCAATTTTTAAATCACTTTCATTTTTATCCTCAAGCATCAAATTCAAAGCGGCAATGGGAGTTTTTATCTGATGAGTCCACATGGTGTAAAATTTATTTATTTCATCAAGCCTCTTTCTGTCATCTGAGATGAAATTTGTTTTTTGTATTTTATAGTCTCTTATGCCTTGAGCAAGCAGTTTATATACAGGGTCCGAAAAATCAACTTTCAAATTTATTTCATCGCTATTTAAAAAATCTATTAAACTCAAATAGTTTAATTTATACCTGCCGTAAAAATATAAACTGCACAAGAACAAAACAGCAAAGGAAATCAAAAGAGCATAAAATATTGAAGAAACATTGATATTTCTGCTGTATAGCACCACAAAAAACACAACGCCCATCAAAATACACATAAATAGATAAGAAATTCTTAATTTTACATAATCGAAATAACTAATCCTCCTCGACATAGTATCCCACTCCCACCTTTGTGTGTATAATGTGCTCAAAACCCAAGGATTTAAGCTTGGATCTGAGCCTTGAAATATTGACAGTCAGAGTATTATCATCAATATATTCATCAGATTGCCAAAGATGTGTCATTATCTTTTCTCTTGAAATCACTTTGCCTTTATTTACAAGAAGCATCTCAAGTATTTTGAATTCGTTTTTAGTGAGAATTTCCTTTTTATCTAAATGCGAAACCGTCATCTCCGATAAATTAAGTTCCAAATCCTTATAAGTTATGGTTTCGGTTTTGGAAATAAAATCATAACTTCTTCTGAATAATGCTTTTATCTTGGCAAGAAGCACTTCCATCGCAAAGGGCTTTGTGATGTAATCATCAGCACCCATATCCATCGCCATGACAGCATTTAAGTTTTCTGATGCTGAAGATAAAAATACAATGGGAACATTTGAAATTTTGCGTATTTCTCTGCACCAGTAATATCCGTTGTAAAAGGGCAAATTCACATCCATAATTACAAGATTGGGACTGAATTTATCGAAATCTTCCATTACTTTGTCGAAGTTTTCAACTCTTTTTACATCGTATCCCCAATTTATCAAATTTTTTTCGATTAATCCGGAAATTACATCATCATCTTCAATTATTAATATTCTATTCATATCAAACCTCTGTTGCAAAATCAATCTTCATCTATACTACATAATAACCAATTACACATTTTACTTCAATTCAATTTTAGGCTACACAACAAGTCCCTAATTATAGACTTACAAATTATGACGAACGGATGAAGGCATCCGCCCCTACGGAACCCCTATCGAACAGGGTAATTTCTAATACAAAAAAGACTTCGGAGAATTTCCGAAGTCCGATTTTTAAAATATCAATAATTCTTCTGTTGTATACTCTTCTTCAGGGATTTTGGGTTCAGTTGGTTGTGCGGGTTGTTCCGGTTTAGCGGATTCTTTTGCTTCTTCGTAAACCATTTGTTTTACTCCCCAGCTTTCCAACTCGGCATCTGTTCCTATCCAAACAGGCATTCCCACTCTTGCCCTTGGGAATATAAAGGTTTCAATATCGTAGTTGAACATTCTTATGCATCCGTTTGAAGAAAAAGTTCCTATTTCATGTGGTTTAATCGTGCCGTGAATTCCGTATCCCGATTGTCCCGGAATGCTAAGCCCCATCCATCTTTCTCCCAGTGGGTTTCTCGGATCATCGGCTTTTACAGGAGTATATTTTCCATTCATACCTCCCCATGCGGGATTTACATGTTTGTTGGCTATCTTGGCCTTTGCAGACGGTGTAGGTGTAGCTGTCGTTCCAAGGCATACAGGGAATTTATACATAGGATCTTTTCCCTTGTAGTATGTCAATGTCTTTTTTGTTTTATTAACTACTATCCATTCTCCCGATGTCGGTTCAGCTGTTATTTCATCTTTTACCACCATGTTGGGTCCATAAAGGACTTTGTTGGTAATGTCATTTAATCCGCCTGTTACAGTCAAATTTGAAAGCGCTTGAAATTTTTTGATTTCGGCAATTCTTTCAGCGCCTTTTTTATCCATAAAATTATTAGGTCTTATATAATTTGCAAATACGCTGCCGGGTAAAATCACCAAAATCAAAAATAATAATACTGCTAATATATCTTTTTTCTTCATTTCTTCACTCCATTTAAACTTGTCTTTATATTCTATAACATAACTGTGCTTATTCAAAGTCATAAAAGTATTTCTTTTAAAAATTTACCCGTATAGGATTTTTCTACTTTCGCAATTTCCTCAGGTCGTCCTGTCGCCACGATTTTTCCTCCGCGGTCTCCTCCCTCGGGTCCTAAGTCTATTATGTGGTCTGCCACTTTTATTACATCCAAATTATGCTCTATTACCACCACTGTATTGCCTCTGTCGACCAATTCCTCCAATACCAACAGGAGTTTTCTTATGTCTTCGGTATGAAGTCCCGTGGTGGGTTCGTCCAAGATGTACATAGTCTTGCCTGTGGGTCTTTTTGAAAGTTCCGTGGCAAGTTTTATTCTCTGTGCTTCTCCTCCTGAAAGTTGTGTAGAGGGCTGACCGAGTTTTATATAGGAAAGTCCCACATCTTTTAATGTTTGAAGCTTTCTTACTACTCTTTCATGATTTTCAAAATACTCAAGGGCTTCATCCACTGTCATGTCCAAGACGTCCGATATGTTTTTGTCCTTGTACTTCACGCTTAAGGTCTCTCTGTTGTACCTTTTTCCCTTGCAAACTTCACAGGGCACATAGACATCGGGCAAAAAGTGCATTTCCACCTTTATTATTCCGTCTCCCTTGCAGGATTCGCATCTTCCGCCCTTTACATTAAATGAAAATCTCCCCTTTTTATATCCCCGCATCTTCGATTCATTGGTCATTGCAAAGATATCTCTTATCATATCAAATACTCCCGTGTAGGTTGCGGGATTTGACCTGGGTGTTCTGCCTATAGGTGATTGATCTATTTCCACTACTTTATCTATGTCTTCCATGCCCAATATCTCATCGTGTTTGCCCGGTTTAATTCTTGAGCCGTTTATTTTTTGTGCTAAGGATTTGTAAAGTATCTCATTTATTAAAGATGACTTCCCGCCTCCTGAAACTCCCGTTACTGCGACAAATTGTCCCAGAGGAATTTCAACATCTATATTCTTTAAGTTGTTTTCCCTTGCGCCGTTTATTTTTATGCTTTTTCCGGTGTAGGGTCGCCTTTTTTTTGGAATTTCTATCTGCTTTCTCTTTGAAAGATAGGCTCCCGTTATGGAGTCTTCGCAGTTCATTATGTCCTCTACTGTACCTTGAGCTACTATTTTTCCTCCTCCCGTGCCTGCAAGTGGCCCTATGTCCACTATTTCATCGGCGGCAAACATGGTTTCCTCATCATGTTCCACCACTATCAAGGTATTGCCGATATCGGTCAAGTCTCTCAAGGTTTTTAAGAGCATTGCGTTGTCCCTTTGATGAAGTCCTATGCTTGGTTCGTCAAGTACGTAAATAACTCCCACAAGTTGAGATCCGATCTGCGTTGCAAGCCTTATTCTCTGTGCTTCTCCTCCGGAAAGAGTTCCGCTCATTCTCGAAAGGGATAAATAATCCAGTCCGACATTTTTTAAAAATTGAAGTCTCGAGTTTATTTCCTTTAAAATTTCTTCAGCTATGATTTTTTCCTTATCTGTCAATTCCAAATTTTCAAAGAATTCCAATTCTTTTATAACCGGAAGCTGAGTCAATTCAAATATATTAAGCCCTCCGACTCTCACAGCCAGGGAAGACTCCTTTAGCCTTGCCCCATGGCATTTCGGGCAGGGTTCATTGTTCATAAATTCTTCGATTTTGCCCACAATGTAATCGGATGTGGTTTCCATGTACCTTCTTTTTAAATTGTTTATTATTCCCTCAAATTTTCCTTCGTAGCTCTTAGTGCCTGTGAAATGCGAATCAAAGACAAACTTTATGTTTTTTTCAGTTCCGTAAAGAAGTGCCTTCATCATTTCCTCCGGAGCGTTTTTTATCGGCTCTGCAGGGCTGAAACCGAAAGTCTTAGCTACTTGTTTTATCATCTCGAAATAATAAGTTCCCTGCGCCGTTGAATAGCAGGCGATGGCTCCTTCGTTTATGGACAGCTCTTTGTTGGGAATGACCAAGTCGGGATCCACTTCCTTGGAAAAACCCAAACCGTTGCATTTTTCACAGGCTCCTATGGGTGTGTTGAAGGAAAAGGACCTTGGTGTGATCTCTTCCACTGTGATGCCGCAGTCGGGACATGCCAACTTTGAAGAAAAACTGAGCATTTTCGATCCTATGACATCTATGTTTATCATCCCTTCGGATTCATTCAGTGCAAGCTCCAGAGAATCTGCAAGTCTGGATTCGATACCTTCCTTTACGATAAGTCTGTCTATTACTATTGAGATATCGTGTACTTTTGTCTTTTCAAGCTCTATATCTTCCTCTATCATTCGCATTTCTCCGTCCACAAGCACTCTTATATATCCCTGTCTTTTTATCCTTTCAAGAGTTCTCTTGTGTTCGCCCTTTCTCCTTCTCACAACGGGAGCGAGAATTTGTATTCTGCTCCTATCGGGCAATTTCATTATGTCATCCACCATCTGGTCAATGCTGTAGGAGCTTATCTCCTTTCCGCAAAGAGGGCAATAGGGATGACCCACTCTTGCATATAAAAGTCTGAAATAATCGTAAATTTCAGTTACTGTGCCAACTGTGGATCTGGGATTTTTCGATGTGGTTTTTTGATCAATGGAAATAGACGGACTCATCCCCGAAATATAACTTACATCGGGTTTGTCCATCTGTCCTAAAAATTGCCTTGCATAGGAGGATAAAGACTCCACATACCTTCTTTGTCCTTCAGCATAAATTGTGTCGAAGGCGAGGGAAGACTTTCCCGAACCGGAAAGTCCCGTAAAAACAATAAATTTATTTCTCGGCAAAGTCAGATCCACATTCTTTAAATTGTGGACCCTTGCCCCTTTAATAACTATTTTATCCTTTGACAAATAATCACCTAATCATCCTTCATCTGATCTATTTTTTCCCTGAGTTCTTTTATTTTATCTCTTATTTCCGCCGCTCTTTCAAAGTCCAATTCTTCTGCGGATTTATACATTTCAGCCTTGAGAGAATCTATCATGACTTCTATTTCTTTGTCGGTGAATTTTTCCACTACATCGTAATCAAAATCTTCTTCCGCAGCAATGGTCGCCTCAATTACTTCTCTTACTCCCTTTTCAATGGACTTGGGCGTTATATCATGCTCTTTATTGTATCGGTCTTGAATTTTTCTACGTCTGTCGGTTTCGTCAATGGTGACCTTCATGGAGCCGGTTACAATGTCGGCATACATTATTACCTTGCCCTCTATATTTCTGGCGGCACGACCCGCCGTTTGTATTAAAGATGTCTCTGAACGCAGAAATCCTTCCTTGTCGGCATCCAAGATCATAACTCGACTCACCTCGGGCAGATCCAATCCTTCACGCAAAAGGTTTATACCCACAAGCACATCGTATTTTCCCAGTCTTAAATCCCTTATTATCTCCATTCTTTCAATGGTTTCAACATCAGAATGCATATAAGTCACCTTAAGACCTATACCTTCAAAGTACTTCGTGAGATCTTCCGCCATTTTTTTCGTGAGAGTTGTGATTAAAACTCTTTCATTCTTAGCCGTGACCTCTTGAATTTCATTTAATATGTCATCAATCTGGTTTTTAGTAGGTCTGACTTCTATTACTGGATCAAGAAGCCCCGTCGGTCTTATGACCTGTTCAACTCTATTTTGTTCATGCTCCTTTTCATAGGGTCCGGGAGTTGCCGACACATATATACATTGGTTCATCATACTCTCAAATTCATCAAATTGAAGAGGTCTGTTGTCAAGAGCCGAGGGAAGTCTGAAACCATAATCCACAAGAGTTTGCTTCCTCGATCTGTCTCCGTTGTACATACCCCTTATCTGTGGGATGGTGGCATGGGATTCATCTATTATGGTCAAAAAATCCTTGGGAAAATAATCTATCAGTGTATAGGGCCTTGAACCCGGCGCTCTTTGAGAAAGATGTCTTGAATAATTTTCTATCCCCGAACAAAATCCCATTTCCCTGAGCATTTCCAAATCATAATTGGTCCTTTGTTCCAACCTTTGTGCTTCCAGAAGTTTATCCTGATCCCTAAGTTCAAAAAGCCTTTCTTCAAGTTCTTCACTTATGGTCTCAACAGCTCTATCCACCTTATCTTGAGTTGTGGCGAAGTGAGATGCGGGATAGATGGCGACATGTCTTCTATAGCCCTTGACCTCTCCTGTCAGAGCGTTTATTTCCGCAATTCTGTCAATTTCATCGCCGAAAAATTCCACTCTTATTGAATTCTCCGATGACCATGCGGGAAATATTTCAAGAGTATCACCTCTGACTCTAAAGGTTCCTCTTACGAAGTTTATATCATTTCTCACATATTGGATATCTATCAAGCGCCTCATTATTTCATTTCTGTCCTTTACCATTCCCGGTCTTAAAGAAACCACTAAATTTTCGTAGTCAATGGGGTCGCCCAAACCGTAGATACAGGATACGGAAGCCACTATTATCACATCTCGCCTTTCAAAAAGAGACATTGTCGCAGAGTGTCGCAATTTATCTATTTCATCATTTATTGATGAATCCTTTTCAATGAAGGTATCCGTTTGCGGTACATAAGCTTCCGGTTGGTAATAATCGTAATAAGATACAAAATACTCCACGGCATTTTCGGGAAAAAACTCCTTAAACTCGCTGGCAAGCTGGTATGCCAAAGTCTTGTTATGGGCGATTACAAGGGTGGGTTTTTGAACCCTTTCAATGATATTTGCCATTGTGAAAGTTTTGCCCGAACCGGTAACTCCCAAAAGAGTTTGATGTTTTAAATTTTTATTTAAACCCTCCACAAGTTTCCCGATGGCCTGTGGCTGATCCCCTGTGGGGGCAAAATTCGAATGTATTTTAAATTCCATTAAATCACCTTCTATTTTTGCGAACATAAGTTTATTATACCATAATGAATAACATAAATATCCCAGCTTATTTTTTCTTCAATAAAATGTCTATTATAAAGTATAATGTAATTAAGTTGGAGGTTGATTATGCGTTCAAAACTTTTAGAAAACAAAGGATTGTTAAATCTCATAGGTGGCGGTGAATACGATATTTCCTTTGAAAGAAAGGGAAAAGAAGCACTCACCTACATCCATGAAATATTGAGTGAAATGAAAGCAAATCCTAAATTCATCTATTATGGAAAACAAACTCACGGAGATAATATAGAATATTGTGACGGCACAAGGGGTATTGACTACCCGTTGGGCAAAATTTTCGATGATACGGACGGCCTTATAACCGATATCGCCAATATAGCTCTGGTCATTAAGTTTGCCGACTGCACGCCTGTACTTCTCTTTGACCCTATAAATAAAGTGCAGTGCTGTGTCCATTCCGGTTGGAGAGGAACAGTGAAGCGAATTTCTAAAAAAGCCATAGAAAAAATGTGTGCTGAATTTCACTGCAAAAAAGAAAATATCTACGCCTTTTTAGGGCCGGATATAGATGTGGCAAATTACGAAGTCGGACGGGAAGTATACGATGCCTTTTCCAAATTTAAAAATCGTGACGAATTTTTTATACCCTTTGGTGAAAAATATAAACTTGACATGACCCTTGCAAATTTGGATATACTCTTGGAATCCGGAATCAACAGAAAAAATATCGAGATTTCAGAAATTTCCACCTTTTCTGATTTAAGTTTAAACTCCGCCAGAAGGCAAAAAGAAAATTATAGATTAAATTGTATTATAAGCATGATGGTTTAAAAAACGAATACAAATATGAAAATGTGTAGGGTACGATGCCTTCATCGTCCCGAATTATAATTCGACAAAATATGACGGGCTGACGAAGACATCCGCCCTACAAAAAAGAACGAACACCTAAAGGCTCGTTGAATTAGGGATTTTTAAAAACTAATTTAGAGAGTCTTTGGGTGGCAAGAGAAAAGGCTAAGAATATAAATGTTTTTAGCCTTTTTATTTTGATTATAATTAGACTTTAAATTGAGGCAAGATGGTTTTATGACTATCATAGATAACCTTTAAAGGCTTTGAAAATTGAGGATATAAAGTCTTAAAAACTTGACTTATTTCCTTTAGCACTGGAATATGTACACGATGAATTGCAAATAATATTGCGACACTTAAATCAAACTAAGTTCGTGCATAAACAAATCAAATGGAGTTTGACAATTCAGACATTTTCTAGGTCTAGTATTAAGCTCCATTAAGTTTTTGAGACTGTGAAATAGTTTGTGTATGACTAATCCTCCTGATAAGATAATCTTAATCAGGAGGATTTTAATATGCCAAGAAAAAGACCAGAAACAAGATTAAACAAAATCTATAAAATGTTAATCGAAGAATACCAGCCAGAAACAGTACAGGACCTACAAGAAGCACTAAAAGACCTTTTAGGCAATACAATTAAGCATTTGCTAAAAGCAGAATTAGATAAGCATTTAGACTATGAATATGGTGAAAAGCCATTATCACTAAACACTAGAAATGGTTCAAGTAAGAAAATTGTTAAATCATCTTATGGAAATATTGATCTTGATATACCAAGAGATAGAGAAGAGGCTTTTGAACCACAAGTATTAAAAAAATATGAAAAAGATATATCAAACACAGAAAATCAAATAATATCCATGTATGCAAAAGGTATACCCTCGCCTAATAATGTCTACAACTCGTAACCTCGTTGGACATTATTGGCTGGGCAGGCTCTGACAACAAGAGATATATCAAGTGACATAAAGAATATATACGGTTTTGGACTATCTGAAGGGATGGTAAGTAAAATAACAAATAAGATACTGCCAACCATAGAAGAATGGCAAAATAGACCACTAGAACGACTTTATCCAATGGTATTTCTTGATGCTATCCACTACCATGTAAGAGAAAACAACATAGTAATAAAAAAAGCAGTGTATATAGCCTTAGCATATAATCTAGAAGGTTTTAAAGAAATATTAGGTATGTGGGTAGGAGGAAATGAATCAAGCAAATACTGGCTCTTAGTCTTAAATCAGCCAAAAGAAAGAGGATTAGAAGATGTGTTCATAGTTTCAACAGATAACTTATCAGGATTTAGTGAAGCTATAGAGGCAGTCTATCCCAAAGCAGAAATACAAAAATGTATTATACACCAAATAAGAAAAATGGCAAAATATGTATCATACAAAGACATAAAAGAACTAATGAAAGATCTAAAAACTGTATAAAAAGCTCCTACAGAAGAGCTTGCTAGAACTAATTTAGATATCTTTGAAGATAAATGGGGCAAAAAATATCCAATGTGTGTAAGCTCATGGAGAAACAACTGGACAGAACTATCCACATATTTCAAATATCCAGAAGGCATAAGAAAGCTAATATACACTACAAATGCCATGGAAAATTTCAATAGATAGTTAAGAAAAGTTACAAAAAACAAGACAATATTTCCAAATGATTACGCCCTACAAAAAAGCTTGTATCTGACAATGGTAGATGCTTCAATCAAGTGGACATCAAGAATTCGAGGATGGGATCAGATATTATCCCAACTAACAATATACTTTGAAGGCAGAATCTAATTTTTTGCCTCAACAATAATAAAAAGGTGAAATATTATACAAAACTTGACCTTCAGTTTTATTATTCCAAAATTGGGTTACAAAGATCCAAGAATATTGGATTTTAAAATTTATTAAATTTTAAGATATCTAAAAAAATATCAGCTCACATCCTATCAGGAGGAGCTGATACACAAAACTTTTTACACTACCAAAATAGAAATCTCTATTTATCATATACGAAGGATTTATCTGTTATTTCTAACCACAGTTCGTCCTTTCCATTGGACTTTCTTTTGAATTCATGACCGTTTGTCGCTTCAACTATGGGATAATATGCCCAATGGGTATTGTCTAAATCTATATAATTTATTATTTTTTCCCTGTGGCTCTCCACATAGTCCTCATCTGCATATCTGTTGAGCATTCTGTTAGTTATTGTCACGACTTCAGCTCTGGTTATGGGTTGATCCGGTTTGAATGTCCCGTCAGGATACCCTGATATCCAACCTGCTTTTGCCGCTTTTTTTATTGAATCATATGCCCAATGATCCGCACTCACATCTATAAATGTTTTATCTCCTACAGTTAAATTATCAAACCTTGATGCTATGGCTGCAAACTCCGCTCTGGTTATACTGCCGTTAGGCTTGAAATTTCCGTCGGGATATCCCTTTATTATTCCAAGCTTGCTCATATAACTTATAGCTGTTACCGACCATAAACTGTCGGGTACGTCCTTGTAATCTCTGCTGTAAATTCTGCCTTTTTCCGGTCTGTTTTCCAATAATCTTGAAAACATCACCGTAACTTCTTGTCTGGTCATATTGTTTTCTGCTCTGAAAGTTTGATCTTCATAACCTATTAAATATTGATAGTGATCGTTTTTATTTAGTGAAGTAATCTTAATAGATGAACCCTCAGATCTTTCATATAATGCAGGTTCTAGTGGAACAAGCGGGATTTGCGGATTTATCGGGACTATGGGATTGTCATCTTCATCTGTTGAATCTCCCCTTATGCCAAGTAAATCGTACACTATACCTGTATCTGACATCAAACCCGCATGTCTGTGATAGTAATCATGCAAAATTGCTTTCGTTCCGTTAGCAGATACAATTTTATTGCTGTCAATGCCGAATGCTTTTATTGGCCCTGCTTGATTTTTTATCATATAATCAAAATTATTTTCTTCATTGCCAACTTCATAGGGCGCTACATCAACATTCCAATATCTATCTTGAAAAGTTCTTTCTTTTATGTTGATTTTGCCTACGGGTTCACCTGTCTTTTTAAACACGGGAACTTCCTCTCCCATTTCCTCTGATGTTGAAACAGTTTCCGCTACCTTATAAGCTGTCCTGTTAAAATCACTACCGCCATCTACGACTACCAGGTAATTATTTCCGCTATCTTCGGAGATTGAATCCTTACGATACAATATGGTGTCTTCAAATTCCTTTTCTACAAGTAGAGTAGAGTTAATTATTTTAGGATTATCTTCTCCACTAAAAAGCAGGGCAGAAAAATATTGAGGAGCTTTTTCCTTTACATAGTGAGCTGCTCCTGTAATAATTCCTCCATTGGCATATCCTGCAAAGGGAGCAAAATCATTTAGAATTAATGAAGAGTTGTTCTTGATGGTTGAATTAGATAACCAACCTCCAAATCCTCCATAAATTCCCTTATTTAATTGAATATTATTTTTCCCATCTAATTGAAAATCATTTCCTTCAATAGTTGAACCTTTAGAAAATCCTATAAATCCTCCACCATACAAGGTTGGGCTTTTAATATCTATATCACTATCTACAAAAACTCCTGAATTCTTTATATTTGTGCCATCCGCTCTTGATGCACCCAGCCCAAAATAAATATTTTTGTTTCCTGTATTTTCTATTTTTACAGAACCCGCAAAAACTCTACAGGAATCTATAATATCTTTAGAAACACCCGCAATGCCTCCCATATAACTATTTTGACTGTTATTATCTAACTTAATACTTACTTTGCCTACATTTACTGTGGAGTTTTTCAGTTCTTGTTCTTTATCCTGAAATCCTACCATCATCGAAATATAAGGTGCTTCTTTCGTTTCAATATTTAAGTCTTTCATTGTAACATGATTATTTTCTGCTATATTTTCATAAAAATTTGTTGTCGGCTGTTTGTTTTGCAAGTTACCCATGCCGTAAAAACTCGTTCTATTTCCTTTGATATTTATATTTCCATAATCTAAGGTATTATTTTTGGCATTACTTGAGTTTAACATCAATAAGGCTGTGCTCACCGTTCCTGAAGATACGATATTTATATCGCCGACTCTGACTTTATTATCCTTTAAAGATGCTTCCGGTAATATCTGACTTCCCAGCGGATTTTGACCCGTGCGCCATTTTTTACCCAAAGCACTAAATTCTATAATCTTATCACTTTTTAAATCAATTTGACCGACATAATAATTGTTGTTTTCGTTCACATGTATCCAATTTACTCCGTCTGTTCCTCTTGAGTTCCAACCGTTGTTAAGTCCAATAGATGATAAAATATTTTGATTTGATTTTCCTTCAATCTTACCCCTAACATTTATATTATTATTTTTAATATTGATATAATTTCCCGTAGAATTATTATTTGCCGTGGCTCCTATCAAGACAAGATCAGAAGATTCAGGCAAATTTTCACCGTTAAATATGATATTGTTTACTTCTAATGAGGAATCCGTTAGGTTCATCAATTCATCGGAAAACCCGAAAGCATAGGGTGTGGTGTAGGAATAGGGAATATTTGTGCTGTTTCCGACTAAATCGGTAATTATATTTCCTGTAATTTTGACATTAATATTTTCCATCCAAGCAGAAGCCATATCCTGTCCTACACCGGCAGAATATCCCGTATTATTTCCGTAGGCTTGAATATTACCGCCTACATTTATATTTAATCCGATAATATGCCCTGCATCTTTTAATACGCTGGGGTCTCCTTGATTATGTAACCTTTCCCATGTAGAAGCATTATAATCTTTTGTATACGCAACATTTCCGAAATGATGTGTAAATCCGTACGCTGCAACCATATCTGTTTCTACTGTCGGTCTACTAGTATCACCAATATTTCCATTGATATTTATATCTATATTTTCGATATCGGTATTTTGAATATACCATGAAAACCCTGTTGACATTACACCTTTGTATTGACCGATGAAATGATTGGACCAAACTTCTTGTCCATTAACCTCTAAAGGATTTATATTTCCGCCTACATTTATTTCGACATTCTTTACAAGTCCTGTTGCTTTTGCAAGTCCTGTATCATTATCCTTAGACTTTAACATTTGTGCAAATCCGAAACCCGATACATCTCCGGGATATGATACTTTTAGATTTTCAATTATATATTCAGGACAATTCACTAAGCTGAAAAGTGCAACCGCTTTATTTTGCTTAAAAGATACGGTATGACCATTCCCATTTATAGAAATATTTTCTATTGCAGAAATTAATCCATATCTTATGGCTTCTTCCTTGCCACTGAAAAATGGATCATCTAAATTAATTTCAAAATTTGAAACGATTTCATAATTTCCACCTTTTAAAACCAATCTCTCAATTAAATCGCTGCTGCCGTCTCTTATTGGAACAGATTTGTATTCCAAATTCGGCTTTAAATCCTCAAAAGATCGAATTTCTAAAGAACTTCCTTTAAGGGAATAACCCCTTGCATTTAGGTCTTCTGAAACTGAATTAACTGACTCCATAGTTTCTACATTTAAATCTTCTATTGGTTTTACAACAGATTCTAAATTTGCAATTTCCTCAGCATAAGCATTAAAGGATGACATTGCCATAAATATTGACAAAAAAACAATGACCTTAAATATGAATCTTTTTTTCAACTATCCCATCTCCTTCTAAATGACCCATTAAATCCTATATGAGCCTGTAATAATTAATAGACTTTAATTTACACCAAAGCCTTGTCACGTGTAAACCTTTTCAAATACCTAAACAGCCTTATTCAGATATTTAATACACAAATTCATTATAACACCGATTTAAATAAAGTCTACAAATTCTACCAAGTATTTCCATACTTACATTTTCATCTCTTCCCATTTTAGCAATAGTTCTAGGAGTTGTTTTTATGGCTTTTTGTAGGTCTAATTTATTCATTTCTTCATCTATCAATTTCTTCCACAGTTTATCATAAGAAAATCCCATATTTCACTTTGTATAGTTTTTCTATAATATTAGACCGCATTTTACAACTTAATATTTACAAATTTACTAAGACGGATTAATTTTCGTCTTTTTTTAATCAAAACCCATCATTTTGTCTTAGGACTAGTAGAGGGAGAAATATATTTTTTAAATAACTGGAAAAACTATCTTAAATCTTACTTATAGAGATAGAAGGAGAAATTTATATTAATCAAAAGCATTAAAAATGTCCTGAGTCTAGTAGGGGAAGAATATTTTTTCTAAGAGGTTAAAAACTTCATAGTTTTCATTGCCTGTGATTTAGGAGGAGAAAAACCTAACAAAACTATTAATTTTGTCCTAGGGCTAGTGAAGGGATAAATTTTCATTACTCAAAAGTATCAAAAATGTCCTTAGTCTGTTAGGAGAAGAATTTTAAAAATTAGCTACTCAAAGTAGTCGAAATTGTCTTAGGGCTAGTAGAAGGAGATTTTTTCTTAACTAGGTTTACAAAGTTATATATTTCTTTGCCCGTGACTTAGGAGGGAAAAATGTTTTTTAAATAATCGGAATATTAGCCTTCAATCTTACTTATACAGTTAGGGACAAAAAGATTACTCAAAACTCTTCTAATTGTCCCAAGGAATATGAAGGGATATTTCTTCTTCAAAAAAATATGAAAGGAGTAGATATGTGAATTTAGACAATATACCAGAACATCTAAAAGAAAATGCAAGATGGTGCTTATGGAAATATGAAACAAGAAATAATAAGGAGACAAAGATACCTGTTAATCCAATTACAGAAGCCTATGCATCTGTTAATAATCCAAAGACTTTTACCTCATTTGATAAAGCAACTGAAAAGCTTAGTTCCTATGATGGACTTGGGATAAGAGTCGATGAAAATCTTGTAGCTATTGATGTTGATGGCTGTGTAATCAACGGAGTTTTAAATGATTTAGCAAAGGAAATAATTAGCCATTTTCCACAGTCATACATTGAATTTAGTCCAAGTGGTAAGGGACTTAGAATCTTTACTTTTCTACCAAACTCAATAATTTACAACAAGGACATCTACAAGATGAAGACTAAAGAAGTTGAAGTCTATGTTGCTGGCTTTACTAATCGATTTGTAACTGTGACAGGTGATGTTTATCAAGAAGGCGAGATTATAGAAGAACCTGAAGGACTAATATGGCTTTTAGAAAAATATCTGAAAAGAGAAAAGCAAAGTAAATCTACTAAGCAAAATTTTAAAAGCTATTTGAGTGATGAGGAAGTTATTGAAAAGGCATCTAATGCCACGAATAAAGAAAAGTTCTTAAATTTGTGGACTGGAAATATTAAAGCCTACCCTTCTTCAAGTGAGGCAGACTTAGCTTTAACTTCAATTCTCGCTTTTTATGCAGGTGGAAATAGTGACCAGATTGATAGAATCTTTAGGCAATCAGAACTTTTTAGAGATAAGTGGGATGAAAAACGAGGAGGAAAAACCTACGGAGAAATAACCATTGAAAAAGCAATCTCCTCTTTAAAAGAAGTCTACAAACCTATTTCAAGAATAGATCCAAGCATCGAGTTTGACTTATCTATTGAAAAGTTAAAAGAAATGGGGCTTCCTTTATCTTCTAAGTATTCTTGGACAGATATAGGTGCAGGAAAAATATTCGCAGACTTTTACAAAGATTCTCTTCGCTATGTACCTGAAAGGAAAGCCTGGTATTTCTATGAAGATGGAATCTGGATAGCTGATACTGGAAGTTTAAAAGCTATGAAATTATGTATGAATCTTGCAAATCTCCTTCATATCCTTGCCCTTGATATTGAAGATGAACATAAAAGAAAGGCTTATGTCAAATTCTCAAACAGATGGCAAGCAAGAGGTTATAGGGTCAGTGTATTAAAAGATGCAGAGGTTCATCATCCATTAAATGTTTCCGACTTCGATAAAGACCCCTACCTTCTAAACTGTGCCAATGGAACTTTAAATCTAAGAACTATGGAATTTTACGAACACAGAAGTTCTGACTATTTAAGCAAAATGGCTGATGTTATTTATGATCCTAGCTCATTAAATGAGAGATGGAATAGCTACATTGATGAAATTATGAGTGGAGATAAAGAAAAAGCTAAGTTCCTACAAAAGATATTAGGTTATGGGCTTACAGGAGATACAAGGCATGAGTGCATGGCAATCCTCTATGGAATGACTACAAGAAATGGTAAAGGAACTCTTTGTGAATCCATATTAAAGGTTCTTGGAACTTATGCCTGTGCATCAAGACCTGAAACACTGGCTCTAAAAAACAAAGTAAATAGTTCTGGACCCAGTGAAGAAATAGCTAGACTTGCAGGAGTACGCTTTGTAAATATTCCAGAACCAGGCAAGGGACTACCCTTAAATGTTGCACAAGTTAAAAGCCTTACTGGTAATGACACTATCAATGCGAGGTTTCTACATGAGAACTCCTTTGACTTTAAACCTCAATTTAAAATCTACATCAACACCAACTACCTACCCATAGTTAATGATGTGACTGTATTTACCAGTGGAAGAATGCTCATCATTCCCTTTGACAGGCATTTTACTGAAGAGGAACAAGACAAAACATTAAAAACAGAATTTGCAAAAGAAGAAGTAAAGTCTGCAATCCTTAACTGGCTTATTGAAGGCTACAAACTTTTACAAAAAGAAGGACTAACTATTCCCGATTCAGTAAAAGATGCAACTTTAAAATACCAAAAGGAATCAGATAAGATAGCTATCTTTATGGAAGATTGCTTAGAGGAAGGAAAGGACTATGAAGTTAGAACGTCTGAAGTTTATGAAAGATATAGGTCTTGGTCTTTAGAAAATGGCTACTACCTTGAAAGCATGAAAACCTTTAAGCAATCTTTAGAGTCTAAAGCTACCATCAAAAGAAAAAGACCTAAAGATGGAAAACACAAAACCACAGTCCTAATAGGCTATAGGTTAATTTCAGAATTTCTATAAAGTCTGTGGCAATGTGGCAGATGAAAAAATTAATTTAGAAATCCTGTACCTATATAGATAATACTTTTTTACCTGCCACACCTGCCCTCATTTAAGGAGGTGGTGCTTATGATTGTGTGTCCTTAGAAGTTTAATCGAAGTTAGAAAATTAGGAGGAATATAAATGATTACAAAAGAAGATTTAGAAAGAAAGTTTACTTTAAAAGATAAGATTGTGGTGACTTCCCCAAAGGGAATATCTACAGAGTTAAAAAGAGAAAAAGACTACAGGTATGTCATTAAAAAAGATGAAAGCGAAATCAAGCTGAATGACTTAAAAGACTTGACTGAATATTGTAAGGATATGCACCTTTACAGAAACAATGAAAAAGTTACTGAAGACTTATTGGAGAATGCCTTTAAGCTACGAGATACGATCATTCTTCATAAGAAAGACAATACACCTGTAAAAGTTGTTAAAGAAAAAATGTATAACTACACACTGGATAATCAAGACACAGTTATTCCATTCAAAGGAACAGAAAGTATTGTAGACTTTCTAAAGCAAAATAATTTTAGTCTATAAATAAAAGTGGCAATGTGGCAGGTAAATATATAGGACTTAAAACTTCTATTCTCTATGGGAAGTTTAGTTTTCACCTGCCACACTGCCCCAGATATTTTGAAAGGAGTAGAAATGATTATTGGAGATATTTTTGAAAAAGATAATCTTACAGCTGTGGACTTAAAGGACACTAAGTATGAAATCCTAAATGTAATTAATAAAGATAAGGATAAAATCATCCTTGCTAAAGGAGACAAGTCTTATCTTGTAATTGATGGAAGATTTAAGAATATGTTTTTCCCTTCTTTAAAAGAAGCAGAAGAATATATTGAGAGTAAAAAATAATTTGTGACTCAGGGGGCATCTAAATCTCTAGGAGACTTTTTCCTATCAACGGTGCCGCCCTCTTACGCACAAAAAGTTAGGTTCAAAGGGGGTATTAAAAAATATTTTAATGCCCTGAATATTATAAATATAAAGGAGAAATTTATGTTAATTAAAGAAAAATCAAAAAGAAACGAAATATTGTCTGCTAATTCCTATAAAACTAATTTATGGAATTATTTAAGAAACAAGGATGAATCATCTTATTCAGATATTAAGGCTATTGGTCTTATCCAAGATGGCTCACCTTTTATGGATACAGAAAGCACAGAATATTTTAGATATAAACTTACAAAAAAGAGCGTAGTTAGAAAAGAAGCTACAGTCTTAAAAAATGATGTAGATTCATCTTCTATTGTAACTTTCCCAAATAAATCTATGGTAACTTGGACAAAATCAGGAGAACATGACCTATTTGCAGATGCTTTAGAAATGAAAGATGTGGATGTGAATTTAGAATACAATACATTATCTAACTTAATTACAATCCACGAAGATTTTCTAAAAGATCCTCAAACTAAGATTGAGAAACTAATCCTAGATACCTTTGCTCATAATTTTGCTAAGGCAGAAGATAAAGCCTTTATAGAAGGTAGTGGTCAAAATGAGCCATTGGGAATTTTAGCAGATGATGAAATTAAAAAACTAACAGCTACAAAAGAACTAAAGCTTGATGACTTGAAAAAACTATTCTTCTCCTTAGATAGTGAATATAGAGAAAATGCAAAATGGATAATGAATGATAAAACTGCCCTTTATCTTCAAAGCTTAAAAGATGGTCAAGGTAACTTCTTGTGGAATCAATATGATGGAACTTTCATGGGAAAAGAAATTCTAATCTCAAACTTTATGCCAGACATTGATACAAGTTTAAAACCTATCGTCTTTGGAGATTTCTCAAACTACTGGATTGTTGAAAGACAAAATCCAACAATAAAAAAATTGTCCGAGATGTTTATTCTTAAACAACACCAAGGCTTCACCATGAGAGAATACCTCGATGCCAAGCTAATGGATAAGGATTCAGTCCTAACTCTATCTATTGAAGGATAATGCCTATGGTAGAAACTAAAGAGAATGAGATTAAAAAGTCGGAGAATATTGAAGTATCTGGCACAATCTTTACAGTTCATTCTATGAAAAGTGAAAATGCAAAAAAGAGTGTAGAGCAGATTATTAAAAATCTGATTTTAAATAATGTAGATGCTTTGAATAGAACTAATTTATCGGCTTAATTAACTTGATATAGTCTGAAAAGTACGGGAATATGTAATTGCCACTTGAAGGCTGTCCGAAAGGAGGAAAATATGGAACAATTAAATAGACAGTCTTCTTACTTTTCAGTTAATGAAAAGATTACAGCATTATACTGTAGGCTTTCAAGAGATGATGAACTTCAAGGCGAAAGTAACTCCATAAGAAATCAAAAGGATATATTAGAAAAATATGCTCTGGATATGGGATTTAAAAACCTAGAGTTCTTTGTGGATGATGGTTATTCAGGAACGAACTTTGATAGACCCTCTTGGAATAAACTAAATGCCTTAATTGAGGATGGAAAAGTTGAAAATATTATTGTAAAAGATATGAGTAGACTTGGCAGGGATTATCTAAAGGTGGGATTTTATACAGAAGTCTTATTCCCAGATAATGATATACGATTCATTGCCATAAATAATGGTGTGGACTCAAATAACCAAGTAGAAAACGACCTTACACCTTTTATCAATATCTTCAACGAGTTTTATGCTAAGGACACAAGCAAAAAGATAAAGGCTGTTTTTAAGGCAAAGGGTCAAAGTGGAAAACCACTGACAACTAATCCTCCTTATGGTTATTTAAAGGATAAGGAAGATAAAAACAAGTGGATAGTCGATGAAGTTGCGGCAGAAACTGTAAAGCTGATTTTTAATCTTTGCATTAAAGGTTTTGGTCCAAGTCAAATTGCAAGTGAACTTAAAAAGAGAAAGATTCCAACACCTGCTGAACATTTTAGTAATTTAGGCATAAATTTCCCAACTGAAAAACCACAAGTAGAATACAATTGGAATCCTGCTACAATAGCTACTATTTTAGATAGAGAAGAATATCTTGGGAAAGTTATAAATTTTAGAACTAAAAGAAAATCTTACAAAACCAAGAAAAGCATTGATAATCCAAAATCTGAATGGGCTATCTTCGATAATGTCCATGAGCCGATTATTGATGAAGAGACTTTTGATATTGTAAAAAGAATAAGAAAAACAAGACGAGTTCGTAACAGTTTAGGAGAAATGCCTGCCCTATCTGGAATGCTTTATTGTGCAGACTGTGGAGCAAAATTGTATCAAGTAAGAGGTAAAGGCTGGTCTCATGATAAAGAATACTTCGTTTGTGCATCCTATAGAAAGCAAAAAGGCAAATGCACTTCACACCAAATTAAGAATATTCAAGTTGAAGAAATTATTCTTAGGGAGATTAGAAAAGTTACAGCCTTTGCAAAAGACCATGAGGAAGAATTTGTAGATTTAGTTTTAAAGAAGAAAACCAGCGAGTTAAATCAAGTATTAAGAAGTCAGAAAAAGGAACTGGAAGATTCTAAAAACAGAATTGAGAAACTCGACTCTATCGTTCAAAACCTATATGAAGATAACTTGGAAGGTAAAATATCTGATCAACGATTTGAGAAAATGGCTAAAGCTTATGATGAAGAAGAAATTTCACTTCAAAAAAGAATAGCTGAGCTTGAAGAAACTATTACCAAATCCCAGGAGGAAGAACTTAATGTGGAATCATTCCTAAAGCTTGTGAGGAAATACACGGATATTAAAGAGCTCGATCCAGAAATAATTAGAACTTTTGTAGATAAGATTTATGTAGAACAATCAGAAAAAGTTCCAGGTACAAATTTAAAGAAACAGACCATTTGGATTTATTGGAACTTCATAGGGAAAATTGACATATAAAAATCGGCACAAAGGTTAATACCTTCATGCCGATTAAATTTTAAGGAAATAAATCCTTAATTAAGAGCCCCTAAGTGCTCGTTCTTTTTTAATTAAATTCTTTCTATTGCTTTATACAATACTTTTATCACTATTATTGAAATAACGGTTTGTATTGCAGCCTTTACAACTCTCATGGGCAACATGGCCATTGCTCCGGTGCTGTAGAGTTGAGTAAGCCAGTAAGTGTCCAGTATTATGTGAACAAACACGGAAACTGCAACGCAAGCAACCACTATTGCAACAGTTACATTTTTTTTCTGATCCTTTAACATTGTCAAGTAGACTATTCCCGGAATTACTCCCGTCAAAATTGAACTCAAGGTGAATCCCAGATGGAAAGCTCCGTGGGATACTATCATTACACCTACCATGTCTGCCACAAATCCCACTATCGCTCCTACAACAGGTCCGTACAAAAGACCTGAGAGTATTATGGGAACAAATCCTATGCCTACTCTTAAATTCTCAGTTACCATCACCGATAAAAATCTTGTGAGAATTACCGATAATGCTGCTAAAAACGCAGCCTTTACAATTATAACCGTTGTCATTTTCCTCGTGTTATTTTTTTGCATTAAAAAAAGCCTCTCTTTTTATAGATTACAAAGTAAGGCGCTAAAATAATCAGCGGATGCGATAAAGAATCTTCGTTTAAGAACTACACCCCATTTCTTAACACTTGACGCTCTTTACCTACTCTGTTATATTTAATAATATATTATTTTCCATGACTTTTCAACTCATTTTATAAAGTCATAATTAATTTTCGGGGTGAAAAATGGATTATATAAATTGGATGTTAAGCAGAGGCGACCCTCAAGGTGGTTACACGCTTGAAAATGTCAAAGCGCTTTTAAACCTCTTGGACAACCCTCAGGATAAAATAAAAATAATCCATGTGGCAGGCACAAACGGCAAAGGCTCACTGTTAAATTATCTTTCAACCACCCTTTCAAATTCAGGGGTGAAATGCGGTGAATTTACCTCTCCCTACATAGATACCATTTACGAAGCTATAAAAATAAACAACAAATATATCTCCGAAGAAGACTTTACATATTATCTGAAAAAAATCTACCTTAAAGTTGTAGAACTGGATTCCAAAGGCATGTACACCACTACGTTTGAAATATTCAGCGCCCTTAGTTATTTGTATTTTTATGAAAAAAATGTGGATATAGCCCTTATTGAAGTGGGCATGGGCGGAAGAACGGACGGCACCAACACCATGAAAAATCCCCTTGCAACTCTAATCACATCCATATCCTTCGATCATGTTGCAATTCTGGGAAATACCCTTTCAGAAATAGCTTACCAAAAGGGCGGAATAATAAAAGAAAACAGTGCTTTATTCCTATATCCTCAAAAGGAAGAAGCCCTTGAGGTAATAAATCAGATTGCAAGGGAAAAAAACGCTCCAATCCATTCTTTTTCCTTTAATGAAGTTGAAATACTTAAATCCGATGAAGAAGGAAATATATTCAACTTCAGAAATCATAAAAATGTAAAGACATCTTTATTGGGAGAACATCAAGCCTATAATGCAGCCCTTGCGCTTATGGTTTTAGACGAATTGAAATCCGAATTTAACCTTTCGGAAGATGTGATTTTAAAATCAATCTGTGAGACAAAAAACATCGCAAGACTTGAAGTTATTTCAAAAAATCCCACGATTATAATAGACGGTTCACACAATTCAGAAGGTATGGAAACTTTGCTTAAAGCCCTTAAATTGTTTAAATACGACAAATTGATAGTAGGTTTTAGCATGCTAAGAGATAAAGACATATCGCCAATAAGGGAAAAGCTCCTTCCTTTAGCCGATGAAATCGTGATTACACAGATAAACAGCCCCAGAAAATCAACTGTAGAAGACCTCTATGACCAAGTAAAACACGTAAGTGATCATATCCATAAAATCTCCGACAGAAAAGAAGCCTTTGAAAAAACTCTCGCACTTGCAAAGAAACCCGACTTGGTACTTTGGTGCGGCTCACTCTACCTCATGGCGGACATTAGGAAATACGCAGTGGAATATAAAAATAAAAAACCTGAAGAGCCTTCCTCTTGATTGCTCTTCAGGTTTTTACTATTGATGATTGTTAATTATTTTGAGAAAATATTGTATAGAATTTGTGCAACTTCCGCTCTTGTCAGATTTCCCTTAGGATCGAATTCGCCCGTATCTCTTCCTCTTAAAAGTCCTCTTGCAACAGCTTTGTTTACATCTTCTTTTGCCCAGTCCGCTATCTCAGCTGAATCCTTAAAATCTATCAAATTTCCAAGAGGAAAATCCTTGTTCAGATTTTCAACATATTTATTTAAGATTTTCGCAATTTCTTCCCTTGTGATTTCTCCTTCCGGTCTGAAAGTTCCGTCTTCATATCCGTCGATTATTCCCTTTTCAATATTCCAATTTACATATCCGCTTTCAATGCTTTCAGGGTCTATATCTGATAAAGATTTTCCCATGTAATCTTTGGGATTTACATTTTCCAGTTTTGCAATGGCTTTTACCATATCTATTCTTGATGTGGATGTATCGGGCATAAACTTGCCGTTTTTCAAATCCATCAGGCCTCTTTTCAGCACTTCTTTAATGACATCTTCCGCCCAATGTCCCTTTATATCTTCAACTTCCATTTTATTGGTTGTTGTCGGTTCCACTAAATTTCCCGTGGGGTAAGAAACGGGTGTGGGGATTATATAGCCGGAATCGTCGTCTTCATCTGCATAAAACCCTTCTTTTTTATCTTCATTTCTTTCTTCAACGGTGATAAAAATACTTTTTTCCGCAATATTTCCCGCAGAGTCTCTTGCAGTATAGACTACTTTATAAACTCCCGGTTTTCTCGAATCTATTTCTGCAGGATTTACTTCAACTGCAACTATTCCATCCCTATCGTCAACAGCGTAAACTTTACTTAAGAGATCTATCTTTTCTCCGTAAAAATAAGTTTTGTCAAATACATTTTTTATTTCAGGTGCGGTTTTGTCAAACTCATTTTCAGGCTTTTCGTCAGGTTTCTCTACGACCGGTTTTACATCTTCTCTGTTTCTTATTCTTATTCTGTTGCCCTCCGGATCAATTGAAGAAAGTCCCGTAGCTTCTACTTTATCCCCAACCTTGAAATCCGGCATGGTCTTATCGTCAGATTTTGTCTTTCCAATATAGCCATCTATAAATACTCTTATGCTTCCGCTTCCATCATCTAAAATCAGGCTGGAGATGACTCCCTTGTCCTTCTTTACTTCTTTAACCTCTCCTACTACCTTAACCAACAATCCGAGGTTATTTTTAACTTCTCCCGTGGAGATTTTTTCAGGTTGAACCTTTGTCACCGGTCCGTCTATTTTTTCGATATGATCCACATTCAACTGATGTTCGCCTTGATATGAACTGGTGTATCCTTTGATTCGAACCCTTGTACCTTCTTCAAAATCATTGGATATGGGGAATATATTTATTCCTGCGGTGGAATCCTGTACATATGCACTATCGAAGAAAGCCGTATTTTTATCAAAATCGCTGGCATTTGACGTTAAAGTTCCTTCGATCATAAATTGCTTTCCTTCTTCCGCCTTTTGCACTTCTGAAATAGACGTAACCTCCATATCCTTTGGATATACATTCAGTTTTATTTCCTTTGTATAGGGAGATGTACTGCCTTGAGGATAAATTCTTATTTCCAAAGTTTGTTTACCTGCTGTTTCAGGAGTGATTGTTTCGGAAAATTCGGTTTTTTGCTTTTTAGTTAAAGTAGGAATTCCGCTTTCAACGGTTTTTAGAACTTTTCCCGTTTCCTTTACAACATATTCAACTTTTGAAGCTGTTATATCATTTTCCGATTGGTTGTTAAATGTCGTAGTTATGGTAACAGGTTCGCCTACCTCTTCAACTGCGGTATCTTTTACAACGCTGTCGATATCCGTTACCGCCACTTTCTTAGTCCATACGGGAGCTGTAACTGCAATATCCGCATCGGCTTGTGTTACTTTGATGTAGTAGTAAGTTCCTTGGTTGGGAATTGTCAAACTTACCGCTCCGGAATTGGAGTTTATAACTTCACTTCCTAAAACAGCGCCTCCGTTTGAAATTACTTCTACTTTGCCTATTGTATCTGTCGTATCCGGATCGGAGATTTCCACTTTGATATTCATTTCTTGTCCATCTGCAATTTCCAATTTTGAACCCATTATATTTCCGTCAAGTTCATAATCTATTTTCAAGTTTTTATCTTCCGTCGCATACCATCTGTGATTGTCAACAGCGTCCATAATTCCTGCAAAGGTCAAAGAATCCGCAATGGCCACGTTTCTCGCATCGTTGGCATCTCCCCATTTTCCCTTGTGGTTGTCTTGGTTGTTGGATGGTGCAACGTGCCATCCTTTGTCGAGGGCATTGGTGTACTGTTCATAGCTCGGATAGTATCCTTCTCCGTGTATTGGTCCTTCTCCGTTTCCTACTTCCACAAGATTGAGTTCTTTATCATATCTGGGATCGTAATGACCGAAATCATCAAAGGTTCCGAAGGTGCTTCCCGGATGGTTGAATTGTGAGAACGAATTATTCAAACCCGTCAAGGCTTCATAGTAACTTATGAGACCGGCTGAATTTTGTTTATTGTCAAATTCAGGGTCATTTCTTGAAACAAAACCAAACGTATTGAAGGTATTTATATGTCCGTAATTGGCTCCTGACTTGGTCCAAGTCATTTCAAAACCATAAATAGGCAAGAAATCAGCACTTGCATAGCTTGAAATTATTTCTTTATATTCCATCCATTTTGATTTTGAAGCATCTGTTTGCGATCTTAAACCTGAATTCTCATCTTCAAAAGTTCCCAAATTTCCGGCTTTATCGAAATAATTGGAGTGATCTGTAAGTGCAAAGAAATCTATTTGGTCAGCTTGCTTTGCATATTCCATAGCATTTGCAGGCGTTCCTACGCCATCTGAGAAATCTGTATGAGAGTGGATTTGACCGTAATAATGTTTGTACTGAGCTTCTCCTATATAGAAACTCCATTCATAATCATCAGCTATCGCAGTTCCACTTGCATCGGTTATGCTGATTTTTGCCGAAACTTTGCCTTCTTGCAGAGCTTTGTCAGGTGTAAATGTCGCTTTGCCACCTGCAAAAACCATATCATATGCAACGCCGTTCAGGGTCAATTTTACCTTCATACCTGCTACAGTATTTAAAATTGTGGCGCTGATTTGCGGTTGATAGGTATCAAGAACTTCTTCATTTGTCTTAGGAGTCGTTTCCTTTACAAAGGGTCTTGAATCTACGGAAATTTTCACATTTTCGGCAATATTTGCAGATGTTCCGTATATAAAGGGCTTTTTATAGTAACCGCTTGATGTTTGCTTTCCGTCCGTGGCTTCGAATTTAAGTTCCAGTTCAGTCAGACCGCTGAATTTGTCTGCGGGAATTGTTCCCTTGTATGCGCCTGTAATCTCATCCCTTTGCAATGTGATTTCATAACCATTCGCATTTACCAAAAAGGCCTTTGCGTCGGTTACCTTAACATTGTCGATTATTTCTATTTGGAAATTATAATCCTGTCCCGCCTTAGCATCCAAAAATTCCGGCACTACTACAAAGGGTGCCAATTTATCGTCTTTGATAATATAGTCGGTATAGTCGTTAAGTCTCACTTGGAATTTTCCGCTGTGGACAGCTCCCGCACAGAGTATATCCACCACATCCCCGGCCTTTGTGCCTATGGGGTATTCCGGAATTCTGTACGCTTGTAATAATGATCCGTCTTGATATTTAAAATACACTTGTCCGTCAGCGTATTGCGGCAATGTCAAATCATTGATTCTCAAGTATTCATTGTAGTATTTTTCCTGACCTTGAACTATCATGTCCTTTGTTACGACTTGAGGTGCACATACCAAATCGTACTTGGCTTTTTGTTCGGTTGTCATGTTTAAGCTTTTCGGATCTATCATTTTCATACCGGTAACGCCGGAGGTTTCATCCGTATCATACCATTTTACACGATTACCGCTTACGACTACGATATCTCCCATCTTTACATTTTCCGTGGGAGCATATATTTGATAACCCACTATCTCGCCGTTTACATAATCCTGAATTATAAGCGCATTTCCGCCGCTGTAGGAATAAACCGCAACTCCTGCTACAGTGGAAGGTGTTTTATCAGGCAATGCCAAAACTTCCGGTATCAACTTCGCACTGTGCGTATTAAGAAATTCTTCCGTGAAGATGTCCGACTTATATGAAGCAGGTGTTCCCGGATCCGTTCCTGTAACCTTTACGATGTCTTCAACCTTTGCAACTCTAAGCTGATATCCCGAATTGGGGTCCGTTTTGCTGAATTGACTTGCAACAGCAGTAACATCCACCCTATCATTTGCAGCTATACCTGCGCTTAATCCGGGAATTCTGAACATCGGAATGGTCGCTCCGTCTTGAGTGAGATTTGTATTCCATTGACCTGATGAATAGCTTCCGATTGTCGCTCCCTTTATCAATACTCTTTCCGATTCGTAGTCTTCCGCATTTGAAAGCAAGGTAGCTATGGTGACTTCCTGTGGCTGCGGCAAAGTGTTGTTTTGTGAAATCCTCGTTATATTTGTGGGGCTTTGAATTTGCATAAGTCCGTTATAAGCACCGATAGTGCCTGTGAGTTTAATTTTATCTCCTATGGCAAGATCCGAATTTACGGCAGTTAAACTACTTTTCGGATAAATTGCTATACCGGCAGTGTCATCTTGAATTACTACGGTATTAGCGTCAAAAAATGTGACGATGCCTTGTGTTGTAACTTCTCCTACGGTAGCTCTTGCCTGTGCAATTGTCGAAATTTGTTCCTGAGTTGCAGTCCATTTTGCATATATATTTGCATCGTCCACAATTCCTTGATTGAAATCAAAGACTTCTTCTGTGCCGTTCGGCTTCCAGTACCAATTTTCAAAAGTATATCCTGTTTTTGTAGGTTGAGTCGGTTTCGTAACCTTGTTTTCTTGAAGTACTATTTCAGACTTGTATTCTTCGGTTAAACTTTCGTCCATGTAAAATTTTACCCTTAACGGAGCAATATCAAATACTAAAACATTACATGTCGCCGTCTTACCGCCTGCTTCAGCCGTTATAGTCGCATTTCCCGCATCCCATGCAGTTACCAGTCCGTTACTGTCAACGGTCGCTACAGCATCCATACTGCTGCTCCATGTAACCGTCGCTCCTTGCGGAACACCGGTCAGTGTCAACTGTTTTGTGGAAAGAATGTCACCCGAACTGTAATATTCAAAGTTAAGCTCAGTAGGAGAGATGCTTAAATCCGTCCCTGTACCTCCTCCCGATGGTGCGGACGGGTACTTGGTCCATTTTATATTGTCGATTGTCACTTGAGCTCTTTTTGAGTTTGTGAAAATCGGCTTTATGGTTATTTTTACCGAACCCTCAATATTGATGTCGGCAGTCATAGTTACAGGTGTGGTGGCATTTGTGGCATTTACAGTAGCGATGGGAGTTGTACTGTCGTTTACATACAATCCGTAATTCCTCGTATTGTCGCTTGTGTATGCCTTTTTAAAATCAATGCTTATCCTTCCTATGCCGTCTGTCACCGTTGTACTAAGAGAGGAATTGTCAGCAGTTTTTCCTCCTAAGGTAACTCCCTGACCGTCGATCGTATATCCGGTTCCGGATGCGTCTCTTGCTCCGTTAGCTATCCATGTTCCATTGTGAACGCCGTTTAATTCGTAGAATATGTATGATCCCGATGAGCCGACATTATCAAAGGTCTCAACATAATCCCATTCTTCCGCTGCCGATATTTGGTCAATGGGCAATGACAACACCATTGTCAAAATCGCCAAAAACAGCGCTATTTTTCTTCTAATTTCCTTTTTCAATTTTTACCTCCTGCAGGTTAACGTTTATTATTGCTTCTGTTCTTATCTTATAGGAAATTTTTTTGAGCTTTCTATCCTTATTTAGTAAACAATCCATCAATTTCTTGTAATTTTTATATCCCTTTGTAAAGGATATGGCTTGGTTAAAAATTTACAAACCGAAAGGGAAAATTGAATAGGATTAAAAAAAGAACACTTGACTCAGATGTTTAAATCTAAATCTCAAGTGCTCCTTTGTATGTTTATATTTCGGTTCAATATCGCATCCTTTAGGGTGAAGGTGTTGTAGGTTCGACCCGTCTTTTTGCCTTTGACGGTTAATCGGGCAATGCACTTAGGTCTATACCGATGTATTCGGAAATTTGCCGTCAATTAAATGTGATGTTTTACATTCCAAGTACACAACCGTCGGTTCTCGGTTCCGTACCTCCCACATATATCCCCTTTTGTTTTAATATTATCTGTCCTCGACCCATTTTTGTCCTGTCTCTTACAATTTTTATGTCATGGCCTCTTTTCTTTAATTCTTCAACTGTTTTTCTTTCGTATTCCTCTTCAATCTCCAGGGTTTTTCCGTCAATCCACTGCCATCTTGGTGCATCAAGGGCTGCTTGAGGATTAAATCCTTCATCGATCATTCTCAAAAGAATTTGAAGATGTCCTTGAGGTTGCATGTATGCTCCCATTACGCCGAAGCTACCCAAAGCTTTTCCCTTCTTTGTCAAAAATCCCGGAATTATCGTATGGTACGGTCTTGTTCCTCCAATTAAGGTATTTGGACTGCTTTCATCAAAGCTGAAATCACAGGCTCTGTCATTTAAAGCTATTCCTGTGCCTTCCACAACTACTCCGCTTCCGAATCCTTTGTAATTTGATTGTATAAAGGAAATCATATTTCCTTCATCATCGGCGCAAGTCAAGTAAATTGTAGAACTTCCCTTGAGCATTCCCGCCTTTGGAATTACAGCCACATCTGAAATTTCCCGTCTTCTTCCTTCGAGGTATTTCTCGCCTAAAAGCTCTTTAAAGGTCGGTTTCATTCTTGACGGTTCCCCAATGTATTTTTCAGCATCTGCAAAGGCGCTTTTCAAGGCTTCTATTTGATAGTGAGCTTGAAGGGATTTGTCAACTCCCTCAAGATTCATTCCCTTTATCATCTCCAATGCCATCAGAACTACCATTCCTTGTCCGTTGGGAGGCAATTCCCAAATATCGTATCCTTTATAGTTTACGGAAATGGGATCCACCCACTCCGCCTTATAATTTTCCAGATCGGATTTTTCCATTACACCGCCTTTACTTTTTAAATACTTCACTATTTTTTCAGCAAGTTCTCCTCTGTAAAAGCTTTCTCCATAGGTTTTTGCAATTTCCTTG
Source organism: Peptoniphilus sp. ING2-D1G (assembly GCA_000952975.1). Taxonomy (GTDB): domain Bacteria; phylum Bacillota; class Clostridia; order Tissierellales; family Peptoniphilaceae; genus Peptoniphilus_E. The sequence goes on along the minus strand of LM997412.1, from coordinate 65,721 downwards.
AGAGTTTCTCCGTGATGAGGCAGTTTTATAATTGTGCCTGTCTCAGGTGCCTTGCCGCCTTGTGTGAATGTTCTGAAAAACCCGTCAAAGGCTGTGTCATCTTTGAATTTGCTGTATTTCTCCACTTCTCTCTCCCATAGCAAACCTATGGTGGGCGTAAGAACAAAACCTTCTTCGGCATATTTTATCGCCGGCTGAGCGATTTTTTCAAAGGGAAGTTTCCCGAATTTCCTGTGAAGTTCCACCCATCCCGCAACTGCTCCCGGCACATCTGCGGAAAGCGGACCGAAGGTGGGGATTGTCTTATATCCTCTGTCCTTCAGATATTTTATGGTCAAATTTTTCGGAGCATATCCGCTGGCATTTATTCCGTAAAGCTGATCATCAACTGACAGGATTGCAAAGGCATCGGAGCCCAGTCCGTTGGATGTAGGCTCCACGACTACATGGACCATTGCCATGGCTATGGCGGCATCTACACAATTACCTCCTGATTTTAAAATTTCAATCCCGCTTAAGGTTGCATGGGAATTAGAGCTGGCGACCATGCCTCTTTGTCCGAAGACAGCAGTCCTTCTGCTTTTATAGGGATAATCGGCATAATTTAATTTCAAAATATCACCTCTTATAATTTATCTGTCCTTTTTATGTTAAAATTTCCAATTTAAATCTTTTATACAATACATTATACTATTTATTCTCCATTAATTATAAACCTATTTACAGTATCAAATTTTTCATTTTTATGTAAGTCCCTTTAGGCTATAATTAAATTATTATATGGAGGTGTGAAAAATGAAATACTACTATAAATATAAATCCCCCTTGGGAAAAATGATCATGATAAGCGATGGAGATTTTTTAGAAGAGTTGGCTTTTGAAGATGAAAAATATTCAAGTCCTGTAGAAAATGGAGATTATACGGAAAAAAATCTGGATGTTTTCCATTCGACTTCAAAATGGCTGGATGTGTATTTTTGCGGTCAAGATCCGGGGTTTACTCCTGAGATCAACCCCCGAGGCTCAAATTTCAGAAAGGCTGTTTGGAAACTTCTGCTCAAAATACCCTACGGAGAAACCAGTACCTATAAAAAAATTGCCGAAGAAATTATTCACATTAATAACATAAAAAGCATGTCCTATCAGGCAGTGGGCGGAGCAGTGGCGCATAATCCCATATCGATTATAATTCCTTGTCATAGAGTGGTGGGCACATCGGGAAACTTGACGGGATATGCAGGAGGTATTGATAAAAAAATCTCCCTTTTAAAACTTGAGAAGGTAAATATGGACAATTTTTTCCATAATAAATAATGTCCTTGAAAAATTAACAGTAACTTTATACTAAAATTATTAAGAATACATTAAAATCCTCTATATTTAATAGTAATTAAAAGGAGTTGATTTTATGAACACTGTGGTCGTATATGCAAGCGAATACGGCTCTACTAAAACCTACGCTGAAACTTTAGCAAAAAAGCTTGTATGCCCATGCTATGAATATAAAAACTTCAATAGTGCCGTTGATTATGACAATATTATTTTCGGAGGACCGATTTACTCGGAGAATGTAATCGGTCTTAAAGAGATATTTAAATATAATTACGACTTTTCCGATAAAAATTTAATAATTTTTTCTTGTGGGTTGCTATCCCCCTGCAATGAAGAAAATCAATACAAATTGAAAGAGAATATTTTAAAATCCGTTCCCAACAGATATTACAAAAATTTAAAAATGTTTTTTTTACCGGGAAAAATCGATTATTCAAAGCTTTCCTTTACGCATAGAATCACCATGAGATTTATCTATTCCATGCTTTTAAACAAGAAAAAGGAACTCAACAAAAGCGAAAAATCAATTATCTACAGTTTTGGAGAATTTCTGGATTTAACAGATAATACAAGACTGGATGAAATTATAGATTATGTCAAAAATCTATCAGATAAGTAAATACTTTTGTAATTTAATGTTATATTATAGTCAAAGTTTTTCATGAATAATATGTCTTATTTAATATATAACATGATATAATCTATAATAAGTAAAAGTTTACATTAAATACAAAGGAAGAAAGCAAATGTTAGATAATCTTACAGGTATTATAACATCAATGAACGATGTATTGTGGGGATTGCCCTTAATGGTTTCTCTTGTGGGTTTTGGAATTCTATCAACTATTTATCTTAGTTTCCCACAAATAAAAAGATTCGGTTACGCTTTTAAACAAACCTTCGGTGGTCTTTTCAGCAAGGACACTTCCGACGAAAGCTCTCTTTCATCTTTTCAGGCACTTGCTACAGCTATAGCAGCTCAAGTAGGTACGGGAAATATAGGCGGAGTTGCAGGAGCAATAGTTGCAGGAGGTCCGGGAGCTGTTTTTTGGATGTGGGTTACCGCCATAGTGGGAATGTCCACAATTTCTGTAGAAGCTATCCTTGCACAAAAATACAGAGAGAAAAGAGACGGTAAATTAATAGGAGGACCTGCTTTCTACATAAGCAAGGGCTTAAAAAATCGCGGACTTGAGGCTCCTGCCAAATTTTTATCTACATTTTTTGCTGTTTTATCCGTCTTAACTCTGGGATGGATAGGAAGCATGGTTCAGTCCAATTCCATATCATCAGCTTTAAATGAAGCCTTCGGCATACCTCTAATCGTAAGCGGAGTTATAATTGCGACCTTGGCAGGATTTATTTATATAGGCGGAATAAAGAGAATAGGAAGTTTTGCGGAAAAAGTTGTGCCCGTAATGGCTGTGCTTTATATTATCGGCTCAATAATAGTTCTGTTTAAATTCAACCATATGATAATTCCGGTATTCACCGCTATCTTTGAAGCTGCTTTTTCAAGCAAGGCGGTCCTGGGCGGAGCTGTGGGAGTATCCATTAAAACCGCCATAAGATACGGCGTTGCCAGAGGACTTTTCTCCAACGAAGCAGGTATGGGTTCCACTCCCAACTCACATGCCGTTGCAAATGTAGAGCATCCCGTCGTTCAAGGTTGTGTTGCAATGGTTGGAGTTTTCATCGATACTATATTGATTTGTACGGCTACAGCGGTGGTAATACTTGCAACGGGCGCAAATAACAGCGGAAAGGAAGGCGTAATGATCACCATGGAAGGTTTCAACATAGCCTTCGGTGACATCGGCTCGAAATTCTTGGCGATAGCTCTTGTTTTCTTTGCCTTCACTACAATTGTCGGATGGTACTACTTCGGTGAAACAAATGCCAAGTTTTTGACCAAGTCTAAAACCGCAATCAGAATTTACCAAGTATTGGCTGTTTTATTCATAGTTCTCGGTTCACTGCAAAAGGTTGAATTCGTATGGCAACTTACTGATCTGTTCACGGGACTTCTGGTAATACCCAACGTCATCGGGCTTTTAATATTGTTAAAGGAAGTCAAGGAGCTTTATAACGACTTCGACAGACAAATGGATACCACAGGCACTTTGAAGTACAATTACAAAGATTAAAATTTATTTAATCTAAAAAATCGTAGGTAAGGGACAAACTGTCCGCTACCTCCGATTTTGTTCTTTAATAATTTTTAATATCCGGTATCTCAATAGCCCTTTTTAAAGTCAACTACATTGATTAATTCCTTTCCTGAGTTTATTCGCTTTAAATTTTCCATTACATTTAATAATACTCTTTCTTCTGAATCCTCCGACAAATCTGCGATATGCGGACTTATATATACATTGTCCATCTCCCAAAGGGGACTGTCCGTCAGAAGAGGTTCCCTTTCAAATACATCCAGTGCCGCTCCCCTCAGTTTGTTATTCAGCGCTTCTATCAGAGCTTTTTCATCCACCGTTTCACCTCTGCCCACGTTGATAAACACAGCTCCTTCTTTCATTGCATAAAATTTTTCCTTGTCCATAAACTTATAAGTGCTTTTTGTCAGAGGAAGCACCATTACAACATAGTCCGCTTCCGCAAGAGTTTCCTCAAGGTTTTCCAAGGATACACATCTGTCGAAGTAATCCGTCTCTTTACCCCTTGTGTTAAATCCTATGATTTCCATTTTGAAATTGGCAAGTCTCTTCGCCGCTTCCTTGGCGATATCTCCCGTTCCAAGGAAGAGTATTTTCTTGTTGTACAGATTATAGGTTACAGCTCTTCTCTTCCAGATTTTATTCCTTTGCCTTTCGATATTTTGTCTTCCGAATTTGTCTATCACCATCAAATCATAAATTATCCATTCTCCTATTGGCTCAGCATAGGCACCTTTATTGTTGCAAAGAGTTATGCCTCTTTCCCTTAGATATTCATGATCCAGATAGTCCACCCCTATGGAATAGGTCAATATGATTTTTAAGTTTTTAAATTCCCTTAAGTCCATTTTTTCGAGCAATATGCTTCCGCACAAAATTTCCGCATCTCTGGAATAATCGCCTTCTTTAACCATTTTAGACGTTGCTAAATCCACATCAAATCCGAGGTTTTTAATTTTTTCTATAACTTTTTCTTTGAAATTTCCCGTAAATAAAACTTTCATTCTTTCCCCCTCTTTTTTTCTCTTGTATACACTATACCATTTTATTAAATCAATGGATAATTGAATATGTGTTTTAATTATAATATAATTATTTGGAAGGAGGTTGCCATGAGCTCCAATTTTGAAACTTTACCCACTACACTTTATTTAAATCCGAAATACAGTCTTCAAATCATAAGAGCTGAGCTGACCAGCGATTTAAATATAGCAATTGATTTGATAAATTTAGGTGATAGTCAAGTAAATGAAATAACCTTTGAGGTTAAATACAAAGATAAATTCGATAACTGGCTTTTTAACGGTAGTTCAACCTTTTACAATGTAAAGGAACTTTCCATAGAAGAAGGAGAAATATATTATTTAAAGCCTATAGAAATAGATCAGAAATTTGAAGATGCAAAATCTCTGACTATTAGGATCAGCACGGTATTTCTTGAAAATTCCAGGATGCACACCTATAACGAGGTGGAGTATCCCTTTGTCTTGCCGGTAATTTCTGAAAATAAATCTAAAAGGTTGAAGGCCACCTTCGGCTCCGAATTGATCACCTATGCAGAAAATACTCCCAATGGTTGGAGATGTGTCTGCGGAGTTTACAATCCCAAAGATCTTTTCGAATGCCGAAATTGCAAAAGAAACAAGGATTTTGTTCTGTCAAATTTAACAGAATCCTTGATTAATGCCAAACTTGTAAACCTGATGTCCAACTCTGGATTCATCGATGAAAAAAACAAAGAAAATATGAGTTCTCTTACGCAGACTCAAATGATAAAAATCGCTCCGACTACGGACATCATTGAAAAAAAGAGAATAAATAAAAAAATAGATGATGAAGGCTCAAACAAGAAAAAAACCTTTACTTCGATCATTGTGGGGTTAATAGCTATAGTGGTGCTTTTTGCCGCCATACATTTCTATTCCGACTACAGAGACAACAGAAATTTCAAAGAAGCGAAGGTCTATCTCGAAAAAGGTCAATATGAAGAAGCCATAGATCTAATAGAACATCTAAAAAACAATCCCAAATATGAAATATCTCCTCTTCTGGAAAAGGCTCACGCTCTGAAAAGATCCGAAGATTTTTATGAAGCGGGAAATAAAATGATGGCTCAAGGCAAGTTTATAGAAGCCATCAAAAACTATAAGCAGGTAATTTCAGAGGATAAGGACAATTATGCGAATTCTCAAAATAGAATATCGGATTTGGAAGAGCTCATACTCCAAGACGCTGAAAGATACATTGAAGGCAACGACTACTCAGGCGCTTTGAACCTATTAAATCAATATCTTGCAGTGATTGATGAATCGGCAAAGGCTCAAAACTTAAAAAACTCAATAATTAAATACAACTCTTCCAAAAATACATCCAACATCGACACTTCGGAAGAATATGTGGAATTAGAAAAAAGCAGAGCGGAAATAATTAGAAAAGCGCAGTCTTTAATTCACACCTACCAAAAAATCGCCATTGAAAAGGCTAACTTAAGAACAGAGCCTTCTCTTGAATCGGAAATAACCTCAGTACTTCCAAAGGACTCTGAACTATATATCTACAACACGAAAATCGAAGGAGTTGAAAGAATCTGGTGCGAAGTAACAGCTGTAAACTCCTTGACAAAAGAACAATTTGACGGCTGGGTTTCAAGCAATACCATAGAACCTAAAATATAAAAATTTAAAAACAATTATCAGTACAACATTGAAAGGTGATCAAAATGAAAATATTATGTGCAGGTCCCACCTCTATAAATGAGAAAGTCCTGGCTAAAATGAGCATATCTAAAACAAACCCCGATTTGGACCCCAATTACAAGGATTACTATAAATCCGTTGAAGAAAAATACAATAAACTCATAAATACCCATGCCACTACATTTTTTATGCTGGGAGAAGCTATAATGACTCTTGAAGCTTCCATCTGCTCTTTGATGGAAAAGGGTGAAAGAGTGCTTGTGATCTACAACGGGTTCTTCGGTGAAGGATTTGCCGAATCTGTTGAGAATTTCGGCGGAAAAGCCATTAAATACAAAGGTGATTTCAGAAGGGGAATAGATGTGGGCGAATTGGAAGAATATCTGAAAACCGACCACGATTTTACCTTGGCAACTCTGGTTCACTGCGAAACACCTTCGGGAATTTCCAATGACATAAAAAAAATCTGCAATCTTCTGCATAAATACGATATATTATCCGTTGTTGACAGCGTTTCAGGAGTTGGCGGAGAATATGTGAACTTTGATGATTTTAAAGTGGATGTTCTGCTTTGCGGTTCACAAAAATGTTTGAGCGCTCCCACAGGTATCGGTATGGTTACCCTGTCTGAGAGAGCAAAGGACAAAATCAAAAATCGAAAAACTAAAATACCCGGTTACTATTTAAACTTTGCAAACTACTTCTTAAATGATTTGGCCCCCTTTCCCTACACCGTAAACGAAAATCTAATCTATGCACTGGAAGAGGCTATAGATGAAGCTCTTGCAAAGGACTTTACAAATTTGCACTTAAAATATGCCCGAATCACAAGACAGTGTCTTCTAAACTGCGGATTTGAGCTCTATGCAAGGGATCATTTTTCAAATACCGTAACTACAGTACTAAATCCCAAGGACATAAAGAGCGAATCCATTTTAGAAAAAATGAGACAAAGAAACATCGCCATCTCCAAGGGAGTGGGCGAGATCACCGAAAAAGTATTCAGAATAGGACATATGGGCAACAACATCGACTATGATGATTTTGTCCTTTTATTTAAAAATCTCGATGAAGTATTTGCCGAATTAGGTGTGGAATTGACAGATTCCCTTGACAAAAACTTCATCAGTTTATACGATGGATATAAAAGTTGAAGGAGAAATAAAATGAGTAAATTTATAGCGGACAAAAGTTTTTTTGAGTTGTTCCCCGATGCAAAATTGGGCGTTCTTTTGATAAAAAACATGGAAAATTCCAACGACAGTCCAATTGAAGTCAAAAAAATGCTCTTAGCAGCAAATGAAGAAGCGGAAAAATACCTCGTAAAAAATCAAATGAGCGAAAATCCGGTAGTTGCAGTTTGGAGAGAAGCCTTTAAAAAATTCAAGACCAAAAAAGGCGCAAGATGCTCCATAGAAGCTCTTTTAAAGAGAGTGGAAAGCGGAAATATCGTCGGGTCCATAAATACCCTTGTGGACATATACAACTCCGCATCTTTAAAATACGGGATGCCCTGCGGATCGGAAGATTCCGATAAGTTCGTGGGAGATATGAGACTTACAATCACAGAAGGCGATGACGAATTCTATGCCATCGGCTCCACGAGGAACGAACCCACCTATCCGGGTGAACTCTGCTACAAAGACGATGCGGGAGCTGTCTGCAGGTGCTTTAACTGGAGAGACGGACAAAGAACCATGATCACCGAAGATACAAAGAATGCCTTTCTGATAATGGAACTTGTGGATATGAAAAGATTTGACGAATTAAAAGAGGCTCTTCAATTCATAAAAGAAAATGCGGAAAAATATTTGAATGCGGATGTTTCAATGCATATATTGGACAAGGACCAAAGCGAAATTCAATTATAATAAAAAACAATCTCTATTTTGTGTATCATATTGAAATTTAATCGGCATGAAGATCATATCTCATGCCGATTTTTATATTGCCCTTTCCTATTTGTAAACTTCATTTTTACTTTTTTACCATAAATATAAACACATATATAGAAAAAATTTGTTTTACACCCTTTGAATATTTATAAAATCAAGCTTCTAAGAATCTTATTATACTAAAGATATCAAAGGATTTTTTCAGCGAAAATTCAATTGCATTTAAAACATAAATTCTGTTGCAAAACCCATTGTCCCTTTGATAGATACAAGGGACAATGGGTATTTTAAATACAGTTAAATAAAAATTCTTTTATGCTGTGGAACTTTATAAATATTTGTTCTTACAACCTCAAAAGCAAATAAATCTTTTTCAACTAAGAAGTAGAAAGATGGAGTAATATGGTATAACAACCTATGAAAATGACAGCAACTTTTGATGTAGATAAATAAAGAATGTAACTATAGAGAGGAGAATTATCGTGTTACGCAAACTGAAAGAAAAATATAAAATTAGCATTAAGCGCACGCTTGCACTTACACTTGCTACACTGATGTTGTTAAGTGGTATGCCCTTTAGCTTATTGCAAGGGGAGGTTTTTGCTGCGACGCCGGAGGGAGTGTATATTCACACATGGAGCGGCGGCTCCTACGACCCGGCGAACCCTCAGGCGGTGCCGTGAGCAAAAGTCAACGAAGAGCCAATCAGCGTGTCAAATCAGCTCGCTTTAAGCGTGGGAAATGCAGTCGGTACACCTTTTCAAAACTTTCCGACCTTTAGTGCGTGGGGAACTACCGAAACAGGAATATTGTATTCCAGTCAAGGAGTAATTACTGATTATAAGTTCGGTGAAAAACCCTTACCCTTCTATGGTTCCAGCGGAAAAATAGCTCTTGACAATCAAGGAGAATGGATATTTAATACCGGACTGGGATATATGGGTATGTACATGCTTAACTTTGACCCTAAAGATAATTATATAGGCATTGCTCCTCCAATGGCAGCTTTAAAGTCAGATGGATCTTATGCCTATGTATCTGTAAATACAAAATCCTACACCAATAAGCCCATGACTTCAATTGGTGAAGAAGTTACCAAGCAGGTATATGCAGGTCAAATGGACACTGCTTTTATAGGATTAAAAAATAGCGTGATGGCTACTCCTGTTTATAATTTTCAAATAAACGACGGCACAAAAATAAATGAACCAAAAACAAATGCACAGATACCCGTCGGTACCCTTGTGACCTCTGTAGATGTTTATGAAGACATCGGAAGAACCGGAAATTATCTTTATGGGTACAACGGTAAATTCTCTGCCAACGATGGAACTTCTACAAATGATAATACCGGATATGTAAAACTTGGTACCTATACAATTGGAACGGGAAATGAATTTTCCTTTATTCCTACTGATAACTATTTTACTCAGGCCGATAAAGAGAATGCCGGGTTGATACAAAAAGATGCGCCTCCTGTGGATGTGGTTATTGCAAACTACAATACTCACGTATTTATGCGAGATGCAAATGGTAATCCCACGGACATTATTTATTACGGTACGATAAAACCGGCATATGAAATAGGCGGACACCAATACAACGACGTGCATACGACTTATACAGTACGGTTAAAAAAGCTCAACCCATTAAGATTAAAGATGCTACCAATATAGGAAACTTCGGACAAACCGGAACAGTAACTGTAGATTACGGCCAAGAGTCCTCCAATATAGTTGATTTAACCACGGTTCACTTTGTAAAAAGTGCTACAGACCTATCAAGTTTAGGTAGATCTTTAACTGTACCTAATGAAGGAACTTGGACTATTGACGACAGAGGTGCTTTCATCTTTACACCCGACAAACTCTTTATCGGCAACCCGAGCCCCGTTTACTATACGGCTTTGGACACTAAGGGCGGAATTCCCAACTCAAACTATAATGTGGGAAAAATCACTCTGACCTATAATAGCCCCGTCACCACACCTGCCGGCACAATCGGTCTAATGGATACTACACAAAAAACTACCGACAACAACGATAAATACGATTCAAATATGGGAATAGACGATATGTTTAAGGGTTTCCCTGAAACTTGGTATGGAGATTTCACCTATTCCTTAATCGATCCGAATACAGGTGCTTTTGTCGGCAACACTTTTACTATAGCGGGTGAAGGAACTTATACCATAATCGATGATGGCGGAAGAAAAGCTATTGAATTTGTGCCTGTGTCATCTTTCTCGGGAACATCACAGGTTGATGTCGGGATTGAAAATCTAAACTAAGGCGATAAAACCATTAAATCCACTTACAAGGTTACAGTTTCCAAGTATGAGTTGAATTACGAAAGTGACTATGCGAAATTGGCCAACGGCAATGAACTGGATTCGCCCTTCGGAGAACAAAATCAAGATGGTGTAATCACCATTACAAGAGGTTCTCATGATGTATTGAGAATTCAAGCAAATCCCGCTCAACCTGAGGCTCTGCCCACATTGATTGCAAATATTGCAGATGATACAAAACTGACTCATATTTCCATTTTCACGGATTCAAAAGACGGATATCAATTGCCTGCGGGCTGGAGAGTTTATGCAATTGATCAAAGCGGGGCTGAAATTATAGATCCAACTGCGGATTACTACGGAGTGGATATTCGAGTAGATGTTCCCCCATATGCAAATACGGGAGATATCGCGGCTTTTGCAGCTGAAATCACCTATAGTGACGGCACTAAAGATATACAGACTTTTCGATATACAGTCAATCCCCGCCCGAGCTATATTGAATATTCCTATAAAGATATTATGAGATATGCAGGAGATAAATATACCGTTAACCCGGAAGTGAATCCTTTGACTCAAGTGGCAGGTTATGTAGAACCTATTAAAAGAGAATTTTCCGATGAAGCGGGAAATCTCTTGACAGCAGCAACTATCACGGACAGTAAAGGGACTGAATGGACAATTGGAACAGACATCATAATTGATGGAGAAACCGGTGTGATTTCAGGAAAGGTTCCTGATGGAGCTCTCTCAGGAGCAGTTCTTGAAGTTAATGTAAGGACCACATATGATAACCAAGATGCAGCTACACAGGGAACAAACCCCCATGTTTACGATTATAAGACCTTGAGAATTACCGTCATCACCCCTGTGACTCAACCTGACTATGCTCTTCTTTACGGCAAGCCGGGAGAAACAAAAAATGCCGATATATCCATACTCTATGGCGAAGAATACAAAACTGTTTTTGCAAAATTTGACAGACAGGCAAATGAAGCTAAGGGTTGGACTATAGTCGACCAGTTGGTGGACAAGGAAGGAACTAATCTTGATACTCCTTCAGCAGATCTGTCCAACTATAAAAGAGTGGCGACAACTGTTCAAAGATCTGACGGCAGAATATATCCCGTAGTAGAAATCTTCGACCAAAATGACGTATCCTTGGGTTACCTTAGCCAAAAGGCTACAAACGCCGACGGTTGGGAATATAAACTGAATCCTTCCACAGGATATATAATGTCTACAATTCCTGAAACAGCAAAGGTGGGAGAGAATGCTTCAATTCAAATTCACATTGAATACAACAATGATCCCAACAGATTTACAAAGATTTTAGCTGATACCTATGCCATTGAAAAAGATGCGGAAAAATATGAACCCAATTATCCGGCTCTCGTTGTGACAAGAGGAGCTACAGATGCGACTCTCAGCACGCCTATAGATTTAACAACTCAACAGGCCTTTGATAACAAAGATGTTCAAAATTTTACAATTGATAATACAGCTGTACCCGGTTGGGAAATTTCAATAGATAATGCAACCGGACAGGTAAGTGTAAAAGTCGACCAAAGCATACCTGTGGGCACAAAGCTCACAAAAGATGTAACCATCACTTATAATGACGGATCTAAGGACATAGTGCCTGTGACCTTTGTTGCCAACGAACAAATTTTAAATCCGAATTATGCACCGAAGGACGGAGCGGTAGGAGATGAAATAATTAGTGAAATTATCGCCATTGATCCCAACAACCCTACTAAACAAGACTATCCGCCACAAGGCACGAAATTTATACTCGTAAGTGATTCAGAAAATTGGGGCGTCACAATTGATGAAGCTACCGGTAAACTCACCGGAACAGTACCTCTTGATAAAAAGCCCGGCGAAAAAACGGATCTTATAGTAAGGGTGGATTATCCCGACGGCACAAGCGAACTTGTAGCCACATCCTTTACGGTAAAGGCCTTTACATCTGAAACCATTGACATCTCAGCTGTAAAGAATTGGGTAGGTGGAGATACTGCCAACAGACCTGATATACAACTTCAACTTTTCAGACAAGCTACCGATGATCAAGGAACTCCAATAGGAAACAAAGAATTTGTCGGCGAAGCAAAGACTTTGACAAATGGAAATACAACAGCTGAGTGGACTTCTCTTCCTAAACAAAATGAAACCAAGCAAAACTATCTATACACGGTGGAAGAAGTACAAGGTGCAGAGGGATATACAACGGCGGTTACCGGTGATCAAACAAGTGGATTTACCGTTACAAACACCTTTGTTCCCGAAGAAACTTATGAGTTCTACTACGAAATGAAAACCACTGCTCCCGGATCTGATGTGGTGTCTGATTTAGTGGGAACTTATCCCGATGGAACTACCTTTGAAATTGTAAATAGCATGCTAAATGGAACCATTCAATTGATAAAAACACCGGTAAAATCACAGGTAAAGCACCTGAAAACGGAAATCCCGGGGATACTTCCATAGTAGAGGTTAAAGTGACATTAAAAGACGGCACTGAAAAAACCATCAAAGCCGGATTTGTAATTCAAGGCGGAAATGAACAAAGCATAGTAATTCAAAGTGTCAATAAAGATGATCCAACCAATTTAGTTGATGGCAAAACCTACGCTTTGAGAACTGTAGGAACTGAAATAGTCTACCCTGTAACCAGACAAGACGCAGGGCTTTACTCTGCCCAAGTTCCTAAGGGAAATTATGAATTGGTCGAAAATATAAATGGAGAAATCAAATCGGTCAAGGAAATCCTTGTTGGAGAACCTAAATCTATACCTATGTTTGTCAAGACCGAAACTGCAAAGGGTTCAAAACCCGTAACACCTGAAAAACCAAGTGAGCCTTCCGTTATTGAAAAAGTTGTCGAAAAAGTCGTCTATGTACCCACGGGCAGTGTGGTTAAAGTGCCTGATGTGAGATATGAGTACAAAGAACAGGACAAGGACAAAAACTACGACCATCACATTCAATATGTACGTGGTTATACCGATAAGACCCTTCGCCCAGATCGCAGTATCAGTCGTGGAGAAGTTGCGGCGATCTTTGCACGTCTTCTTTATATAAACTTGGATAATAATGCAGTGTACCAAAGCAAGTTTAGCGATATAAATCAAAGTCAATGGTATTCGAACTATGTGGGATTCCTTGAAAATAAAGATATTATCAGCGGTTATCCCGACGGCACTTTCCGAGGCGACAATCCTATCACACGTGCGGAATTTACCAAGATAGCTTCGAAGTTTTCCGAAAAGACCGGAAGAACGGTGAACTTCACTGATTTTACAAAGGCACACTGGGCCTATGAATCTGTGGAACGAGCTCTGACGGCAGGCTATGTTGACGGTTACCCCGACGGTACTTTTAAACCCGATAAGGAAATTACACGTGCTGAAGCGGTGAAAATCACCAATAAGATTTTCAATAGAGTGCCGGACAAAAATTATATCGACAGCCATGCTTTAGGCAAGGAGTATATAGACCTTACAAAGGCACACTGGGCTTATTACGAACTGATGGAGGCATCTTATAATCACGACTTTACACCTATCCAAAACGTAGGCGAAAGCTGGGTGCGCATACTGGATAAACCGCGAAAACTTCTACACAGTTTCGTAAACGGTTCAGAGGCTCTTGTAAAATCCTCCGCCTTTGATTCGGAAGATGGTAAGAAGGATTAATTACTGTTTGTAAAAACCAATTCAAACCCGATTTGAATTAGCAGTTGCAAAAAAGCTATGAGCTCTTGAGCTCATAGCTTTTTTTATTTTCAAAGGATAATTTTTCAGATTAACTATATTGAAATAGATAAAACAGATTTTACAAATGTAGATACTCAAGCTTTTTCAATATACACAAAATAACTATCTAAGGTTTAAATATAAAAAATCGGCACAAAGGATTTAACCTTCCTGCCGATTTAATTTTTAAAAATTAAATTCCTAAGGACATTTCTTTTTTAATCTTAGACTAACCGTCTTTTAATAAGTTCTTCCGCCCGGAAGAATCATATCCACTATTCCCAACACTAAGGCGCCAATCAATGCTCCTAAAATCGAAACATTCAGCCCGTTAACTAATTTACCGGCTACAAATAACACGACAGCTGCCACTAAGAAACCTGTAACTCCCTTTCCCAGCGGAGAAGGATCCACGCCTAAAAATTTGTTTAGAACCCAATCCAACAGGCCTATTACAATAGCGGCAACAATTGCAGCCCCGAAGTTTTCAACGCTCATTCCCGGAGCTAAAAAAGCCGCCAACCATATAGCAGCACCCGACACAAGTACTTTTAACAATAAACTTATCATAAATTCCTCCCAATTATAATAAAATTTGTTTCAATCTCTATATACCCATAATCTCCCAACACATTCTAAAACTTTCTTTATTTATTCCGCTATGATATTATTTTATTGATTATTAATTATAGGGAGGTTTTATGAAAAAATATTTTATTATATTCTTAAGTTCGTTTTTTATTCTTTTGGCAACTTATTTTTTAGCAAGTTTTCTTGTAATGGAACAATTTGAATATGTCCTTTTATTTTTACTGTCAGTAAATAATGTAATTATATATTATTTTATAAATGATTGAAAAATCTTTATTCCAATATTTCACGATATTATTTTTATACGGTTGATATACAGGTATCAATCCCACTAATCTTGAGGTGATATTTTGATAAAAAATTATAGAGTAGAAAAAGATTCCACTTGGAAGGGTAGAATAGATTCCGAAACTGATTTCGACTCCTTTAGATGGCATCAATGGATTGAAGTTATAGATTTAAATGATGAAAATTTAAAACCCTTTGACGGAAATCTTGCCTTCGGAATTTTAGGCTTTGAATGCGATCAGGGCATCGGTTTAAACAAGGGCAGAGTTGGTGCGGCAATGGGCCCCAGCAGCATAAGGTCAGCCCTTGCGAATCTCCCCTGTCAGTTCAGCCAAGAGATTAAGTTGTTTGATTGCGGAAATGTCTTTCCTGAGGGCTTAACTTTAGATGAAGCGCAAAAATGTTTGGCGGATGCTGTGGATAGAGTTTTAAATTTAAATATGTTTCCCATTGTAATAGGTGGCGGTCATGAAACCGCCTTCGGGCACTTTCAAGGTCTTTTTAAGCACTATAAGGACAGTGGAAGTATCGGCATAATAAATTTCGACGCCCACTTTGATACGAGACCCTATGAGGAAAACGGCGGTTCATCAGGTACTATGTTCAGACAGATAAGAGACTTGGAGCTTGAAGAAGGCCACGAATACAACTACAAAGTCATCGGAATTCAAAAACATTCAAATACTAAAAGTCTGTTTAATTTCGCCCATGAAAACAACATAAAATACATTTTGGCTAAGGATATTGTAAGTGGCGATATAACCTCCTACTTTGAAGAAATTGGCGAATTTATCCGCGATGTGGATTATATCTATATAACCGTTGACATCGACGTGTTTTCCACCGCTTATGCACCCGGAGTAAGTGCTCCAACTCCTTTGGGACTTGATCCTGAAAAAGCACTTATGTTTATAAAGTACATCCTCTCCCATGAGAAGGTGATAAGTTTTGACATTGTGGAGGTTTCTCCTCGCTTTGATGAAGACAACACGACTTCAACACTTGCAGCGATTTTGATATTCACCTTTGTGACAAAACTTGATGCTATGAAGACAAGAAAGAGAATCTTTAAAAAGAAATCCCTTTAGACGGCCTTCCACTGTGATACCCGAGAGCCTTTTTATTTCACAATAAAAGACAAGTATTAATAATTCATACTTGTCTTTTTATGTTTTATATTTAAAATTTAACTTTTTATTTTTTACTTGCCCAAAAGTTTTTTAATTGCCTCTGAAAGTCTATTTAAAAAACTTTGCTTTTTAGATTTTTCTTCTATTTCATATTCCTGTTCCATGAAGTAGATTTGTGCGTTGACTTTCTTTTGTCCGTCTTCTATCTTGTGCAGATTTCCGTCACTTCCGAATCTTCTGCCTTTTAAGTTATCTGAAAATTGAATATTCATAAACTCAATTATTCTGTCTTTTATTTTATCATCAAGAACTGAGCAAAGAAGCTCAACTCGGTGTTCCGTGTTTCTTGTCATGAGGTCTGCGGATCCGATATATATCTTAGGATGTTCTTTTCCCAATATATAGACCCTTGCGTGTTCTAAAAATCTTCCAACTATGGATTTAGCTTCTATATTTTCTGTTTTCCCTTCAATTCCCGGAAGCAAACAGCATATTCCTCTTACTATCAACTGAACTTTTACACCGGCATCAGAGGCTTCTTGGAATTTATCTATGAAATCTCTGTCCGTCAAGGAATTCATTTTAAAGAAAATAAATCCTTCAGGTCCCTTTGCGATTTCTTCATCCATCATTTTTAAGAGTTCAGGTTTTAATGTCGTTGGAGACTGCAAAAGATATTTGTATTTTCCGTCAAGATTGCCCGTGGAAATATTTTTAAAGAAATGTACAGCGTCCTTTCCTATGTCATAATTTGCTGTCATAAGGGAGAAGTCAGAGTATCCTGTGGCTGTGGATTCATTGTAATTTCCCGTGCCTATTTGCGTGATATAACTCCAGCCGACTTCATCTTTGATGGTTATCAAACATATTTTAGAGTGGACTTTGTATCCTGCCATTCCGTAAATTATATTGCATCCTGCATCATAAAGTTGTTTTGAATAGTCAAGGTTGCTTTGTTCGTCAAATCTGGCTCTGAGTTCCATTATAACTAAGACTTCTTTTCCATTTTCCGCTGCTCTGCATAGATAGTTTACCAATCTTGAATTTTTTGCAAGTCTGTAGATAGTTATTTTTATACTAACCACTCTGTCGTCATAGGAAGCTTGTTCTATGAGTTTTAAAAAGGAATCCATGCTGTCATAGGGGTAACTTAGGAGATAGTCTTTAGTCTTTACTCTATCTATTAAATCTCCTGTAAATCCGAATTTCTTTCCTAATTTAGGCAAGTAATGGTTATAGGAATTTTGAGCTATGAAATCTTCACTCAGATAATCTTTAAGTTCAGATACATAGTCCATCGAAAGGGGAACGTCACTTTGAAATATTTGATTTGTTCCTATATTCAGTTCACTACAAAGCAATTTTTCAAAGGATTCCTTCGCTTTTTCATTTACTTCCACTCGCACTGTTTGAAGTCTTTTTCTTTTCTTTAGAATTTTTTTCATGTGGGCTCTGTAGTCAACTTCATCATAGGCGATTTCGTCATCTGCAGATAAATCGGCATTTCTCGTCACTCTTATGATGGTCTTTGCAAGCACTTCCGCCTTGGGATAACATTCACTGGCAAATTCATATATTACCTTTGAGGTTCTTATAAAGGGATATCCTGTGGAAGATGTGAGTTTTATTATTTTGGGAAGAATATTCGGCAACGCCATTATTCCATTGTGAATTTGTCCATTTTCTTTAAGTTCAAGTATGAGGTATTCCGAACCGTTTTCGAGAAAGGGAAAGGGTCTTTGAAGATCTATGGTCATTGGAGATAATATGGGAAGTATGTAGTCTTTGAAATATTTATACACGGCTTTTCTTTGCGTCTTTGTCAATTCATCTATGCCCAGGTTGTATATTCCCGACTTTCTGAATTCCTCTTCGACAATTTCAAAAACCTTATCCTTTTTTTCATATAGACCGTCCATTGTGGAAAATATCAACTCAAGCTGCTCAGATGCGCTAAGACCGCTCTTGTTGTCTATTTGCTGATCGTTTAAAAGGGAAAGGTCCGTCAGACTTCCTACTCTGACCATGCAAAATTCGTCTAAATTGGAACAAAATATTTGTAAAAATTTCAGTTTTTCAAAAAGAGGTACAGATTCATCAAGTGCTTCTTCCATTACCCTTTTATTAAAGTTTAACCAAGATAATTCTCTGTTTTGGGTGTAACTATAGTCCATCATATATTATCTCCTTCTGTTTCAAATAAAGATAACCTTCTCTAACTCCGTTTTTGGATATTTCAACTTCTCCTATATTAAACATCTTCATGACCTCTATCAGTATTACCATACCGGGTACTTGCGTATGAATACGTTCGGGAGTAACTTGAAGTATTACTTCGAGGGCTTTTCTGTCTTGCTTTATAAACCTCAGCACCAAATCTTCAACTTCATTTAAAGTTATGTTTTTATTACTATCCTTCAAATACAACTCCTGAGAGATATTTCCTGCTGCGCGTATCGTTCCGCCTACTCCGTACATATTCCTTGTAGCAACTATGGGTATGGGATACCGGTTAAGTAGATCGAAAATCTGAGATTTCATGCTGTAATATTCCTTAAAGGTCGGTGTAATTCCGCTTACATTCTTTTTAAATAGCGACAGGGATCCTTCGGGTAAACTTATTGAATCTATATATTCTCCTTCTTTTACGAGAATTATTTCAGTGGAGCCTCCTCCGATATCCAAAATATATCCCTCTTTGACATCGATATCGGTTTTTACTCCGAGAAAATCACAGAACCCTTCCATTTTTCCGCTGAGCAAAGTCAAGTCCAGTTCCGTTTCCTTTCTGATTCTACCCAATACATATTTTGAATTATCTACGTTCCTTATGGCAGCTGTGGCAAAGATATAATATTTTTCAATGGAAAGATCGTCGATTGTTTTTTTCAATTTGTTTAAAATTTTTATGACTTTTTTTATTCCTGTTTCCGTCATTTTATTGTCTTCCACATAGGAGCTTAAGCCTGCAAAGGTCTTCTTGCTGGAGACAACTCTGTATTTTCCCTTATTTTCACTATAAATATTAAATCTGATGGTATTTGAGCCTATGTCCACTATTCCGTACATTCCTCTGTCTTCCATAAAGTCCCCCTGATTATACTACCTATTTATATCACGTTCTTGTATATTCTATGTAAAGTTGTTGTAAATATTACATTTCACTTTTTTTAACATTTATTTGTTTTAAGATTAAATCCGCTATCTTTGCGCAAATATATCCCAGTACCACTCCTCCAAGAATATCTGTGGGGTAATGTACGTATAAATACATTCTGGTAAAGCCCATAACAGCCCCTACAAACATCATAAATTTACCCAATTCCTCATCGTAGTAGTTTATACTGAAGGCCGTTGAAAAGGCGGAATAGGTATGTCCCGACGGAAAGGAAAAATCCTTCAAAGGTTCAACTATTATAGCTCTGTTAAATTTTACATAGGGTCTGACTCGCCCTATGGTGGGCTTCAATAATAGATTACCCAATATAAGGCACAACCCCAAGGAAATTAACACATGAATTCCCATGAGTCGGGTTTTTTTGTTTAAAATCATCACAATGCCTATTATTACAAAAAATATTCCTCCGGTTCCCAAAATGTTAAAGGCTATGGACATGTTGTCAAAAATCGTGTTTTGTGACTTTGCAATTAAATCTAAAATAAGTTTTTCCAATGAATTTTCCTTTCTTTAGCAAAGGTTTATTTTAACTATTACAATTGTATCAGATTTATTATTTCTATTAAAATTTTTTAGGGTATATAATATATGTTACTATATTTTATTACTAATAAAGGTGATTTATGCTATCAAAATTATTATCCTATGTAAAGGAATACAAAAAATACGCTTTTCTTTCGCCTGTTTTTGTAGTTATTGAAGTCATAATGGACATTTTTATTCCCTATCTCATGAGCCTAATCATAGATAGGGGTATAAAATTGCAATCGGAAGCGGAAATTCTAAAGGTGGGCTCATTGCTCGTAGGTGCAGTTATTGTCGCTCTGATAACAGGAATCTTGTCCGGATACTTCGCCACAAAAGCCTCTGCCGGATTTGCAAAGAATTTGCGATTTGCAATATATAAAAGAATTCAAGAATTTACTTTTAAAGACATCGAAAAATTTTCCACAGGAAGCCTTATGACAAGAATGACCACCGATGTGCAAAATATTCAAATAGCATTTCAAATGAGTACAAGACTCGCCATAAGATCTCCCTTGATGATGACTTTTTCTCTTTTTATGGCTCTTAGAATAAATAAACCTCTTGCTCTTAATTTCTTGATAATTTTTCCTATAATAGGTCTTGGTATTTATTTTATTTTTTCAAATGCAAGCCCTCTTTTTAAAATAATTTTCAGGACAATTGATAAATTGAACTCCCTCGTCTCTGAAAATCTCTCGGGAATAAGAGTAGTCAAGAGTTTTAATAAAATGGATCATGAGAGCGAAAAATTCAACAACGTCTCTGAAGATATTTATAAATACAATGTCAAAGCTTCAAAACTCATGGCTCTTTCAAATCCGCTCATGCAGTTTTGCCTGTATGTCATAAGTATATTGATCGCGTGGTTCGGAACGCATTATATATTGGACTCAACCCTTATGACAGGAGAGCTTTTAAGCATGCTCACTTACTCTTTTCAAATTCAAATATCCCTTATGATGCTTTCCTTTGTGCTTATTAATTTAATTATAGCAAAAAGCAGTGCAGAACGTGTACTTGAAGTTCTAAATCAAGAACCTTCAATGGATTTGAATTTAGATGGAGTAAAAACTGTTAAAAACGGAGATATTCAATTCACCGATGTGTTGTTTTCCTATGCAAACGATGAGGACAAGTGCATTCTCAAAGGAATAAACCTATCTATCAAAGAGGGCGACCGAGTGGGCATAATAGGTCCTACGGGATCGGGCAAGACCTCTCTTGTAAATTTAATTCCTCGCCTTTACGACACTTATTCGGGCGTTGTAAAAGTGGGAAATCTAAATGTAAAAGATTACAATATAAAATCTCTTAGAGATGCTGTTTCCGTGGTTCTTCAAAAAAATCAACTTTTTACAGGCACAGTTCTTGAAAATTTAAAATGGGGAAATAAAAACGCAACCTTGGAGGAAGTGATGCAAGTTGCAAAAATAGCGCAAGCTCACGACTTTATCATGGAATCTGAAGAGGGATATGACAGAAAGGTGGAAAGAGGAGGCACAAACTTCTCCGGAGGTCAAAGACAAAGGCTTTGCATTGCAAGAGCACTTTTAAAAGACCCCAAGATCCTGATTTTAGATGACTCCATGTCCGCCCTGGATACTCAAACGGAAAACAACATAACAACGGAGCTGAGCAAATCAAGGCCCGATATGACCACAATAATAATTTCTCAAAGGATTAAATCCATAAAAAATACAGATTATATATTGGTCATGGATAAGGGAAAAATCGTAGATAAAGGCACTCATGAAGAGCTGCTTCTCTCCAGTGAAATGTACAGAGAAATAAGCGAAACTCAAAGTGAAAAGGGTGATTTTGATGCAAAACAAACCCAATAGATCAAAAATAACATCTCCTGAGAATTTGGAAGCTCTCAAGAGAATATTAAAACTGTTTTTCAGCAGATCGAAATCCAAGTTTTTGTTAATAATAATTCTGGTGATATGGTCAGGTTTTATCGGCATACTTCCTTCCATATTCTTAAAAATATTGATCGACGAACACATAACTCCGATGCTTGCTCAAGAAGTTCCCAATTTTACACCTCTTATTAAACTTTTGTTTAATTTCATGTTTATATATTTAAGCGGGGTGTTGGCAACTCTCATCTACTCCAGGATGATGGTTGATATTTCCGAGAGCATATTGAAGGATTTGAGAAATAAGCTTTTTAAACACATGGAAACTCTGCCCATATCTTATTTTGACAGCAGATCGCACGGCGATATAATGAGCATCTATACAAATGACATCACCACCTTGCAACAATTGATGACAAATACCTTTCCCAATCTTTTTTCCTCAATTGTCACGATAACAGCCGTCGTAATCGCAATGATTGTATCTTCTCCGGTGCTTTTTGTGGTGGTTATCATTTCCATGGCCGCTCTTTTAGCAGCTTTAAATAATATAGGAGGTAAATCTTCGGAATATTATTTGAAACTTCAACAATCCTTGGGAAAACAAAACGGATTCGTTGAAGAAACTATCGACGGACAAAGAGTTATAAAGGTGTTTTCCCATGAAGAAGAAATAATAGATGATTTTGTAAAAATAAACGATGAACTTGCAAAAAACACCACTCTTGCAAACAGATACGCATTAATTCTAATGCCCATAGTATTTAATATAGGCAACTTACAATATGCATTTTTGGCAATAGTGGGCGGACTTCTTGCAGTTAACGGTCTCTTTGGCATAACCATAGGTACTATCGCCTCCTTCTTGCAATTATCCAAAAACTTCGGAGGTCCCATAAGGAATATTTCTCAACAGATGAACCAAGTCGCAAGCGCTCTTGGGGGTTCAAGGAGAATATTTAAAATGCTCGAAGAGGAACCGGAAGCCGATGAAGGCTATATTGAACTTGCATATCTCTGCGATGATGAAAAAGGCAATCCCATTGAGTGTTCAGATAGAGGCGGATATCCCGCATGGAAAAATCCTAAGACAGGTCAGTATAAAAAATTAAAGGGCGATATAAGATTTAATTCCGTTTATTTTTCCTATGACGGAAAGGAAGAAATACTCCACGATATATCCCTCTATGCAAAACCCGGTCAAAAAATCGCTCTTGTTGGCGAGACGGGAGCAGGAAAAACAACCATAACAAATCTCATAAACAGATTTTATGAAATAGACTCGGGTACAATCACCTATGACGGCATAAATATAAAGGACATCAAAAAATACGACCTGAGAAACTCTTTAGGTATAGTACTTCAGGATACAAATCTGTTTTCAGGAACTATAAATTATAATTTAGCCTATGGCAAAGGCGAAATCGATGAAGAGCAAATCGTAGAAGCTGCGAAAAAATGTCAGGCACATGACTTCATAATGCTTTTGCCCGAGGGATACAATACACACATCGATCCTGCAAATCTGGATATTTCACAAGGGCAGGCACAGCTTTTATCCATAGCAAGAGCTGAAATTTACGATCCTGCAGTGCTGATTTTAGATGAGGCCACTTCATCCATCGACTCTCGTACGGAAAAACTCGTGCAAAATTCCATGGACGAAGTCATGAAGGGCAGAACTACCTTTGTAATCGCTCACAGACTTTCCACCGTTAAAAATGCCAATGCAATAATAGTTCTCTCCAAGGGACAAATTATTGAAAGAGGCGATCACGATGACCTCCTCAGACAAAGGGGAGTGTACTACAACCTGTACACCGGAGGTTTTGAAGAGTCCGATTAAAGAACTCTGAGACTTTTGATAAAGTAGAAAACCAACTTGCACAATAAACTACTGTAAAAATCTAAAATTTCTAAAGAAATTCTTCAATTTGAAATTTTAGATTTTTTCAGATGTTTAGTTTAACAAGTTGGTTTTCCAAGATTTTGGAGCCCAGTTAAAGAACTCTTTCTTTTATTGACTATATCCTCTTAAATCTCTAAAATATACTTAAAGGAGTTGGATATGAACAAATCTTTAGTTAACAATTTAAAAAAAATATTGATATACATAATATTCTATATTTTAATAAGCGCTCTGATAATTTACTTTAACTTAAATAGAAGGTACTTGATTTTCAATGCGGGTCTAAGCTTAATAGCCTATATATCCAGCGGATTTGCCACTGTAAAGAAACACTTTTTACTGACCTTTATAGCTACTTTTATAACTGTGATATTTTTTCCCAACACTCTTTATATGTTCACCGACTACATTCACATAAAAACGTCGGAGTACTATACCATGTCTTCGGGAGCCGCAGTCTATAACATGGACTACATATATTGGATAAAGCTGGTAGTTGATGTAGGCATGATCACATTGTCCATGGTGCTGAGTTATGAGACTTTTATAAACATACTAAAGACTATAAAGTGTTACGGATATAAAATTGCAAGTTTTTTCATCTTGATCTTCATGTCTGCCATAAGTGGCTTTGCGATTTATGTGGGTCGTTTTTTAAGGCTGAATTCTTGGGATATCTTTATATTGCCCTCGATGTTGAGAAGTATAATCGCAGGGTTTAATACCAATGATTATTATTTAATCGGCACCTTTGCGCTATTTCAATTTTTTATAATTTTACTTTTTTCAAATTTAAAAAGCGATTAGTTTTGCGTAAGAAAACTTGATATTATTTTTATTTGGAATAAAATAAGTTTAAGGAGGAAAATATGGAAGCTTTATTTATAGTTTTAAATCACGAAAAACATGTCAACAACCTTTTGATTGAATTCGACAAAAATGGATTCAGAGGCGGAACGATTCTCGAGAGTATGGGAATGGCGCAGACAATGGCGGAGCGTTCAATCGGAGGAAGCTATGCCTATTTGAGGAATATGCTAAGCGGCGGAAGACCTTACAATAAAACGATATTTTTAATACTAAAGGAAGATAGACTGCAGTTGGCTAAAGAATGTGTGAGAAAAGTAGTTGGCGATTTAGGTCAAGAAAATGTGGGAATTATGTTTAGTTTTCCCATCAGCGAAATCGAGGGACTGACAAAATAATGAATTTATTTTATATTGCTGTTTTACTATTTAGCGGAATGATTTTCGGGCGTATTTTTTCCAAGATTAAATTTCCTGAAGTCACAGGGTTTTTAATAGGAGGAATAATCATCGGCCCCTCGGTATTGGGACTGATAAGTCCCGAGGGAGTGAAATCTTTAAATGTCGTAAGTGACGTAGCGCTTAGTTTTATAGCTTTTTCCATAGGCTCTGAAATGAAATTTTCAGTCTTAAAAAACCTTGGAAATAAAATAGTACTTATAACACTATTTGAAGCTCTGGGCGCTTTTTTTGTTGTCCTTTTGGGGACTCTGATTTTATCGGGAATGGATGTGCCCTTCTCTTTGACCTTGGCGAGTATAGCCTGTGCAACGGCACCTGCCGCCACATTGATGGTAATAAGAGAATACAAAGCAAAAGGAGATCTGGTAAATGTTTTGTTGCCTGTTGTGGCTCTTGATGATGCAGTATGTATCATAGTTTTCGGAATTGCATCTTCCATTTCGGTCAATCTCCTTGAGGGTGGGGATTTGAATTTTCTTACGATGTTCGGATTGCCGATTTTTGAAATAATTTTATCAATAGTCATAGGGATTATGGGAGGAATTGCCTTTTCCTTCATATCAAAAAAAATAAGATCTGAAAATGAACTTTTATCCTTTACAATAGCTACTATTTTCTTATTGGCTTCAATATCAAATATATACGGACTCTCAAGTCTGTTGACATTGATGTCCACATCGGTGATAATAGCAAATCTTGGCAATGTATCAAGGAGATATTCGGATTTAATAGACAGATTGACACCGCCTATATTCATGTGCTTTTTTGTGCTTTCAGGGGCGGATTTAAATCTTTCAAGTCTTAAAACCGTAGGAGTCATAGGAATTTTCTATGTCGTAGGCAGAGCTCTGGGCAAGTACATAGGAGCCTACTCCTCTGCAAAAATCACGGGGATGTCCAAGGATATACAAAAATATCTCGGTCTTACTCTTATCCCTCAGGCGGGAGTCGCCATAGGACTGAGTTTGATAGCCAGTCAAAAAATCCCCGATCCTCACGGATCGATGATACGAACAATAATACTGGGAGCGACTATTATCTATGAATTAGTAGGGCCCTTATTGGCAAAAATAGCTCTTAAAAAAGCCGGTTGTATAGAAAATTAAATATTAAAAATAAAGCACGATAAAACCATTTATTTCAATGGGAGTATCGTGCTTTTTCTATTTATGGTAGGGAAAATTATTTATTATTCTAAAGGCCCTGTAGATTTGTTCAATTAGTATCAACCTCATAAGCTGGTGGGGGAAAGTCATATCCGAAAAGGAAAGCCTTAAATCGGCAAGGCTTAATATTTCATCGGACAAACCCAAGGATCCTCCTATTATAAAATTCACAGTGGAGTTTCCTTCAAGCATGATGTCCTTTAGCTTGTGGGCAAAGGACTCCGAGGTGAATTTTTTCCCGTTGATGTCGAGGGCTATGGTGTATCCCCCCTTGATGTATCTGCCGAGCTTTTCCGCTTCTTTGGCTTTGATGTTCTCTTCGTCCCTCTGTGAGAGATTCTCCGGCGCACTCTCATCTGCCACTTCAATGATGGAGGTATTGCAATGAGAGGACAATCTTTTAATAAATTCGCCGATCCCGTCCTTTATATACTTTTCCTTAACTTTTCCCACCGCTAAAATATTTACGTTCAAATTATCTCTATTCCCATATTTTTTAATTCTTCGATGTTCTTAAAGTGATCCTCTTTATCCACATATCCCACTCCATCTAAAAACATCTTAGCTTTTTTGTCGTTGTTTTTTAATTCCAAAATAGTTTCTCTTACACAGTATTCGCTGGCAAGTCCACAAACTACAAATTCATCAGATTCCAAATCGGAAATGGATTCTCCGGCATCGTTTTTTGCATAATAGGCCGAATATTCTTCCACTTCGTCATCTTTGCCCTTTTTGTAGACATTTGAGGAATCAGGTCTGAATTTTGGATTTTCTATTTCATTGAATTTTAAAGAAAGCTCGCTTCCTTCTTCTCCATCAACACAGTGAATGGGCCAAATTCCGCCGTTTACTTTAAAAGATTTGTTTTCCGGGCTGTGGGCGTCCATGGAATATACAACTGCGTCAAAATCTTCCTCATTTATTTTATTTACGATATTTTCAATGGCATTTTCTGAATTTTCACATGCAAGGCTGCCATCTATAAAATCCCTTTGTGCATCAACTACTATTAAAGTCTTCATCATATCAACTTCTTCACAGCTTCAAAGGCCGCATTAAAATCGACCTCATGAGTTGCTTCTTCCACATACTCGACATATTCGATTTTATCATCTCTGTCCACAACTACTACTCCTCTTGTCAAAAGTTTCAAATTTTCAATTAAAAATCCGTATTTTAAACCGAAATCATGATCTCTGTAATCGGAAATTATCATGGAGTTTTCAATCCCTTCCACAGCGCAAAATCTCTTTTGTGCAAAGGGGAGATCGTTGGATATGGTTATAACTACCACATCATCTCCAAGCTCCGTCGCTTCTTCGTTAAATGTTCTCGCCTGCAGAGAACAAACTCCGGTATCTATTGAGGGGACTACGGAATAAACTTTGATTTTTCCCCTGTAATCCTCGGATTTAAAAGGAGATAAATCGTTTTTTACAGCCACAAAATCCTCCGCTCTTTCTCCCGCAGCAACTTGGGTTCCTTCCAATTTCATCTCTGTTCCGCCGAATTTTATATTCATAAATTTCCTCCTTATAATAGTATAATTCTATTAATAATAATATCCATTTATCAATAAAAATAACTTTTATGCTTAAAAATGGTATAATAATACATATTTATAAACTGGAGTGAAATTTATGAGATACAAACACAAGGCTGTAGTCTTAGGTACAAATTACTATATAGGGCTTTCCGTCGTCAGAAACTTAGGTCGCAAGGGCGTGAGCGTCACAACGGTAGATTATGAAGATCACAATTACGGCGTTTCAAAATATGTAAGGGAGAGATTGATTGCACCTCATTACCAAAAACAGGAAAAAGAACTGGTGGAATTTTTGATAAATTACGCAAAAAAACAAGCTTATAAACCCGTCCTTTTTCCCACAGCGGATTTATATGTGGAATTTATGGAAGATAACTACGATGAGCTTAAAAATTACTACCTGTGGCCCAACGATAAAAAAGGTCTGCAAAAAAAATTGATGGATAAGCAATCTCTTCTTGAATTTACAGAACCTCTGGGAATTAAAACTCCGGAAATAATACCCATGGACGATGAAAATCTCATCTTTAGGGTCAACAACGAGATAGGATATCCCTGTATAGTCAAGCCCAAGGACTCCATGCCCTTTGTCAACAAGTACAGATCGAAGGTCTTTCGCATTCATGATGAAGAAGAATTAATGGAGAAAATAGAAATGTGCAAAAGAGACGGGCAGGAGGTATTCGTTCAAAAAATCATCATGGGTCCCGAATCAAACTGCTATTCCTTCGATGTATACATGGATAAAAAAGGTGAAGCCGTAAGCTATCTCACCACTTCAAAAATAAGACAATGGCCCATAAATTTCGGTGCAAGCACCTATGCAAAACAAGAATACATTCCGGAACTCTACGACATATGCGTTCCTCTTTTTAAAAAAGTAGGCTATAGGGGATTTGCCGAAGTGGAGCTGAAAAGAGATGAACGAAACGACGTAATATATCTGGTGGAAGTAAATGTGAGATTCGTAAATTTCACCGAACTTCATTGTTTTATGGGCATGAACACCCCGATGATGTACTTCTTGGATTCCATAGGAGAGGAGTATTACGGTGCAAAAATAACTTCAAATAAAGAAGTCTATTGGAAATACCTATATGAAGATATCTCCGCAATTAAAGCTTATCTTTCCACAGGTCAAATGACCTTAAGCGATATTTTATCAAACTACAGATTTAAAAAAGTCCCATCAACTTGGGCTGCAGATGATCCAATGCCTGCTCTGACATTCTTTAAATGGGCAATAACTCACAAATTTATGAAATAATAAAAAAACAAGATTAGTATCTTGTTTTTTTGTTGTCTGTTTACTAAACATAGATTTCCTCATATTTTCAACGCATAAAACTTTCAATTTCCAATGACTTTTCCAATGAAAATCAAATTATATAAAAATTATTTCAATCCGTTTTTAATTTTACTGAAAATTTATATCAATTAGATGTTAAATGTAAATCTTTTTGTTAAGGTTTATTAACAAGATTGCATTAACTGTCACAAGATATTAAATATTCTTAAAGACTTTTAGTATATAATATTTTTGAAACTATTAAAAATAATGAATTTAAACAAGGTGAAAAAGTAAACATTGTCAAGGTGGGATAAAATGGATTTATTAGTAGATTTGCACACTCATTCAATTTCAAGCGGTCACGCTTACAGTACTATTAAAGAAAACATAGAAGAAGCCAAGAGAAAAAATCTCAAATTTTACGGTATAAGCGACCATACAAAAGCGATGGCAGGAGCACCCGGCGATGAATATTTCTACAATATGAAGATTTTAAAAAGAGATTACGGAAATATAACTCTACTCAGAGGAGCCGAAGCCAATATAATTGACTATACAGGAGCCATAGACTTGACTAAAAAACTTTCTATTACCCCTTTGGACTATATAATTGCATCACTTCATATCCCTTGCATAGATCCGGGAACAATTGAAGAAAACACAGCCGCTGTAATCGGCGCAATGGACAAGGAAAAAGTGCGTATAATCGGTCACCCTGACGACTCCAGATATCCCTTGGACATGAAAGCTGTAGTAAATGCAGCCATGGATAAAAACATATTGCTTGAACTCAACAGCAAATCCCTAAGTTCTAAGTCCACAAGAGAAAATACCAAAGAAAACATGATTATCATGATGAATTTATTAAAGGAGTACAATTATCCGCTGATAATAGGCAGCGACGCTCATGCCGATTACTATGTCGGTGATTTTAACCACGCAATAAATCTCATTGAAGAGATCAATTTTCCAAAAGAATTGATCATAAACTTCGATAAAGACGAAAAAAGATTATTTGAATTTTTAAAAATTGATAAATTGTAATACACTTTAAAATCTAAAAAGTCTTTGATTGCAAGTTGGATTGCAATCAAAGACTTTTTACTTTATTGTGTTCTATTAATATAATCTTTTTCTTATGAATGTTCCTCTTTCTCCTGTGGCGACTCTTCAACAAGTTCCTTTTCTTCTTCTGATTTTTTCAATTCTTCTTTCTTTTTCTTTTCTTTGCTCTCTTTTAAAATATCCAAAATACAACTGAGTCTCATAATATCGCTCCTTTTATAGGATATATACGCAAAAGGGCTTTAAAATAATCAATTGCTTATATTATTATAATTAAAAAACTTGAGGACAAGAGCGCATTCTTTTGATATTATCCAATTAGGAGCTAACGTTAATTTTTTAAAGGAGAATATTATGAGAAATTTTATATCTGAAAACGTAAACAGCCTTGCTCCATCAGGCATAAGACAAGTTATGGAAAAAGCCTTGGAAATGGAGAGAAAAGGAGAAAAAGTCTATCACTTTGAAGTGGGCAGGCCTGATTTTGACACACCTGAGTACATAAAAGACGCCTGCATAAAAAGCATTGAAGAAGGAAATGTATTTTATACATCCAACTTCGGCACTGATGAATTGAGAATTGCCGTATCAAATAAACTTAAAAAAGAAAATGGTTTGAATTATGAAAAAAATGAAATACTGATTACCGCCGGACTTTCAGAAGCGGTTTTTGATATTCTCTTGACCATATTGGGTGAAGGAGATGAATTGCTCGTTCCCGATCCGGGGTGGATAAACTACATCAACGTGCCTGTTTTGTTCAAGGCAAATCCTGTGCCCTATAATCTATTGGAAAAAAATGATTTTCAAATCGATATAGATGAATTGGAAGAAAAAGTTTCAGAAAAAACCAAGGCAATAGTTATAATTTCCCCAAGTAACCCCACAGGAGGAGTTTTGGCTGCACAAACACTTGAAAAAATCGCCGAATTTGCTAAAAAACACGACTTAATGGTCATTTCAGACGAAATATACGAAAGAATTATATATGATGATGCAAAACATTTAAGCATAGGCTCTATGCCGGGAATGAAAGAAAGAACCATCACTTTAAACGGATTTTCCAAAGCCTACTCCATGACCGGTTGGAGATTGGGATATATCGCCGCACCTGAACACTTTATAAAGGCCTTCAACAAAGTTCACCAACACAACACTTCCTGTGCAACTTCCTTCGTTCAAAAGGCAGGGGTAGTGGCTTTGACCGAAGAAAAAGAAGAAGTAAATGACATGGTTAAAGAGTACAAGCGAAGAAGGGACTACTTAGTTGAGAAGGTAAATTTCATTGAAGGTTTAAGCGTAAATAGTCCTAAGGGAGCTTTTTATTCCTTTATAAATATTTCCAAACTGGGAATAACCTGTGAAGAATTCTGCAACAGACTCATTGACGAAGCAAAGGTCGCTTGCGTGCCGGGAACTGTATTCGGTGAGGGAGGCAGAGATTTCATCCGCATGTCCTATGCAAACAGCTATGAAAATATAGTCAAGGGCCTTGAAGAAGTGGAGAAACTGGTAAAGAATATATTAGACAATTAGGGAGCGGACAATGGCAAATATTTTAATCACAGAAAAAATGGACGATATCGCAGAAAAAACTCTAAGAGATGCAGGACACAACGTAATTCTCGGCTGGAATTTATCGGCAGATGAACTCAATGAAAATCTAAAAACTGCCGATGCCATATTGGTGAGAATCATGGATCTGCACGGAGATTTAATAGCCGACAATGCCAATCTCAAGATAATTTCAAAGCACGGTGTAGGCCTTGATAATATAGATTTAAATTTTACAAAAAAAAAGGGCATTGAAGTAACCGTAACTCCCGGCGCAAACAGTCAAGCAGTGGCGGAACACACAGTGACCATGATGATGGCTCTTGCAAAAAACCTTCCCATCATAACAGGCAAGTACAGGGAAATGGGTTTTGGTGCAAAAAACATAAAAACAGCCATAGAATTGAATGGGAAAACCGTGGGTATTTTAGGCTATGGAAATATCGGAAAAAGAGTTGCTAAAATATTAAAATACGGCTTCGACATGAGAGTATTGGTCTATGATCCCTACATCGACAGCTTACCTGAGGGATTTGAACTTATAAGCTCCAAGGAAGAGGTATTAAGAAACAGTGATTTCATCACAATTCACCTCATGCTAACAGAGGATACCTTCCATTTAATCGGAGAAAAAGAATTTGATATGATGAAAGACACCGCCATTCTCATAAACTGTGCAAGAGGTCCTCATATAGATGAAGAGGCGCTTATAAGGGCATTGCAGGATAAAAAAATAGCAGGCGCAGGTTTGGATGTAACTGAAGCTGAACCCTGTTCGCCTGAAAATCCGCTATTTCACATGGAAAATGTAATTCTTACTCCGCATTATGCTCCCACCACCAAGGAAGCAGCTTACAATGTGGCGAAGATGGCTGCCGATAACCTGGTAAACTTTTTTGAAAAGAATTGATGTTAAGGATTTTTATATTTCTAAAAATAGGGTACTATATTTATGTATTATAAATTGCTGTGAAAATCTTTAATGTGAAAATTTAAGGAGGTTTACTTGAAAAAAGTAAAGAATTTTATAATTCTGCTGTTGATTGTGGCGATTTTAGTAATAGCCGGCTTTTTTATAGGATTGAAAAGAGGTCAAACACAATCAACTCCGGAAATAACTTCATCTTTAATAGAGAATAGATTGGAAAAATCAAGAGAACTGATTTCCACAAAATATCACTACACAAATATGGGTTCCTTTGAAAATCAAGCCCAATACTACGGATTCAACATCCCCTTTACCACCAAGAGCTTCATAATATCCTATGACGGCAGGATAAATGCAGGTATAGATATGAAAGATACAAAAGTGAGCGTTGAAAATAACACAATAAAAATTAAACTGGCAGAGCCGAAAATCATATCCCATGAGATAGATGAAGATTCTATAAAGGTCTTCGATGAAAAGAACTCCATCTTCAATCCGATAAAAGTTGAAGATTATTCCACTTTCTCAAAGGATCAAAAGGAAAAAGTTGAGCAAAACGCCATAGAAAAGGGTCTGCTTATACTTGCAAAGGAAGAAGCACAAATTGCAATTCGAGAAATCCTGAGTTTGGATTCGCAAATTGCAGAAAAATACGTCGTTGAATTTCAATAATATAACTCCTCTTACTGGTTTGTACAGTAAAGAGGAGTTTTTCTCTTAACTAAAAATTTCCAATATAATGTAGGAAACGATACCCTCCGTCCCGTGTCCGTGTTATGAACCGACGAAATATAGCGGGCGGACGAGGGCGTCCGCCCCTACCGAACCATATAATATCAAAATCAATTAAAAATCCGCTCTACGAAAATTGTGAATTTTTCATAAAATTCCTTTCTTCTATATTTTGTCAGTTTCCCACCGCTGAACCTCTGTTAAACTGAGGGATTTTCCAATACAAGTAGGGGACCCTCATCGTCCCGTGTTATGAACCGATGAAATATAGCGGGCGGACGAGGGCGTCCGCCCCTACAGAATTATATAATATCAAAATCAATTAAAAAATCCGCTCTACGAAAATTGTGAATTTTCCAATACAAAAATACAGAGGCTATATTACGCCTCTGTATTCAAATATCACATATAAAATTACCAATAACCCGTATAGTTTTAAAAGTGTTCCGAATAATTTAGCATCTTCCATCTTTGCATATATTAAGCTTATAATTACCACTGATGCAAAGAACAAGTACTTTATTGTTGTGAGTACGCTGATCAGCTGTGCGGATTTTATCCCGAATTGGCTCAAGGCTAAATCTATCAACACAAATACTACTACTGTGGATATTAATATCTTTTGAAATGTATCTTTTTTCATTACTTGCTCTTTATCCTGATGTATTCTTCCAATCCCATTTTCAAAATATTGATTGCTTTTTTCAAATCTTCCACATTTATTACATAGGCAAGTCTTATGTAATTCTTGTAATCCTTACCGTAGAAAAATCCTCCGCCGGGAGCAACCATCACCGTTTCACCATCTACGTCGAAATCCGTTAACATCCATTTTGCAAAGTCTTCAGCATCTTCCACGGGAAGCTTCGGCATTACATAAAAGGCTCCTTGAGGTTTGTATACTTCTATGCCTTCTATTTTATTTAATTCTTCAATGATGGTGTTTCTTCTCAAGTCATATTCAGCATTTATTTCTTGGAAGTATTTGTCGTTTACTTCATAAAGGGCAGCTGCACCGATTTGGTCCACTGTGGATACAGCAAGTCTTGAAGCCGCAAGTTTTAAAAATTCCTTTACAAGGTCTTTGTTCTTTGTGGAAATTGAACCTATTCTTGCTCCGCAGGCTCCGAATCTCTTTGATACTGAATCTAAGATTATGAGTCTGTCCTTTATGCCTTCAACTTCTCCAAAGGAATAAAATTCAAGATCGTCAAATACAAATTCCCTATAAACTTCATCGGCCATTATAAATAAATCATATTCCACTGCTATTTTTGCGATAAGTTCAACTTCTTCCTTTGTATAGACCACACCTGTAGGGTTGGAGGGATTTGAAAGTAATATTCCCTTTGTATTTTCATCTATGTTTTTTACTATTTCTTCATAGGGCGGAAGTTTATAACCATTGGTAACGGATGTTTCAAATACATTGGGAGTTATGCCCAATTCCCTGAAGGCCGTAAGATAATTTGTGTAGAAGGGATTTGATGTTAAAATATTATCTCCTAAATCCGTAATGGATATTATCGCATATAGAATAGCTTCACTGGCTCCATTTGTAATTACTATTTCATCTTCGTCTATGTCTACGTTTTTATCTTTGTAATATTTTGAGATTCCTTGTCTCAAAGAGTCTATTCCCTTAGACGGTGCATAGGGAAGGGAGCGCATTTTTATACTTGATATAGCATCAAAAAATTCCTGCGGCACATTTGTGTCAGGTGCTCCGATGTTTAAGTGATATACTTTTTTACCTTTCTTCTTTGCTTCTTCAGCATAGGGTCCCAAGACTCTTGTAGCTGAAAATGGCACTTCTTGTACTCTGTTTGATAACTTCATCTTAATCACCTCTAATTGATTTTTAATCTTAAATCTTCTCCGAAAAATTTAAGCGGAAAAAATTTTTGAAATACTCTTGAAAAAACTCTATCTGTATAGGTTTTCGACAATTCCTTGGGCGAAAGATTTGTGGATATAAGAGTTTTTTTTCCTCTAAGCAATCTCGTGTTGACTATGTTAAATACCTCTGATGTAGAAAAAGAATTTATAAGTTCTATGCCTAAATCATCTATGATAAGAAGGTCGCAGTTGAAGAGCATTTTATACTTCATATCCGCTATTTCATTTCTTCTGAACTTTTTTTCTTCTGCTACATCTATTAAGTTAAATGCCGTCTGATAAATTACGTTGAAATTTCTGTCTATGAGCTCCTTTGCCATGCAGTTTAGAAGAAATGTTTTTCCTTGTCCCGTGGGTCCGTAAAATAGAAGATTCATGTCGTTTTTCTCATCGAAGACATCGATGAATTTTTTTACGGCTTTAAGGATATTTTCCATGTTTTCTCTTGGTGAGATACCCTCTTCTTCCACTATTTCTTCTGAAAATATTTTAAAGTCGAAGGTGTTGAAATTCTCCTTTTCAAGCATATAGGCTATGTTGCTCATTTCATAGAGTTCTTTACTTAATTTCATCTTCAGACAGTCGCATTTTTCTCCCTTTTCAAGATATCCGGTATCTTTGCATTTTTCACATTTATACCGCAAATTCAAATAATCTTCAGGATAATTTTTTTCTATTAGAATTTTGTTTTTTTCCTTTTTTAAATCGTAGATGTCCTGATTTATCTTTCGCAGACTCTCGCTGGAAGGTGTCCTTATCTGTTCCTTTGCCGCTTCAAGTGCGAGTTTTAAAATAAGCGAATCTATTTTCTTAATGGAGGGAATTTTTGAGTAGATCTCAGCCTTCCTCTCTTCAAGTTCCTGCTGATTTCTGTCCCTTTGAACTTCGTATTCCCTTTCGATTTTTCTGTAAACTTCTATTTTAATCACCCAGCTTTTTAAATAAAGCTTCTCGTTTTTCTCTGGCAAGCTCTTCTAAATCATCTTCAGTCAAGTTGTCCGATTGCTGTTTGAAATTATGGAATTTGGTCTTTTTATAATTAACCGGCTTTTTGTCCAGCACTTCTATGTCTTCCACCCTTTTGATTCCCTTTTCATGCCAAGATTTCAGAATTCTGTCCACATATCCTATGTTGGGATTGGATATGTTTACACATCTTTCACAGGCCTTTAGCACCACATCCATTTCAAAACCCAATTCTTCAAACCATGAATTCACCACTTGAAAGTCAGTGTTGTTAAAGGCTTTATTTGAAAGTCCCATGGCGATTTTTATCTTCATAAATCTGTAGTATTTTTCATCGTGTTCTTTATAGGACTGCTCTATGTCTTCAATTGTTCTTATGTTGCTGTCGGACCAATTTCTGACAACAGCTTCAACATATTTTACGGAGTCCTTTTTCTTGAGTTCAGTTGAATACCAAAAGGCTTCCTCTATTATCTCCACAGGCATATTGTATACATCTCTCCATTTGGCAATGTCCTGTTTTTGAGCTATGCTGAGTCTTCCTCTCATATAGTAGTCGGCAACGGAAAGGAGATTGGCGATTTTTTTATCATCGAGCATTTCATTTCTGTCGACTTTTTCCTCAGCCTTCGGTGCTGAATATATGTTTTCAATGTATAATTGCTTTAAATTTAAGAAAACTATATCGTAGCTTTCATCTTCGTTGTATTCTTTTTTTATTATACCTGCTTTTTCCCAGTAATCCCAAGCTCTTAACAAGTCCGACTCAATAAGTCCTAAAAGGTCGGCAATTAAGCTGAAATCATAGGATTTTAACCCGCCTGATTCCTTTGCGAATTTATAGCCCATAAGGTAAATTTTTACAAAGTTGCCATCAGCTTGAGGCATATAATCATTTATAAATATATTTTCAACGGGAGTATCTGCTAAGTCCATTCTCAATTTCTGTAGCTTGAAGTACATTTTATCACCTCATTGAAATAATTTCTATCCAATACCATTTTATCTGCATAAAAAAAGGTTTTTCCCAGTATATTCAGGAAACTCTTCTTGTTTTTTATATATTCCACATCATCTTTATCGGGCTTTTCGTTGGGATATATCATTACTGAAGTGGCATATTTTTTAAATCCCAGTTTTTTATACAGAGCCACTGCTCTTTGATTGTATCTTGCCACCTTCAGATACAGTTTTTGAAATTTCCAATCATTGAAAAACACATCGCCCATGCTGAAAAGCGCTTCTTCACCGTACTTTTTGCCAATATAATAAGGATTTAGCACCAAGCCCAACGTTGCACTTTTATTGTATTCTCTGATATTTTTAAATCCGATATAACCTATGGGTTCCTCTTTTAAGAATATGGTATAGTATCTTGCGCCGAAGGAGGTCTTCCAAAGATACCATTCTTCAATTTGCTCGTCGGTTTCCTCATAAAAATTATAATCGTCGTAAATAGTGCTTTCATGTTTTTCCCAATTTTTAAATTCCTTGACATCTTCTATTTTCATTTTATCATAGGATAATCTGGCGCTTTTTATCATAAAATTACCTTCTTACTTGAACTTTGAAATATAAAGCAAAAGACTTCAGGCCTCTTTTAATTGTTTTTGTAAATGGTCTTTCCAGCCGCCGAATCTGAAGTACAAAACGTTCAATATAAAGGTTACCGTCCAGGATATAGGGTAGGAAAGTATTACTATTTCTATTTTAAACCATATTTCAAGAGCTATATAAATCCACAGTATTCTCAATATGCACATGGAAAATACGGAAATGATCATGGGCGGCATGGCATATCCTGCACCCCTTACAAATCCTCCAAAAACCTCACTCATTCCGAATATGAAATATCCCATGGCAAAATATCTGAAAATGTGAACTCCCACTGCGATAACTTCCGGATCATCTGTGAATATGCCCATTAATTTTTCTATGGACAAAAGACCTATCAATGTAAGTGAGATCGTAACTACGAGGGAAAGTTTCAAAGATTGTTTAACTCCCTCCTTTAATCTGTCGATTTTTCCGGCTCCTACATTTTGACTTGAAAAAGTGGTGACCGCAAGAGCTACTGCATTTAAGGACATAAATATAAATCCGTCAATTCTCTCTTGCGCTGCAAAGCCTGCAATGGTAGTGGCACCGAAGAGGTTTATTTTTGATTGTATCAGAACATTTGAAAGGCTTATCACCGAGCTTTGTATACCTGTGGGAATTCCTATTTTAAATATTCTGGACATTACGCTCTTATAGAATTTAATATCCTTCGGATTTAGCTTAAATATTCTTTCAGATTTCATTAAGTTGTAGGTTACAAGAACAGCCGATACGCTTTGGGCAATCAAAGTAGCTATGGCGGCACCTACTACCGACATTTTAAGAATCGCTACAAACAAAAGATCCAAGGTCACATTTACAATTGCAGCAACTATTAAAAAGTTAAAGGGTCTTATGGAGTCACCCACGGATCTTAAAATTCCCGCTCCCATATTGTATAGTAAAAGAGGTGTCATTCCCAAGAAAAATATTCTCATGTAAATGATGGCATCATCAAGTATCTCTTCAGGAGTATTCAGGGCTTTAAGTATTACAGGTGCTATAAGAAATCCCACTAT
Organism: Peptoniphilus sp. ING2-D1G; assembly: GCA_000952975.1. Lineage (GTDB taxonomy): Bacteria > Bacillota > Clostridia > Tissierellales > Peptoniphilaceae > Peptoniphilus_E. Next base: position 27,057 of record LM997412.1, on the reverse strand, counting down.
GGATAAAAGGATTCCTCCGGCTATGGCGGTGGCATAGGCTGTATGAATGGAATTATGAAGTTTTTCTCTGTCGTTTTGCCCATACATTTGAGCTACAACTACAGAGGCTCCCGTAGTGAGTCCTAAAAATAAAGATATGAGCAAATTGGATATGGAACCTGTCGCTCCGACGGCAGCCATTGGATTTTTCCCTGCAAAACTGCCCACTATCATCAAGTCAGCCGTATTGTAAAACTGTTGGAGAAAATTGGAAAGAAGAATAGGTATGGCAAAATATATTATTCCGGATAAAATTGAACCTTCTGTCAAATTTATATTTTCATTTTTTTTGATTTTATTCAAGCTTAATTTCATCAGATTCCTCCTGTAGATATCTCAAAGAATCCCATCATGATTATTATATACCATATTTCATATTAATTTCAGATGCTATTGAAATTTTGGAGCATTATCTTTAAACTTATATTGTAAGATAATCCCTTTAATTTAATATTCTACAATAGAATAAAATCAAATGTAAAGCATGGAGTGGATCAATGAAACTAAAAAATTTATTTATACTTATTCTTTCGCTGTTTTTATTAAGCGCCTGTTCAGCAGACAAAGAGATAAAAGAAGTCGCTGAATTGGAAAAGGATCAAAATGATAAAAAGGTTGAAAAAACTGTAGAAGAAGAGCCGGAAGAAAAATTTTATTCTCCCATAAGCGGACTGGAAGTTGAAGAGGATATTTCAAGGGAACCGATTTTTGCAATTATGTACGACAACCATCCCTACGCAATTCCGCAATCCGCCATAACTGATGCAGAGGTAATCTACGAATTTAAAGTCGAAGGGCAGTACACAAGATTTTTGGCGTTGTTTTTAAAGAACAAACCGGAAGCAATAGGCTCTGTGAGATCTGCAAGACCCTACTTTGCAAATACAGCTAAAGAATACGACTCCATATACATACACTGGGGAGGATCCGAAGCCGGATACGCAACCATCTCCTCAGATAACCTAATGGACATAGACGGCATCGCCTACGAAGGCTCCACCTTTTACAGAAACAAAGAAACAAAGAAAAGAAGACCTCATGACGGCTACACAAGCTATGATCTTCTCTATAAAAGAGCCGAGGAAAAGGGATACCTGGAAAATATAAACAATGAACCCTTTTTTAAATTTGATATCTCGGAAGATTTGGAAGATCTGACAAGCCAAATGGGCGATAAAATTGCAGACAGCGTATCTCTTGATTTCTTTGCGAAGTACAATATGACAGCCGATTACGATAAAAGTGGAGACAATTACAGCTTCACAAGAAACGGACAAAAAGTTACAGATGAAAAAAATAACGAAGAGCTAAGAGCGAAGAATGTGATAATTGAATTTGCATCATCTAAAATCACAGGACCTAAAGATACACTTACTATAGATCACATAGGAAGCGGAACAGGCAAACTCTTAAGCCGAGGAAAAATAATAGACATAACCTGGGAAAAACCCGACGCCACATCTAAAACCACCTTTAAAACCCTATCCGGTGACGAAATAATATTAAATCCTGGACTTACCTTTGTTGAAGTTATAGATTCCGAAGATCTTATCCACATATTACCGGAAGAATCAACACCTGAATCTGAAGAAGCAACAAATGAAAAAGTATAAAAAAAATAACGTCATTTAAATGACGTTATTTTTTTTATACAAATTATTGTTCAATGAGTATTTTTAAGTGTATTGTCTGTTGTCCGCCCATTCCGTAAACATGAACATCAGCAAACGTATCTAAGCCTGCCGAAGACCATGTAGATGAAGGATATATAGGAATCCATCCGCTATTAACAGAGTAGTAAAAGTAATCACTGTTCGGATATTTTACAAACGAATATCCGACTGTCCCAAAGTCAGATCTCAATATAATTTTTCTATCAGTAACATAATACATATTTCCCGGCTCCCATCCTCCATACGTACTGTTGAATTTTATTGTTCCATTGCTTACATTTCTATCATAATTTATAGTTCCATAAGCCCTAACACCCGCTTGATAAATAGAACCATCTTGACTATCAAACGGTACAATCATGTTTTCAGAAAGCAAGTTTGTTAAGTCAAAAAAACATTCATATCCTATACTATAATTGTTTTCAACTCTTTCATTGGAAATAATATTTAATTTAACAGGAATATCATATTTTTGTATTTTCCCATTATATTCGCTATAAACGCTTGCTTCAGCCTTAATTGTATTATCTGAAATTAATATATCTGCAGCATTTACATCATTTGAGTAACTTATAATAGTTAAAAAATAGAAAAATAAAACTAAATATCCAAATTTTACAAATTTTTTCATAAATTTTCTCCTTTATTCTTTAATATTTCTTGAAATCTACTTGTCTAAATGTCTGAAACCATTGGAAAAATCTCCTTTACAATTATTTTTACTTATGATATATTTATGGTGCTTTAGCATGCAACTTTAATTATTTTGAGGTGTTTTCATGAAAAATATTTTTAATAAAATTATACTGGTAGCAATTGTTATTTTATTCAATTTTATTGTGGAAAAATTCGGAAGACCTTTTTATTTACAAGGAAATTTAAAATTCCTGATAATTATTTTTTACTTCTTATCCTGTGTGATATTAGGTATACTATTTAATTATATTAAAAAAAACAAAGAGAGTTACTTAAAAGTTATATTAAATGCGATTGTCTTTAATATAATTTATTTATTGATGAGTTATATAAGTCCTAATGTATTTAAATTAGATTATATAATATTTACATTTTTATTATATAATACAATTTAAAATATGCAAGTAGGAGACAATGCCTTCATCGTCCCACATATCTCCGACATCATATCACCCCAAAACGGGCGGACGAGGGCGTCCGCCCCTATGGAAAACCAGAAATTTTCAATTAACATACCTATCCTTACAAAATATTAAATCCTTCATCGTCCCGTATTATAATACATAAAACAAACTACTACGGGTGGATGATGGCGTCCACCCTTGCGGAAACTTAAATAAAAAATATCCGGCCACATGACCGGATATTTTTTATTTAAGTAGAACAATATGTTTTGCATGGAAAAGCAATTTTCATGCGTGCTGACGTTAGTCACGACAACTATGAAGACCCGTAACATTAATAAAGTGTAATGAGTGTTATGGGAAATAAATATCATTTATAAATTTTTATCTTAAAAAATTATGTACCAAAATCTTTGTCTTCATAGTTCGCTTCAAACCTGCAAAATTTTTTAAAACTATCAAGGAAATTTTGAATCAATTAACTTAATTTTTGGTAAATGATATTTATTATCATTAATATACACTATATTATTTCTTTTTGCAAGTCTTTTTTTAATTTTTTGTATAATTTTTTATATTTTCAACAAATATATAAAAATTTTCTTATTTTACAACTGATCTAATTAAAAAATACCCGAAATAAAAATATCCGGGGTATTTTTCTGTTTAGAATGCATAAAATATCTTCAAATCAACCTATTACAACAGTTAAGATTTCTTTGTATTCATGTCATATATTATTTTTAAACCTTTTAAGGTCAAATTTTTATCTTTGATTAAAGGATATTTTGTAGCGGATGTCAATAAGTCCGCATATTCTCCCGTGACAATTATGGAAACCTCTTCTGATTTTAATTTCATTTCATCTAAGAGCGTTTTGATGTTTCCGTCAAATAGATTGACATAGGAATAATACAGACCCGACTGCATGGATTTTATTGTGCTGTTTGATATGGCTTTACCGGCTTTTATTATTTCCACTTGGGGAAGTTTTGCGCTGAAATTCAGTAGCGCTTTCTGAGCTATGCCGATGCCGGGAAATATCATTCCACCCATGTAGTTGCCATGTTTATTTATTACATCAAAGGTTATTATATCTCCCAAATTCACTATTATGGCAGGATATGAATAATTTTTAATCGCACTTACAGAATCAACTATTCTATCAGAGCCCACTTCTTTGGGATTTTCATATTTTATATTGAGTCCCGTCTTAATTCCCGAGCCTACAATTAGGGGTTCTATTTGCAGATATTTTTTTATCATGATCTTAAAGATGTCCGTAAGTTCCGGAACTACGGAGGATATTATAATCGCCTCTATTTGTTCCGATTTGAACCTTCCTTTGAGCAGCGAATTCATCAGAATATAAATTTCATCTTCCGATTTTTTTATATCGCTTTTTATTCTATAATTCTCAAGTAATTCATCTTTTTGATAAATTCCGAAAGATACATCTTTGTTTTTAATGTTTATTGCCAGTAACATGTTCGCCTCTACTTAATTTAACAGCATTTACTACCGATGTGGTTATAATTACGGAAATTATGGCTTCGGGAATTCCCGATGTGACCACCACTCCCAGAATTACAGCTTGAGCATCTCCTGCAGATTTTCCCAATATCTCCATGTATTTAGCAGCATAAAAGACATATATTCCGCCCATTACCAGGATCGTATTGGTCATGGAACCTACGAAAGAAGCCACTGTAACTGCCAAATTCGATTGATATCTGTTCATTAAAAAAATCATCACCAAAGAAACTAATATAAGTATAATATTTACACCTATGATTAAAGATTCCGCTTCTGCCGTTATATTTTTGTACAGCAAATATCCCAAAAGCGCTAAAATAACGATCCATACTACGTTTGATACTTTCTTTGAATTTGAAAACTCGAATTTTTTCACAAGTGTATAAACATAATACGAACTGAGCCCTATTAGTATTCTGGGTACTACTGATATCAATGGATTATAGAACATAACGGATGCGGGATTAGGACGTGTGATTGCATTAAATAAACTGGAAAGACCAAATATCAGTCCTACCGCAGCACCAACTGCCGGTCCTTCGAGAATGCCGGCGATTATTACCGGAATGTGAAGTGTGGTCGCATTTATAAGTCCAAGGGGTATAAATCCCAGCGGAGTCATTCCAAGAGCTATTGTGATTGCTCCGAGCATGGACGCTATGACCAACTTTCTGTTTTTTGAATTTTTCATTATTACCTCCTGATAGAGTTCCTTTAAGGATACCCTTCAAATTTTTTCCGAATTTATTTTACATCATTATGAGAAATTAGTCCACCTAAAGATTCAGATGAATATATGGCATTGGCAATTGCTCTGGAAATCACCTTTGCTCCAAGAGAACCCACCAGAGAAATATCAGCCTCCACTTTATTTGTAGCCATGGTGAATATAGTATCGCCGTCAAACATGGTATGCACGGGAATTATACTTCGTCCATAACCATCATGAGCCATTTGTGCGACTTTGTTGCAATTTGCCTTGGTCAGGTTTGCATTTGTGGCAACTATTGAAATGGTGGTGTTAGTAGCTTTATTAAAGGCATTGTAATCCTTTGTCTTATCTTCGTATAAAGACATTGTATTTAAAAACGCTTTTTTATTTCTGTCATAGGGTGCTGCAATGAGCTTTGACTTTTCGTGATCGTATATATCTCCGAAGGCATTTAATACAGTAATTGCTGCCACTTTCAAATCTCCGACTTTTACGGATGCCTGACCTATTCCCGATTTTATGGAAAATTCATTTCCCAAAATTTTAGCCACGCTTGCTCCTGTGCCGGCTCCTATACAGCCTTGAGATTTGTCCGTTTCAGTTGCGGATTTTGCAGCGGTATAACCCATTTGCAAGTCCGGTCTGATTTTGGGGTCTCCCACCGCCAAGTCAAATATCACAGCTCCTACAACTATGGGTACTTTGCATACTGTTACATCCATGCCGATATCCTGTTCTTCAAGGTATTTCATCACTCCTGATGCCGCATCAAGTCCGTAGGCTGAGCCTCCTGAAAGAAGAACCGCATTAACTTTTTCAACCAAATTTTCCGCTTTCAATAAATCCGTTTCACGTGTTCCGGGAGCCGAACCTCTGACATCTACACCGCAAGTCGCTCCTTCTTCGCAAAGGGCTACCGTGCAACCTGTAAGGGCATTGCCGTCACTGCAATGCCCCAATTTTATCCCGGAAATATCACACAAATATCCTCCGTACATTATTTAACTTTTCCTTCCTTTATAAATTCAACTAAATTTGTAAACAAAGTTCCTTCTTTTACAGCTTGAGCCGCTTCTTCTCCCTTTAGCATTTCAATGAGTTTAAAGGCAAGCACTTGTGCAAAGGAAGGCCCCATGGCTGTAATCACATTTTCGTCTATTACTATGGGTTCATCAACTCTGCCCTTTGTTTCAATATTTTTTTCAAATCCCGGATAACAGGTGTATTTTCCTTCTTTTAACAGTTTAACCTTATCGAATACTATAGGTCCTGCACAAATCGCCGCTACCAGCTTATCTTCTTGTGCGTACATTTCAACGGATTCGCAAACCCTTTTATCCTCTGCCAGATTTGTAGCGCCGGGAAGTCCTCCGGGAATGTATATGGCTTTGTAATCTTCAAATATTATTTCAGAGAATGTCAAATCCGCCATCACTTTGACTCCATGAGCAGATACAACCTCTTTGCTGTCGGTTATACTCACAAGGTCTACATTTAAATCGGCTCTTCTCAAATAATCACATACTGTTAAAGCTTCAATATCTTCAAACCCATCTGCCAAAAAAATCAATAAATCCTTCATTTAATTTCTCCTTTCACATCCTCTTATACTTTTGCGTCGCCGCATCTATTGCGTTAATAATTGCCGACCTGAAATTTAAATCCTCCAACACCTTCAGTCCTTCTATAGTGGTACCACCGGGAGAAGTTACCATATCCTTCAGTTCCGCAGGGTGTTTTTTGCTTTCGATAACCATCTTCGCCGATCCTAAAACCGTTTGAGCTATGAATTCATAACTGTCCTTTCTGCTCATTCCCTCCAGCACCGCGGCATCACAACAAGCTTCTATGAACATATACACATAGGCGGGAAGAGCGCCACAAACCGCTCCGAAGGCTGCAAAATCCTTTTCTTCAAGCACCGCAACCCTTCCGAAGGATTCGAAAATCTCAAGAACATCTTCTCTTTCCTGCTCATTTAAAATTTCATCAAAACAAACAGCGCTCATACCTTCCGAAACCATAGCAGGTGTATTGGGCATGGAAAGAACAGTTTTTACGTCTTTGAATATTCCCTTCAGCTTATCCTTATCGAAGCTTGCAGCTATGGATATAATCACACTTTCATCCTTCAAAGCACTTGTTATTTCTCTTCCTACACTCTCATACATATTGGGTTTAACCGCCAATATCACATATTTGCATTTTTTTACAAGAGAAATATTTGAATCCGCTATTTCAACATTTTTATATTTTCCATACTCTTTGAGTTTTTCACTTGTTCGATTGGCTATTACCACATTAAAATCAGATTTTATAAGAGCGCGAAGAATTGCTCCGCCCATATTTCCAATACCTATAATTCCAATATTTTCCATATACATCGCCTCTTCTTTATTATTACATAACGGAACACTTTTTTAAAGTAAAACAACATATTATGATATAATCCCGAGTTTATCACTTCTCTTAGAAAATAATAACCGTGATTCGCTAAATTAAAGCGATTTATCACGGTTTTTCTATTTTTATGCTTGTTGTATACGGTTGTTTGTGGCATAATTATATTATGGCATATATTATTAAACGAAAAAATAGAGAAGGAAAAGAATACGTCTATCTCGTAGAAGGATACCGGGACAAGGATAAAGTTCGTCAAAGAACGCTCAAAAGCTATGGCCAACTGGAGGTGTTGGAGCGTAATGAGCCTGGTGCATTTGAAAGATTAAGACGTCAAGCGAAAGAGGGACTTCTTTCAGAGAAAATTGAAAAAGAAATAAATATCCCATTTCAATTAGATTCTCCCATTTCGAATTCCCTCAAAAATTATGGATGGATGTTTTTAGATGATCTTCTTCGTCTTTTGAAAGTCGAAGAAACTCTAAGAGTTGGCTGTCAAGGTCGAAGGTTCAAGTTTGATCCAACCAAAATCTTGAAACTTCTGGTTTACCAGCGTATTTTAGATCCTGGAAGTAAAACCAAAGCACGTATGAACCAAGATGAACTTTTTGGGGATTGGAAAATATCTTCGAATGATATGGATAGAGCTTTAGATGTATTTGCCATGTGTAAAGATGAGCTGCTCCTTACCATGCATCAACAGATTACTCAAACCATAGGACGTACTGCTACGCTTGTATACTACGATGTCACCAACTACTACTATGAAACAGATCTTGATGATCCAGATGTACTGGATGAAGATGGAGAGATACAGGAAGTAGGAATGCGTAAGCGTGGTCCAAGTAAAGAACGAAGACCAAATCCTATTGTTCAAATGGGACTGTTCATGGATCAAAACTCCATCCCTATTTCATATGAACTGTTCCCTGGAAACCATACCGATCCGATTACCTATCTACCTTCAGCAGAACGAGTGAAAAAACAGTTTGAGATTGAAAGATTAGTCAGCGTAGCGGATAAGGCAATGAACAGTAAGAAAAACGTATTGGCGATTTACGAACGAGGAGATGGTTGGCTGTTCTCCCAAAAACATCGAGGCAAGCGAGGTGCACCTAAAGATATACAGGAGTTCATACTAAAACCAGAAGGTTGGGAATACAACAATCGACAAACCTTCGCAAAAAAGAGTACTATTCGAGAAAGAAACCTTGGAAATGGAGTTGTAGTGAAGGAGAAAGTTCTAGTTACTTGGAGTGAAGCCTATGCTAAACGAGAGAAAATCCGAAGAGATGGAGCACTTGCTTATGCAGCTTCTCTACGAGATCCAGAAAGATATCGTATGACTTGTAAAAAAGGCGGAAAGAAGTATCTTGAGCAATATGTAGTAGATAAACAAACTGGAGAGCGACAAGTATTGCATCCTTTCATAGGAATAGATTATGAATTGGTTGATTTTGATGCACAATTTGATGGAATCAACGTTCTGGTAACCAGCGAGTTAAAGATGAGTGATGAGGAAATGATGGCGAACTACCGTCAGCTCTACAAAATAGAAGAGTGCTTTAGAATCACAAAGACAGAACTTAAAACCCGACCGGTGTATGTAACAGAAAAAAATCATATTGAAGCACACTTTCTAACTTGCTTTATCGCATTGGTGCTCCTTCGAATCGTACAATATTTATTAGATGGAGAATGGAGTGTATCAATAATAGTTGATTCATTAAAAAGTGCGCTGACAGATGAATTGGGTCAAGGATACATGAAAGTATATGGTAATGAAGATTGGCTTAAAATACTAGAAAAACTAAAGATAGATTGGAAGCAACAGATTGTGAAGTTAGAGAAGTTGAAACAATTCGGGAGAGGTTGGTGTACAACAAAGGATTGGAGATAAAAACATGGCTAGAAGCTTGGAAATTACAAGTTTCTAGCCTTCGTTGTATTTTAAAAGTGATAAACTCAGGAATTCCAATATTTTCCATATACATCGCCTCTTCTTTATTATTACATAACGGAACACTTTTTTAAAGTAAAACAACATATTATGATATAATTTAAAAAGGTGATTAAAATGTATAAAATTAGTTTAAAAGATTTATTTATAATTTTTTTTAAAATAAACTCAGTAACCTTCGGCGGAGGGTATACCATTGTAACTGTGGTGCGAGATGAATTTGTCGACAAATTAAAAATTTTAAATGAAGATGAAATGATGGATATTTTAGCCCTCGCTCAGGGAGGACCGGGCGCCATGGCCATATCCACCTCCATTTTGACAGGATATAAGTTAAGAGGTCCTGTGGGAGCTGTTACATGCCTTGTTGCATCGACGCTTCCCTGTCTGATAATTCTCTCCTTGGTGTCTATCTTTTACAGTCAAGTCAAGGATAATTTCTATATTAGAGCAGCCTTTGACGGCATAAGCGGGGTAATTTGCGCTGCGCTTTTCTTGACAGTATTTAACATGGGAAAGACTTCCTACAAAAAATATCCCGGATTTACATTGATAATGCTGGCTTTAGTTTTTGTCCTCGGCTTCTTTTTTAAAGTAAAAACAGCCTATTTGATAATTATGTGTGCAGTAATAGGAATTGTCGTATTTGCATATTTTGATTGGAGACTGAAAAATGTTTAAACTTCTTGAGCTCTACACGATATTTTTGAAAATAGGCATACTCGCCTTTGGCGGAGGATATGCATCCATCCCTTTGATTCAGCGTTACATAGTAGATGACTACCACTGGCTTTCCATGTTGGAATTCTTGGACTTGGTCTCAATATCACAGATGACTCCGGGTCCCATAGCCATAAATTCGGCGACCTTTGTCGGTCAAAAGGTGGCAGGCCTTATCGGTTCCATAGTGGCAACCCTTGGCTTTGTAACACCGCAGTTCACCTTAATGATGATTTTAGGATATTTTCTATTCCAAAAAAATAAAAAATTTAAACTTCTTGATTGGATGTTAAACGGCATAAAAGCGGGTATAGTATCACTGATATTTATTACAGCACTGCAACTTTTCGTTTCAAGTGTTTTTCCTGAAGGATTCGGCAGCATAAATATCGCGGCCGCAATTTGTTTTATTATCGGTTTTATAATGTATTTAAAAAAATACAGCATATTCCAATTGGTCGCTGTCGGCGCAACTCTGGGCATAATAATAAATTGTGCATTTAAATTTTTGTAAAGGAGATATTTATGTGGACAAGAAAATTCTTAAAGGATAACGCTAAGGAATTTTTAAGAAAATATTTAAAAGATGCAATCATAGTATGTCTGATATTTTTTCTGCTATCATCAATATTCGGTGATGATACCTCATACACAAACCTAAGTTTGGATTTAAAGGACAATTATACTGAGAATTATGAAATCGAAACCCAAAAGAAATTCCGAATTGATGTATTTGAGAATTCAAAATTGTTTAAATATTCAAAAAACTTTTTGGGAGATAACGTAATAATAAACGATCCATGGGATAACAGCATCACACTCCTGGTAAGTCCTATGTTATTTATGTTTTTAGCCGTTGTCTTTGCTTTAATTTCAATATTTGTAATCGGACCTATGTCCATAGGATTAAAAAGATACTTTATAAGAGGCTATCACTATGACTCAAACATTTCCTACTTGTTTTCTCCCTTTAAAGACGGAACTTGGAAAAGTCTTGCCGGCAAATTATTTTTAAAAGACATATATATTTTTTTATGGACCTTGCTTTTAATAGTTCCCGGAATAATAAAAACCTACGAATACTACTTCGTCCCCTATATTTTGGCAGAGGATCCCGAGCTCAGCTTAGGCGATGCCATTGCCATAAGCAAAGAACTTACAAGAAATGATAAATTCAACATATTCGTATTGGAACTGTCCTTCTTCGGCTGGATTTTTCTCTCCGCAATTCTTTTAAACTTGGGCTTTATATTGCTTAATCCCTATATGGAAGCTACAACGGCATCTCTTTATATAGTCAAGAAAAAAATAGTCTCGGAAGAATATGAAAATGTAAGTTTTTCCTACGAATAAATACAAATTTAAACCTTTATTTATACATTATAGAAATAAAAATGGCATAACCTGTTAAAATACAAGTTATGCCATTTTTTAATGTGAATTTCCTTTTAAAATTTAAAACTTTTATTAATTAATAAACATATTGGGAAGTATCAATACCAAATCCGGTATATAGGTTATGAGCATAAGTATGAATATCAATACAATAAGCTGCGGAACCAAGTCTCTCATTTGATCTTTCAGTGAAACCTTTGCTATTGATCCGGCTACGAATAGACATACTCCAAGTGGGGGAGTACACATTCCTATGGTCAAGTTTACAGCCATTACAAGTCCGAAGTGAACCAAATCTATTCCGAAGGTTTGGCATAGAGGTATAAACAACGGAGTAAATATTACTACCGCACTTGTAGTGTCTATAAATGTACCTGCTATTAACAATATGATATTTATAACTAATAACAATACAACCTTTGAACTGATGTTGCTTCCTAAGAAAGCTCCTACCGATTGAGGCACGTTGTTGACTGTAAGTACCCAAGTAAACAGTGATGCAAACCCTACTACCAGAAGTACTTGTCCTGTTGATTTAGCCGCATCAAGCAATATTGCAGGTAAATCTGATATTTTTAATTCTCTATATATAAACATCCCAACTATTAAAGCGTAAAATGTAGCTACTGTAGCCGACTCTGTCGGGCTGAAGTAACCGCTCATAATACCGCCTATTATTATTATAGGCATTATCAAAGCAAGTATTGCATCTTTTCCCGCTATAAGTATTTCATTTAAAGGAGCTCTTTTATCTTTTCCTATATAGTTTCTCTTTTTTCCTACAAAATAGGAGTATATCATAAGACCTACACCCATCAATATACCGGGTATAAATCCTCCGATAAATAACTTTGCAACGCTGACATTTGCCATTACTCCATATATCAAAAGAGGAATACTGGGTGGAATAATAGGCCCTATTGAACCTCCCGTTGCAAGAAGCGGAGCGCAGAATTCTTTGTCATATCCTTTTTCAACCATTATCGGTATCATGATACCACCGATAGCTGCTGTTGCAGCAATTGCAGAGCCTGTTATTGCTGCAAAAAACATACAGGCAAGTATACTTACCATGGCAAGTCCGCTGGGAAAGTGTCCTATTAACAAATCCGCAAAATTTACTATTCTGTCACTCATTCCACCCTTGAGCATCAATCCCCCGGAAAGTATGAAAAGGGGAATCGCTGTTAAAGCTATACTGTCAACTCCTGTAAACATCCTTTGTATTACTACCAATAAGGGATATCCGTCAATTGCAATTTGTCCAAGAGATACCAGCCCCAGTGCGAAAGCTATGGGAAAACCTATGAAAAATGATATAAATAAAATCAGTATAATAATCATAAATTCACCTCTTCTTTTTTGACCTCATTTTTTCCTCTATAATCCTTAATTGCATCCCTTAGTAGTTCTATGCAATATAAAATCATATAAAATGCGCTGATGGGTATGCTCATATAGTAGTACATCATGGGTATTCCCGTATAAGGAGCAAGTTGTGTACTGCCCGTTTGTGTAAAAACTATGCCGAATACCAGCAAAAATACGAAGAAAAACAATAACACTATATAAATAAATATATTTAACATTTTTCCGGCTTTTTTCGATAAAAAACTGAAAACTAAGTCTATATTTAAATGATCTCCCGTTTTAAGACAATAAGCCGCTCCTAAAAATACGAGATACACAAAGCTAAGTCTTATGATATCTTGTCCCCAACCTACAGGATTGGAAAAGACAAATCTCATGACTACTTGTAGAAATGTAACAATAGCAAGTACTGCTGAACTCACTATCATTACAAATTTAAGAATTTTCTCTAAAAATTTCATTAAATCACCACTTATTTAATAGCTTCTCTTACTTCATCAACAAACTCAGGAGACACTAATTTTTTAACTTCAGGTAGAGTATAGATGTCCTTTGTTGCTTCTACGAAGGATGCTTTGTCAGGTTCTGTAACTATCATTCCGCTATCTTTAAGTTGTTGTAAATATTCAGCTTCTTTTTCTGAAACTACTTTTCTTTGTTCTTGTGCTGATTCAGTTGATGCACTTTGAATAGCTTCTTGTTGTTCAGGAGTTAATCCATCAAAGAAATCTTTGTTCATTATATAGCTTATTGCTGCATAGGTATGTCCATCTAAACTCAGATATTTTTGAACTTCATTGAATTTAGAAGTGGCAATTGACGCTACCGGATTTTCCTGTCCGTCACACATTCCTTGTTGAAGAGCCGTATATAGTTCATTAAAGGGTACAGGTACAGCAGAAGCTCCTAAACTTTCAAGAAGTGCAAACCAGATGGGAGCTTCTTGAACTCTTATTGATAGACCTTTTAAATCTTCAGCGCTGTTTATTTCTTTCTTGGAATTTGTGAAATGTCTAAATCCAAGCTCTCCATATGCCAAATGCTTAAAGCCTGCTTCTTCGAATTTGGAATTTAATTTTTCAGTTATTATTCCGTCAAGAGCTGTATATGCCTTTTCTGAATTTTCAAACAAATAAGGAATTGATAAAACTTGAATATCAGGTACCCATGCAGGTAAAGTTCCGTCTGATGTAACTATGGTCATTTGAATAGTTCCAAGCTTAACTCCTTCAGCTGCTTCTCTTTCTCCGCCAAGTGAAGCGTTGGGATATATGTCGATTTTAAAATCGTCAGATTTTTCTTCAAGTTTTTCTTTAAATAACTTTGCCGCAATTGTAGATTGGTGATCTTCGTTACCTACACACGCTATTTTTATCTCTATTTTGTCTCCGCCGCCTTCAGCTGCGGGTGAAGCTGAATCTGTTTTATCTGTACTTGAACCTCCGCCTGAACATCCTGCCAATAGACCCAACATAATTGCCAATACTAAAATTTTAGAAATAATTTTTTTCATTATAATTCCTCCACACCTTTTACATTAATTAGATATTCAAATTCTATTTTTCTGTCTAAATTTTCATCTATCATTTCGGATCTGAATTTTTCTCCGTAAATAAATCCTTCTTTAAGTGGAACTGTTCCTGAAAATATCAATGTATCTTCCAAATTTCCAACTCTTTCATCTAATTCCTGAAGAATTTTTTCAACGGGTAAAATGTCTGCCAGTGTTCCGTCTTGATAAAGCTTTTCTTCTCCATCTACAGTTATATAGGATTTAAGTAAAATGTCATCCCAATGATCCTTTACTTCTTCATAATCCCAAACTTCCTTTGCAACAGGTTTAACACATACTTGTTTAGCCTTTGAGATATCTACGCTTTCAAGTTCTCTATCAGTATGGTCGGATCCTAATGTGATGTAAATTTTATCTGCAGATTTGATTATTATGTATTCACATTCTCCCGAAGTCATCTCGCCTATAAACTTTAAATCCTTTTCCTGTGTCACAAGTTCATTTGAACATTCAAATATTGTTGGTATTTTCTTTGGAGGTTTTACTCCTAAATCTCTTTCCAACTCATCAATATGTTCTTGCGTTTTTTTCATATCTCTTCCGGCATAACCTATGATGTAAACATCTTTAAAATTCACAGAAATCTTTTCATTATTTAATAAAAATTCCAATTAAATCACCTATTCCAAATTATATAAATCTTTTCTTCTATCTCTAAATACGTTTATTCTTTCCCTTATGTCCTTTATTATTGATAAGTCTATTTCACCTGTTTTAATTTCTTCTTTGTCATCAGGTTTTACTATATATTCTCCCCAAGGATCGATTATAGCACTATGACCGCCAAATTTTCCTTCTCCGGCTTTTCCGGTACTGTTAACACAAACTACAAACATTTGGTTTTCAATAGCCCTTGCTCTGTTTAAAACATCCCAATGAAGATTTCTTACCTCCGGCCATGCTGCAGGAACGAATAGAATACTTATATCATCTAAAGCGTTCATTCTGACCCATTCTAAAAATCTTATATCATAGCATATAATTTGTCCGCATTTTACTCCATCAAGTTCAAAGGTAGCCATTTTATCTCCAAACTCAAAATAATTATGTTCCCCGGCAGGAGTAAATAAATGAACCTTGTTATATTCAGATATTAAGTTACCATCTCTGTTAAAAACATAACTTGTATTGTATAACTTATCCTCTACAAGATTTGTAACAGATCCCCCGACAATATTTACATTGTATTTTTTTGACTGCTCAGATAAAAAGGATTTTGCTCTTTGTCCATTTTTGTCTGCAAGCTCTTTAACGTTTTCAGGAAAAAAAGAAGTATCCCATAATTCCGGTAAAACTACAACATCTGGTTTGTTTTCACAAGCATTTTTTATTTTTTTTTCAATCAACTTATAATTTTCATCAACACCTCCCATCGAAAGATTACATTGTATTAACGAAATTTTCATTTTTTTACCTCCTTTTTCTTGGTATACCATATGCATTATACCATGAAAATGTTTTTTTTAAAAGTTTTTTTGCAAATTTTTTAACATAAAATTTAAAACCCCTATTCTCATCGATACTTTGCATCGATGGGAATAGGGGAAACCCTTTTGTTTTATTTATAACTGTATTTAATTGCATCTAATGTGTTTTCCATGTGAATTTTCATGGCTTCAGCAGCTTTTCTTTCATCTTTGTTTTTAATTTCTTCTATAATTTTTCTGTGTTCTTTTACTGTTTGTTCCTGTCTATTGGGATAACTCAGTGCAATTTGTCCAAAATATCTCACCGTATCGTTTAAATTGGACAATATTTTTGTCAACACGGAATTTTCTGAAATTAAATATATATATTCGTGAAATTTTCTATCTAATTTTATATATTTATAAAAGTTTCCTTCTTTTATTATTTGTTCTTGCTCCTCTGTTATCTTTTCTAAGTTTTTTACATCCGAGTCCTTAAATTTATCTATACTTTCAATTATGGCTAAAATTTCAAGAGATTCTCTTACTTTTTGATTCATTATTATGTACTCTAAATTAAATTCTCTTACAACATTTTTTTTATTGTCCTTTGTTACAAGCCAACCTTCATAATAAAGTCTTTGAAAAGCTTCCCTTATGGGAGTTCTGCTTATTCCAAAATCTTCAGATATAGATCTTTCATTTAAAACCTGATTGGGTTTATATGTTCCTTCTATTATATTTTCTTTAAGCTCTTCATAGGCTAACTGCTTATAAGATTTCGGCTTAATTACCATTTATTTCGACCTCTTACCTTATTCTTTTTTATTTTTTTTATATATTGAAACTTCTTCTATGAGTCCGTTGCTCATTTTTTTAATTTCATAAATGTAGTCATTGTCTTCAAGCATCTGTCCTACTTCAAGTTCTACTCCATTTATGTCTGATAATTTTGAAACTAATCCACCTATAGTTACAAAGTCAAGGGGATCTATTTTATAGTTATAAATCCTGTTTATCTCTTCTATTTCAGATGCTCCTGAAAATATTTTTTCATCGTTCATCCTCTTCATATTCGTTGAGCCGCTTTCCTTTGAAAGAAATTTTCTGGTTAAGAATAGTATTGTTATTGCTATTACCCCCAGGAGAATATCTGACATTTCATCGGATTTTATCAACATTTTTCTTGCTATTACCAATGTTATCAAGTGAACTGTAGTAGAATCGTTTTGCGTTACCAATAAAAGTATAAATTCCATGGCTATTACAAGCATCAATACGTGAGATAAAAAATTATTGAATAATATTGCACTTACTTGAACATCGTTTTGAAGTATTTTTATATAGTATCTTAAAATATCCGGAACAGATATTACTATTCCTATTACAAGCATTATTGAGATAAGTACTTCAAATGCAAATATAGCTTTATTGAGATATAGCATAAATTTTTTTCTGCTCATGTTATGCCTCCAAGGTTTTTATCATTTCTTTTTTCATTTTAGTTAATACTTTTTTTTCTATTCTTGAAACGGTCATTTGAGATATATCCAATTTTTTTGCTATTGACACTTGGGTGCTTCCGTTGAAATATCTTTCTACCAATATGGTTTTTTCTATTTCGTTTAAATCTGACATGGCTTTTTTAAGCAAGTCATTTACTTCTATTTTATCAAAATATTTTTCATCTATGCCTATTAAATCTCCTAAGTTGATTTCCTTATCATCTCCGTTTAAATCATATACGATATCCAATGATTGTGGGGAATATACTTTACTTGCTTCTATGGTTTCAAGAATTTCTTCCGGTGTGGTATTTAAATAATCGGCTATTTCATTTACAGTGGGAGTTTTTTGATATTGCTGTGAGAGATTAACTCTGGCGTTGTTTATTTTTTTAGACAGTTCCTGAATTCTTCGTGGAACTCTGATGGTCCATCCCTTGTCTCTGAAATGTTTTTTTATTTCCCCTATTATTGTAGGTGTTGCAAAGGAAGAGAATTCAAAACCCTTTGACAAATCGTATCTTTCTATTGCATATATAAGACCTATGGAAGCTACCTGAAATATGTCGTCATAGTCTATTCCTCGACCTGCATATTTTTTTGAAAGTACTTCAGCTATGTAGAGATGTTCCTTTATTAGAATATCTCTTATTTCCATATCCTTTGTTTTTTCATATTCTTTAAACAGATCTTTTCTTTCTTCCTTAGTCAGTTTTCTGTTTAATTTATAATATTGTTCGGCATTCATATTATTACCTACACTTCTGCGGTTATTATCAGATTTTCATCTTCCATTTCACATTTATCTACAAGACATTCCACTATTTTTAGAGGAAGAGATATTTCTTCCGAGAAATCTGTTTCTTTTTCACAGATATTTCCTATTTTTATTTTTATTTGATTACCTGATATTGCAAATTCGATTTCTATTATTTCTTCACATTCAAGTTTAAGGGCTACATTTAAACATTCGCTAAGAGCCATTTTCAAGTCTTCTATTTTTTCAATGTCGAAATTCATACCTGTTAATATTCCTGATAAAAATAGTCTTACGGAACTGAAATATTTGGCATTTGCCGGAATTTTAAGACTGATTTTTTCCATTTTTTACCTCATTTCAAATATATTATCTAATTTTGTAATTGTAAACAGTTTTTTTATGCTGGGATTTATATTTTGAATGGCGAGTTTATGCTCATTCTTTTCTATTTCATTCAATATGAACATAAATGCTCCCAAACCTGTAGAGTCGATATATTCCAAATTAATTCCGTCTATCAGTATGTTTTTTTGATTTTCTTTGTATAGATTCAATACTTCTTTTTTAAATTTTGGAGTTGTATATATGTCCAATTCACCTTGTGGATAAATTATGAGTTCTTCCTTTACTTCATATTTTATGTTAAACACTTTTTCCTCCTTAATCTCCTATATATGTCGCTACAGCTACAACTTCCGAATCCGTTATATTCATGAGTTTTACTCCTGATGTCGCACGTCCCATAGTTGATATTTCATCCACCTTTATTCTGATAATGATTCCTTCTACTGTTATTATCATTATTTCATCTTCTTTGTCCACTACTTTTGAAGATACTAAATTGCCTGTTTTTTGCTTGGGTCTATAGGTTATCATTCCTTTACCTGCACGAGATTGTGTTCTGTACTCGGTCATAGGTGTTATTTTGCCGTATCCTCTCTCAGAAATCACGAGCATGAATTTTTCATCATCGGCTATTTCGCATCCTATTACCTCATCATCTTTATCCAGTTCAATTGCCTTTACTCCCATGGAGTTTCTGGCTGTGTTTCTTACGTCTTTTTCGGAAAATCTTATGGCTTTTCCTTTTTTAGTGGCAATTATTACATCTTCATTTCCCGTGGTGAGCATTGTTGCTATAATTGAGTCTTCTTCCTTTAAGTTCATGGAAATTATACCTGTTTTTCTTATGTTTTTGTATTCTTCAAAGGATGTTTTTTTAACTATTCCTTTTTTTGTAGCCATTAAAATATTAAGATCCGGATCGAATTCTTTTACCGGTATTATGGATTGAATAGTTTCTCCGGCTGATAGTTCCAATAGGTTGACCACAGCCATTCCTCTTGCCTGTCTTGAGCTTTCAGGTATTTCATATGATTTAAGTCTATATACTCTTCCTAAATTTGTAAAGAACAATATTGAATCGTGGCTTGATGTTACAAATAAATCACATACAAAATCTCCGTCCTTTGTGCTTAGAGCGGAAATTCCTCTTCCGCCTCTTCTTTGGGGTTTATATGTTCCTTCGGGCATTCTTTTTATATAGCCGAGTTTTGTAAGTGTTATTACTACATCTTCTTCTTTTATTATGTCTTCTATATCTATTTCAGATTCCGAAGCTTTTATTACGGTTCTTCTTAAGTCTGAATATTTTTCTTTTATTTCATTTAATTCTTCTTTTATTTTTCCCATTAATTTTGAATGATCATCTAAAATTTCAGTTAATTCTCTGATGATTTTAAGAAGTTCTTTGTATTCGCTGTCCAGTTTTTCTCTTTCAAGTCCTGTGAGTCTTTTTATTCTCATATCGAGAATTGCCTGTCCTTGAATGTCTGAAAGTCCAAATTCCAATGTGAATTTTTCCTTAGCTTCAGCATCGTCCTTTGAAGATCTTACGATTTCTATAATTCTGTCTATATTGTCCAGAGCAATTTCAAGCCCTTCAACTATATGAGCTCTGGCTTTTGATTTATCTAAGTCGAATTTAGTTCTTCTTGTCACTACTTCTATTTGATGATCCACATAATGGGAAATTAATTCCTTGAGATTTAAAATTTTAGGTACTCCGTTTACAAGAGCCAAGTTTATTATCCCGAAGGTTATTTGCATTTGAGTGTTTTTGTACAGTTTATTTAAAACGACATTTGCATGAGCATCCTTTTTTAAATCAATTACTACTCTTATTCCTTTTCTGGAGGATTCATCTCTTATTGCGGAAATTCCTTCAAT
Source organism: Peptoniphilus sp. ING2-D1G (assembly GCA_000952975.1). GTDB lineage: Bacteria > Bacillota > Clostridia > Tissierellales > Peptoniphilaceae > Peptoniphilus_E. The sequence goes on along the minus strand of LM997412.1, from coordinate 6,678 downwards.
GACTTTATCTTTTACCAAGGAGGCTATCTTCACTTGAAGAGCTGATTTGTTGACTTGGTAGGGAAGTTCTCTTATTATTATTCTTTGCTTGTTTTTTACTTCCTCTATCTCAGCGACGGCTCTTATTTGAATTTTGCCTCTGCCTGTTTCATAGGCTTGTTTTATTCCTTCTCTTCCCATTATATAGGCGCCTGTGGGAAAATCCGGTCCCTTTATGTCCTTCATTAGTTCTTTTATTGTTATGTCTTCATTGTCTATAAAACTTATTACTCCGTCTATGACTTCTCTTAAGTTATGAGGAGGCATATTCGTAGCCATTCCTACTGCAATTCCGGCAGATCCGTTTACTAAAAGATTGGGAAATCTCGCCGGAAGTACGGCGGGTTCAATTTCTTCTTCATCGAAATTAGGAACCATATCCACTGTATCTTTATTTATATCTCTTAGCATTTCAAGGGCGAGTTTTGCCATTCTCACTTCTGTATAACGCATTGCCGCTGCGCCGTCTCCATCGATGTTTCCGAAGTTACCTTGTCCGTCCACTAAGGGATATCTCGTATTGAAGGGTTGTGCAAGTCTAACTGTAGCATCGTAAATGGATGAATCCCCATGAGGGTGAAATTTACCCATTACATCTCCTACAAGTCTTGCAGATTTTTTATAAGGACCTCCGGGAGTTAATCCTAAAACTTGCATTCCATACAATATTCTTCTGTGTACCGGTTTTAAACCATCTCTTACATCAGGTAATGCACGGGATACTATTACGCTCATGGAATACTCGAGGTAAGACTTCCTCATTTTTTCCGACAGTTTTACATCGACTATTCCACTATTTGAAAATTCACTCATATTTCCTCCTATGCATCTATATAATCAACATATTTTGCATTTTCTTGTATAAATTCACGTCTGGGTTCAACTTCGGATCCCATTAGTGTATCAAAGGTTTCATCAGCATAAACCAAATCATCCAATTCTATCCTAAGCAGTATCCTGTGATCCGGATTCATGGTTGTTTCCCAAAGATCTTCGGCATTCATCTCTCCGAGACCTTTATATCGTTTTATTTCATATTTTTTATCTTTTCCAAGTTCCTTTAAAGCGCTTTGGAGTTCCGCTTCATCGTAACAATATCTCACAGCTTTATTTCTGTGTAGAATTCCAAAAAGCGGAGGTTTTGCCACATATACATGCCCTTCTTCAATGAGAGGTCTTAAGTATCTGAATAAAAATGTAAGCAGAAGTGTCATTATATGAGCGCCGTCTATATCGGCATCGGTCATTATTATTATCTTGTTATATCTTAAATCTTCAATGTTGAAATCTTCTCCGATACCTGTACCGAAGGCTGTTATCATGGCTTTTATTTCTTCTGAATTAAGTACTCTGTCAATTCTTGCTTTTTCTACATTCATTATCTTACCTCTAAGGGGAAGAATTGCTTGATAAGTTGAATCCCTTGCATCAGTCGCCGAGCCTCCTGCGGAATTACCTTCCACAAGGAAAATCTCCGTTGTTTCATTGTCGGTGTTCTGACAGTCCTTTAGTTTTCCGGGAAGAGCCATGCTATCCAAAATATTTTTCTTTCTTGAAAGATCTCTTGCCTTTCGTGCGGCCTCTCTTGCTCTTCTTGCTGAAAGGGCTTTTTCCAATATGGATTTTGCAATCTTTGGATTTTCCTCTAAAAAGTTTTCCAAATTTTCAGATAATACTGAATCTACTATGCCTCTGATTTCGGAATTACCGAGCTTTGCTTTTGTTTGTCCTTCAAATTGAGGATTGGGAAGTTTAACCGATATTACAGCTGTAAGACCTTCTCTTACATCTTCACCGGATAAATTTTCTTCTTTTTCCTTTATTATATTGTATTTTCGTCCATATTCATTTATTGTCCTTGTAAGTGCAGATCTCAGTCCTGAAAGGTGAGTTCCTCCTTCTTCTGTATTTATGTTATTTGCAAAAGTAAGCACGGTTTCATTGTAGGAATCCGTGTATTGAAGAGCTATCTCTACTACAACCTTTTCTCTTTCTTCATCTATATAAATTATTTTTTTTTGTACGGGAGTTTTCTTTCTATTTATAAACTCTACAAAGGATTTTATTCCACCTTCGTACATAAAAATTTCACTTTTATCATTTCTTCTATCTATAAATTCTATTGTGATGCCTTTGTTTAAAAATGCCATTTCTCTAAATCTTCTTAAGAGAACTTCATCGTTAAATATAACCGTATCAAATATTTCTTCATCGGGTACAAAATATATTTTTGTTCCCGTATCGGATTTTTCAGTAGTGCCGATAATTTCAAGCTCACTTACAGCTTTTCCTCTTGAGAATTTTTGCTGATATATTTTTCCATTTCTCTTGATTGTTGCTACCAGTTCAATTGAAAGTGCATTTACTACGGAAACCCCTACTCCGTGCAGACCTCCCGATACTGAATAAGCTTTATTGGTGAATTTTCCCCCTGCATGAAGTATGGTAAGTACGGTTTCAACTGTGCTTTTTTTGGTTTGGGGATGAATTTCGGTAGGTATCCCCGAGCCGTTATCGGTTACAGAAATCGCTCCATTTTCGTGAATTTCGATTGTTATTTTGTCGCAAATACCCGCCAAGGCTTCGTCAATGGAATTGTCAACTACCTCATATACTAAATGATGCAGTCCCTTTTCTCCTGTAGAACCGATATACATACCAGGTCTTTTTCTTACAGGTTCAAGACCTGTTAAAACCTGAATATCTTCGGCACCATAATGTCTTTCATTATTCTTCATTTCATTCTCCTGTCTATATTAAAAATTTTCCCTTCTTTAACTTCATAAATACTCCCCTTTAAATCACTTATTTTAAAATCATAACTCGTTGATGTAATGAATGTTTGGGTGTTTGATATATTATTAATCAAATAACTTATCCTGTTTTTATCCAGTTCAGAAAAAACATCATCAAGCAACAATATAGGATTGTTCTTTTTATATTCTTTTATCAAATCTATTTCAGATAGTTTTAAAGATAGCACGGCAGTTCTTATCTCGCCTTGTGATGCGTAATTTTTTGCAGAAAGTCCGTTTATTTTAAAATCAAGATCATCTCTATGAGGTCCTATTGTGGTTATTCTTTTTTCTAAATCTGAAGTTAATGCCTTATTTAAACTCTCTTTAAAGGTTTTTCCTATATCTTCTTCCAAATTAAAAGCTATTGTACTTAAATAAGTTATTTTGAAATCATCTCCTCCCGATAAAACTTTGAAGTGATGTTTGCAAAATTTTTCAAATATTCTTATTATTTTAAGTCTTTCCTTTAATAGCTTTATTCCATAATTTGCAAGTTGAAAATTATAGACTTCCAGTAAATTTTTGCTATTATTTTCTTTTAAATTATTTTTTAATAATCTGTTTCGTTGGAAAACTATTTTTTTATAACATGATAGATTGTGTTCGTATACCGGGCTTATTATGGATATTAAATCATCTAAATATTTTCTTCTTTCATTGGGTGATTGTTTTATCATGTTTAAATCAGCAGGAGAAAAAATTACCGAACTGAAATTTTTTTTGTATTTTTTTATACTTTCCTGCTTTTCATTTATCTTAAACTTATTTGATCCTTGTAATTCAATTTCTACTTCCAATTCGTCTTCATATTCAAAATTAAGTACTTTAGATTTTAATATTGTATTATTTGAACCTATCTTTATGAGATCTTTATCTCTTGAGGTTCTAAAGGATTTTCCGAAAGTTAGCATATAAATAGCTTCCAGAAAATTGGTTTTTCCCATGGCATTTTCACCCAAAATTAAATTTAAATTTATATCGGGTTTAAAATTTAAGTATTCATAATTTCTAAATTTAAAAATTTCTAAATTTAAAATTTTCATTATTCACCATGTATATTCTTCTGAGTTAAGTGTAATTTTATCTCCTTTTTGAAGTTTTTTACCTCTTCTTGTTTCAACTTCTCCATTTACCTTTACTTGCCCTGATTGAATTAAAATTTTTGCTTCTCCTCCACTTTGGACTATATTGTTCAATTTTAAAAAATCACTAAGTGTAATATGATCTTTGTCCATGATTTTCTCCTAATTCGCAAGTCTTACAGGCAGTACGAGGTAAATGTAATCAGGATCCTCTTCTTCAGTGATTATGCAGGGATTTACAGAATCTGTAAAATTGAGTTTCAGTGTTTCACTTGTCATATTCTTTATTCCTTCCAGTAGATATTTTGAATTGAAAGCTATTTTCAATCCCTCTCCATCAACTTGAGATTCCACATTTTCCTTTACAGATCCTATTTCAGAATTTGATGTTATTAATATATCCGAATCGTGAACATCCAGTTTTACAAGATTTGCTCTTTCTTCCTTTGCCAATAGAGATGCTCTTTCAAGTGCGTTTTGCAGTTCAAATATATTTGTAGAGGCAACTGTCGTGTGATTTTTTCTTATTAGACCTTCGTATTTAAAGAATTCCCCCGGAATTAAAGTGCTGTACAATTCAGCATTATCAAGAGTGAACTTTATTTGATTGAAACTCAAATCAACTTTTATTATTTTTTCTTCCTCTTCTATTATTTTTACAAGTTCATTTAATGCTCTTGCAGGTATTATGACTGAAGTTTTCGTTTCTGTTTTTGTTTTTATGCTCTTTAGCGCCATTCTGAATCCGTCAATTGCAACAAAATTTATTTCTTCAGGATTTACGTCCATAAAAACCCCTGTGAAATTTATTCTCGTTTCATCTATAGAAACCGCAAAGGTTGTTTTTCTTACAGCATCTTTTAAATCTTCAGAATCTATTTCAAAATTCAATCCATCATCCATTCGCGGTAAATTTGGGAATTCCTCTTCATTTTGAACTTGTATGTTGAAATCCGACCTTTTAGCATTGATATTCATATTGTTTTGATTTACTGTAATATCTATTACATCATCTTGTAATCTTCTTATTATTTCTCCAAAAAGCCTGGCGTTTACAACGCATTTTCCCGATTTGTTAACAATAGTTGAAAGCTTGCTTTTTATGCTTATTTTTTCATCGGATGCAATCAATGTAAGAATATTATCTTCAGCTATTAAAAGTATACCTTCAAGTATCTGTTTAGTGGTTCTGTTGGAAATAGCTTTTTGTACGATATTAATGTGTTTAACGAGTTCTTTTCTATTTACTTTGATTTTCATTTTTTTCTCCAATCACATATATAGTATATATATATATTAATAATAGTAATAGGGGTTGTTAGTTTGTTAGTAAGTGCTTCAAAACAAATAATCAACAATATTTGATAAGTTTTATAAAATGTTGATTATTTGAATATTTATCTAAGTTACTAACATCAGCCGGTTATTTCTTTTTTAAAATTATTTATTTTTATCTTTAGAGAAGTATGTTTCTCCATATCTTTTTCAATTTTATTATATGCATGTATTACAGTTGAATGATCTCTTCCTCCGAATTCCTCTCCTATTTTAGGAAGGGAAAGATCGGTTAATTCCCTTGTTATAAACATGGCTATTTGCCTTGGATATGCTATATTTCTGGTTCTTTTTTTAGAATTCATATCCGCCACCGATATGTTGAAATGCTTGCATACTACCTCTTTTATGATTTCGGTGTTTATTTCTTTTTCTTTTTTAGTATTGTAAATATCCTTTAAAATTATCTCTGCTGTTTCTTCAGTAATAGAATTTGAAGTTAATTTTGAATAGGCCATTATTCTCGACAGTGCTCCTTCAAGTTCTCTTATATTGCTTTTTACGTTTTTTGCTATGAAGTTTATCACATCATCTGATACATCATATCCTTCGTTATTAGCCTTTGATCTTAGTATTGCAATTCTTGTTTCCAGATCAGGCGGCTGAATATCCACTACAAGGCCCCATGCGAATCTTGAGATAAGTCTTTCTTCAAGAGATTTTATTTCTTGAGGAGGTTTATCGGAAGTCAGAACAATTTGTTTATTTTGACTGTGGAGTTCATTGAAGGTGTGAAAAAATTCTTCCATTGTTCTGTCCTTATCGGCAATAAACTGAATATCGTCTATTAATAGAATGTCCACTTTTCTGTATTTGTTTCTGAATTTTTCGTTTTGATTCGTCTGAATTGAATTTATGAGTTCATTGGTAAATTGCTCGCTTGTAACATAAAGTATTTTTTTGTTTTTATCTAAAATATTTACAAAATGACCTATAGCTTGCATCAAGTGAGTTTTGCCAAGGCCAACACCTCCGTATACAAATAACGGATTAGAATGAGCATCAGAGGGATCTTCATAATTTTCAGCGACTGCAAGAGCTGCTGCATGGGCAAATTCATTGCTTTTTCCCACTACGAAATTTTCAAAAATATATTTGGGATTAAGTCTGGTAGGTGGTCTGTATTCTCTGTTATTTCGATTTGAAAGGGGCATATCTTCGTCTTCGGTTAAAATAACTACCTCATAATCTTCGTCCATTATTTCCTTAATACATTTTTTTACTATTCTAAGCTGAGATGGATTATTTGTGAGTCTGGCTTTAATAAAATCTATGGGGACAGTTACATAAAAAATTTTCTTATCCTCATTTATCTCCTTTAATTTCATATCTTTAAACCAAGTATCAAAAGAAACAGAGGTTATGGATTGAGCTTGGAGTTTATTCATGATATCGTTCCATAAATTATTTAATTTTATGTCCAT